>CP124756.1:2050000-3250000 GCA_029972225.1 Candidatus Thiothrix putei
GGTTGGCTACCGCTGGGCGTTCGTCAATGTCCACTCGGTTGGGGATGCCTTTGACGCTGCCCGTTTTACTGCCGTAACGCTGGCGGTATTTCTTCGTATGGCGGCGCAGGTTCAGGTACAGCTTGCCGCCCGCACGCTTGTCCCTGAGTACATGCTGGTAGATGGCTTCATGGCAAATAGTCGTTTTGCCTTCCGCTTTCAGTCGACCGCTGATCTGCTCAGGACTCCATTGTTGTTCCAGCAGCGTATCAATGCTGACCGCCAGTTCCGGGGTCAACTTGACCGCTTTGGGCTTGTCCGCATGGCGTTGTTGCGCTTTGGTGTGCGCTTGCTTGTGCCGATAGCCGCGTTGCCCTCGGTTGCGGGTCAGTTCACGACTGATCGTCGATTGACTGCGCCCCAAGGTTAACGCGATTGTTGCCGTCGATTCCTTCATCTTGTGCCGGGTTTCGATATAATGCCTCTCCTCAGAGGTAAGGTGTGTGTAAGCCATGAAGCTCTCCTGTCAGTGGTTTTTCGGGATGCTTTTTACCACATTTTGCCTCTGACCTGATAAGGAAAATCGCATCCCGTCTTGATTAACAGGCTATGCACTTATGATACGAATTCGCCTGAGTACCTGCTTGGTACTCGCGCAAGTTATTGTAGGTATCCCCATCAGGGTCATCATTGGCATCAGCAGCATTATTTGGATCCAGACTGTACTGCCGCTCCCAATAGTCCGGCATACCATCATGGTCACTGTCAGTCATTACACTCCCCGTAACCGTTATCTGCATCGTTTCTAAGACAGTCAGCGTGTTATCCTGTGCATCCTTCGCGACAAAGGTCAGGGTATAAGAACCCTTATCGGCTGCACCTTCGGGAGGCTGCCAACTGAACCTTCCCATACCATTCCCCAAGTCGGTAAAGAAAGGCGTGCCCGGTAAAGCAGATAAGTCGACACTGAGTAATGCCTGCTCCAACGTGTTCTGATCCAACGCCTGTACCATGAATGTTAATACGCCCCCCTCTGTCACACTGCGGTCAGGGATGTCGATAAACGTTGGCGGGGTATTGGCAACAAAGGTGTAACTGACCATTTGTTCCAGACTGTCGGCCAGATCAGACCGGCGGGCAATCGCCTTGACCGTGGTGGTAACGCTTACCTCAAACGGTGCCACATAAAGTTGTGTCGCCGGGTTGTTATCCGGCTCCGGGGATGAACCATCCAGCGTGTAGTAAAGTGCTGCCCCTTCACTGGCAGAACTGATACTGACCATCACGGGTTCAGAAATGACCCCTTTCCCAGGTGTGATGACAGGTGCTGCTGCTGTTGCCAGATTGACATGACGGCGTAGCAAGATTGTATCCGCTTCGCTGGCGGTGTTGTCGGCAGCGAATACTGCCCCATCAATAGTCAGGATACCCACCGTTTCCTGTGCATGGACGGTTTCCGCATCCGCTGAGGATTCCTCTTCAAGCCGCAGGCTGGTAATGCCATCCTCAAGATTCACAGCGGCATCGGTGAGCGCAAATCCAGTGTGGCCTGTTACATAAGTTTTATCAGCAACTGAAAGGCGGCTGTTGACATAAGGTGAATAAACTGCCAAGTAGCCAACCCGTTCTTTTCCGTGATTTGTATTAGCTTCCTCTTCAAACAATGCTGCCTCAAAACCCTCAGCGGTCACACTGCGTGCTCTGACTGTCACCGGATCATTGTCATTCATGGTCTGAATGCTTAGCAGCACTTGGGGTGTTCCAGCGAAGCTCTGGAAAAATTTGCGGGGTGTCCAGCGCTCTTCACCGGCAACGTCAAACTGACCAACTTCCCAGATACTGCCATCGCTCATCACATGGCGACCAGCTTCCAACACCAGATAAGGTACAGATTCAAGTTCGTGCTTGTCGTCTTGGTAATTCCACTCTTGCAAACGTAGCTTAAAGCTGTCAGCAGCCACATTACGGATACGCACTAGGGCAGAATCGGCTTCATTATCCGTGGGTATCCCTGCAATGACCACCGGATTAGTAAAACCGGGCAGGTTAACGGTCTGCCAATCGCTGCCCAGCGCGGCATGACCTGTCAGGAAGCCTAGGTGTGCAGGGGTTTCTGGATCAGTGCCTTGGCGGAACTCATCCAGGTCACTGATGCCGTCACCGTCAAAATCGCCCGTTCCATCCCGATCCAGCGTGCCGAAATGTTCCAGTTCCCAGGCATCGTCCATGCCATCGCCATCGGTATCATTGCCAGGGTTTACCGTGATGAATGCCTTGCGGGTGGCTTGCAGTTCACCATCACTGGCGATGAAGGTAATTTCGTGCTTGCCTGCCTGACCCGTTGCCGGTGTCCAATCGAATACCGCCTTGCCATTGCCTTGATCTACGAACATAGCACCTGCGGGCAGGTTTGTGGCGCTCAGCAGCGGAGTCGCCCCATTCGGATCAGAAGCTTCCACTAGGAAGGAAATCTGTTTACTCTCATTGGTGGTTCGGTCAGGTATGAACTGCAATACCGGCGCTTGCGGCACATTAGCTTTCTCATCAAACACCAGCGTGTATTTGCCGGTGGAGTTGGCGTCAAACAGATTGAGGGAGTAGTCATACTCGCCGCCGCCTTTACGCTCCTTGGCGAACCAGACGTTATCCAGTGACAGTACCTTGCCATCGGAACGGATCGCGCTTTTCACCACCTTGCTGCCCACGAAGGGGTCTGTCAGCTTAATGTAGGTGAAACCATCACCCGCTGTTCCGGTCAGGGTATGGAATTGCTCAGTTCCCACCTGATTGCTGAAGTCAAGGCTGGCGGTGGCTGACCGGTCTGTAACCGCCGTATCGACATTATCCGATTCATAGACTTTGTAGGCGTTGTTGTCATTGGCCAGGAAGTCGCGCACGGCGTCACGCCCCGGTAGGTCGACCCGCACATCACGTACCAGGAAGTGTGCATTGGTTGCGGTAATCAGTGAAGTCAGTTTCCCGCCCAGCGCATCGGCATGGGTCAAGCTGGCATCGAATTTCGTGAATTCCCCTGCTAGGCTGGTCTGCATCAGCCAACGTCCGGTCGACGCTTTGCCGGAGGCAATATCGCCAAAATTGAGTAGCAGGCTGGGTTCGCTCGGCTGGTCATTCAGGGTGCTGCCAAGGATGCTGAAATCAATCAGTAGTCCTTGTTTGTTCTCAATGATTTTAGGCTGGGCGGATTCAATTTTGAGGCTTTGGGCTGTACCGCTGCCATTGTTTTGTACGCGCACGCCTAGGCTAAATGGTTCGGTTGCTTCAATGGTATCGGTTAACGGGTCGTCACCGGGGGTAAAGCGGGTCAGGAAATAGTCCAGCACAATGTTGGGCAGCGGTTTGACACGGATAAAATCTGGGGCGACCTGCACGACTTCGGGGCGACCAGCAACGGCATAGGATAACTCCGCACCCACATAGTACAGTTCGCCCAAGGCGCTACCAGCAGAAGCACCCGGTGCAGGTACGATTAGCCAGTGCATGTCAGCAACCGTTTGCGGTGCAATCGTACCGCCCTGCACAGAATCAATGCCATCCAGACTATCCACGCGGATAAAGAACTTCGCATTTGTCGCATTCGGGTCAGAAGTGGCAACCACTGGCCTGCCGTAACGATCCTGAAAATTGATTTTGACGGTAACATTCTCCAGCGGGATGGCAGCTAGCTCGTTATGCACTTTCATATTGGCGTCAAAGCCTTGGCGCTCCAGTGTCAGCTCCTGCTTGATCTCGATCTTCACCTCAGCACATACAGGCTCGGCAGCAAAAGCCTGCGGCAAGCCGGATACCACCAGCAGCAGTAGCACGAGTGAGAAGAATGCCTTGTCTATTTTCCCGATCATAGTTTTGCCTTAAGCCCAGTTGGTCTGTTACGACCAGCCTCTGTTTACCAATTTGTACCGTGCCTGACGGCCAGTTTCATCTTCCGAACGCCATCAACCTGATGGCTACCCCGTTTCCCACTCTTCCCACAGTTTTTTGCAGTAACCGCACTACGAAGCGCCATACAGCGCGATTCTTGGTGTTCCGTCACTGTTAAAATACTCCCGGAAATAATCGCTTGGTCACAGAGTTGCAGGCTTCCCCACAACCATCAACAGTAAACACCCAAACTAGCAGCTTTCCACTAGCATCGAAAAATGCAACCGCATACCTACCATACGAACCGTCTTTAAACACAAACCATGCAATAGTTGCAATGACCAAACTTACCAATAATTTATTCATATTCTTTTTTCTTTATTGTTTACTTTTAAAAAATCTATAATATTAACAACTTATATGGTATTTGCGTTCAGTTTATTAATTAATCTGAAATGGATTAATTAATAAACTGACTTAAATCAGTCGAGTCAACCCCTTGTGATTTCGTTATCATCCAAAATTACAATTGATCGTGATAAGCACTTATACCATCAAGAAGTAAAAAATCAGTAGTCAACATAATTTTTACTTTCCCTTCTTCAGTTTGTAAACCAATTGTTTTTCCAGCGGAGAAAACGCGAATACTACACCTGCATTGCGAGCACCATCCTTCAATTGAAAAATCATGAATGCCAACCGCCAAAAGCTTCAATTGAACGCGATTAAACCCAGATGCTTTCCACTTTTTAGGAGGTGACTTAGGGAATTCGGCTAAATCAAATCTAAGCAATACTCTTGACCCATCCCAGTGCAACACAACCTCATGTATATCAACCTGTTGTAAGGTCGGCAACTCATCGCCAAAAATAGCACGCAGCATCGCATCATCAGATAAAAAACTAATCCAATTTGTCATAATCAATCCTCACCATGAATAGTGATCTTGAGTACCCGGTACTGATCCGGTGCGGGTATTCTCTGGTGGCCTTACATTGAAGTGAGGTCCTTGATCTCCCACACCACCCTGACCAAACTGATGACCTGCCGAATGATCCTGAATAACAACTTTGCTTCCATCAGGGCGAGTATATGTATACTCACGAGTCATGATCGGCTTGCCGTTAGAACCAATAATAGCTTTACGGTTACTATCAGTCATTGGAACACGCTTAACTCCATCAGGATGCTGCATTCGTGGAATGCCCAAATCTGATTTCGCGGAATTTAGAGCACCACTTCTGCCTAGTTTACAGGTATTATGCACCCACAACTCTTGGTCTGAGACAGCGTAGGTGTGGAAGTCTGCTACTTCGAGGTTATACATCTCGATGGCAGAATCAATGCGTTCGCTGCCTTTCAGGGTTAAACGGTCACCTTTCAGGCTGACCAGTTGGTCTCCGGTTTGGAGTTCATCGGCGCGAATCCAGCCTTTGCCTTCTACGAAAAATGGGTGTTCGTCGGAGGTGGTGATGACCGTTTCACCGGAAACAGAGGCTACTGTCAGCAGCCGCACGTCAGAGTCGTGGGCTTCTACAAAGACGTGGCTGACCGGCTTGGCGGTGACCTCCCCGGTCTTTTCATCGCGGGCATAGACCAGATCACCTTCTTTCAAGCTGCTGATTTCCCGATAGCCTTCCGGGGTTGCGACGAGGGTGGAACCTTCAAAGCTACAGAATTTTTTCTCCAGCTTTTTTAATAGCTTAAATGGCTTGAAACCTGCCAGGACGGCTGATGTCAATGCATCCTCGTAGCAACCATACCAAAGCTGAGTGATCGTATTCACAATGTCAGCTATGAGAAAGTCGTAAATCTCATCAGCCACCATACCAGACAGACTACCGCTTCCTTGGGACAATCCCAGCGGATCAATCCAGTACAGCGGGTTTCCACCCACATAAGCGTAGGTATTGATGCCGCCCGCCAGACCAATCGGGTCAGAGGTGATGTACCTGCCAATCTCCGGGTCGTAGTAGCGGAAGTAGTTGTAGTGCAGCCCGGTTTCGGCATCATAGTATTGCCCCGCCAGCCGCAGGTTGTTGGTGATGGTTTTCGTGTTGACGGATGCTTGACCGAATGGGGTGTAACTGGCATCCCACAGCACTGTGCCGCTGGCAGTGACAACCTGTTGAGGGGTTCCCAGATGGTCATTCAGGTAGTAACCGGTATAGCCGTTCTGCTGGATATACAGCGGTGATGTGCCCCAAGTGCTGCCCGGCTTATAACCATAGCGGGTGGTAACATTGCCACTGGCGTCAAA
Organism: Candidatus Thiothrix putei; assembly: GCA_029972225.1. Taxonomy (NCBI): domain Bacteria; kingdom Pseudomonadati; phylum Pseudomonadota; class Gammaproteobacteria; order Thiotrichales; family Thiotrichaceae; genus Thiothrix; species Candidatus Thiothrix putei. The sequence goes on from CP124756.1 coordinate 2,056,119, forward strand.
TTCGGCGACCAAACCTTCACTGGCATAGAAAAAGTAAGTGGTGTTGCCGTTGACGGTCTTGCTAATACGGCGACCGAAAGGGTCATACTGGTAACTGGCAATCGGGCTGCCATCGGCTGCCTTGACCTCACGCAAACGGTTTACATGGTCGTAGACGAAAGTTTTTTGCAAATTCAGCGTGGCATGGCTAATGCTGATCAGGCTGCCGTTGGCATCGTAACCATAGTTAAGGTCGCCTCGCCGAGTCAGGCGATCTTGCGCGTCGTAGTCCCAGCCCGGATTCTGATAATCATCGCGGCTGTCGCTGCTGCGGTTGCCAACAGCATCATAGCCAAGATTGACAGTCTCAGTGCTACCGTTATCCCCCGGCAGGGTATATTGGGTGAGCCGTTCCTTTGAGTCATACTCAAAATGGCGTTGCCCCGGTTTGCTGCCAGTCTGGATATTCTGTGCAGTGATATTATCAGCCGGGTCGTATTCATATTGGTAATCGAATAGCTTGGTTCCCGCGCCTTTGGAAACATTGATCTGGCGGGGACGTAGGTAGCCGTCATACTCCCTGCCTTGTTGGATGCCGCCCGGCAAGGTCACGGTTTTGGCTGCCAACCACTGGTTTTCATTGACCACAAAACTACCCTGACCGGGGATGCTGACGGTCTGTAGCTGGTTGTTGTTGTCGTAGCTGTAGGTGACGGTTATGCCATCCGGGCCGGTAAAGCTTTTCTTGAGGCCGTTGGGGTAATAGCTGTAAGCAGCCGTTTTACTGAAGCTGCCGTAGTTGGTAGTCCAACTGGTAAGGCGGTCTGCTGCATCATAGGTATAGCTACCAGAGGTGACACCATCGTCATAACGGGTGAGACGGTTAAGTACATCATAACCGTAAGTCACGGTCTTTCTGGCGTTGGCAATATCCGCGCTGTCGGCTTCATTGTCGAAATAACGGCTGGAGACTAAACGGTCATCGGCATCGTATTCGTAAGTGCTGACCTGCCCCTTGGCATCCACTTGCTTAATGACATTGCCATTAGCATCGTATGCGAGGCGGTATTCGCTGTTGTCAGGCAAAACTTCTTTGGTCAGTTCATCACGATTATTGTACTCATAGCGGCGTATCTGCTCGTTCCGGGCATTAGTGACTTTATTGAGGTTATGGTGGATGTCGTAACCATACTGGGTGCTTTGCTGCATCCGGTCTTCATGGCGGACTACCCGTTGGTGTACATCGTAGAACAGTTTGGAAACATGACCATTCGGGTCGGTAAACTGTGTCAGGTTACCTGCCAAATCATAACGGTAACTGCGGGTACGTGGTATTTCACCAGCCGCTTGGTCAGTTTCCCGTGTTATACGGTTAAGGCTATCGTACTCAAAGCTGGTGTTATAGCTAGGGTAATGGGCTTCGTTCAACAACCCCTTGTAAGGCTTGAGGTTGAGATAGCCATAGTCCCCGGTGATTGCATTGCCGTTACCGTCGATGGTTTTGAGTAAATGACCATCCAAGTCATACTCGGCTTTCAACACGGTTTTATTGGTTGGGTCAACGATACTGGTAATGTATCCCCTACTGTTGTAGCCAACTTTCAGGGTTTCACCCAAAGGATTACGGATTTCGGTCAAACGGTCACGAGCGTCGTAGGTCAGTACCATTTCTTGTTGCAGGGCGTCGATAAGCTTGACTAAGTTGCCCCTTCCATCGTATTCGTATGTGGCAATAGAGCCTAGCGGGGTAGTTAGCTTAGTCGTGTTGCCTGCATTGTTATAGGCAGATTGGGTGACATTACCACGCCCGTCAGTAATCTTGCGGGGATTCCCTTCCGCATCATAATCTTCGTAGCGGGTAACATAGCCTTCACCATCGGTGTAAGTGGTTTCGTTACCCTTGTCATCGTAAGTCCAATGCTCGACACGACCATCCGCATAAAGGATTTTGGTACCCTGACCGTACTGGTCGTATTCGTATTGCGTGACAATAGCCTCAGCAGTGCCTGCTGCTTCGGTCAGTTTCAGCAGATTACCAGTAGCATCATACTCGTATTGGGTCACACTGCCGTTTTCATCAGTAACAGAAGTTGGCAGGCTATATTGGGTGTTCCATGTGGTACTCCGTGTGCTGCCATCGGCATAGGTTTTCTGTACCACATTCTTGAAGCTATCTTTCTGGATAACCGTTTTATTGCCGTTTTCGTCAATGACGGTGTAGCTGTTGCCCGCAATCACCATCTTTTCCGCACTGCGACCATTGCGAATCAGTTCAAGCAATTCGCCCTGCTCATTGATACGGGTAACGATGAGTCCACCATCGCCATCTTGGACACCACGTACCCACTGTTTTTTCGCCTTGTTGTAAAGGTAGATATAACGGCGCAATTGCTCGCCATTGATCTTAATGGTGTGAATCACTGGGTCAACCCGATCTTCCGGGTTTAGTTGAGGTGCTTCAGAATCAGACTCAGTAACCGTAACTGATCCACCAGAAGAAGCAGTGGCTAAGCACTTCATCTTGACTTGCCAGTTCCCAGCTTCACCTTTCACCCAAGATTCAGCAACCCAGTCTACACATACCGTAGCATCGACAGTAACACCTCCGCCCCCCCCTTCACCGGGAAGCCCGCCATAGCCGATGTCAATAACCTGACCTTCCGGCCCGGTCTTTTTTGTCAGAAGAAAATAAGGGCCTACCGAATAGTTGTAAATCCAAGCTTGCCCAGTAACATCGGTAATCTTGGTTAAACGCCCGCCGAATACTACACCACGAGTTGAGGTCATAGGGGAAACAAGCGTCAGGGGAGTATATTCATAACCGACTTGACGCCCCGTATAATCCACCACCTTTTCCAGCCAGCCCGTGTCTGCATAGTAATGAAACGTCAAAACGGGGGTTTTAAAGTGGTCTAGCACCCTTTCGATGCGCCCCTTGGCATCACGGGTAAACGTTACCTGAACATTATTGCGGTCGCCGTACCCAAGACTGACACCATCATTGTTATAATCAAGCCAGTCACCGTGACGATTATGCCAACGGTAACCGTTTTCTGTTTTGGTGATGTAATTTCTTTCATCGTATACCCAAGTATCAGTTTCTCCCTGACGCACGTACTTATGCCGGTTACGTTTGAGGGTTTCGGGCAGAAGTGTTGCTTTGTCTTCGGGAAACTCAAGGACTAAGTTCGCCCAATTAGGGTTGAACTGAGTTACACCACCTGATAGGTAGCGGGTATGCTTGACGACTCCCCCCAGCACATTCACTTTAAGGTCAACAACTTCTTCTTCGTAGACCGCATTGTTATAGTCGCCGCCTGCCTTTTTTACTCTGCCGGTGGGACTCAATAAACGACTTGAACTGGCAGTAGCCCCACCAAAGCTCCATGATACTTCTGCTGCGGCTGCCGTCGTTGTAAATGCCGATGCTAACAACAGCATTAACAGCACATGGATTATCACACGGGATATTACTTGCATTTTAGTTAGCCCCATTTCCTGTTGCACCGCCACAGTCGTTGTTACCTCTACAGCGAATCATGCCCGACCCACTGTCAGACTCCTCAGTGGAGTACGAATAGCCGCCATACCCTCCATATCCCCCACCATAGAAACTCCAAGCACTACCACCATTGCCACCACTGCCAGCGGAACTGCTGCAATTGCCAGAACTGTGCGTTACACAATAGGGGCTACTGGTATTGCTTGTCTCTCCATTCGCACATTCTGAGGTTGCAGCAACTTCTCCGCATTGCTGATAAACCACACAACCGCCACCACTACCGGAACCATCCGGGGTAAACGACTGCTTCATCACAGCCCGGTACGGCACGGTGATGGACTGCTTAGCATCCAAGGTTTCAGGAATACCATCCAGCATTTCATAATCAAAAAACTGATCATCCTGCGGCATAGTTACTTTAAGATTATCGGCTCTAATTAAACCTTGGTTGGTAATCTTGAATTCACCATTGTAGACATCACCTTTTTCAAGATCAGGTAACGTTACGCTTACTGGGTTCACCACAACCACTGCTGCCGGAACATCAGTCTCATAAGTGGCTTCAAGCGTGATTTCATAATTGTCATGGAGGGTAATCTCATTGACTGACCACTCTACTGTAACCAGACGGTATTCAAGGAAAACCTCTTCAACGACAGTTGTACCCGGCTTGATCTGGATTTGCCCAGTCTTGTCTTGGTGTTTATCTGCGCTGATGCGGTACTGGTAAATTCCAGCCGGAACGTCTTGAAACAGGGCTTCTCCTGTGTTGTCCGTATTCAGGCTATTTTCAATACTGCCAACCTTTTCATTAATTAATTTAATTGATGCATTGCTAACACCTTGGATCAGATTGCCTTCCTTATCCCGTGTGGCGGTATAAATATCCGACACATTGAACGCTACACTGCCCTTGCCTGCCTGAGTCACCGTGATGGATAGCGGTATATTAACAGTCTGGAAATTGGCACTGGTTGCCCGCAAAATAAACTCATGAACACCCTCTGCTACCGTGTTGTTAGGTGATGCCTGTATCTGAGCGGTATATTTTTCCCCAACTGGCAAACTATCCAACGATACTGCCGAGATCAGCTTGATCCATGCAGGCACGGCACCACCACTTTTAGTAAGCAGGTTGAGCTGAAGTTTTTCCAGTGGAGCTAATCCAGCGTTTTTAATATCAATTTTCTCCGAGACGGAAGAATCAAACACAACCCCTGTTGTGAGGTGTGCAGGCTCAAATGCCAAGAATGGCTCAGCGTTGGAGAACGAGTAGTTGACCATCACAGATGCCAAAGGCTTACTGCCAGTAACCGCGCTGCGCAGAGCCAAAACAAGTGTGCCGGTATCGTTGGCAGTATCACTGCCTTGGATCGACACAGGCGTTGCCACCGTCTGACCGGATTGGATATCAGGTATATCGCCAATTGTCACCGTGACCCCCTTTGCCAATACCCCGCTGGGCTGATCGGCAGCTTTGTAGTCCAATACCAGTCCCGTTAGTGAGGTCGCATTGCCTGCCTTAAGTTCAAGCGGGATTTCTTTTATCAACCGGCGTGGTATACGCAGATCCAGAGTACTGTAGTTAAACAGAACCTTGCTAATGGCAAATTGCCCTTGCTGCGGACGTTCCAACATATCGGGATGGATCACTGAAACTTGATACTGACCAGATTCACTGGGCAAGGGAGAAAACTGGTAGGTAAAATTGCCACTTGCATCAGTGGTTACATTCGCGACCCGTTCAAACCCGTTGGCAGCAATCACCAGTTTTAACGGTGCTACAGATTCGGGTAACCCTGTGTACCGGTTGATAGCCCGACCGCCAATCTCAATGGGAACCTCACCAAAAGAGCTAGATGGACTGATATTTTTGATGTCACCGTAATAACTGGTATCCGAGAGTGATGTATCCCGCCGGGCTTGGAGATTGATATCCAGCGATACAGCATTCGCTTTGCCAACATCATGATGCAGCTTACTGATTTCAAGCTGGACTTTGACCGTGTTCGGCGATGCTGCCGGAACCAACATAGGGAACCATTGGGAGGTGAAGGTTGCCCCTGCTGGGATTTTTGCAATGCTGGTTCCATCTGACAACGTAACTATTTCTGCGCCAGAAAATTGGGCAAACGCTTGGCTAGACAGCACATTGCCATTCTGATCCAGCAATTTTACGGCTATGTCGGGTGAGGGGGTTTGTCCTCCGTTAAGTCCTGTCACTAGTTCAACTTGCACGTCAGATGAATTTTTTAGTGTAAATTGTATTTCACCACTTGCTCCACGGGTGAATGCCTTGGTTGCCAATGTCATGGTTAACGCGGTATCAGTAACAGTAATATCCTGGGAGTAGGCAATCTCCACACTGGATGTTTCATCCGGTTTAAGGCGAATGGTTTCAAGCAATGTTGACACCGGGTCAAGATCTGTATAGCCCGGCAGGATGACTTCAACAACTTGGCTTTCTCCCGGTGCAACCGAGAACGGCGCTGAGTGGGCAATATGATCCTTGACCTTGATTTCAAGTTCAGCCGCATCAACGGCGCTACTGCCTGTATTGTTTACTGTAAAAATCAGACGGTTAAGCAAACCGCGATTCAGTTTTACACCGTCATTCAGAGTCACGGACAACGATGGCAAAGTCAGGCTGCGCTTCAGGCTCTCTGCACCGTTGGAGTCATAGGCCACAATGCTATAAATACGTTCCCCCACAGTGTAACCGGAGTCGGTGTAACGGTTTGATAGGTGCTGATCCAGTTCGACCGGTTTTGGGGAGTCTGGTGATGTAACGGTTATTTTGTATCCATCGACTGATTCCGGCGATGCATGAAACCATGTCAGAACAGGTTGCTGCCCATCCGTCTGGGTAGTACTGAATCGAGTGACTGGCAGCAAGGCAAAATTGAGGTATACCGATACAGAAGGCTCAGATTCGTTTCCAGCTTCATCAACTGCCGTCACCGCGTAAGTGTGTGCATTTTGTGATGGAGCCATATCCAAAACACTAAACGCCTCAATATTATCCACAATGGGTATCAGACCCTCAACTGAGGTGATTTCAGCCAGATCAGAACGGTACAGGCGATAATGAACCTTACCAGCATCCGTTGACGCATCCCATCTGGTCATGATGCCCTGAGCGGTTAATTCCAACGTCAGATTCTGTGGTTGGCTTGGCGGCGTGGAGTCTACCGTTGCATTGACTACAGGGCTGATGGCACTGACTGATTCCTCACCGTTATGGGTGTAAATGCTGGCTATTGCATAGTGATAGTTACCGTCTACTGAAGTCTGGTCAACATAATTCGTCACATTTCCGCTGCGGATCAGTGGCGTCAATTCAGGTTCACCCGCTGCCACTCGGTATAGCTGGTAATCCGAAGCGCCTGGAACTACATCCCAACTCAAGGTAACTTTGCCACCCAGTTGAGAAATAGCCACCAAGTGCTGGGGGATTCCAAGCGGCGGTAATTTATCCTGATAGATTTGAAAAGCATTATCTGCCGCAATCTTGGAACCACTATTACCCAGAGTATCCGCTGTCTCAACGGTGAAACTGAGCGTGTCAACCCCCGACTGTCCTGTGCTGGCAGGGAGGGTAAAACTGGCTCGCCATTGTTTTTCCTGAACCTGTTCAATGTGGGTGATGGGAATCTTGGCATCACCGGTAGAACTCAACATCCAAGCAATGTTGGGCTGAGTCCCGGCTTTCACAGATTCGTCAAACTCAAATACAGCCGTGATTGTTTGGGGAGTTACCGCATTGTTTTTAATTGGTGTCCCCGGCGTTACCTTGATAGCAACAACCTTCGGAGCCATCGTATCAATAACGATGGATTTTCCCTGCGTGATTTGAGTACCCCGATTACCCAACAAATCGCTGGCTGAGAATACAGCATGCGCAGTTCCCGAAGGCGTTGCAGAGGTGATGTCAAAGGAACCCTTGTAATGCGTATCCGATACCTGCTTCAGTAAGATTGGAATGGGGGAACCCATTGTCGGAGTAATACTAAAAAATGGTGTATTTGCCACAGCCTCACTGAGTTCAACGTCAAGAGTCACCTTGCCAATGCCAAAACGTCCGCCTGTTTGATCCACTACCCCATCGGTCTGATAGTGAACAGCAAGCACTTTTGGCGCTGTTGAATCAACTGTTGCATATACTTCATTGGATGGGATACTTAAGGTGTCAAGCGCATTAATAGCAACAACCCGATAATAGTAATTCCCATCTATATCCGGCAGATCAGTATAAGTGTTGGAAGTCAGCACAGTAGGAGTGAGCTGGACAGCATCTGCCAAATCAGCAAAGCTGTTAGTTGCACGATACACCTGATAACCCGTGATCTTTGGCTCCGTATCCACGGTATTCCATTGCAGTTGGACTTCACCACTTTTATTGCTGACAAGGGAAAGTACTGGGGCTTCGGGAATCGTTGGATCAACCGTCACTGTCACGGCAGAGCTTGCTGGACTCTGTCCGGTTTTATTACTGGCGATAGCCGTAATGGTGTTTGTACCCTGGCTTAAAGGAATGTCTGCCTGGAAGGTTCCTGTTGCAGAAACCACAATGGCATCTGCCTTGCTGACACCATTGACCAGTATGCTGACTGTCACAGAGGGTTCAGCCGTTCCTGTTACTTTAACTTGTGTCTGATTGGTAACCAGGTCGTTTGCTGGTGTGGTCAAAACCGGAGCCGCTGGGGCAGCCAGTGTTAAGCTGAACGGGATATTCAATACCGTCACATTGTCAAATCTGTCGTAGGCCGTTATGGCAACCAAATGTGCCCCGTCAGCCAACGTGCCAACGTGTAGCGGAAATACAAAACCATCACTGGAATTGGTATCTATTGCCAGACTGTTTCCATCCAAAGCCAGTTCCATTCGCACCGCATCAGACGTCGTTACGGAAATGTCACCGGATTGGCTGATGACCGTGTTATCCACAAAGGCTTCACCGCTGTAAATAACCGATGAAATACTGGGTCCTTCATTGTCAATGGCGATGGTATGCGCAGCACTGGCGGTACTTTCTGTTCCCAGAGACGTTACCAGCTTTGCAGTCAGTGTCCCGCCCGGCGATGGGATGTTCACTATCTGCTGGAAAGTACCATAACTGCCAACCGCTACAGCCCCGCCCAACGGACTGTTATCCAGGAACAACCTGACTGTATTGGTTTGACCCTCCCCACCAATATCGACAGGATTGGTAGCCACATTATCGTCGACAGTGATAAGCGCCTTGAGTTTATAAAGGGCTGTTCCCATGACCTGAATATCAGAGTGACCCAGTTCGCTTCCATCTGCTGGTTGTTCGATAACAGGGCTTTCCGGCGTGAGAAAATCAACAACAAGGTTAATGGTTTTAGAGATACGGTTGCCATAATAATCATGAACGGTAACGGTCAGTACATGATCTCCTGCTGTCATTGACACATAATCCAAAGCAACCTGATAACGCTCCTGAGACAGTTGTGTTGCAGTCAAAGCCTTGTCATCCAGCAAAAAGTCAACGGATTTGATACCCGTATTATCAGTAGCATTGACAACCAGTGTGCCTAAACGTATTTCTGCATGGTCAGAAATGCTTGTAATCGTAGGAGGTTGGTTATCCCCCCCCCCTGCAATGGGTGATAATAAATAATCACTGGAATTCACATGTGGCAGTGCATAAGTGTCTTCATAGTCGTAAATCTTTGCCCGGATTGCCGCCTCATCCGTGGTGCCCCACCAGTTCTCACGGGCATTCAGATCCACTTGAGCAAGGTTGGGGTAGTAATACCAGCGGTACGGGTAATAGTTGTAACTGCCGTTGTCGTGGATTGCGTTGCCATTGATAACCGGAAAGGGGACTTCGGCAGCGGTTGCCTTGTAGTTGGCGTCGTTCCAGATGCCGATGCTGCTGTTATGGACAATGCGGTTGCCATTGTTCACCAGTGGGTTGGAGTGGCCTGCCAAAGCTAGTCCATAAGCGCATTGGGTCAACAGGTTACCCTGAACGGTTGGGCTGGCATCCACCAATTGAAGGCAGACCGTGCCACCGGTGTAGCCGGTGTTGTCGATGACGTTGTTAGCCAACAGGCCATCCGTACCGGTCAGCAGTAACCCGTAACCGCTGAACTTGCCAAAGCGGCTGTGGCGGATGGTGACGCTGCCGTTCTGGAAATCCATGCTGGTGTATTCGCTGGCCTGCACATGCTCAAGGCTGACAGTGGCTCCGGCTTCGGCCTTGATACCTTCCCAATCGCCCGCCTGATTATCCGTATCCGCACTGCCGAGTACGACCGGGGAGGACGCACTGCCCTGCATCACTAGGTGACCACCTGCCTGAACCGTGATTCCTGCACCGCTGGCGAACAGCAATTTGCTCCCCGCTGGCACAGTCAGGGTCTTGTTTGCCGGAACGGTGACGGTCTCGCTGACATAGTAGGGGTGTTCCGCCGTCAAGGTGGTATTGGCAGCCAACGTACCGTTTAGCGGGGTCAATGGCGCAGGCTCAGCCTCCGCTGATGACAAGTAATTGCCAAAATCCACGTTTGGCAGTGAATTTCCCGCATCCTCATAATCGTAAATCTTGTTGCGGATTTCCAGCTCATCCGTAGTCCCCCACCAGTTCTCACGGGCATTCAGATCCACTTGAGCAAGGTTGGGGTAGTAATACCAGCGGTACGGGTAATAGTTGTAACTGCCGTTGTCGTGGATTGCGTTGCCATTGATAACCGGAAAGGGGACTTCGGCAGCGGTTGCCTTGTAGTTGGCGTCGTTCCAGATGCCGATGCTGCTGTTATGGACAATGCGGTTGCCATTGTTCACCAGTGGGTTGGAGTGGCCTGCCAAAGCTAGTCCATAAGCGCATTGGGTCAACAGGTTACCCTGAACGGTTGGGCTGGCATCCACCAATTGAAGGCAGACCGTGCCACCGGTGTAGCCGGTGTTGTCGATGACGTTGTTGTAACTGTTCACGGAACAGCTCCCCTTAAGCGGCAAGAAATCCAGTAACCGGATTCAGTACTTGCGGTGGAGGAATCGGCAAACGCACCGTCACTGGTTTTTTGGTCAGTGCCTGCTGGCACGCCTGGCGGATAATTCGGTAAGCACTGACACCTAGGCGTTTGCAGGTTTCCACGATAGTCAGTATTAACGGGCGGAATTGGTCGCCCCGGAAAGATTGGCTGAAAAAACTGGTCTTACGCCAGATGACATAGGGGCGGATGGCACGTTCGGCGGCATTATTGGTCAGAGGAACACCGGGATGACGCAGAAATGTCCATAACATAAGCTCATCATCCAGTAAACGTTGGCACTGGTTGGCGGTTTTAGTGGGCTTATCAGGATGTTGTGCTTGCCGTAAGCCGCTACCTGCCAACAATGTCTGGCGGAAGGCTTCGCGGAGTTTATCCATGCGTTGCCGGTAGAGTCTGTCAGCGTAAGCGCCTGCGAGCCTGCGGTTATGTAAGTGGACAATCAGGCGTGCCAGACGCAGTAAACGTTTCCCTAAGATGCCTGCACGCCCGTAACGTTGTGCCATTTTTTTGAACTTGCGGATGATATGCGCCCAGCACAGTTGCCGCCGTTCAGTGGGGTGGTGGTTATAGCCGCCGTGCTGGTCGGTCACGAGTATGCCATCGAATGCACCCAACAATTCATCCGCTGCGCCTTTGCCGCGTGAGTAATGCGTCATGAAGTACACCACCTGTGGCGAACACATCACCCACAACCATTCACGTTCGCGCCCACGGTAGTGACTGGTTTCGTCCGCGTTTACCACCGGGCTGCTACGCACCGCTTCACCCGCCTGCGCATATAAAGGCGCTAACCAACCGCTGACGGGTGCAGTCGCTTCACTGATCGCACCGCTACTGAAGGATAACTGCCATTGTTCTTCCAGCAGTAACTGGATTTGCCGCGTGGATAGGCGGCAAGCCCCGTTCATCAGGGTAATCCAACTGATCAATCCTGCTCCCATCTGCCCACTGGGGACGTCTTCGGGCAACTCAGCTACCTGACGTTTCCCACAGCAAGTACACGTACCCGCATACAGGCGGTGTTCCGTTACATGGTAAGCGACTTCCGGCAGGTCAAACACCTGATGACGCTGGCTCGGTGTGGTTTCCATCGCCAGATGACCCCCACAACGGCAACAGCCTTCAGGATAATAGTGCTGGATAGCGTCCAGCCGCGATTCCTCCACTAAGGCACGTTCATGTTTGCTGTGCCCCGGCTGACCGCCGCGTTTTAGCGCGCTTTTGGGTTTGCGTTCGCGCTGGGCGCGTTGTTCGGGCGTGTCCCGTGAGGGTGGGTTAGAGGAGTTACTGGAGGAGTCATTCAGGCGTTCTTTTAGTTCTGTCAGTTCCGCTTCCAGTCGTTTGACCCGTGCTTGCAAAGCAACCACCAACGTCAGCAGATCACGGTTAAGCTGCTGGGAGGCTGCCAAATCGGTGGGCAACGCAATGTCGGTAAAATCGGTGGTGATGGTCAGATCGTTCATTCATCAAGCATAGCTCAAGCTGTGGCAGTTGCAAGCTCGTGAACAGTTACGACGTTGTTAGCCAGCAGGCCGTCCGTGCTGGTCAGCAGTAACCCGTAACCGCTGAACTTGCCAAAGCGGCTGTGGCGGATGGTGACGCTGCCGTTCTGGAAATCCATGCTGGTGTATTCGCTGGCCTGCACATGCTCAAGGCTGACAGTGGCTCCGGCTTCGGCCTTGATACCTTCCCAATCGCCCGCCTGATTATCCGTATCCGCACTGCCGAGTACGACCGGGGAGGACGCACTGCCCTGCATCACTAGGTGACCACCTGCCTGAACCGTGATTCCTGCACCGCTGGCGAACAGCAATTTGCTCCCCGCTGGCACAGTCAGGGTCTTGTTTGCCGGAACGGTGACGGTCTCGCTGACATAGTAGGGGTGTTCCGCCGTCAAGGTGGTATTGGCAGCCAACGTACCGTTTAGCGGGGTCAATGGCGCAGGCTCAGCCTCCGCTGATGACAAGTAATTGCCAAAATCCACGTTTGGCAGTGAATTTCCCGCATCCTCATAATCGTAAATCTTGTTGCGGATTTCCAGCTCATCCGTAGTCCCCCACCAGTTCTCACGGGCATTCAGATCCACTTGAGCAAGGTTGGGGTAGTAATACCAGCGGTACGGGTAATAGTTGTAACTGCCGTTGTCGTGGATTGCGTTGCCATTGATAACCGGAAAGGGGACTTCGGCAGCGGTTGCCTTGTAGTTGGCGTCGTTCCAGATGCCGATGCTGCTGTTATGGACAATGCGGTTGCCATTGTTCACCAGTGGGTTGGAGTGGCCTGCCAAAGCTAGTCCATAAGCGCATTGGGTCAACAGGTTACCCTGAACGGTTGGGCTGGCATCCACCAATTGAAGGCAGACCGTGCCACCGGTGTAGCCGGTGTTGTCGATGACGTTGTTAGCCAGCAGGCCGTCCGTGCTGGTCAGCAGTAACCCGTAACCGCTGAACTTGCCAAAGCGGCTGTGGCGGATGGTGACGCTGCCGTTCTGGAAATCCATGCTGGTGTATTCGCTGGCCTGCACATGCTCAAGGCTGACAGTGGCTCCGGCTTCGGCCTTGATACCTTCCCAATCGCCCGCCTGATTATCCGTATCCGCACTGCCGAGTACGACCGGGGAGGACGCACTGCCCTGCATCACTAGGTGACCACCTGCCTGAACCGTGATTCCTGCACCGCTGGCGAACAGCAATTTGCTCCCCGCTGGCACAGTCAGGGTCTTGTTTGCCGGAACGGTGACGGTCTCGCTGACATAGTAGGGGTGTTCCGCCGTCAAGGTGGTATTGGCAGCCAACGTACCGTTTAGCGGGGTCAATGGCGCAGGCTCAGCCTCCGCTGATGACAAGTAATTGCCAAAATCCACGTTTGGCAGTGAATTTCCCGCATCCTCATAATCGTAAATCTTGTTGCGGATTTCCAGCTCATCCGTAGTCCCCCACCAGTTCTCACGGGCATTCAGATCCACTTGAGCAAGGTTGGGGTAGTAATACCAGCGGTACGGGTAATAGTTGTAACTGCCGTTGTCGTGGATTGCGTTGCCATTGATAACCGGAAAGGGGACTTCGGCAGCGGTTGCCTTGTAGTTGGCGTCGTTCCAGATGCCGATGCTGCTGTTATGGACAATGCGGTTGCCATTGTTCACCAGTGGGTTGGAGTGGCCTGCCAAAGCTAGTCCATAAGCGCATTGGGTCAACAGGTTACCCTGAACGGTTGGGCTGGCATCCACCAATTGAAGGCAGACCGTGCCACCGGTGTAGCCGGTGTTGTCGATGACGTTGTTAGCCAGCAGGCCGTCCGTGCTGGCAGCAGTAACCCGTAACCGCTGAACTTGCCAAAGCGGCTGTGGCGGATGGTGACGCTGCCGTTCTGGAAATCCATGCTGGTGTATTCGCTGGCGTGCACATGCTCAAGGCTGACGGTCGCCCCGGCTTCGGCTTTGATGCCCGCCCAGTCACCGGGCAGCCCGTCGGTGTCCGCGCTGCCCAGTACCACAGGGGATGTTTCACTGCCCTGAACCACCAGGTGGCCGCCCGGCTGAACCGTGATCCCCGCGCCGGTGGCGACATGAACTTCGACACCGGCGCTGATAGTTAATGTTATATTTGCAGGAATAATGACATTGGTATCTAGAATGTGTACATCGTCAGCCCCCCAACTAGAATCCTTGGTTAAAGAGCCAGAATGATTCCACGCACCCCAAGTTAGACTCGGGACTATGCTCAATAAAATAAAATAAAAAAAATTAATCAAAAAGGACTTGTCAAGGAATTTCATTAGGATTCCATTGGATAATTATCTTTTGGGGTATTGATCAGCAAGTAATCATTATAAATTTACTGAATCTATGGAGGTTAGGTCAAGAATAATTTAAAAGTAGGCTCAATATGCGTTTCAGGGTCTTAACCCCAGCAGTAGCGAAAGCAAGGAATGTAAGGCTGCTTGCCCTCGCTTTCTGATGTTGTGCAGATACTCAAAGAATGCGAGGTAACACGGTAGCTTTTCTTGTGAGATCCCCCGATGAGGTCGTAACCATGAGCGCAACAGTGACCAAAAACCTTCCATCGTGTTGACGTGAACTTCATGGAAACCATCACCATCCTCGTCACGGGCATATTCACCTGAACCATGATTGACAGTTTTGTGGACATAACCCCAAGCTTCCAACCGGCTGTAAATGTTGTACTCATCGGTGTACACCAGCGTACCGGCTGCCACCGTTTCCACAATCAACGGCTTGATCGTCGCCTGTTTCACATTCGCCAGCATACGGATCACGACTTCCCCGGAACGCTGAATCATGCCGAAAATGGGTGGCTTGTCTTGTTCCAGTGTCCCACGCCCCGGTGCACCTTTCAGGGCGCGGCGGCGACCTTCACGCCCGGCATCCGCGACGGCTTCGGGGTTTCCCTTGTGTCCGGCCTTGACATAAACCTCATCAAATTCAACATTCCCAGACAGGTTTACTGGCGTTTTTTTTCTCGACACCGCGCCGTAACTGTTCCGTCATCGCCTGCGTATCATCCTTGTTCAACCCCAATTCGCGGGCGATTTGTTGGTTGGATAGGTTCAACGACATCAGGTAAAGACACAGCACCCACACCTTCAGCGGCTGATGGTGGCCTTCAAATACCGTCCCTGTCAGGTCATCAAAACGCTTTTGACAATCCTTACACTGGTAACGTTGGCGTTCCTGCTGGGTGTCATCCTTGCCTCGACGGATAGTGTCCTGTGAACCGCAGTGCGGACAAATCACCCCATTAGGCCAACGCAGGGAACGGACTTGCTCGAAACAGGCGGCATCACTGGTCAAGCTGGAAATACTGATGAGCGAGGTCATGAAGCCTCTCCTTGGCTATCGGAAATGGCTAACTTTACCGCTATTCATGACGTTTGCAATGCCGGGGAAAACAAGACCCTGAAACACATATTGAGCCTAAAAGTATTTTGTATTATTAATGAAATTATTCTATAAAGATTACAAGCCATTGATTTTTAATAATTTTTATTGAGAATATTGAAAAGTCCACTTTAAGAATAATGTGGAAAGTTTTATTGTGATTAAATAATAAACAACTGGTTTCAAGCGTGAAAGTAATGTTGTCGAGCACAATAACAATCACCTGATTTGCTGCAATCGGGTATACACCGTCACTGTCAATAACCCGACACGTTTACTTAATGAGAGTCTATACTGTCTAGGAGATCAGCCCAAAACGGGAAATACTGTCAGAGGAGACTTAGCATGTCATTCGCCGATAGCAGCCTGCAATCCGCACGCCCTAGTGAAATTTCTGCCGTTGTCTTACCACGCCGTACCAACTATTACCCATCACCGGGTGATTGGCGCAATGAGGTGCTGTATTTCCTGCTCGTCGACCGTTTCAGCGATAATCAGGAAGATCAGCGCCCGTTGCTGGATCGGCATCACTTGTCCGCCGCCAGACCGGGCAACTGGCGCTGGGATACGTGGGTCAAATCGGGCGGCGACCGCTGGCAGGGCGGCACGCTCAAGGGAGTAGACTCGAAACTCGACTACCTGCAAGACCTTGGGGTGACTACGCTGTGGCTCAGCCCGGTATTCAAACAGCGTGGTCACATGGATACCTACCACGGCTATGGTATTCAGGATTTTCTTGAGATTGACCCAAGGTTTGGCTCGCGGGCGGATCTGGTTGAATTGGTCAGGCACGCACATGACCGCAACATGCGCATCATTTTGGACATTATTTTTAACCATTCGGGTGAGAACTGGACTTATCCGGAAGGCGTTCCCGGCAGTATTTACCAACCCCACTACAGAACAGATCGCTACGATTTTGGTTATTGGCGTGGCATTGCGGGCGAGAACATAGACCGTATTCAGGGGGCGGAAGACGGGGTTTGGCCCATTGAGTTGCAAGAACCGGACAGTTACACCCGTGCCGGTTGCGGTGATTTGGGCGCTGGCGATCTTGAAGACCCGTTTGCCGAACACAAGCGCACCGATTTTATGACCCTGAAGGACTTTTCTCTCGACAGTCCCGCGTTGATGTCACACCTCGCAGCTTGTTACAAATACTGGATCGCGCTGACGGATTGTGACGGTTTCCGCATCGACACGCTGAAACATGTGTCCTTTGAGCAGGCGCGAAACTTCTGCGGGGCGATCAAGGAATTCGCTCAGAATCTGGGCAAAGCGGATTTCTTTCTGGTTGGGGAAATCGCCGGGGGTGATTACAACGGGAACCGTTATCTGGATGTGATTGGCAGAAACCTGAATGCCGCGCTGGATATTGGCGAGATGCGCCTGAACCTGCGTCAGGTTGCGAAGGGCTTGCAAGACCCGTCCAGTTATTTTACGGGTTTTGAGCCGGGTAAATCGGTAATGGGTTCGCATCGCGCGGTTGGTGCTAAACACGTGTCGATTCTGGATGATCATGATCATGTCTTCGGTGAGAAACTGCGCTTTTCCACGCAGGCGGCTTCTGAGCATCAGGTGGTTGCAGGGGTTGCCCTTCAGTTATTCACACTTGGCATCCCGTGTATTTATTACGGCACGGAACAAAGTCTGGCAGGGCCTGAGGTGGGTGAGCGTGTCTGGCTGCCGGAGTTTGGCAGCAATGACCGGTATTTACGGGAAACGCTGTTCGGCGCACCGCATCCGCTCAGACAGGGGCGTGCCGGACTGCCAGATTCACCAGCGAAATTTGACCCTGATCTGCCCGGTTTTGGGCCTTTTGGAACGGCGGGGCAACACTGTTTCGACACCGCCAGCCCCGTTTACCGGCGTATCAGCCATCTGGCGGCGGTTCGCGCGGCTTTTCCCGCACTGCGCTGTGGCAGGCAGTATTTGCGTCCGGTGTCTTTCCTGAATAAGCCCTTTGCGGTTTACGCGGGGGGCGAAATCATTGCGTGGTCACGCATTCTCGATGATGAAGAGCTGGTGGTGGTGCTGAATCCGCACGGTGTCGAGGCACGCGGGGCGCGGGTATTGGTGGATGCGTCGCTGAACCCCGCCGGAAGTCATTTGAGCGTCGTTGCCAGCAGTGAGGAGGCGGGTTCAGTCGCCTACCAAGGTGAAAACAAAATCGGTCAGACACACAAGGTGCAGGTTGATGGTAGTGGCGTACACTATATCGAAATCAGCAACCTTGGCGCTTCGGAAGTTTTGGTTTTAGCAAATAAAATTACCTAGTTTAAGGGATGTATAAGCCTCTCCCAGCGGCATAGAGTCAACCAAACGGTAAACTCAAACACTATGCCAGATGGGGAGAATGTGATGATCACGCAAATCGTTAATGGGCTGGGAGGCGCTATCGGTTGCCGCCATCTACCGCTGCACAACCAACTGTTGTTTGTCGAATACAGCGGCAAAATTTCTGTCATTGACCTGATAAGACCGCTGGTGAGCACGGTGTCGCAGGGAACAATCGTGCTCAAGGGTACTTGGATATTTGACTGCGAAACCGGCACGTTGGGCGGTGCGGGTGGGGCTGGCGACATCTGGTGGGAACAGATGACCGCGACAGAACGGCAGATGACACCCGTCAATGGTGCGAAAATCGTTAACTTGGGGCATGTTGACTGGAGCAGCGTCACCCATGCCACGCTTCAGACCCTCAGTTTCAGCACCACACCGATTCCGGGTAACACGGATTCCAGCAACCAACTGACGAATGGCAACATCTTTGCGGTGCTTACCAATGCAGGCAATTATGCCAAGGTACAGGTGCTCGATTACGGTTACAACATGACCGTGCGTTGGGCGACTTACCGGGTTGGTTCCAAGTACCGGGTGTTGGGTACCGGCTACACCCAGCCTGAAGACATTGCGGCGACTGCCAGTGAAACCACCGCTTATGTCACCGAACGCAGCGGCAATTTCCTGCGAGTACCGTTGGGCAGTGCTAACCGTGCCAGCGCCACTGTCCTCGCCAGCGGTTTGACAGCACCGCAACAGATGTATCTGGATGAAGCTAACGGTTATGCCTATGTGGTCGAATTCACGTCAGTCGGCAGACTGGTGCGGATCCGGCTTGCTGACGGGGCAATCACGCCGCTGGCAACCAACCTGAATAATGCGGTTGGTTTGGTTGTGACCGCAGACCGGCAACATGCCTACGTGAGTGAGCAGACTGAGAAAGGCGGGCGCATCGTCAAGATCACGTTTAGCACCGGCACTAAGCAGGTTGTGGCGACTGAGCTGACTCAGCCGTTCTTTTTGACCTGGGCAGATGCCAGTGAGGAACGGCTGTTCGTCACCGAACGCGGTACAGCGAGACGTCTTGCAGCCATCGACCTGACACAAACGCCAGCCGTGATTTCGCGGGTGGAAACAGGGCTGCCAAATAATCCTTCCAGCACGGCTGTCATCGCACCGGGTAAATTACTGATCTGCTGTGATGCTGAAATCGGCGAACTCAATGTCGCCGGGCTGGTTATATCCTCTGCTGCCCCGTTATTCATGGGCATTGGCAAAGTGCCTTTTGACCGGATTGTGGGTGGTTTTGCGGATACCACAGTTGACCCGACTTATCCTTACCAGTTCAATAAGATGCCATTCGGAGGCACGCTGCCGCTGCTGATTAACCATCAACGTGCTTTTACAATGGGGGCGAGGTTTTATCAGGTATTGGTGGATGGCTCACCTCGCTTCGATGGGTATACGGATTATCGCTGGAATGCCGCTTTGGGGCGTTACCAAGTCCGTACTCAAGCAGCCACGAGCGTAGCGGGGGGAGCCGGATACTACCCGGTACGCTCGCCGTCCGAGCTGTTTTTATGGTTAAGTCCGGCACTCGGCTTGCAATTGAACACGGTTGGCCTGTCCAATTCGCCGCATGTGATCAGGCTCAAGTTTGTTGATGCTACCGGGAGTGTGCTTGCCTACAGTGATCCACTCAGTATCATGGTGAATAACCAGTCGTGTGTGGCAACTATCGGCTTGCCAACCTTAGGTGGTGTTGAGGCTGATCCAAATTGTGGGACGTTACGCTATACGCCAGGATCACCGGGAACTGTCGTCATGCTGTTCACTGCGTCCCATCCAGCCGGGTATGCAAGCTATAGTTTCAGTCTATTCAAAGGCGTGAACAAGTTGACTCCGCCAAGCATGGGGGGAGACGTTGCGAGCGCACCTAATCAGGCCACTGCATTCGTGACGGATTTGTTGGGAACTTGCATTGCCTCGCCGGGTGTTGCGGGTTTTGCTGAGCATGTTTATGTGGCGGCAAACATCATCAATGGGGAAAGCAGGCAGAGTCAGTACGATGCTTCTGCCACGATCGCCTTTGTGTTAGCTCCGGTCTGATGAACTGAACTTAACGTTGTTTGACCACATCCAGCATGGCTTGGGCGTGACCGTTAGGGGTGACTTGATACTGGGCTGTTACCAGCGTTCCATCTTTGTCGATGACGAAGGTGGAACGCACAATGCCCATTTTTTTCACGCCGTTCTTTTCCTTTTCCTGCCACACGCCATAAGCCGCGCAGACTGCGCCGGACGTATCCGCCAACAGTTCCACTTTTAGCCCGAATTTGTCGATGAAGGCTTGATGGCTGCCGCAATCGTCCTTGCTGACACCGATCACCACGGCATTATGCGCGGCAAATTCGGCTGCCAGTGCGGTGAATTCGTTCGCTTCAATGGTGCAGCCGGGGGTATCGTCTTTGGGATAAAAGTACAGCACGACGTGTTGTTTGCCTGCGAAATCAGCCAGTGATACGGTTTTGCCGTGCTGATTGGGGGAACTGAACGCGGGGGCAGGTTGCTTGGCTTGTAACATTGGTGAATCTCCATTGGGTAAGGTAGCCGCTACGATAGCCTGAAACCCGCTTTCCGTAAAAAAGCCAGCAATGCGGGCGCGTGTTCCTCGATTTTATCGACGGAGGTGTGACCAGCGTCGGGAATTTCCAGCAGGGTTAAACGTGCTTGCGGACAATGGCTGACGATGGCATGTGCATCCGCGAGTGGCACAACCTGATCGTCTATCCCATGCACCAACAAAATGGGGCAAGCAATCTGACACACGCTATTCAGCGGCGCAATCGCTGCAAAGCGATGCCCGATTACCCATTGCACATAACGGTTGATGATACGAATCAAAATGTTGGGCAAGTGTACCGTTTGCAGGTAACGGCGCATCACCCATTCAGGGTGTGCAAATGCTGAAACACTGATCACCGCAGCAATATCGCTGCGGCGCGAGGCAGCCAGCAAGACCGCCCCCGCGCCGACCGAATGCCCCAGCAATACCAGTTTCTCGCAAGCTGCTGGATGATTGGCGTGCAACCACGCCAGCGCACTGTCCAAATCTTCGGCGAAACGCGGTAGGGAGGAAAAGCTGTGCGTGTCACTTTGCCCGTGATTGCGGGCATCGAAGAGCAGCACATTCAAGCCAGCCCGCTGAAAGGGCGCGGCGATGGGCAACATCAATTCGGCATTGCTGCCCCAACCGTGCAGGATGACCAGTGTTTGCGTGGCATTGCCAGCGGGTAAAAACCAGCCGAATAAGCGTTTGTTGGCAACGCTGGGAATCCACACTTGTTCAAAGGCAAAGCCTAGGTCTTGCGGCGTACCGTTTTCGATTTGGCGCGGGGCACGGAAGCCCCAGTGGATGCCAAGCATGAACAGGGCAACTGCCCCGGCAATAATTCCTGTAATGATCAACATTTCACAACCTGCAACAACTAATAGCCTTTAAATGTCACGTCCTTCTTGTTGGTGTTGTCAGAATGGCCGCCCCGATACCCAGGTGACGACAATCATCCGGTTATCGGGGCGGTATGTTACAGGATGGCTGGCCCGTTTGTGCAGCTTATTTGGTCTCTCCGACCACAGCCACGCCGCTGCTGACAGCGGTGATGCTCTTGAGGGCGTTGTCCAGCGCGGCTTTGGCGGCGGCAGTGTCACGGCTGGAGCTGCCCAGCGCCTGTTGCGCCGTTGCCAGTTGCCCGTGCAGGTAGACCACTGGCAGGTCGATTTCGGTGGTTGCTATCATGTCGATCACTTCCTGCACGGTGCTGTTGGCGGCTTTGGTGTCGCCCTTACGGGAAGCGGCTTCCGCTGCCTTGAGCTTGGTGCGGGCCTGTTGCGCCATCTGGGGGGCATCAATTTCCATCGCGTCAAGTTCGGCGTAAATCGGCAACAGTTGGTCATAGAACACGTCCACCTGTTCTGAGTCCAACTTGCCCTTGGCGTTGAACAGGTCTTCCTTGACCTTCATGTAGGGCATCATTTGCAGCACGGAATCGTTCAGGCG
The DNA here is from genome assembly GCA_029972225.1 of Candidatus Thiothrix putei. Taxonomy (NCBI): domain Bacteria; kingdom Pseudomonadati; phylum Pseudomonadota; class Gammaproteobacteria; order Thiotrichales; family Thiotrichaceae; genus Thiothrix; species Candidatus Thiothrix putei. The sequence continues at coordinate 2,077,865 of CP124756.1, forward strand.
GTTGGCGGCTTGCACATTGCCGAGGGCTTTGCCGCTTTCACCCTGTGCCAGCGCGGCATGGGCGGTTTCCAGATGGCGGGTGATTTCGCGCCCGGTGTGGATGGCGATTTGCGCCATTCCGGGGCTGTCCCAACCTGCACTGGTGACGGTTTCCACCAGCGAATCGGGTGGCTGCGCAAACGCAAGGCTGCTGCTGACCGTGGAGGTCAACAGCAGCAGGCTGACAAAAATGGTGACAGGTTTATTGGCAGTGATAGGTTTCATGGTCAATCTCCTTGTAACAGTGATGGGGTGAAGGTAGGCTGCGTCGCCCGCCTTTGCTGCTAAGTAGCATGAACCGTGCCATGTTTATATGGCATTGTTTTTAAATGATTTATTTTATTTTTTCTGGTTGGTTTCCAGTGGCTGGTGACTTTTGCCCAGCGTTGGGGGTAGGGGCTGTGGAATAACCCCCTACAACCCAATCTCCACCACCTGCTGTGCGGGCAGGTTGAAGTAACTGGCGGCACTTTCCGCCTGCCGGGTCATCCAAGCAAACAACAGGCAACGCCAGCGCGGTAATGCCTTGCCACAGGTGGTGATGACTGTTCGCGCCACAAAGAAGCTGGTTTTGTCCGCCGCCAACTCGACGCCAAGGGCGGCAATTTCCTGCAAAGCCTGTTGCAGGTTGGTGGATTCGCGGAAACCCACCCGCACCGTTACCGTGTAAATACCCGGCGCAACACCCAGCAGCAACAGGCGTTCAGCCGCCGGAATGTAGGGAATGTCGGCATTTTCCACATGCAGGAACACCAGTTGCTGATGCAGCACCTGATAATGCTTGAGATTGTAAAACAGGCAAGCCGACACCCGGTTGGGGTTGGAAACGAGATAAACTGCCGTGCGGGGGATGCGGCAAATACCGGGATAAGCCTGCGCCGCAAATTTGTGTATACGCATATTGGCACTGCGCCGTTGCTCGGCAACCCACGCGCTGCCCCGTTTCCAGGTCGTCAGCAAGGTGAAAATGCCCAGTCCCATCAAGCCCGGTAGCCAGCCGCCGTGGTCAAGTTTTCCCAGATTGGCACTGAAAAACAGCACCTCCAGCAACACCACCAGTGCAATACAGATCAGGATGGCAACCCGCCAGGTTTGCACAGGTCGTAACCACGCCACCACCAGCACCAGCAGGCTGGTGATGACCATCGTGCCGGACACTGCCAACCCATACGCCGCAGCCAGTGCAGCAGATGAACCAAATCCCAGTACCAGCAACACCACCCCTGCCAGCAGCAGCCAGTTGATGGTGGGCAAATAAATCTGCCCGCGTTCCACATCCGAGGTGTGCAGGATGCGCATCCTTGGCCAATAACCCAACTGGATGGCCTGCTGGGTCAGCGAATACGCCCCGGAAATGGTGGCTTGCGAGGCAATCACGGTGGCGATGGTTGCCAGCACCACCAGCGGCAGCAGCCAGCCTTCCGGTGCCAGCAGGTAAAACGGGTTTTGCACCGCCGCGCCGGAGCGCATCAGCAAGGCTCCCTGCCCAAAGTAATTCAGGATCAGAGCAGGCCACACCAGCCCATACCATGCCAGCCGGATCGGTTTGGCACCAAAATGCCCCATGTCGGCGTACAAGGCTTCCCCGCCGGTAATTGCCAGAAAGACCGCTGACAACAACACAAACGCGGCTGCCGGGTGTTGCTGGGCAAACACCAGCGCGTGCAGTGGGTTCAGGGCTTGCAGCACCAACGGGGTTTGCAGGATGCTGTGTACCCCCAATGCCCCCAGTACCAGAAACCACAGCAAGGTCAAGGGGCCGAACAGCCTGCCCACCTGTGCCGTGCCAAAACGCTGGATCATGAACAGGCCAACCAGTACTCCCACACTGATGGGGATGACCCAATGCGCCAGATGCGGGGTAGCGACATGGATGCCTTCCACCGCCGACAGCACCGAAATCGCCGGGGTAATGATGGCATCACCGTAAAACAGTGCGGCGGCAAACACCCCTAGTGTGGCGACCACGGGAGCCAGCCGGGGCAAAGTACGTTGGGTATGGCGCTGGGCAAGCGCTTGCAAGGCCAGCACCCCGCCTTCCCCCTGGTTATCAAAGCGCAGCACCAGCCCCACATACTTGATGGCGACAATCAGGGTAATCGCCCAGAACAGGGCGGAGAGGGTCGCCAGGATATTACTGTGGGTGGGAGCCAGCCCGTGCGGGTCAGCAAAGGCTTGCTGGAAAGCGTACAGCGGGCTGGTGCCAATGTCGCCATACACAATGCCCAGTGCTGCCAGCGACAATGCTCCCAGCGGGCGTTTGGGGTGTTGCCCGTTCATGGTGGTATACCTTACAGCGTCAAGACCTGAACATTTTTAAAGGTTTGAAAATTTGTTGTCATCAACTGGGTCAGTTCTTTCTTGTGATCGGTATCCAGCTTGTCGAGACAGTTGGTGATGGCCGCCTTGAAAGCGGGAAACTTATCATAGTATTTCGAGTACAAGCATTTTTTCTTGACGAACTTCCACAACCGTTCAATCAGATTGAGGTTGGGTGAATAGGTCGGTAAAAATAATAGTTCAATATTGAGCCTTTTCGCACAGGCAAACACGGCTTCACAGCGTTGATACTTGGCATTATCCAAGACCAAAGTGATCGGTATTTTGAGTGCTAACGCTGCAATTTTTTCCAATAATTCACACACGCTGTTAGCGTTGATATAGGAGTCGTTAGTGATCGTGATGAGTTGTAGCGTTATCGCATTGAGTGCGCCCAATACGTTGTAGCGTTGTCGACCACAGGGGGCTTTGATGAATACGCGGGAAAATGACCACAAAAACCCCAGAAACGGTGCTAACACGAAGTGGGCGGCATCGACAAAAAAAGGGCGCGTTTGCCCTCCTTAGCCTCCTGAATGCGCGGTTTTAGTTCATTTTCCAGGAACTTTTCTTGTGCTTCCACATCAGCTTTGGCGGGTATCATCCCCACTTTATGGATGTCCATCCCTATTTTCTTCATAAAGACACGTACCCTGTCCTCACTGCGTTTGATGCCTGTCAGCTCCTCAATCTTAGCGGCTGCCGCCTTGCTGGTTGCGGGGGGATATTCACGAAAATAGGCTTCAATCTTGTCTTTATATGCCATCAAATCACTCTGTGGTTTATTGAATCGTATTTCTTTAAGAGCTTCTAAACCGTTAGGTTGTAGGTAGGCGTTTAGGTAGGCAAGCAGCGTGGCTTCTGTAATCCTTTCCAATCGTTTGATTTCCTTATGCGTCAACTGTTGGGATTTCAGGTACAGCACGGACATTTTCTTACGGACTCTGGGATGAGGATGGCGCTCCTTCCAGTAGAACAGCTCCGCTATCTCATCCTCAGTGAAAGTGATTTTTAATGTCATACATTACTCATGGCTGCTTTTGTTACCAGTCATCTAACCATATTTCCCTGATCAAAAAAACTATTTTATGGCACGGACTGGTATATCCTCATACCAGTGAATGACAATGCATATATTAATGGTTTCAGACGTGTATTTTCCGCGTGTCAACGGTGTTTCCACTTCGATTCAAGCGTTTCGACACGCCTTACAAGCTGCTGGGCATCGGGTGACATTGATTGCCCCAGCTTATGCTGAAACGACGGCGGATGAAACCGACATTATTCGCATCAGCTCACGCAATGTGATTGTTGACCCGGAAGATCGCATGATGCGTATCCGCCATATCCACCGTTTGACGGAAACCTTACGGGCGGGGGATTACGACATTATCCATATCCATACCCCGTTCGTGGCGCATTACGCTGGGCTGAAATTGGCACGCAAGCTGAAGCTCCCGGTAGTAGCGACTTACCATACCTTTTTTGAAGAATACCTCTACAACTACATCCAATGGTTGCCGAAAGAGTGGTTACGCTACGTGGCGCGGCGATTTTCGCGTACCCAGTGTGCAGATTTGGATGCACTGATTGTCCCATCGACCGCCATGCAGCAAGTACTGCTAGGTTACGGGGTAACAACGCCCATGACAGTGTTGCCGACGGGGTTGGATCAGCAGGTATTCGCAGCGGGTGATGGGATGGCTTTTCGCCAGCAGCACGGAATTCCTATTGAACGCCCCGTGATTCTGTTTGTGGGGCGGGTAGCGTTTGAGAAAAATATCGGCTTTTTGTTAGCGATGACAGCAAGGTTGCGGGCAGACATTCCTGATGTTTTGTTGGTAATTACAGGGGAGGGACCTGCGGAAAAAGCCTTGCATAAACAAGTTCAGCGTGAAGGTTTGGCTGGGCATGTGATATTTGTGGGTTATTTGCACCGTGATGGCGAATTGCAGGCGTGTTACAAAGCGTCGGATGTATTCGTGTTTGCTTCCCGTACTGAAACGCAAGGGCTGGTGTTGCTGGAAGCCATGGCGTGCGGTACGCCAGTAGTGTCTACCGCAGTACTGGGGACGCAAGATGTTATGGGGGCAGGTCTCGGTGGCTTGGTTGCCCCAGAAAATCCAGCACTGTTTGCAGAACAGGTTAAATGTTTGTTGCTGGATAAAACTTTGTACACCCAAAAAACGCAAGAGACGCTGGCGTATGCGGCTACTTGGTCACACACCGCGCAGGCGGAGAAACTGGTAGCGTTTTATTACTCTGTCATCGAATTGACACACAAATAGGGTTAAATCGCCCGAATAAAATGGAATTCAGATAGGTTTAACATGAGCACAATCCTGATTGTCGATGACGAACAGCCCATCCGTAATATGGTGAGTTTTGCCCTTGGGCGCGTGGGGTTCACATTACGTGAAGCGGCTGATGCCGAGCAAGCTTACGCTGAAATTGACCAGCACCGCCCTGAACTGATCCTGATGGATTGGATGCTGCCCGGTGTGAGTGGTCTGGATATTGTACGGCGTTTGCAGCGGGATACCAGCACCCAAGATATTCCGGTGATTATGCTCACCGCTAAAGCAGAAGAAAGCGATAAAATCAATGGTTTCAAGGCGGGTATTGATGATTACATCAGCAAGCCATTTTCACCTGCCGAACTGATTGCCCGTATACAGGCGGTGTTGCGTCGTACCCAGCAAAGTCAATCGCGGGAAATACTGGAGTTTGAGCAACTGAGCCTTGATCCACTCAGTCATCGCGTTACCGTTAATGAGGTGGAACTCGACTTTGGCCCGACGGAATTCCGCCTGTTAAAGTTTTTCATGCAACACCCTGACCGTGTGTACAGTCGTGAACAACTGTTGGATAACGCTTGGGGGCGCAATGTGTATGTGGAAGAGCGCACAGTAGACGTGCATATCTTGCGTCTGCGTAAGGTGTTATCACCGTATGGTCTTGAACATTACATCCAAACCGTTCGTGGTGCTGGCTACCGTTTTTCACCGTCGACTTAAACACAACCGTCATGAAAACGTCACTGTCTTGCAGCATTGACCCTGCAAAATAGCAGGTATATCCACTGCTAAACGTGAGTTTTTGTGTCTAACCGCCCACTACAACTTGTTACTTCCCTGACCCGCTTGGCGGTTGTCACTGAGACGTGGCCACCAGAGATTAATGGGGTGGCGCATACGATTAGCCATTTAGTGGATGGATTGCGGCAGCGGGGGGGCTACCACATCCAGTTGGTGCGTCCGCGCCAATTGGCACAAGAAAAAGCCCGTAGCGAAGACTTGTTTAAGGAATACCTTGTCAATGGATTGACACTGCCTTTTTATAAGGAAGTCCGCCTAGGCTTTCCGCAATACAACACCTTGAAACGTTTGTGGAAAAAACAACGCCCGGACATCGTACAGATTGTGACTGAAGGCCCGTTGGGCTATTCAGCGATGAAGGCGGCAAAAAAGCTCGGCATCCCCGTGATCAGCGACTTTCACACCAATTTCGACCACTACAGCCGTTATTACCGTTTGAGTGGGTTTTTCAATCTGGCGAAACGTTATTTACGCCACGTGCATAACCAAACGTTGGTTACGTTAGTGCCGACCCGCGAATTACAGCAACAACTTACCGCCAGCGGTTATACCAAATTAGGCATTTTAGAGCGTGGTATTGATGTGCAACTGTTCAATCCACAACGTCGCAGCAGCACTTTACGTGAACGCTTCGGGCTGCATCCCGAACAATTGCTGGTGACGTTGGTGTCACGTATGGCACAAGAAAAAAACCTTGATCTGGCTTTTACGGCATTCCGTGCGATTCAACAGCATGTGCCGGATGCGCGTTTTTTATTGGTTGGTGATGGCCCGGAACGCAAGCGTTTGCAAGAAGCTCACCCCGATTGTCTGTTTGCGGGGATGCAAACGGGTATCGCCTTAGCAGAACATTACGCGAGTGGCGATTTATTTCTGTACCCCAGCACCAGCGAAACCTTTGGTAATGTGATTCTGGAGGCAATGGCCAGTGGTTTAGCGGTTGTCACTTTCAACTATGCAGCTGCTTACGAACACATTCGTCACGGTGAAAATGGTATGGCTGTGCTGCTTGATGATAATGCCGCATTTATTGCCACTAGTATTGAATTGGCTCTTGACCCCGATTTACGCCGCCGTCAAGGCGAATATGCGAGCCAGACAGCTCATGGTTTGAGCTGGGAAAAAGTCGTGGCACGCTTAGATCAAACCCTTCAAAACGTCTTGCGCGAGGTGCGCTATGAAATTGCTCCATCGGCTTAATGACCGTGAAATTCCTTTATGTTTGTTGTTCAACCGCATTAATCATTGGAAATCCGTTAGCCTATTGTTTGCTGCTGTCAGCCGTTTGGGTAACGGGGTGTTTTGGTATGTGCTGATGCTGATGCTGCCACTGATTTATGGCACAACTGCCGTGCCGGTATCTTTGCACATGGGTTTAGTGGGCTTGGCGGGAGTCTTGATCTACAAGTGGCTGAAAACCTCGACTGAGCGGGTGCGTCCTTACCATCACAACGGTGATATTTTCCAGAATGTTGCTGCACTTGATCAGTTTAGTTTTCCCTCTGGGCATACTTTACACGCGGTTGGTTTCACATTGATATTGCTGCATTACTACCCAGAATGGGCGTTGCTGGTCGTGCCGTTTACGGTGCTGGTGGCGTTGTCACGGGTCATTTTGGGGCTGCATTACCCTAGCGATGTGCTGATCGGAGCGTTTTTAGGGGCTGGATTAGCACAAGGCAGTTTCTGTGTGTTGTCTTGCTTATTTTAAGTGGGTATAGGTTATGACATTACAACCTGTGACGTTAGAAGGCCGTTTGGTGCGCCTTGAACCCTTGATTGAGTGGCATTTGTCCGACTTGTTGCAAGCGGCTCGTGACGAAAATATCTGGAAATACATGTTCTACGGTGATATGACCGAACGAGCGCAGATGGAAGCCTTTATTAATAACGCTATCCGTTTGCGTGAAGGCGGAACTGACTTGCCGTTTGCTGTCATTGATAATGCCTCCGGTCGGGCGATTGGCAGTACTCGTTTCCGCGATATTTGCATGAAACACATGAGGCTAGAAATCGGTGGTACTTGGTACGCGCCTGAATACCAACGCAGCGGGGTTAATCTTGAAAGCAAATACCTACTGCTACGCCATGCGTTTGAAACGTTTGGTATTTTGCGGGTGCAATTCAAAACTGATATCCGCAATGTGGCTTCACGCCGTTCATTAGAAAAAATGGGGGCGGTACAAGAAGGTATTTTGCGTCGTAGCGCGATTATGCCGGATGGTGTTATCCGTGATACGGCAATCTACAGTATCCTTGACACCGAGTGGGGCAGGGTGAAACAAGGCATTGAAGCCCGGCTGCAACGGAATAACCCGCATCATGCGCTTGCCTTATCAGAGTCAGGGTATTACCACTCACCACTGGTGAATGCAGCAACGAATTCTTTGCTGCCTTAGCGTTTCAGGAGATTTAGGTTTTCCGGTATACTCTGGTGTTTTCACCACTGTTTGGGATAGCTGCGCTCCATGAACCCTGATCTTGCCCGCTTGCAAGCCTACCCGTTTGAACGCATTCGTACCTTGCTGCAAGGCATTAGCCCTGCGGATTTGCCCGCAGTATCGTTGGCAATGGGGGAGCCGAAGCACCCGACACCGGCATTTATCGCTGAAGCCATTGCTGCGAATATGAGCGGTTTGGCGAATTACCCGTTGACCAAAGGCAGTGCAGCGTTACGTGAAACGATTGCTAAGTGGTTGATGCAGCGTTTTCAACTTCCGGCCGGTTCGGTAGATGCGGAACAACACGTCATCCCTGTCAACGGTACACGTGAGGCATTGTTTGCGTTTGCCCAAGCGGTGGTAGCACGCCAGGCGGATGCTGCGATTGTTATGCCTAACCCGTTCTACCAGATTTACGAAGGGGCAGCCTTATTGGCAGGGGCAGAACCGGTGTTCCTGAATTGCACGGAAGAGAACGGTTTTATTCCAGACTTTGCGGCAGTGCCTGCGGCGACATGGGCGCGTTGCCAGTTGCTTTATATTTGCAGCCCCGGTAATCCCACGGGTGCGGTGATGCCGTTGGAAACCTTGCAATTGATCCTGAAACTCGCGGAAGCGCATGATTTTATCGTCGCATCTGATGAGTGCTATTCCGAACTCTACGCCGATGAAGCCAATCCACCGCCAGGGTTATTGCAAGCGGCTGCGGCGATGGGCAATACGGCATGGAAGCGTTGCGTGGTATTTCATAGCTTGTCGAAACGTTCCAACGCGCCGGGGATGCGTTCCGGTTTTGTGGCGGGCGATGCCGCTATTCTCCAGCAGTTTTTGTTATTCCGCACGTATCATGGTTGCGCGATGTCACCACCCTTTCAAGCGGCAAGTGTGGCGGCGTGGGCGGATGAAGCACATGTGCTGGAAAACCGTGAGTTGTACCGGCAGAAATTTGCGGCAGTGATGGATATACTTGCTCCCGTGCTGGATGTGACCATGCCCCCGGCAGGTTTCTACCTGTGGCCTAAAACGCCGGTGGATGATGCTGCGTTTACCCGTGAATTGTTTGCCCGTGCACACGTCAATGTGGTTCCCGGTAGCTATTTGTCGCGGGAAGCGGGAGGGATCAATCCGGGGGCAGGGCGGGTACGCTTGGCATTGGTTGCCCCTTTAAATGAATGTATTGAAGCGGCGGAACGTATCCGGCGCGTCGTTGAAACCCTTTAAAATTTGGAGAAAAGAATGTCAGAAGTAAGCCAACTGCAAAGCATTATCGAAGAAGCCTTCGAGCGCCGCGCCGACATCAACCCGCGCAATGCTGAAAGCCCAGTTCGCGATGCCGTGAATGAGGCGTTGGAACTGCTGAATGCAGGTAAATTGCGCATTGCCACCCAACACGGTGTGGGCAACTGGGAAGTGAACCAGTGGTTGAAAAAGGCGGTGCTGCTGTCGTTCCGCTTAAACGATAACGAAGTGATGGATGGCGGTTGCACCAACTATTACGACAAAGTGCCTTCCAAATTTGCGGGGATGAGCGCGAATGAATTTGCGGCGGGTGGCGTGCGTGTGGTGCCAAATGCGATTGCGCGTCGTGGTTCCTATATCGCACCGGGCTGTGTGCTGATGCCATCTTACGTCAATATTGGCGCGTATGTGGATAGTGGCACGATGGTGGATACCTGGGCAACGGTGGGTTCTTGTGCACAAATCGGTAAGAACGTGCATTTGTCCGGCGGCGTGGGCATCGGTGGCGTGTTAGAGCCAGTGCAAGCAGGCCCTACTATTATCGAAGACAACTGCTTTATTGGCGCACGTTCGGAAGTCGTCGAGGGTGTGATTGTGGAAGAGGGCGCGGTGATTTCGATGGGCGTTTACATCGGTCAAAGCACGCGCATTTATGATCGCGAAACCGGCGAAGTGATGTACGGGCGCGTTCCGGCGGGTTCTGTGGTGGTTTCCGGCAACTTGCCCTCCAGCGATGGCAAATACAGCCTGTACTGTGCCGTTATCGTGAAGAAAGTTGATGCAAAAACCCGTAGTAAGGTGGGTATTAACGAATTGTTGCGGGATATTTGATGGTTTCGGCTGCCTGTATCATGACAGGCAGCCATTTTTCATAAATATATATTAAATACAATGCTTATTTAAGACACAGGTACTGGTACTGAAGAGTCGAATGTCGAAAAATCAGCTCCAATTGGGCGAACCCGATAATAATAGCGAACGGTAGTAGGCGGTATTGCATGGGTAAACGTATTACCTGAAACTGGTGCTGCTACTAAACTATAGGCTTCGCATGTGTCGCCGAATGGGGTGCTGCTGACGGTACAACGCTCAATGAAGAATGGTACATCCGTTCGCCCATAAGTCCAGTTCAAGGTGACATTATTGCCGGATTTTGTTGCGGTCAAAACAGGTGGCGCAAGCGTGGTCACGTCGACAATGCCAGATGGCTCTGATAGCTCAGTGATCTTAGAAGTTTTACCGTTAAATATTACACTGACATCACGGTAAGCTCTTACCCTAAAACGGTAGGTTCCCGGTGAAGATACCGAAATAGTTTTGGTGGTAATGCCAGAAAGAGTCGTGCCAGCAAGCGTAAATGTGGAGCACTCCGCATTCGTACAACGTTCAATCCTGAATCCGGTTTCATCGCTACTATTGTCTGTCCAGTTAAATCTGAGCTTTGTACTACTCAGGGCTTGTGCTACAAGGTTTGACGGAGCAGTTGGCAGTGCTGGTGTCCTCAGCGTAACAGTTGAAGAGAAGTTGGAATCAACCGCCTTGATTTTGATGCCGTTCACTGTCTTTTCTAAGGATCTTTCTGCACTGACTCTGTAATTGAATACCGTGTCTGGTTTCGGTGGTGTTATACCATTAAGCAATTCTGTCTTATTGGCTGGTGCGGTGAATGTACTACCATTGCTACCACAAACCTCACCTTGGCATTCCTCGCGGTAGATACGGAATAGGGTTTCGTCTTGACTGTTGTCAGTCCATCTGAGAATAACCTTGCTGCCGCTCAACGCGGCTGAAGTCAGCATACTGGTTGGTTCTGTTGAAGGGGGAATCAAAACTGGGGCATTTGGCAATGGGAGCGTGGTTGCATTTGCTGAACTTGAATAGTCGGAATACAGACGGTTGCTTGTTGTTCCCTTGTACGCCCGCACTTTGTAATAATAGGTGGTATTAGGAGCAATCGGTAGTGTGGCTGTGTTGGTGTTCTGGTAAAGAATGGTACTTCCGCTACCTGTCCTTCTGCTAACAGAAACGAGGGCGGGGGCAGAACAGTTTTCCTGTGCGGTGCAACGCATTAACTCAAAGCCTACTTCATCAGTGCTATTGTCCTGCCATGTAACCGCTACTTTACTGCTGCCAATTTCTGTGGCAATAAGATTGGTTGGCGCTGGCAGTGCAGGTGCTGCTGCTACGGTTGCTTCAGCCGGAGCGGAATATTCCGAGTAAACCGTATCTTTAACTGCTCGTACACGGTAGGTGTATGTGCCGGGTGATAGTCCGCTGTCGCTATAGGTACTCACATCGGGGGTGGGGGCAGTCGTGTGAATTTCGGTGAAGGGTGGAGCCGCTTCGCCAAAACAGGTGTAGGTGTTACCTGCACAGCGTTCAATGCTGAAGCCGGTTTCATTGTCGCTGTTATCCGTCCAGGCTAGGTCCACCTGATTACCTGTCGGTGTGGCGGTGAGATTCGTTGGTGCTGCTAGTATTGGGTAGGCAAAAACCTGTATCCGGTGGTTTCCTTCGTCTGCAACATAAACTTCACCATTGTCGGTAGTGAGTATCCCCATGGATTCACCGGAGGATAGCTGACCATCCCCGTTACCATTGGCTCCCCATGAGCTAATAATGGTTGAGGAGCCATCCATTTTAGTGATTTTATTTCCAGATCCAGCACTGAGTGTGGCATACAGGTTATGGTCTTTGTCGACAGTCAAGCCACGCGGCGATACCGTAGGATGAAAAGGAGCGTTCATGAGCGCAAGGTTGTATGTTGGTGGAGTCGTCGTCGTAATTTCATTGAAGGTGTATTTCCAGATGCCACTGCCGGGGATATTGTTGATACTGGTGTACACGGTTGCTTGTGAGCCATCTGATGGATTGGCATCGACGGCAATGCCGTTAGCCCTTATACCATAATAGCCAATATCACCTTTTGCTAAAAATTGTCCTGTATACTTATTGAAAACCTGAATTTTTCCATTGTAGTCATCGACTACAAATACGAAATTTTCGGCTACCTCGATACCTACAGGTGAAAAAAGCTGACCATCTGCACCGTTATAGAGCGTGGAACTTCCCCACTGAGAGGTGGTGTGGTTGGGGGATACATCAGGTGGGAGAGCGTTGGGATTTAGCAGCTCACCTTCCAATGTAAACTTTTGGACTTTTGACGAATTTGCTCCGTTAGACGAGGGAGTAGCAGGGCCTTCCACGACATAAACCACATTTTCATCAATGGCGATACCTGTAGGTCTAAGAGGGGCAGGGCTGGTAGACCATTTTTTGATGAAAGTCCCCGTCTTACTGAATTTCTGGATACGTGTATTGCCTTTGTCCGCCACATACACATTACCTGCACTGTCGACGGCGACATCAGCGGGTTGTTGGAGATTGCCATCACCATTAGATGGTGTGCCGTTGCCCCAGTTTCGGACTAATGAGGGAGGGTCTTCCGCATTAGCTGCGGGGGTGAAGATTGTGAGAGTCAGTAAGAGTAGGCCAAGCCAGTATAGCTTGGGGTGTGTGCTTGCGATATTCATAAATAATCCTCCATTTGTATTTTATAAATAAGATAATATTATTTACATTTATTTATTAGAAGATAAAATTTACAATCAAAAAGTATTTTTTATGTTGTTTTTTAGATAAGTACTTATGCAAAAGTTTTTCGGAAAAACCACCCCTTACAAATCAATCGGTTACGATTGCAAAGTTCCGAGTAACTTATGCCTAAGTACTTAACTTATTTTGTTTGTCTTGGTTTTGAAAATAAAAGGTTTTTTTGATTAACTTATGACCAAATTTCTGCTTATTATGTCCTTTCTTAATACTAGTGCAATATCCGTTGTAAGGCGCGGTATTTAGGTGCTGCTTCTGGCGCTTGGTTGATATGTTCTTTTATTCCCCAGCTACCATAAGCCTGATAGGTGCGCGGCGCTGAAAACGCCACAAACAAACCATTGCCGGTGATTTTCTGCCAACCTTCCAGAAACTCGACGTACAGCGCTTCCATTGGTTGGGCGCGGTTAGCACCAATGTATTGCGGGTTGGGGAAATCGCGGATGGAACGGGATTTGCGATCCACCAAGTGTTGCCCGCCTTCGTAAGCGATCAGTCTGATACCGTATTGTTTAGCAATATCAGCCTGTTTTTGTACCCGGTCGAGGACATTTTGAATCGAGTAGGCATTACGTTCGTCCTTCAATAAGCGGAAGATGTCTTCCGTGGTGCGTACTTCTCCTTGCTGCTTGTCATGCACATAGAAATAGGGGGCTATGGCTAAGGCATCCGTGTGTTGGTGGGCGTTGCCATAACTGAGCAATAAAGCGCTGAGTTTCGGGTTGGCTGCCCAGCTTCCCAATACCCTTACCAGCCGGTCGGTATTACCAAAGGTTTGCTGCCAGAGACGGAATACCTCCAGCGACCGTTTGATGTAGTACTTGTGTCCCGCCTGTGCGGGATCAGTGTCGAGCTTGTGCTGTGTTCCCATTTGTTTGGTGTAATGCGCTTGGGTGAAAACAGGATTCCACGCTTCGTTGGTGTATTCCACATAAGCTTTTAAGTGAGGACGTAGGTGCTGGCGCACATAATCAGCGTATTGCTGCACCAAATGGTCATCAGCAGCATGGGGGATATTAAACCATGCATCAGCGTTCAATTGATTTGCCAATTTAACCATCACTTCCAGTGGTGCACCCCGACGGCCTTCTGCACCAGCCCACGTCGCTTGTGACATGCGCGGCATCTGTTGCCATGAAGTGAGCGGGTTGCGGGTAATGCCTGACATGTTCATGAAGCGGAGGGTTTTGAAATCCTTCATAAACGCTAAATAGTCGGGGTTAAATAAGATACTGTCATGATGAGTCACGAAGTCGCGGTAATCGTCATCGCACTCACCCGCACTGTTGACCCGTTTGAATGGGTTGTTGGCACAAATGCCGCCGGGTAATAACACCCGGATATTGCGCAAGTGATTGTTCGTGTTGGTCTGGGTAATACGCAGGGTGACTTTGAGGTAACGGTCTGTACCCGCCGCAATCTGGATAATGTCACGCCCAGGGCTGCTGCGCAGTACGGTGGCGTCGTCACCGTACTGAAGTGTGCCTTCCCCGTCATACAACACGGTATACGAGCCTTCTGGTAAAGTACCAACAGGTAGCCAGTGGATTAAGTTTGTGCCTGCTTGCCCACCATTGAGGTTTTGTGGCCAACCGTCAACGTCATATACGATATTGCCATGAGTGAGTGAGCTGTCGGCTTCATCGAAGGGCAATGCCATTTTGAACAGATTGACGAATGGTACACTGGAGTCAACCTGCATGATTTCATTGGTATTCATACCCACGGGCAAACGCGCAGCAAAAACAGGATTATGAATGGAGAAAAGACAGAATATGCCAAAAGACACCATTCCACGGTATTTGGCTGTTATGGACATGGGTAATTCCAGTAAAGTTTACAAAGTGGGTAAACTATAGCATGTCTGCCTTTGGGGTATTTGCAGTATCAGATTTTACTAATATACTAAACACTGGTTTGTTTTGGGGAACGTTATATGCGATATGTACGAAGTGCGGTCATTGTCAGTTTGCTCAGTCTTGCCGCTGTACCGGCGGTACAAGCTGCTGGCTGTGGCACGAATGCAGGTGCAGTTAATCAAAAAGCAGAAGTGCACCTTGAGTCTATCGAGAAATATGCTGAGAAATATGGGGTTAGTGCCGACATGGTTAAAGCCGTGATCGCGGTGGAATCGTGTTATAACAGCACTGCTGTGTCCCCGAAAGGCGCACAAGGCTTGATGCAATTGATTCCGGCAACGGCAGAACGTTTCGGGGTATCGGATGCTTTTGACACGCGTGAGAATATCCACGGTGGAACCCGTTATTTGAGTTGGTTGATGAAGCGTTATGATGGCGATTTGTATAAAGCCATTGCAGCTTATAATGCAGGTGAGGGGGCCGTGGATAAATATCAGGGCATTCCACCTTATCATGAAACGCAACATTACGTGCGTAAAGTACTAGCCGTGTATAACGGTTTGAGTGGGCAGGAGATTGCTTTACCTGTGGTAAATACGATGGTGGGGAAGCAAGTTAGTTCCAAAGCCAAGCAAGCCTTGTCAGTGGGTAAACCAGGGCGATCCGGCTGGCAAGTAAATAAAGCGAAAGCGCCTCATTTGTTTAAGCATTGAGTATTTTGGTGAGGTTTGTACTATTCGATGAACAGTGACTTCTTTCCCTTTTTCTGCTACAACCAATCAATTTTTTGAGGCAAAACCGTTGAGTAGTGACCGCAGCATCTACCGCATTTCCTTTGTTAACCAAGACAAAATTTATGAAATCTTTGCTCGCCAAGTTTATGAATCCGATTTGTACGGTTTCGTTGTGGTAGAAGAAATTGTTTTTGGTACCCAAAGTACTTTGGTCATTGACCCGGGTGAAGAGCGTCTCAAGACAGAGTTTGAAGCGGTGAAGCGCAGTTTCATTCCTATCCATTCCGTGATTCGTATTGACGAGGTGGAGCACACGGGCGTTAGTAAAATTCATTCGCTGGAAGGGGGGAGTGTGGCTGGAAATGTCAGCCCGTTTGCCCGTCCTGCTGGCAAGAAGAAAGACTAAAGTTTGGTCTTCACCAACCGTTTTCAGATAACTCTGCTATTATACTCCGATGATTTTTCGAGTGTGTGGAACGGCTGAATGAACCGGAAGTGGTTACATTGGCTGCCGATAGTGTTGTTGCTTGCTGCGGTGTTATTTGGATATAGCACCACGGTTGATAGTGCATTCAATGCATGGAAGCAACAATTTCGTGAGGCTGCTATTGCAGAAGGTATTCACGCCGAAACGGTGGATAGTGCTTTGCGAAGTCTGTTACTGGACAAAAAAGTCTTACGCTTAGAAGCTCATCAACCTGAATTTACTAAAACTGTTTGGGAATACCTCGAAACAGCCGCTTCGCCTGAGCGTATTGCTAATGGGCAAAGACTCCTGCGCGATTATACTCCTCTATTGCAACGTATCCATGCTCAATACGGTGTACAGCCTGAATACCTCTTGGCAATTTGGGGGTTAGAAAGCAATTTTGGCAACCATACCGGGCGCTACAGCATTGTTCGTTCCTTGGCGACGCTGGCGTATGCAGGGGAAACGCAACGGCGTGAATTTTGGCAGAAACAACTCATTGCAGCGCTAAGAATTGTGCAAAATGGCGATATGCCGCCGATTTCGATGCAAGGTTCGTGGGCAGGCGCTATCGGGCACACCCAGTTTATTCCCACAACGTTTGAAAGCTACGCGGTTGATTTTGATGGCGACGGGCATCGCGATCTGGTGAACAGCATCCCCGACGCACTGGCTTCCACCGCCAATTATCTCGCCAGCTCCGGCTGGGAGCGCGATCAGCCTTGGGGTTTTGAAGTGCGCTTGCCTGCTAAATTTGATTGGTCACAAGCGGATGTGGATTTCTGGTTGCCATTGAATATCTGGGGCAAGATTGCGGGCGTCACCGCCGTCAATGGACAGGCGTTGGATAGCAGCACGAGTAATGCGTTTGTACTATTGCCAGCGGGATATCGCGGGCCAGCGTTTTTGGCATTGCGCAATTTCGATGCGATTCTCAAGTACAACAATGCGCAAAACTACGCGATCGCCGTCGGGTATTTGGGGGATCGTATCCAAGGCAAACCGCCGTTGTCGGCAACGTGGCCTAAGGAGGAATTACCGTTGAGCCACGCTCAAAAAGCCGAGTTGCAGGCATTGCTAACCTCGGCGGGTTACAGCACGGATGGGGTCGACGGTAAGTTAGGGCCAAATACCCGTTCGGCGTTACGACGCTGGCAAATGGATGCCAGTTTCCCCGCTGACGGTTACGCTACCTTGCAACAATTGGAGGTATTACGTCAGCGTGTCGCAGCGTCAACTCCCCGCTAAACGTACCGCCAACATGTGTTCACACGGCCCCTGATTCAGCTTGTTTTGAATATAGAAGTGGCAATGGCACTTCGCTTCCACCAAACGCATATCCGCATCCAGCGTAATCTCCGGCTGGTAAGTATGTGCATTATCAATCACTTCACCGCGCACTAACTGCCGTCCATTTTGCTGCGCTTCACGTGCCACCACCGTCACCAATCCCGCCTTACGGAAGTTATCTGCTTTAGCTTCACGCTCGTTGCTGAAACGCAGCTTATCCATTGGCAACGGATCTTTGCTGAGTTCGCGGAGGCGGTATACATCCTTATCCATGTCATACAACACCCGCCCGTATTGCGAGTAAATCCCCAACGCCGATTTCACCGTCAGCACGTCCAACCCCAGCCGCAACGCCAGCGACGTGGCGCTTTCCTGCCAAGTAGTCTGCAATGCCGCAAACACGCGCTCAGCGGTCACGCTATCCACTTCCCCACGCGGAGCCATCAAATCAAAATTGCCCATCCGCGAAAAGTCATTGGCACTCCAACCCGACAAACCCAAGGTAAACGTCATGTGTTCCATTTCCGCGACCCAAAAGCTCGGCAAACCCGACCCCAGCAAACTCACACGGAAATGTTTCACGATGGGTAGCAAGCGTTCCAGTATGAACAAACGCCGCCGTCCCCAAATCCGCACTTCCTGCGCCGCATTGCCGGTGTAAATACTGCGCGGACAGATCAAGGTTTCGCCCCACGGATCAAATTTCACCTGAATCGGCTGATCCGGTGTCAGGCAAAACCGCAATGAACGTGGGCCAGTCTTTTCCTTGTGCCGCTTCAAAAACAGCAAGATATTGTACATATCCATCGGGTGCAGCGTGAATCCGGTAAACGGCAAGCTCATCGCCGAACTGACTTGCAGGAAACCGCGCACCCAACTGTCGGGTAGGTCGATTTTCTCTTCCTTGAAGTCATCGCTCAGGTCGGTTTTCACCTCAAATCCCGACGGATCAATCACAAATTCGGTACGTTTGTAATCGCGGATTTTCTGAAATTCCTGATACAACTCGTGTGAATAGTCGATATTGGTCGTGCCGTAAGCGTGTTCGCGCACATTCTGGAACACTTCGTAACGGCAGCTCAGTTTGCCGTAACTGGATTCGTCCTGCGAAAAGCATTCAAAGAAAATACTGTCAGGGTGAACCGTAATCACCGGATCGAGCACAAACCACGCATCCATATCGTTCTTGTACAAATACTGGAAATACTTGGAACGCGCCGTATAAAACGGCGACAAAACGGCACTTTCAGCGTGTTGCACTTCGCGCATTTGCTGGCGTAATTCATCCAGTTGCGCTTTGATTTCCCCCTGTTTTGCCATTGCTTCCGCTAAAAACACATCCTCTTGCGCTTTCAACCACGCTTTGTAATCGGACTTGTCCTTGGGCTGGAAGCTCATATCCGACACCACCACCTGATGCAGCGCGGACATGGCTTCGCGGAACGGGATATGTTGCCCCAAATCCGCCGCAAAAAATGTCGGGTTACGCAACGCATCCGGCACGAAGGACATGCTGGTTTCACGGCTATTATTCGAGACTTGCGAGTTGCCGTTATATTTTCTGGAAAACTCCATCAGAAAGCCCTCACTGCGGGTGCGATCACGCGCACTGGCGTTTGTTGGATGCCGTAGCGGTTTTGCAATTCAAACAAAGTCTTGATGTAGCGTGCTTTATCAGCAATCACGCGACTCAACGACTGTTCGCTAAACAATGCCGCCACCATGCGTGCCACTTGCTCATCCTTGCCGGATTCGGTGAACAGGAAGGCAATCACGCGATCTTTGACCAAACGTCCGCGATTCACCTGTGACAAAACCGTATTGAAATAGCCTTGCAACTGGAGGATGGTATCGGGTTTGCCACTGGCGTATTGCTGCAAGAAATTCGACACGAACAATTGCACGTTATTGGCAGGGTGCTGGCTGAGTTGCAGCAAATAGGTTTCGCCTTCGCCTTGTTCAAAGCCACGCAATACCAGTTCTCGCCCGAATTGCTGCACGTCGTGATAGACCTGATCACAGACCGCAACGACACGCTCGCTTGTCCAAAAGTCCGCATCAAACGCTGCAAACAGCGCAATCGCTTGGGCGCGGGTATCGTCCCAACGGTTGTCCAAAATCCGCACGGCTTCGGCGAATTGCTCCGTCACCCGCGTAGAATCCGCTTGCAACGCTGCCATTGCCCACGTCCGCACTTGCAAGGTGGGGATTTTGGTCAGCATCGCCAACTGCTTGATCGAGAACGCATCGGCAGGGTGTGCGGACAAAATGATTGCCCCCGCCCGTTCCGCCAATTTGCTTTTTGCGGTCAGCAAACGCCACAGCAAGTTTTGATCAATTTCGGCATGAATCGGCGCAACCGCTTGCACAATCGCCAGCATGTCGTCGCTGTAACCCTCGACAGGTTCGGCTTTGAACAGCACGGGCAGAATGTGCGCGAAAATGTCTTTCTGGAAGGCTGCATCGTTGACCGACAACACCGCCAGCCGCGCACCACGACGCAATTCGGCATTTTCATCGGTCAGTGCATTGAACAGCAGCACACGGTATTCGCGTTTTTCGGCATCGCTCAATTTGCCAATCAGCGCAATTCCCAAGGCTTGCAGCGCAGGTTCGGGGCGAGCCAATAACAGCGGCAACAGCGTATGGTTGTTGGGCATCGCGTACACGTAATTCTTGGCGAACAACTGCACATCATCGTGCGGCGAGAGCAGTAGATTCAGCAATAAATCCGGCTGTTGCGCAAAATGCTCCGGTGTCAGATTTGCCAAACCGTGATGGCGGATAGCGGCAAACTGCGCGTTCAACAGTGCGAATACCACTTCAGTTTGCTGCAAGCTATCGCGCAAATGTTCCAGTGCCAGCAGCGCGGTATTTTCGTAAGGGCGCACCACCAGTTCCAACCACGTCGCTTGCGTTTGTTCCTGTAAGAACGCGGTTTGCGGTTGCAGGCGGCGGTAGGCAAAATCGTTCACCATCGCTGCTTTGCAATGGCGCAAAACGTAGAGCAAATCCTGCCCCGCATACGCCCACAAAGTGGCAAATGCTTCCGGCTGATTGGCTTCGTTTTGGCGATTTTCCTGCAAAAACCATGCACCCTTATAGTCTTGTTCGTACAAGTGGCTATGGCGATGCAGGATGAAATTCATGGCCACCAAGTCGGGGAAATGAATCAGTTGTTTTTTCGGGGTATGTTGTGCTGCTGGTGAGGCATCGTCTGCCAACACCAGAATTTCCCGCGCCAGTTGCAAATAATCGTTGGGTGAAAACTTACCTAAGTTGCGTAAATGACGCACGGTACGGCGGCGCAAATAGCGTTTGCTTTGCTGGGTGAAACTGGGATTTTCGTCGCGCCAGCTTTGCCGTCTGCCATCGTCGGGCGTGGTTTCCAGCCGATGATTCAAGATCGCCAGCGCGGCGTGGTCATCCAAAAACTCTGCCATTTTGTAGAGCTTGCGGAAGGATGCGGTAAACGATTGGTTGACCGGCGCATGTTGGATAGCGGTGAATGCTACTGCACGTTTGTCCGGCGCAATGCTGGCAAGCGCATACAAACTCACCACTTGCTGGCTGTAATGTTCCAGCAATTGTTCTTTGGGTTGGAGGGCTTCTTGGCGTAAATCGGCAAAGCGATCCATGAACAGGCGGCGCACATGGTATGCCAGCGAGGTATCGTATTTGCTGCGGATGACTGGGCTAACTTCGTGTTGGTAGCCATAGAACCAGCGGTCTGCATTGATCGTGGGGACGATGCGCTTGACGACATCATCATACGCATGGTGGGTGCGCAAAATGGCATAGCATTGTTGCAAACGGTCGGCGGAGACTTCTTGCTGGCGTTTGCTTTGCAGCTCGTAGTAGTTGATCACCCGCTGCCACAAGCTATTGAGATTTTTCACTTTGCCGGTGGCTTTCAGAGCATTTTGCAGGTTGCGTTTGGTATCACCCCAGAGGTATTGCACATTGCCTTCGTTGGCGCGGGCAATATTCCAGGTATCGTTTGCCAGCACAGTTTCCAGATTCATGCCTGCCAATAGTTGGGTGTACAGGTCGAAATCGGCTTGGTATTCGTGCTTTTTCTGATCCAGCAAGGCGTTATAGTGGTAACGCAATACGTCCATAATCGCGGGTTCGAGTTCCGGCACGGAGGCTTTGTTGGCTTGGATTGTGGCGTAACTGGTGGCATCGACACGCAGTTGGATGAAATCCTGATCCGCATCCGCCAACACGGTTTGGCTTAACGCTTGTTCGACAGCGGCGTTCAGTCTGTGCCAATGCAGCACTTGTTGGATGTACGCCCGATCTTCCTTGTTCACACGGTCGAAGGACATCGCGGCGTAGTGGTCGAAGGCTTGGATGGCTTCAATGGCTTGCACCGCATCCAGCGTTTGGTCGAATGCTGGCAAAACGCTTGCTGGATCTTGTCCGACTTGCAAGCACGCAAACTGGTACAAATGTGCGGGGATTTTGTCTTGAATCTGTTGCAATACGGTAAACGCGGCACTGTCCTTGGTACGTCCCGCTGCCCATGCGGTGCTGTAATACGTCATCGCATCGTCTTTGGCTTTGGCGGGTAAGTTGGCAAGCAAGGTTTGCAGGGCCGGGGCGAGTTCAAGAATGCGCAATTCGCCCGCTTTCCAGACGCTGCGGCTCAGGCTGTAGCCGTCAATCAATCCTGTACTGTCAGCGTGTGTATCACCTTCGGCAAACTTTTGCAGGCGTTCGAGAATTTGCTGGTCGCGGCTTTGGGCTTTTTTGCCTTTGCGTGGCGCGGCGGCGGGTTGTGCGGCGGCACTAGCCCCGATGGTTTCGCCCGTCACGGGGTTGTAGCCCATCAGCACTTGGTAGCCTTTGTTCATCTTGCTGACCAGCAGGCTATCGGCGACTTTTTTGGCTTTGGCAGAATCCACGGGCGCGGTGGTTTTGCTGCCTTCGGTTAACGGTTTGCCGGAACGTCCGTAGCGGAAATTGACCAAATAGCTGTCATCGGCGGCTTCCACCATGTCAACTTCGTACACTTTGTCGGACGTGCCATCCTGAAAGCGTAGGGTAGTACGGCGAATCAGTTTCATGATTTACCTCTCAGTAATGACATCAGTGTAGATACCAAACCTTGTGGTTGGCTAGGTGTTGCAGGCGTTGTGGCGGGTGCAGATTCGGTCGTAGTTTCCACAGCTTCGGGTACAGACAGACCTAGTGCGGCTTGCACTTGTGGTAAAACATCGCGGTGTTGAATCGTGTCATCCAGCGTCGGGGCTGGCTTGATGGGGGCAACGTGCATCGCTTCCAGCGGTAACTTGCCTTGTGCAGCCCGTTCGCGGAATTGCGTATTAGTGAACTTCATCGCCACATTGGGTTTGCCGTGTTTTTGCTGGATAGCGGCAATCTGTTCCAGAAACCGGCTGCCTTTTTCGGGGTTCACCATGCGCACGTAATGCGCGTAACTTTTGATGCTTGCCAAAATGTTGTAACCGTTGCCCCAGCTTTTATCGCCGTAGCCGTCTTTGTCGATCTGGAACAGCAGGGCGCGGAATTGCTTGAGCTTTTTGTTATCGACTGACAGGTATTGGTTGACCACAATGCCCGTCACTTCCTGCTTGCTACCCTGTTTCATAATGCGGGTTTTGTCGGGGTGGACGTTGAAACCCTCCGCTGTCACCGTGGCTTTTGCGCCGTACAACAGGGCGGGAACGGCGGCAGTATCCGTACCAGAAAACGTCAAATCGTCGGCGTAACGGGTGTAGGCGAAGCCGTGTTTGGTCGCCAAGCCTTGCAAGCGTTTGTCCAGCGTGCGGCAAATCACATTGCTCAAAGCGGGGCTGGTCGGTGCACCTTGCGGCAAACGGCGGCTGGTGCTGTTGAGGTAATAACGTTGCCCGTCCATTTCCACCGTTTGCGTATCGGCTTCGGAACACAGCAGCGCGAGCAACGACGCGACTTCGTTATTGTAGCCGAGTTGTGCAAACGTGCCTTTGATGCGCGGGTAGGTGACGGTGGGGAAAAAGTCTTTCAGATCCATATTGATCACGACTTTTTGCGCCAGATGCGGCTGGGCATTGCTGACTATGCTGCGCCCTGTGACGAAACCGTGTGCTTGTTCGGTGAATTCCAGCGGTTGCAGGATAGTGTCCAGTACCCAGTATTGCAGGCGTTTCAAGCGCGGCATTGGCGCGGAAATCAGGCGTGTGCCGCCGGACTTTTTCTGCATCGCAAAATGTTGGTAGTGGCACACCCGCGAGACTTGATTGCTGTAGGTCAGAAAACGCAATTCGTTGAGGGTAATGCCCATGCCTGCGGCGAGTTCGGCGGCGTTGGAATAGATGGGTAAGCCGAGGCTGTTGAGGCGTTCGGCATCGGACACATCATCGACGGCGGCGGGTTTGAATCCGGCAGCGTCACCGAGGTAATGGATGTGGTTTTGCTGCTTTTCGTGCCAAGCCTGTGCGCGTTGGTAGCGGTCGACTTCGCGCTTGACCTTGGTATCAATGCGTTGCTGACGCGCCGCTGCCATGCGTTCTTGGTGGATGGCTTTGAGGGCGGCTTTGGGGTCAGTAATTTGCGACGATAAGGCATTGATTTGGCGTTGCAAATCGCCACGGCGTTTGATCAGGGATGCTGCCAGCGTTGGCTGTGCGTCTTCCTTCCAGTAGCCCAAGCGTTGCATCTCGCTGAGGATGTATTCATCCTTGGAGGTTTCTTTAATCTTATCGTAGAGTTGCTGGCGGGTGAGTTGGCTCATGCAAATCCCTGATTTTTCGTTATTTTTAATGAAATAGCCGACACGAAGTCGGCTATTGGGCAGTAAATACCTTCGTTCATCCAGAAGATCAGCTTGCTACACTCGATGCGGGGACGACTAGTAGTGCGATATTGGTTTCCTAGAAACGCAATGCAATTCGCACTACTAGTCAGTCCCCGCCCTAGTAAAGAGCAAGCTGATGTCGCTTTGACAGGCTTTATGCGCGAACAGCGATCCACTGTTCAACAGGCAAGGGTTCATTTACTGTGGGAGCAGTTTACTACGTCCCATCAGGTGGTCAAATTTGGGCGGATAAACGGTTTGATGTTTGCTTACAAGCACTGCACGGGTATCTGCACGATTTTATCCGTCAGTAGTTCTACCCGTTTGCCCCGATTGATCACAATACCGTAGCGGCTATTGGTATCGGTCAAGAAGTTTTCTAAGCCGCGTAAGGCGCGTGGTTGAATGGTGGCGTTTAGTTTGACTTCCACCGGAATAGTGCCGAACTCACCTTCAATCACTAAATCGACTTCCGATTTATCAATGGTGCGGTAATAACTGAATTCCAGCCGTGTTGCCAAGGTCGCTTGTAGACCGCGAATCAATTCTTCGGTCACAAAACTTTCAAACGAAAATCCTGCGACGGGGTGTAATAAGAGTTGATCAAGGCTGTTGATTCTGAGCAGGTGGTGCAATAAGCCGGAATCGCGGAAAAACCCCTTATTTGCTTTTTGCACTTTTTTGAGCGGGTTGTTGGTATACGGTTCTAGGTTGCGCCACAGAAAGGTTTGGTGAACGATGTCTAAATAATCTTTGATCGTGGAAACGCTAACTTCCAAGACTCGTGCCATATCGCTCATATTGAGCTGATGCCCCGAATATTGCGCCAACAGCGTGAGAAAACGCCGGTAATTATGGATATTCAGGCGTGGAAACAAACCCCTGATGTCACGATTGAGGTAGTCGGCAATGTAGTTATCCATCCACTGCTTGTAAAAGGCGGGAATGGTGACGCTAAGTGTCAGCGGTTCGGGGTAGCCACCTTGCAGCCAAATCGCCATGCTTTGTTCGAGCGTTAGGGCAGGGGTAAGGGACTGGAAATCGTGTGGCTGGGTCTGCTCATTTATCAACAACTCATACAAACCCGACAAGGGCTTTGCGTAATGGGTGTGAACAAAAGTGCGGTGTCCTGTAGACTAAGATGGCACCCCCTAAAACCAGAGAAAAAGGACTTTCCCATGTTGACAGTTAGCTCCCGCGACCAAAAACTTTTAGAAGCCTTGAACCGCAACCCCGCATTAAAAGCTCGGATGGAAGGGCTAATCGAGGTGGTTGAAAATGCCGGTGATGACATTATCAAAGCAGCAGACGCCGAACAGCGGGTGATAGAAGAACTGCGCCAAATGGGAAATGATGCGATCACTGCATGGGCAAACAAACGTGTAGAAAAATGCACAGCCCCAGCCTGTGAAGAAGGCATTGGGAAGTATGTAAAGAGTGGAAAAAAAACTGTCATTGGCACACGACCTACGGAAAAATCCACATAAGCGAACCGGTCTACCGGATTCCCGGCAAGCGTGTCCGCCCCTTTAGCCAGAGTGCCGAGGTTGTTTGCCGAGGCTGTTCGCTCCCGCTGCAACGGGCGGTGACGGACTTTGGGGCGGACTGTTCATTTGCTCAAGTGCCTGATAAATTAGAAGAACATTACGGGATACGGCTGGCATCCAGCAGCATCCGACACATCACCGAAGGTCACGCCAAACGCATCCATGAATCCCAAGTGTTGATAAAAGACTATCCAAGCACGTTGGGAAAAGCCTATGTCATTGCCGAAATGGACGGCAGCATGATCCCCATCGTCGAGATTGACGAAACAGCCCCCGACAAGCGCAAAGGCAAAAAGGAAAGCTGGAAAGAAGCCCGCCTGTGTCTTGCCCACGCCAAAGGCAGTGCTACGCCAACGTTTGGCGCAATATTCGGTGGCACGGTAGAAGATGCTGGAAAAATCTTATTCGACACCGCCTGCCGTGCTGGATTTGGAAAAAGCACGTTCCTCCATGCGGTGGGTGATGGGGCAAGCTGGATCAACCGTCAAGTGGATGAACAATTTGGCACACAAGGACATTACCTGATTGATTTTTATCATGTTTGTGAATACCTATCAGCAGCATCCGCAAGCTGTTCATGCCTCAAGGACAAGGATAAATGGTTTGCCAAACAGAAAAAAGCCCTACAGGATGGTCAAGCTCAAGCGGTCATCGACACACTGAAACCTTTCCTCGAAGCAGAAACGGTAGAAGACAGTAACGCCCCAGTACGAGCTTGTCACCGTTATACCTTACAGCGTCAAGACCTGAACATTTTTAAAGGTTTGAAAATTTGTTGTCATCAACTGGGTCAGTTCTTTCTTGTGATCGGTATCCAGCTTGTCGAGACAGTTGGTGATGGCCGCCTTGAAAGCGGGAAACTTATCATAGTATTTCGAGTACAAGCATTTTTTCTTGACGAACTTCCACAACCGTTCAATCAGATTGAGGTTGGGTGAATAGGTCGGTAAAAATAATAGTTCAATATTGAGCCTTTTCGCACAGGCAAACACGGCTTCACAGCGTTGATACTTGGCATTATCCAAGACCAAAGTGATCGGTATTTTGAGTGCTAACGCTGCAATTTTTTCCAATAATTCACACACGCTGTTAGCGTTGATATAGGAGTCGTTAGTGATCGTGATGAGTTGTAGCGTTATCGCATTGAGTGCGCCCAATACGTTGTAGCGTTGTCGACCACAGGGGGCTTTGATGAATACGCGGGAAAATGACCACAAAAACCCCAGAAACGGTGCTAACACGAAGTGGGCGGCATCGACAAAAAAAGGGCGCGTTTGCCCTCCTTAGCCTCCTGAATGCGCGGTTTTAGTTCATTTTCCAGGAACTTTTCTTGTGCTTCCACATCAGCTTTGGCGGGTATCATCCCCACTTTATGGATGTCCATCCCTATTTTCTTCATAAAGACACGTACCCTGTCCTCACTGCGTTTGATGCCTGTCAGCTCCTCAATCTTAGCGGCTGCCGCCTTGCTGGTTGCGGGGGGATATTCACGAAAATAGGCTTCAATCTTGTCTTTATATGCCATCAAATCACTCTGTGGTTTATTGAATCGTATTTCTTTAAGAGCTTCTAAACCGTTAGGTTGTAGGTAGGCGTTTAGGTAGGCAAGCAGCGTGGCTTCTGTAATCCTTTCCAATCGTTTGATTTCCTTATGCGTCAACTGTTGGGATTTCAGGTACAGCACGGACATTTTCTTACGGACTCTGGGATGAGGATGGCGCTCCTTCCAGTAGAACAGCTCCGCTATCTCATCCTCAGTGAAAGTGATTTTTAATGTCATACATTACTCATGGCTGCTTTTGTTACCAGTCATCTAACCATATTTCCTTGATCAAAAAAAACTATTTTATGGCACGGACTGGTATACCTGAGCAACCGCATTGAGCAACTGGATTACCCGACAGCAAAATCCCTCGGATTGCCCGTGGGGTCGGGCGAAATAGAAAGTGCACACCGTTACATCATCCAGCAACGCTTAAAAAAATCGGGGGCATGGTGGAAAAGTGATAATGCGGCGGATATGTTGGCGTTGAGGGTCATGCGGGGAAACCAGCAATGGAAGCATTATTGGCGAAACACCGCTGAGGCGGCATGAGGTTTACCGCACTTTTGTTCACACCCTTGCGTAATATTCTGTTTGTTTGAACGGTGACATTTCCACTGTCGCAATCCGCCCCGCAAGACTTTCGGTGATACCTTTAACGATGGAGGGCGAGCTAGAACCTGTCAGCAAAAAACGTCCTTTGGTGTGGCGTTCGTTGTCGATAACGCCGCGTAAGACTTTGAACACATCGGGGTATTGTTGCGCCTCGTCAATGATTAGCTGTTGGCTGTTGAGCGCAAAAAAGCTGACGGGATCACGGCTGATTAGTTGGTAATCATCGGGGCTTTCTAAATCGTAATATTTCCAGTTGGGGCGTACTTGTTTGACCAGCGTGGATTTGCCGCACTGACGTGAGCCGATGAGGGCTACCACTGGGAACATTGCCAGTAGTTGTTCGATTTTTGTGTGGAGATGTCGGGGTTTATCCATGATATTTACATGTTACTCGTAAATATCATGGATTACAATGAAGCGCAGGGCGACCGCATATAAATTTGCATTGAAACAATGCAGTTAGCGACACTACCGGTTTTAGCCGTTACGGAAAACCATGATGAGTGCCAGTCTGATAGATCATTTTTCGCCATTGGAAGATCCCCGGATAGAGCGTAACAAACGCCACGCGCTGTTGGACATACTGGTACTGGTGGTCAGTGCGGTATGCAGTAATGCCAAAGGTTGGGAGGCGATAGAAGATTTTGGACACGCCAAACTGGATTGGCTGCGTCAGTACGTGCCGCTGGTGAATGGAGTTCCTTCCCACGACTGCATTGAATATGTAATGACCCGGCTGTCACCCGTCAAATTCCGGGAGTGCTTCATCAATTGGACGCAGGCGGTCAAACGTGAAGTTCAAGAGGTTATCGCAGTTGATGGCAAAACCGCCAGAGGTTCACGTGACCGTGCCAATGGCGGCAAGCCTTTGCACATGGTGACGGCTTGGGCGTGTGAAAACCGGCTGGTATTGGCACAAGAGGCAACCGATGAGAAATCCAATGAAATCACCGCCATCCCCAAGCTGCTTGAACTGCTGGAACTGAAAGGCTGCATTGTGACGCTGGACGCGATGGGCTGCCAACGCGCCATTGCCGAACAGATTAAGGAACAGCAAGGTGATTACGTGATGGGGCTGAAAGGCAACCAAAGCAACCTGCATGAAGCGGTGGACGATTACTTCACCACCGCACGGGAACACGCTTTCAATGCTGTCCCCCATTCTTACACCGAAGAACTTGACAAGGATCATGGCAGGTTGGAAATCCGCCGCTACTGGATCACCGAAGATCTCACCACCCTGCCCAACATTGAGGTGTGGACAGGGTTACGCAGCATCGGCATGGTAGAGCGGGAATGCACACAAGGCGACACGACGACGGTGGAACGGCGTTTCTTCATCGCCTCCATCCCCGCTGATGCCAAACTGTTCGCCAAGGCAGTCCGTGGGCATTGGGGGATTGAGAATACCCTGCACTGGCGGCTGGATGTGACCTTCTCAGAAGATGCCAGCCGTATCCGCAAGGGAAATGGCCCCGCCATGATGACCAGCATCCGCCATCTGTGCATCAACCTCTTTGAACGCGAAGGCTCCAAACTCAGTTTGCCCAAAAAGCAAAACAAAGCCGCGTGGAATGATACCTACCGCGCCAAGGTCTTATTTGATTGAGAATTTATATGCGGTTGCCCTGCAATGAAGCGTGTGCAGTCTTACTGCGCGAACGCCTGCTTCGCCGCCTGAACCGCCACACCACTATTAATCTGCGCATCCATCCCCGACAACACCGCATCCAACGCGCCCAAGCAATTCAGCACGTTTTTCTCATTGCTGGCAAAGCCCATCAAGCCGATGCGCCAGATTTTGCCCGCCAATGCGCCCAAGCCCGCGCCGATTTCCAGACTGTAATCGTTGAGCAACGCAGTACGCACCGCCGCTTCATCTATACCTTCAGGCAGCGTGACAGAGTTCAGTTGTGGCAAGCGGTAAGGCTCATCCACCACGAAACGCAAGCCCATCGCTTCGATACCGGCTTTCAAGGCTTGATGGTTACGTGCATGACGCGCCCATGAATTTTCCAAGCCCTCTTCCTGCAACATCACCAGCGATTCGTGCAGCGCGTACAGGGTGTTGACCGCAGCGGTGTGGTGGTAAGCGCGTTTGCCCGTGCCGCCCCAGTAAGCCATGACCAAATTCATGTCCATGAACCAGCTTTGCACCGGGGTTTTGCGGTTTTTAATGCGCTCAATCGCCCGTTCACCGAAGCTGACAGGGGAAATGCCGGGGACGCACGACAAGCATTTTTGCGTGCCGGAATAAATCGCGTCGATTTCCCACTCGTCCACTTTCAGCGGCGTGCCTGCCAATGAAGTCACCGCATCCACGATGGTCAAGCAACCGTAATCGTGCGCCAATTTCACCAACGTTTGCGCGTCGGATTGCGCACCCGTGGAGGTTTCCGCATGAACAAACGCGACGACTTTCGCATCAGGATTGGCTTTCAACGCCGCTTCGACCTTGTTCGGGTCAACCGGCTTGCCCCAGTCATCCATCACCATGATCGCGGTTGCGCCGCAACGCTCGACGTTTTCCTTCATGCGCCCGCCGAACACACCGTTTTGGCAAACGATGACCTTATCACCCGG
This sequence comes from Candidatus Thiothrix putei, assembly GCA_029972225.1. Classification (NCBI taxonomy): domain Bacteria; kingdom Pseudomonadati; phylum Pseudomonadota; class Gammaproteobacteria; order Thiotrichales; family Thiotrichaceae; genus Thiothrix; species Candidatus Thiothrix putei. The sequence goes on from CP124756.1 coordinate 2,108,055, forward strand.
CTCGACCAGATTCACAAAGCAAGTTTCCATGCCCGCCGAACCGGGTGCAGACACCGCCATTGTCAGCGCGTTTTTGGTTTGGAAAGCGTATTGCAGCATTGCTTTCACTTCGTCCATCATGCCCACGAACATCGGGTCAAGATGCCCCAACGTCGGGCGAGCCATTGCGCCCAATACACGCGGGCTAACGTCAGAAGGGCCAGGCCCCATGAGAGTGCGAACGGGCGGGTGGAAAGATTTCACAGTCATGCGTCTAAGTTCTCTACTGAATGAGGTAAAACCCCAATCATACTATGGAAAAATAACAGGGCAAATGTAGGGTAATCGTTTCATTAATGATTGAGCAAACCATACACCTCCGCCAATGCCTCATCCCCCCCCACATTGCCGGGGAAAATCACCACCGGCAATCGAGGAAAACGCGGATGATCATCCGGGCAAATCACCACCGAACACCCCGCCCGAATTTGCCCCAACACCCGTGCAGTACGCAACGCCAGCCCTTTGCTCAAGGTATCGTTCGAGGTAATCCCGCCCTTGCTGATTAAAAAGCCAATGTCCGCAGGCAAGTGTTGCACCAGTCGCACCAAAAACGCCGCCACCCGATCCCCAAACGCCAGCCGTTCGGCTTTGCTGGCAAACTGCTTTTCGCCACGACTGGTGTACAACACCACACCGCGATTTTGCTGATTCGCCGTCTGCAACTGCGTTTGCAAATCTGCAAACAAGGCCTCTTCATCCGCCACCAATTGCTCAAGGTCGATATGCAGCGGCAATACAGTGGTATGCGCCAGCAAATACTGCAATTGCAGGGTGGATTTGCCGACGTGTGATCCCATCAGCACCACGCCTGCTTTGCCATTGCGTACAAATTGCGCCATTGCTGCCGGAGCAACGGGTTGCGGGGGCAGGGCGGCAAACGCAGTCAGCAAACTTGCGGCACTGCGAAACAGAAACCGCTTGCCCGTCTGTGCCGCCGCCAACACTTGCTGCGCAAACTGATCCAAGTCGCTTTGCTGTTCCGCATCCACCACGCAACACACATTATCGTGTAACGCCTGCAAGCGTTCCCCCAATGCGCCGCGCACGTCTTGCAAACCGAAGCGTTGCACCGCACTGGCGGGAATGCGCCCACCCGTTTTTTCCGCGACATAATCCGGTAAAAAGGCGGTGCTGAACCCAAACACCGAATCCTTGGCAAACTCGGTGTCATGCACGGGGACAGGTTCGCCATCCACCAGCAAATAATGCGTGCCGTCGCGGGTAATGCGCCCGCCTTCAAAAAACGCAGGGACAAGGAAGTGCGCATCAAACGGCCCCAGTTCTGCCGCGATCACATCGGTTTCCACCGGATAATGCCCGCGCAAGGTCGAATCCGAACGGCTGACCACCACGGGTTGAATCGTCACACCCGCGTCCGCCGCTTGCGCCAAGGCTTCCCGCAGGTTGATGCAAATTTCCCGCGTCACGCTTGCTGCACTCGCTGCATCCATCCCGCGTGTATTGCTCAGCACGAAAAACAACGGCGCGTCATCGTGCAAGGCTTCCAGCAAAGTGGCGACATCCCAGCGGGTAAGTAGCAGGCAACTGTGTACCGTTTGCGAACCCGTCGGATCGTCGTCGATGGCAATGATTTTGGTGAGTGCGGTGTTATTCATGCGCCTCACCTACCATGCCGAGCGCACACGCGGTGAGCTTATCCGCCGTAATGCCGTTATAAGCCATGAGTTCGTTGGCACTGGCGGTGGTTTCGCCGCGTTGCCAGCCGAACAAATCGCGTTTCGGCGCACGGCTGCGTAACAACACGGATTCGAGCGCAATCGTGCCGCCGCCGCTGACTCCGATCAGTGCATCGCCATCAAACAGCCCGTGGAAATCGGTATCGCTCATGAATGCGCCATCCGCCTCGGAACTGTGTTGCCAAGCGACATCGGCAGCCCGGTACAAGCGGCGCGGATTGGCAACGCACACAATGCGTACCCGATAGCCCGCCGCTTCCAGCTTGTCTTTTGCTTCAAATACCGGCTGGTAAATCATGTCGCCCGTGACCGCAAACACGATGGTTTCCCAACTGCTGTCGCGTGATTCGTACAGCGTGACCGCACCTTGCTCAATCGCGGCGTTGGCTTGCGACGGTGTGGTGTACACCGTCAGCGGCGATTTGGAGGCAATAATGCTGATGTTTTTATTGACCTGTTGCACCGCCCAGCCGTAAGCCGCTTGGATCATATTCGCATCCGCCGGATACAGCAGGTAAACATTGCCGTTGCGCATTTGCCCGCCGATGTAGTTTTCGATTTCGGGGCGTTGGTGTGTCCAGCCGTTGCGCCCTTGCTCCAACGCACCAGCAGTGAACATCGACACCACCGCCGGAGTTTTGCGGCGCAATTCTGCCATTGCCTGCCCGACGGTTTGCACAATTGGCCAGCCGTTGATGGCGAAACTTTCATACGACAACCACAGCGAACGCCCGCCAAACAGCGCCAAGGCAGCGGCGAAACCGGCACAAGCGTCTTCGTTGAGCGGTTCGTACACTTGCCCCGTCGGGCTTTGGTTGTAGAGCGGGTCAACGGTCGGGTGGCGGATTTTCAAGACATCGTTGATGATTTTCATGTTCGAGGCTTCGTTGCCATCGGCATTGGTGACGACGAATAGCGGGTCACGCTTGCCCAGTTCCGCCACCATGTGCCCCATTGCGGTTGCGGGCACGGCTTTATCACCGACCGCGAAATCTTGCCGTGGCAAGTCGCTGGCATCAGGTAGGGCGCGTTCAAATTCGGTCACGACCGTGCGGCTGGCAGAACCGCCACCGGCGCGTTGCAGGGTGGTGCGTACCAATTCCCATGCAGCGGGGGTGAGTGCGCCTTTTTCCAAGGCGGCGGCAATCGCGGGTTTCTGCACCGTGTCACCGGGGTAAAGGTTGTGCGATTTTGCGCCGTGGATGTGAATCCCTGAACCTTTGATTTGCTTGATAATCAGCACCGACATTGTGCCACTCATCGCGCTATCAGCGGCGGCTTTTGCGCCTTCCAAGACCGCACGGGTGAAGGCAGTCCGCGCCGCATCGCTGAACAGGGTGCTATCCACATACGCGCCTTCCTGCCCTGCGTCGTCGAAATCTTTCGCGTCGATCAGCACTACGTTGCCGAAATCGTGCGCTTTCCAGTAATCCCGCATTTGCGCATTACTCATCAGTGACACCATCGAATGGTGTTCCTGACTGAAGCCGTTCCACACCAAGACCGGCAAGAAATTGGTCACATCGGGGTAGCTGGTGTGGAAGTGCTTGAATGCCGACAAAATGTACGGTTCACCCAAACCGCCGTCGCCGATGGTGCAGGGGAACAGCTTGTCGCGGTTCAAATACGCGCCCGCCATCGCAAAATGTTGCCCTTGACCCAAAGGGCCAGCGGGAGCGAGCAAGCCCGGAATCGCGCCGGATAAATGCCCCAACAAGCCGTCACGTTCGCGGAAACGGGCTTGCAAATCGTTCATGGTGTGAATGCCCATGTCTTCCAGCGAGCCGTCGAGGAACATCGCGCTGTAGAAACCAGGCGCGTGATGCCCCACTTCCGTGACGATATTGGTATGCCCCAACAGCACCAACGCCGCGTAAGCATCGGCAGAACTGGCAAAGCCGCCGGGATGCCCGGATTCTTTCGAGGCGCACAATTGCAGCGTGGTATAGCGCAAGGCATCAACGATTAAGCGGCATTGGTAAACGGCTTGGTCGTTGATTTCGGTGATCGCGGTTTGATCCGCCGCAATCGCGGAACTCGCGCCGAATTGCGTGAACGCGCTGGATGGTGCGCCGAAATGCAAGATGCCTTCGCAGAAAGTGGGTGCAGTCATGGTCGTGTCTCCTTGAATGTGTTGCTATGCGCTAACCATAAGCCTCTATGTTATTTATCGCAATACGGTATAGTTTCCACATTGTGGGAAACTGTTCTATACTGTTGCCATGAAAGCAGAAACCGACACCACCCGCATCCAAGTCATCGACCGCGCTGCTGCGCTGCTCGATGCCATCGCCCGTTACCCTGAACCTGTTAGCCTGAAAATCCTCAGTGCTGATACGGGTTTGCACACCTCTACTGCGCACCGCATCCTCAGTTCCCTGATCGACAATCGGTTTGTGGAACGTGATCCGGCGGGGCGTTACCGATTGGGGATTCACCTATTGCAATTGGGGGTACGTTTGCACAATAAGATCGACTTGCGTTCGGTGGCGCTGCCCTATATGGAAGCCTTGCGCGATCAATTGAACGAGTCGGTTAACCTCACGTTGCGCGAAGGTGACGTGGTGGTGTACATCGAAAAAGCCACGCCAAACCGCATGATGCATGTGCAACAAGTGGTCGGCAGCCGTGCGCCGTTGCACGTTACCGCCGTCGGCAAGCTGATGTTGGGGGTGGGCAGTGATGACGATATTCGCAGCTATGCGCAGCGCACCAATTTACCCGCGTATACCCGCAATACGCTTTCGACCTTGCCGCAATTGTTGGGTGTTTGCCAGCAAGCGGCGCAACAGGGCTATGCGCTGGATAATGAAGAAGCGGAAATCGGGGTGGGGTGTATTGGCGTGCTGATTTATGACAGCACGGGCAGGGCTGTGGCGGGGTTGTCGGTATCTGCCCCGATGGAACGGCGGCAGATGGCGTGGGTGGATGCGGTGCAGGCGGTGGGGAGGGCGATTTCAGCGCAGTTGGGGGGCGGGTAAACCCCTAATGCTGTGATCGCAGCGCTATTACTTGCTCTAAACTTAAGCTGGTAATACGGGCAACGTCTTCTTCTGGAATCACACCCAGCGTTAGCAATTGACGAGCAATCTCTTGCGCTTTTTTTAACTCGCCTTGTTCGATTCCTTGTTCAAGACCCGCTCTTACTCCCCAGCGGTAGGAGGCAAATTTTGTTACATCGACTTCAGTTAACATTTTTTCAGCCTCTTCTAAATAAGGTTGTAGATCACGGTTTTCAGCCAAGGTTTCGAGCATTTCAAAGTAATGGCGGAAACCGCTTTCGTCTTCGCCCATCAGCTCGCGTAGGCGTAGCACGATGTAATTGACCATTTCTTGTTCGGGGCGACCTTTGAAATCGCATAAAATGGCGAGAATCAGCGCGTCCGGTGTGTCTTGCGTGAGTAATAAACTGCAATCCACGGTGTGCATATCCAGCAGTTCATAACGGTAGGTGAAAGCGCGTGCCTGAAAATGATCGGGCATGGTGAGGCGCTCTTTGCCTATGTAAATTAAGTGCTGGTGTACACTTTCCTGTGGGTGAGCGAGCTGAATATCGGTAAAATAACGCAACATGCGTAAAGGCATCGCCGTGTCATTTTGGTTTTGAATTTCGATATGCAAGATAAACGGTGTATCGTCGGCTTTGCTGCGCATCCGCGCCACTAGGTCGGCACGGCGCTGTTCGACGCGCTGCTGTTCGGTATCCAGTAGCTCCACATCTTGCGCATCTACATTCAAATTGAGCAATAGATTGGCAATATCGGCAGCTAAATGACCCAGTACGGATTTGCTGATGATGTCTTTATTTCCCATACAGGGGATTATAGCAATGAAGTGAGGGTAGAGGTAGCAAAGACCTAAAGATGATCGTTTCAAGATTGCCTAAATTCTGGTATTAATCTGTCAGGGATTTTAAGCAGGGGAATTGCACGGGTTATGTCTCAGCCAATCAGGGTTTTTATCAGTTATAGTCATGACGATGACGCGCACCGTGAGTTTGTATTGCGTCTGGCAAACCGTTTGCGGGCGGAAGGTGTTGAAAGCTGGATTGATCAGTATGTTCCCGGTTTTCCTCCCCAAGGCTGGCAGCGTTGGATGGAAAATGAAATCGAGCAAGCCAATTTTGTTCTGCTGATTTGTACACCCTTATATTTGAAACGTTTTAGGGGTGAAGACTTTGACGGTGGGCGTGGCGTCAATTTTGAGAGCGTTATCGTTTCTCAGATGCTTTACAGCGACCGTTACCACAATACCAAATTTATCCCTGTATTGCCTGAACAAGGTGCAATCGAACACGTTCCTACAGCCTTACAAATCTACAATACCTATTGGTTGCATGATGCTGGGTATCAGGCTTTATACCGTCTGTTGACAAGGCAACCAGCAGTTACACCACCACCCGCTGGCGAGCGTATTCAACTGCCTGAAAAAACGGTCGCGGTTTTGCCAAGCCTGAGTGTTGAAACCGCTTACCTGCAAAGTCTGTTGCAACACAGTGAGATTCTGTTTGCCGACAAGACCTATACGGCATTATCCGGGCAATTCCAACAAGATCGCTCACTGATCCCCAGTACGTGTATGCCGGGTGTGAACAAAAGTGCGGTAAACCTCATGCCGCCTCAGCGGTGTTTCGCCAATAATGCTTCCATTGCTGGTTTCCCCGCATGACCCTCAACGCCAACATATCCGCCGCATTATCACTTTTCCACCATGCCCCCGATTTTTTTAAGCGTTGCTGGATGATGTAACGGTGTGCACTTTCTATTTCGCCCGACCCCACGGGCAATCCGAGGGATTTTGCTGTCGGGTAATCCAGTTGCTCAATGCGGTTGCTCAGGTAACGGTGACAAGCTCGTACTGGGGCGTTACTGTCTTCTACCGTTTCTGCTTCGAGGAAAGGTTTCAGTGTGTCGATGACCGCTTGAGCTTGACCATCCTGTAGGGCTTTTTTCTGTTTGGCAAACCATTTATCCTTGTCCTTGAGGCATGAACAGCTTGCGGATGCTGCTGATAGGTATTCACAAACATGATAAAAATCAATCAGGTAATGTCCTTGTGTGCCAAATTGTTCATCCACTTGACGGTTGATCCAGCTTGCCCCATCACCCACCGCATGGAGGAACGTGCTTTTTCCAAATCCAGCACGGCAGGCGGTGTCGAATAAGATTTTTCCAGCATCTTCTACCGTGCCACCGAATATTGCGCCAAACGTTGGCGTAGCACTGCCTTTGGCGTGGGCAAGACACAGGCGGGCTTCTTTCCAGCTTTCCTTTTTGCCTTTGCGCTTGTCGGGGGCTGTTTCGTCAATCTCGACGATGGGGATCATGCTGCCGTCCATTTCGGCAATGACATAGGCTTTTCCCAACGTGCTTGGATATACCTTACAGCGTCAAGACCTGAACATTTTTAAAGGTTTGAAAATTTGTTGTCATCAACTGGGTCAGTTCTTTCTTGTGATCGGTATCCAGCTTGTCGAGACAGTTGGTGATGGCCGCCTTGAAAGCGGGAAACTTATCATAGTATTTCGAGTACAAGCATTTTTTCTTGACGAACTTCCACAACCGTTCAATCAGATTGAGGTTGGGTGAATAGGTCGGTAAAAATAATAGTTCAATATTGAGCCTTTTCGCACAGGCAAACACGGCTTCACAGCGTTGATACTTGGCATTATCCAAGACCAAAGTGATCGGTATTTTGAGTGCTAACGCTGCAATTTTTTCCAATAATTCACACACGCTGTTAGCGTTGATATAGGAGTCGTTAGTGATCGTGATGAGTTGTAGCGTTATCGCATTGAGTGCGCCCAATACGTTGTAGCGTTGTCGACCACAGGGGGCTTTGATGAATACGCGGGAAAATGACCACAAAAACCCCAGAAACGGTGCTAACACGAAGTGGGCGGCATCGACAAAAAAAGGGCGCGTTTGCCCTCCTTAGCCTCCTGAATGCGCGGTTTTAGTTCATTTTCCAGGAACTTTTCTTGTGCTTCCACATCAGCTTTGGCGGGTATCATCCCCACTTTATGGATGTCCATCCCTATTTTCTTCATAAAGACACGTACCCTGTCCTCACTGCGTTTGATGCCTGTCAGCTCCTCAATCTTAGCGGCTGCCGCCTTGCTGGTTGCGGGGGGATATTCACGAAAATAGGCTTCAATCTTGTCTTTATATGCCATCAAATCACTCTGTGGTTTATTGAATCGTATTTCTTTAAGAGCTTCTAAACCGTTAGGTTGTAGGTAGGCGTTTAGGTAGGCAAGCAGCGTGGCTTCTGTAATCCTTTCCAATCGTTTGATTTCCTTATGCGTCAACTGTTGGGATTTCAGGTACAGCACGGACATTTTCTTACGGACTCTGGGATGAGGATGGCGCTCCTTCCAGTAGAACAGCTCCGCTATCTCATCCTCAGTGAAAGTGATTTTTAATGTCATACATTACTCATGGCTGCTTTTGTTACCAGTCATCTAACCATATTTCCCTGATCAAAAAAACTATTTTATGGCACGGACTGGTATAGTCTTTTATCAACACTTGGGATTCATGGATGCGTTTGGCGTGACCTTCGGTGATGTGTCGGATGCTGCTGGATGCCAGCCGTATCCCGTAATGTTCTTCTAATTTATCAGGCACTTGAGCAAATGAACAGTCCGCCCCAAAGTCCGTCACCGCCCGTTGCAGCGGGAGCGAACAGCCTCGGCAAACAACCTCGGCACTCTGGCTAAAGGGGCGGACACGCTTGCCGGGAATCCGGTAGACCGGTTCGCTTATGTGGATTTTTCCGTAGGTCGTGTGCCAATGACAGTTTTTTTTCCACTCTTTACATACTTCCCAATGCCTTCTTCACAGGCTGGGGCTGTGCATTTTTCTACACGTTTGTTTGCCCATGCAGTGATCGCATCATTTCCCATTTGGCGCAGTTCTTCTATCACCCGCTGTTCGGCGTCTGCTGCTTTGATAATGTCATCACCGGCATTTTCAACCACCTCGATTAGCCCTTCCATCCGAGCTTTTAATGCGGGGTTGCGGTTCAAGGCTTCTAAAAGTTTTTGGTCGCGGGAGCTAACTGTCAACATGGGAAAGTCCTTTTTCTCTGGTTTTAGGGGATGCCATCTTAGTCTACAGGACACCGCACTTTTGTTCACACCCGTGTATGCCTGCCAGCTTTCTGTTTGAAGAATTCTCCGGTAAGGGCAGTGGCTTGCGTGATTGCCGCAGTGAACCGGAAAAACACGATGACTTGTTGAGGGCATTTACCAAATATGAGCGTCTAGTCCTGTTGGGCGAGCCGGGTACGGGTAAGACCTTTTCCTTGTGGCGTATTGCTGCTGAACAGGCGCGTAAAACATTGGCTGAACCAACTGGCTTATTGCCGGTAATTATCCCGCTCAACCGTTGGACAGATGAAACCCAGAGCTTGCAGGATTTTGTGCTGAAACAAATGGGCGGTTTGGCTGGGCGTTTTGATGAACTCCGCCGTACCAAGCGTTTATTGCCACTTTTGGATGCCTTGAATGAAATTCCGTTTGACCAACGCACCACCAAACTGAAGCAGGTTAAGGCGTTCGTTAACCAGCCTGATTTCAAACATTTGCTGCTAACCTGTCGTAAACGTGACTACGTGGACAAGCTGGAACAGGATATGGACAGGCTGACGATAGAGCCGCTTGACCCGCCACGTATCCATCGGTTTCTGCACAATTACTTTGCCTATTTTGAGCAACAGCGCCCCGGTGAGTTTGAGACTGACATGGCAGAGAAGCTGTTTTGGCAGTTGGCGGGTGGTGAGCCAGTGAAACAAACGTGGGAACGTTGGCAGCAACAGGGGAAAGGTACCCACTGGCATGATTTCTGGGAGATGAAAGCAATCCCGGAAGATTGGGCGAGTGAAACACGCTGGTCGGATCGGTATAGAAAGCAGCAACTGGATGACCCGCGTAGCTTGTTGAAACTGGCAGCAAACCCTTACTTGTTGTTCCTGATCACCACCCTCTATGCCCGTTATCGAGAATTGCCCCGCAGCCGTATTGATTTGTTTGGGCGGTTTGTCAAAGTGTTGCTTGAGCGCGAGGAAGTTGAGAAGGCTAAATGCCGCGAATACATCCCCAAGCGTGAGGAAATGCTTCAGGAACTGAAACAGCTTGCTTGGCAATTGCAAAGCCGTACTGGGGATTTGAAGGAGGCACGTACTGTTCTGCAACGTGTCGAAGCGGTGCAGACTATGTCTGAACCACGCTTGGAATTTGCGGCTGCTGCCAGTCTTTTGGAGTTGACCCATAATGCGGTGCGTTTTTCTCACCAGTTACTACAGGAGTTTTTCACTGCCCAGCGTTTTAAAGAGGAGCGTGAGGCGGGGCGGAAAGCCTGTGAAATCTGGTCTGCTGATAGTTGGTGGGAGCCAAAAGGTTGGGAAGAAGCGGCAAGATTGGCGGCGGAATACGAAGCTGCCCCTGTGTCTTTTTTGCAATGGCTGGCGCTGGCAAACCCCAAGTTGGCAGCGGAAATTGCCCGCGATCAGCAACTGCCTGATGCATTGAGTGGATTCCGTGATCAATGGCAACGTGCTATCACTGACATTAAGCAATATCCGAATCACCATGAACGTCATGCGATCAGTACGGCTTTGGCATGGTTGGATTGGGATAATCGCCCCGGTGTTGGTTTGAATGTACGGGGTTTGCCTGATATTGATTGGGTAGAAATTCCCGCAGGCGAATTCACCTATCAGGATGGCGAACATTTGTCTTTGCCGACCTACAAAATGAGCCGCTACCCGGTCACAAACGCCCAGTTTCAGGTATTTGTGGCGGATGGTGGTTACGAAAATGATGAATGGTGGGAAGGGCTGCAAAAACCGGATTCTTTGCCAAATCATAGCTGGACAGAAGGAAACCGTCCGGTGGAGCGTGTTGACTGGTATGAATCCATCGCCTTCTGCCGCTGGTTATCTGCCAAAACTAATCAAGAAATCCGTTTGCCTACAGAACAGGAATGGGAAAAAGCCGCACGGGGTACGGATGGTCGGGAATACCCGTGGGGTAATGGCTACAAAACAGGTTATGCGAATATCAATGAAACTTTGGATAAAGTAGGTGAATACAACTTACAGGAAACTTCTGCTGTTGGTATTTACCCTCAAGGTCAGTCACCCTACGGTCTGATGGATATGTCCGGGAACGTCTGGGAATGGTGTCTCAACAAGTACGAAGAACCTTCAATGATTACCCCCGACCTTTCCGGCGGTGTTCGTGTGGTTCGGGGCGGCGCGTGGAGCTTCAATACAGGGAGTTGCCGCTCTTCTTTTCGCTATCTTAGGCATCCAGTCGATCGTTACTTCAGTCGGGGTTTTCGGTTGTTGTGTTGTTTTCCCCATTGATCACTGATTTACTGATCACTGAACCCCTGTCAGCCGCGTAGCGGCTGACGATTTTTTTTCACCACCTGAACTGCTTTAGCATGTGCTTTCTTAATCCCCATGAATCGGCATAACGGACGTGGCTGATCCAGCCCTGTACGCTGGCATCGAATTCAGCGAAGCTGATGTTGCCTTGTCGCCAATCAGTAAACCGTTCGCCCAATCGCCGCGAGGCTTCAACGACTTTGCGTGATTTCAAACGCCGATGCGTCGGGTAAACCACAAACCCTAACCACGGAATGCCCGCATCACACTGCATCACCTGCGCGGATTCTTCATGTACCCGCAGCCGCAATTGTGCCAGTCGATCCAGCACTTGAGCTTTCCACTCCCACAATTCCCGCTTGCTGTCAGAGAACAACGCAAAATCATCGACGTACCTCACATAGCCTTGGCACGACAAGCCGCGCTCTCAATGTGGCGGCAGAGAAAATCATAAAGAATTTGGTGATCCAGTGACGGGAAGTGTTTCACAATATCCAACCGCAGCACATAACGGTATTGTCGGCTAAACTGTTGGAAACGCTCCACCGCCCGGTGTGTGCCTTTGCCCACCCGGTTGGCGTAGCTGTCGGGGATAAAGCGCCGCTCAAAAAATGGCTCGATCACATTGCACAAGGCGTGATGTACCACCCGGTCACGGAACGGTGCGGCACTGATCTTGCGCCGTTTGGGTTCGTGGATGTAAAAGTGGGTGTATGCGCCGGGTTGGTACGTGCCGCTTAACAAATCTGCTTTCAGTGCCAGCAGCTTGTCAGCTACCTGATGCTCAAACGTTGCCACCGCTTGAGTGCTACGCTTGCCCCGCGCTGCCTGCTGCCACGCTTGCAGCAGGTTTTCCCACTGGACGATTTCCGCAAAGCGGATAGAGGATGCTGGTATGAGTGATGACATGGTAATCCTGACCAAAACCTTCAATATGCTCGAATGGTTGCTACCCAAAGCCGAACGCTTCCCGCGAGTGTACCGTTTCACCGTCACCCAGCGGATGATGGATGCCGCGCTCGACTTTCAGGATACCCTGTTCGCCGCCCAAAGCAGCCGTGGGCAAAATCGTATCGACCAACTCCAGCAATGCGATGCTGCCCTCAACCGTTTGCGCCTTTACCTGCGGCTGGCTTTCGATTGGCAATGGCTCAACAGCGGGCAATACGAACATATCAGCACAATGGTTGCCGAACTGGGGCGTTTGCTCGGCGGCTGGATGAAACAGGCAGGAAAAAGGTGAGGCATTCCGGGAACGAATCCAAGGAATGCCCCGTTTCAGTATGCGCCTGACAGCGTGCAAGCCTGTGCAGACCGGACAAACCCGCGCCATTTATCAACCTTCCAGCGCATTCCGCCAACCGTAATCAGCGCAACCTGTCAATCTGAAAAGCTGGGGAAATGTGGAAAACAACACAACAACCGAAAACCCTGATTGTTGTTACGATTGTCTGGATGCCTATGATTGCGAAAAGAAGAGCGGCAATTCTCTGTATTGTTGTTCCACGCGCCGCCCCGAACCACACGAACACCGCCATTTTACCGGGTTGCCCGACCCCGAAGGGTAATAGGAGTGTAGCAAAAGTACCGCTTCTTTGTAGGAGCCAGCCCTGCTGGCGATTCTTTCTCTTGAGATCCTGACAAATACAAGACTTATTACCCGCACCTTAAATTAATAACGCCAAAAACAGAAGAGCATTAATAAAGTGCCGCACACTCTTTCTCCATCCCCTCATCCACCGCCACCGCGTGCAAATGGCAGCCAAAATGCTTGGCACGTTCCATCACTTGCACTGCCCAATGGTGATGCGTCGCGGGTTCGCACATCGCGCCTTCAAACTGGAACACCGCAGGCATGGCATCATCCAAAATCCGCAACGCTGCTTCGTAATCACGGCTATCCACTTTCAACGCCTGATGGATCACCGCAATCTGGCTGGGGTGAATCACGGTTTTGCCCACCAAGCCGTGCAGCAAATCACGCTGGAATTCGGCTTGCAAGATGGTGTGATCTTGAAAATATTCAAACACGGGCGCGGTCAAGTGAAAACCTGCCGGAACAAAATGCGTCACCAGCATCGCCACCACATACCCCAACGGGCCATCGTACAACGTGTGTGCATGGTGAGTACGCAAGCGCAAGCACGACAGCAAATCGTTACCGCCAATCCGCAACGCCAATATCCGCGATTTAATTCCATCATCTTGCAAGCGCTCGCACAATTCGCGCACTGCCATCGCATCCAATACTTGCGCGGTTTCCAGCGTGGGCATAAACAGCAAATGCGCGGGTGCGGCTTGCACCACTGTATACCACGCCGCAAACGACTGGTTATCAAACTTGGGCAGCACGAAGCCGTCAATGCACTCAATGCCTTGCATCGCCAATAATTGATGCGCCATCTGCGGATGACGGGGACGAATAAATACCAGCGGTACGCCGCGCTCTTGCCCGCGCAGTTCGTGCAAACAGTGTTGCAAATTGCGTAAGCTGGCAGCGACTTCATCCTCACGCACTGCGTCTTCGAGGCAAATCACCATCGAGCGTAGATCAGGGATTTTCTGCCGTAAAATCACCTCCAGCAAATCGGGACGTGTTGCTGGCATGTATAAGGTTGCGCCTAACTGATAAGGGGAAATTCGTGTGGTCATGTGGTTTTCTTGATTATGGTTATCGCACGGTATGGCGCAAGCCCATCCCCAACCGCTTGCAGGGGAATCCCCCGCGCTTCGGCAAGATGGCGTAATAAGCGGATATTCGGGTCATCGAGGCGCTGCACCAGAATGTGTTCTGGCACGCGCCGCATGACCGCACGGGTGGCTTCCGCAATCCCCGGTTTCAAGCGGTTAAGGTTGGTAATATCATAAGTCTCAACCAGTTGTGCAATCGTAGCTTGTGATTGCACCAGCAACGTATGGCGGAATGTATCCGCCCAATCCGCCGCAGTGACACCCTGTTGACGACGACGGCAAGCATCCACGGTATCGACGAACCACTGGCTAACATCGTATTCCGCCAAATGCGCGTAATTGACGCAAGCGTGCCAGCCGCCATCCTCACGTAAAATCGAGCGCGACACCAAGCCGGAAACGGTCGAGCCTAAAACGCCAAACGGAATCAGCCAATCTTCGCCGGATGCTGACAGCCATGCTTTGCCGGTCGGGTCAGCCAAGACCACCAAGGGAATGTCGCCATCAGGGTAACGTTTCCCCAGCGAACGTTGCAATTCGCCATGAATCGCCCCTTTGCCGACCCAGCCATCCACCCACACCAGATCAGCGAACGCATGGCGTTGCTCAATCCAAGCCACCGCCGCTTGGTCGATGCCTTTGTCCCGCACAATGCTGATGCCGTAATGCTCACTTTCTACCCCCAACTCACGCAAGGCACGCACCAGCAATACGCCCAACGGCACACCCGCCCGCACGAAACTGACCAGCACAATCGGGCGGTTTGGGCGACGTTGCAGCAAGGCCAGTGCCAAGGCTTGCACTTCGCGGGCAAGGCGTTCTAGCCCATCGTCCAGTGCTTGCTGGAACAAGGTTTGATGCGCGGCGGAGGGCGGTGATTCCAGCGTCAGCATTTCGGAATAATGGCGTTGCCCGCTTTGAATCAGGCGTTCCTTTTCCTCCACCGGCGTGGTTTCCATGACGATTTGCCGCAACAAAAACGTGACATCGCTGGCAGCATACGAGCCGTGAAAACCGTGGGTTGCGCTCATGGTAACTGCCTGCAAATTTGTGTGTTCGGCGGGAACGCAGCGAAGTCACACAAGCGCATAAAGCCCAAATCGGACACGCTATCACCCATGCCGAATACTGGAGTACGCCCGTGTTCAGCCGTATGCCGCCGCAGAATTTCTGCCGCCGCTGCGCGTTTATTGACGAAATCGGGCAGCAGTGCGAGGTTGTTGCCATTCATGTGGGTGTAGAAGCCTTGCAAGTTAAGGGTTTCACGTAAGTTGTGCAGCAGTTGCTGGAGGTCTGCGGTGCTGGCGGTATTGCTCTTGATCACCAGATACGCAGCGGTGTCTTCTACCGATTCCAACCAGCCGCGTAAAGATAACCCCAGCGTTTCACCGATTTGCAGCGCGGTTGCCAGCATTTCTGGTAAGCGTTCCTGGTAAGCGGCAAGCTGCGGTTGGATGTGCGAATGCCAGTCGGGGTCAAGCGTGCCATCCGCTTGCAGAATCGCTGCGCCGTGAACGCATACCGCACCGTGTTGGAAGGGCAGGTGGACACGTTTAAAGGAGGCAATTCCCCGCGCCGTCACCGGAATCACGGTCATGCAGTCCAGCGCCCAGTGGATGAAATCCTGTTGCCAGGGGTGCATAAAGCTCCCGCTGTCGCTGGTTTTGCCTTGCGCGGCGGGGATTTTATCCGCATTCGCTGGCATTTTGCGGGCAGTCTGGAACAGCGTGTCATCCAAATCGGTGAGTAATAAGGGCTTCACGGGTAGAACTCCAAACAGGTGGGGTTCAAGGCGGTGATCAGCTCTTTATCCAGCAAATGTGCGGGTGGTTCGCTGCACAGCAGAATACGGTCGTAATTTTCAGGCACGACGTTGTAGAGGAAGTTGGGGATGCCTTGCCCGTAATTGTCGTGCAAGCAATAGCGGTGCTGGATGCTGTGACCTAAGGCAATCGGCGAGCGGGTGGTGGCGCTGAAATGCACGGTTGCGCCTTGCTGTTCGAGGTATTCCGCCAGCAGGTACGGAGGCCAAACAAATTCGCCTGTGCCGAGGACGAGGATGCGTTCGCCGGGCGTGACATTTATGTTGAAGGTAGAAACCCGATGTTTACGCACGCCCAACCGTCCCCAATCATTGGCAGGATTAGCGTGCCATTCGCCCGTACCCAAAACATCGACTTGCGGCATTTCGGGTGGGGGCGCGTCATTGGCTTGCCAGTTCCAATGCCCAGACAGCAGTGAAACGGCAATAGCGCGTTCTCCCAGACGTTCGGCGGCAGCACCGCCCGACCAGTCGGTAAGAGTCGCAGCAACGATGTGTTCAAACTGATCCAGCCCGGCGCGTTGCAAGGCTTCCAGCAAATTGGCGAACGTTTTGCCGGTGGAGGCTTCGTCATCGACCAACACTAAAGTACGTGCTGTGCGCAGCAATTCGACATCGGCGGCGTGTTGCGGCAGGTGTAGCACTTGTTGGGTGGCGTGGCTGTGTTCTTCGCGGAATTCGACCAGAATCGGCAAGTCCAGCGGGTGGCGCGTGGTGCAAAGGTAGAGCGTGTCGTCACGGCTGCGGCTGAGGGCTTGTTGAACCCCTGCGCCCATAGCAATCGCGGTTTCTGCCATGCCAATGACCACGACCGGCCCCGGCAAATCAGCGGGGATTTGCGCGGCAAGGGTATCTGTGGCCTTGCGCATGACCGCTGGCGAGACCGGAATGTGCCTGCCCAACACTTTGGATACAAACAAAAAAGCGCGTTTCGGGTTGCGACGTTGCGCAAAGCCGAAGAGTTCATCCGGCGAGTGCGTGCCAGATTCGATGGTCAGGTTGAGCGTGCCCTGTTCGAGAGCGACATTGATTTGCATGAACAATCCATTGGTGGTTATTTAGCTGGCGCATTCTACACGCCAGATGGCGTTTTGGGTTTGCGTCACCATTTGCGCGGCTGACAGCGTTTGCGTGCTGCTTTGCAAAGCGTATTGGATATTAGCCGCTTCCATTAATGCAATCGCCAAACTGTGACGGATGGCAAAATTCATGTTCTGCGCGTGCGTAAACGTGGACGACACCACGCCCAACACTGCGCCCGTTTCATCCAGCAAGGGACTACCGCTGGAACCGGGTTGAATGGGGGCAGTGAATTGCAGTAAGCGAATGTCGTTGTGCGCCCCAAACAAGCCGGAAATAACGCCTTGCGTGACTTGAATGCCGCTGCCCATCAAGCCTGCCAGCGGATAGCCCAGCGTGGTGATGCTTTGCGCCAAACCGACGCCGCTGCTGCGGAACGGGAGCGGTTGCAGATGACTCGGTGTTGCTACCCGCAACAAGGCAAGGTCGTTGGTACTGTCGCTGATAATCGGTTCGGCATCGAGATTGCCTTGCAGCGAACTCAAGCGGATACGGCTTGCACCGTCTGCCACATGCGCGTTGGTCATGAACACATTGGGGGCGACCAGAAACGCTGTGCCTGTCCAATTACCGGGCTGGCGTTCGGGGTTGTTTGGGGTGTTGAAGGGTGAGCTTTCATCCACCTCCATGCCCATTCTGCGCCCCAAGGCGGCAAGCCCGTAGGCGGAGGTTTCTGCCAGAGCACGTACTTTCCATTGCCCCGCTCGTTGGTAAAATTCGGCGGCAATCAGCGCGGAGGCTTGCATGTCCCCCAGTGCAATGGTGTGGCTGAAAACGTCATCCATTTGCACACTGACAGTGCTGCCAACATTCACCGGCCCGCGTGCGCCGTAGCGGTACAGCACTACGCACAAGCGCGTAATGTTGGGATTGGATAACACGCTGGTATCCAATGTCAGGGTGTAACTTGTGCCTGCGTCATTCAGCTTTGCACTTGCCCATTCGGTGGCATTGGCATGAGCTAATTGCGGGGCAGTAACTAATTGTTTTGCCTCATTGACAGGCAACACTGCCAGCCCTAAATCATGGCGGATGTCGTGCGGAAACGTGATGGCGACTGTCCAGCGATTGCCGTTCAGTGGCAGGTTTGCTCCTGCGGGTAAATTCATCATAATTATTGTTACCGAGCTGTATGGTTATGCGCAGCATGATAGCAAGAATTTTGGGTGAAGTGCCTGAATTTGTTGCCTCACTCCGAACTTACCCCCCATCCCCAGCCCTTCCCCCGCAAGGGGTGAAGGGAGTCAAGAGGTGCAGCTTGTCGGTGAATGTTGCGTGATGGGGTACGGTTGCTGATATTGATGGGATGGATAGACAATATGACAAAATTCACCGTGATCTTGCACGGACTCTGCGCAAGAACATGACAACACCAGAACAGCAATTGTGGGATGCCTTGCGAAAACGCCAACTCGATGGCTACCGTTTTCGCCGTCAAACCCCCTTAGGAACTGTCCCGAAATAACTTCCCTCTTTTCTGCTAACAGCGAAAGGGGGAAGATAGCCCCTTGTAATGCCAAGTAATGCCAATCAACACCGAGGATGAGCCAATGGATGTTTACCCATCAGCCATAGAAAAACAAATGCAGCGGTTCTACCAATCGCTCAATGAGCGTGACCGCCGCCGCTACGCCGCCGTGGAAGCCGTCCGGCTTGGGCATGGGGGGCAGGACTACATTTCCCGGTTATTGGACTGTGACCCCAAAACCATCCACCACGGGTTGACGGAGTTGGAATCGGAAGATGGCTTGCCCACCGTAAGGCAGCGAAAAAAAGGGGCGGGCGCAAACGGCTGAACGCTACGCACCTGCAATTGGATGAGCATTTTCGCCAAGTTTTAAAGGATCATACGGCAGGCGACCCCATGCGGGAGGCGGTAAAATGGACGAACCTGTCACGTCGGCAGATTGCCCGGCGGGTGCAGGCATTGGGGACATCGGCTGGGAAAAACGTGGTGTCGCGCCTATTACGGGAGCACGGCTACCGCCGCCGCAAGCCCCAGAAGAAACGCACCATGGGGCAACACGCTGACCGTAATGCCCAGTTTGAAAAGATTGCCCAACTCAAACAAACCTACCTGCAAGCAGGCAAACCCGTGATCAGCATTGACACCAAAAAGAAGGAACTGCTGGGCAACTTTTACCGTGAAGGGGTGACGGATGCCGTCGAACCCACGGAGGTCAATGACCATGACTTCCCCAGCTATGGCAATGGTCAGGTGATCCCCCACGGCATCTACGACCTTGCCCGCAACGAAGCGGCACTGCACCTGAACACCAGCCACGACACCACCGAGTTTGCCTGCGAAAGCCTTGGCTTATGGTGGCGTGAGCAAGGGAAACCCAACTACCCCGAAGCTGACGAGCTGTTGGTCTTATGTGACGGTGGTGGCAGCAACAGCTCCTCTGCGTACCTGTTCAAGCAAGACTTGCAGGCATTGGCGGACAGCCTGAACCTGACAATACGCATCGCCCACTACCCGCCCTATTGCTCCAAATACAACCCGATTGAACACCGACTGTTCCCCCATGTGACCCGTGCCTGCCGGGGTGTGCCGTTGGAAACGGTCGAAACCGCCAAACACTACATGGCAAAAACGGAAACCACCACTGGCTTGAAGGTCGCTGTCCGCATCATCAGTAAAGTTTTTGAAACCGGGCGCAAGTATACCCAAGCGTTCAAGGATAACATGACCATCCAGTTCGATGACTTCCTGCCAAAATGGAACTACTCCGCTGTCCCTCAGTCCCCCTGATTTCGGGAAGTTATTTCGGGACAGTTCCTTAGGGCGTTACATCGCTGATTTTGTTTGTCTGGAAGTCCGGTTAGTGATTGAGTTGGATGGTAATCACCATCACGACCAGCAAGGCTATGACCGCGAACGTGACAACTGGATGCAACAACAAAACTTCCGTGTACTCCGCTTCTGGAATCACGAAATCCAGCACCATCAGCAAGCCGTCACCCAACAAATCCGCCAAGCCCTACACCAACAATCACAGTACCTCTTACCCCCTTCACCCCTTGCGGGGGAAGGGCTGGGGATGGGGGGTAAGTTCGGAGTGAGGTAATGAAAAACATGAAAACAAGCATCAAACTTGTACAAATACTTATGGCATACTAGCGGCTGTCATCATTACTACAATTCTAAACAGGGCATACCATGCGCATTTGGTTCAACAAAACATTTTCCAGTATTACCTCGGTGTTCAACAACCTTCGCCAAGCGGGTGTCACCATCGTTTCGACGCATACCAATCCGGCTGCTTCCGTCTTTTTGGCCGCCGACGAAGCGATGCATGAGCCGCCCGGTTTGGTCGGGGCAGCTTATCTGGATTGGTGTTTGAGTTTTTGCCAACAACATCGCATAGATTATTTCTGGCCTGCGAAAGAGGCGGTGTTGCTGGTGCGTCATCAAGCCGATTTTGCGCAAATCGGAACGCAGTTGATTGCGGTGGCATCCCCGGAAACGCTGAAGTTATTGCACAATAAAGGCGAGTTTTACCGCACCTTGCCACCCAGTGTGGCACTGACAATGGCGTGTATCGCGGTGACAGATAGCAACGGTTTTGATCAGGCAGTGGCGGAACTCTCACGCCAACATACGGCCTTGTGTGTAAAACCCGTCGAGTCGGTATTTGGCTTGGGATTCCGTATTCTGGATACGCAACGTGACAGCATTACGCATTTGCTGGAAGGCGTGGAATACGAAATCCCGCTGGCAGAATTACGCGCAGGCATGGCACACACGCCGACGTTCCCCGAATTGCTGGTGATGGAACATTTGCCCGGTGATGAATGGAGCGTGGACTGTGCAGGACGTGACGGGCAATTGTTATGCGCCATTCAACGCAAAAAGCATCCGCAAGCAGGCTACGGGCAGGCAATCGACAATAACGCCGACATTCAAGGCATGGTGGAGCGTTTGACTACGTATTACCGCTTGAATGGCTTGTTCAATATCCAATTCAAGGCGAATGCAGCAGGCGAGCCGCGTTTGCTGGAAATCAATCCGCGTCCTTCCGGTGGCTTTGGTATGGCGTGTCTGGCGGGGGTAAATCTGGCAGAGGTTTTCTTACACAGCTTGCAAGGGAAAACCCTGAACATTGCCCCACTGCGTTACGGTTTGCGGATTAGCGAAGTCAGCACACCCGTGGTATTGCAACCGTTAGGCTGAAATAACCTGACAATTCTGGGTGAGTGTTGCTTGCATTTGAGTGACTCTCTAAGATTTTGTCACTCAACAATACAAAAGGATGGAGATTCTCATGGCTGTAAGTTTAAGTAAAGGTCAACGCATTTCGCTGGAAAAAACTGGCGGCGGTGGCTTGAGTAAAGTACGTATGGGCTTGGGCTGGGATCCGGCAGAAGCACCCAAAAAAAGCGGTTTTTTCGGTAGCATGTTCGGCGGCGGTGCTGCGGCAGACATCGACTTGGACGCTTCCTGCCTGTTGCTGGATGCACAAAAGAACCTGCTGGATGTGGTGTGGTTCCGTCAATTGGAAAGCCGTGACGGTTCAATTCGCCACTCCGGTGACAATCTGACAGGCGAAGGTTCGGGCGATGATGAAGTGATTTTCGTCGATCTGACCCGTTTGCCGGGGAATGTCGCGTATCTGGCATTCACCGTCTGTTCGTTCCGTGGGCAAACTTTCAATGAAGTCGGCGGCGCATTCTGCCGTTTGGTCGATGACAGCAACAATACCGAAATGGCGAAATTCAACCTGTCCGACAAAGGCGCACACACGGGTGTCGTCATGGCGATTGTGAGCCGTAACGGTGCAGGTTGGGAAATGAAAGCGGTCGGCACACCCACAGCGGGCGCAGTCGCCAACGACATGATGCCAGCGGTATTGGCAGCACTCTAGGAGTAACGCGATGTCAGTGACACAATTGGTTGCCGGGGCAAATTGCCCTGTACCGCGTGAAAAACTGCACGTTGAAGTCCTGCTATCGCCTGCGCAAGTCAGTGTACCGCGTGAAAAACTGCACGTTGAAGTCCTGCTATCGCCTGCGCAAGTCAGTGGTGCAGAGGTGGATATTTCCGCCTTCGCCCTGACGGCTAACGGCAAAGTGCGCGGCGATGATGACATGGTGTTTTACGGGCAACCGCGCCCCGGCAATGGCAGTGTGGCGTTTGTCGGCAACAGTGCTGGTCGTGCTGAATTCGCCGTTGACCTGCCGAATGTATTGGCAGGTACAGAAAAAATAGCCTTCACCGCCACGATTCACGAAAACCGCACCAATTTCGGCGCATTCACCAATTTGCAAGTCACCGTGAAAAACGCGGCGGGGCAGGCAGTATTGCAAGCCACCTTACCCGCGAATGGCATGGTCGAATCGGCACTGATTCTGGGCGAATTGTACCTGCGCCAAGGGGCGTGGAAATTCCGTGCCGTTGGGCAAGGTTTTGCAGGCGGCTTAAAACCGTTGGCGGAACATTTCGGGGTGGAAATCAGTGACCCCACACCAGCGGCTGCTCCACCCGTAACGCCTCCACCTGCACCTGCGAAAAAGCCGATTTCCTTGAGCAAAGTGACGCTGGATAAAGCCAAGCCGCGTGTCAGTCTGGAAAAGAAAACCGAAGGCTTCGGCGAAATCCGCATCAACCTGAACTGGAATCGTGGTCAAGCACCTGCTGCGAAAAGTGGCGGTTTGCTGGGTGGCTTGTTCGGTGGCAGCAATAAAGGCATGGATTTGGATGTCGGTTGTTTGTACGAGCAGCGTGACGGCACGATCAGCGCGATTCAAGCCCTCGGCAACCGCTTTGGTTCGTTCCGCAGTGACCCTTACATCGAACTCAAAGGCGATGACCGCACCGGCGCGATTTCGGAAGGCGAATGGCTGCACATTAACGGGCAGCAATGGCAAACCTTCAAACGGATTCTGGTGTATGCCTTCATCTACGAAGGTGCGCCCAACTGGGCACAAACCGATGGCGTTGTAACTATCTACGTACCGAATGAACCCCCGTTAGAAATTCGCTTGACCGAAGGCAGCAATTCACTGGGCATGTGTGCGGTGTTGGTGTTGGAAAATGTTAATGGCGCATTGCAGGTCAACCGTGAAGTGCGTTATTTCAAAGGCCATCAAGAAATGGATCAAGCCTACCACTGGGGTTTAAACTGGCGGGCAGGCGCTAAATAATCGAGGGATTACCGCTGATTTTCCCTGTTAAACGTTTACATGTTAATAATGATTTAAGGAGTACAAAATGGCAGTTAGTTTACAAAAAGGTGGCAACGTTTCTTTAACTAAAGAAGCACCGGGCTTAACCGCTGTTACCGTGGGTTTGGGTTGGGATACGCGTGCTACCGATGGTGCTGATTTCGACTTGGATGCGTCCATTTTTATGTTGGGTGAAAACGGCAAGGTATTGTCTGACGATTCCTTCATTTTCTACAACAACAAAAAATCAGCGTGTGGCAATGTTGAGCACATGGGTGACAATAAGACGGGCGCTGGTGATGGCGATGACGAACAGGTCAACGTGAATTTGGCAGGTTTGGCTGAAACCGTCAAGAAACTGGTATTCTCTGTCACCATTCATGACGCTGAAGCACGCAAGCAAAACTTTGGTCAAGTCAGCAATGCTTATATTCGTTTGGTGAATGCGGCTGATGGCAAAGAAATTGCGCGTTACGACCTGTCCGAAGATGCCAGCGTAGAAACGGCGATGCTGTTTGGTGAAATCTATCGCCACAATGCTGAGTGGAAATTCAAAGCTGTCGGTCAAGGTTTTGCCGGTGGTTTAGGCCCAATGGCTGCCTCTATGGGTGTTAACCTTGGCTAAATGGCGTAAGGCATTGTTCGCAATGCACTTATGATTTGACGGGCATCTCGTGGTAGATGCCTGTTTTGTTTATCCCTATGGTAAATTAGTAACCCTATGTTTCAGGATTTTAAATATTCGTTTTTAGTCACCATCCTCTGTGTAGGTTTGGCCGTTTGGTGGGGTGCGACCACCTCGATGGGCATTGCCACGGCCATTTTCCTGGTTTTGGTACTGGGCATTATGGAAGTGAGCCTGTCATTTGATAATGCGGTGGTGAATGCTTCTGTCCTCAAGGAAATGGATGAGAAATGGCAGCAGCTATTTTTAACCGTTGGTATCCTGATTGCGGTATTCGGGATGCGTTTAGTGTTCCCGATTGTGATTGTAGCCGTGGCTACGGGGCTGGGTACGATTGATGTCATGAGCATGGCTTTGAATAACCCAGATGAATACTCCCGCCATTTGATGGAAAGTCATGCAGGTATCGCAGCGTTTGGTGGCATGTTTTTATTGCTGGTGTTCCTGAGCTTCATGTTCGATAACGAAAAAGATGTTCACTGGATTCATGCTATCGAAGAACGCATGAGTGCTATGGGTAAACTTGACGTGATTAGCGTGTTATTGGCGTTAATTGCATTGTTTTTGTTGCAGGAGTTCCTGCCAATTAGCGATGAAACCCGTTTAACTGTATTAGTGGCTGGTTTAGCTGGCGTGGTGTTATACATTGCAGTCAGTAGTTTAGACGTGTTCTTTGAAGATGAAGCGGAAGGTGATGCGGTTGTTAAAAGCGTCAAGCGTAATGGTTTGGCGGGCTTTTTATACCTAGAAGTATTGGATGCATCGTTTTCATTTGACGGGGTAATTGGTGCATTTGCGATTACCAAAGATGTCGTCATCATTATGTTGGGTCTGGCAATTGGCGCGATGTTTGTGCGTTCCCTGACCGTGCATTTGGTGCACAAAGGCACGTTGGATGAATACATTTATCTGGAACACGGCGCACATTACGGTATTGGTGCTTTAGCATTCATTATGCTGTTTAGTATCCATTACCACATTCCCGAAGTCATTACCGGCTTAATTGGCGTGACGTTTATTGCGTTGTCGATAGTGTCTTCATTGCGTCACAAAAAGAAATTACTGGCAGAAGCCTAATTGATAAGGAGATTATTTATGTCATTTTTTGATAGTTTGAAAGAAAAAGCTGGCGAAGCCCGTGCTAAATTAACCGCTGAAATCGGTAAATTCAAAAACCGCGAATTCATGGAAGCCTGTGTTGCCGGTTGTGGTTTAGTGGCTGCGGCGGATGGCAGTATTGATTCGTCCGAAAAGCAAAAGATGATGAAATTCATCCAGCAATCGGATGAATTGAAAGTCTTTGAAACCAAAGACGTGATTGCTGTTTTCAACAAAGTGACCGAAAACTTTGAATTCGACAACGAAATCGGTAAAGCGGAAGCCCTGAAAATGATCGGCAAGCTGCGTAGCAAACCCGATGCAGCACGCTTAATGGTGCGCGTTTGCATGGCAATCGGCAGTGCCGATGGCTCGTTTGATGACAAGGAAAAGCAAGTCGTGCGTGAAATTTGCCGCGATTTGGGCGTTCCTGCGGACGATTTCGGTCTGTAATTAAGGCATCGCTTTAGTGTGCAGCCAATCCTGCGCGTGTTTGGTAATCGCCAGCACCGCAGGATGGCTAATCCGCCGCTCGACCGAAATGGCAAAAAATTGTTCCATCACCCCTTCTGCCCGCCCAATACAATGAATATCCGCTTCCTGGATAAAAGTATCTTCCTGTACGGAGGGGGCGACAAAGACGCCTGCCCCGCCAAAGCCAAATGCCCGCATCAGCGCACTGTCATCAAACTCCCCAATAATAGTCGGCTGTACTTTTTGCTGATGAAACCAATTCATGAGTTCATTGCGCACTGACGTACCCTCGCTCGGAATCAGCAGTGGGGCATTGTTTAAGCATTCAGGGAATTTGCCCTGCAAACTGGCTTTTACCGTGGTGTGTGCAAAAAAGCTAATCCCGCTGAAACCTAAACGGTGCGAAAATCCCTTGATTGGTAGCGTATTGGGTAACGGTTTATCCGCAATCACCAGCTCAATGCGGTGCATGGCGAGTTCCCCCAACAAGTCGGGCAAAGGACCTTCGTTGCACACAATGTGAATTTGTGGGCTGAGTTGCATTGCCGGTTCCAGTAGTTTGTAGGCAATGGTTTTAGGCACAACATCGACGATACCGACCCGAAACAGGCGTGCCTGCCCGGAAGGATGGGTTTGCAACGCTTGTTCTAGGGCGCTGCCCAGTTGAAAAATTTCATCGGCATAACGCCGTGCAGTATGCCCCGCGTCGGTGAGTTCCAGATTGCGTCCTTGTTTGCGGAACAGTTTGACGCCGAGGGAGTCTTCCAGTAATTGCAATTGCCCGCTGATGGTTTGCGGAGTCAGGTTCAGGCTTTCGCAGGCACGCACAATACTGCCCAACGTGGCAACTTCACGAAAGTAATACAGATGTTTGTAATTGATCATGTTTAACTGTCCTGAATCTTACGTAATTCTTGTTCGCACAGGGATTTTAACATGGTCAGCGCGTCATTTAGCATGGCAGTACGCACTTGCTGGAGTTGGTGTTTAATGTGATTGCGCCCAGCATCCAGCCAATGATCCCAGCGTGCTTGATCGTGCTCGCTCCACCAGTCTGGTGTATTGGCAGGTTGATAAGCCAGTTTATCGAGATCCAGCAAATCGTAAATATTGACCCATTCACCTTCCACTTTCAGCATGAGGCTAGGGTTAAACAGGTAATGCCCTTGACGCACCCGATAGAACAGTTTGCGGTTGTAACGGTCGTCGCGGTACATCTCGTTTTTTGAGAAAATGCTGGAAATATAAGCGCGTTGCTTGCGTTGTGGGCTTAATACATCCGGCGGGAAATGTGCCACTGCGTCAATAATGTCTTGCGTCCCAAAGCCACCTCGCTCCCCGATTTTGGTCGGTAGGGCGCGATAGAATAGCGCAATCATCATATTGAGCAGGAAAAACTCCATGCCGTGCTGGTCGAGTTTTAATAATTTACCGTCGATTTGAATGCTTAAACTGTCGGGGGCGAGTTGCCGGTAAATGCTGGCAAGGTGATGTTTAGCATATTTTTCATCTTTACTAGCTTGTTGTAAGGCAATCTGAAACGCGGTGAAGTGGTTATTATCCACGTATTCGGGGTTGGCTCCGAGTGCTGCCAGTTCATTAATCAGGCTTGAGTTGCCCAGCCATGCTGCCACCATGAGCGGGGTTTGGTTGAACGGGTTGCGGAAATCCACACCGAACTTATTCAGTTGACTATGTAAGGCCACCGGATTTTTAAGCTGATAGGGCAGGTAATATTTCTGCTGTAATTGCTTGATACCATTGGCGGGATGCCGTGCCGGTTTGAAGTCAACCTTGACTAAATCACGCAGGCATTGCCGGTCTTCGTAAACTAACGCTACTTCAAACAGCGCCAGCCGGGCTTTTTTATCACCCTGCTGAATGGCTTGGGTATGCAGTTGCTGCAAGGTTTCGCCGGTATAAACCGCCCACTCTGGGGTTTGTTGCTGGAGAATTTCTTGGCGGATGCGGTCAGCTTGTTCTTGTTTGCCTTGCAATTCGAGTTTGTGGGCTTCGCGTTGCCATTCTTCGCGGCTGGAATTTTGATTGGCGAGGTTGAGTGTTTCTTGCGCATCGTGCAAACCAAGCAAATCCAGTACGTGTTGTTTGGAATCGGCTTCGATCCAATACAAATTACGCACCGCACGGGTCAGGGCAACGTAGAGTGCGTTAATGTAAAACTTGTAGGTTTCCAGTGATTTATCGGTTTTATTTTTAGCTCTTGCGTAAGTTAAGTCTTGTTGCAGATCGGCATGAGTCACGCCAGCGCTGATCTCGCGGAAGCGCTTGTTTTCGGCACTCAGAAAGTTGTAGAGAATAATATTGTCGTATTCAAGCCCTTTGGCTTCTTGGATTGAGAATACCAGTGGGGTGTTGAAATGTTGTTGCGCTTCAGCTTTTTGTTCGGGGTGCATGACCACCACGGCGAAACGGGTGGAACTGCGGGTTTTGGCATCGAGTTCGCGGCGGATGTTATCGCGGTCTTGCAGAAACACCACATCGCCTTGCACATGCCCGTTACTGTGCACCAGATAATTACTTTCACGGTCAATTGAACCGAAGCGGGCATTTTTGAGCAGCAAAATCCGGTTTGCCAGCGCGGTGACTTGTGGGGAATTGCGGTAATTGGTACTGAGGATGCGGATTAAATCAACATCTGCCTGCAATTCGCCGTGGGTGTAGAACAAGCTTTTGAGTTTGCTCCACGAGAAAAAATTGGGGTGGACGATTTGGTTAGAATCGCCACACAGCAAAAATCCGCTAGGGTCACGCAAGGTTTTGAGAATGAGGAAAAGCTGGATATTGGTTAAATCCTGCACTTCGTCCACCACCACGAAATCGTAGCGTGGTGCAACCCGCTCTAGGTATTGGTGGCTGAGGATATTGCTGTCGTAACGCTGGTTTTCCTGCAAAAAACTCAGGTAACGGCTGAAAATATCGTAAACAACCGGGCGTTCGTCTTCCAAAAAAATGGATTGTTTGATGCCGAGATTGAGGTATTCATCACGGCTAAGGTAAGCGCTGGCAACGGATGGCCCAGTTATGACGCCCTTGAATTCCTCGAACAGTTTGTGGGCATCTTTGATCGGAGTACGCGGTAAGCGGCTGAACCATTGCGCAAATTCGCGGAAGTGAATCGGTTTGCCGTTGGGGATTTGGATGCTTTCGAGAAATTCCTGAAAGGAAAGGAAATCGACCTGTTGTTGGGCATTTTCGTAGCCGTGGGCGTAATACAGGTCGCGGGAATTTTTCACCAGATACGGCGATAGCGTGACGTAGAGGACATCGCCAGGGCAGGCTTTGAGTTTTTCAAGCGTCAACGCCGTTTTACCACTGCCTGCCGACCCGATGATTACTAACGGTGGCGGTAGCTCGAATACGGCTTGCTGGGTGTCGTCAAATGAGATGATTTTATCCAGCAGATTGAAACGCCCGTGCTGGGTGTTGACGTAGGCTAGGTTGGGAGTGTCATCGGGGGCGTGTTCGAGTGGGGGGATTTTGTCTTCGTCGACGATTGCGCCGTGACTGAGGAAGCGTGAACCGGCGTAATCATGGCTTTTGAGGTACTCCAGCACCAGTGCGTAGCGTTCGCCTTGATAATGGTAAAACGCTAGGAGCAGACGGTCGCTGCGATTGAGACGAGCGCGGTAGAGATTATCGCCGATTTTTTTGACATCAGCGGACTTGAGGTCGTCGGCTTCGATGAAAGAGCGCCATTTGCGGAAGCCGTTGATTTTGTCAGGGTTGAGTTCGTTATAAAGCAGTATTTGCATTCTAGTTCTGTGGCAGGTGGATGTTTACCGGACGCTGATTATAGCTGAAAAGTGCTTACAGGGGTGAGGCTGTGCTAGAACGGGGTTTGGCTTCACAAGAATTCCCCACTCTGGTGTTGCCACATTTCGTAGTATTTACCCTGTAATGCCAATAGTTCATTGTGTGTACCTTGTTCGATAATTTGCCCGTTTTCTAGCACAATGATTCTGTCCATACGTAGAATGGTGGAGAGCCGATGCGCAATCACAATCGCTGTTTTATGCTCAATGAGCTCGAAAATAGCGACCTGAATCTGTTGTTCGGTGAGTGAATCTAGCGCACTGGTGGCTTCGTCCAATACCACAATGGGGGCATTTTCCAAGAAAGCACGCGCAATGGCGATGCGTTGCTTTTCACCGCCAGAGAGTTTCACGCCACGTTCTCCCACCATTGTTTCAAAGCCTTGGGGAAGTTTTTCGATGAAATCCAACGCGCGGGCTTTACGTGCTACCTCACGCAGTTGGTCATCGGGTATCGCTTTACCCAGCGCAATATTGTCACGGATACTGCGGTGAAACAGGTCAGGCTGTTGTGGAACCAGTGAAATCTGTTCACGCAGCGAGGCTAAGGTAAAGCTGCTTGCCTCAATGCCATCCAGCAGGATTTTACCGTGCTGCGGATCAACAAAACGAAACAGGAGTTTTGTTAGCGAGGTTTTGCCTGAACCAGAATGCCCCACTAATGCTACTTTTTCGCCCGATTTGATATGCAGGTTGAAGTTTTCAAACAAGCCAACTTGTGTATTTTCTTTGCCATACGCAAAGCCTAGGTGTTCAAAGCGAATCTCGCCATGGGTAATGGTGTGGGCTTGCATCCCCGCGTGATCTTCCTCCAGATCCGTTTGGCGGAACACCTCGGTCATTTCCCTTGCATCAGCCAGTACGTTGAAAAAACGCCGGAAATTCATCCCAAAATCCCACAAATGCCGAATGATGAGCAGTAGTACTGTTTGGAATAGCACAAATTCGCCGATCTCGAATGCGCCCTGTTGCCATTCACCGATCATCCAGTAAATCAGCAATAACTCAATACCAAATACCAAGGTGCTTTGTACGGCAAAAGATACAAAGGTCAACAACCAGGCCACATTGCGTTTGCGGTAGGATTCATCCGCCAGTGCACTGATATTGGCACGTTCGTGTTGTTCCAGCGCAAAACTTTTGACAATAGCAATATTGCTGATGCCATCGGCATACGCACCACCGAGTTTGGAATCCATGGCTGCCACGCGCAGGTCAAATTTGAGTTTCCAGACCAGAAATCCGCCACTCCACCCCAGAAAGAGAGCCACCCAGACGAGGAAATACAGGGCAAAGGTTGGTTGTTGCTGGTAAAAAATAATGAAGGCGAGGCTGACTTGCAGCAAATTGCCGTAAAATTCAAAAATCATCCAGTCGATGATGGTTTCAAATGCTTTAATGAAACGGTTGGCTTGCTTGACTAAACTGCCCGCGAAATTGTTCTCGAAAAAATGGTGACGTTGTTTGACCAAGACATCAAAACAGCGTTTGTCGAGTTGGTTTAATCCCCAGCTTTGGAACATGATCATGCCGAGTTCCAGCGCCCGCCAACTGAGCCAAATAACGCTGTAAGTTACGGCGATATAGCTTAGGTTTTGCAATAATAGCTCATGTGTTGCCGCAGTGAAGGGTTTGGATAAGCCATTGGCAATTTCTTTGTAATACAGCGGAACCAGTAGCGCCAGACCTGAGCCACCTGAAATCCCTAGCATGACCACTAAAAACCAGCCCCATTTTTGACGAATGATGCTGCCGTATTCCCGAAAAATAATGTCCATATTTTAAGATTTTCCTTTTGCCGCTGCGGCTCTGGTGCGGGCTTCGATTTCGTAAGGGTTATCCCAGTAAAAGCTGCCCCCGCGTTGTTGTGCTTGTATTCCTGCAATAAAATAGACGAAAGGGAAAAGTAAGCCCCAATGCTCGAATTGTGTCACATGAACGCGCTCATGCACCCGGCTATTGTGCAAGTGTTGGGGGGAGACTCCGGCAACGATATGCCCGATGGTAATCGCATTGACTGCACCGAGAAAAGGAATACCGCGATCTAGCCGTTGCCCGACCCAACCACCCCAAATTTCCAGTACTCCTGAATGTATGGCGTATCCACCCCCTGTCCACTTTGCGAGTAAGGCTAACGGTAAACACCAAATGGTGATGGGGGCAACCCATACGTATAAGAGTAGTTGCTGCCAATAAGCTGTTTTTTTCACGGTATATCTCAACTTAATCCGGATAAGAACTGAACCGATATGGTGTTTACAAGGTCAGAAACCCGTATACTTGGCAATACGGCTTAGCAAATTGTAGGGGATTCCTTGGCAGAACACGAAATATTACACGAGCATGGACTCTTGGAAAGTATCCTGCTGTTACTGGTCATGTCTGTCGGTGCAGTTGCTGCGTTTCGCACCTTGCATTTACCGCCTATTCTGGGCTACTTGTTAGTGGGCACGGTAATGGGGACGCATGGCTTGGGGTTTATTCCGGAAAGTGAGGGCTTGGCATTCATGGGGGAGGTCGGTGTGGTCTTCCTGCTGTTTGCGATTGGACTGGAGTTCTCACTGAAGCAGTTCATGGCGATGCGTACCACCATTATTGGTTTGGGTGGGTTGCAGGTGGTGATTTCTACGCTATCAGGCATTGTCATTTTGTCTTATTTTGGCGTGCAATGGCAAAGTGCTTTAGTAGCGGGTGGGGCAATGGCTATGTCGTCAACAGCGATTGTTGTCAAGCAGTTAACCGACCAGGCGGAAATGCGTGCGCCACATGGGCAGTCAGCGTTAGGTATTTTGTTGTTTCAGGATATAGCGGTCGTGCCTTTTTTGGTAATGATCCCGTTGCTGGCAGGTGGCGGCAACCTAGAGGTGAATACCAGTGAACTGTTGCTAAATATTTTCTCGGCGGCAGTGTTGTTTTTTGTGATGTTGTTGGTCGGGCATTACACACTGCGCCCTTTATTTCAATACATTTCTCGCGCTGAGTCGATTGAGTTATTCAATATTACGGTGTTGCTGGTGGCACTAACGGCAGCTTGGCTTACTCAGTCGATGCAGCTTTCATTGGCTTTGGGAGCATTTCTTGCTGGGATGCTGCTCAGTGAAACAGAATACAAACATCAGATTGAGAGTGAAATACGACCTTTCCGGGATATTCTGATGGGGATATTTTTTATCACGGTGGGGACTAAGTTAAATATTTCTATCCTGCCTTCGTTGTGGCTTCCTGTGTTGTTGTTAGTGGTCGGGATAATTGTAGGCAAGGGCTTATTAATTGCCGTGTTAACGCGTCTCTTTGTGAAGAATAATGCGACATCACTACGTACCGGGTTGGTGTTAGCACAAGGTGGGGAGTTTGGGTTTGCGCTGTTGGCCTTAGCGTTAAGTAACCAAGTCATGTCTTCTGGTGAATCACAAACGACATTAGCTGCTATCGTGATTAGCATGGCACTTTCTCCGTTCATTATTCGCTATAACGATAAAATTACGAACCTGTTGTTAGCCGATACTTACACGCATCAACAATTTAAAGATGTCGCAGAGGTTAGTGCAGCTGTTAAAGAAGCAGACGACCATGTCATTATTTGTGGCTACCGGCGTATGGGGCAAAATATTGCTCGCTTTTTACAGGAGCAGGGTGTGCCTTATATTGCGCTTGATCTTGATCCGAGTATTGTAGAAAAAACGTGGGAAGCGGGGGATCCGGTGCATTATGCGGATGCGACGCGTCCAGAGATTTTGATGGCTGCTGGTTTAGACCGTGCTCGTATGGTGGTTATCACTGTAGTGGATGTTGAGGTGGCTAAACGTATTATCGAAGCGGTGCGTTTGAAACGTACTGATGTGCCAGTTTTAGTGCGTACTCGCGATGAGCGCCATTTGGAGGCTTTGGAACGCTTAGGGGCAACCAGTGTGTTGCCGGAGAGTTTGGAAGCAACCTTGATGATTACGCAACGTATTGTGGAGCAACTTGGGTTTAGCCCGGATGAAGTGTTCCAGATGACAGAAAAAATTCGTCGGGATAGTTACCGTTCGTTGCATAGTTATTATCACGGGGATCAAGATAAGCCTATGTCGAGTGGTAAAGTTGCTGAAGCTTTTTTACATACGTTTACCTTGCAGATGACTGATTATGCAGTGGGTAAGCGCATTGAAGAGTTGGAGTTAAAGCGTTTTGCGGTGAACATTAAGGCATTACGTCGGGGTGATATTCGGGGGGAAGAGCCTTCCGCAACTATTTTTCTGCAAACGGGGGATGTATTGGTGTTAGAAGGTACTAAAGCCGAATGTTTTCGGGAGGTGGAGAACCTCTTGAAGACGGGTGGGAAATTAGCAAAAAATAGCGCGGTTGCTACAGCCGAATCATAACGCGTATTGATGAAGACAGTTGTATGAGTATTTTTTTGAGAGAGTGCTGCTATGAATAAACGCCCACATTACTTATTTGTGTTTGTCTTTTGTTTAGCGTTATTGGGAGCAGCCTTGTTTTTTCAATTTGTGATGGGTTTAGACCCTTGCCCGCTGTGTATTTTGCAACGAATGGCAATGATAGGTATTGGCTTGGTAGCGTTATTGGCTTTTTTGCATAATCCTACGGGGTTAGTTGATAAAGTCTATGGGGGACTGTTGGTGTTGGTGGGGCTGTTCAGTGTCGGGGTTGCGTTACGTCAGGTGTGGTTGTTGAGCTTGCCATCAGAGGAGGCTGCTTCTTGTGGGCCGGGTTTAGAATTATGGTTAGATCGTTTTATTGCTGCTTTACCTCAGGGGCAGGTGACAGAGGCATTGTTACGCAGTAGTGCTGGTTGTGATGAGGTGAGTTGGTCTATCTGGGGGTTAGGAATGCCACAATTAACCTTTCCAGTGTTTATATTCTTTGCTTTTTATTTAATTTGGTTATTCTTTAAGCGAAGCAATAGGCATGTCGGTACATTTTCTATGCGTTAAATCTTAGCCGTTTTTCTGTTGGACACTACCGTTTATCAACCCAATGTATTGGGTATATTTCACTCTATGGTATTCTTTTATTCAGGATATGCGTTTAGTTAGATAGTTTTTATAGTGAAAGCTCTTGTGAAGTAAACACATGCCGATAGCCCGATATATGTCGGGCGACTTGGGGTCTGCCATGGATATTCTCGCAAATAAAAGATTTTCTGAGCGTAGAGAACCTTTTACACAACAGCGTGTCTATGAAGGGTGTCGAGTCGTTTTAGATTACATTGGCGCTATTTATGACTTCTATGGAGCGGATGCTGATTTCCGTATTGCAAGGAAGCATATCGGGTGGTATCTGGATTGAATCACCTCCAAGACAAGTTGCAAAAAGGAATTTTTACGATAACGACTCCTGAAAGCAGTTGGCTACGGTTCATCAAACATTGTGTAGAATCGTACCAACAAATACTAAAAAGGTTGCATTAATATGACGAATACATCTTCTCGTGCCGGTCTGGACGCTTCTTTGTCTGAAACGGTTGCCCGTACTTTACAAGATTACTTGGATACACTGGGCGATCATGAGGCATCAAACATTTACCGTTTGGTGTTGGATGAAGTGGAACGCCCTATGTTGGAAATCATGATGCGTTACACGCATAGCAATCAGTCTAAGGCTGCTCAGTGTATGGGTATTAACCGTGCTACATTGCGTACTAAACTGAAGCGCCATAACTTGCTCTAACTGGAGTAAGTATGGCTAAAAGGGGCGGTTTAACGTA
Source organism: Candidatus Thiothrix putei (assembly GCA_029972225.1). Taxonomy (NCBI): domain Bacteria; kingdom Pseudomonadati; phylum Pseudomonadota; class Gammaproteobacteria; order Thiotrichales; family Thiotrichaceae; genus Thiothrix; species Candidatus Thiothrix putei. Next base: position 2,142,754 of record CP124756.1, read on the forward strand.
ACCGCCCCGGTTAGCCATTAAGCTTTTAATGCGTTTTGATATGTTTTTAACCCATCCCAATCGCCCGCTGCTGCTAGTGTTGCTTGCTTAGCCCAACTTTCCGCAGATGCTTTGCTGTAACGAATGTTGCTCGATGCAAGTTTCTCATTGAGGTCATCTATCGTTAATTCTGCTAACTGTGCATAACGTTTAATACCACTTGCCTGCATAGCTTCCGCCAGTTTCGGACCAATACCATTTAATTTTGTGAGATCATCAGCCACTGTTGTTTCAACAACCGGTGTTGAGGTAACGGGTATCGCTGTGGAGATAGGAACCGCTATAGGTTCTGCTGTATTCGTGAGCGTTTGGGCGGGTGATGCAACAAGTTTTGCTTTTGCGGTGCTCAGTTCTGCTTGTAACTCACGGTTCTGCTTTTGCAGCGTATCATTTTCTTTACGGCTGGTTTGCAGGGCTGTTTCGAGTTTTTTCTTCGGATTAGGTACAAACAAACGGACAAAAATCCACTCAACTAACCAACCCACCAGTATTCCAAGAATAAATACGCCTACTAGTTTAGACATTGTGAAACTCCATTGATTTAGCATGTATTTAATGCTTTTTATTACAAAGCAGATTCTAAACACATAATACGGCGGACAGAATACACCAAATGGTAGGGTTTGGCAGACAAACCTCCTCCCGACTTGATCTATAGCAATGTAATAATGTGATTACTTCATTACTTTTAGTGTCCTACTCATATGCTATTATACTTCAACCGCCCATAATTGCAGATTCCTCAAAGGTCTGAAAGTTGAGAGTCAGCAAGGAGTCCAAGGCTTTTTTATGCGTAGTGTGGGTTTGTGCCAAACAGGCATCAATGGCCTGCGCAAACGCGGTAAAGTTTTCATGGTAACGTGAATACAGGCATTCCTTCTTCACAAACTTCCAGAGGCGCTCAATCAGGTTCAGGTTGGGGGAATAAGCGGGTAGGAACAACAGTTCGATCCCGAGTGTTTGGGCGAATGTTTGTACCAGGCTACAGCGCTGGTAACGGGCATTGTCCATCACCAAGGTCACCGGGACATCCAGGGCCAATGCCTTGATTTGCCGAAGCAACTGACAAACACTTTGGGAGTTGATGTAACTGTCATTGGTCACGGTGACCAGTTCATGGGTGACTGCATTCAACGCACCGAGGACATTGTAGCGCTGGCGTCCGGCAGGGGCGCGGATGAACAGCCGGGTGAAACACCACAGGAACCCCAGAAACGGGGCCAGGACAAAATGGGCGGCGTCGACAAAGAAAACGGCGCGTTTTCCGGCCTTGGCCTCCTCAAGACGCGGCTCCAGCTCTTTTTTTAAAAGTCTCCTGGGCAGCAGGGTCGGCTTTCGCCGGTATCATCCCCACCTTCCTGACGGACAAACCCAAGTCATGCAGGAATAGCCGCACGGCTTCCCGCTTGAGTTCAAGGCCGGTTAAGCGCTGTATATCAGCGATCGCCTGACTGATCCGGGTCGGTGGATGCTTCTCAAAATGTTTCTTCAGGGGCTCACGGAAAGGTTCCAACCGGCGGGTTGGGCGACGGAAATCCAGTTGTTCCAAGGCAGCGATCCCACCTTGTTGGTAACGTTTCAAATAACGGGTGACCGTCGTTGAACTCACCTGTGCCAGCCGTTCAATGTCCCCATGCGCCATTCCCTGGCTTTTTAGCCACAACACTTCCATCCGTTGGCGGACGCGAGGGTGGGCATGGCGGTAACGCCCCTCATTCAAGGCGGTTTGATCGGATTCGCTGAAGTCTATCTGGATCATGGAAAGGACGACCGGTTGCCAATAACAGCCGTACTTTGCTTGAGGGCTTCTCATTATTCAACAGCTATTCACGGGCAAAGTATAAAGTTTATTGCGCTTGCCGGTATATTGTTATTGCTGGCAGGGTGTCAGGATGAGTCCAATATCTATCAACCGGATAATAGCAGTGCAAAAGTATTGCGCTCCGAATTAGATGCCACACTGAGAGGATTGATTCAGCAGCATGGGCTTTCAGGTGATGCGCTGCAAGGTCGAATATTGCCCACCATCGAATCACCTTTGGCACAATTGGGGATGCAGTTGTTTTTTAGCAAGTCACTGTCCGGCAATCGGGATGTTGCCTGTGCAAGTTGTCATCATCCATTGTTAGGGGGAGGGGATAACTTATCATTGTCGATTGGGGTGGATGCGGTCGATCCTAATGTGTTGGGGCATAAACGTTTGTTACAGGGGAACCTGAGTCCTAGTGTGCCACGTAATGCGCCAACTACATTTAATATCGGTTTGTGGCGGCAGTTCATGTTTCATGATGGACGGGTCGCGCAACTTGATAAAGGAATTATGACCCCTGATGTCGCTTATTTACAGCTAGACCCTTTAGCGGGTAGCAACTTGGTTCATGCACAAGCACGATTTCCTGTGACATCGAACCATGAAATGCGTGGCAAAACGTTTGATGTTGGTGGTACTGCGCAATCTTGCCGTGAACGTTTAGCCGAGCGTTTGGGGGGGTATGGTGCAATACTTGATGAGCGTTTGCCCGCTACGGAAACAGATTACTGGCTGAACACATTTCGTAATGTCTACCAACAACCTCAGGCACAAGCAGCGGAATTGATTACCGAGCAAAATATTGCAGCAGCTTTGGCGGAATATCAACGTTCTCAAGTGTTTGTTAACCATGCCTGGAAACAGTATGTACAGGGTGAACTTGCGGCGATCAGTGAACCGGCAAAACGTGGCGCGTTATTGTTTTTTCGGGAGAGGGAGGCCGGTGGGTATGCGTGTGCAAGCTGTCATCGGGGGGATTTCTTTACAGATGAACTCTTTCGTAATGTATTGATGCCGCCGCTAGGGCCGGGTAAAGGCAATAGGGATACTGAAGTGCAGCAGGATTATGGACGTTGGTTAGTGACGCAAAATCCAGACGATAAATTTCGGTTTCGTACACCCAGTTTACTGAATGTGGCAGTGACGGGGCCATGGGGACATAACGGCGCGTATACCAGCCTTGATGCCATTGTCAGGCACATGCTAAACCCATTTCAGGCAGCGCTTAACTATGACAGTGGGCAATTAAAGCAGCCAAACATTCCAACCGAGCAATTTGCCGCAAATCTGCGTGACATGTTGGGTAGTAATACTGATATGGCGGGGCAGGCGTACCAGGAAGAGGATGTGCAGTATTTAGTCGCATTTCTGCACACCCTGACTGACCCGTGTGTGACACATGCAGATTGCCTGCAACCTTGGATTCCTCCTGTTGCAGGTTCACCAGAATCAATCCTATGGGCGAGGTTTTAGATGCCAAATTCGTTGCGGTATGCCTGTACTTTTTCCAGTAGGGCCGTGTCTTTTAGATGACTACCGACATGGTTGATAACCTCATTCAAACCGACGATGCTAATGACATTGATGCCGTATAAGGCTTCCACCTCTTGTACAGCGGACTGAGCACCTTTGCCGCGCTCTTGGCGGTCGAGCGAAATGGCTACACCTGCTAAGATTGCGCCTTGGGCAGCTACGATGTCAGCCGATTCACGAATTGCCGTTCCTGCTGTCATGACATCATCAATAACTAGTACGCGACCTTGTAAGGGAGCGCCGACAATGGTGCCACCTTCGCCATGATCTTTGGCTTCCTTGCGGTTGAAGGCATAGGGGTAGTCTTTGCCATGATGTTCATATAGCGCAATTGCTGTCGCTGCTGCTAAGGGAATGCCTTTGTAAGCAGGGCCAAACAGCATATCGAACGCCAGACCAGAATCTACAATGGCTTGCGCGTAGAATTTACCAAGTCGAGAGAGGGCAGAACCCGTTTGGAACAAGCCTGCATTGAAAAAGTAAGGACTGACTCGACCGGACTTTAGGGTAAATTCACCGAATCGCAGCACACCTTGCCCAATAGCAAAATCCAGAAAATCTTGTTGATATGTTTTCATCGCTTTCATCCTATGCTTTTAAGTCTGCTAAGGCTTGCCCCAGTTTTAGGGCGACATCGGCTCCCAGCGTTTTCTCCCAAACCATGTGCGGCTGTTCCAACAGTAGAATAACGGTTGAACCCATGTTGAAACGCCCCATTTCCATGCCTTTACTCAAGATAATATCAGGGAATACTTGGCGTTTGACGCCCCAGCCTTGTGGTGGCGTTACCAAGCCATCCCACACGGTTTCGATGGCGGCTACATTGATAGCACCTACCAGTATCATCGCTAGTTTGCCGAATTCGGTATCAAATATAGCCACGACCCGTTCATTACGTGCAAACAGACGTGGAATTGTGCGGGCAGTATGCCCCGCAACGCTGAACAATCGCCCTGGTACATACACTTGCTCGATCAATGTGCCATTCAGTGGCATATGGATACGGTGATAATCACGCGGCGAGAGATAAATCGTCATGAACTGACCGTTCAGAAACGGAGCAGAGCGGGCTTCATCTCCCCCCAGTAACTCCAAGGCAGAATATTCATGGCCTTTGGCCTGAAAAATTCGCCCTGCTTCAATTCTACCCATTTGGCTAATGCGACCATCAACAGGGCTGACCAATACCTGCGTGCCTTCTGCTATTGGGCGTAATGCGGGTTGCAGTGGACGAGTGAAAAAGGCATTAAAAGTTGAGTAGCTGGCAGGGTCGGAATTGACGGCTTCCGCGAGATTTACCTTGAATATCTTGCTGAATAAACGGATAGCAGGGGGAACGACTGTTGGGCATTGAATACGCGTCAGTCGAAAGACCAGTCGGGAAATAAAGTGATGTGGCAACAGATACAGCGGCCAGGATTTCAAGGCATCGAGTAGATTCATGCAAGATTCGCGTGTCAGGAACTAAAAGCGGGATAATACGGGAAATTGGGAGAGAATAAACCAAAAAAGGCATCCCGAAGGATGCCTTTTAGCAAACTGTGATGCTTGCGCTTGGTATTACTTAACAGCAGGTGCTTGAGCAGCAACAGCAGGAGCCGCTACTGGTGCTTGAGCAGTAGCAGGTGTTGGCATTTGTGGAACCATCATTGCTGGAGCGAAGCCATTGTTAGCGCCTTCAGCAGCGAAGTTGTTGTAACCGTAGCCGTTGCCATTACCGTTGCCGTAGCCATAACCGTTACCAGCACCGTACCAGTCACCGTTACCTTTACCGTTAGCAGCCATGTCAGTATCCATGTTGGTACGGCCTTTGCCTTTGAAAGTGATTGCGAAATCAACTTCGCCATCAGCGTCGCCTTTACCACGACCCCATCCGTTTACATCGCCATTACCTGTACCGTAACCAGTACCTTGACCACTGGTAGAACCAGTGCCTTGACCAGCGCCTTGACCGTAGCCAGTGCCATTGTCAAAACCATCAGTGAATTCAGCAGAAGCAGCGCCAGCGAAAGCGATCAGAGCAGCGAAAGCGATAGTTTGCAGTTTCATAATTTTATCTCCTAGCATTTGACATTTTGGAAAACTTCAGTATGAAGAAATTATAATATTAGCATTTTCTAATGTAAAGAGGTTTCTGCACGTTTCTTGCAAATTTTTTGCAATTATTGGAAACGTTGGGTCTTGCATAAAAAAGCCCCGGTAAGCGGGGGCTTTAAGAGGTTTCAATAATAGCGGTAAATGCGCGTTGGCCTCAGCCTTTGATCCGATATTCCGCTGACCGCGCATGGGCAATCAGACCTTCACCACGTGCCAAGACTGATGCAATTTTGCCTAGTGCTGAAGCACCTTCTGCCGAGCAATCAATCAACGATGAACGTTTCTGGAAGTCATAAACTCCTAGCGGGCTAGAGAAACGTGCAGTACGTGAAGTTGGCAATACATGGTTAGGCCCTGCGCAGTAGTCGCCCACTGCTTCTGCCGTATAACGTCCCATAAAAATCGCCCCGGCATGACGGATTTGTGTTGCCATTTCACGCGGATTTTCCACGGAAAGCTCCAAGTGTTCTGGGGCAATGTAGTTGGCGACTTTCACCGCTTCATCCATATCTTGCACATGGATCAGCACGCCACGATTTTGCAGCGAGGTGGAAATGATTTCCTTGCGTGGCATCTCTTCCAGCAGACGGTTGATGCTGGCTTTCACTTGTTCGATGAATGCAGCATCGGGGCAGACCAGAATGGATTGCGCATCTTCGTCGTGTTCAGCTTGGGAGAATAGATCCATCGCAATCCAGTCAGGGTTGGTTTTGCCATCGCAAACCACGAGGATTTCGGAAGGGCCTGCAATCATGTCGATACCGACAGTGCCGTAGACCATGCGTTTAGCGGTTGCCACATAGATATTGCCGGGGCCGACGACCTTATCAACTTGCGGAACAGTGGTCGTGCCGTAAGCGAGTGCTGCAACGGCTTGCGCACCGCCGATAGCAAACACGCGGTCAACGTTGGAAATTGCTGCGGCTGCCAGCACCAATTCGTTGACTTCACCATCCGGTGTTGGCACAACCATAATCAATTCTGGCACGCCTGCTACTTTGGCAGGCACGGCATTCATTAGCACGGAAGAGGGGTATGCTGCCTTACCACCGGGGACATACAAACCGACCCGATCCAATGCCGTGACTTGTTGCCCCAGCAAGGTACCGTCGGCTTCGGTGTAGTGCCACGATTCCATCAGTTGGCGCTGTGCGTAGGATTTGAGGCGGGTAGCTGCTGATTCCAATGCCGTGCGTTGTTCTGGCGTGATCTTGGTCAATGCTTCTTGCAAACGTGCCTGCGGGATTTCCAGTTCCGCCATGCTGCCCACACTCATGCGGTCGAAACGGTTGGTGTATTCCACCACCGCAGCATCGCCACGCTTGCGCACGTCCTTGAGAATACCGTTGACGGTGTTGAATACCGCGTCATCGGAGACGCTTTCCCATGCCAGCAAGTCTTGCAGTTTTGCCCAGAAATCGCTGGCGGTGGTGTTCAGTTCGGTAATGTTGAGCATATTCAGATACTCCTACGTTTTTCAATGGCCTCTGCCAATTGGTGCAGCACGACAGTGGTGGTATCAAAGTTGATGCAAGCATCAGTAATGCTTTGCCCGTAGACCAGCTCTTCGCGCTTTTTACCATCCGCTTTCTGGTTGCCTTCCACCAGATGGCTTTCGATCATCACACCCGTGATGGCTTTGTTGCCTGCTGCAAGTTGTTCGGCGACACTTGCTGCCACTTCTGGCTGGCGGCGGTAATCTTTGTAGCTATTGGCATGGCTGAAATCGACCATCAGATACGGTGGTAATTTGGCTTTTTCCAACGCTGCTACGGCTGCGGCAACACTCGTTGCGTCGTAATTCGGTTCTTGCCCGCCGCGCAGGATGACGTGGCAATCTTCATTACCCTTGGTCGCAAAAATCGCGGTATGCCCATCCTTGGTGACAGACAAGAAATGGTGAGGACGCGAAGACGCACCAATCGCATCAATCGCAATGTTCAAGTTGCCATACGTGCCATTCTTGAAACCAATCGGGCAAGACACACCAGAGGCCAGTTCGCGGTGTGCCTGGCTTTCGGTGGTACGTGCGCCAATCGCCGCCCAGCTCACCAAATCCGCTACGTATTGCGGGCTGATCAGGTCGAGGTATTCAGTGGCAGCAGGCATCCCCTGATTGTTCAGATCCAACAACAACTTACGTGCCATGCGCAAGCCTTTGTTGATGTGGAAACTGTTATCCATATCCGGGTCATTGATCAAACCTTTCCAGCCAATGGTGGTGCGTGGCTTCTCGAAATAGACCCGCATGATAATGTGCAACTGGTCTTTGAGTGTATGACGTAAGTGCTGCAAACGCGCTGCATATTCCATGGCTGCATCCACATCGTGAATGGAGCAAGGCCCTACCACGACTAACAACCGGTCATCCTCGCCATGCAAAATACGGTGGGCTTCTTGACGTGCTGCATACACGGTTTCGGTAGCCATTTCGCTCAACGGGTATTCACGGTGCAATTCCACAGGCGGGGTTAATTCGTGCATTCCGATAATGCGCAGGTCGTCAGTTTGGTATTTCATGGGAGATTCCTTTGGTCGACTGCCGCTTGAATGTGCGCAATCAGCTCACGAATGGCGGCATGTTTGAGTTTCATGGATGCTTTATTGACGATCAAACGCGAGGTGATGTCTGCCATGTGTTCAAGTGGCGCAAGCCCATTCGCACGCAAGGTGTTACCGGTGTCTACCACGTCCACAATGCAATCTGCCAAACCAACCAATGGGGCGAGTTCCATAGAGCCGTACAGTTTGATCACGTCGACTTGGCGGCCTTGCTCCGCAAAATAGCGGCGGGTGCAGTTCACAAATTTGGTGGCAACTTTCAGCCCTGTCGTCGGCAACGGGCGGTCTGGAAAGCCTGCAACCATGAGTTTGCAACGTGCAATTTTTAGGTCAACCAGTTCATACAGATCGTGACCGCCGTGTTCCATCAGCACGTCTTTGCCTGCCACCCCCAAATCAGCCGCCCCGTATTGCACATAAGTTGGCACATCGGTTGCACGGATAATAACCAGTTTCACGTCATCACGGTTGGTATCAAGGATCAGCTTGCGGCTGGTTTCGGGGTCGTCCAAAGGTTCGATACCAGCGGCTTTTAATAGCGGGGCGGTATCTTTGAAAATGCGCCCTTTGGAAAGCGCAATGGTCAAGGTATCTTTCACAATCTTATCCATTTACTCGCTGGATTCGCGCACCCAAGCGGGAGAGTTTTTCTTCAATGCGTTCATAGCCACGGTCAGTGTGGTAAATCCTATCTACCATGGTTTTGCCTTGCGCCGCCAAGCCAGCCAACACCAGTGAGGCCGAAGCGCGTAAATCGGTTGCCATGACGGGTGCGCCTTTGAGATAAGGCATCCCCGCAACAATCGCGGTATTGCCTTCCAAGCGGATATTGGCTCCCAGACGCATCAATTCGGCAACGTGCATCATGCGGTTCTCAAATATGGTTTCGACAATCACGCCAATGCCTCGTGAAACGGCATTCATCGCCATGAATTGCGCTTGCATATCGGTCGGGAAAGCGGGGTAGGGGTCAGTGCGAATATCCACCGCTTTCAGCGTGCGGTCACGCATATCGACTTCGATCCAATCAGCCCCGGTCGTCACTAATGCACCTGCTTCGGTAAATTTGTGCAGTACAGCATCGAGTGTATCAGGTGCGGCTTTTAAAGTCCTGACCCGCCCGCCGGTAATCGCAGCGGCTGCTAAAAAAGTACCCGTTTCGATACGGTCAGGCAGGACGCTGTAATCCACGCCCTTGAGGCTGGTTACGCCCTCGACGGTGATTTTGTCCGTACCCGCACCTTTGATCTTCGCACCCATGGCAATTAAGCAGTTAGCAAGGTCGACCACTTCCGGTTCACGTGCTGCATTTTCCAATACCGTTGTGCCTTCTGCTAATACCGCTGCCATCAGCAAGTTTTCTGTACCGGTGACTGTCACGATGTCCATGACGATTTTTGCACCTTTGAGGCGTTTGGCGGTGGCACGGATATAGCCCTCTTCGACCACGATCTTCGCACCCATCGCTTCCAATCCTGTCAAATGGATATTGACCGGACGTGAACCAATCGCACAGCCACCGGGTAAAGATACTTCGGCTTCACCGTAACGTGCCACCATTGGCCCTAGCACAAGAATGGATGCTCGCATGGTACGCACTAAATCATACGGCGCGACAAAATGCTGAATGGTAGCGGTGTTGGTATGGATATTATGGTGTTCGTCGGTTTCTACCGTAACGCCCATGCCTGCAATGACCGCAGCCAAGGTAGACACATCTTTTAAGCGTGGCACATTGCGGATAGTCATCGGCGTTTCTGCCAATAAGGTCGCCGCGAGCAGGGGCAGGACAGCATTCTTCGCACCGGAGATGTCGACATCTCCATCCAGTGTTACGCCACCTTCGATAATCAGCTTTTGCATGGTATTAAGATCCGGTTCAGTCGCTTGTCAGCAAAAGGATGGAATAATAGCGAAAATTGCGGGGGGATTCACCGCATCCTGCAAACTTTCCTACAAACTGCTACGTTGGGGGCAAGGTAGGGAACTTAATCGGCAAAGTTGTTTTCCAATTAAAAGACGTTGGGCAATAAAGCAGCGAAAAGGCGGGGCTTTTACGGCTGCTCATCATAATATGGGGTTTAGTAAATCATGATAAATGCTTTCCATTGGGGGGGGAGCCGCTGGGCTATGGCTTTCTTACTGCTATTGGGGTTAATGGCGGTTAAACCAGCCTCAGCCTTCTACAACAGTCATTCTGCGTTGGGAACCAATACGAATGAAATCATGGATGACGATTCAAGCGTACCCTTCATTGATTTGATGAAAATGGCGTTGCCGTTTCGTGAAGCTCATCAATTGAATAAAGGTCATATCGAATACGATCGTTACGGCTGGCCTAAAAAGATTTCTGCGGGGGGGCAAGCAGGTACACGCTTTGTGAGTAAGTTACCTGCTGGCACTATCCCCAGTGGGCGTTACACCGTCTTATACGATGGTGAGGGTAAGTTAGAGTACCGCAATGATGCCGTCTTGGTGGAAAACATGCAGGGGCGGGACATCATTACGCTTGAACCGGGCAAGGACAATGAGTTGAATGCCACGTTGTTCATTATGGCAACGAATCCAGCCAACCCGATACGCAATATCCGCATCCTGCCACCGGGTGGAATTTGCGGGAGTAACCCGTTTCAGCGTGTGGCTGGCGCAGGGCAGTGCCGGGGTGATTACCTGGCATTTGAACAGCACTCCAGCAAGATCATTTTCAATCCCGATTACCTGACCTATATGCGGGATTTCCGCGTGATTCGCTTTATGAACATGAGCGGTATTACCCGTAATCCGGTGTATGCGTGGGAAGACCGTGCCAGCATCGACCAGCAAACCTGGGGGGGCGCAGAGGGTATCCGTGGCGCACCCATGGAAGTCATGGTCGAACTTGCCAACCGTTTGCACGCTGATCCGTGGTTTTCCATGCCACATGCAGCGAGCAACGACTTTATTCGGCGTTTTGCTGAATACGTGCAGACAAACCTTGACCCAACTTTGAAGGTGTATGTGGAATATTCCAACGAAGTCTGGAACGGTGTTTTCACCCAACACGCTTTCGCCAAGCAACAAGGGATGCAAATGGGGTTAGACCCTGATCCGAATCAGGCTGCGTATAAGTTTTATTCCAAACGTTCGGTGGATGTGTTTGGGATTTGGGAACAAGTGTTTCGTGGGAATAAACGGGTAGTACGGGTGATGTCAGGGCTGGTGGGCAGCACCCAAATGACCAAAACAGTGCTGTCCTACAACGGTGCTTACCGCTTTACCGATGCGTATGCTGTTGCACCCTATGTGTTTGGTGATGCGAATGCCTTACGTCAGGCGCGTAGTGTGAATGATATTTTCCGGGTGATGACCGACCCGAAGTACCCACATTCCCTGCCTAATGAAATCAAGCTTATTGGCAAGCAAGCGGAGATGGCAAAAAGTTTCGGGGTTGATTTAATTGCCTATGAGGGTGGGCAACATTTGGTGGATATGACCACTAAATCCGATAGTCAGCACCCCAATAACTTGTTTTACGCCGCTAACCGTCACCCACAAATGGCCTCCATTTACCAACAACTGTTAGCCGGTTGGAAACAGGCGGGTGGCAAATTATTTGTACACTTTAGCTCCCCGCGTATTTACCGCAAATACGGTAGCTTTGGCACCAAGGAATACATTACCCAAGCGGATGCACAAGCACCAAAGCACCGTGCGTTAATGGCATTTACCCGTGCTAACCCTTGTTGGTGGAATGGTTGTTCGGGTAACACTTTGGTACGCCAAGCGAAACCCGTCAGCACCTTGGAGGCATTGAAAACACAATCGGAACCTTTGGATGCCACAGCACCACAATACGAACCAATCCACGGTGAACCTCCACCGTTCCCTATGGGCAATATTCCTCCAGAAGAGGCTATGCCCCCGCAAGCAGCCGTGCAACCAACGCTGGTCACCATGCGCAATGCACCGAGTGAGCAATACGTTGCAGGCGGTAATGCCCTTATTCGGCGGGTGCGTAATCCGGCAGATGTTTGGCAAGGTGCGACAGCCTATCAACTGCGTAATATGTTGAATGGCAAAATAGATGGCACGACAGATTTAGCCGCCATGTGGCAAGCCAGTTGGGATCAGCAAAACCTGTACCTGCGCATAGGTGTTGAAGATGACCGTCCGGGCATAAGTGATTCTACGTTGCCTTGGGAAGATGATGCGGTGGAACTTTATCTGGATGCGGATGCTTCCATGCGTCCACAATATGACCAATATAACGACTTCCACTTCATTTTTGACCTAAAAACTGGCACAGTTGTGTTGGGCAAAAACTCACCTAAAATTGACCGTATGCCATTGACTCATAGCATGATACGTTCCAGTAATGGTTATATGTTGGATGTAACTTTGCCTTGGTCGGCTTTACAGGTTAACCCGCGTTCGGGGCAGCGCTTAGGGATAGATGTACACATTGACGACGACGATGACGGTGGTGATCGTGACGGTAAGTTGGCTTGGAAGGCCAAGCAAGACGAGTCTTGGCAAAATCCATCGTTATTCGGTGGGGTGATTTTGGGCGAATAACAGCATTAATAACACGGGGAATTCACGATGATGACATCAGAACTGCTGGCGGCTTACCATGCAGCACATTACCAAGTGCAAGATCCACAAGGGGCGTTTACGCTGAGAACGGATAGCCCTTCACCGGAGCTTGCCGCATTGCTGCGCACAAGAGGGCATAACTGTGCCGCTTTTATTACCGCTTGCAACCCACACAGTTGGCCGTTGAGTGAGGCTGAAAATGCCAGTGCTCAACAACAATTAGCGGCGGAGTTGGCACAATACGGGTACACCACTATTCCAGCCATTGGGTTAGACCCGGCGGGTGAGTGGCAAGGTGAGGCAAGCTTTCTTGTACCGGGCTTGGATTTAGAAAATGCCAAATCACTGGGTGAGCAATACGCACAAAACGCTATTTTATGGGCAGATGCGGAGACTGCTGTACCGCAATTGGTGGTATTAGCCGGATGAAACACTGCATTCGAGGTTTGCTATTAGTGGCAGCATTGGTATTACCGTTGCACAGCCATGCAGCCAGTTTCAATTGCGCCAAAGCCAAAACATGGTCAGAGAAAACCGTGTGTAATACCAAGCAATTGTCCAGTTTGGATGATCTGTTAGCGGTTTCATTCAAAAAAGCGTTGGAAAGCACTGACGATAAAGCTGCTTTGAAATCGGCACAAGTTGCATGGCTGACGGATGAGCGTGATGTTTGCGAAGATATTGCTTGTGGCTCAATATGCGTTTCAGGGTCTTGTTTTCCCCGGCATTGCAAACGTGATGGATAGCGGTAAAGTTAGTCATTTCCGATAGCCAAGGAGAGGCTTTATGACCTCGCTCATCAGTATTTCCAGCCTGACCAGTGATGCCGCCTGTTTCGAGCAAGTCCGTTCCGTGCGTTGGCCTAATGGGGTGATTTGTCCGCACTGCGGTTCACAGGACACTATCCGTCGAGGCAAGGATGACACCCAGCAGGAACGCCAGCGTTACCAGTGTAAGGATTGCCAAAAGCGTTTTGATGACCTGACGGGCACGGTGTTTGAAGGCCACCACCAGCCGCTGAAGGTGTGGGTGTTGTGCCTGTACCTGATGTCGTTGAACCTGTCCAACCAACAAATCGCCCGCGAATTGGGGTTGAACAAGGATGATGTTCAGGCGATGACGGAACAGTTACGGCGTGGTGTCGAGAAAAAAACGCCAGTAAACCTGTTTGGGAATGTTGAATTTGATGAGGTTTATGTCAAGGCTGGACACAAGGGAAACCCCGAAGCCGTCGCGGATGCTGGGCGTGAAGGTCGCCGCCGCGCCCTGAAAGGTGCGCCGGGGCGTGGGACACTGGAAAAGGACAAACCACCCATTTTCGGCATGATCCAGCGTTCCGGGGAGGTCGTGATCCGTATGCTGGCGAATGTGAAACAGACGACGATCAAGCCGTTGATTGTGGAAACGGTGGCAGCAGGCACGCTGGTCTACACCGATGAGTACAACATTTACAGCCGATTGGAAGAATGGGGCTATGCCCACAAAACCGTCAACCATGGCGCAGGCGAATATGCCCGTGACGAAGATGGTGACGGTTTCCATGAAGTCCACGTCAATACGATGGAAGGTTTTTGGTCACTGTTACGCTCATGGTTACGACCTCATCGGGGGATCTCACAAGAAAAGCTACCGTGTTACCTTGCATTCTTCGAGTCTCTTCACAACATCAGGAAACGGGGGCAAGCTGCCTTACAGTCCTTGCTTTCGCTGCTGTTGGGATAAGACCCTGAAACGCATATTGAGCCTTGCTTGTTTAAAAGCAGTTTACACGGCTCGCCTTGCGGTACTGAATGAGATTATTGCCAGTGCTGAAGAGTCCGTAACAGAACACGATAGCGATGAAGTGAGTGGTGGTTGGTATCAAGCTATTGCTAAACCTAACTTGACGGTACGCAAAAGCGCAGATGTTACTGGTAAAAAGCTCGGCAATGTTCCCTATGGCGGTAAAGTAAAGGTCTTAGAGTTCACCGATAAAACCGATTCGATTGGAGGGCGTGCGGGTACGTGGGTAAAGATCGAATGGCAAGGTAAGAGTGCTTACGCCTTTGATGCTTTTCTGGAAAAACTGCCTGTGGCTGATAGTGATAAAGCTGACGAATCTGACACCACTAAGGCAAGTAAAACCTTGGAAGGACTCATCACCTCCTATGAATGTGGCGACAATTGCTATTTGGTGATCACAGACAAGCAAGGCGAGCAACATTCAGGCTTGTGTACGGCAACGCTATGTGAACCTTGGAACGAGGTGGCGGAAATGCCAACCAAGTTCCAGAATCAAAAGGTGAAAGTCACTGTAGGTACAGGAACCCAATACGACGGCGGCGGCAACGTGATGGGTGAGATGGATGCATTTGAAACGATTAAGTTACTGAAATAACCGCAGTCGCAAGCAAGGTGCGGTGCGGTTATTGAGTGGGTTCTATGCATGGCGGGCTATATCAGCCCGCCAGTTTCCCTTGTATAAACGCTAAAATATCGGCAACCGGTATTTTCACTGCATCACCACCGCTGCGAGCTTTGTATTCCAATTCACCGGCTTGCAGGCCACGTTCTGAAATAATGACGCGGTGTGGAATGCCTAGTAATTCGTGGTCAGCAAACATCGCACCGGGGCGCAAGGCACGGTCATCCAGTAACACATCCACACCCACTGCCTGCAATTGCGCATACAGATCTTCTGCTTTCGCGGCAACATCCGGTGATTTCTGCATGTTCAAGGGCGCAATGACCACCGTGAATGGCGCAATCGCCGCAGGCCAGCGGATACCGAATTCGTCGTTATTCTGCTCAATCGCGGAGGCGACGACACGCGAAACGCCGATGCCGTAGCAACCCATCGTCATCACTTGCGCACGTCCGCTTTCATCCAGCACTGTCGCGTTGAGTTTTGATGAATAGGTTTTGCCTAACTGGAAAATATGCCCGACTTCAATACCGCGCACAATGGAGAGCGTGCCGCACCCGTCGGGACTGGGGTCGCCTTCGATGACATTGCGCAAATCGGCCACTTTTGGTAGAGCAACATCGCGTTCCCAGTTGATGCCGAAGAAGTGTTTGCCGTCGATATTCGCGCCTGCGCCGAAGTCAGACATATTTGCGACTGTGCGGTCAGCAACCACCGGAATCTTTAAACCGACCGGGCCTAAGGAGCCGGGGCCTGCACCAATTAGCGGACGAATTTCATCTTCACGGGCAAAGCGCAATGGCACAGCAACGCCGGGGATTTTTTCCGCTTTGATTTCGTTCAAGGTATGATCGCCGCGTACTAGCAGTGCGACAAAATCGTATTCTGCATCTTCGGCAGCAGCCACGATCAGGGTTTTGATGGTTTTTTCAATTGGTAAGCCGAATTGTTCCACCAATTCCTCGATAGTTTTAGCGTTAGGCGTATCGACTTCACGCATTGTCTCCGTCGGGGCGGCGCGTTCGGCAATCAGGCAAACCGCTTCTGCCAATTCGATATTCGCGGCGTAGTTGCTGCCACTGGCGAAGGCAATCGCATCTTCACCGGAATCAGCCAATACATGGAATTCGTGCGAAGCGTTGCCCCCGATCGAGCCGGTATCCGCTTGCACCGGGCGGAAATCCAAGCCCAACCGCTGGAAGATGCGCGAATACGCCGCGTACATGGCGTCATAGGTTTCTTGCAGCGATTCTTGGGTGAGGTGGAAGGAATACGCATCCTTCATCAAGAATTCACGCGCGCGCATCACGCCAAAACGCGGGCGCACTTCGTCACGGAATTTGGTTTGAATCTGGTAGAAATTGATCGGCAATTGCTTGTAGCTGCTCAATTCTTTGCGGGCGTAATCGGTAATGATTTCTTCGTGGGTTGGGCCGTAGCAAAAATCACGGCTGTGACGGTCACGAATGCGCAGCAATTCTGCCCCGTACTTTTCCCAACGACCGGATTCTTGCCAGAGTTCGGCGGGTTGGATGGAGGGCATCAGCACTTCTATCGCACCCGCGTTGTTCATTTCTTCGCGCACGATAGCTTCGACTTTGCGCAATACGCGCAAGCCATACGGCATCCACGTATACAGACCGGAAGCGAGGCGGCGAATCATGCCAGCGCGTAGCATTAATTGGTGGCTGATGACTTCGGCATCGGCGGGCGTTTCGCGCAGGGTGGTGAGGGGGAATCGGGAAACTCGCATGGTGTTGTCTTCTATCCGGTGTGTGAAAGGGGTGATTATAGATTTCGTGGCAGATTTGCGAAACCCCTATAGTGCCGTGGCGTATATGTTGATGAATCAAGTCAGAATTACTCACTAAATTTGATGGAAATCAATGTTGTTGCATTGCGCTTCAGAGTAGATTCGGCCCACAACAGGTAAGAGTCTGAGGAGGTGGCAAGCGGGTAGAGTGGTGTGGCATTTCACCTGCGAAGTGAGTGTGATGCTATGAGCATCTGTTGATCTGCAAAGCTAAGTATATGTTTGTTAATAATTAAATAATTTGGCATCTTTTTTGCTTTGTTCGCGATGAAGTTTTTAATGCGCTAGAGGTAATGCTATTTATGGTAACCGATGAAGTCGTCGATCTCTCGCGGCTGCAATTTGCAGTCACTGCCCTTTACCATTTCCTGTTTGTCCCCTTGACGCTTGGCATGACCTTCATGCTGGCGATCATGGAGTCGGTCTATGTGATGACCGGCAAGCAAATCTACAAGGACATGGTGAAATTCTGGGGCAAACTATTCGGTATTAACTTCGCGCTCGGTGTCACTACTGGCCTGACAATGGAATTTCAGTTCGGCACGAACTGGGCATATTACTCACACTATGTCGGTGACGTGTTCGGCGCACCGCTGGCCATTGAAGGTTTAATGGCCTTCTTCCTCGAATCGACCTTCGTCGGTTTGTTCTTCTTTGGTTGGGATCGCTTGAGCAAAGTGCAACATTTATCTGTCACTTGGTTGATGGCGATTGGCACGAATCTTTCTGCGCTGTGGATTTTGATTGCGAATGGCTGGATGCAAAATCCGGTGGGTGCAATCTTTAGCCATGAAACCATGCGCATGGAAATGGTGGATTTCGCCGCTGTCTTGCTAAATCCGGTTGCGCAAGTGAAGTTTATTCACACGGTTGCAGCAGGTTATGTGACGGGAGCAATGTTCGTGTTGTCGATCAGTGCGTGGTACATCCTCAAAGGGCGTGATCTTGGGTTTGCGAAACGTTCGTTTGCGGTGGCGGCGGGTTTCGGTATGGCTTCCATCCTCTCGGTTATTTTGCTGGGTGATGAAAGCGGTTATGAAGCGGGTGACGTGCAAAAAATGAAACTCGCGGCGATTGAAGCGGAATGGGAAACCCACCCCGCACCGGCGGGTTTCAACCTGATTGCTTTCCCGGATCAGGAAAAGGGCGAGAACAGTTTTGAGGTGAAAATCCCTTACGCACTCGGTCTGATTGCCACCCGCTCGCTGACGGAAGAGGTGAAGGGTATCAATGATTTGGTCGAGGAAAATACCCAGCGCATCCGTAACGGGATTTTGGCTTACGACCTGTTCCTGAAAATGCGGGCAGGCACTGCGAGTGATGTGGATAAGGAAAGTTTTGAGCGGTTGCGGGTTGACCTAGGTTACGGTTTGCTATTGAAGCGTTACACCCCGAATGTGGTGGATGCGACCGAGGCGCAAATCCAAATGGCGGCGAAAGACACTGTGCCACACGTTGCACCGTTGTTCTGGACATTCCGCATTATGGTGGCTTCGGGCTTCTTTATGTTGATGGTGTTTGCGCTGTCATTCTATTACACCGCGAAAAAGACCGCGTTTGAAAAGCGTTGGTTGATGCGTTTGGCGTTCTTCAGCTTGCCGTTGCCCTGGATTGCGATTGAATCCGGTTGGTTTGTGGCGGAATACGGGCGTCAACCTTGGGCGATTGGGGAGGTGTTGCCAACGTTCTTGGGTACTTCAACGCTGACGGAGTGGGATTTGATTGGGTCAATTGCTGGCTTTGTATTCTTCTACACCATTTTGCTAGTGGCGGAAATGTACTTAATGATCAAGTTTGCCAAACAAGGCCCCAGCAGCCTGCACACCGGGCGCTACTACTTTGAGAAGCACGGTGGCGGTCACGCGGGTGCGGTTTACGCTGATAAAATGAACGATCA
The DNA here is from genome assembly GCA_029972225.1 of Candidatus Thiothrix putei. Classification (NCBI taxonomy): domain Bacteria; kingdom Pseudomonadati; phylum Pseudomonadota; class Gammaproteobacteria; order Thiotrichales; family Thiotrichaceae; genus Thiothrix; species Candidatus Thiothrix putei. The sequence goes on from CP124756.1 coordinate 2,161,484, forward strand.
GGTCTAAGGAGCAAACCATGATTTTTGATTACGAAACGTTTAAGTTGATCTGGTGGGTATTGGTCGGCGTGCTGTTTATTGGCTTTGCCTTGACCGATGGCTTCGATATGGGCGTGGGTGCGTTGTTGCGCTATGTCGGCAGAAATGACGAGGAGCGCCGTGTGGCAATCAATGCGATTGCGCCGCATTGGGATGGCAATCAGGTGTGGTTGATTCTGGCGGCGGGGGCGATTTTTGCGGCTTGGCCGATTACCTTTGGTGCGTCGTTTTCGACGTTTTATTGGGCGTTGGTATTGACCTTGTTTTCGCTGTTTTTCCGTCCGGTGGGCTTTGATTACCGTTCTAAAATTGCGGATACGCGCTGGCGGAATACGTGGGATTGGGGGTTGGTGATCGCGGGTGTTGTGCCGCCATTGGTCATCGGCGTGGCGTTTGGCAATTTGTTGCTGGGTGTGCCGTTTGCGTTTGACGAGTTTTTGCGAATTACGACTTACGGCTCGTTCTTTAAGTTGTTCCACCCATTTGCGGTGTTGGTGGGCTTGGTGAGTTTGCTGATGTTTACCATGCAGGGTGCGACGTATTTAATGCTGCGTACTGATGATGTGGTGTATGAGCGTTCACGTAAGGCGGCGCGATGGACAGCGGCTGGGGTGATTATCACCTTCGGGCTGGCGGGCATTTGGTTGTGGGCAGGGATTGATGGTTATGCGATTGTGCAAGAGCCGCCCCATGATTCACTGCCGAATCCGGTAGCGAAAACCGTTGTGCCGATGGCGGGCGCATGGTTGGCGAATTACAGCACGTATCCGTTGGCAATTGCTGCGCCGTTGGCGGGTTTCGTTGGGGCATTCGGGGTATTGATGCTGGCAAGTGGTAAAGGTCGCCCGGTATTGAGTTTCGTCCATAGCTCTTTGTGCTTGATTGGGGTGATCATGACGGCGGGTGTTTCCTTGTTCCCGTTTGTGATGCCTTCCAGCTTGAACCCGAACCACAGTTTGACGATTTGGGATTCGGCTTCCAGCCATTTGACGTTGGCGATTATGTTCTGGGCGGCGATGATTTTTGTGCCATTGATTCTGTTCTACACCATTTGGTGCTACAAACAGATGTGGGGCAAGATTACCGTTAAATTCATCCGTGAAAATGATCACGCCGTTTATTAAGGAGATTTTAGCATGTGGTATTTTGCTTGGTTACTCGGCGTATTGCTGGCGTGTTCCTTCGGTATCATTAACGTGATGTGGCTGGAGTTTCATGGCGGCTTGGATACGGATGATGAAAAGTAAGGCGTGAAGCACGTCTGAGAAAAGGGGAGTGCTGCGGCACTCCTTTTTTATGGGATAGGGGTTGATGTGCTAATATCTCGGTATTCATCGAGTCAGGAGTGCTAACCGTGCCGCCATTAGCGTTTCAATTGGATTATCTCAGTGTTGAGGATTACCTCCGTGGTGAGCGTGTCAGTGAACAAAAGTATGAATATGTCGAGGGAATAGCGTATGCGATGGCGGGCGCGAGCCTGCGGCATAATCTAATTACCAATAATTTTTCAGCATTGTTGTGGGTACAGTTGCGGGGCAAGCCGTGTTTCCCGCTGACCAGTGATATGTTGGTGAAAACCAAAACAGAGCGTTTTCGTTATCCCGATTTGATGGTGGTGTGTAATGATGATCCCTCTGATGATGATTATGTGCGGGAAGCGCCGTTATTGATTGTCGAGGTGATTTCTGAAAGTACACGGCGTAAAGATAAAACTGAAAAACGTGCTGAATATCTGGCGTTACCCAGTTTATTGGAATATGTTTTGATTGAACAGGATATTGCAGAAGTAACGGTTTATCGGCGTATCGATAATTGGCAACCCTCTTATTATTATCTGGGACAGGAATTGGTGCTGGAGTCTATCGGTGTTACTGTGTCGGTGGCTGATTTATATGAGCGGGTGGAAAACGGGGATATGGTGAAATGGCGGACAGATTTAGGATAGCGGCTATCAATAATGACCACACAATCTCAACCCAAGCCTCATAAACCAGCCCCTGAAATCCTCACCGCGCTCAAAGGCTGGAAAACCCATTCTGGTTTCTGGCTGAAAGCCGCTGTTGCGATTGGTTTGACTTCCGGTTTGCTGCTGATTGCGCAGGCGTGGTTGCTGGCAAATGTCGTCAATGCCGTAGTATTTGCCGAAGCAGCTTTAGCGGATGTCATGCCCAGTCTGTGGGGTTTGCTGGCATTATTTCTCCTGCGGGCAGGCTTGGCGTGGGCATCCGAACAAGCCGCGTTTCATGCTGCGGTGCAGGTCAAGCTTGCCATCCGCGCCCAACTTTACCAAAAAGTGCAGCAACTCGGCTCCGCGTGGTTGACGGGTGAGCGCAGCGGCGATTTACTCAATACCCTCAGCGATGGGGTGGAGGCACTCGAAGCCTATTACGCCCGCTACATTCCCGCGATGTCACTGATGGCACTCGTGCCGCTGGCGATATTGGTGTTTGTGTTTGCCAATGACTGGTTGTCGGCAGTGGTGATGCTGGTGACAGCCCCGCTGATTCCGGTGTTCATGATTCTGATAGGCAAAGGCACGGAAAAGCGTAACCAGCAGCAATGGCAACAATTGGCGCGGATGAGTGCGCATTTCCTCGACGTGATTCAAGGCTTAACCACCCTGAAACTGTTCAATGCCAGCCGCCGCGAAGCGCAAGTGGTGGCACAAGTTTCCGACGAATACCGCCAAAGCACGATGTCGGTATTGCGGGTCGCGTTTCTGTCCTCGTTCGCGCTGGAATTTTTCGCCGCAGTCAGCATTGCGATTATTGCGGTGTTGATCGGCTTCCGCCTGTTTTGGGGGGAAATGGATTTTCTGTACGGCTTTTTTGTGCTGCTGCTTGCGCCCGAATTCTACCTGCCGCTGCGCAATATGGGGACGCAGTATCATGCGCGAATGGCGGCGATAGGGGCGGCGGAGAAGATGGTGGGAATGCTAGAAGAGAAAATCCCCCTCAATCCCCCTTTTTCAAAGGGGGAGGCTGGATGTGCTACTTTCCTGATTCCCCCCTTTGAAAAAGGGGGGCTAGGGGGGATTTCTCTTCAAAACCTTTCCTTCATCTACCCCGACGCTAGAACCGCCCTAAGCAACCTCTCGCTGGACATCCACCCCAACGAAACCCTAGCCATCGTCGGCGCAAGCGGTGCTGGCAAAACCACGCTAATCAACCTGCTAATGGGTTTCCTACAACCCCAAAGTGGGCAAATCCTCATCGGCGATACGCCGTTAACCGCCATTGCCCCGGAAATCTGGCGCAAACACCTAGCATGGCTGCCGCAAAAACCGCAACTGTTCCCCGGCACGGTTGCCGACAATATCCGCCTCGGCAATCCCACTGCAACGCTGACACAAGTGCAAGCCGCTGCCGAACAAGCCTATGCCGCCGAATTCATCGTCAAATTGCCGCAAGGTTATGACACGCTGATTGGCGAAGCGGGGCAAGGGCTTTCCGGCGGACAAGTGCAACGCATCGCACTGGCACGGGCATTCCTCAAGGATGCGCCGCTGGTAATTCTCGACGAAGCCACCGCCAACCTTGACCGTGCCAGCGAAACTTTGGTGCAAGCCGGGGTCGAACGTTTGGCGCAAGGGCGCACGCTGGTGATGATTGCGCACCGTTTACGCACCGTACAAACCGCCGACCGGATTGTGGTGCTGGATCAGGGTACGGTGAGCGCGATTGGGACGCACGCCGAATTGCTGGTCAGTTCCCCGCTCTACCGGCAGATGCAAGCGGCTTACGGGGGTGAAGCATGAACGATTTACTGCGTTTGTTGCGCCTGTTCAAGCCGTATTGGAACTGGGCGGCATTGGGCATGGGCTTGTCATTCATCACCTTGCTGGCGAATGTGGGGTTGATGGCGGTGTCGGGCTGGTTCATTACGGCGATGGCAATGGCGGGTGTCGCGGGTGTGTCGATGAATTATTTCACCCCCTGCGGCATTGATTCGGCTGGCAGCGATTGTGCGCACGGCGGGGCGTTACGGCGAACGGCTGGTCACGCACGAAGCTACGTTTCGGATGTTGGCGGAATTGCGGGTGTGGTTTTACGAGCGCATCGAGCCGCTGGCTCCGGCGGTGTTGGAGCAATATCGCAGCGGTGATGTGTTGAGCCGCATCCGTGCCGACATTGATACGCTGAATAATGTGTACTTGCGTCTGCTAGTGCCCGTGGTGGTGGCAACGGTGGCGACGTTCGTGTTCGTGGTGGTGTTGCTGTTTTATCACCCGTTGCTGGCACTGCTGGAGTTGAGCTTGCTGCTGGTGGCGGGGGTGCTGATTCCCTGGCTGATGAACCGTTTGGGGCATGAGCCGGGGCAACAATCGGTAGAAACGGCTGCGCAATTGCGCTCGGCTTTGGTGAATGATTTGCAGGGCATGGGCGAGTTGCTGGTGTATGGTGCGGCGGATGACCATGCCGCGCACGTTCAACAGTTGTCGCAAACCTTGGCGGCGCAACAGCAAACCCTGAGCCGTTTGAATGGCGTGGCGCAAGGCGCGTTGGGGCTGTGCGCGAATTTGGCGATGTGGGGCATGTTGGTGCTGGCAATTCCGTTGGTGCGTGATCACACGATAGCCCCGCCGGAATTGGCGATGTTGGCATTGTTCGCGCTGGCAAGTTTTGAAGCGGTGTTACCTTTGCCGCTGGCGTTCCAGTCCTTGGGCGAAACCTTGGCAGCGGCGCGACGTATTTTCAGTCTTGCGGATCAAGTTGCGGCGGTGACAGAACCAGCGCATCCGCAAGCTGTGCCTGAACGTCTGGATTTTGCGTTGCGGGAAGTGAGTTTCCGTTATCAGCCGCAGGGTGAGGCCGTATTGGATGGTTTGACGCTGGATTTTCCGCAAGGTCACAAGCTCGCCATTGTCGGCGTAACCGGTGCGGGCAAAAGCACCCTGACCAGTTTGCTGCTACGTTTCCGCGAACCGAGCAGCGGTGAATTGCTGTTAGGTGGGCAAGCTATCGCCCACTACAGCGGCGAAGCCTTGCGCCAACACATCGCGGTTGTGCCGCAGCAAACACATTTGTTCAACACTACCTTGCGCGAAAACCTGTTGTTGGCAAAACGCGATGCGACGGATGCGGAGCTGGAAGCGGTGTGCCGCACTGCGCTGATCCACGACTTCATTACGCAACAGCCGGAAGGTTATGCAACGTGGGTGGGGGAAACGGGCGTGCGTTTGTCCGGCGGGCAAGCCAAGCGCGTGGCGATTGCACGAGCTTTGCTGAAACCTGTACGGTTGTTGATTCTCGATGAACCTACCGAAGGCTTAGACCCGGAAACCGCGACACAGGTGATGGTCAATATCCTCGCGCATGTGGCGCGTAACGGGCAAAGCCTGTTGCTGATTACGCACCGGGCGCACGGCTTGGAAGCGATGGATCAGGTGCTGCATCTGTCTTGAAGGATGCGGTATGATGGCGGCGATTTTTAACCAGAAAACAGGAATGCACCATGACAATCACTCGTGTAGCAGGCAACGGTGGCTTGCCGATGATCAACGTTAGCAACGACCATGCCGATGCCGTGATTTCGGTTTACGCAGGGCAAGTCTTGTCCTTTACCCCCAAAGGCGCGGCAGATCTGCTGTTCGTTAGCGACAAAGCCTATTACGCCGAAGGCAAAGCGATCAAAGGCGGCGTACCGATTTGCTGGCCTTGGTTTGGCGCAGACCCCGAAGGCAAAGGCCGCCCCGCTCACGGTTTTATGCGCAACCGCATGTGGAGCGAGTGGGAAACCCGCGAAAATGCGGATGGCTCAACCACCGTGATTTTGGGCGTGGAATCCTCCCCCGAAACCTTGGCAATTTGGCCTCATGCGTTCCGTTTGGCGATGGAAATTACCGTCGGCAAAACCTTGCAACTGGCATTGGTGACACGCAATACCGGCGATGCAGCATTCACCATTACCCAAGCGATGCACACCTATTTTGCGGTGGGTGATATTGCGCAAGCGACCGTGACCGGGTTGGAAGGTACGCAATACCTCGACAAAGCGGCAGACGGCAACGGTGCTACCAAGCAGCAAGACGGTGCAATCAGCATCAACAGCGAAGTTGACCGCGTTTACCTCGGCGTTCCGGCAGAACTGGCGATTGTCGATGGCGCGTTGAACCGCACGATCCGCATTACTTCCAGCGGCAATAACACGGCGGTGGTGTGGAATCCGTGGGCGAAAATCGCGGCGGGCATGGCAGATTTGCAGGACGATGATTACACTCGCTTTGTGTGCGTGGAAACGACGAACGCGGCAGATGATGTGGTGGAAGTGGCGGCAGGCAGCGAGTTCCGTTTGCTGGCGGAGTACGCTCTCTAATCGTTCTTTTGCCTGAGTGCGTAGAACTCACTGACAAATGCCTCAAATCGACCTTCGCTGATTGCGGCACGAATTCCCCGCATCAGTTCCTGGTAGTAATACAGGTTGTGGATGGTATTGAGGCGGGCGCTGAGGATTTCTCCGCACTTATCCAAATGCCGCAAATAGGCACGTGAATAGTGTTGGCAGGTATAGCAGCCGCACTGTTCATCAATTGGGCGTGTGTCATGCTGGTACTGGCTATTGCGGATTTTCAGTGTGCCGTAACGAGTGAACAGGAAACCGTTACGCGCATTGCGGGTGGGGATGACGCAATCGAACATGTCCACGCCGCGTTTCACTGCTTCCACAATGTCTTCCGGTTTGCCAACGCCCATCAGGTAGCGCGGGCGGTCAGTCGGTAATTCGGGCAGGGTGCATTCCAGCACCTTGTCGCGTTCGTCTTTGGGTTCGCCAACGGAGAGACCACCAATGGCGTAGCCGTCAAAGCCGATGTCTAGCAAGCCGTGCGCGGAGACTTTGCGCAATTCCTCGTACATCCCGCCTTGCACAATGCCGAATAGGGCGGAAAGGTTGCCCTCATGCGCGTCTTTGCTGCGTTTGGCCCAGCGTAGCGAGAGTTCCATCGAATGGCGTGCTTCGTCGGGTGTCGCGGGGAAGGGAGTACATTCGTCGAAAATCATCACGATGTCTGAACCGAGGTCGCGTTGCACTTGCATCGAGGATTCGGGGGTCATCAGCACTTTGCTGCCGTTCACCGGGGATTGGAAGCGCACGCCTTCTTCGGAAATCTTGCGCATTTCAGCCAGTGAAAACACTTGGAAGCCGCCAGAATCGGTGAGAATGGGTTTTTCCCAGTGCATAAAGCCGTGTAAGTCGCCATGCAGTTTCACAATGTCCGTTCCGGGGCGCAGCATTAAATGAAAAGTATTGCCGAGGATGATTTCAGCACCCATGCCTTGCAGTTCTTCGGGGGTCATGGCTTTGACCGTGCCATACGTGCCAACGGGCATGAAAGCTGGTGTTTCTACCGTGCCACGCGGGAAGGTAAGGCGACCACGGCGGGCATTGCCGTCAGTGGCGAGCAGGTCGAACTGCATGTGAGACATGGGGTTTCCTCTTGGTGGGGCAAATCCGAAGGGCAAGGAGTTTACCTGCTTGGGCAGAGAGAAGAAACCCCTCTGAGCTTCGCCTGTTCTGCGCGATTATCGTCTCATGTTCGTCTGTTATCTTTAATACTGCTACACTGGGCAAATACATAAAAAATATAACGGATACCGTGAACATGGCTACAGATGAAGCACAGATTTCCAACCATCGTTTTATTCCTTTGTCCAGCAGCAAAGCCCGCGACTGGATCAAAGCCCTGCCATTAACTGATCCCGGCGAAACGACACGGCGTATCTTCCACGGTTTAGTGGATTTAAACCGGCGGGCATTGCCAGCGATGGCGCGTTTGCAAATCAGTGAAATGTTGCGCCCAGCGCTGGACGTGTCGTTGGAGGCATTGCAACGTCATTTGGAAGCACGTGCTTTTCCGCTCCCCTCAAAAAGCCAGAAAATTTTCGAGCTTACCCAGTCCTTGATGCTGGAGTTTGCAGGGGCGTATCAAGTGGCAGCGCTGGATATGATGACCAAGAAAGAGGGCAATAAAAAAGCCCTGCAATTGGCTATTTATCGGGCAATGGATTTGATGGGTAAAGTGCTGGTACTGACCTATTCGGTATACGTGCGTACTCGTGAAACTTTGTGGCATGACATTCATCACCTCTACTTGTTGGCGGTGGAAAATGGTGTGGAAAAATTGCCACTTCGTGATGCTGCTGTGGGCGCGCCGACCATTGAAGCGCGGTATACCCAGATGAATTTGCTGGCACTGGTTAAGCCTTACAGTTTACGGCAGGGTGAGGTGGTGCGCTTGATGCAGTATTTCGCGCAACATTCGCCATTAGTGACGCTGACGCGGGACACCAACGGGCAACAGATGGGTGATTATGTTCATGCTGCGCTTCTGAATAGTGACGAGCCAGCGGTGATGATGTTGGCAAGTGATTTGCCTCATTCCCCTACCGTGAGAGTGTTGAACTTGAGTGCGTTGGTGGCGCAGATGGATACGCATATTCGTGAGTTAGAAGCCAAAGGTGTGCCAGCGATGATCCTTCAGGAAGGGTTGAGCCGCAACCTCGCTAAGCGTGTCATTTACCATTTAACGGCAGTGCTTAACCGCAGTTATAACCGTTTTCTGAAAAATGAACAGATTGGTATGGTGACGCGCCTACCTGATGTTTTATCCGTTATTCGTCAGGCACATAAAAGTGAAGCCAGTGAAGATGCGGAGGCGGAAGACATGCTGTTCAACGTATTTATGGCGAGTGATTATGAGGATGAGCATGAGGATGAGGGTGAGGCGAGAAAGGCCGTTATTCATCGGGTAGCCGAAGAGGATGGCGCCCGTATTCAGACCTGGCATGTCATGAATACCAGTGTGGGGGGCTACGGTTTGCGCTGGGAGGGTAAGGAGGCATCCGGTGCCCGCGTTGGTGAGATTGTCGCTTTGCGTGATTTGAATGATGACACCTCGTTGTGGATGATCGGGGTGATCAAATGGATGGAGTTTGTAGCTGGAAAAGGCTTATGTTGTGGTGTTGAGTTATTGTCGACCAAGATGATGGAAGTGTCTGTACAGCAAGTGCTTAACCGCACGGTGGCACAAAAAATGCCGATGGAAGGCTTGATGTTACCAAGTATCGAAGGTGTACGCCCTGATCCGGCATTGATTTTGCCAGCCTATATTTTTCAGGCAGGTGATGAAATCCGTTTGGAGTTCGCTGAACGTGAAGAGCGGGTACGGCTAGTCTTGTTGGATGAGTGTTTAGGGGCGTTTGCTTATTTTCGTTTTACGACACTTGCAGAGAAAGCGATTGAAGAAGACGAAGACGATTTCACCTTGTTGTGGCAATCGCTTTGAGGCGTTAGCGCTTGCAGTTCATCCCCTAGTCATACTCGATAATCGGTATTTATGTAGGTTTGTCTTGGGGTGATGCGTATCTTCTGTGTTATGAAAAAGCAGAAGATACATTGTGTTGTAGTTGATCAGGATGTCGAAGTCACAGCATCGCTGGATGCGGCTTTGCGCCATTCTGATGTGCTGCTGGAGCTGAATCAGGTGGCATCAGTGCAGCAACTGATCCCCGTGTTGCAAGAGCTTCAGCCGCACCTGTTGTTTTGTCCCTATGATAAGAGTAAGCCTTCGGTCGAGTTACTGGAAACGTTGCAGCGTTATTCGCCGGATACGTTATTGGTATGGGTAGCACGGGATGAATGGCAAGGTTTGACCACTTGGCTGATGGGGGTTGAATCCTGCATTCTGCCCTTGCGTGACTTGGAATATTTCGGGCAATACATTGATTTTCTGTTGCGTTATTCGAGTATTAAGCAAGATTTTCGCGATTGTAAGCATTTACTGGGGGTGGCGGAGTTACGTTGCCATTGGTTAGTGGATTATTCGTGGGAGGCAATTGCGTATATTTCCCAAGGAATGCACTTGTATGCCAATAATGCCTATGTGACCCTGTTTGGTTTTGAGGGCATGGCTGAAGTGCGATCCATGCCAGTGGCGCATTTAGTGGATAATGCTGAACGCAAAATCTTTGAGGCCATGAGTAAAGCTGCTGATGTGGGCAGCAAACCTTCCAACCGTTTGCTGATTACCTTGCGCACGCTTGAAGGTGAACGAATGCGGGCAGAAATCCGCTTCATTCCTGCGGTACTTAAAGGTAAGCGTTGTACCCAGCTACATGTGAAGCCGTTAGAGCGCAATATATTGAAGGGTGTGTCATTGCGTAAACAAGACAACCCTTGGGAAGCAACTGAGCTACGTTTGCAAAAGGCTCCAGCACCACGAGGGATGCCTGAGGTGCAGGGGGGGCTGACACCTGCTGTACCGTCTGCTGTTGATGGGATGAAAATGGTTTTCCGCAAGCTTCAGCGTATGCAGGAAACTCTGCCTAATCTATACCTTTCAGAGCCTGAGTTTCAGCAAAAATCCCAGAAGCTTGATTATACTGCACTCGTAAAACAGTTGGGTAATGGTGGGGGGCGTTTCCGACTGGATTACTGGAATCTTGGACAAGTCGTGTCAAGACTGTCATCTCAGGGGAATGAAAAGCCCGATTATCTGGTTTTTGTGTCGGTGGGCAGTGCGATTCTGAATAATGAAGCCGAGCTAAAGCGGGTGGTGGAATTACTCAATACAGCCCCTGAAGTTGCTAAACGTATGGTGTTGGCATTTCAGTATCAGGATTGTATGGCAAACATTGCTCAGCTTGGTAAAGTGATTAAGCTTTTGAAAGTCCTTGGTGTGCACTTAGCGATTGATGGTTTGCCGGATTCTTCCCAATCCTTAAAATTTGTCCAAGTGGTTAAGCCGGTCTTGGTGCGGTTGGATGCTAATGCAGTAAATGACAGTATCCACAGTACTAACACAAATCGCTTGCAATGCTTGATTGATCAACTGGTTGAGAGTCGCTGTAAAGTGATTATGCCTAGTGTGCAGGATCAACATTTCTTAAAAGTGGCTTATTCTACGGCTGCGGCTTATGTTCAGGCAGCCACATGACATAACTAGATCAGTATAATGACTAATAATATGTAGCGAGCATCGTATGTCTGTTAACGCTTTCAGGGCTGCCCTAGTGGTAGAGGGTGAATACATTTCTGCTTGGCAATATCGCATGTTGGAGTCTTTGCAAGCATCCAACAATGTCCAACTTGTCATGGTTATTTTCCGTCAGCCGGTAGCTACGGCATGGTTACAGTGCTTCAATGCATCTTGGCTTAATGTATTGCATTATTTTGATGGTAAGTTGTTTAAATGTCCGGCGACTGCACAACGCTCAACGAGTTTCTTGGCGTTACTCGGTGATACCCATTTGTGTGATGTCGGTAGTCAGCGTTACCAACACTTGCTTGCACAACAGGCGTTGGATGTCGTAATTGATTTGAGTACCCAGGCACCACTGCCGGAGATAATAGCCGCAGCAAAGTATGGCGTGTGGCGGCATGTTTATGGTTATCTTGGTGATAAAGCAGATCATTATGTCGGTATACGTGAATATGCTGGTCAACAGTCAGAAATACTCTCTGGGGTTGAGTGTTGGCGTGCGGGGCAAACGATGCCTGAGACTCTTTTCTTGGCGACAACGAGTACTGATACCGCTTCGATTAACCGTGGAATAGAACGTTCCTTGTGGAAAATGGCTGATTTTATTCCGCAACGCTTGCATGAATTGTTTCATGTGGGTGAATACATTTTCTTCAGCAATGCGAAACAACGTGTGCAGCCAACCGCATTAATGCCTCCCCCGCATAAGCCAAGCTCCAGCTTTTTCATGACCTTGAAAATATTATGGCGTTACCCTAATAACTTTCTCAACAAACTGTTTATTGCATTGTTTCGTGATGAACAATGGATATTGCTAACCAAAGCCATTGGGGATGTCACGGATTTAGGCACGTTGGAGCATTTGCACAAATGGATTCCCCCGCGTGACCGTTTTTGGGCTGATCCGTTTGTTGTTGAGCATGAAGACGAACAGTTCGTATTTTTTGAGGAGCTGCTGTATGCGCGAGGCATAGGGCATTTGGCCTGTATGCGTCTGAATTCTGATGGTTCCCATTCAGAACCCGTGACGATTTTGGAAAAGCCTTACCACTTGTCATACCCGTTTATTTTTAAACATGAGGGTATCTATTACATGATTCCTGAAACAGCTAGCAATCACACCATTGAACTGTATCGCTGTGAAGCATTTCCATTCTGCTGGGTTTTTGAAAAAAACTTGATGGAAGGCGTAGAAGCTTATGATGCTACCTTGTTAGAGCATGAGGGACGCTGGTGGATGTTTACCAGTATGCGGCAACATCAAAGCTGTTCACCCAGCGAGTCATTGTATTTATTTCATGCAGATGACCCATTAAGTACCCAATGGCAAGCACACCCTCAAAATCCAGTGGTAGCGAGTGCTGCACACGCCCGTCCGGCAGGGCGTATATTCACGAAAGCGGGTAAATGGTATCGCCCTTCACAGAATTGTGCAGGCGTTTATGGTCGCGGTTTGAACGTCAATCTTATTCAGCAACTGGATCAGCATACTTATCGAGAGGAAACCATCAGCTCTTACTTACCGGAAGGTCAGAACGACATGAACGGAATGCATACCTTGGGTGTTGGTACACCTGTATCCGTGGTAGATGCCGTTCACGTACATCGCCGCTTAGGGCTACTGGATCGTTGGGTGGTGAAGTTAAACTGTTTTTTTAACCGACCTATTTTGAAAACACGCTATGCATTAGCGGCTATTCCGCTGGCGTTTTTATGGTTTGATACGTGATCAGGTTATGACAGTACGCAGAAAAATTGCTTTGGTGGTGTACTCGCTGGGCATGGGTGGGGCAGAAAAAGTTGTGTCTGACTTGTCATTCCAGTTTGCAAAGCAGCATGATGTGACGCTCATTTTGTTTGATGCCAGCCACATGTATTACCCTTATGCGGGGGAATTGATCGACATTCAGTGTCCTTCCAAACATGGCTTTATCTTTAAAGTGTTCAATTTTTTGGATCGTGCCAGCCAACTTCGGCGTATTTTCAAAGTAAAGCGTTTTGATACGATTATCAGTGTGATGGAACATGCCAGCTTTCCGTCAATCTTAGCCAGCAGCCAAACTATTGCTGCAAATCATTGCAATCCTGAAAGGAATTTCACCCGATTTGACTGGTTGTTTGCGCGTTGGTTGTATCCGCGTGCTAAAAAAGTTATTGCGGTTTCCAAAGATGGAATGAGCATTTTTCAGCAGCATTTGAAGCTGAAAAATATTGATTGCTTGTATAACCCGGTGAATTTGTACCGTATTCGTGAATTGGCTAAGGAACGTCCAGCAGTAGTCGTCAATGGCGCTTATATCGTGGCAGCAGGCCGGTTGAGTCCTGAAAAAAACTTCGCCAGCTTACTGGAGGCTTATGCACATTCACAAGCATCGCAAACCTTCAAATTATTAATTCTGGGGGAGGGGCCAGAGCGTCTTGCCTTAGAACAACACATTAAGCAGTTAGGTTTAGAAGAGCGGGTGCTCATGCCGGGTTTTATGCGTAACCCTTACCCGTATATTGCAAATGCCCATTGTTTGGTGTTGTCCAGCTTGCATGAGGGTTTTCCGGTTATTTTGATTGAAGCCTTGGGTTTAGGGCGTCCCGTCATTTCTACCGATTGTGAAACCGGGCCGCGTGAGATTATCCATGACGGCGAAAATGGTTTATTAGTGTCTACCAATGATTGTGCAGCATTATCAGCCGCACTGGATCGTGTGTGTCTGGATGATGCGTTGCATAGTCACTTTCAGCGAAATGCGATTCCCTCGGTTGAGTATTTGGATATTGAAAAGGTGGCAGAACAATGGCTTGCTATTTGAAGCGTTGGTATTGCTACGCTTTATTGTTGCTGGGTTTGAGCGGCTGTTCACCCGAACCGTCTGTACCGGGATTGCAAGTCAAAGCAATTGGTGTGTTGGAACGGTTTGCGCCATTTGAGCCAGTGGTAGGGAGCGATCAGGTGGATATTTTCGCCGCCCGCAATGAGTACGAAGGTTTTCAGTTGGTCATCACAGCAGGTCAAGCCGGGGCGATGAATGTACAGCTCAGTGTTTCCTCATTACGTAGCTCAGACGGTGAAGTAATTGACGGTTTGCAGGTATTCCGTGAGCGTTATGTCAAAGTGAGTACTCCGTCGCCCTATTCGCCGTATCCACCACAATCATGGCCGGATATTTTATTGCCTGTTATGAATGTTACTGAGGGTGTGTCGAGTGCTTATCGGGCATTTCCGCAAAATTTGAGTGCAGGTGAAAACTTACCGGTGTGGGTTGATGTGCATATTCCGGCAAACACCAAGCCCGGTCAGTATAGTGGGCACGTAACGGTAAGTGCTGATGGTTATGCGCCTTTAGAATTGCCTGTTAATTTGACGGTATGGAATTTTACTTTGCCGGAGCGTTCTCCCTTACGCACGGTGTTTGGTACAAATGGCTACCGGGTGGCGGAGATTTACGGCTTTGAACGTACTGGGAAATCGGCGGTGGATAATGGTTTGATTCGTGCTTACAACGATTTTATGTTGGATCACTATTTGACGCCGGAAAGCCTGTGGGATGCTTCACCGGAAGCGGATGCGACCGGCAAACCCGATTTTCAGCGTAAGTTTGCGGGTTTGGGAACCGTTACCGACAATATGCGCCATTACATGCAAGAAAAGCACGCTTCCACTTACACCTATGTGTTTGCGGATAGTTATCCATTTACTGATCCTTTGGGTAAGGATCGCCAACAAGCTAAGCAATTTATGCGGGAATATGCGGGTTGGTGCGCGGCGCACGCGGGGGCTGAGCGTTGTTATACCGACCCCTCTTTTGTGGATGAGCCGGATACCCGCGAAGCCTATCAGTATGCGCGGCGTTGGGGGGCGTTTTTTGATGAAATACCGTTGCCCAAAGATGCAAAGATTCGTTATCAGGTTAGCGAGCCACCGCTAAACGAAGAGCCTGCATTAGGCAATCTGGCAGGGGCGGTGGATGTGTGGATTCCCAAGTTTTACGATTTGTGGCGGGATGTGGATCATCTTGGTAAAAATGCAGTATCTCAGCGTTTAGCTGCGGGTGAGGAAGTATGGGCATACACCGCTTTGGTGACAGACTTTAAGGAATACCAGCAACTGAATCCACGTGCTGAGGTGCTAACCGGCAATTATCCACCCGTATGGCAATTGGATTTTCCTGCGATTAATTACCGGATACCAACGTGGTTGTTGCATCGTTATGGCGTCACGGGTCTGGGGTATTGGGATACGCTGGCAGGAGCGGAAAATGCCACTATTTGGCAAGATGCGGCGAGTTTCATCAGTGATAACCCGCCAGGCATGGTGTTTAATGGCGATGGTTTGTTGGTATATCCGGCTAAACAAGCGCAAATCGGCTTTGATGGCCCAGTCGCTTCCTTGCGCCTGAAATGGATACGCGAGTCAGTGGAAGATTATATGTACATTGATTTGCTGTTACAGGCCGGTGAAAGCGCTTTTGTTGAACAGCAAGTGGGGCGAATTGCGCGTGATTTTGGTCATTGGGATAACAATCCCGTTTTGTTAATGCAAGTGAGGCAGGCGTTAGGCGAACGTCTGGCAAGTTTATGAATACGCTGCGCAATGCTGCGGTATTTTTCATGATGATCTTGGTATTTGCCTTGCCAACGGATGGGGCGGTTGAAGTAGCAGGAATGTCATTGGTAAAAATTGCTGGGTTAATGGCGTTTGGGTTAGCTGGGTTGCTATTAGTTATGGGCAATAATATTCATGCGATGCAGGCGTTTCATACTACCGTACTGCTGTATGTGGCGTGGGTTCTGTTGTCGTATACCTGGTCGGAAATGCCCGTGCCGTATGAAACCACGCAAGCAGTCAGCAGTGAGCAAGCATTAAAAAGTAATCTGTATATCCTGATGATTAGCTTATTACTGTTTCAACTGATCACGACAGCGCATGACTTAACGAAATTGTATATTGCGTTGGTGTTAGGTTCATTCTGGTTGGTGTATTTGATGGTTAAAGATTATCAAGTGACAGCCAATACGGTACGCCATGAAATAAAACAATTCGATGCCAATGAAGTATCAGTGAAATTAGCGATGGTCATACCATTGGCGATTTACTTACTAACACAAGTGAAACAATGGTGGTGGCGTTTATTGGGGCTGGCTTATATCCCAGCAGCGGCATTTACCATTTTGATTACAGGGTCACGCACAGGCGCGGTTATTATGGTATTGGGGTTGGCGGGTTTCTTACCCAGTATTCTACGGGCTGGTTGGTTGGGTAAAGCGGCAAGCGGATTGGTTATGGTGGTGGCACTGATTGCAGTGGCGAATATTATTCCACAAAAAACCATTGAGCGTATTTTTTCGACCGGCAAAGAGATTTCCAGCGGCACTTTAAATGAGCGCAGCGTAATATGGGCAAATGCGTATGAGGAGTGGGAAGAAAGTCCGCTGTATGGTCACGGGTTAGGGTCTTTTCGCCGCATTATCAATCCGTACAATGTGGACTATACCGCCCATAACAGTTTTGTGGCGATTACGGCTGAACAAGGTATTGTGGGTGTCGTGTTGTACTTGAGCGTGATAGGCATTGTGTTGGTTCTGGCTTGGCGCTTGCCGGGTGATGAACGCTGGCTACTGTTGCTCATGTTGTTAGTGGTAGTGATTGGACAAATGTCCTTAACGCTGCAAGACAGGATGTATATTTGGTTTGCTTATACGCTGACTGCTTTAAATTTTTATATTAAAAATAATGCGCCGGTGGCGAAAGATTTTAACAAGGTATCTATACCGACATGAAAAAGATAGCGATTGTTATTGCTGAATTAGCTGCCCCAGGTGGGGCAGAGAAGGTTGCGGTAGATCTTGCAGAGGAGTTTCGCCAGCGTGATTATGAAGTGACGGTCGTTAAGTTTGCGCGTTTGCCAGTGGATATTACCCGTTACGATATTCCCGTGCGCATGATTAATCTCGATATTCCTGAACGACAAGGTGGTTTGTTTACGCAGATTACTGTTTTGTTGCGACGGGCTTGGCAGTTCCGGCAGTTATTTCAACGTGAGCAGTTTGATCATATTTTTTCGTTTCTGGAAGCGGCGAATGTGCCGTGTGCATTGGCTTGCCCTGACTCAGTATTATCCGTACACCTTGATCCTAGCACTATGACCCGTAGCGAGTGGTTGGCTTTTCGTTGGTTATATCCACGTGCGAAACGGGTAATTGCGGTGTCGCGGCAGATGCAGGATTTACTGGAAAAACAGGCACACCTGAAAAATGTGAACTGTATTTATAACCCAGTGAATACCCGCCTGATTGCGGAAAAGTCTCAGGAGGTTATTGGCTTTGAGGGACGTTTTATTCTCGGTGTGGGACGTCTAGAAAAGCAGAAGCGTTTTGACTTGCTGATCGAGGCATTTGCACGTAGCAAGGCACAACAAGATTGTCAGTTGCTGATTGTCGGACGTGGTACGCAGCAAGCCATGTTAGAGCAGCATATTAAGACCTTGGGGATGGAAGAACGTGTTGTGTTAGTCGGATTTGATGCGAATCCTTACAAGTACATGGCAAAAGCAGAATTTCAGGTGATGAGCAGCGATTATGAGGGCTACCCGCTGGTATTGATTGAGGCGCTTTCTTTAGGTTGTCCGATTGTGTCGACGGATTGCCCGACAGGGCCACGCGAGATTATTCGTCATGGCGAAAATGGTTTGTTGGTTGAAAAAGGCAATGTGGATGCACTGGCGGCTGGAATAGATACCTTGTTTTTTGATCAAGAGCAATGTGAACGCTTGCGCCAACAGGCTAAGGAATCGGTGCGTAACAATGATATTGCTGCGGTTGCTGATGCATGGCTGGCAGCATGATGGCGGTGCATCATGTACGTTAAACACAGTTTGATTTATTTGTTGGCAAAGCTTGCCCCGGCGCTGGCAAGTTTTGTGGTATTGGCACTGTATACGCGCTGGATGTCAGCCGAGGAATACGGCATTTTCACGACGATATTGGTGGTGGCTTCCAGTGTCAGTCTGTTTGCTTTTGGTTGGTTGTACGTCGGTATCATGCGTTTTTGGGATAAGCAGACGCTGACAGCGGGAGCGGTGGAACGTTTAATTAGTGCATCGGTGTTGTTGATTGCTTTGTTTGTTGGGGTGCTGACCGCAGTATTTGCGTGGTTGACGGGGCAATGGGCGGTGGCTGGCGGATTTTTTGCGGTATTTATCAGTTCGGCATTTTATGAGGCTTATCAACGCATTAACTCTATCACCTTAAAAGTTGATCATTATTTATGGGCTGAGGTCGGGCGTACTGTATTGACGATGGGCAGTGGTTTGTTGTTGGTTTGGGCAGGGTATTCATGGTTGGGTGCTATTGGTGGCGTGATTCTGGGAGTGTTGCTAGTTTTGGTATTGTCAGGTGCATTGTGGCGGCATTTTCGGCTTTCTTGGCAGGAATTGGACAGGGGTGTGCTTAAGTCCTTGCTGGTGTACGGTTTGCCTTTGAGTTTGTCTTTTGTACTGTTGGAAATCATCCATGCTGCTGATCGGGTGATGTTGGGCTGGTTACTGGGTTATGCGCAGGCAGGCGAATACGCGGTGGCTTATAACCTGCCGTTTCAGATTTTGATGATGCTGACCAGTTCGTTGAATCTGGCAGCTTATCCTTTGGTTATCCGTACTTTGGAGCAAGCAGGGCGGGAACAGGCAGAGGCGCGTCTCCAGCAATATTTTGTATTACTGATGGGGGTTTCCATTCCGGCTATTTTTGGATTGCTGGGGATCGCTGAGGCATTTATTCCTTTGTTGGTGGGGCCTGAGTTTGTACCCACATCATTGAGTCTATTACCGTGGATTGGGCTGGCTATTTTTGCCAATTGCACGTATTTGTTCTACGTCTCGTTGGCGTTTCAGTTGGCAGAATACACTGCCGGTTCGGTCAAAGTGGTGGGGGTGGCGGCAGTTGTGAATGTGGTGCTGAATTTGATCCTGATCCCTACGCAGGGTGTGTTGGGTGCTGTATTGGCGTCGATTGCGGCGTATCTGATTTGCGTGGTGTATGGTTATTATCTGGGCAAGCAGCATTTTGCTTTGAATATCCCCGTATTGGCGTTAAGCAAGATTCTACTGGCGGCTTTAGGTATGTACCTGTTAATGGAGCAGTTGCCAGTATTAGCGTTGCACGGTGCGTATGTGGTGGCGTTGAAAATACTGTTGGGAGTGCTGACGTATGCAGCGTTGGTATGGTTGTTGGATATTGCTAAGGTTCGGCAATTAGTGAGAACGAGGTGCGTATGGGCAACATGCTCTACATCATCACCTCGCTGAGCGTGGGTGGGGCGCAAAAAGCCTTGCTGAATTTGGCAACGTCTGAGTTCAGGCGTGACTATTCACCCGTGGTGATTTCACTGGTAGAGGTTGAAGGGGTGCAGCAACAGTTTGCTCAGGCGGATATTCCGGTGCATGTATTAGGGATAAATCGGCTGGCAAAATTGCCTTGGCTATTGCCGCGTTTGTTGCGTTTGGTCAGGGCGATTCAGCCAGAGTTCATTCACGGGTGGATGCACCACGGTAATGTGTTTGCCACATTGGCGTGGATGTTCGCAGGTTGTCGCCCGGTATTATTGTGGGGAATGCACCATACGCCGGAAAAAGCGACGTTAGAACGTGCTCAACATGCGCTAGTGCTCAAGGTGGGGCGCTGGTTATCACGTTTCCCGCAGCACATTGTGTATGTGTCACGCCGTAGTATGCAGCGTCATGCGGAACTGGGTTATGTCACCACACAGGCGCAAGTGATTGCTAATGGCATTCCTTTGCGACATTCACAGCAGGCAGCAGAGGCGCGTGCCAGTGTGCGCGAGGAGCTGGGAATTCCGGTAACGACGGTGTTGATCGGTAGCTTGACCCGTTACGTGCCGGAAAAAGACATTCCCAATTTGCTGCAAGCCATTGCGTATTATCAAACAAATGGCGGGGATGCCCACTTTCTGTTAGCCGGTGAGGGCATGGATGCTCAACACCCTGTCTTACCCTCCTTGTTGGCGCGGCTTCCAGCGCCGGAGAACGTGCATGTGTTAGGGGTGCGCACGGATGCGGAACGTTTGATTGCCGCGTTGGATATAGCCACGCTGTCTTCACAGCGCGAGGCGTTTCCCTTATTTTTAGCCGAAGCCATGGCCGCAGGCGTGCCGTGTGTGGCGACCGATGTGGGGGATATTGCGGAGTTTGTGGCCGATACCGGGTTGATTGTGCCTGCGGGCGATGCACCAGCGTTGGCGCAAGCGTGGGTAACGCTATTGCAACAGTCAGATGTACAGCGTTATGCCTTGGGGCAACAAGCCCAACAACGCGTTGCTGCCCGTTACAGTCTCGATGCGGTGATCCAGTCGTATCGGCAATTGTTAGCGCCTCCATCTATTCATTCCTAGGCGGTGAATTAAACGTGGCATTAAGCGGCAAAGTATTATAAAAACAAGGCAAGTCTGAACCACCTTCCCCTATAAGGTTTGCCGATCATGCCTGATGATTTGTTTCCCCTCTATTTGCAGCAATTGTATGCCCGCCGTAGCCAATTGCAGGAAAAACTTGCCCGCTCCAGGCAAGAACGCGACTTTACCGATGACCCGAAACACCAGATGCGGCTTGAACGCGATCAGGTCGAAACCGAACACGCCTTGTACCAGCTTGAACTGGATATTTGCCAGCAAGGGCTGCGCGAAGTACGCCAGCGTAAGTTGAAGCGTTCGTATGATAAGGCGCTATTGCTTGCCCAGCATTTGCTGTTGGATCAGCCGGATCACCGCGAGTTACAGCAAGAAGTGGTGGAGTTGGAAAAGCTGGAACAGCAAGAGGCATTAGCCGATAGTTATGCAGCACGTTTACTGCGTATCGTAGATGAGCGTTTCAAAGTGATTCGCCACAAAGTGATGGCGGCATTGCGTACCGATACTGGGCGGCGTTACTAGGTTCTGGTTCAGCAGGTGGATGACTTGTTAGCTATACTTCAACCGCCCATAATTGCAGATTCCTCAAAGGTCTGAAAGTTGAGAGTCAGCAAGGAGTCCAAGGCTTTTTTATGCGTAGTGTGGGTTTGTGCCAAACAGGCATCAATGGCCTGCGCAAACGCGGTAAAGTTTTCATGGTAACGTGAATACAGGCATTCCTTCTTCACAAACTTCCAGAGGCGCTCAATCAGGTTCAGGTTGGGGGAATAAGCGGGTAGGAACAACAGTTCGATCCCGAGTGTTTGGGCGAATGTTTGTACCAGGCTACAGCGCTGGTAACGGGCATTGTCCATCACCAAGGTCACCGGGACATCCAGGGCCAATGCCTTGATTTGCCGAAGCAACTGACAAACACTTTGGGAGTTGATGTAACTGTCATTGGTCACGGTGACCAGTTCATGGGTGACTGCATTCAACGCACCGAGGACATTGTAGCGCTGGCGTCCGGCAGGGGCGCGGATGAACAGCCGGGTGAAACACCACAGGAACCCCAGAAACGGGGCCAGGACAAAATGGGCGGCGTCGACAAAGAAAACGGCGCGTTTTCCGGCCTTGGCCTCCTCAAGACGCGGCTCCAGCTCTTTTTTTAAAAGTCTCCTGGGCAGCAGGGTCGGCTTTCGCCGGTATCATCCCCACCTTCCTGACGGACAAACCCAAGTCATGCAGGAATAGCCGCACGGCTTCCCGCTTGAGTTCAAGGCCGGTTAAGCGCTGTATATCAGCGATCGCCTGACTGATCCGGGTCGGTGGATGCTTCTCAAAATGTTTCTTCAGGGGCTCACGGAAAGGTTCCAACCGGCGGGTTGGGCGACGGAAATCCAGTTGTTCCAAGGCAGCGATCCCACCTTGTTGGTAACGTTTCAAATAACGGGTGACCGTCGTTGAACTCACCTGTGCCAGCCGTTCAATGTCCCCATGCGCCATTCCCTGGCTTTTTAGCCACAACACTTCCATCCGTTGGCGGACGCGAGGGTGGGCATGGCGGTAACGCCCCTCATTCAAGGCGGTTTGATCGGATTCGCTGAAGTCTATCTGGATCATGGAAAGGACGACCGGTTGCCAATAACAGCCGTACTTTGCTTGAGGGCTTCTCATTATTCAACAGCTATTCACGGGCAAAGTATAAGCAAGTCACGGCGGCTGAATTCTGCGAGTGGTGGCAGGAAACTCGCACAGAGGGGGCAGTGTCAGATTTTATCGCGGATGAGAAGCAAGGTGTGGCGGAGCGCGTCCGTCAAGGCAAGGTTGCCTTGTTTCTTGGCAGTGGTGTATCAGGATTGGGGGCGCAGGAAAGTGAGCTGGCGGCGCAGCTTGCCCAGCAAGCCCCGTATGAGGCTTTTACGGGTAGCCTTTCGTCCATTGCTGAATATTACCGCCTCAAGTTCAATTTGGGGATGGATAAATTACTGGCGCGGATGGATGAAATCTTGCCGAATGATTCCCAGCAGGCGACGCTTTATCAAACCTTGTCACAGGTTCCGGCACGGGGTGTGAACAAAAGTGCGGTAAACCTCATGCCGCCTCAGCGGTGTTTCGCCAATAATGCTTCCATTGCTGGTTTCCCCGCATGACCCTCAACGCCAACATATCCGCCGCATTATCACTTTTCCACCATGCCCCCGATTTTTTTAAGCGTTGCTGGATGATGTAACGGTGTGCACTTTCTATTTCGCCCGACCCCACGGGCAATCCGAGGGATTTTGCTGTCGGGTAATCCAGTTGCTCAATGCGGTTGCTCAGGTAACGGTGACAAGCTCGTACTGGGGCGTTACTGTCTTCTACCGTTTCTGCTTCGAGGAAAGGTTTCAGTGTGTCGATGACCGCTTGAGCTTGACCATCCTGTAGGGCTTTTTTCTGTTTGGCAAACCATTTATCCTTGTCCTTGAGGCATGAACAGCTTGCGGATGCTGCTGATAGGTATTCACAAACATGATAAAAATCAATCAGGTAATGTCCTTGTGTGCCAAATTGTTCATCCACTTGACGGTTGATCCAGCTTGCCCCATCACCCACCGCATGGAGGAACGTGCTTTTTCCAAATCCAGCACGGCAGGCGGTGTCGAATAAGATTTTTCCAGCATCTTCTACCGTGCCACCGAATATTGCGCCAAACGTTGGCGTAGCACTGCCTTTGGCGTGGGCAAGACACAGGCGGGCTTCTTTCCAGCTTTCCTTTTTGCCTTTGCGCTTGTCGGGGGCTGTTTCGTCAATCTCGACGATGGGGATCATGCTGCCGTCCATTTCGGCAATGACATAGGCTTTTCCCAACGTGCTTGGATAGTCTTTTATCAACACTTGGGATTCATGGATGCGTTTGGCGTGACCTTCGGTGATGTGTCGGATGCTGCTGGATGCCAGCCGTATCCCGTAATGTTCTTCTAATTTATCAGGCACTTGAGCAAATGAACAGTCCGCCCCAAAGTCCGTCACCGCCCGTTGCAGCGGGAGCGAACAGCCTCGGCAAACAACCTCGGCACTCTGGCTAAAGGGGCGGACACGCTTGCCGGGAATCCGGTAGACCGGTTCGCTTATGTGGATTTTTCCGTAGGTCGTGTGCCAATGACAGTTTTTTTTCCACTCTTTACATACTTCCCAATGCCTTCTTCACAGGCTGGGGCTGTGCATTTTTCTACACGTTTGTTTGCCCATGCAGTGATCGCATCATTTCCCATTTGGCGCAGTTCTTCTATCACCCGCTGTTCGGCGTCTGCTGCTTTGATAATGTCATCACCGGCATTTTCAACCACCTCGATTAGCCCTTCCATCCGAGCTTTTAATGCGGGGTTGCGGTTCAAGGCTTCTAAAAGTTTTTGGTCGCGGGAGCTAACTGTCAACATGGGAAAGTCCTTTTTCTCTGGTTTTAGGGGATGCCATCTTAGTCTACAGGACACCGCACTTTTGTTCACACCCTCCGGCACGACTGGTGTTGATTTCTTCGGCTTATGATGATTTGTTGGAGCAAGCGTTCACGCTGGCAGGCAAGCCGTTTGCCCGCTTGAGCGCGATGATACGCAAAGGCAACAAACACGAGGTGGGGCATGTACAGGTGGAGTTTTCAGATGGGAATGCCGCCGCTGGGGTATATACCAGCGAACAGGTGTCCACCTTGGAAAAAACACTGGCTGATTATTCCATAATCTACAAAATGCGCGGTACATGCCGTAGCAACGGTAATGCGCGTGAAGCCCTTACTGTGACTGAAAGTGACTATTTCAGCTTTGCCCAGAACACGGCGGCGATACTCCCCAACTACTTGGTGGCGCAACTGGGGGATTTGGGCTTGCTGTTTGTGGGGTATCGCCCACGCCATTGGGAAGACCGTTTGTTGGCAACCGTGTTATTGAAACGGCGGCAAGCGCCAGAACCGTGTTTCCGTTTGGTGCAGACGGGGGAAGAGCCGTTGGAAACGGTGTTTTGGCAGCGGCGTAGCGTACAGCCGTATGCGATGGATGTGCAGGAGCTGGAGCAGTATTTGGTGGGAGGGGTGGCGTGATGGAAGAGAAGAAAATCCCCCCTATACCTTACAGCGTCAAGACCTGAACATTTTTAAAGGTTTGAAAATTTGTTGTCATCAACTGGGTCAGTTCTTTCTTGTGATCGGTATCCAGCTTGTCGAGACAGTTGGTGATGGCCGCCTTGAAAGCGGGAAACTTATCATAGTATTTCGAGTACAAGCATTTTTTCTTGACGAACTTCCACAACCGTTCAATCAGATTGAGGTTGGGTGAATAGGTCGGTAAAAATAATAGTTCAATATTGAGCCTTTTCGCACAGGCAAACACGGCTTCACAGCGTTGATACTTGGCATTATCCAAGACCAAAGTGATCGGTATTTTGAGTGCTAACGCTGCAATTTTTTCCAATAATTCACACACGCTGTTAGCGTTGATATAGGAGTCGTTAGTGATCGTGATGAGTTGTAGCGTTATCGCATTGAGTGCGCCCAATACGTTGTAGCGTTGTCGACCACAGGGGGCTTTGATGAATACGCGGGAAAATGACCACAAAAACCCCAGAAACGGTGCTAACACGAAGTGGGCGGCATCGACAAAAAAAGGGCGCGTTTGCCCTCCTTAGCCTCCTGAATGCGCGGTTTTAGTTCATTTTCCAGGAACTTTTCTTGTGCTTCCACATCAGCTTTGGCGGGTATCATCCCCACTTTATGGATGTCCATCCCTATTTTCTTCATAAAGACACGTACCCTGTCCTCACTGCGTTTGATGCCTGTCAGCTCCTCAATCTTAGCGGCTGCCGCCTTGCTGGTTGCGGGGGGATATTCACGAAAATAGGCTTCAATCTTGTCTTTATATGCCATCAAATCACTCTGTGGTTTATTGAATCGTATTTCTTTAAGAGCTTCTAAACCGTTAGGTTGTAGGTAGGCGTTTAGGTAGGCAAGCAGCGTGGCTTCTGTAATCCTTTCCAATCGTTTGATTTCCTTATGCGTCAACTGTTGGGATTTCAGGTACAGCACGGACATTTTCTTACGGACTCTGGGATGAGGATGGCGCTCCTTCCAGTAGAACAGCTCCGCTATCTCATCCTCAGTGAAAGTGATTTTTAATGTCATACATTACTCATGGCTGCTTTTGTTACCAGTCATCTAACCATATTTCCTTGATCAAAAAAACTATTTTATGGCACGGACTGGTATAGCCCCCCTTTTGCAAAGGGGGGGATGGAAGAAGCGCCGTATCCGGGGTTGCGTCCGTTTGCGGAAAGTGAGCAGGGTAAGTTTTTTGGGCGTGAAGCGGATAAAGCCATTCTGGTGGACAAGATTTTGGGCAACCGTTTGACGCTGTTGTTTGCGGCGAGTGGGGTAGGCAAAAGCTCGTTGCTGAATGCGGCGGTGATTCCGCATCTGACCGCAGCGGGTGGGGAAAACGTGGCGGTGGTGCGCAATATCCATTGGGCGGATGAGCCATTAAGCCGCTTGCACACGGTGGTACGCGATACCTTGCAACAGAAAGCGATTTTGCCTGCTGATGTGCCGACGGAAGGGACAAGCCTGCTGCAACTGCTGGAAATGTGTAGCTTATTCATACGTCGTCCGCCGTTGGTGTTGGTGCTGGATCAGTTTGAGGACTTTTTCCGCTATAACCGTTATCACCCGTCATTCCGCCCGTTTATTGAGCAGCTTACGGCGGTGATTTTGGATAACACGCTGCCGGTGAGTGTGGTGATTTCCATGCGTGAAGATTTTGCGATGGAAATGAATGCCTTCAAGCCGCAATTGCCAACCTTGTTGTTTGAAAACTATTACCGGCTGGAAAAGCTTAGCCCGGTGGCGGCGACCCAGGCGATTCTCGACCCGGTGCGGCAGGTGGATTGCGATTATGAGCCGGAACTGTTGCAACACTTGCTGGCAGATTTGAAAGAGCGCAAGCGGGACGGGCTGGAATTGCCGCATCAACCCAGCGAAGGGGCAGGGGTGGAGGTGATTGACCCGCCGTATTTGCAGATTGTGTGTGGCTACCTGTGGCGGCTCAAGGGGGATGGGAAACTGCTGCGTTTGGCGGATTACCAGCGGGCAGGGGGCGTGACCGGAATTCTGGATTATTTCCTGAATGACCATTTGCAAGGCTTGTCTCCGGCGGAAAAGCAGTTGGCTTCGCGGGCGTTTGATTATCTGGCGGCACAGCGCGGTATCAAGATGGCCTACCCGTTGGCGGTGTTGGCGACTGACTTGTTGAAAGTCAAACCGGACAAACTGGCGGCGGTGCTGGATAAATTGGCGCGGGGTGACATGCGTATTTTGCATAGTCATGAGCGCGATGGGGTGCGCTGGTATGAGCTTTACCATGATATGTATTCCGACAGCATCAGGAACTGGAATACGGCTTGGAAGGAACAGCAGCATAAGCGCCAACGCTTGGTGGCACGGGTCGTGATTGGTGTGTTGCTGGTGGTGCTGGCGGTGTTGGGGGATTCTTTGTGGTGGCTGTCTAGGAATAGTACATTTCCGGCACAATATTTGTTCAAAGAACAGGAGTTTCGTTTGATGAATTGGGGCATTCTGCCCGAACCTTTGCCGGAAATGGTGGAAATTCCCGTGACCACGGGTGAATTTCAATCGGGTGAATTGGATAAGGCTTTTGGTAAATATTACAATAAATCCTTGAGCGAGCAGGGGGCTTACGGTCAGCAAAACTTTGGGTATCCGCCGATTACAGCGGCGCTTTCTGCTCCGTTTGCCGTTGGTCAAGATGAAATCACTTATGAACAATACGACTATTATGTTTGGCAACAGCATCGGGCAGGAAAGACTGAAGAGGAGTTGCCCTATCCGACGGGGGCAACCCGCGATAATGGGCGTGGGCAACGTGCTGTTACTCAGGTGTCTTGGGATGAGGCAGTGGCTTATACCCAATGGTTAAGCACTAAGACAGGTAAAGAATACCGCCTGCCGACAGAAGTGGAATGGGAATATGCTGCTCGTGCTGGTGGCAAGACGGCGTATCCTTGGGGTGATGAAGTGGGTGTGAAGCAGGCAAACTGTAAAAATTGTGGAAGCGATTGGGATGACAAGTTTATTGCACCAGTTGGTAGCTTTGCTGCAAATGAGTGGGGGCTTTACGATACTTCAGGGAATGTTTGGGAGTGGACGTGTTCTGAATGGAAACCTGAACTTGGTGATGATGCAAAGCAGTGTGCAGGGGAGGGTGCATCCGTGCGCCGCGTGATTCGCGGCGGCTCGTGGAACGACTCTCCCGATTGGGTGCGTTCTTCCGCGCGTCTCAGGCTCTACCCCGACTTCCGTAACGATTTTGTGGGTTTTCGCGTTTTGCGCCTTTCCCGCCAGGACAATTAGCCCTGAAGAAAATCCTCCCCCAACCCCTCCTTTTGCAAAGGAGGGGGCAAGAGGGGATTCTGTTGACTATGTGGGGATATTCTCTGGCCTCCCCCTTTGAAAAAGGGGGAATGAGGGGGATTTTCTTCAAGGAAAAAACCATGCTCGATTACAATCCAGCCCTACGAGATGCTGCCCGTGACCTACGCAAGCACCAGACCGAAGCCGAAACGCGCCTCTGGGAAAGGTTACGCCGCAAGCAACTTTGTGGCGTCCAGTTCTACCGCCAGAAACCACTTGGCAGTTTCATTGCCGATTTTTACTGCGCCGCAGCTAACCTCGTTATCGAACTTGACGGCAAACACCATGCCGAAGGCAATCAGCTTGCCTATGACCAAGAGCGCACCCTGCAACTTGAGGCATTGGGTTTGCACATCCTCCGTTTCGACAACCAAAATGTTCTTCAAAACATCGACGTTGTAGTGACGCAGATACAAACCACCCTACTGGCACGCATCCAGTTCCCCCCTTTGAAAAAGGGGGGTTAGGGGGGATTTTCTTTTGCCTGCTCCTAACATCTGCGCTATATTAACTGTACCCTTAAAATGTAGTACAAAGGTACGCCATTATGCACGCCATCGCCATCCGTGAGTTACGCAACAATCCCTCCAGCCTGACTCATGCACTCGAACAAAATGAGTACATTTTTATTACCAAGCACGGCAAACCCATTGGTGTCGCCGTACCCTTGACGGATGAAAACTTGCAAATCGGTTTGATCAAAGCGACAGCCTTGCAAGCATGGCGCAACGGTGATATTTCGCTAGGGAAAATGGCGGAATTGCTGCAAATGGACAAACGGGAATTACGCCATGTGTTATCCAGCATGGGGTTGCCAATGATTGATTATCCGGCTGATGAAGTTTCGGCAGAAGCCGATTTTCTGCTGCAAGACGAACCTGCATGAAAGAGCTGGTTGTCGCTGACAGTTCCCCGTTGATTACGCTGCTGAATATCGGGCGTTTTGATCTGCTGGGGAAGCTGTTTACCCATATTATTGTGCCGCCAATGGTTGCCGAAGAAGTAGGTTGCGGCGAAGCAGATAGCTCCATCTGGTTTGCCATGCAACAATCCGGTTTCATCCGTATCGCAACGCTGCAA
This sequence comes from Candidatus Thiothrix putei, assembly GCA_029972225.1. Classification (NCBI taxonomy): domain Bacteria; kingdom Pseudomonadati; phylum Pseudomonadota; class Gammaproteobacteria; order Thiotrichales; family Thiotrichaceae; genus Thiothrix; species Candidatus Thiothrix putei. The sequence goes on from CP124756.1 coordinate 2,190,425, forward strand.
GCTGATAAACGCCTGCCGGTGTTGCTGTTGCAAATTGACCCCGGTGAATCAGAAGCTATTTTGCTGGCGGATCAACTCAAGCAACCGTTACTGATTGATGATAAAGCAGGTCGTAAAATGGCGCAGATGATGGGCTTAAGAATTACCGGACTGGTTGGTATTCTGGAGGCACTGCAAAAGAAAGGCGCTCTTTCAGCAGAACAAATGCCCGGAATTCTGGATGATCTGGAAAAAGTGGAATTTCGTCTGAGTGCGGCACTAAAACAGCGTTTACTGGAAGGGAGGCGCTCAAATGCCTGATCTTTTTATCAGCTACGCCCACGTTGACAAACATTGGGTCGATGCTGACCATACCAGCAAGAGAATCGCTTGCAGGGCAAGCTCCTACCGATGTGATTTCCTCCCCCCTTTGCAAAAGGGGGGCTGGGGGGATTTTCTTCAACAAAAACGCGCCGCCCTCGAACAACGCCGCACCTTGCTGCTCGACCTTCTCACCCGCCAGCAAGAAGAGCTAACCTTCGCTGATGACCCCAAACGCCAGATGAAACTGGAACGCGACATCCGCACCACCCAAGCCAGCCTTGCACAGGTTGAATCTGAAATTCGCTAACATTGACAAAGTTCCAACCATGAAACAGACCCGCATCCCTGACAACTACGCCGTCTTCGGCAATCCCATTGCCCACAGCAAATCCCCGCGCATCCACACCCTCTTCGGCGCACAAACCGGCGAAGCCGTCGAATACGGTGCAATCTGTGCCGAACCGGAAGAATTCGCGCAAGACGTAATGATGTTTCTCGTGGCAGGAGGCAAAGGTTGCAATGTCACTGTGCCTTTCAAGCAAGAAGCGTGGGAGCTGGCGGATGAACTCAACGATTACGCCGCCCGTGCCAAAGCCGTGAATACGCTGGCATTCCGCGAGGATGGCACGATGATTGGGCATAACACCGATGGCATCGGCATCGTGCGTGACTTGCAGCAAAATCACGGCATTGCCTTACAGGGTAAACGAATTCTGTTATTAGGCGCAGGCGGGGCAGTGCGTGGCGTGTTGCAACCCTTGCTGGAAGCGCAGCCTGCGAGTTTATTCATTGCCAACCGTACTGCGGCGAAAGCGGTGGAACTGGCGGCGGATTTTGCAGGTTTGGGCAATGTTTCCGGTGGTGGCTTTACGGACATCAGTGGGCAATTTGACCTGATTATCAACGGCACGGCTGCCAGCTTGCAGGGCGAGCTACCGCCGCTGCCTGATGGTTGCTTAGCCGATAATGGCTGCACTTATGACATGATGTACAGCGCCAAGCCCACGGCGTTTGTGGCATGGGGCAGGGTGCAAGGCGCTGCTCAAGCTTTGGATGGTTTGGGGATGTTGGTTGAGCAAGCGGCTGAAGCGTTCTTTATCTGGCGCGGTGTGCGCCCTGACACCGCGCCGGTGTTGGCGCAATTGCGTGACGAATTAAGCCGCCAGTAAATTCACGCCAGCTTGTTTAAGCATTTGACTCAAGCGAATCAGTGGCAACCCCATTAATGCCGTGGGGTCGTCGCCCTGCATACGTTTAAACAAGGTGATTCCCAAACTTTCCGAACGGAAACTGCCCGCGCAATTATACGGTTGGTCTTTGCGCAGGTAGCTGTCAATTTCTGCATCGCTCAACTCGCGAAAATCCACCGCAAACGGTACGACATCCAATTGATACGACCCATCGCGGCTGTCATACAAGCACAAACCGGTCAGGAAGGCGACGCTTTGCCCAGAAGCGTTTTGCAATTGCTTAACGGCATTCTCATGGCTACCGGGTTTGCCAATGACTTGTTCGTGCAATACCGCGCATTGATCCGAGCCAATAATCAGCGCATCGGGATATTGTGCCGCGACCGCTTGCGCTTTTTGCAAGGATAAGCGCAACACCATGTCGCGGGCGCTTTCACCGTCATGACGGGTTTCATCAATATCCGGTGCGGCAGTTTCAAAGGGAATCGCCAAGCGCTGTATCAATTCGCGCCGATACGGGGAGGTCGAGCCAAGAATCAGTTGTCGGGTCATCATTAAGCCTGCTATCGCCTATCTGGTAGGAAAGTAGCGGATAATACGCAAGATATACACATTACCCAAGTAAAAAGGCTAGAAATTCCTTTACACATCATAGGCTGGATTCATATAATCCCGCGCTTATGTTGAACAGACTACCCGTAGACGTTAATCCTTTTAAACTGGTTGAGCAAGGAAGATGCCTAACCGGTGTTGTGCCGTTGCAGCAATTGCCGCGTTTAGCGGAAATCGCTTTGGATGGGACAGAGGATATGGCGGTCACATTGGACTTCACCCGCAGTATCGGCGGTCGCCCAATGATCAAGGGTCATATTCGCGGCAATGTACTGTTGGAATGCCAACGCTGTATGCAGCCCGTGACCATTGCCCTTGATGCGCCGCTGCAAGTAGCACTGACAACGTTTGAGTCGGATGAACGCCCCGAACAAGAAGGCTTAGAGGCTTGGTTGATCGAGGACGAACGGCTGTTTATACAGGATTTCGTTGAAGATGAAATTCTTCTGGCTCTGCCCTTAGTGGCAAAGCACGAACAGTGTGAACCGTTGCGCAAGTTGATTGAAGCCTTGCCATCGGATGAGCCTGTTACAGAAAATGGGCAAGCGGATGTTGCGGCAGATGCCAAAAAGAATCCGTTTGCAGTGTTAAAAAATTGGAAAAAACCGGAGTAACAGACTATGGCAGTCGGTCAAGCTCGAATGACTCGTTCAAAACGCGGTATGCGCCGTTCACACGACGCACTTTCTAACCCTACTTTGTCAGTGGATGCAACCACCGGTGAAACACACCTGCGTCATCACATGACTAAAGACGGTTTCTACCGTGGTCGTCAAATCATCAAAACAGCGGTTGCAGTGGAAGACGAAGCGTAAGTGGTAACACGTTGCGCTTGTTCTCAACACACTCAACAAAAATCGCGGGCATGACCCGCGATTTTTTTTCAAGCGAGCACTAGAGAGGATAGCATGGCAGAACAGTATCGCATTGCGCTGGATGCGATGGGGGGCGATCACGGTTTATCAGTAGTGGTTCCAGCCGCTCTGAACGCGTTGCAACAATACCGAGATATTGCGCTGATCTTAGTGGGTGATGAAACCCAAATCAACGCTGCTCTGGTACAGCATAAGGCGCTATCGACACCCAATCTGCGTATTCATCATGCCTCACAAGTGGTACACATGGATGAATCCCCAGCAGTCGCCTTGAAAAACAAAAAGGACTCCTCCATGCGAGTAGCCATTAACTTGGTTAAAGCGGGTGAGGCCAATGCGGCTGTTAGTGCCGGTAACACAGGGGCGTTGATGGCCACCGCCCGTTTTGTTTTGAAAACGTTACCCGGTATTGACCGCCCCGCGATTTGCACCGCGATTCCTTCCATGCACGGGCATACTCATATGCTGGACTTGGGCGCGAATGTTGATTCTGAAGCCGAACATCTGTACCAATTTGCGCTCATGGGGTCAGAATTGGTCAAAGCCATTGATAATAAAACTAACCCCAAAGTGGGTTTGCTCAATATCGGTCAGGAAGCGATTAAGGGTAATGAGCAGGTAAAAGCCGCCAATGCCTTGCTACAAGGTTGCCCGCTGAATTACATTGGCTATGTGGAAGGCGACGATATTTACCAAAGCGATGTCGACGTGGTGGTCTGCGACGGATTTGTCGGCAATGTTGCACTGAAAACCAGTGAAGGTTTGGCGAAAATGGTTTCTGCTCAACTCAAGGCTGGTTATAGTGCTAACCTGTTTACCAAATTAGCCGCGTTAATTTCCTTGCCCGTGCTGAAATCATTCCGACGTAAATTTGACCCTAGGCGCTATAATGGGGCAAGTTTGCTAGGCTTGCAGGGTATTGTGGTGAAAAGTCACGGTGGTGCGGATAGTTTAGCGTTTGCTAACGCCATCGGTATTGCTCGCAGTGCCGTTATCAGCAATGTCCCGCAACGTATTCATAAACAACTGGAAAGTTTGCACACACAGAGGCAGAGCGCATGATCTATTCTCGAATTACTGGTACTGGCAGTTACTTGCCGGAAAAAATCCTGACCAACCACGATCTCGAAAAGATGGTGGATACCACTGATGAGTGGATTTTTGAACGTACCGGCATTCGGGAACGCCACGTCGTGGAAATGGAAAGTGCCTCAGACATGGCAGAACACGCTGCCCGACGTGCCTTGGAAATGGCAGGCAAACGCCCTGAAGACGTTGACTTGATTATTGTCGGTACGTCCACCCCGGATTTGGTTTTCCCCAGCACCGCTTGTTTATTGCAAAACAATTTGGGGATTCGTAATGGTGGTGCGGCGTTTGACGTACAAGCGGCGTGTTCCGGTTTCGTGTTTGCCTTGAGCGTGGCAGATAAGTTTGTGCGCAGTGGCACGAGCAAATGCGCCTTAGTGGTCGGCTCAGAAGCCATGTCCAAAATTCTGGACTGGACGGATCGCGGTACCTGTATCCTGTTCGGCGATGGCGCGGGGGCTGTGGTATTGGAAGCCAGCGAGGAAGCAGGCATTCTGTCTACCCACATTCACGCGGATGGCGCTTATGAACATTTGTTGAGTGTGAATGCCGGTATTTCCCGCAATATAGAGATGCTGCGTGCTGAAGGCGCATTGCTGCAAATGCGCGGTAACGAAGTGTTTAAGGTGGCGGTCAATACCTTAGGGCGGATTGTGGATAAAACGCTTGAAGCTAACGGCATGACCAAAGCTGATGTGGATTGGTTAGTCCCGCATCAAGCGAATATCCGCATTATTCAAGCCACCGCGAAAAAGCTGGATATGTCGATGGATCATGTGGTGGTCACGGTCGAGTCACATGGCAATACTTCCGCAGCCTCTGTGCCGTTGGCCTTGGATACTGCCGTGCGTGACGGGCGCATTAAACGCGGCGAAATTATCCTGTTGGAAGCCTTCGGCGGTGGCTTTACGTGGGGTTCAGCTTTAATTAGGTTCTAGGTGCTAATGGCAACCGAAATCGAACGCAAATTTTTACTGGTATCGGATGCGTGGCGGGCGTTAATCAGCCGCTCGGAATCCTTCCGCCAAGGCTATTTGAGCAGCAGCAAACGTGCCTCAGTACGGGTGCGCATTGCTGATGACACCGCCACGCTCAATATAAAAGGCATGACTTTAGGCGTCCAACGCCCTGAATATGAATACGAAATCCCGTTGCCTGACGCGACGGAATTGTTAGATCAGTTGTGCGAACGCCCGCTGATTGAAAAGACCCGCCATTTCATCGAGTTTGGCGGCAAACTGTGGGAAATAGATGAATTCCACGGTGACAACGCAGGCTTAATTGTCGCGGAAGTCGAACTCGATGCACCGGATGAAGTAATCCCCATGCCCCATTGGGCAGGTGCAGACGTTTCACATTTGGAACGCTATTACAACGTCCGTCTTACGCAATATCCCTACAGCCAATGGTCGGCTGAGGAACGAGGTTAATTACACCATGCTATTTTCTGAACTCGGCTTGTCCGAGCCGCTGTTGCGTGCCATCAGCGAACAGGGTTACGACACCCCAACCCCTATCCAAGCACAAGGCATTCCTGCTGTCCTATCCGGTCGCGACATTATGGCTGCGGCGCAAACGGGCACTGGCAAAACCGCTGGTTTCACCTTGCCGATGCTGCATTTGCTCTCGGCTAACGGCAATGCGCCCAAATCCAACCACATCCGCGCTTTAGTGCTGACGCCGACCCGTGAATTGGCGGCTCAAGTCGGCGAAAGTGTGCGCGATTACGGCAAAAACCTGCCACTGACCTCTACCGTCGTGTTCGGTGGCGTGAGTGCCAACCCGCAAATGATGGCGTTACGCCGTGGCTTAGACATTCTGGTGGCAACACCGGGGCGTTTGCTGGACTTGTATGACCAAAACGCCGTGAAATTTTCCCAAGTGGAAATGCTGGTGCTGGATGAAGCGGATCGTATGTTGGACATGGGTTTCATCCGCGACATCCGTAAGATTCTGGCGTTGCTGCCGAAACGTCGCCAAACCTTGATGTTTTCCGCGACCTTCTCCGATGACATCGTGGCGCTGACCAAGGGTTTATTGAATAACCCGGTGCAAATCTCGGTTAGCCCACGCAATGCTGCGGCAAATACCGTGACGCAATCGGTTTTCTTGGTGGATAAAGCGCGTAAAACCGCTTTGTTGAGCCACTTAATCCGTGAAAATCAGTGGGAACAGGTGCTGGTATTCTCGCGCACCAAACACGGCGCGAACCGTTTGGCGGAAAAGCTCGAACGCGATGGTGTCACCGCTGCGGCGATCCACGGCAACAAAAGCCAAGGAGCACGTACCAAAGCACTGGCGGATTTCAAGCAAGGCAATATTCGCGTGCTGGTAGCGACCGACATTGCGGCGCGTGGCTTGGATATTGAACAGTTGCCACACGTCATCAACTTCGAGTTGCCGAACGTGTCGGAAGATTACGTGCATCGTATCGGGCGTACTGGGCGTGCGGGCGCAACGGGTGAAGCAATTTCCTTGGTTGAGCCGGAAGAATACGGTTTCCTCAAAGGCATCGAAAAGCTCATCAAGCAGCAATTGCCGCGTGAACCGTTGCCTACGATCAGCGTTGCGCCAACTCGTGCCTTGACTGCCGCCGAGATTGCTAAAGATGCGGAAGCGGATCGTCCGCGTCCTGCGCAACATCGCCCTGCGAATCGTCGTACCAAATCGCAAAAGACTGAAACGCGCAAAGCCGCTGGTTTGCCGCCTGTGAAAAAAGCGGAAGGTGCAGCAGCGAGCAAGCCACGTCGCCGTCGCCCGAATAAGCCGAAAGCGGTCGCGTAAACCCCGCATTGTCAGCCGCTGCTCTTGGCAAGCGCGGCTGGCTGTGATTGAATGCCTGACTGATTTTTTGCTTATTCAGGCCAATCATGCAAACGACTGTTGATTTCAAAACACTGGCGGTAACAGGGGTGCAAGCCTTGCAACCCTATCAGCCCGGCAAACCCATCGAAGAGCTGGAGCGCGAACTGGGGATTAGCAATATCCTCAAACTGGCTTCCAACGAAAATCCCCTCGGCGCAAGCCCCAAAGCGCAAGCGGCGCTGGCTACCGCTCTCAAATCGCTGGAACTTTACCCTGACGGCAGTGGTTATCAGTTGAAAGCGGCGATTGCGGACAAGTTTGGTTTGCAAAGCGCACAAATCACTTTAGGTAACGGTTCTAATGATGTGTTAGACATCATTGCCCGTGCATTTCTGGATAATAGCCGTGCTGCCGTTTTTTCAGAATATGCGTTTGCGGTTTACCCGATTGTGATTCAATCTGTCGGTGCGGAATTGCAGCCTGCTAAAGCGAATCCGTCTACGCACGATACCATGCCTTATGGGCATAATCTGGCAAACCTTGCCGCGAAAATTACCGATAAAACCCGCGTGGTGTTCATTGCGAACCCAAATAATCCGACAGGGACGTGGTTGGGTAAGGAAGAGCTGCACCGTTTTCTAAGCCGCGTGCCGGAAGATGTGATCGTGGTGATTGACGAAGCCTACACCGAATACGTGACCGACCCGACCTTCCCGAATGCCTTAGCGTGGCTGGCAGAATTCCCGAATTTGATTGTAACGCGCACGTTTTCCAAGATTTACGGTTTGGCAGGGTTACGGGTGGGTTATGCAGCCTCCAACCCTGCGATTGCGGATATGCTGAATCGGGTGCGTCAGCCCTTCAATGTGAATTCACTGGCTCTGGCGGCGGCGCAAGCGGCGTTGGGCGATGATGATTTTCTTGAGCGCAGTGTGGCAACCAATGCGGCAGGTTTGCAGCAATGGTTTGCGGCGTGTGCCGAGAATGGCTGGGAATACATGCCGACAGCGGGCAATTTTATCACCATCAATATGCAGCGTCCGGCAGCACCGTTATATGATGCATTGTTGCGTGAAGGCGTGATTGTGCGCCCGATTGGTGGGTATGGTTTGCCGCAACATTTGCGGATTACGGTTGGCACGGCTGCGCAGAATACGCGCTGTATCAATGCGTTGCAGAAGGTTCTTACCGCGTGATTAAAAAGCTGGTTATCTTTGGTGTCGGACTGATCGGCGGGTCGCTGGCGTTGGCATTGCGTGAAGCACATTTCTGCGAAACGGTGGTGGGGTGCAGTCGCAATGCGGTGCATTTGCAAAAAGCGGTGGAGTTGGGGGTGATCGACAGCTTCAGCCTTGACCCGGCGGAGGCGGTGCGCGATGCCGATATGGTCTTGTTGGCTGTGCCGATGGGTGCAATGCGGTACTTATTGCAGCAAATCAAACCGGCATTGTCGGCGGATGCGATTCTTACCGATGCAGGCAGCACCAAGGGCAGTATCGTGGCGGAGGTCGCTCAAGTTTTCGGTGCAGATTTCCCCCGTTTTGTGCCGGGGCATCCGATTGCAGGGCGTGAAAAGAGCGGGGTGGAAGCGGCAATTCCTGATTTGTACGTCAACCGCCGTGTGATTTTGACCCCGCAGGCGCACACGGACGCCGATGCCGTTGCGAAGGTTGAGGCTATGTGGCGCGTGACGGGCGCATTGCTAGAACAAATGCCGGTGGAATTGCATGATCAGGTGTTGGCGGCAACCAGCCATTTGCCGCATGTGCTGGCATTTTCGCTGGTGGATACGCTGCTGAATATGCCGCAACGCGAAGATATTTTGCGTTATGCGGCGGGTGGATTTCGTGATTTTACCCGCATTGCATCCAGCGATCCGGTGATGTGGCGGGATATTTGCCTGACGAACAGAGCGGCGATTCTTGAGGTGATTAATGCTTTCCAACACAATTTGGGTGAATTTGCTGCTTTGATTGAAGCACAGGATGGCGAAGCGCTGCACAAGCGTATGACACATGCCAAACAAGCCCGTGACAATTATGTTGCCCAATTTGAGGCGCAACAGCCGTAGACGCTACAGCAAACCACTCCGTTTAATATCCAGATAGTGGTTAATCAAATTCACCGATAATTCTGCGGGTGGTACATCCAAACAACGAATCCCTGCTGCCCGCACCCGGTTCAGGGTTGCCTCGCGTGTTGCCAAGTAATGCTGTACGGCAGCGGTATGTAAGGCATCTTCCAGATTATCCACGGGTGCATCTAGCGCTTGATCGATGGCTTGTTCGCGCATACTCGCCAACAGTACCAGATGGCGTTTGCGCAGGATATGCAAAGCGGGTAATAAGTCATCCAAATCCTCATCCCGCAAATTAGTCAGGAGTACAATCAAGGCACGTTTTTTCTGGCGTACCAGCAGTTCAGTGGCTGCTTGCGCATAATCTGGGGCGTGGGTAGTCGGTTGTAAATCATACAACGCATTCAGCATATGCTGCACATGGTGTTGCCCCTTGTGGGCGGGTAGCCAGCGATGTTGCCCCGCAAAACTGCCTAACCCGACCGCATCGCCTTGGCGTAATGCCACGTAAGTTAACAGTAAAATGGCGTTCAAGGTGTGATCGAAATGCGACAGTTCGTCATCTTTCGCCAGCATCCGATGCCCGCAATCCAGTAAGAAAATGATTTCTTGATCGCGTTCATCCTGATATTCACGGGAAATGGGTTTGCGCATTCGGGAACTGGCTTTCCAGTCAATTTGACGCAGACTGTCGCCAGCACGGTACTCACGTAATTGATGGAAATCCTGACCCTCACCCCGGCGGCGTTTTTTCATAATACCCATGTGACTGAGGTGATGATCCGTTGCCATGAGCGCATATTGCGCTACAGCCGCAAAGTTAGGGTATACCTTGGTTGCGGAGGCTACCGGTAGCTTGACGTCATGCCACCACAGTTGCAGGGGGGATAGAATCCGCAGTTGCAAGCAAGGGAAGTGCAGTTTGCCGCGTTCGTTCGCGGTTATTTCATACAAAGGTTCAGCGAATTTGCCTACTGCTAACCCTAAGCGAAGTGGAAAACCTTGAGTGCTAACTTCCAAAGGAAAATGATCGAAAACCTCCAGTGTGAGGGAGCGCTTGCTGGTATTGTGAATCCGCAATTGTACAGTACGTTTCACGCCCAACGGTAAGGAGTGTGGCACAAACCGTTCAGCACGCGGTATTGGTTCTGTTACGACCAGCAATAAATCAGCGAACGCCAGCAGTAAGCTGATACCAACGGTCACATACCAGACACCGATGAGGTCAGGGAAAATGCTGGCAAACAAGGCGATCACTGCATTCACGCCAACCAGTTGAAAGCTGCGGCGAGCGGGCAATATCATGAACGGGGTGCTTCGGTCTTGTCGAGAACGGCGGTTAATAAGTGGTCGGCATTATACCCTTCTAGTTCCATTTCTGGTGTCAATGAAACCCGGTGGCGCAGTACGGGTAAACAGACTTGTTTGATGTCATCCGGGTGCACGAAGTCGCGTCCTGCCAGCAAAGCATTAGCACGCGCAGCACGAATCAGCGCGATACTGCCGCGCGGCCCGGCTCCAAAGCGCAGTCCTTGCCAATGACGAGTGGCACGGGTAATACGTACCGCGTAATCCAGCACCGCGACATCCACGGCAATATCAGCGACCACTGTTTGCATTGCCATGACTTGTTCAGGGGTGGCAATCGCTTGCAGATTATTCAAGTTGAAACGATCACCGATTTGTTTGTCAGTGACGACCATAACCATTTCCGCTTCTTCCTCTAATGCGGGGTAGTCAATGAATACTTTTAGTAGGAAGCGATCCAGTTGGGCTTCGGGCAATGGGTACGTGCCTTCTTGTTCCAGGGGATTTTGGGTAGCCAGTGTCATGAAGGGCAGGGGGACAGGCAAGGCTTTACCTTCGATCGTGACCTGCTGCTCTTGCATGACTTCCAATAAAGCGGATTGGGTTTTTGCCGGTGCACGATTGATTTCATCCGCCAACAATAGATTGGTGAATACCGGCCCTTTGCGCACGTTGAAACTCTGGTGTTGCATGTCGAACAGTACATGTCCGCTGATGTCCGCAGGCATCAAATCAGGGGTAAACTGGATACGGGCAAATTGCCCGGAAATGGTGCGGGCAAGGGCGCGTACCAGCAGGGTTTTGCCAAGACCGGGTACACCTTCAATCAACACATGCCCACCTGCGAGTAACGCAATGAGGGTTTCGCGTACCACTTGTTTTTGCCCTATCAGTGCTTTGCTGATTTCATGGCGGATGTTTTCTGCCAGTTGGCTGGCTTGTTCAAGCGTCAGGGTTGCTGTTGTCATGTTGTTTCCTTGTGCCTGTTAGTAGTTGAGTGACACGTGCGGCGAAAGCAGCGTATTGGGCATCACCGTGTTGTTGATGGCGTTGCCACATGAATAGACCGCTGGCATGGATATGTTCCAAAATACGGCGGCGTGCGGGGGCTGGTTTGGGAATCATCGGGCCAAAGCGTGGGCTGAGAGCCAGCAGGGTTAGTGGGATAAGGCTTGCCAACGTTAGTACCAATGCCCAGGCATGTTCCCATAACAGTTGCCAGAGGGGGGGCATATCATCTTGATGGATAAGCCAGACTGCTTGTGGTTCATCGTGTAAGCCGTGCAGCATGTACCAGAAAAATTCTGCATGGTCGTAATCGTCAATCGCGGGGTTTTCGATAAAATCTAGGTTAGCGGCCAGGGTGATTAAACCATCACCGCGCTCCAGTTCTAAAAGCCAGGCGGCATTGTTGTAATGTTGTGGGTAGGCTTGTTCCGCAGTGGTATTGAGTGCATAGAAAAACTCTGGGTCAACTTGCAGCGGGTGGCTCATGGTAGAAAGTTCTGCTTCTAGCGGCAGATCGTCATCGTCGGGGATAATATGCTCGCCGGTTGTTACGCCTAAAGCCAGTTGTAGCAAATCATTGCTGGCTGAGGCTTCAACGTCAGTTTCTGCAAGGGTTTGACGCACACGGGTAATGAGATGTCCGCCACGTTCCACCCATGCAAGGATCTCATCCACGGTTGCGCGTGACAGAGTATAACGATCCGTGTCGATGACCAGCACCGTGTTGGTATCCGGTAGCCTTTGCAGGCTCTCTTTGCGCTCAGCGGGGATGCCCATGCGTTTCAGAAATAAGCGGGCAGCGAAGAGTGGATTCTCTCGTGCTTCTCCGCGAAACCCGATGTATTCGTCAACTTCTTTGTATTCATAGGTATTCAGGAACCAGAGCACACCGGTGGTTGTGACTAGGGCAACAAACAGACCGATGAGAATGGATTGGAGCTTCATCCGTGCTCCTTGAAATCACTCCAGCCCTGCCAGAGGAGTTCCAGTGCGGCGGTGTTCGGGGTGCGGTGGGCGTAGGCTATTTCTTGCCATGCATGAGTCGCTGCCCGTAACCAGATAAGCCGCGCGTTGCTTAGGTGTGACTGTGCCAAGTTTAGGATGTCGCCTTCTGTGTGGCTTTCTTTCACGCCCAAATGGTCATGGCGCGTTAAACGCATCAAGGCTCCCCGGTACAATAGGCTGAGGGCATCACGGTGTTGACCCGCTTCCCATAAGCGTTTACTGGCAGCAGCAATATCATCCGGTAAGGATTCTGGGCGAATATCCATGCCGAACAGGATGTTCGGTGGCGGCGATGTGGGCAATTTACGTTTGGTGGGTTTTAGTAAGGCCAGAATGCGTTGACGGTATACAAGTGCCATGACGAGCAGCACAATGACCGCAACCCACAGGAGGAGTTTGGTGATATTAGCAAACAGCAGTTGCAGGGATTTGGCAAGGGCTGCGGGGTCTTCCGATTTTTCTTGTTCCGGGTTGCGTGCAATCCACTGCATTTGGGTGCGCATTCCGGCGAGTTCCTCGCGTTGCATGACGGTACTAATCTGTGTTGCGGCTTCTGCTGGGGGAAGGCGTTCAGATGCTAAGTATTCACTAACGGTAGTATTTGCCCATGATGTAACCGGCAGCAGTGTGGGCAAACCTGCCAACAACAGGCTCGCCAATAAAAGTGTCAGCGGCTGTCGTGCCAGTTGACCAAGGCGTTTTCCCAAATGACGAAAAGCCAGTTCAATATCCCACGCTTCCAATTGGGTGCGGCGATTCAAGTACAGGCTGAAACTGGCGGCTACGTACAACGGTTCAATCACCAGAATAGTCAACGTATACAGTAGCAAGTACAGCAGGTTGCCCCAATATTGCGTTTCCGTATCCAATGTTTCGGTGAACGCACTGAGCATGTAATCCCATGAACCATCCGTGGGGTCAAGGATGATAATGAGTACATACAAGCTGGCAGTCACGACATATTCCAGATGCAAACAGGCAATCGTCAGCCAGATAGCTTGAGAGTGGCCTTGCAGGTGCAGCAACGCTTGACGTTCTGCCCGTGCTTTGCCGCGCAATTGTTCCAATTGCCAAATAGACAGGTTGAAACCACGCGACAAGGAGAAACGCCGCCATGTTAATGCACTGAATAGCCCAGTATGACGTATCAAGTCAGGAAGAGCGCTAAACACGGCTGCGGTGGATAAGTGCTGGTTAAACATCTGGTGGCTCAGAATATGCAATAATACCCGATCATACAAAGGCTTAAACCACCATAAGGCGATGGGTATATAGCCTTTGTAAGCATCTGGCGTCACCACCCAAGCGATGAGTGCAAAGCTACCGAGTAGCAGTATCCAAGCGGGAAAAATCCAGCGGGTATGGTGTCGCACTAGCGCAAAGCCTAAATCAACAGCTTCCCAAGGGGAACGTAAACGGATATTTGCCGTGAGGTTGTCAAGTTTCATCCGTGACTTCCTCGCGCCCTAAAAAGGCGAAATAGCCAATGACTAGCAGCCATAATGCAATGCCAATGGCATATTTTATCAACAAAGGAATCCATGTTTGTGACGACCAAAAGGCTTCCACAAATGCCGCCATGATGAATAGTGTTGCCGCACCGTAAACAATTAAAATGGCCTCTTGTGCATTATCGCGTAATGCCAGCGTCCGCGATTTACGCCCCGGTATAATCAAGGCGGCTGCCAATTTAAACCCTGCTGCTCCCGATAACACAATCGCAGTTAACTCGAAAGCGCTATGCCCTGCCACAAATCCCCAAAAAGTTTCGGTATAACCGATTTGTGTCAAATGCCCGGCGGCTGCCCCAATGTATAAGCCGTTGAACAGCAGAAAGAACACGCTACCTAAACCGTATAATAAGCCACCTGCAAATACCTGAAAACCAATGCCAGTATTATTCTTAATGTAAAACCCGAACATATACACATCGCTATCGGCTTCACGTTCGCGCCCAAAGCGTGAAGCACGTTGCGGGTCATACATGTTTTCCATATTGGCGACTGTTGTACCATCCATGACCGAATACACCAGTTCCGGTTCGAGTTGTATGGCAATCAGTATGGCAAAAAAACTACCGAAAAACAGCATTCCCGCTAACAGCATCGCTTGCCATTCGCGCCGCACTAATTGCGGTAAATCCTGAAAATAAAACTGAATGAAGCGATGGGCGAAATGCAGCCTTGAGGTATACAAACTGTGATGCCCGCGTGTCACCAGATCGTTGAGTTGCGCAATCAATAGCGGGCTGTACATGCGGGATTGTGCTAACGCTAAATGGTGGCACAGTTGGCGGTAGGCACGAGGAAAATCGAGAGCAGGTGCGGTTAAAACGTCACGTTCACGTTGCTTTTTAGGGATTTGTTGATAATCAAGCCATGCAGCAATTTGATCCCACAGCGGTTGATAGTGTTGAATGAATTGCTCTTGTTTCATGTTCTACCGCCGCCGGTTAGCCAGCGGGCAATGCCTTGCAACCAGCAGGTAGGATTTTCTTGTTGTGCGACCAAGACGCCTGTCATTTGAGCGAGTTCTTCCAGGCGCGAAGGGGTGAGGGTATGGCTACGTTGCGCAAATAATATGATGGCTTGTTGTTCTGGCAAGGTAAGCGCGACTTCTGGGCGTATCGGTTCAACGTTCATCACAGCGTTATGTCCATTGCGGTAGGTTTTATGGAGCACTACCGTATTTGCCGCCAAATCACCGAGGCGTTGAAAACGTTGATTGAGCATCATGCTGGCAAAGCCAAAACCGTACAGTAAGGGCAAAAAATCCACTACTCGTAGTAAGTTACGGACTAAAGAGGCAGTGGCTGTTACCGGACTGGCATCGGCTTGTGCCACGTAGAGGTCAAACATTTTTTTGCCGGGTGTTTGCCCTTGATGGCGCAACTCAAAATAGACGGGATAAAACCATTCCAAGAGAAAGGTGAGGATCAGAGCAATTCCCATACCCATTCTGCCGAAGATGGCAAGAGCGGCAAAGAGCAAAGCGCTGATGAGTATGCGTAACAACAAATCCAATGCCCATGCTAATAAACGTGGCGCAGGGCCTGCGGGTGACAGTTGTAAAGCAATGCCTTCAGGCGTGTTGACCGTATAGGTGGTGTCTAATCTCATGTAAGACCACAGTTTATCCCTGTTCCTCCCCTGATATGGGGAGGTTAGGTTTTGTTTTTAGAATTATTTTGCTGGCGGGGAGGGAACCGGAGCAGGTGTTGGCGTTGAGTTAACAGGTGTTGGGTTAACCGTAGTCGGCATCCAACCAGATGTAACCCCCGTAGGTGGGTTGTTAATGATTTTCTCACCCGGATTCAAACCCGAAATAACGGCTACTTTGCTACCGCCATTCTGCTCTGCACCCAAACGTACCATACGCAGTTCAGAGGTATTGTCGTCTTTAACCACCAAAACACCCGGTAAACTGCTGCCTTTCATCAACGCAGAGCGCGGAATCACGGTGACTTGGCTGCCGCCCTTTTTGTTTTCAGGCACATAAATTTCCGCGTACATACCCGGTGCGGTGGTGATTTCCATCGGAATATCAAACTTTACCGTGACCGTGTGGCGGCTAGGATCGGCGATAGGGTAAATTTCGGAAACCCGTACCGAGGTGTCGGTACTGCCGTCAATGCGTGCCGGTAACAGCATGTCTTTGCTCAAATTGCCGACCAGACCGGAAGGCACATCGGCTTGCAAGCGTTTGTATTTGACGTAGCCGAATTTGACCAGTGGTTGACCGGGTTGCACGGTATCACCCACTTCGACCATTTTTTCGAGGATAATGCCTTCAAACGGTGCAAGAGCGCTGGCATCACGTAAGGCAGAGTCGATTTCCTGCAACTGCGACATGGCTTGCTGGAGCTGGCCTTGTGCTTGCGAAACGGCTGACATAGCATTGGTTAAATCGCCCTGACGGATGGTGTCAGAGTCATAACCGCCCATGAACGATTCCGCAAACGGGCGCACTGCCATGCGGTCAAACATGGATGGCATCCCAAAACCGGGCATTGCGCTTACATCTTTGCTGCGTGGTGAAGTCATTTCACGGTAATACTGGGCTTGCGCGTTTTGTACGCCAGCTTGTGCAATGGAAATTTGTGCAACCACGGCGTTACGCTTGGCCATGAGTTGGGCTTCGTCAATCTTGAAGACAACCGCGCCTTCCGTCAGATTAGTACCCACCGCGCCCGCAACGTATTTCACCACACCGGGGATCTGGGCGATCAAGGTCACTTCTTTGTACGGAATAACGGTGCTACCCAAGACCGATTGCGAACGAGCGCCTGCGGTTTCAACTTGAATGATTTCAGCGGCTTGTACAGCAAATGTGCTGGCAAACAAACCAGCGATTAACAATACCGACGCTTTTTTGCGTATAGTCATGTGATTCTTTATCCTCAAAGCGGGCAATTCAACAAATTAGGGCATATTAGCATGATTTCGCGTTATTGCCGGTATTCAATGGAAGCCAGCAAGTCGCGATTATTCAGCAATTGTAATGCATTTTCAGGTGTATCAATAAACGGATTTCGGATACCCAAGCGGGAATGTACCCAGTTATTGTAAGCAAGTTCCCACGCACTGGGGCTGTCTACCTTTGCCCAGTGTACCAGAGTCGCAATGTGGCGATTATAAAGTTCGTCGATTTCGTATACCAGCAACATGTACAACAGTGCACGGGCAATGTCGCCCCGGTTACTGGAGGGGATGACCCATTCGTGATCCGCATCAAAGCCCGTGGCAGCGCTGAAACTATCCGGGTGTAGGGTGAGGTTGTACGGCCGCACAATTTTATCGCCGTCCAGATCGAAATTGAAGTTAGAGCGTTTGGCATTCAAGCCGCGTTCCGAGGGGGCGAAATTGAACGGGTTGGTGCTTGCCCCATTGCGTACATGACGCGGTGCGTTTTTGTAAGTAAGGTAACGGTCTAAGAAATCGCGGGGGATAATGTGTTCAATGCTGTGATGTTGCTTCTGGTACAGCTCATTGATGGGAACTGTGCCGTAAATCGACGTGACCCAGCCGTATTCGTTATCGAAGAAAAATGACCAGAAGTTTTTCCATTTGGCGGTGCTGTCCCATTGTTTGAAATGTTCACGCGCTTGGAATACACCTCCGGCATACGCCACAAAATCCTGCCGGGTGAGAATATCAGCAACGTGTTTAATGCTGTGGGCGGGGCGTTGGTGAATACTATTGGCGTAGTCTGGGGGCGCATTACAAGGCAGCAGTTCCACGCAAACTTGCCCGTGATCGGACTGCAAGCGTTCGGCAGTCCCGTCGGTTTCCAAATGCTGATTCCAGACTTCGTAATGCGCCACTTCAGCTTTGGCATCGGTATTTTTAGGATTAAGCGCATTGGAGACGAGGATATAGTCGAGTACGCAGCCGGTGCCGCGATGAATCTTGGTAAACGGGCGTACCCGCTGCCGCATATTCGGGGCAAGTCGGAAGCTATCTGCCAAGCGGTACGTGTATAACCACGAGGCAATGCCTTCTGGCCAGTGTTCTGCTTCTAAGCCGCCAATCGTGTAAATACGTTCCTGCATGGTCAGGGCTGCGAGTGGAATGGAATTTTCACTGTCATTCATATCGCCCAGCACCGCAATGGGGTGAGTCGCATCCTGTTCTAATCGGCGCACAATGTGGTGGTAGAGCAGGGTGGCTTCTAAACCCCGTTGCAAGAGGGAGGCAATCGTACCGCGTGATAAGCGTTGCAAGGTATCGGCGACACGGTGCTGCCATTCCAGCGTATCCGGGTAACGCATATCCAAGGTAGTGGGGCGTTTGGATTTCAGGTGTGACACGTAGACGGTCAATATCCCAAAATCAGGCACTTGCACATCCACACAGATAGGAACGCGGCTAAACCGGAAATTCTCAGGAATCGGCAATTCATCACGCACAGCGTTTGCAATGTCGACTGGATGAACCGTAACGATCGGAAAGCGCGAGGCTAATGCGACCACGGACTTGCAATACACCAATGGATCATCGTCACGCACACCGGAAGTGTCAACGTGAACAAAATGCGGATACCCCGCCGCTGAACACAATTGCTGAAGTTCGGGGATGCTGAATACTTCTTGAAAGCCCACGATGTCTGCATTCATTTGGTGCAGGCGTGTGCTAATCCAGTGCTGTTTTTGCTCCCACTCGGCGGGCGTAAAGGTATTGTGTTCCGTGTGTTCATGCCAGTAATACCCGTGGGCGGCAAACTGGTAGAGGTTAAAAGTGGCAAGTTTCATGTTTTTTGGTCTCCTTCTTGCAGTCACCATCCTTACACGTTTCAGCAGTGTATGCCAAGCGTGCGGGAATTGTTTATAATGCCCGCTACGCGCAGAGAGACAACCACCAAAATTGGAGAGAGTATTGATGTACCAACATATCAAAGTTCCCGCACACGGCGAGAAAATCACAACGAATGCTGATTATTCCCTGAATGTGCCGAACAACCCGATTATTCCGTACATTGAAGGGGATGGCATTGGCGTTGACATCAGCCCCGTTATGATGAAGGTCGTTGATGCTGCTGTGCAAAAAGCTTACGGCGGGGAGCGCAAAATCGCTTGGATGGAGGTGTATGCCGGTGAAAAAGCCACCCAAGTTTACGGTGAAGATGTTTGGTTGCCGGATGAAACGGTGGATGCTGTCAAGGAATTTGTGGTGTCCATCAAAGGCCCGTTGACCACGCCGGTCGGTGGCGGGATTCGTTCGTTGAACGTTAAGCTGCGTCAGGATTTGGATTTGTACCTGTGTCTGCGCCCGATTCGTTACTACGATGGTGTTCCCAGCCCCGTGAAAGAACCGGAAAAAACCAATATGGTCATTTTCCGTGAAAATTCCGAAGACATTTACGCGGGGATTGAATGGGCAGCAGAATCCCCCGAAGCCAAAAAAGTCATTGAGTTTTTGATGAAGGAAATGGGTGTTACTAAAATTCGTTTCCCTGAAACGTCTGGGATTGGCATTAAGCCGGTTTCGCGTGACGGCACGAAACGTTTAGTGCGCAAAGCGATTCAATACGCAATTGACAATGACCGTGACTCAGTAACACTGGTGCACAAAGGTAACATTATGAAGTTTACCGAAGGTGCATTTAAAAACTGGGGCTATGAACTGGCTAAAGAAGAGTTTGGCGCGGTAGACATCGACGGGGGGCCTTGGTGCTCAATGAAGAATCCGTTGAATGGCAAGGAAATTATCGTTAAAGACGTGATTGCGGATAACTTTCTGCAACAAATCTTGTTGCGCCCAGAAGATTATTCGGTGGTGGCAACCCTGAACCTGAATGGCGATTTTGTGTCTGATGCTCTAGCGGCTCAGGTGGGCGGGATTGGTATTGCCCCCGGTGCGAATTTGTCTGATACCATCGCAATGTTTGAAGCGACCCACGGTACGGCACCGAAGTTTGCAGGTTTGGATCAGGTTAACCCCAGTTCCATCGTATTATCCGCCGAAATGATGCTGCGTCACATGGGCTGGTTGGAAGCGGCTGATTTGATTAACAAAGGTACGGCAGGGGCGATTTCCTCTAAGCGTGTGACCTTTGACTTTGCCCGCATGATTGACGGGGCAGAAGAAATTGCTTGCTCAAAATTCGGCGATAATGTGATCGCTCACATGTAACGCTCGGTACGCGATTGTGTGTCAACAGGCGGCCTGAGTGTCGCCTGTTTTTTTATTAGGACACTTGTATTTAAGGAAGTTACACCAATCTATGCAAGGAATAGTGACAGCGAACGGTCAAACCGTTTATAACATTAGCATCACAACCCGTAAGCTTGGGGCAAGGTAAATCAGGTATGGCGCAAAAACACAAAGAAGATCATGGTAACGGTCAGGATTCCGGTGTAGCGGTACAGGAATCCCGCCCAGAGGTGAAAGAACCCCCCCGCTTTAAAGTTATACTATTAAATGATGATTTCACACCGATGGACTTTGTGGTCGAAGTACTGCAAACGTTCTTCGATATGGATCACGAGAATGCGACCCGCATCATGTTACACGTACATACACGTGGCAAAGGTGTTTGTGGGGTCTATACTCGTGACATAGCGGAAACCAAAGTGGCACAGGTCAGCCGGTTTGCGCGGGAACATCAACATCCTTTGCTGTGTACAATGGAAGAGGCATAAGTCTTATGTTGAGCGCTGAAGTAGAATACTCGATCAATACGCTGTATAGCGATGCCCGTAACCGCCGTTACGAGTTTGTCACTGTTGAACATTTGCTATTGATTATGCTGGATAACCCCAGTGCGGCAGAGGCATTGCGTGCCTGTTCAGTGGATATTCCACAGTTACGCCGTGAATTAGACATATTCGTGGATGAAAACACGCCGTTGGTTCCTGAAAATGACCCGCAGCGCGATGTGCAACCGACTTTAGGGTTCCAGCGTGTTATTCATCGGGCTATTTACAGTGCTCAAACTTCGCGGAAGGGTGAAGTGACGGGCGATGCAATTTTGGTTGCCATTTTTGGTGAGCCGGATTCTCACGCGGTGTACTTCCTGTCACGCTATCGTGTGACGCGCTTGGACATCATTAATTTCATTTCCCACGGCATCCGCAAAGATCACCAGCCTGAAGCGTCGCAAGGCAAAGGTGCTGATGATGATACCCCTCAGTCATCCGGCAACCCGTCTGAAGCCGATGCTGATACCAATGACAGTGGCAAGCCTTTGGAAAAATACGCCAGTAATCTGAATGAAATGGCATTGGAGGGCAAAATTGACCCGTTAATTGGGCGCGATCTGGAAATCGAACGCACCATCCAAGTGTTGTGCCGCCGTCGCAAAAATAACCCATTGCTGGTGGGTGAAGCAGGCGTTGGTAAAACCGCGATTGCCGAAGGCTTGGCAAAACGCATTGTGGATGGCGAAGTACCGGAAATTCTCGCCGATGCCGTGATTTATTCCTTGGATATGGGGTCACTGTTGGCGGGCACTAAATACCGAGGGGACTTTGAAAAGCGCCTGAAAGCGGTATTGAAGCAAATCAAGACTGAGCCGCACGCGGTATTGTTCATTGACGAGATTCACACCATTATCGGCGCGGGGGCGACCTCCGGCGGAACGATGGATGCTTCCAATTTGATCAAGCCGGTATTGTCGACGGGCGAACTCAAATGCATCGGTTCGACCACCTTTCAGGAATACCATACCATTTTTGAGAAAGATCGTGCCTTGGCGCGGCGTTTCCAAAAGATCGACATCAATGAGCCGTCTGTTGAAGAAACCATTGAAATCCTCAAAGGCTTGAAATCGCGTTTCGAGGCACATCACAATGTGCGTTACACCCAGCCTGCACTCAAAGCAGCAGCAGAACTGGCGGCTAAGTACATCAATGACCGGCATTTGCCCGACAAAGCCATTGATGTGATTGACGAAGCAGGCGCGAACCGTCAATTGCAACCGGCTGCTTCCCGCAAGAAAACCATCAATGTCACCGATATTGAAGACATCGTGGCAAAGATTGCGCGAATTCCACCCAAGTCGGTATCCACTTCCGATATGAATACCCTGCGTAATCTGGAGCGTGATTTAAAAATGGTGATTTTCGGGCAGGACAAAGCGGTTGAGCAGTTGACCGCTGCAATTAAAATGGCGCGTTCCGGTTTGCGTGATGATACCAAACCGATTGGTTCATTTATGTTTGCAGGGCCAACCGGGGTAGGGAAGACCGAAGTCTCGAAGCAATTGGCTTCACGCTTGGGAATCGAGTTGCTGCGCTTTGATATGTCTGAGTACATGGAGCGCCACACGGTTTCACGTCTGATTGGTGCGCCGCCGGGTTATGTGGGTTATGACGAAGGTGGTTTGCTTACTGATGCGATTAACAAACACCCGCACGCGGTCTTGTTGCTGGATGAAATTGAAAAAGCCCACCCGGATATTTTCAATATTCTGCTGCAAGTGATGGATCACGGTACGTTGACCGATGCGAATGGACGTAAGATCGACTTCCGCAATGTGATTCTGATCATGACCAGTAACGCGGGGGCGGAAAATATCAGCCGTAAATCGCTGGGTTTCACAGTGCAAGATCACACGCTGGATGCTACCGAAGCGGTTAACCGTACTTTCTCCCCAGAGTTCCGTAACCGTTTGGATGCCGTGATTCAATTCAACCCGCTGACGGCTGAAGTGGTGTCTTCGGTAGTGGATAAGTTCATTATCAAACTGGAAGCACAACTAGAACCGAAAAAAGTAGTACTTGTCGTTGATGAAGCGGCTCGGCACTGGTTAGCGGGTAAAGGTTATGACCGCTTAATGGGCGCACGCCCGATGGAACGGGTGATTCAGGAACACATCAAAAAACCACTGGCAGACGCCATTCTGTTTGGCGAACTCAGCCAGGGTGGTCGAGTGGAAGTATCGGCAGATGATGAAGGGCTAGTGCTTGAAATGCACGGCACGGAAGCGGCCGTACCAGCCTGAGCATAATCGGGAAACTGACACATCTATGCGCCCTACGGGGCGCATTTTTATTTGTTGCGGTAGCTGATGCGACCTTTGGTTAGGTCATAAGGAGTAAGCTGTACGGTAACGCGGTCGCCGGTCAAAATACGGATGTAGTTTTTACGCATACGCCCAGAAATGTGGGCATTTACCACATGACCATTGTCTAGTTGAACGCGGAAAGTTGTATTTGGCAGGGTTTCCTGCACAATACCTTCCATTTCAATATAATCTTCTTTCGCCATAATCTCGCTAAATACTAAAGTGTACCAAACGGCGTATTATCCTTGCCACACGCCAGATGACAAGTTCTTTTTTAGATTTCTCGTTTTGACAGTTTTCATGGCAACATAATTTTATTAGGATAGAACGATTTTTCACGCGGGAGCAGTAAAACACATGACCATTGCGGGTATTTTTCCGGGGCAAGGTTCGCAGTCACTCGGTATGTTGGCAGCTTTGAGCGCGGACTTTGCGGAAGTGTGTGACACATTTCAAGAAGCTTCCGACGTATTAGGGCGCGATTTGTGGCTATTGGCGCAAGCAGGGCCTGAAACCGCGCTCAATAGCACTGAAAATACCCAGCCGTTAATGTTGGCTGCTGGTGTCGCGGTCTGGCGTGTTTGGCTGAAACAGGGCGGTTGTCAGCCAGTTGCCTTAGCGGGGCATAGTTTGGGTGAGTATTCCGCGCTGGTAGCAGCGGGTGTGTTGAATTTTACAGATGCGGTGGTGTTAGTCGCAGAACGTGCCCGCCTGATGCAATCGGCAGTAGCCGATGGCGAAGGGGCAATGGCGGCGATTCTGGGGCTGGATGACGCGCAAATTGTAGCGGCTTGTGCTCAAGCCGCTCAAGGCCAAGTGGTTGAAGCGGTAAATTTCAATTCACCGGGGCAAGTTGTTATTGCGGGGAATACGGCTGCGATTGATCGCGCTATTCAAGTGGCAACCGAGATGGGCGCGAAAAAAGCTATCAAATTGTCGGTGAGTGTGCCTTCGCATTGTGCGCTGATGTTGCCTGCTGCAACCGAGTTAGCCAGTCAGTTAGCCGCTATTACGTTTGATCTGGCGCAAATTCCCGTGCTGCATAACGTCGATGCGCAAACCCGCACCACGGCGGATGAGGTGCGTAGCGCTTTAGCACAACAACTCTATCGCCCGGTGCGTTGGGTTGATACGATCCAAACCTTGCAGAATACTTACGGTGCAACAGCGGCTATCGAATTTGGCCCCGGCAAGGTGTTGACGGGGTTGAATAAACGGATTGACCGCAAACTCAGTGCCGTATGCATTTTGGATAGCAAAACATTGGAAGAAGCATTAAAACTTTGTGAGGAGGCGGGAGCGTAATGGATTCACTCATCAGTTTACAGGGCGAAATTGCCCTAGTCACCGGCGCAAGCCGAGGTATCGGGCGTAGCATTGCAGAAATGTTAGGCAAAGCGGGCGCAACCGTTGTTGGCACGGCAACCAGTGAAAAAGGCGCAGAAGCCATTTCTGCCTATTTAGCCGCTGCGGGTATTGCTGGCAAAGGGATGGTGTTGAATGTTGCTGACAAAGATTCCATCGAATCCGTCACTAAAGCGGTAACTGGGGAATTCGGTGGTATCAGTGTGCTGGTGAATAATGCAGGCATTACCCGCGATAACTTGCTGATGCGCATGAAAGATGAGGAGTGGGATGACATTATTGCCACCAACCTGACGTCGGTGTACCGGATGAGCAAAGCGTGTATGCGCGGCATGACTAAAGCTAAAAAAGGGCGCATTATCTCGATTTCATCCGTGGTGGGGGCATCCGGGAATCCGGGGCAAACCAACTACGCCGCTGCCAAAGCCGGTTTGGTCGGGTTTTCCAAATCACTGGCTCGCGAAATCGGTTCACGCAACATTACGGTGAATGTGGTTGCGCCCGGCTTCATTGATACGGATATGACCCGCGAATTGTCCGAAGAGCAGCGCAATCATTTGCTGCAAAATATCCCGCTAAGCCGCTTAGGGCAACCCAATGAAATTGCCGGAGCTGTGTTGTTTTTAGCGTCCTCTTTGGGTGCATACATCACAGGCGAGACAATTCATGTCAACGGTGGTATGTATATGGCTTAAACCTGCTGGTATGATGCACGGGTTTTAAATACAATAGCCTACCGCTACCAATACTTTTTATTTACGAGGAATACAAAACCATGAGCGATATAGAAGAGCGCGTCAAGAAAATCGTTGTTGAACAATTAGGCGTTGATGAAGCTGAAGTGAAAAATTCATCTTCTTTCATTGACGATCTGGGCGCGGATTCTCTGGACACCGTTGAACTGGTTATGGCACTGGAAGAAGAATTCGGTGCTGAAATCCCTGATGAAGACGCAGAAAAGATCACCACTGTGCAAGCAGCGATTGATTACATCAAGGCTCAGCCACAAAAGTAAGTTCTTGCTTGATAAACCGCAGCTTAGGGTTGCGGTTTATCTGTGTATCACGATGAGATAGGGGCATAAGTTTGTCTAAACGACGTGTAGTAGTAACAGGTCTGGGTATTGTTTCACCTGTGGGTTCCAAGCTGGAAACAGCATGGGACAATATCAAAGCTGGTCGCAGCGGGATTAACCGTATTAGTCCTGACCTGTTCGATGCCAGTGCTTTCAGTGTGCAAATTGCTGGTAACGTCAAAGGCTTCAATGCTGACGATTACATCAAGCCCAAAGACCAGAAAAAAATGGATAAATTTATCCATTACGGCATCGGTGCGGGCGTTGAAGCGATTCGCGACTCTGGTTTGGAAGTCACCGAAGAAAATGCGGAACGCATCGGTGTGCTGATGGGGTCGGGGATCGGTGGTTTGGATACCATTGAGCGCAATTATGCAACCTTCCTCAATGGTGGGGCGCGGAAGATTTCCCCTTTCTTTGTGCCTGCTAGTATTATCAATATGGTGGCGGGCAACCTTTCCATCATGTTTGGCTTGAAAGGCCCGAATATGTCTATCGTGTCGGCGTGTGCTACTGCTACTCACAGTATCGGTGATGCCGCACGCATGATTTCCTACGGTGATGCGGATGTGATGGTTGCCGGTGGTGCTGAAATGGGGTCTACCCCGTTAGGCATCGGTGGTTTCGCAGCAGCGCGGGCACTGTCTACCCGCAACGATGACCCTGAAGCAGCAAGCCGCCCGTGGGATAAGGATCGTGACGGTTTCGTCCTCGGTGATGGTGCTGGCGTTTTGGTGCTGGAAGAGTACGAATTTGCGAAAAAACGCGGCGCACGCATTTACTGTGAACTGGTCGGTTACGGCATGAGCAGCGATGCTTACCACATGACCACACCATCCGAAGGCGGTGAAGGTGCAGCACGCTGCATGGTGAATGCCATGAAAGATGCGGGCTTGAATACGACGGATATTGATTACGTCAACGCGCACGGTACATCAACACCGGCTGGTGATAAAGCGGAAACGATGGCGGTGAAACGTGCCTTGGGCGATCATGCTTACAACGTTGCGGTCAGTTCTACCAAGTCGATGACGGGGCATTTGTTGGGTGCTGCGGGTGGTATTGAAGCGGTATTTAGCGTGTTAGCTATCCGCGATCAAATTTTGCCGCCGACGATCAATATGGATAACCAAGATCCTGAGTGCGATTTGGACTACGTGCCAAATGTTGCCCGCGAAACCGCTGTCACGGTTGCCATGAGCAACTCGTTTGGCTTTGGTGGCACGAACGGAACTTTGATTTTCAAGAAAATCTGATTGCATACGCAAACCTTCAAGGGCGAGTACGATTTACTCGCCCTGCATTCACAACACCCCGCACGTTATCCTTTCCTGCTGGAAAGTGTCGCTACATCCCCATTGTCCCGTTACAGCTTGCTGTTTGCGTTTCCGCAGGAAAGTATTCGTCTGGATAGTTTGGCGGAAACCAGTTTTTGTGAGCGCTTAGACGGGGCGTGGAGGGAAGAAACCCCTCCTAGTCTCCCCTTGTCAGGGGAGGAACAAGAGATGCCGTTCCGGGGGGGGTGGTTCCTTTATCTTGGTTATGAATTAGTTGGGCAATTAGAATCGACGTTGCAATTACCTAATTCACCAGCGGGTTTGCCGATTGCGTTGGCGGTACGAATTCCGGCGGCGGTGATCGTGGATCATTTACGCGCTGAGACGATCGTTGTCGCTGAAGAGGAATTTGCCGAGGCATTTGCTGAAGTAAAAACAGATATGGCAGCAATGAACGTAGAGACGCAAAATTTTGCGTCTCTACAGGTGCAAATTACCGAAGATTTGCCTGAACAATTTACCGTAGGAGTTGAATGCATCCGCGAATACATTGCGGCGGGGGATGTGTTTCAGGTGAATTTATCGCGTGCATGGCATGGCGACATAGCGTCGGAACATTCTGCGGCTGACGTTTACCGCTTGTTACGCAAAACCAACCCCGCGCCGTTTGCTTGTCTTGCAGATTTCGGCGAATTCGCGGTGATAAGTTCCTCACCAGAACGTTTGGTCAGAGTGAAAGCGGGCAGGGTGGATACACGCCCGATTGCTGGCACACGCCCACGCGGTGCTGACCCCGAACGTGATCAAGCCTTGTTAGAAGAACTGATTGCACACCCCAAAGAACGCGCTGAACACATTATGCTGATTGACTTGGAGCGTAACGATCTGGGGCGGATCTGTGAATACGGCACGGTCAATGTCGACGAATTAATGGTGGTGGAAAGCTATCAACACGTCCACCACATTGTTTCCAATATTCAGGGGACATTGCGGGAAGGCATAACACCAGGGCAAATAATCCGCGCAGTTTTCCCCGGTGGCACGATTACCGGTTGCCCCAAGGTACGCTGCATGGAAATCATTGCCGAACTGGAACAGGTTAGCAGAGGCGCTTACACCGGCTCAGTCGGCTACCTGAATCGCAACGGCGATATGGATTTGAATATCCTGATTCGGACCATGACGCTGCAAGGCAGGCAGTTACAATTTCGCACGGGTGCAGGCATTGTCATGGATTCGGTTGCCCCCAACGAACTCAAGGAAACCCGCCACAAAGCGCGTGGTTTGCTGCGGGCGCTCGGTCATGATATGGGTTAACGGTGACATCGTGACGCATTTACCGGTCACTGATCGGGGCTTGCTGTACGGTGATGGCGTTTGGGAAACCATCGGTGTGCAACAGGGAAAACCGCAATTGCTCGACTGGCATTTGCAACGTCTAAGTGCTGGTTTGCAAGCGTTGAACATCAGTTTTCCCAATCTTGCAGCATTCCGTGCTGAAATACTGGCGGCCTGTGTTGCGCAGGAACGTGCAGCCATCAAGTTAATTGTCACGCGCGGCACTGGACAACGTGGCTATAACCCACAAACGGTAACTGAACCAACCCGCATTCTGCAATTATCCGCTTGGGCAGACTACCCAGCCAGTTACGCCGAGCAAGGTATCCGTCTAACTTTGTGTGAAACCCGTTTGGCACATCAACCGCGTTTAGCCGGTTTCAAACACCTGAATCGCTTGGAACAAATACTCGCAAGAGCAGAGTTCGGTAGCGATTATCAGGAAGGGCTGGTTTGCGATTATGACGGCAATGTCATCGAAGGCACGATGAGCAACCTGTTTGTGCTGCGTACTGATGGTGTAATATGTAGCCCTGACTTGACGCAGTGCGGTATTGCGGGCGTAATGCGGCGATATATTATTCAAACACTTGAGAAATTCGGCAACCAATGCCACATTCTCCCCCTAACGCTGAAGGACGTTACACAGGCGCAAACACTCTTCATGACCAATTCCCTGATTGGTTTATGGCCTGTACGCGAATTTTCCGGCAAACAGTACACCATACCGCCATTGCTTAGGGATTTGCAGGCGGCAATACACACACTAGCATGAAACTGTTATTCAAATTAATCAGCCTTTTACTCATTGCCGCGATAGCCACCGTTGGATTTTTAGCGTGGTATCAATACCAACATTTTCAGGAAACCCCACTGGCGGTGACACCGGAAAATGCCTTATTTGAAATTAAGCCGGGCAGCAATATCCGCCAAGTTGCTAAACAGTTGGCAGATAAAAACCTCATCGAGCATGAGTTATTGTTCTTTGCCCATGCACGGATCATGGGTAAGGCGGCGCAAATCAAAGCAGGGGAATATCAACTTGAACCCGGTATGCTACCCGATGAAGTGCTACAAAAATTTGTGTCGGGTCAGGTGTTGCAATACCAACTAACAATTCTTGAAGGTAAAACCTTTAACGATATTTTGGCAGACATCCGCAAGCACCCTAATCTCGAACAAACCTTAAGTGATGTGGATGGACAGGCGATTATGCGTGAATTGGGTGTACCAGAGGGCATGTCTCCAGAAGGTTGGTTTTATCCAGACACCTACAGTTTTCCGCGCAAAACCACCGATTTAGCTTTTTTACAGCGCAGCTATAAAGCCATGCAAACCTATTTGCAGAAAGCATGGGAAAGGCGTGAACCACATGCGCATATTAAAACCCCTTATGAGGCTTTGATACTGGCATCTATTGTGGAAAAAGAAACCGGTTTGCCCGAAGAGCGCCCGTTGGTTGCCCGCGTTTTCTTAAATCGTTTAGAGAAAGGTATGTTGCTACAAACTGATCCAACGGTCATTTATGGTATGGGTGAGAAATACGACGGTAATATCCGTAAAACAGATTTACAAACTGATACACCTTACAACACTTATACCCGTGCAGGATTGACGCCTACGCCAATTGCAACTCCTAGCAAAGCAGCCATTGATGCAGTGATGCACCCGGCAGACAATAGTAAAGTTCTGTATTTTGTTGCGACTACTCCGGGTGGGGCATCTCACTTTTCGGAAACTTTGGAGGAACATAATCAGGCAGTGCGTGAGTATATCTTGAACCGTGATAAAGCTAAGGAGCAAAAGCCATGAAGCATGGCGTTTTCATCACTCTTGAAGGTGGGGAGGGAGCGGGTAAAAGTACTAACGTTCCGTGGATCGCTGATTACTTACGTTCCCAAGGAAAAACAGTATTAGTGACACGCGAACCTGGCGGTACGGAGGTCGCAGAGGCTATCCGTGGGGTGTTGTTATCCCCTGAATTGCCGGGTATGAATGCAGATACTGAGTTGTTGCTGATGTTTGCAGCGCGTAATGAACATTTACATACCAAAATTCTACCTGCTTTAGCACGGGGGGAATGGGTGATTTGTGATCGGTTTACCGACGCGACTTATGCTTATCAGGGTTATGGGCGCGGTATTGCATTGTCACGCATTGCAGCGTTGGAACAGTGGGTGCAAGGTGATGTACGCCCCGATTACGTTATTCTGTTTGATATTGATGTCACTACAGGCATGGCTAGGGCACAAGCAAGGGGGCGTGCTGACCGTTTTGAACAAGAACACGCCGCTTTTTTTGAGCGAATTCGTCATGGTTATCTGCAAAGGGCAGGGGAGCTGCCCGCACGTTATCCCATCATCCAAGCCGCTCAAGCGCGTGTAAATGTTCGTGAGCAATTGCAACAGGTACTAGAACGCATTATTGCAGAGACAAATACATGAGTCGGTATCCTTATCCTTGGCAAGCACCGATATGGCAGAGTCTACAACAAGCCAAGGGGCATAATCACTTACATCATGCTTTGTTGTTTAGCGGTGAGGAGGGATGCGGTAATGAGGTGTTTATTCAGGCGCTCGCTAACAGTCTGTTGTGTTTAACACCTGCTACCGATGGTAGTGCTTGTGGACAATGCCGTAGCTGTCAGGTTTTTGCGGCACAGGCGCATCCTGACTTTATGTCAGTGACTCTATTGGAAGATAAACAGTCGATTTTGATTGAGCAGATCCGTGAACTTAACTATTTTTTAGGGTTGAGTCGTAGTTATAGCCCGTGTCGAGTGGTTATTATCTATCCTGCTGAGCGCATGAATGTTAATGCGGCTAATAGCTTATTAAAATCGTTAGAAGAACCTGCTGCAAACACGCATATTTTGCTGCTAACAGCGCATCCAGCGTTATTATTGCCTACAATTCGTAGTCGTTGCCAAGCTATTCGTTTGCCGCTACCGACGCATCAACAAGCACAGGAGTGGCTGAGTCAACAAACACTGCAACATCCACTCGAACAGTTGTTGGAAACTGCGTTAGGGAGACCCTTGGCAGCATTAGAACTGGATTCTACTGATACATTGACTCAGCGTGCCCAGTGGTTCGCTCATTTGACGCAATGTATGCAAGGACAAGGGAGTATTACTGAGATTTCAGCGCATTGGGAAAAGTCTGATAAGCAACAGTTGTTGGATTGGCAGTTGACTTGGCTGCTAACACTGCTAAAACAGGCTTCTAGTGACGGTGCTGAGCCTGTAACATCTGAACTAGGGTATTTGCGTACATTACTCAATTCAAACCAAATATTAAGAATGTATGATAAATTACTTGAACTTAAGAAGTTATCCACTCATCCTCTCAACCCCCGTTTATTTATTGAATCCATGCTAATATTGTGGCAAGAGCAGCATTAGTCGTTTTCAGAGTCAGTTGAATTTTAATGGACGATATCCAGCATACGCATCACAAGCATTCGAAGGGGGATGGCAATCCTGCCAGCCTATCCATGGCTATTGCCGAAAAATCAGCATTACATGCTTGCTATATGCCATTTATTAAAGATGGTGGTGTCTTTGTGCCAACAACAGAAAAATTCACATTACATGATGAAGTTGTATTGCATTTACGTTTGGTAGAAGACGGCAAAAAGCTCTTGATTCCTGGACGAGTAGTATGGATTTCACCAGGCGTCGGTCAACGAGGCACTAGTCCAGGTGTTGGTTTACAGTTCACAGGCGAACATCGATTCCGTGTCAAACAATTCATCGAGGAAATGTTGGGGGATCTTATGAAGCAACCTTCGACAAATCCTGCGTACTAATTATTAGCTTCCCAAAATCTCCAACCTTTCCAGTGCTTTGGTAGTTCCCTATTTCGCATAATACATAGCATGGTCAATTTATGCCTAAAATGGGGATTCTATGGGGTAGGGTGGCATTCACTCACAGAAAATAGAGAAATGCGCGGGAATGCCCGCTGGGTGGAGCCTGCGGAACAGGCGGGCTATTCCCGCGCATTGATAGTATTTGTATGTAGTATCGCTACAAATACTACAAAATACAGATTGTAAAGTGTAGTGGACTGCTAGTATTCTGTGAAATCGCTACCAAAAATCTGAATGAAAAGATACAAGGCAAGAATCGTGCCAATTGATGAACGGCAAATTATCCGATAAACGGTAGTGGATTCGTTTCCACGTTGCGCTCAATTTTTAACAAATGGCGTTTTCAAGCCGTTTTTCTGCCCTATAGCCTGATACCCTGAAAGTTGGGTATTGCGTCTTAAAAAGTAGCGGTCTCGCTCCATCTGCCAGTGTGATACTCGTAATCCCGCGTAATCCGGCGTAAGCCGCTCATCAATCGCCAGTGATCCGCGTAACGCGCTCGGTGTGTTGTAGTTGTCAGGTGTATATTTGGGGTTGCCCATACGCATCAGAGAGACATTAGCCCAATCACCCCCCTGAAAAACCTCTTTATTCCATTGGCTTGGTACACTCTTTAGCGCGTAGCGAAAATGTTAGGAGTTTTGTCCTCTGCCGTACCCTCTTTCAGTTCACAGTCGTGTACACCTGTATACTGCTTAAAAATTAGTTAACACCCTGCCAAGAGGGGCGACGAAGGAGCGTCCAAGGGCGGGGGTTCCCCTCTTCTTGTCATAAGGCACATATAGAGCCATGAGGCTAGAAACCTAAACGCGCGTTGAATTATTCAGCGAATATTACCTTTTATCGAAAGCCCGTTTGCTTTTCCTGAAAGCGTGTATTACTTTTAGTTTTCAGGCGATAAATGCCGTTAGGGTGGCAACCTTCGATATTTCGGAAATAGCCAATAGATCACCATTGGAAACCCAAACATTGCGGTTTCCGCGTCTTGCATTCTTTGGGTGTGCAGGATGCCAGTAGGCGACTGGGTGGGAAGTAAGAAAGCCGAACAGTTTGCACCTGTCCGGCTTTGGATAATCCAAAGCTCTTACGTAACAAGAGGTTTAGATCATGCGTACTGTAACGCCTGCGGGGGATACCTGCAACCATTCTATTGATGAACCGTTTCAAGGTTCGTTCTATGTTCGTAGCCTCCTTGGCTTTCCGTTTCCTTCTAGTTCCTATGCAGCTATCAAGCTTCCCAGTGGTGTTACTGCTGGGTCTTCTTGGGATTGCGTACCAGATTGGGCAGAATGGGATGATGAAGCGGGAGGCTGTGTTGTCCCGCTTGATGAATCTCAGGTGTGGGATTGTCCTATTCTGGATGCTAAGCCGTTGCCTCCTGAGCCTTCTGGGTTTGCTGTCATCAAGTCCAAGTTCCGATTGGATTCGGAAAGGGTGCTTGATCAATGGTTAGCTGATCGTCAGATTCAGCAACAGGCTGAAAGCGATGCGCTGTTACAAGCTAAGCAAGCCGCTATGGTGCGTTGGATACCAGGCACGGGCATTCCTGTAATGTCCTACATTCCGCGTTCCGATTGTGTGGAAATCATTGATATTCAGGTGGGTGTACAGGATGTAGTCATCAAGCATTCAACGAAAAACGGGGCTATCAAAAACCATGCCGGTGGTGGGAAGAGGGGGGTTATCAAGGAACTCTCTAGGCAGTCTATCAAGCGTCTCAAACTAACGGCGCGTAATGTCCCTGAAGGCTCTTTTAATGCGTTTTTGACTCTCACCTATCCTGACACTTTCCCAACGGATGGCGTCAAGGTTAAGCGTGATTTGGATGTTATGCGTAAATGGCTTAAACGTCACGGTGTCGGCGGGGCTTTTTGGTTCTTGGAGTTTCAGCAGCGGGGTGCGCCTCACTTTCACCTGTTCATTTCTAATTATCCGCTATGTGGGGTCAAGGGTGTTGCTGAACATTGGTATAAGGTTGTGGGGTCTGGTGATCCTAAGCATCTGGATTGGCATCTTGGAAAGCTATCGGGTCGCTCATGTTTGGAGTATGTCCGCAAGCCTCACGCTGCCAGCTTCTACGCTACTAAATACGCAAGTAAGCAGGAACAAAAGCAAGTCCCAGAGGGCTATACCAGCGTTGGCAGATTTTGGGGTACTTTCGGCAATATGAAGCCCGTCTGGACGTTCATCAGTGGCACGGGTTCCCATTGCGTAGCCAGAACTAAGGTTCTGGTGAACAACTTCCGTTGCTCCTTTGACAAGCGGGCTATGCAAGGTCACTGGCTCCACAAGACACTTGCCTCGACTGTCATGTGGGGCGGTGCTGCTGAGCTTGCTGAGATTATGGCGTTTGTCCAGTGGGTTCCTTTTTGATTCCTGTAACACTAATCAAGTGAGCGTATGCAAATAGATTTATGGTCAGATTGTGACGCTGTACCGTTCCGGTTCCGTGTACACATCAAGCAGCACAATGAACGTATCTTGGGGCTGTCTTTGGGGATGCCGAAAGGGGTTAGGGATCCAATAAAGTCGGTTCAGCAGTCGTTACGTTTTAGCGGCGATTGCCATCCTGACAAGCCTGAAACCTACCTTGCGTCTCTCTCACACCGATTTGACTCTATTACCAATGGGGATTATGGCAATCGGCTGTTTTGGGAGGGTGCTATGCAAGCATTGGAAGGCAAGCTGTTACGTTTCGATACTGACGATGGGGCGGTATTGGCTCAGGAAATGGATAAGGTTTATCCTGTAAGCATTTGATTATAAAGATTTTGGCAGTTTCACAGACACCTCTTGACCGTTCCATCGAATCACGATTTCGGGGGATTCCTCTATTCGGGCTATCCGTCGTTTGAGTTCCGTTTTCAGGCTTAGCACTTGTAAAGGGCTTCCCGTCAATTCATGGGCTAATTCTTGGGTGAAAAGCGAGGTCTTTACCATGGTGGGGCTGTAGCGGTTGCCGTCAGGGTCAATAAGATAGCCCTCCCAAAATCTCCAACCTTTCCAGTGCTTTGGTAGTTCCCTATTTCGCATAATACATATTATGTCAAATTGACATAATATAAGTGTTATGTAGATATATGGGAGGTAGACAAAACGGTAAAGACGCAAAATGGACTAGCGTTTGCATATAGGAGAATCATCAGGTGTTTCTACGCTGCGTACAATCGTATCAACAAATGCATTCAGTTCATCGGTTGTGATGACCGCCAGCATTCGAGCCATAACATTAGGGTCTACTTGCGCAATGGTTTGATGCCCCCCTGATAATTGCAGATAAATACCAGCAGTACTTTTGGAGTCAGTATCTTCAATTCCCGCCTCTACTAACGCTTGGTCAGCTTCACTTAGTTCATCATACAAGTCATCTAACTTATCCCATAAATCATCATCTACCCCTTCAGCAATTTTCAGGACAATAGCGCCCTGCACAGGCTCAATTTCGCGCTCAAAGTGCAAATCATGCTCATGTAATGTATCAATAAATTGATCGGCGATAGTTTGTGTAAAAAAAAGGTATTCTAGTACTTCATTCATAATAACATTCAACCTATTGATTTTCTTTACTTGAAATGCGAATTAATAATTGGTCTAGCCAAGTTGTAGGTAGAATCCTACGCAATGTCCAGAATAAATGCGCTGGTACAGTGACTGGATAACGTGCTTTAGGCTTAGGACTTTCCAGTGCATGAATAACTTTCGCCAACACGGCTTCTGGTGGCAGCGTAAACGGCGCAGCAGCCCCTTCTTTTTCTAAGCGGCGTATTGCACCTTGGTATTTATCTCGATGCACGCTTTGATCAATACTTACATGTGTTTTAAGTGACTGCAATGCATTAGACCTAAAACGGCTTTCAATGGGGCCTGGTTCAATCAAGCACACTTTGATATCCGTATCGGCTAGTTCTAAACGTAAGGTGTCTGCGATACCTTCTACAGCGTATTTGCTGGCATTATAGGCTCCCCGAAACGGCAATGCCACGTAACCTAGCAAAGAACTGTTATAAATGATCCGCCCTTCATTGCGCTGGCGTAACAATGGCATGACCATCGTCGTCAATTGATGCCAGCCGAACACATTGGTGGCAAACTGTTGCTCTAGGGCTTCACGTGATAAATCTTCCAATGCACCTACTTGACCATAAGCACCATTATGAAACACCGCATACAGCTCACTGTTAGTACGTAGCATCAACTCATATACGGCATCTTTTACACTTTCAGCGTCAGCCAGATCCAATTGTAGTGTTTTAAATCCCTCCCCTTCCAAGCGTTCAACATCCTCTGCTTTACGGGCAGAAGCAAACACTTGGTAGCCACGTTCGCGTAAACCTTTTGCTACACAGTAACCTATTCCGCTAGAACAGCCAGTAATTAACACATTGCGCATATTTTTTGAGCTCCTCTACACATCAGAAGAGAGAATGTAACGTGATTCATTGAATTCAAGCAACTACGCCCCTATTATTATGAGCTGCTAATATACACAGACTGGAGTCTAAAATATGCCAATTTACGCTTATCAATGTAGTGCTTGTGGTCATGAACTGGAAGCATTACAAAAAATGTCAGATGCCCCGTTAACTGAGTGCCCTGCTTGCCATGCATCCACTTTGGCAAAAACAGTGACCGCCGCCGCCTTCCGTCTCGGTGGTGGTGGTTGGTATGAGACTGACTTCAAAAGCGGCAACAAAAAGAATCTTGCCAGCACGGATGCTCCCTCTTCTGCTTGTGGGACAGGCGCCTGTCCTGCCTGTAAGTAAATAGTTTAAATAGTTGTAGATATCTTCCCTCCTCCTGCGTGAAGAGGCGAAGAAATCTTATCTTGTCAATCCACTCATCGGAAAAAGCATAACTCTCACGACAGACCAGAATAAAATAATCATGGTTGCTTAATTAAAACAATAAAAGGGTACAGACCATGATGAAAAAATCTATTCTGCTTGCGGCAGTCATCGCTACTATTTCACATTCACCGGTATTTGCAGGCGGTTCTTTGTTTGGTGGCTCTGAAAGTGGTGATGCTGGTGCTATTTATGGTGGGGCAAGTATTGGTCAATCCAGTGATAGCACTTGTGACTCTGTTATCGACCAAGCGGGGGCGTTACTGGGCGATTTTGAGTGTCCCACTCCCAGTGGCTGGAAGGTATTTGGCGGTTACAAAGTAACACCAAATCTGGCTGTTGAAGGCGCTTATGTTGACTTTGGTGAAGCATCTACTAGCGGCGCTATACCTGTCATTCCTGGCGTTAATGCCGTTCCCAATGCAACAGATCTCACTGCTCAAGCAACAGGATTCAACGTTTCAGGTGTCGCCAGTACTGAGTTAACTGAAGAACTTAACTTATTCGGTAAAGCAGGCATGATGATGTGGGAAAAAGAAACGACAGCAAAAATTCAAGGTGTCAACACCTTATCAACAACAAATGACGGCGTTGATCTATCCTTGGGCGCAGGTGCTGAATACAAAATCAATGACAACTGGGGGATACGCGGTGAAGCTGAACACTTTAACGGGCTGAATAACAACCTCTATTCCGTTGGTGCAACATTTGCAACATTCTGATTAATTTCCCCCTTTTCTGAACCACTAACCCCCTCCTCCCTTTCTTATTGCAATGCCTTTAAGAAAGGGAACGGTGAAAAGGAAAATCCCTAATGAAAGCTTACAGTTTAATCTGTTTACTCAGTGTGATAGTTAGTCCCACTACTTTACTGGCAGAAGATTTATTTGCTGCCAATGAAACCTCTCCTGGTCAGTTTTATGCTGGTTTTAGCTTGCTAAAGTCTGATGCTGAATGCAGTTTTCAGAATATTGCTTGCGATAGTACTGGCTATAAA
The DNA here is from genome assembly GCA_029972225.1 of Candidatus Thiothrix putei. NCBI lineage: Bacteria > Pseudomonadati > Pseudomonadota > Gammaproteobacteria > Thiotrichales > Thiotrichaceae > Thiothrix > Candidatus Thiothrix putei. The sequence continues at coordinate 2,227,972 of CP124756.1, forward strand.
TTGGCAACTGGTTATAAATTTAATAATAGTTTAGCGATAGAAGGCGGATATTATAATTTATTCAGTAATGACGGAGTAAGTGCAAGCACTTCGGAAAAATCTACTGTCAAGGGTTCAGGGCTTGCGCTATCAACGATTGGTTCTTATGCAGTCGATGATAAAACCTCATTATCTGGCAGAGTAGGGATCATGGCATGGGATGCTGAAGCTAATACTAATGGTATACCCGTAAATGGTATGAACGGTACAGATATACTGCTTGGTGTCGGCGCAGGTTATAAATTGAACGATCACTGGCAGTTACGTGGTGAATACGAACACGTAGGTGGTGATTTAGAAGCTAAGATCTACTCTCTTGGCACAACGCTTTCTACTTTGTAACGGCGCATAGCACATTCCTGTATCTGGCTTGCGTATCAGGCTGTCAGGGCTTAACATTCCCGCCTTTACAGTCAACGTTCCCGGCTTAAATAAAAATCGGGGCAGAATGAAACAAACAGGAATAAGAAGCAATGCGTAGCCATTATTGCGGGCAGGTGGATGAAGCCCTGCTGGATCAGCAAGTTACTTTGTGTGGATGGGTAAACCGTCGCCGTGACCACGGTGGCGTCATTTTTATTGATTTGCGTGACCGTGAAGGCATCGTACAGGTCGTATTCGATCCTGATCGTGCAGAGGTTTTTAATACTGCTGAAAAAGCACGTAATGAATACGTATTACAAGTAGTCGGTAAAGTACGTCGCCGCCCTGCTGGCACTGAAAACGCCAACTTGCGCAGCGGTCAAATCGAGATTCTCGGTGTTGAACTGAATGTATTGAACACATCAGAAACACCACCATTCCAGTTGGATGAAGATAACGTTGGTGAAGAAACGCGCCTGACTTATCGTTATATCGACTTGCGTCGCCCGGAAATGCAGAAACGGATGCAAATGCGTGCGAAAGTCACCGGCTTTTTACGTCGTTTCCTTGAAGACAATGGTTTTCTCGATATTGAAACACCAATGTTGACGAAAGCAACCCCAGAAGGTGCTCGTGACTACCTAGTACCTAGCCGAACTCACCCTGGCTCATTCTTTGCTCTGCCCCAATCACCACAGTTGTTCAAACAATTGTTGATGATGTCAGGTATGGATCGCTACTATCAATTCGCACGTTGTTTCCGGGATGAAGACCTGCGTGCTGATCGTCAGCCTGAATTTACTCAGTTGGATATTGAAACATCCTTTATGGATGACAATGCCATCATGGGTTTGATGGAAGCCATGATGCGGGCAACGTTCAAGGAAACTTTAGGTGTCGATCTGCCTAACCCACTACCACGTATGCCCTACTCCGAAGCCATGCACCGTTTTGGCTCTGACAAACCGGATATGCGTATCCCGCTCGAATTCATCGAAGTCAGTGATCTGATGGAAAGTGTCGAATTCAAGGTGTTCTCAGCACCCGCCAAAGACCCTGACAGCCGTGTAGTGGCAATGCGTTTGCCTAATGGTGGTGAACTGTCCCGTAAAGAAATCGACGACTACACGGCATTTGTAGGGCGTTACGGGGCTAAAGGTTTAGCTTATATTAAAGTCAATGATATTGCCGCTGGGCGTGAGGGTTTACAGTCTCCGATCATGAAGTTCCTGCCAGATGAAACGGTTACTGGCATTATGGAACGAACCGGTGCGCAAACGGGCGACTTGATTTTCTTCGGTGCTGATAAGGCTCGTGTGGTTAACGATGCCTTAGGTGCTTTACGGGTGAAGTTGGGTCATGATCGTGGTCTGATTCAAGGTGAATGGGCTGCCTTATGGGTCGTGGATTTCCCAATGTTTGAGTGGGATGATAAAGATAACCGTTGGGTTGCACTACATCACCCCTTCACAGCACCTAAAGGCACTCCAGAAGAATTGTTGGCAAATCCAGGGAAAGCACTGTCAATTGCTTACGATATGGTACTCAATGGTACAGAAGTCGGCGGTGGTTCGGTACGTATCCACAATATGGAAATGCAGAAATCCGTCTTCAAACTTTTGGGTATTTCTGACGAAGAAGCACAAGAAAAGTTTGGCTTCTTGCTGAATGCATTGAAGTACGGTTGCCCTCCTCACGGTGGTTTAGCGTTTGGGTTAGATCGCTTGATCATGTTGATGACGGGTAGTCAGTCTATCCGAGATGTAATGGCATTTCCTAAAACACAAACGGCTGCTTGCCCATTGACTGATGCACCTGCTGAGGTCAATACAAAACAGTTACGTGAATTGAATATTCGCGTTCAGTTACCACAAAAGTAACACACCAAACCTAGGGTATCCCAAATGTTTACTTACGTAGCGAATGGGATACCCTAGGTTTTTTACTATTTATTTAAAATTCATAAACGTAATTACTTATTAAGTATAATACTAATATTTTCAATAATTTATTTGTAAATAATTAATACATTTATTACGTATTTAGCTTCTCACCAGTTCAAAGAATGTTGCAGGCTTCCCGCTGCGCCCATCAGTACGTTGTTTAACACTACGCTTGATTCTTCCCTGTGTTTCCAATGACTTAAGAAGCGTGTTCATTGCCGCAGATTTGATATTCTGCTGGAATACATTCACTCTGATCTGAGTAGTCGTTAACTTGCCGTGTTTGCGCAAGGCGGCGATAATCTTGCCTTCGTCCTCGTTCTGTTCTCCTTCAAAAATGTAGGCGACACTACCAAGGCAATAATCCCAAATATACGTAGCAGCACGTAAATGTTGTGGCTCTACTTCATCCTTGCAGTCGAGTAAGGCAAAAATACAAGCAATGCGTAACACTTGTACCCGCGAACGCTCGGACATCGGTGAATTCACCTTCGCTAAGGACAGTGCTAATGTTCCCCACAATTCCAGTGATTGAGCCGATAACGTTAACTCATTAACATCGCTGGCGAATTGGATGGCTTTGGCAACCGCATCAGCGTAATGCAGCATTTTGACGACAGGAATGCTTTCAGGAATAGCCACGATCTTGGGGCGGCGCACGCAGATCCATAAAATACGACTGGCTAGTGCTGTAGCGTATTCACTTTGTTCCAGACGCTTTACCAACTCTTCGTAAGTAATGTGTCCGACAAAACAGACATGCGCATCGGTTACGGTAACACGGTTATTTTTAGTCAGTGGTGAAAAGTTACCAGTATCCCAAAAACGGCGAATCGCCGCAGACACTGTATTGCCCTCTCGGCGTGCCGCTTGTAAAACGGCAGCAAACTCTTCTTCTAGAATCATCAGGCGTTTGTCCGTGATGCCTTTATCGGTTGGGTTGCCATCCTCATCTTCTGTATCGGCTGGGTCACGTACAGCCCATGCTAACCCCTCCCCACTCGACATCGGTCTATCACGGTATAGCGCAAGTGGTAACCCCATTTTGCGTAACTGCACATTGACATAATCCTGCATCAATTTTCTAACAGGAGCCGCAGCCGTACCCTTACCCCCGCCAGCAGAACTCGCCGTCACACTGAATAAACGTGGCGGTGCTTCCACATCACCCAATCTCAGAACGGCTTTGTTTCCAAAATAAGCACCTGCCCATGTCAGCAGATGAATAAGCACACCAATAGGATCAGCTTCCGATTGTAAACAAGCATCGAAGGCAAAGCGGCCTGCTACGCCGTAATAACAGCCCTCGTGTGGTATCGGAAATTCCGATGGCGCTTCTTCGATTTCAATGGTGTTTTGCGAACCTGTTTCGGGCAGTTTGATGACATTACTCATAGTGTTGTTTCTATCTGATAACTAAGTACGTTTTTATTATACATTAATATTTATATCAAATTCAATATAAATCATTGTTTTTATTGTAAAATTTTTTATTTACGTAAATACGTTATTAAAAATATTTTAATATTAAATTGTTTAACACTGTTCGGGTAATAACAATGACCTATTAGTGTTTGATTAGCCAACAACCATGGATTTTCGGGTCACGTTCAAAATCTAAGGGCAACGATTGCTTACGGTAGTCCTGCACTGCGTATTTGTTTTCTACTTCAGTATCTAACTTGAACTTACGGAAATTATTAGAAAAAATCAGCGTACCATCAGGTGACAATATGCGCATGGCATCGTCAATCAATGCAACATGATCACGTTGTACATCAAATGTATCTTGCATACGTTTAGAGTTACTGAATGTGGGTGGATCAAGAAAAATCAGGTCGTAATACTCATCACAATCGTATAGCCACTCCAACACATTCGCTTGGATGAAACGGTAACGTCGGTAGGGATCATGTTGCAAATTGTTCAAACTGAAATTGTCTTTTGCCCACTCCAAATACGTAGCAGACATATCCACGCTGTCAACACGATCAGCACCACCGATGGCGGCATGAACACTGGCTGTTCCGGTATAACAAAATAAATTCAGCACTTTTTTATTTTTGGAATGTTGTTGCAACCAATAACGCATAGGGCGGTGATCCAAGAATAAACCGGTATCTAAATAATCGGTTAAATTCACTTTGAAAAGTATCCCGTGCTCAGTGACCGTCAACGCTTGTTCTGCCCTCCCCTGTTTTTCGTATTGATTCTTACCTTTTTGTTGGCGACGTTGTTTTAAGACGATTTTGTTTGGGTCAACACCTAACGCAGCAGGTAATGTCAGCAAGGCTTGCTGTAAACGTTGTTCTGCGACTTTATCGTCAATAGTTTTAGGGGGGGCATATTCTTGGACATGTAACCAATCGGCATAACGATCAACGGCAATTGCATATTCAGGAATATCCATATCGTATACACGATACGCATTTATATCCCTTTGTTTGATAAAGTTTTTTAACTTACGTAAGTTCTTCGTAATTCGGTTAGCAAGGTCATCAGAAATCCAAATGGCAGGATGCTCTTTCTGTACCAACCGCTCAAATGTATAAAGTTTGGATTCGGTTTCACCATTTAAAAAACGGTATTCTTTACTGTAAAACAAATTAGTCAAGGAAATAGGTGCGGCTGCTTCTGCAAACAAAGCCCCTCGATAGCCTGGTGGTAAACTCGTCATCCATGCACTGAGCGCATCATAATGAGGTTTTACTGTGACGATATTGGCATTTATTTCAAAAGGTAAATTACTAATAACCAGAGCTTTGTCAGCTATAGTTGGTGCAGGCATAGCAGTTAGCGAGCATTGCGTCCAACGCGCTGCTGGCAAATCAATAGAACGCCAATCTGCCCGTGCGGCCATTACTGCGGCATCGCGATCGTTACCCCAAAATTCAAAACGTTCAGCATTGGCAAGCCCTGTGACACGACGATCTTGTGCTTCCGCATATAACGTGTTCCATAACTCAGCATCATGCCCTAGCCAACGTTCAGCAACCGTATGTTGACGTAATAATCCTGGGGCAATATCCAACGCCATTAAAGCACCTTCGATCAAAAACGTACCAGCCGCACATTGCGGATCAATCAGTGCCACTGATTCTGCCTCACTAACCACTAACTCAGGCCAACCTGCCCGAATTAATAATGCAGCAGCTAAATTTTCCCGCATGGGGGCATGTGTATCCAAGTCACGATAACCGCGTTGGTGTAAGCTATGCTGATTCAGCTCAATACCGATACTTGCATTACCCTTATGCAAATTTACAACTACTACAAGGTCGGGCGTATTACTAACACTAGGACGTATGCCATGTTGGCTACGGAATTGATCACCAATCTGATCTTTAACCCATTGCGCCCCAAATTGGGTATTGCGAATATCGTCATTCAAACCAAAAAAGCGTACTTTCAACGTACCTTCTGGGCGTAAATGTTGTTGCCAGTCAATAGAATGCAACAAGGTTTGCAATTCTGCTTGATTCTTGCCAAAACCCTGAGCCAGTTGTAACGTGGCACGCGAAGCTAACCGACTCCACAGCATCGCATAATACCCAAAGCGTAAATCGCCCCATGCTTGAACACCTGCATGACCAATTTTTACCGACTCTGCACCGCAACGACTAAGCTCATCAGCCAACAATGGTTCGATAAATTGGGGGCAAGCGAAAAACCACTGCAAAGGCGTTGCGTTATCTGACTGCATATGTTGACCGAGGGTTTGAAATTAAATCGGAATTCTATCATCTTTCGTGCTTGTGCTAACATCTTCCAACACCAAACTTACCCAGAGGATAATGATGCCCATGACTACGCAACCTACTATCGGCTGGATTGGTCCCGGCATTATGGGACGTCCCATGTGCAAACATTTGTTGAGTGCAGGTTTCCCTTTGATAGTTTATGCACGTCGTCGCGAATCAGCTCAAGAATTGCTGGATATGGGGGCTGCATTTGCGCCAACACCGGCTGCCCTTGCAGCTCAAGTCGATATTGCGATATCCATGGTATCTGACACACCTGATGTTGAAGCCGTTTTACTGGGCGACAATAGCGTTATCGAAGGTGGTCAAGCAGGTTTACTCGTGGTGGATATGAGCACTATTTCACCCGTTACAACCCGTAAAATTGCTGAAAAGTTGGCAGAAAAAGGAATTCGTATGTTGGATGCCCCCGTTTCTGGGGGGGATGTCGGTGCAATGGCGGGGACACTGACGATTATGGTAGGGGGTAAAGCAGAAGATTTGGATTACGTGCGCCCTGCCCTTGCGGTCATGGGTAAAACCATCACTCACATCGGTGATCATGGCGCAGGTCAACTTGCCAAAGCCTGTAACCAATTGATTGCAGCACAAACTGTCATTGCAGTAACAGAAGCATTTGAATTGGCGAAAGCGGCTGGGGTTGATCCTGCTAAAATCCGTGCAGCCTTGTTAGGTGGTTTTGCCTACTCAAAGGTGTTGGAATTACACGGGCAACGCATTTTAACAGAAAACTTCCAACCCGGTTTTAAAGCACACTTGCATAATAAGGATATGCATATTGTGACCGATACGCTAACAGCATTTGGTTTGAACTTACCGGGAACACAACGCGCTGCTGATTATATGCAGGCATTAGTGGACGCTGGTAATGGCGAATTAGATTCGTCCGCACTGGCAACCATTGTGCAACACAATGCGAAGGTTATCGGATAGCTTGCAAGCGCAATAGGATTAAACGCACAGCTTCATGGCGCAACTCTTCCTTGATAACGTTTTCTTCTTCGGCTGTGCCTAACACGTACTGACCATCGTAGACTTGGGAACGTTCTGCATTGACAGAACGTTCTATCCCTTCAACCATTGAACGGGTTTTAACGCGGAAGTCAACCGTAAGGCTATGGTTAAACTCACGCACTTGCCTTGTCGAAGAGTAACCCGATACGGAACGGTTTTCACGCACATTAGTAATACTGAGTATTGTGACAGCATCTTGCTCGCTTTGCTCAATATTTGCTCCTGCGTCTTCTAAGCTATCGCGTAAGACCAACCCAAAATCACTGCGCGGATCAACCCCCTGTATGTAAATACCTTGGCTCATCAACTCGGGCAAGGGTTTACTGCCCCGCAGATGAAATGGCTCACCGCCACAACCTAACAGCAACATCGACAGACTTAACAGCAACAACAAAGTCTTCATCAGTTCGCCACAATATTAACCAGACGGCCTTTCACGACAATGACCTTTTGCACGGTCAAACCGTCAAGAAACTTCTGAACATTTTCATTAGCTAATGCCGTTGCCTTAATAACATCTTCAGCCGTATTCGCGCTCACTTGCACTTTACCACGTACTTTACCGTTCACTTGAACAATGAGTTCTAAGGTATTTTGTACTAAAGCACCTTCATCGACAGCAGGCCAACGTGCATCCACAACCGCTTCATTATGTCCTAAAGCTTGCCAAAGTGCATGAGAGATGTGCGGTGTAATCGGTGCAAGCATCAACACAACACATTCCAAAGCTTCTTGGCGTATGGCGCGGCCTTGCATAGTTTCATCAGCAAAACGTGAAATATCATTCAGTAATTCCATATTCGCAGCAACCGCAGTGTTGAACGTGTGTCGACGCGCCATATCATCCCCCACTTTCTGCACACTTTGGTGGACTTTACGGCGCAAGGCTTGCTGTGCATCATCCAAATTCGTCGTATCCAATGGCGCGGTGATACCAACAGACACATGGTCAAACACCTGTTTCCAAAGACGACGTAAAAACCGTTGCGCTCCTTCTACACCAGAATCTGACCATTCCATGCTTTGATCCGGCGGTGCGGCAAACATCGAGAACAAACGCAGCGTATCCGCTCCGTATTTCTCAATCATTTCCTGCGGGTCAGCGCCATTATTCTTGGATTTGGACATTTTGGTAATGCCGCCTGACTGCACCGGTAAACCGTCAGCAATCAACGTTGCACCAATCACACGGGCTTTGTCATCGCGCTCGACCGTCACCGCCGTGGGTTGGAACCAATCCTGACCACCGTTCTCTTTCTCACGGTAGAACGTTTCTGCCAACACCATGCCTTGGGTCAACAAGTTAGTAAACGGTTCATCAGAATCCACTAAGCCGTTGTCGCGCATCAATTTATGGAAGAAACGCGAATACAACAAGTGCAAAATCGCGTGTTCAATACCGCCGATATAATAATCAACCGGTAGCCAATAATTAGCCCGTGAATCCAGCATTGCCTCATCACTATCGGGGCATGTGTAGCGAGCGTAATACCACGAGGACTCAAAAAACGTGTCGAACGTGTCGGTTTCGCGAGTAGCGGGTTTTCCACAGCATGGACAAGCCGTTTGGTAAAATTCAGGCATCCGTTTAATTGGTGAGCCACCGGTTTCATCAAAGGTCACGTCTTCGGGCAAAATCACCGGCAAATCTTTTTCCGGTACGGGTACAGCACCGCAATCATCACAATAAATGATGGGAATCGGGCACCCCCAATAACGTTGCCGTGAAACACCCCAGTCACGCAACCGGAAATTAATCCGTCGCCGCCCCTTACCCTTACCTGACAAATAATCAGCAATGGCTTCAAAGGCAGCGGCAGAGGTCAGCCCGTTAAACTCCCCCGAATCGATCAATATGCCTTTTTCGGTAAACGCGGCGGTATTCAAATCAATTTCACGTTCATCTGCTGGCGCAATCACCTGCTTAATGGGCAAGTCGTAAGCCTTGGCAAATTCCCAGTCACGCTGATCGTGTGCCGGAACCGCCATCACCGCCCCAGAGCCATAAGACATCAGCACGAAATTGGCGACCATGACCGGCACACTCGCGCCCGTTACCGGATGCAGCGCCATGATTCCCGTCGCCATACCCTTCTTTTCCATCGTAGCCATATCGGCTTCGGCGACTTTGACCAGTTTGCATTCTTCGATGAAAGCGGCTAGTGCAGGATTAGTAGCTGCTGCTTTCAGCGCAAGTGGATGTTGTGCCGCAACTGCGACATAGGTCACTCCCATCAAAGTATCTGGGCGGGTGGTGAACACACTTAACTTGCTATCTGAACCTGCCAAACCAAATTCGAGCTCTACCCCTTCCGAACGCCCAATCCAGTTTTCTTGCATGGTACGCACTTGTTGAGGCCAGCCCGGCATCTTGCCGATTTCTTCCAACAATTCATCAGCATAAGCAGTAATTTTCAGAAACCACTGGTCAATTTCACGCTGTTCAATCAATGCACCAGAACGCCAGCCACGTCCATCAATGACCTGCTCATTAGCTAATACCGTTTGGTCAACCGGATCCCAATTTACCGTGGATTTTTTACGGTATACCAGCCCTTTTTCATATAATTGGGTAAAAAACCATTGTTCCCAGCGGTAATAGTCAGGTGCGCAAGTGGCAATTTCACGTGACCAATCAATACCCAACCCCATCGACTTGAGTTGGCTGCGCATGTAACCAATGTTTTTGTAAGTCCAAGCAGCGGGAGCAGTATTGTTTTTGATGGCTGCATTTTCAGCAGGCAAACCGAACGCATCCCAACCCATCGGTTGCAACACGTTTTTACCCTGCATCCGCTGGAAACGTGCAATCACATCACCGATGGTGTAATTGCGGACATGCCCCATGTGCAGCACGCCGCTGGGGTAAGGAAACATGGAGAGGCAGTAATACTTTTCCTTGTTAGGGTCTTCGGTGACTTCAAAGGTACGTTGTTGTTCCCAGAATTGCTGAATTTCCGGTTCCAAGGATTGCGGTTGATACTGTTCCTGCATATTACTCATAGCCTAGGCTTGCTTTTCACTGGTGATCAAAGGGGCGAAGCATACAAAGCCTACTGACAATATGCCAGCAGCTTTGTGGGTAAGCGCGGGATTATAGCGGATTATTTGGGGCAATTCTCCACGCAAAACTGATAAGGCTTCACTGCCCCGCCACAACTGGTATAGCACTGGCGGTACTGCGCATCACATTGGCATTCATTGCTACAAATTAGATCACGAATGCGGGCGGTTTCGCTGCTCAACGTCGGTTTTGCCGGTAACTTATCCGGGCGACTTGGCTCATTCAGCAAGGTCATGCCATTGAGCAGGGAATGGTGGTGTAAGCAACTGGCTGATTCTTTACCGTCGCGGTCACAGGTAAGCCGCCGCAGATCGTGTTGCAATTCACGCTGACGCAATTCCATTTCGTAAAAGCGCAAATCGGTTTGATAACGTTCCATTTCACGTTGCCACGCAGCCAAACGGGTGTCGTATTCACTGAGTTTTGCGGGAAGTTCGGTTTTAGCCTGTTGTTCAGCTTTGGCACTGCATTGACCGTATTGCAGATTGCATTGCAAGTTGCAGGTGCGCGTTTGAGTTTCACAGCGGTTGAGACAACTCAGACCGCCGGTACTTGTCGGTGGTGTGAATTCATAGCGGGTTTCGTATTGCGGCGCACAGCCGGATAACAGCCAAAGACTGAATAAAAATCCCCACCATTTGTTCATCACTCACCTCATTGTTTTATTTACGCATTTTTGCCAAGGCTGCGGCTAAGGCATCCCCCATTGCGGAGTTTGCGGCAGGCGCAGCGTCCTTCATAGTTTTTTTCGCGTTAGGTTGACGGGCATCCGCTTTACGGTCGTTACGATCATGACTGCGTTCCTGCTGCGGACGTGCCGCCACCGGTCGACGCTCTTCACGGTTAGCCACTGCCTTTGCGACGGGGTTTGAGACAGCTTTGGGCTGGGTAGATTCCAAACGCATGGTTAAACTGATTCGCTTACGCTGTACATCAACCTCTTCGACGCGCACGTTTACCACATCACCGGTACGCACGACTTCACGCGGGTCTTTAATGAATTTGTCGGTCAGTTGGGAAATGTGTACCAAGCCGTCTTGATGCACACCGATGTCCACAAATGCACCAAAATTCGCTACATTAGTAACCACACCTTCGAGAATCATGCCCGGTTGTAAATCTTTCAGCTCATTGACGCCTTCACGGAACGTAGCGGTCACAAATTCAGGGCGTGGGTCACGACCCGGTTTTTCCAATTCTGCCAAAATATCGCGAATTGTGGGAACACCGAACTGTTCAGTCACGTAATCGGCAGGTTTAAGCGTGCTAACAAACTCGCTATTTCCTACCAATTCTTGCAATGGCTGACGGTTCACAGCGGCAATCTGCTCAACCAGCGTGTAGGCTTCTGGGTGAACGGCGGATGCATCCAAGGGGTATTCCCCATCACGAATACGCAAGAAACCGGCGGCTTGTTCAAAGGTTTTCGCGCCTAGCCGTGACACTTTCTTCAATTGATTGCGATTGCGGAATGCGCCATTGTCATTGCGGAACTCCACAATATTGTCAGCAATCCCACTGTTTAAACCGGAAACCCTTGCCAGTAATGCGGCAGACGCGGTATTCACATCGACCCCAACCGCGTTTACGCAGTCTTCGACCACTGCGTCCAGCGAACGCGCCAGTTCTGGTTGATTCAAATCGTGTTGGTATTGACCGACACCAATGGATTTTGGGTCAATTTTCACCAATTCTGCCAGCGGGTCTTGCAAGCGGCGAGCAATGGATACTGCGCCACGAATGGAAACATCCAAACCGGGGAATTCACGGGCAGCCAGTTCTGAGGCGGAATACACCGATGCACCGGCTTCTGAAACCACGATTTTAGACAGCTTGAGTTCGGGATGACGGCTAATCAAATCGCCAGCTAACTGATCGGTTTCACGGGATGCCGTGCCATTGCCAATGCTGATCAATTCAACGCTGTGTTTAGCGCATAAATCTGCCAGTATCGCAATCGACTGATCCCATTGCTTTTTCGGCACATGCGGGTAGATCGTGGCAAAATCCAATAACTTACCCGTCGCATCGACAACTGCAACTTTCACCCCAGTGCGAAAACCGGGGTCAAGTCCCAGCGTATTACGTGCTCCAGCAGGTGCTGCTAACAATAAATCTTTCAAATTCGCCGCAAACACGCGGATGGCTTCTGCCTCGGCCTGTTCACGCAAACGTTGATTCAGGTCGGTGCTTAAACGGCTGTGCAATTTTACTTTCCACGTCCAACGTACTGTATCCAGCAACCACCGATCAGCAGCCCTGCCCTGATCATAAATATTGAATGTTTGGGCAATTTTCTCTTCACACGGGTGACTCATACCGTCCGCTACGGCGACATCCAGTTTTAAATCCAGAATACCTTCGTTACGCCCACGGAATAATGCCAACGCGCGGTGAGACGGGATCTTGTTTAGCGCTTCGCTATACGCAAAGTAGTCCGTAAATTTCTGCCCCTCATCTTCCTTACCCGCAATGACACTGGATTCAAAACCGCCCTGCTCCCACAAATATTCGCGCAATGTGCCGCTCAGTTCAGGGTTTTCAGCGAAATCCTCCATGAGGATTTGCCGCGCCCCATCCAACACCACTTTGGTGTCCGCAAACTCCATCTCAGGGTTAAGGTATTTAACGGCTTCGGTTTCGGGGTCAAGTTGCGGGTTGTTGAGCAAGGCTTCTGCCAGTGGTTGGATTCCTGCTTCGCGGGCAATCATCGCTTTGGTGCGACGCTTGGGTTTGTAAGGCAGATAAATGTCTTCGAGTTCGGTGCGGGTTTGCGCCTGCAATATTTGCTGCTCTAACTCAGGGTTCAACTTGCCTTGTTCGCGGATAGAGTGAAGTACCGTTTCACGACGTTTTTCCAGTTCACGTAAGCTGCCCAGACGAGTTTCGAGGTAACGCAGTTGGGTATCGTCCAGCCCACCGGTTTTTTCCTTACGGTAGCGAGCAATGAAAGGAACCGTTGAACCCTCGTCCAATAAGGCGACAGCACTAGCCACTTGCTGTTCTTGAACCGCCAATTCGGTAGCGATACGGGAAAGAATACTTTGCATACGAAACTCGTTGTTGTGATCAATGCCTTGCATCATAACAAAGTCAGGGGAAGGCTCAAACAATGTGAATTGATTCTATTGGTGATGATTATCACAGCTAAAGCAGTTAACGACTGTAATAATCCAACCACAACGCAAGTAAGTAACCAAACATGGCTTCTATTCAACCTATTGATTCTATAAAACAACACGTTGAGAAGCTTACTAACACTAACAAGGTAATTGGCTTGAGCCATTGTTCAAAAAGGGTTTAACTATCATGGGTGTACATTTACATCTTGCTGCCATTTCTGATTTCAATATCAGTCGTCTCATGGCACATCCGCAACTTATCTGGACTTTAGTCACGGCTGAAACCCGCTTTCCTGCATCACGCTATGCTCTAGAGCCTGAGGGCATCACTCTGCGAGAAACCTTGGGTGAATACTGGCATGGCATCCACTACCTCCTATGTGGTCAAGGCTGGAATGGTCAGTTACCGGGTGCTTTTTTGCTGGATGGCGGCAGTTATGTGGGCGATGTGGACTTGGGCTATGGCCCTGCCCGAACATTTGATTCAGGTGAAGTCAAGCACATTACCCAAGCGCTAGTGAATAAAACACCGGAGACATTACGCCAGCACTTTGATACCAATCAAATGTTGGATGAGGATATTTACCCGCCAATATGGGATGGTAATGCTCAAGCGCTGGACGCTTGCCTCCAGCGCTTCCAAGCGATGCAGCATTTTATGCGACATGTCGCCGAAAATGACCTTGGTTTAGCTGTCTATTTGCAAGAAACGTAAATCCCCGTACCACTCGCGCAGCAACGGGGATTACGTCAGATTGAACACGAAAAAGGTGGGGTTAAATCGCCCCACCCACAATAGTAGCTAAACGATTGCGGGCGTACATATAATACATCAGCGGAATCAGTACCAGTGTCAATACCGTGGATACCAATATACCAAAAATCAATGATACGGCGAGTCCACCAAAAATTGGATCATCAATAATAAAGAATGCACCGACCATGGCCGCCAATGCGGTTAATGCAATAGGTTTGGCACGTACTGCGCTTGAATTAATCACCGCATCTTTCAAATCCATGCCGCTTCTCACTTGTTCATTAATGAAATCGACTAACAAGATGGAGTTGCGGACGATAATCCCAGCAAGCGCAATCATGCCGATCATTGAGGTTGCAGTAAATTGCATTCCCAGCAATGCATGACCCGGCATAACACCGATAATGGTTAACGGAATGGGCGACATGATGACTAGCGGAACCATATACGACCTGAATTGTGCCACGATCAACAGGAAGATCAGAATCATTCCTACCCCGTAAGCAATCCCCATATCGCGGAAGGTTTCGTAAGTCACTTGCCATTCACCATCCCATTTCATCCCATACAAATAAGGGTCATCCGGCTGCGCAACAAAGAATTGATTAATCGGATTATCATACACGGACAGTTCTTTAATGCCACTAAAGATCTCGAACATGCCATACAGCGGGCTGTCTGTTGTCCCTGCCATATCACCGGTCACGTACACAACCGGCAGCAAATCTTTGTGATAAATGGAATGTTCCCGTGTGGTTTCCTGCACACTGACCAATTCAGACATCGGCACTAACTCACCCGCCTGACTACGTACACGCAATGCCAGTACCGAATCCATTTTATCTTTCAATGCTACCGGAAACTCGACGCGAATCGGTACTGCATACTTAATACCCTTACCGTGTAAAAACACTACGTCTTCACCACGCAATACCGTATCAATAGCAGAAGCAATCGTATCTTGGGATACACCTAGCAACGCCGCTTTACGACGATCGACTTGTACCACCAAACGCTTTTGCGGGTATTCGACACTATCATCAATATCCACAATGTCTTGGGTTTGTTCAAATATACCTCGAACCTGCTTGGCAACCGCAATTTGTCCCGGATAATCCAAACCATACACTTCAGCCACAATTGGTGACATCACCGGTGGTCCCGGTGGCACTTCGACTACTTTCACATTGGCATTGTACTTTTTAGCAATGTCTTGCAAAGGTGGGCGTACATCTAAAGCGATTTCATGACTTTGACGTTCACGTCCGTGAGCATCCGTTAGATTGACTTGAATATCACCAATATTAGAGCCTTCGCGTAAATAGTATTGACGCACCAAACCATTGAAGTTGATGGGTGCAGCGGTTCCTGCATAAATTTGGTAATCGGTTACCTCATCGACTTTCCCCAAATACTCTGACATTTCATTCAGTACCCGCGACGTTTGCTCCAATGAGGTACCTTCCGGCATATCCAGTATCACCTGGAATTCGGATTTATTGTCGAAAGGCAGCATTTTCAGTACTACTAGCTTGAATACTGCTAGGGAGGCAGATAACACGATCAATAAAGTAATGACTGCGAACAAGGTCGTGCGACGTTTACCACCTTTTTTATCGTCTAGAAATGGGGACATGATACGACTGAAAAAACCGTGCAACTTATTGTTATCGTGATGATGGAGGCTGAAATCAACGTTGGCCAACATTTTTCCTGTCATCCAAGGTGTCACTACGTAAGCGACTGCCAATGAAATCAGCATCCCCATACTGGCATTGATCGGAATCGGCGACATATAAGGCCCCATTAATCCCGATACAAATGCCATGGGCAACAACGCTGCAATCACCGTAAACGTTGCCAATATGGTAGGGCCACCTACTTCATCGACGGCTACTGGAATCACGTCCAACAGCTTTTTCCCACCTTGCTGCATGTGACGGTGAATATTTTCCACCACCACAATGGCATCATCGACCAAAATACCGATAGAGAAAATCAACGCAAACAACGAAACCCGATTTAAGGTGAAACCATAAGCCCATGATGCAAACAAGGTTACCGCTAAGGTAATCACCACCGCAGCACCCACAATCAGGGCTTCCCGCCACCCTAAAGCAAACCAAATCAACAAGGCTACTGCGATGGTTTCAATAATGAGTTTGTGAATCAGCTTTTCAGACTTCGCCTGAGCTGTCTCGCCGTAATTACGCGTGACAGTGACATTCACACCTTCTGGCACGAACGTCCCCCGCAATTTTTCGAAGCGATCAATGACACTATTGGCAATATCGACTGCATTCGTTCCAGGCTGCTTGGCAACAGCAATGGTGACGGCTGGGGTATGGATACCTGCTTGCAATTCTTTATGTGATGCTGCGCTACCTGTTCCAAAAGTGACGTAAGCTTCCGGCGAATCAGAAGTACGTTTTACTTCCGCAACATCGTTAAGGAAAACAGGTTTGCCGTCGAAGACACCGACCATCAGCTCCCCTACTTCTGCCGCGTCCATCAGGAATGTACCGGCTTGTACTTGAATTTCCTCGTTGTTATTCACCAAGGAAACAGCATCACGAGCAGAATTACTGGCGTGTAGCGCATTCCGCAAATCTGCCAGCGAGATACCATGACCAGCAAGTTTTTCAGCATCCAGCAAGACATGAACAATTTGTTGCGGGCCACCAATCGTGTAAATATCACGCGATCCGGGTACGCGCTTGAGTTCGGATTCAATGGCATGTGCCACTTGATTCAATTCATAAGCACCGCGTTTATCATCTTCGGTCCACAATGTCAGCGCAACAATCGGTACATCATCAATTCCTTTCGGCTTGATCAGTGGCGTACCCACGCCAAGATTTTGTGGCAACCAGTCTTGATTGGAAGCAACTTTGTTATATAAACGCACCAGTGCATCCGTTCGATCCTGCCCCACTTTGTATTGCACGGTTAAAACCGACATACCCGGCATGGAGGTGGAATAAATATGTTCCAACCCCTCAATTTCAGACAGCACTTGTTCAGCAGGTGTACTAACCAAACTTTCTACCTGTTCAGCACTAGCCCCCGGAAACGGGATAAACACATTGGCAAATGTCACATTGATCTGTGGATCTTCCTCACGAGGCGTCACCATGACGGCAAATAAACCCAATAGCAAACCAACCAATGCCAGCAGAGGTGTGATTTCCGTGATCAGGAATTTCTTTGCAATTCCCCCTGAAATGCCCAACTTTGGCTCACTCATCGTGTTTTGCCTCCGCTGCTTGTTGCTTCAGGGAAATGGCTGCTTGTACAGGATCAAGTGCGATGGTTTCACCGGCATCGACACCGGCTAATACACTGATATTGTTGTCATCCAGCTTTTTTCCCAAACGGATTTGACGTAATGCAGGTTTGCCGTCTTCATTGATGACATACACGCCAATGACTTCACTACGTACCACCACAGCACTTTCTGGAATACTCACCACATTTTCTTGCTGCCCAATGACAAAAGCCACTTTAACAAACATACCGGGGAACAAGTCTTGTGCGCCCTCTTTTAGATCAATCCTGACTTTAAACGCATTGGTTTTAGGATCCGCGTAAGGAAAAAAGGTCAAGGACTCAACAGCCAACGATTTATTAGAGCCATCCTGAAACACAAAGGCTTTCTTTTCCTGACGAACTTTTCCAATTAAACGCTGGGGTACTTCGACAACCACTCGCATTTTATCCAGTGAAATACCGGTCATGATTGGCGTACCAGGATTGACAGCCTCGCCTAACTGCACATGGCGTTTCGTCACGATCCCCCCGTAAGGGGCAATTAGTGTCGTATAACCCAATTGTTCGCCCGCTTGGGTAACTTGTGCTTTAGCCGCAGCTAACCGCGCTTCCGCCGCTTTTAACCCTGCTTGAGCTGCGTCCAAATCAGCTTTGGGCACGAGGCGTTTCGCATAAATCTCACTGACACGTTTAAAATCTGTTTGTGCTTCGCTATAACGTGCTTGTGCTTCATCCAGTGAAGCTTGCGCCTGCTCTACTCCAGCCTGCTGATTTTTGGATTTGATCCGCGCAATCACTTTGCCCGGTTCTACGTAATCATCCACATCGTAAAACAGTTTTTCGATAACACCACTGGTCTGCGCCGAGATAGTACTTTCATTAACCGCTTCAACATGACCATCCAGATAATACAACTCCGGTGTAACAATCGCGTTAACCGTGGTCGTTTGCAAGGCAATTTGTACCTGTGCGGAAGCGGCTGGCTGTATTTGCTCAGAACTCCCGCAAGCCGATAATGCCGACAATCCGACGATCAGTAACCACTTTGGTAACATTTTCATGGCATACTTACCTTAAAACAAAATGAGAAGTTGACGCATCCTAACAGAGAATATTAGAAAATACTAATATGTAGTTAAAATCAAACATAACAAGGTGATACATGAAAAAAGCAATCTTTATGCCAGTCGTCTTACTAACAGCCATATTTATGACAACCCATGCGGCAGCAGACATGTACAAGTGGACGGATAAAAATGGAGAAGTCCACTACACCCAAACTCCCCCGCCACCAGAAGCAAATGGCAAGAATATTGAAGACGATATACGCCTTTCCACAGGTAAACTCGGCAATGTTATTCCTAAAGAGAATAGCATATCAGAACCCAAAGATGGGTTAGAACAAGCACGTCAAGACGGCGAAAAAAGTGATCAAAAGCATCGTGAGTTCTGTGCTCAACAAGCTGAAGCACTCAAAAAAATGACAGCAAATGCATTAATTAAATGGAAAGATGAGCAAGGTGAACGTTTTCTGACAGCAGAAGAAAAAACCACCAAAATGAAAGAGATTCAGAAAAATATTGACAGCATGTGCAAACCAGAGATGTTTAGTAAAAGTAACAACAAATCAACCAGCCAAACTGAAAAGGCCGTTGACGCACGTCTTACTGATGACACCGATGAAACCTCAGAACTCAACCCCAATAATACAACACCTGATGCTGCAAGCGTTGCTGGCAATGCAACAGAGAATCAAACAAATAAAGCAACAGCAGCTATGTTACCAGCAACTGATTGACTTAAATCAAGAAAATAGAATGCAACCTAGTGAAAACCCTTGTGAAGCCCACTGTTTTCCCACGGTTTTATGTATTGGTTTATTAGCAAATACTAATTACAGTCTGCTCCAGTACTTGCAACAAGAAACGTGTTAAACGCTAAGCTAGGAACGAAAGCAAGTACCAATAAAACAGAACGAACGAAACGATAATAGAATTAATCTGGGGAGTCAGAGCCATCTGACTCCCCAATTTTTTTGGGATTTTCGGCACGGTAAAATTATCTGCTATTCTAAGCTTGTTACAACAAGGACAACACCATGACTACCGACATTGATAGCGAACAAGTCGACAAGAAAGAAGATGACAATCGCACCATTATCGTTGGCATTGGCGCATCAGCAGGCGGTTTAGAGGCATTGAGAGCCTTAGTTCCTAACCTCCCTATTGATGAACGTGTTGTTTATACTTCAACCGCCCATAATTGCAGATTCCTCAAAGGTCTGAAAGTTGAGAGTCAGCAAGGAGTCCAAGGCTTTTTTATGCGTAGTGTGGGTTTGTGCCAAACAGGCATCAATGGCCTGCGCAAACGCGGTAAAGTTTTCATGGTAACGTGAATACAGGCATTCCTTCTTCACAAACTTCCAGAGGCGCTCAATCAGGTTCAGGTTGGGGGAATAAGCGGGTAGGAACAACAGTTCGATCCCGAGTGTTTGGGCGAATGTTTGTACCAGGCTACAGCGCTGGTAACGGGCATTGTCCATCACCAAGGTCACCGGGACATCCAGGGCCAATGCCTTGATTTGCCGAAGCAACTGACAAACACTTTGGGAGTTGATGTAACTGTCATTGGTCACGGTGACCAGTTCATGGGTGACTGCATTCAACGCACCGAGGACATTGTAGCGCTGGCGTCCGGCAGGGGCGCGGATGAACAGCCGGGTGAAACACCACAGGAACCCCAGAAACGGGGCCAGGACAAAATGGGCGGCGTCGACAAAGAAAACGGCGCGTTTTCCGGCCTTGGCCTCCTCAAGACGCGGCTCCAGCTCTTTTTTTAAAAGTCTCCTGGGCAGCAGGGTCGGCTTTCGCCGGTATCATCCCCACCTTCCTGACGGACAAACCCAAGTCATGCAGGAATAGCCGCACGGCTTCCCGCTTGAGTTCAAGGCCGGTTAAGCGCTGTATATCAGCGATCGCCTGACTGATCCGGGTCGGTGGATGCTTCTCAAAATGTTTCTTCAGGGGCTCACGGAAAGGTTCCAACCGGCGGGTTGGGCGACGGAAATCCAGTTGTTCCAAGGCAGCGATCCCACCTTGTTGGTAACGTTTCAAATAACGGGTGACCGTCGTTGAACTCACCTGTGCCAGCCGTTCAATGTCCCCATGCGCCATTCCCTGGCTTTTTAGCCACAACACTTCCATCCGTTGGCGGACGCGAGGGTGGGCATGGCGGTAACGCCCCTCATTCAAGGCGGTTTGATCGGATTCGCTGAAGTCTATCTGGATCATGGAAAGGACGACCGGTTGCCAATAACAGCCGTACTTTGCTTGAGGGCTTCTCATTATTCAACAGCTATTCACGGGCAAAGTATATATTTTGGCACAGCACCTGTATCCTAAACACAGCAGCATGATGGTGCCTATCCTAGCACGCGAAACCAAACTCCCCATTGCTGAATTGCAACACAATCAACCCATCCAAACAGGGATGTTTTATATTGTCCCACCGGCGATGGATGCGTTTTATGCAAGTGGGCGTTTTCATCTGGAAAAAGCCACCGGTATTGGCCCCAAACCCTCTGTTGATCGTCTGTTTGCCTCATTGGCAGAAAATCATGGCAGGCATTCCCTCGGCATCATTCTTTCTGGAACCGGCACGGATGGCACACACGGTATTCGTGCGATCAAAGCCGAAGGCGGCATTACCATTGCGCAACTCGAATCCACTGCCCGATTTGACAGTATGCCGCATTCTGCTATCGGCACGGGGCATGTTGATCTGGCACTGCCTCCTGAAGATATTGCCCAGCAAATCCACGACATGCTGGCGCAGCCGGATATTTCATTCTTATTTGCCAGCAAGCCAGAACCAAGTGAAGATGAGATTCAGGAAATCCTGAGGATGCTGCTTGATCAGACCGGTACGGACTTTCGCGATTACAAACGCAATACCTTGCTACGCCGTATCGAACGCCGCATGACGGTACACAAATGCAAGCAATTGAGTGAGTACGCTGCTTATCTGAAACAAAAACCTGAAGAATTATACGAACTGCACAATGATATTCTGATTTCTGTGACTAGTTTTTTCCGTGATACGGATGCCTATCAAGCCTTACGGCGGGTGATTGAAGATGTTGTGCCTGAGGGTGGGCATGAAATTCGGGTGTGGGTAAGCGGGTTGTGCCACGGGTGAAGAAGCCTATTCCATAGCTATTCTGCTGTCAGAATACCTCGGCAACCGCATTGCCCGGTATAAAATACAAATTTTCGGCACTGATTTATACGATGGCGTATTGACTATTGCGCGTCAGGCACGTTATTCCAAAGCCTCCGTGGCCGGTATTGAACAACGTATTCTCGACAAATATTTCATTCAGAAAGACGGTGAATACCAACTGACCCAGACCATTCGTAATATGGTGCTGTTTGCACGTCATGACTTAGTACGCGACCCACCTTTCTCACACTTGAATTTAGTATCCTGTCGTAATGTATTGATTTATTTCAATCAAACATTGCAGCGCAATGTATTGGAATCCTTCCATTACGGTTTAGAACCTGATGGCATTATGTTTCTCGGCAAATCTGAAACCATTGGTGGTAGTGACCGTTTATTTGTCACCGTGGATCGTAAATCACGTATTTATCGCCGCCGCAGCGACATTAAAGGACACTTACCCTATTTATTGCAGAATCGTTCACTCCGTGAACAACGCAACCAACATTACAGCAATAATCTCCGCGATAAACCCCGAGCTAAATTACAAGATTCCATCGACAAGCTGTTAGTCAATATTTACCAACCTGCCTGCATCATGTTGGATGACCGTCAGGAAATTGTGTATGTTCGAGGAAATGTTGACCCTTATCTTGGTTTTGCGGAAGGTCGGGCGGCCTTGGGGGTACTGGATTTAATTCGTACCGAATTGCGTCAAGATTTACGTGGTCTGATTTACAAAGCGCGGCGTACCGATGAAGCAATTAGCAGTCGCCGTATTAATTTCACCCTTAATGGTGAACCAGTCCGCATCGTCATGCGTACCCGTCATTTCCCAGCGGGCAAACTCACTGACACTGAAGTTAGCGTCGTCATTTTTGAAGTATTGCCCCCCAACGACTACCCAATCACTCCAGAACAAGAAGCATTAAGCGTCAGTGATGCGTTGCGTATCAAAGAATTGGAAGAAGAACTGCGTGAAGTTCGTGAAAGTTTGCAAACCACGATCGAAGAATTGGAAACCTCGAACGAAGAATTGCAATCCACCTACGAAGAAGCCCAATCCACCTACGAAGAAGCCCAATCCACCAATGAAGAACTCTACACCTCCAGTGAAGAATTGCAGACATCCAATGAAGAGCTGCAATCCACTAATGAGGAATTGCGCACGGTTAACCAAGAAGTTAGCGTCAAAAGCAGTGAGCTTGAAACCGCTAACTTGCAATTAAAAAATACCAACGAACAGTTACTACACGAAATCGAAGAACGCAAATGGGCGGAAGCTCGTCTGGAAATTGAACGCGCTAAGTTGGATACCATTTTCCAAAGCTAACCCAACTGGATTAACATTTGCGCGTTGGATGGCACGATTCAGGAGGTGAACCCAGCGGGACCATTGATTATGGAGGCTAAAAATCCAGAACAGTTGATCGGGCACTCGCTTAAAGATTTCGTTTTTCCTGAATACCAAGCGGACGTGGATGCCTGTATCACCCAAATCAGTCAAACTGGCGAATTTCACGCCCGTGAAGTCAAGGTTAGAACCTTCAAAGGCAATGTACGCTGGCTGGAAATACGCCCAGTGTTGATTCATTTGGATAACGATGAATTGCGCATTATGTCGATTATTGTAGACCACACTGATCGCATGATTGCCCAACAATTATTGGCTGACCGTCAACAAGAGCTGGCGCATATCATGCGCTTAAATACCCTAGGTGAGATGGCTTCTGGCATCGCTCATGAACTGAATCAACCTTTATCCGCGATTGCGAACTACATTCGTGGTTGTGAATTACGCATGAAAAGCAACGAATGCAGCATGACGGATATTGTCGATGTCATGCAATTAGTCAGCACTCAAGTACGACGGGCAGGTGAAATTCTACGTTATGCCAAAGATTTTACCCGCAAAGATCAGGATGTCGAATGGCAAGAACACGATATTAACCAGATCATTGAGGGTGTGAACAAAAGTGCGGTAAACCTCATGCCGCCTCAGCGGTGTTTCGCCAATAATGCTTCCATTGCTGGTTTCCCCGCATGACCCTCAACGCCAACATATCCGCCGCATTATCACTTTTCCACCATGCCCCCGATTTTTTTAAGCGTTGCTGGATGATGTAACGGTGTGCACTTTCTATTTCGCCCGACCCCACGGGCAATCCGAGGGATTTTGCTGTCGGGTAATCCAGTTGCTCAATGCGGTTGCTCAGGTAACGGTGACAAGCTCGTACTGGGGCGTTACTGTCTTCTACCGTTTCTGCTTCGAGGAAAGGTTTCAGTGTGTCGATGACCGCTTGAGCTTGACCATCCTGTAGGGCTTTTTTCTGTTTGGCAAACCATTTATCCTTGTCCTTGAGGCATGAACAGCTTGCGGATGCTGCTGATAGGTATTCACAAACATGATAAAAATCAATCAGGTAATGTCCTTGTGTGCCAAATTGTTCATCCACTTGACGGTTGATCCAGCTTGCCCCATCACCCACCGCATGGAGGAACGTGCTTTTTCCAAATCCAGCACGGCAGGCGGTGTCGAATAAGATTTTTCCAGCATCTTCTACCGTGCCACCGAATATTGCGCCAAACGTTGGCGTAGCACTGCCTTTGGCGTGGGCAAGACACAGGCGGGCTTCTTTCCAGCTTTCCTTTTTGCCTTTGCGCTTGTCGGGGGCTGTTTCGTCAATCTCGACGATGGGGATCATGCTGCCGTCCATTTCGGCAATGACATAGGCTTTTCCCAACGTGCTTGGATAGTCTTTTATCAACACTTGGGATTCATGGATGCGTTTGGCGTGACCTTCGGTGATGTGTCGGATGCTGCTGGATGCCAGCCGTATCCCGTAATGTTCTTCTAATTTATCAGGCACTTGAGCAAATGAACAGTCCGCCCCAAAGTCCGTCACCGCCCGTTGCAGCGGGAGCGAACAGCCTCGGCAAACAACCTCGGCACTCTGGCTAAAGGGGCGGACACGCTTGCCGGGAATCCGGTAGACCGGTTCGCTTATGTGGATTTTTCCGTAGGTCGTGTGCCAATGACAGTTTTTTTTCCACTCTTTACATACTTCCCAATGCCTTCTTCACAGGCTGGGGCTGTGCATTTTTCTACACGTTTGTTTGCCCATGCAGTGATCGCATCATTTCCCATTTGGCGCAGTTCTTCTATCACCCGCTGTTCGGCGTCTGCTGCTTTGATAATGTCATCACCGGCATTTTCAACCACCTCGATTAGCCCTTCCATCCGAGCTTTTAATGCGGGGTTGCGGTTCAAGGCTTCTAAAAGTTTTTGGTCGCGGGAGCTAACTGTCAACATGGGAAAGTCCTTTTTCTCTGGTTTTAGGGGATGCCATCTTAGTCTACAGGACACCGCACTTTTGTTCACACCCGATCATTGAAGAAACCTTGCATTTACTGGATACCACGGAACAGTTTAAACAAGTGAAATTGAGCAAAGCGCTTTATCCCAAGTTACGTTTGGTAAATGTCAATAAAATCCAGATCGAACAGGTATTGGTCAATATGATTCTAAATGCCTTGGATGCAATGGAAGAATTTTCACCAGAAACTATTGGTAAACTGCATATCGTCACTGAACCTGTCGGCACACACGCGCGATAAGGGTTTCAGTGATTGATGAAGGCACTGGCCTACCTGAAGACTTTGCCAATAAGATTTTCCGTCCTTTCTATACCAGTAAAAAAAGCGGTATGGGCATGGGGCTACCTATCAGCAGTTCCATCATTGAGGCTCACGGTGGTAAGCTTGAGGCCATTAATAATGCCACTAAAGGCGCTACTTTTAGTTTCACCTTACCGTTAACAGGAACTAACCGTAAATGAATTACGAACCTACCGTCTTTATTGTTGATGATGATCCAGCCGTGCGTGACTCTTTACGTTGGTTGTTAGAGTCCATGCGCTTGAAAGTAGCGACATTTGGCTCAGCCGAAGATTTTCTCAAGTTTTATACAATGCACATGGTGGGCTGCTTAATTTTAGATGTACGGATGCCAGGTATGAGTGGCTTGCAATTACAGCAATTCCTGACCAAGCAAAAATACGCATTGCCCATTCTCTTTATTACCGGGCATGGTGACATTCCAATGGCAGTACGAGCCATGCAAGCAGGTGCAATGTATTTCTTAGAAAAACCGTTTGAAGATCAAGTATTGTTGGATTATGTGCACGAAGCATTAGCTTTAGATGTTGAAAATCAACAATCCCGCATCCGTTTAACCATGACCCAAGCACGTATCGCTAATCTGACCGAACGTGAGCGCGAGGTGATGGAGTTGGTGATCGACAACCATTCCAATAAAGAAATTGCCACCAAACTGGGCGTCAGCATTAAAACAGTGGAGTTTCACCGCAGTCACATGATGGATAAAATGCACGCCACGTCACTGATTGAATTAGTGAACATGGCGCGTGAAGCGACCGATAACGAAAAAATCTAGTCGCTGTTAATGGTTTAGTAGTGCTCGCCAACCAGATGAAAACTTCGCACGGTACGCCCATCGGGTTCTACCGAATGTAAATGAACGTCATACCCCCAAAGCTGATGCACGTGGCGTAACATTTCATTCACATCGTTGTTCAAAGGGCGGCGCTCATTCAACACATGCTGCAAGGTCAGCGAACGATCACCGCGTACATTCACTTTATAGATTTGAATATCCGGCTCCTGCTGACTCAAATTGTATTGCAGCGATAACATTTCCCGCACCCGCCGATACCCCTCGTCATTATGAATAGCCGCTACATCAATGGTATTTTTGCGATCATCATCTTCCAACGCAAAAAAGCGGAAATCGCGTATCACTTTAGGGGATAAGAATTGCAAGATGAAACTTTCATCACGGTAATTGCGCATCACCTGATCCAGGGTACTCAACCAATCACCACCCGCAATATCAGGGAACCAGCGCTTATCTTCTTCGGTTGGATTTTCACAGATGCGGCGAATATCGCTCATCATCGCAAATCCCAATGCATAAGGATTAATCCCACTGTAATACGGGCTATCGAAACCGGGCTGCATCACCACATTGGTATGTGAAGTAAGAAACTCCATCATAAACCCTTCGTTGACTAAACCTTCGTCATACATTTCATTCAGAATGGTGTAATGCCAAAAGGTTGCCCAACCCTCATTCATCACCTGTGTTTGCCGCTGCGGGTAAAAGTATTGCGCCACCTTACGCACGATACGGATAATTTCACGTTGCCAAATATCCAAAGATGGTGAGTTCTTTTCAATGAAATACAGCAAATTTTCTTGCGGATCTTCGGGGAAATGCCGCGCAGCCCTCTCTTCTTCACGCTCACGTCCACGATGCGGCAAAGTACGCCACAGATCATTGAGGTGTTGCTGAATGTATAACTCGCGCTCTTGCTGACGGTTTTGTTCTTCCGCCGCTGAAATGGGCGCAGGGCGTTTATAACGGTCTACCCCGTAATTCATCAAAGCATGACAAGAATCCAGCAGTAACTCGACTTGCTCAACACCATAACGCTCTTCACACTGACTGATGTATTTTTTCGCAAACATCAGATAGTCGATGATTGCTTCTGCATCTGTCCAGGTACGGAACAAATAATTGCCTTTGAAAAACGAGTTATGCCCATAACAAGCGTGCGCAATCACTAACGCTTGCATGGTCATGGTATTTTCTTCCATCAAATACGCAATACAGGGGTTGGAATTGATGACGATTTCATACGCCAAGCCCATGCGTCCCCGACTGTAGTTCTGCTCCACATTGACAAAATGCTTGCCATACGACCAATGGTTGTAAAACACCGGCATCCCGATTGAGGCATACGCATCCATCATCTGATCAGAACGGATCATTTCAATCTGATTGGGGTAAGTATCCAGCTTGAACTTATCGCGGGCAATGCGAGCAATTTCACGGTCATACGCTTCAATGGTTTCGAACGTCCATTCCGAACTGGTCGAAATACAACGTTGTTCACGGTTATTCTCGGTTGCATGTTCAGTCATTAATCGACCTCCTCACCCGCATGTTTCCTAAACAACTCACGGAAAACGGGGTAGATTTCAGCATTATTGCGTACCCGTTGAATCGCAAAACGGTCTATAAAATCGCGTTGCAAATGCTCATACAAATACCACAAGCCTTGTGGATCACGATCCCCAATCTCGATGTAAGTGTAATACTGCACAAAAGGTAATACCGTGTTAATCAGTGCATCGTGGCAACGTTGATTATCCTCATGCCAGTTATCACCATCAGATGCTTGGGCGACGTAGATATTCCACTGGCTCGGTGCGTAACGCTCTTCAATAATATCCCCCATCAAATTCAGGGCGCTGGAAACCACTGTTCCTCCTGTTTCACGCGCATAGAAAAAGGTATTCTCATCCACTTCCTGAGCTTGCGTATGGTGACGGATAAAAACAACTTCGATTTTTTCGTAGTTCTTTTTTAGGAATAAATACAGCAAGAAAAAGAAACGTTTCGCCGTATCTTTGATGTCTTGTGTCATAGAGCCTGACACATCCATCACGCAGAACATCACCGCTTTGGGGGAAGGCTTGGGCAATTTCACTTTGAGGTTGTATTTCAAATCAAAATCATCCAACCAAGGGATTGCATGAATCTTTACATTCAAACGCGCCAGCTCTGTTTGCAATACTGTCCGTTGCGTTTCAGCCAGTTCACTCGCATTGCCCTCATCCAATGCTGCCAATTCAGCCAACACTTCACGGCGACGCCGCCGTTCCTTACCACATAAGGCAATCCGACGCGCATGAGCGCTACGCATGGAACGCACAATATTAATTTGAGCGGGGTTCCCCACTTCGCTCACGCCTGCACGATGATAATCAAACGAATCCGCACTGAGTAACTGGCGTTTAACCATATTCGGTAAGGCGAGGTCTTCAAACAAATATTCCAGAAATTCTTCCTGCGAAATCTGAAATACGAAGTCTTCCATGCCCTCGCCATCAGCAGACGCTTGCCCTGAACCACTCCCGCCGCCCGCGCCCCCGGATGGGCGTTGAATGCGGTCGCCTTCCACAAACTCCTTATTACCGGTATGCACAATACTGCGTTTCCCGCCCTGCCCGTGACGAAACACCGGCTCAGAAATGTCACGCTTGGGGATCGTAATACTCTCCCCTTGTTCCATATCCGTGATGTTGCGACGGCTCACCGCATCCGACACCGCGCGGCGAATCTGTTTCTGATAGCGCTTTAAAAAGCGCTCCCGATTCACCAGACTTTTGTTCTTGCTGTTTAACCGACGATCAACAATATAGGCCATACGGCACTCCTTTGGGTCTCACCGTTTACTGCGATTTACGTACCCGTAAATACCACTCAGCCAATAAGCGCACTTGTTTTTCGGTATAGCCGCGTTTCATCATGCGTTCCACGAAATTGTCATGTTTGCGCTGTTCATCCGCTGACGATTTTGCACCATACGAAATGACTGGCAGCAAATCTTCGGTGCTGGAGAACATTTTCATCTCAATCACACGGCGCAGCTTTTCATAACTCGTCCATACAGGATTACGCCCATTGTTGTTAGCTCGCGCCCGCAGCACAAAGTTAACAATCTCATTACGGAAATCTTTCGGGTTACTGATGCCAGCGGGTTTCTCGATCTTTTCCAGATCGGCATTGAGTGCAGAACGGTCTAAAAACTCACCCGTTTCAGGGTCACGGAACTCCTGATCCTGAATCCAGAAGTCGGCATACGTCACATAGCGGTCGAACAAGTTCTGCCCATATTCGGAATACGATTCGAGGTAAGCCGTCTGAATTTCTTTACCAATGAAATCCACATAACGGGGGGCAAGGTATTCTTTAATAAAGCGGATGTAGCGATCTTGCAATTCGCGTTGGAATTGTTCCTTCTCAATCTGGCGTTCCAATACATACATCAAGTGTACGGGATCAGCCGCCACCTCGGTTGCATCATAGTTAAAGACTTTAGACAGAATCTTGAAAGCAAAACGCGTCGACAGGCCATTCATGCCCTCATCCACACCCGCTGCATCTTGGTATTCCTGAATCGTCTTGGCTTTAGGATCAATATCCTTCAGGTTTTCACCATCGTAAATACGCATTTTCGAGAACAAACTGGAGTTTTCCGGCTCTTTCAAACGTGACAGCACAATGAATTGTGCCAGCATCTTCAAGGTATCCGGTGCACACGGCGATGCTGCCAACGAACTGTTGATCAGTAACTTTTCGTAAATCTTGATTTCTTCGGTGACACGCAAGCAATACGGCACTTTGACAATCGACACGCGGTCAATGAATGCCTCATTATTGCGATTATTTTTAAAGGTCTGCCACTCAGACTCATTGGAATGCGCCAGAATAACGCCGCTGAAAGGAATCGCACCGATGCTTTCCGTACCGTTGAAATTGCCTTCCTGAGTTGCGGTCAACAACGGATGCAGCACTTTGATCGGTGCTTTAAACATCTCTACGAATTCCATCAAACCTTGGTTCGACAAGCACAAGCCACCGGAATAGCTGTAAGCATCAGTATCGTTTTGCGGAAAATCCTCCAGCTTACGAATATCAACTTTACCGACCAGTGAAGAAATGTCTTGGTTATTTTCATCGCCCGGTTCGGTTTTGGATACTGCAATTTGGTTGAGGCGTGAAGGATAACGCTTTACGACGCGGAACTTAGTGATGTCACCACCGTATTCGTGCAAGCGCTTAACCGCCCAAGGCGACATCACCGTTTTCAAATAACGGGCTGGGATGCCGAAATCTTCTTCCAAAATCGCGCCATCTTCCTCCACATTAAACAAACCCAAAGGGGATTCATTAATCGGTGAACCTTTGATGCAATAAATCGGGGCTTTTTCGATCAGTGCTTTGAGGCGTTCTGCGAGGGAGGATTTACCACCGCCCACCGGCCCCAACAAATACAGCACCTGCTTGCTTTCTTCCAAGCCTTGCGCTGCATGACGGAAGAAGGACACGATTTGCTCAATGCACTCTTCCATGCCGTAGAATTCAGAAAAAGCCGGATAGCGACGGATGACTTTGTTGGAAAACATCCGGCTCATACGAGGATCGCGGGACGTATCGACTAACTCCGCTTCACCGATGGCGTACAACATACGTTCAGCGGCGGTGGCATAAGCCATAGTATCGCGCTTGCACAGATCCAGATACTCTTGCAGCGAATACTCTTCTTCTTGCAAAGCTTCGTATCGAGATTGATAGTGATTGAAAATGCTACTCATTGTGTACCCCTTCACGGTAAATACGAGGGCAGGTAACTGCCCTGCGATGTATATACAGACAACTATCTGCTTCTGATAGTGACAGTTTGCAAGTCAAATGCCAAGTGACTGCAAACTGGCTAATGTTGAATTTCCACCTACCTTTTACTGTAGACAACTAATTCATGAAAAAGTGTAATCAGCCCCTTTCTCATGTTCATAATTTAAACTGAAATACCCCTTGCAAACACAAATAGCGGACAAACGGAGGGTCTTCCGTTATCTACGTAAAAAGAACCTTTCCTCGCTATGCTTTATCTGCTATATCAAGGCTGTTGTGTTAACCAATCATTATCATTGGATAACTCAATGCTAATAAATGAGAGAAATGAGGAGGAATTTTACATGTTGAAACAGATGACGCTGGCGTCCTGCCTACTGGTATTGGTTGCCGCCCCCACCCACGCTGCTGAGTTCATGGATGCTGCATGGGCGAAACAAGCCTGCGATGCGTGGAATGCCGATACCACCTTAACCACGGGCTTGATGGATAATGACGGCTATTCCTGGATCAAAAATGATAACAGCCGTGGCTACAAATTGGTGCAAATGTACCGCACTGATTGCGGTGAAAGCACCAAAGTACAATTGAACATCAGTTTGCAGGGTGATAAAGCCATGTGTAACTACGGCGGTGCACCGGATGGCAAAAAAATGGATGCCAGCTACGACTACCTCATGCACGCTACTGATGCAGATTGGGCTTGTATGGGCGAAGGCAAGTTCGGTTGTGGTGCAATGGGGGCAATGAGCACGGGCAAACTCAAATTCACTGGCCCCAAAATGGAAGCCATGAAAGTCATGGGGCCGTTTGAGAACTTCCTGAAACTCACCGGTAAAGTTGCAGGCACTAAAACCGAGTGTAAAGCTAAATAAATCAACATACCTGACGGGGTGTAAGTCTACACCCCGTTTTATGCTATTATCCGCCCCGTCAATACTAGGATGAAACGTATGTCGGAGCAGACTCCTCTTCAGATGCAAAAATCCCTTTTACATAACTTGTCGCAATCTTTGGGACTGCGTGTGCTGATCATCATCCTGCTGGGATTGCTGATGTTGATCCCCTTATTTCTAGCGGAAAGAACCGTTAAAGAGCGTCAAAGCTATTACCAAAACACCTTGAACAATGTTGCTAATCTTTGGGGTGGCAAACAAACACTGACAGGCCCGGTGTTAATCGTGCCTTACGTCGAACATTTCACCAGCGTTGATACGGTTACGGCTGAAAACGGTGAAAGCCGCGTTGTTAGCAAAGACATTTACAACGACCGTACCGCGATTTTGTTACCGGAAAAACTTGAAATCCGCGCCAACCTCAATGAAGAACACCAGCAACACGGTATTTACGATGCCTTGGTGTACACGACGACGATTAGTTTAAGCGGTAAATTTAATCACTCTCAAGTGCTGCAATCCAGCGAAGGTGAACGCCGGATTGTGTGGGATAAAGCGTTTATTGCGCTTGGTTTGACCGATCCACGCGCCATTGATACTGCTTCCACATTTTTTTGGAATGATGGGCGTATCGACTTGGAACCCGGTACGCGCTTGAGCAAATTGCTCCCTACCGGTTTTCATGTGCCGCTCAGTGTTAGCGCTGATAGCGACACCACCAATGAATTTAAACTCAGCATGACCGTGCGTGGCAGTGATGGGCTGTTTTTCGCGCCCGTAGGAGAAAATACCGCCATTCGCATGACATCTGCTTGGACTCATCCCAGTTTTCAGGGTGACTTGCCCCCCAATAAACAAAAAGTGACGGAAGCAGGCTTTCATGCTGAATGGGACATTCCCCATCTCGTGCGCAGTTACCCGCAATACTGGGTGCTGGAAGATCAACAAACTTACGACTTGCACAGCATTAGTGCGGGCGTAAATTTGCATGAACCTGACCCACTGTATACCTTAGTGAACCGTGCCGTAAAATACGGTGCATTATTTATTGGCCTGACATTTCTGATGTTTCTGGTATTTGAAATCAGTCTCAAACAACGCCTGCATGTCTTGCAATACAGTCTTGTTGGCGTTGCATTAGCGCTATTTTATTTGATACTGCTCGCCTTAGCTGAACATATCGGTTTCTTGTATGCTTATATCGCTGCATCAGCGACCACAGTACTGAGTATCACGGTTTACACTGGGTTTATCTTGCACAGCAGCCGTCGGGCTTTCCTGTTATTGCTATTACTGACCATGCTGTATGCCCTGTTGTTCTTCCTCTTACAGATGGAAGATTACGCTTTGTTGATTAGCGCGGGGCTAGTGCTGTTAGCGACGCTTATGATGATGTATGTGACTCGTCACCTGCTTTCCACACCCAAATAACATCGTTACGCGGGTCACGGTAATCGGCCTCCAAACGGCTGATCGGCAGTGCGGCAAACAAGTTAGCAACACGGCGGGGCGGTAACATGGGATGCCCCACCTTAAAACCCGTTTGCGCATTTAACCAAGTGCGCAAACGCGCCAAGGTTGGCATACCCTCCCCATGAAACCGGCTATTGGGTGTATGGATATACAACACCCCTGCTGGCTTAAGTAAACCACACAATTGCCGCGCAAAAGCCTGATCGTTTTGGCAGTAATACCAGCAAATCCGGTTAAAAATCAGATCAAAGCTCGCCGCTGGCAACGCTTGCGTCTCTTCCAGATACCCCAATGACCAATGCAGCGTTACACCCGCATCCGCTGCTTTAGCTTGAGCAAATGTTCTATAAGTGCGGGAAATATCATGCCAAGTCACATCCGCGCCTCGCTGTGCCAATGCTACGCTGTATTGCCCGGCTCCTGCCCCCATATCCAGCACACGCTTGCCTGCTAGGCCACCTAATTTTGCTTCCAGCGAATCCAATAGCACATGATCCACCATACGCCATTCGGCCTCGGCATACTCCAACGCCCATGCCGGATCAACCGGATCCCAACCCTTTTCTGGGCGATGCCATTTGCTGTGCAACCAATTAATCATGACTATTGCCTTCGGTTTTTGTTAATTTTTATGATTTCACAAGATGCCATACCACAGAAACATTTACAGACAAGAGGTTCACAGCATGGATGAATTCACCCTCACTTGGCAAAGCGCCGTCGCTACACACTGCGACCGTTTATTTGTCAATAACATCCCCAAAGCCAGTGAGCATTTGGTAGGTGCTGCCACCATCACTTTTCCGCGTAGCCAATTCAATGACCAGCAACGTCAATTCACGCTCGAACCCAAAGTCGGGCGTTTTTACCCGCACGCTTACGCATGGGAAGCGCTCGGTTGTTCGCGCAGCGATTTTCGCCCGTTCCGCGTCATCGCCACCACCCCAAACACCTTGACGATTGACCCCAATCACCCGCTTACACCTTATACACCCAGCGTAAACACCCCCGCTAATGTGGCGCAAGAGCAAGACATCATGGGGTTATTCATGACCAATGGTTCAGGAATGCAAGCCCCCTACCCCGGTATTGCGCCGGATTACTATGCCATTTACCCATTCACCCGCAAGGATGACCGCACCGATACCGAGTACTACAGCAACCCGCGTTTAGTAACCCATTTGGACAAAACCGCGATAGCACAAGTGACGGCGCTGTACGGGCGCTTGCTACAAACGGGGATGCACATCCTTGATTTGATGAGCAGTTGCGTATCACACCTGCCGGATACGCTTGATGTGCAAGTCACAGGACTCGGCATGAATCAGGTGGAATTAGCCGCGAACCCACGTTTGCAACAATACGTCGTCCACGATCTCAACCACGCGCCGCTATTGCCGTTTGCGGATGCTTGTTTTGATGCAGTGATTTGTACGGTATCTGTCGAATACCTCACACAACCATTGGAAGTGATGCGCGAGTTAGCACGGGTCGTTAAAGTCGGGGGTATTGTCATAATGACGTTTTCCACACGCTGGTTTCCCAATAAAGTGATTGATGTGTGGGCAGAGATGCACCCATTCGAGCGCCAAGGCTTGGTACTGGATTATTTCGTAAAAACGGGGCGGTTCATCGACTTGCATACTGAATCGGTGCGGGGCTTACCACGCCCGATGGATGATCCGCATAGGCGGGAAACAGCCATGTCTGATCCGATTTTTTCAGTGTGGGGAACTGTCGTTCCCACCTAACTCCCGATAACCCCACAAAACCTTCGTTTTTTAGCACTTCCCTGCATCCATCACGCATACTCGACCGTACAAGTAAGGTATAGGTTTAGACAAAGGAAGCGCGGAATATGTACAAGAAAAGTGTGGCAATTATTGGTTCAGGTATAACAGGACTTGCATCCGCATGGCTGTTACACCCACGCTACAACGTCACCCTGTTTGAAAAAAACGCCTACATCGGTGGGCACACCCACACCATCGACGTACCCGAACAAGACCGCCAGATCCCCGTCGATACTGGCTTTATCGTCTACAACGACCGCAACTACCCCAACCTGATTGGGTTATTCGCACAACTCGGCATTGAAACCCGCGACACCGATATGTCGTTCGGGTTTTCGCTGAATCAGGGCGAATTGGAATATTCCGGCTCTAGCCTCAACACCCTGTTTGCACAACGCAAAAACCTATTCCGTTTAAGTCACTGGCGTTTGCTCAAAGAAATCATGCGTTTCAACAAAGTCGCGCACCGCTTGCTCGAAAACCCTGCCGCTGTCACCGCCATGAGTTTGGGTGAAATGCTCGACGCGCACCAGTTTTCCCGCGATATGCGCGAACATTACCTGTTGCCAATGGGTGCGGCGATTTGGTCATGCCCGGTTGACACCATGCTCACGTTTCCCGCGCTCAGCTTCCTCCGCTTCTTCGCCAACCACGGTTTGATTGATCTCCAC
Organism: Candidatus Thiothrix putei; assembly: GCA_029972225.1. Classification (NCBI taxonomy): domain Bacteria; kingdom Pseudomonadati; phylum Pseudomonadota; class Gammaproteobacteria; order Thiotrichales; family Thiotrichaceae; genus Thiothrix; species Candidatus Thiothrix putei. The sequence continues at coordinate 2,263,645 of CP124756.1, forward strand.
AACCGTCCCCAATGGCGGACAGTTTGCGGAGGAAGTTCTTTTTATGTGCGCAAACTTCTCGCCGAAATGGGCGACAAAATCACCCTTCAATCCGGCGCAATACGAGTAGAGCGCAGCACCACGCAAGCCAGCGTCTTTACCGACACCGCCAAACACGACTTTGATGCGGTGATTTTTGCCTGCCACGCGGACGAAGCACTTGCTCTACTCGCCCAACCCAGCGCAGAAGAGCAACGCATCCTCGGTTGTTTCCGCTACGAAAAAAATCGAACCTATTTGCACACTGACGCAAACCTCATGCCCGTCAATCGCAAAGTGTGGTCGTCCTGGAATTATCTCGCCACCAGCCAGCCAGAATACGCCAACGCTCGCCAACAAATGACTGCGACCTATTGGATGAATAACCTGCAAGGGCTGGACACCAGCACCGATTATTTCGTCACCCTCAACCCGTATCAGTTGCCGCGTGACCAACACATCATTGCCGAAATGACTTACGAACACCCGATCTTCGACCAAGCCGCCGTCGCCGCGCAGCCGCAACTTGCCAGCCTGCAAGGGCAACAGCAGTCGTGGTTTTGTGGCAGTTACCACCGCTACGGCTTCCATGAAGATGCCATCGCCTCGGCGGTGAAGGTTTGTGCAGATTTCGGCGTTACCCCGGTTTGGGTCAAAGCACAGGAAACGACGACTCCTCAGCCTGTGCTTCCGTTGTCGATAGCTGGAGCGGTCATACCATGAATACACTTGCACCTGCGGCTGTCTTTCCCTCAACAGTCATGCACAGCAGGCGTTTTCCGGTGAGTTACCGTTTCAGCTATCGCGTTTTTAGTTTGTTAGTGGACATCGACCGGCTGGATGAAGTCGGGCGTAACCCACTGTTTTCCATCAACCGTTTCAACCTGTTCAGCCTTTACCAGCGTGACCACGGCGCACGCGACGGCAGTGCTTGGCGCGGCTGGGCGGAAACCTTATTGCGCGAGAATGGCATTGACGCTGCGATTGGCAACATCCAATTGCTGTGTTTCCCACGTATCTTGGGTTATGGCTTTAACCCGTTGAGTTTGTGGTTCTGCCATGACGCGGCGGGCAACTTGCTGGCGGTGATTTGCGAAGTGCGCAATACCTTTGGTGAACACCACCATTATTTGCTACCGGTAGCCGCTAATGCCGCCATCGTCACCGGCAGCAAGCAGAAAGTGTTTCATGTGTCGCCCTTCATGGGGATGGAAGCCCAGTATGAATTTTTCATCCATCCACCGGCTGACACGGTAAAAATTCTGATCCACGAATACGAGGGCGACGAATTGGCGCTGATTGCCAGCCAACAAGGGCAACGCCAGCCGTTTACCACTGGCGTTTTGCTGCGGCAATTTGCACTTATTCCGTTTATGACACTCAAAGTCATGACCTTGATTCACTGGCAAGCCCTGAAAATCTGGCTAAAAGGCGGCAAGTTCTATCGCAAGCCTGCGCCCCCAACGGAGACCGTAACCTAATGCCCTTAGAGACCACCCTGAACCCGCCATTAGCGCCCAGTTTTGATCATTTGCCCACGCTGAAACGCTGGCTGTTGGCAACGTTTGCCCGCATTCAATACGGGCGGCTCAGCATTCATTTGGATGGCGAGTATTACGTGCTGGGGCATTCCGACGAATTGCACGCCAGCATTCACATTCACCGCCCCTTGCGCCTTGCGCTGAAATGTTTGACCAAAGGCGATTTAGGGTTTGGTGAAGCCTATATTGCGGGCGATTGGTCAAGCGACCACCCAGCGGATCTGCTGACCCTGTTATTACGCAATTGGGAGCAATTCGGCAATACACTGGATAGCCGCAAGCTGCTACGCAAACCTGCGAATTGGTTTCACCAACTGCGCCGCAACAGTGTCCGCAATAGCCGCAAGAACATTGCCCACCATTACGACATGGGCAACGATTTCTACCGCGAATGGCTAGACAGCACCATGACGTATTCGTCAGCGTTGTACACCACCCCAGACTTAAGCCTAGAACAAGCGCAACGTGCCAAATACCAACGCATTTTGGATGAATTGCAGGTGCAAGCAGGGCAAACCGTGCTGGAAATCGGCTGCGGTTGGGGCGGTTTCGCGGAAATGGCAGCCGAACAGGGTTGCAAAGTGCACGGCATTACCCTTTCCAGCGAACAATTGGCCTGGGCGCAACAGCGTTTGGAACATTTTGGCGAACAAACCGTGCTGGAATTGCGCGATTACCGCCACCTGGAAGGCACTTACGACCACATTGTCTCGATTGAAATGTTCGAGGCGGTGGGTGAACAGTATTGGGAAACCTATTTCCAAACGTTGCAACGTCACCTCAAACCGGGCGGACGTGCCGTGTTGCAAATCATCACCATTGGCGATGACTGGTTTGAAACCTACCGGTCGCGGGCGGATTACATCCAACGCTACATCTTCCCCGGCGGGATGTTGCCAAACCCTGCCAACCTCGAAAAACTGGTGGCGGGTAGTCACCTCAAGCAGATTAATCAACTGAGTTTTGGCAAGGATTATGCGCGGACACTGCGTGAATGGGATGAACGCTTCATCGCTGCCCTGCCAACGCTACGCCCGCTGGGGTATGACCAACGCTTTGAACGCTTGTGGCGTTATTACCTCGCGTATTGCGAAGCGGGTTTCAACGAGGAACGCATCGACGTGATTCAGTTAACGCTGGAGAAACCCTTGTCATGATGAAAGCCGCCCATTATCGCCAATTGCTGTTTTACGGCTTACCGGGGCTGCCGCTGGCGATGTTGGGCTTACCATTGTACGTGTATTTGCCGTCGTTTTATGCACAAGAATGGCATCTGTCACTGACGGTGATTGGCGTTGCACTACTGGCGGCACGCGGCTTTGATGTCATTACTGATCCGTTGATTGGCTGGGCAAACGACAAGGTAAACAGCCGTATTGGTCGGCGTAAATTTTTCATTTTACTGGGAACACCGTTATTACTGGTAGGGTTGGATTATTTGTTGCGCCCTGTCGGTAATGTCGATGGGCTGTATTTGTTTACTTGGTCAATGGTCACGTATTTGGGTTGGACGTTGATCAGCATCCCTTGGCAAGCGTGGGGGTCGGAAATGACCCACGATTACCACGGCAAAAGTGCTTTATCCGCCAGTCGTGAGGTGTTTGCTATCCTCGGTACGGTGGTGGTGATTAGCTTGCCGTTTTTGATCGGCGCAATGGATAACATTGCACTCACGCTCGACACCCTTGCCAAATTATTGTGGGTGTTATTGCCCTTGAGCCTTTTTCCCGCCTTGGTATGGTTGGTGGAACGCCGCCAAGTGCGTCGGTTCGCGCCCTTGCGCAAGGTGGGCAGCATTCTCTCAGCACATCCCGCGATACGCCAGTTGCTGCCCGCTTATTTTATTAACAGTTTAGCCAATGCCCTGCCTGCTACCTTGTTCATTTTGTTTGTGACCCATGTGTTGCACGCGCCTGAACAGGTCGGCACGGTGCTGATGGTGTACTTCCTCAGCGGTATTGTTGGTCTCCCGCTGTGGTTGTGGCTCGCCCGTCGCATCGACAAAAGTCGGGCGTGGGTATTGGCTCTTGTGTTGTCGGTGGCAGCGTTTGCGTGGGTGCCGTTTTTGGGCGCAGGCGATGTGTATGGGTTTCTCGCCATCTGTGTTGTCAGTGGTTTGGCATTGGGGGCTGATGTGGCGTTGCCTGCGTCAATGCAAGCGGATATTGCTCAGCAAATGGAACATCAGGGCAATCCGCAAACCGGCTTGCTGTTTGGTTTGTGGGGATTGCTGACGAAATTAGCACTGGCTTTGGCGGTGGGGATTGCATTTCCGCTATTGGATTGGGCGGGCTTTGCGCAAGATGCAGCCCTGCAAAGCGATACAACCTTGTTAACCATGGCTTTATTGTACGCCGGACTGCCTGTATTGCTGAAAAGCTGGGTGATTTGGCGCATGTGGCGATTTCCTTTCAGTGAAGTCGATTTTCGGGATTATTGGGAGATGAGTTATGCGAATGCGCTCTATTCTGCTCGCCCTTCTGCTTTTCACAATGAGCGGGTGCAGCAGCATGAAGATTGAAGATTACGCCGCGTTTGAACCAAAGCTGGATCTATTTGCCTATTTTCAGGGCAATACCCGTGGTTGGGGCGTGTTTCAGGATCGTAGCGGTGCGTTGAAACGCCAGTTCGTGGTCGACATCAAAGGCGAGGTCAACAAGGATGGCGAATTGGTGATGACTGAAGATTTCGTGTGGAACGACGGCGAAATCTCCCAACGCATTTGGTACATCCGCAAACAAGACGCACACCGTTACAGCGGGCGAGCGGCGGATGTGGTCGGCGAAGCGCAGGGTGTGGCTTACGGTAATGCGCTCAATTGGCAATACGATTTGAATCTGCCAGTAGATGGCAAAGTCTGGCAGGTGCATTTCGATGATTGGATGTATTTGCAACCCGATGGCGTATTGCTGAACCGTGCGAAAATGAGCAAATTTGGTTTCACCTTGGGTGAAGTGACGATTGCATTTCAGAAAAAGTAAGGAGTAGCGAGATGTTACGGAAAAGTTTATTGCTGGCATTGTGCTGTTTACCGCTGACAGTAGCGGCGGCTGTTCCCGCTGGCTTGCAAACCGCAGGCAAAGGCGAAGCACTTTACCTTGGCATGATCAAAGTGTACGACGCGGAATTGTCGGTTAGCCCTGATGCGAGTCGTGCTACGGTGCTGGATGCAGGGGTTTCGCGCTGCTTGAAGCTGGATTACGCGGTGGAATTGACTGCCGACAAATTCACGCTTGCCGCCGAAACCGTGCTGAAACGCCAACATGACGCGGCAACCTTGGCGCAAGTTCAAGCACAATTAGATCAGCTTCATGCGGCGTATGCTGATGTGAAGGTGGGCGATATTTACCAGATGTGCTATGACGCAAAAGCGCAAACCACCAGCTTGCTGTTGAATGGCAAGGTGATGACGCGGGTGAAATCCGCTGAATTCGCTGAAGTGTATTTCGGGATTTGGTTAGCAGAAAAGCAGCCGATTGCGCAGAAACTGCGGGAACAATTACTCACCGGGCTGTAGATTGACGCAACACCAAGCGCTGCTCGGTCGTATCATACTGGTAATGCGCAATTTGTTCCGTCAGCAATAAGCGAATTGCTTGATCAATCACCTTAAGTGGCACCACAAACCATTCGCGTGGGCTATGCCGCTGCCCTGCCGCATCAAATATATCCAGATTCAAACAAGCCTCGGCAAACAGGGTGTGCAAGAGCCATTCCAGCTTTTGCGGATTCAGGTCATAAGTCTGGTACTCCGCCAGCACCTCGACTTCCGCCAGCAGATAGGTTGGCTCTTGCACTGCATTTTTCAGACGCTGGGTAAGTGCTTGATTGGAAAAACCAATTTTGTGCAGATAAGGCAATTCCAGAATAGCCGGATTGCAACTCAAAGAGCGCAACACATAAATCACCCCAGTCTGTGTGCCGGTTTCACTGACTCCGGCAAAGCCCGCACTAAAACGGGCGTGCGTTTCCGCTTCGGTATCGGTGACGATATAACCCTCCTGATACAGCGCTTTCGCTAGGGAACGGTAGAGCATGTTCGATTCCGTAGCGTTTTCAAACACGCAATACGTGCGCCCGTCTTTGCGGTAACGCCTGCCATTCACCGTTTTTTCTGTTGAAGTGAAGTGGACGCTCACCATTTTGAGCAAAATGCCATTCAACACATAATAAGCGCCATCGACCAATTGCTCGCCCTTATCCGTGAAAGGCAACAGTTTGCGTTTCCCTGCGGCTAATTCGCGGTGTACCTGCTTAAACTCGGCTTCATACGCCGCAAACTCAGCCGGGTTACACGGCTTACGCTTGGCAACATACGCACTGCTGGCGCGGGGTATTACGCTGATATGCTGCAATTGCAAAATACTGTCCGCAGCCGTTTCCTCGGCGGATACGCCCCCTAATAAACCCAGCGGGTCATCCAAAACATCCGCGACCGTTTCAATGGTGGGCATATTAGGGAGCGTAATCCCCGCCAACAAACCAAAACGGTCAGCAGCTTGTAGGGAAACGACCTTTTCAGGGTCATCACGCAACCCTTGCAAACGGCTGTATAGCTTGCGCTCTTGAATATCCCGACTGGCGATAGGTTCACGCCCATGCTGCTCAAAGAAGGTATTAATTTCCTCAAATGCCGCTAATAGACGTTCATCAGCGGAAACCCCGTTGCTGGCATTGGGCTTCACCGCTAACAATCCCAGAGGGTCATTGTGCAGAATGGCTTGCATTTCCTTATCAAAGTCGATCATGCCGGATTTGCCTGTGCTGCTTGTTGGGCTTGGTGCTGGCGGCGTTTATTGCGTAGGTAAACCAACGCTTCCGCCATGCGTTTTTCCAGTGGATCAGAAGCATTAATATGCGGTTCACGCCCGTGTTGCTGCATAAATGAGCCGATTCTGTCACGGTACAAAATCACCGCCTCTTCATCGGTCATCTGAATGCGCCCCGCATCAATGGTTTCCTGAATCACTTTGAGCAAAGATGCTGTCACCGATTTGGATAACACTTCAAAGGCTTTCTGGAACGGGTTTACGCGGTCAATCAAGTCAATGTGCAAATCTTCGATATTGACAAATTTGCCCGCCATGCGCACAAACTTCTTATCGCCGACCTCCTTGATTTCACCGTTTTTGATAGCGGAATCCGCTACGACGTGTTGGCGCACTTCCTCGACTTGCTCATCGTTCAAATCGGGGTATTTGGTGCGGATAACCCGTGGAATCAGCACCTTGTTAATCACTTCCGGGTCAATAAACTCGCCGGGCAGCACTTTCAGCAAGGTACTGTCTTGCAAAATACTCGCCTTCAAATCGTTCAAGTCCGACTCAACAATCGCTTTCACCCGCATAGAGGTCGGCTCTTTGAAACCGCGAATGTGGATAGTCCCCACTTCTGGGGTTTGCGTATCATCGGGGTGCTTAGTCTTGAATTTAAAATTAGGCGCAAGCACTTGTTCCATTAACAGCGAGGCGGTAATCGCTTTCAGCATATTATTGACGGACAGCTTCACCTCGCCATCCGCTGCATCCGGCTGCGCAATCAGGTTGGTAAATTGCGCATGGGTTTTGTTCGGGCTATCGCGGGTAGCACGCCCAATAATCTGAATGATTTCGGTCAACGAACCGCGATAACCCACCGTCAGCGCGTGTTCGCAAAAAGGCCAGTCGAAACCTTCTTTCGCCATGCCCAACGCAATGATCAGATCCATATCATCGGGGCTATTGAGAGTGCGCAGGTAAGCCACGATCTTGTCACGGTCTTTGGGATTATCGTTCACCAAATCCGCCACTTTAATAACCTTGCCATCGGTTTTGCGGCGCACGAATAACACCCCCGTCGCGGAATCCTGCTTTTCCACCTCACCGATAGCATCAAGAATGTAATTCACCTCATCATGCTTTTGCTTGGTCGACTCACCCGCGTTGACATTGGGGATGTGCAAAATGGTTTTCTTGTCCGTATCCAAAATCTGCGCAATCGCGCTCAGGTAACGCCCCTGATAAAAATGATAGCCAATCCCCAACGTTTTCAAGTGGGTATAACCGTTCAATTGCTCGTAATAGTTGTAAGTCACTTTGCTGAAACGGGCTTCATCTTCGGCTTGCAGCACCGGCACGCTATCCCCACGGAAATACGAACCCGTCATGGCGATAATATGCGCGGTGGTATGACTCATCACCGAGCGCAACACTTCACCAAGGCGATTATCGGCATCCGCCGATACATGGTGAAATTCATCAATCGCCAGCAACACGCGGTTAAAACGGCTTTCTTCCACCGCATCAAAGGCAAAACGCAAGGTAGCGTGGGTACAAATCAAAATCGTCGCCGCCGTGTCATCCAAAAACTTGCCGAAAGCTTTGACCTTGCTGGACTCACCACCGGGTGTACACAGGTTGTAAGCGTCATTCACCTCCCAATCCGCAAAGAACCCGTGGGCGCTCAGGCGAGCGCTGGCAAACGAGGCACCGATGGAACGTTCCGGCACGGCGACAATCACCTTTTGCACGCCTTGATTGAACAGTTTATCCAGTGCCAGAAACATGAGGGCGCGGGATTTGCCAGAGGCTGGCGGAGCTTTCAGCAACAGGTATTGCGCGTCACGCGCCTGAAACGCCTTGGCTTGCATTTCACGCATTCCCATGCGGTCAAGCGCGATGCTGTTGCCGGTTTGGGCGTAGGTGACGTTGACGAGATTGGTGGGAGAGGAACGCTGGGAAGCGACGGTAGGGAGGGGTTTCTTTTCTTCCCTTGGTGGGTAATCCACTTCAAACGGTTTGACCTGACCTTTGACGGGGAAAGGTTCGATGGCACGCGCATCCGCCAAAATCCATGCCCAATCGCCGGAATCTTCGCAATCTTGCGCGGTGTTGCGGTCACAGCCTGCGGCTTTGCCGTGTAGTTTGGCATTAAACGGTACGCAATCCACCAGCTTGACGTGCGCGACTGCCATACCAGAGGGGTAAAGCGTGCCATCCCGCATCCGTTGCCCTGCCATGTTCTTACTGGCACCGATCAGCAAATCGCCTCGGTGGGCGTAGTGCCAACTGCGGATTTCCACGGTCTTGCTGCCATCGGCAATTTGACTTGCCCACGGTTGGCGTACCATTAAACATTTCATTTTCTAAGCCCCTTGTTCCCATTCAAACCCGACCAAATTCCGCGCCTGTTCGCTAAATTCCATCCCCAGCAGCATAATCTGGTGTTGCCCATCCCGATACGGCGCGGCGTAATCCTTTTCCTTGATTTGCTGCATCGCGCTACCGTCGCCTTCTATACCCTTGACCATTTTAAATTCGATGATGTAAACCTGCCGCAAACCATCGGGGCGGACAAAACGAATCGCCATATCAATCCGCCCCTGATTGTTGCTGACTTCCACCTGTGTTTCCATGCCCAGCGCACACAAAAAGGCGTAGATCACCGCCGCATAATAGCCTTCGTATTGCGCAATCGGGTTGTTGTTGTAGTTTTCGTAAGCGATATTCGCAAACAGGCTGCGGATATGTTGTTCAAACGCGGGCAAATCACTCTGATACAAGGCATCGCGCACCGTACCTAATGAGTGAGAGGTATCGGTGAGGTAATTGTCCAAAAAGTAGCTCATTAAGCTGTAGCGCACTTCAAGGTTGGGGTAAGTCAGCAAGTAATCCGGCGCTCGCCCTTCACCATTGTTTATCTCCTGTTTGATGGTCAGATAGCCGGTCTGGAACAGCAACGTCTCGATATTCAGACGATCCACGTCAAAATCGCCCAGTTTTTTGTAATCCATGCGCACCGCTTCGAGGTCGGGCAAATGGAAACGCCGTTTTTTCAGCACATCGACCAGAAACGTGGGCGAACCTGTTTCAAACCAATGCGGCAGGTATTTTTTACCTTTATCCAAAAACAGCAGCACATCAAACGGGTTGTAAACGCGCTCACCCAGCCAACCATAGCCGTTGTACCAACGTTTCATCGTGGGCAAATCGACATCTTGCAAGTAATCGGCGAAGGTGTGTTCCAACTCAGTTTGGGTGTAGCCGCACAGGGCGCTGTAACGCGCATCAATGGTAATGTCGTTAAGGTTATTCAAGCCGCTGAATAGCGAAACTTTGGAGAATTTACTAACCCCCGTGAGGAGTGCGAAACGGATACTGGCATCGTTATCCTTGATGACCGAATACAGGTTGCGCAAGCCATTACGCATCTCAACCGCCACGGCGCTGTTGGTAATATTGTCGAGGATCGGCTTGTCGTATTCATCGACCAACACGACCACGTTGCGCCCGTACTTGGCTTTGGCAGCGAGGATAAGGTCGCTAAAGCAACTGGTCACGTCTTCCTGATCAGGGCATTGGATACCCAGCCGCTCTTGGTTGACCCGCAGGATATGCCGGATGCGCCGTTCCAATTCCGCACGACTGGCTAATTCCCCCGCCCCGAAACTGATGGCAATCACGGGGTATGACACCGACCAATCCCAATGCGGGTGGATGTGCAGACCGCGAAATAGCACTTCATTGCCTTGAAACAATTGGTAGAGGGTATCGACCAGCAGTGATTTGCCGAAGCGGCGCGGGCGGGAGAGAAAGTAATACGTGCCGGATTCGACTAACTGTTGCACATACGGGGTTTTATCGACGTAAACGCAATCATCATCCCTGATTTTTTGCAGGGTGCTCACCCCAATCGGTAGTTTTTTCATGTTGCAGACTCCCACTCAAAACCAACCAGATTACGCGCCTGTTCGCTGAATTCCATCCCCAGCAGCATAATCTGGTGTTGCCCATCCCGATACGGCGCGGCGTAATCCTTTTCCTTGATTTGCTGCATCGCGCTACCGTCGCCTTCTATACCCTTGACCATTTTAAATTCGATGATGTAAACCTGCCGCAAACCATCGGGGCGGACAAAACGAATCGCCATATCAATCCGCCCCTGATTGTTGCTGACTTCCACCTGTGTTTCCATGCCCAGCGCACACAAAAAGGCGTAGATCACCGCCGCATAATAGCCTTCGTATTGCGCAATCGGGTTGTTGTTGTAGTTTTCGTAAGCGATATTCGCAAACAGGCTGCGGATATGTTGTTCAAACGCGGGCAAATCACTCTGATACAAGGCATCGCGCACCGTACCTAATGAGTGAGAGGTATCGGTGAGGTAATTGTCCAAAAAGTAGCTCATTAAGCTGTAGCGCACTTCAAGGTTGGGGTAAGTCAGCAAGTAATCCGGCGCTCGCCCTTCACCATTGTTTATCTCCTGTTTGATGGTCAGATAGCCGGTCTGGAACAGCAACGTCTCGATATTCAGACGATCCACGTCAAAATCGCCCAGTTTTTTGTAATCCATGCGCACCGCTTCGAGGTCGGGCAAATGGAAACGCCGTTTTTTCAGCACATCGACCAGAAACGTGGGCGAACCTGTTTCAAACCAATGCGGCAGGTATTTTTTACCTTTATCCAAAAACAGCAGCACATCAAACGGGTTGTAAACGCGCTCACCCAGCCAACCATAGCCGTTGTACCAACGTTTCATCGTGGGCAAATCGACATCTTGCAAGTAATCGGCGAAGGTGTGTTCCAACTCAGTTTGGGTGTAGCCGCACAGGGCGCTGTAACGCGCATCAATGGTAATGTCGTTAAGGTTATTCAAGCCGCTGAATAGCGAAACTTTGGAGAATTTACTAACCCCCGTGAGCAAAACAAAGCGGATATTGGCATCTTGCCCTTTAATCACCGAATAAAAGCTGCGCAAGGTATTACGCATTTCAGTGGCAATTGCGGTAGAACTTTCAATACTGTCCAGAATGGGCTTGTCGTATTCGTCAATCAGTATCACCACATTACGCCCGTATTTGGCTTTAGCAGCGCGGATGATGTCGCTAAAACAACTGGTTATATCGTCAGAATCGGGGCATTGAATGCCTAACTGCTCTTGGTTAATCCGCAGGATATGCTGGATATGCCGTTCCAGCCCCGCGCGACTGGTGAAGTCCCCAGACGCAAAGTTGAGGTTGATGACCGGATATGACACCGACCAGTCCCAATGCGGGTGGATGTGTAAGCCGCGAAACAATGCCTCATTGCCTTGAAATAATTGGTAGAGAGTATCGACCAGCAGCGATTTGCCGAAGCGGCGCGGGCGGGAGAGAAAGAAATATTTGCCCGATTCGACCAGTTGCCGGACATAGGGGGTCTTGTCCACGTAGAGGTAGTTGTCGTAGACAAAATCAGCAAGGGTGCTAATGCCAACCGGTAGTCTTTTCATTTTCGTTCCTTGTGCTGTTATTCAGCGGCTGCGCCGCTTATCCCCGCACCCAGCCGCTTTCAGCGTCGTCCCTCAAGGGGCGAGGGGCTAAGAAGGTTCTTTTCTTGTTCCCCCTCGCCCCTTGAGGGAGAGGGGGCTAGGGGGTGAGGGGTTCTTCTACGTCATTATACGTCATCCCCGCGCTTTCTCCTTGGCGATCATCTCCTCATACAACGTGAACAAATACTCCAGCCGTTCTTCGTCGTTGGTGAAGGGTTTGGCGCGGTAGCATTGTTCGATGGCGATGTCCATGTCTTGGTGGGCTTGGCGCAGACCGGCGGGCATTTTGTCGGGGTCGTAGAGTTGCGCCATCGTCTTTTCGGGGTGTTTTTCGCGCTCATCCAAGACGCGGAAGACGTGATCTTCCAGCTTCTCTTTTTGCTTTGCCGAAATATCAGGAAACGGAAACGTGTTATAACAAAGCACTGATGAATAACTAATATCTTCTCTCATTCGTCCACCAACAGTACGCACCCAAACCATGTGCATTCTTGATGAAATGATAGAAAAAATATGTGTTGGTGGCTCATACAAAACCATCGCTTTATTTGAAATAACAACGTTTTTTTCTAAAAAGCCTATGGGGATATATTCCCTTCTTTCTGATGAAACGCTTGGAATGATTAACGATTTTTTATTTTGGTAACGTATCTCACCAAACAAATGAGGTGTTTCAGCTAAAAGGGCTGTAGATGATTTTTTGCTTTTCAATCTTGTTTCTCTTACAGAAAGCATCCTTTTTCTTATGAACTCAATAGATTTCGCTTGAGAAAGTGATTCATCTGTTATCCACAAACAAAATCTTTTTAAACCTCTTATGTATTCACTTGCTCCCATAAATGGTTTAATCATTTCCTTGACTTCAGGATTCAGCGAAAGCAATTTATTTTTCTCAACATCATCCAATAATAAAAATCCTCCATCAACAGGCTTGCTGCCATAAGTCATTACAGGAAAATTTGATATAGGCAGATTTTTCTTAGATACAATTTGATTTTTACTTTTTATTAAATAAGGGCTTATATTATTTGCTTCGGAACAAATCCCATTCGTAAATAAGAACTTTTGTTTTAATGATGTTTTTCTAAGTCCGACAATAACACAGGTAACACCAGCATTGCCTTTTGCATTATTAGTCCAGTTAAATGATTGATGTGCAAAAAATATTTCAATATCAAGAGAAAAAACAGGACTCCATAATAGTACAACCTGCTCACCTTGAACTATAGAGTTTGTAGATACAAATGCAGATCTAGTACTAGCATTGCTAATAAATTTAGATGCCAATAAAAACCAACAGGCAATATAATCTAGGTTCTTATAATTTTTTATTCCTTTAAAAACGGTTGCCATATCTTCTTTTTGTTCGGCAGATTGCATACTTGAGCCGAGGTAGGGGGGGTTGCCGAGGATGTAGGTTTCGTGGGCGGGGTCTTTGGGGCAGACGGTTTCCCAGTTGAGGCGAGTGGCGTTGCCGCAAACGATGTTGCCGCCGCTTTGCAACGGCAGCGTAGGCTTGGCATCGCCGAAGACTTCGCGGAATGCCATGTTCATTTGGTGTTCCGCCAACCACAGGGAGAGCTTGGCGGTTTCGTGCGCGAAATCGTCCAATTCGATCCCGTAGAATTGCGTCAAACGGATGCCGGATTTTGCGGTTTTCCACTTGGTATTTAACGCCTGCAATTCGCGGAAAATCGCAATCTCCAGCTTGCACAATTCCTTATACGCAATGATCAGGAAATTCCCCGACCCGCACGCCGGATCAAAAATCCGCAAGTGATACAACCGATCCAGCAATTTAACCAGCTTGCCCTCATTGCCCGCAGCCTTCCCCAATTCCTCCGCCAATTCATTCAAAAACAGCGGTTCTATCACCTTCATGATATTCACCACCGAGGTGTAGTGCATTCCCATGTGGCTACGCTGCTCATCATGCACCACCGCCTGAATCATCGAGCCGAAAATATCGGGATTAATCGCTTTCCAATTCAACGCCCCGCATTCCAAAATCAGCTTGCGCGATTTGGCACTGAATTGCGGAACCGGATAATCCTTTTCAAACAAGCCGCCATTCACATACGGAAACGCCTGCAAAAACGCCGGAAATTCGCCGCGTTCCCGCAACGCCAATACCCGAAACAGCTTGTGTAAATAATTCGATAAATCGCTGCCATCGTCCGCCGTGTGCGACCCCACCGCATTGGTAAACTGGTTATCGCTAAAAATGCCGGTATCTTCCGCGAAAAAGCAAAACAATAAGCGCGATAAAAACAGATTCAAGGCATGGCGATCAAACGCCTTATTATCCGCATGAATCAAATCATACAAACGCCCCATGCGCTCCGCTGCTTTCACATCCGCCGGATTTTCGCTTTGGAATTGCTGTTTCTCCATCCCCGCCCAGGGCAAAAAGAAATCAAAATGCTTGGGCAAATCCACCAGTTCAATATCCAGCGTATCCTGCGTTTTGGTATCCACTGCCACCAAATGCTGCATAGTGGTCGCGATTAAAAAGCGCGGCGCGTGGCGCGTAATCGCGGTGTCTTGCTGGATAGCATCAATCAGCGCGTGCAAATCCGAATGGCGCTCATGGCTGAAATACACTTTCTTTTTCCACAACACATCAGTGCCACGTTTGGCAAGGTTGTAATCGCCCTTTTGCAAACGGGTGATGGACGCACGCGGCTGCTCATACGCCAGCAACAAGTCATACAGAAACTGATCAGGGTCAGGATTTGTCACCAATTTGCGTAAATTCTGTTCCAGCGTGTCGATATTCATGCCATGCGTTGCCCGTGATGAAAGAACCGGCATATTACCCCGCAGACAACTTCCCCCGCAACCAACGCACCCCCCACCCTAACACCGGCAACTTGCTGTAAATATGCTCCGCCGGATCCCAATAATCCACATGCTCCACCGCCAAACCCGCATCATTAAACCGCACCACGCTCGTACCGGGGATTTCCCAACGCTCGCCTTTCAAGGTTTGAAAATGGTAATCCCAGCGAATAAACAGCGTATCCCCCGCCAGCGCGTGATCCACAATCATAAAGCGTGAATGCTGGGTAGTCGCAAACATGTGCGCAAAAATCCGCGTAATCGCCGTCAACCCGCGCACATCATTAAACGGGTCTTTGAACCGCGCATCTGCCGCAAAAATTCCTGCCAAACACTCCAAGCCATCTGCCTGCAAGGTCGTAAAGGTCTGCAAATAACGCTCCACATGCCCCATCACGCCGCCCCCTTCGTCAGTTTGAAATACAACCAATATGGCAAGATACGCAGCAATTTCATCAAATACGCAAAGCGTTTGGGAAACGCAATCTCGAAATTCTGACGCGGCAAATCACGCATAATCGCTTGCGCCGCTTCCGCTACTTCCATCAGAAACGGCATCTTGAACGTATTTTTATCCGTCAGCGGCGAACGCACAAAACCGGGGTTAATCACCCGCAACAACACGCCCCGCGCTTTCAACTCCAGATGCAAGGATTCCGCCAAGCTAATCACCGCCGCTTTGCTGGCACTGTAAGGTGCGGATTTTGGCAAACCGCGATACCCCGCAATACTCGCCGTCAGCAAGATTTGCCCACGCCCCCGCGCCAGCATCAACGGCAAAATCGCATCCAGCCCGTTCACCACCCCCAAATAATTCACGTCGCACAACTTACGAAATAGCGCAGGGTCAAAATCTGCGAGCGGCATCGGCGTGTAATCACCCGCATTCAACACACACAGCTCAATGTCACCCAGTTCACGGGTAATCGCCGCTGCTGCGTGATGCAGACTTTGCACATCGGTCACGTCCAGCGGATACGGTGTCAGCAAGGGGTTACGCGCCTGCATGGCCTGCAACGGCTCGATGCGCCGCGCACTGATGGCGACCTTCCAACCTGCCCCTGCCAACGCCAGCGCGAGGGCTTGCCCGATGCCGGAACTTGCCCCCACTAACCACGCGACAGACGGCTGGATACTCATCCTACTGCCACTCCCGCCGCCGCTAGTAACAACGTCACAATCACCGTCAGATGCAGGCGCATTTTTCCGTAATCCGACGCTAGCTTGCCAAACAACAGTGACGCATCCACCACGTAAGCAAACACCACCAGCCCCGCCAATACAAACAACGCCACTTGAATCGGCAGCAGTAACGCAAACCACGCCAACACACTCGGCACGACGCTAAACAGCAACAACTTGCCCAAGTCACGCTCATTCAGCGTATCCTGCATCCCCAGCGCCACGCCCCAATGCACCGCACCGAGGAAACTCAAAATAATCGCCGCATACGCCGCCAGCCACCAATCCAGCCGCACATTTTCCAACAGCGGCAGATCAGACCCCAGCAATAACGCCACCGTCAGCGCAAAAAATGGCAGTAAGCCACCGTAACCTAACCACCACATCACCTTGGGCAAAGCACGTTTGGGTTGCATGGAATTCTCCTTTTCTCTCGCGTCACTGCTTCACAAAAATCAGCTTGTCGGTAGCAAAACCAAGGCTTTTCGCCTTTTCCACCAAGCACTGTTGTACCGCTGCATCCAGTTGCGGGGTACGCGACAACAGCCACAAGTAATCGCGGTCATTGCCCGCAATCAGCACGTATTGGTAATTCGGGTCGAGTTCCACGATATTATAACCGCCGTAGAAGGGGCCAAAGAACGACACTTTCAACTGCCCAACATCTTTTGCGCCGACAAATTTAGCGCGACCTTCCGCCTCTTCCCATTGCTGCTTGGCGGTGTTGTAACCGCGATTCATGACGCGAATATCGCCATCATCACGCGGGCTGTATTCCGCTGTCACCTGCTCCAAACCGCGCTCGAAGGAATGATCCAGCCGCGCCACTTCATACCACTTGCCCAAATAACGCTCGACTTGGAAGCCTGTCACTGGGGTTATGCCGTCTGGAATGCCGACACAGCCGGACAACAACAGTGCCAAACCCAGTAGCCATGCGTAAGATAATTTTCTGCACAACTTCATGCAAAACTCCTTGTAGTTACGACAAATCGACAGCGTGTTGCTTCAGATCATCCAGTGACAATACTTGTAGACAAGCCTGATGGGTAGAACGAACCATCACCCTCGGTGCTTTCCCAGCTCTCAATGCCTCCAACCAACGGCGGGCGCACAAACACCAGCGATCGCCGGGCTTCAGACCCGCAAAGCCATATTCTGGCTGCGGGGTTATCAGATCATTCCCCTGTTCACGGCTGTATTCCAGAAACGCTGGTGTCATCACCGCGCATACCGTATGCGAACCAATGTCCTGCTTGCTGGTATTGCAAGCACCATCACGGAAAAAGCCAGTCAGTGGTTGTGTGCCACATTCCTCAAGTGGTGTACCCAGTACATTGAGTGATTCCATCTTATCCATTGTCAATACTCCCTAAAATAAAGAACCCGAAGCATTAGTAGCGGCAGGCATTACCTATAAGCAGGCAATGCTTTAAACGCCTGCTTATAATTCAACTGCGCAATGCCGGACAAGTGCATCGACTTGCCCAACGAATTCGCCAACGCCGACGCAAACACGCGCTGATAAAACGGCAGGGATGCCACATACACCGGCAACGCATCCTCCAGCGTCGGACTCGCTTGCAACGCCTGCTCCAAGGTTTCACGCCGCGTGCGAATGTAAGCCAGAAACGCTGCATCGCGTGCGGTTTCTTCGCTCAATTCCAACGTCCACGCCAAATCATCATGCAACTCACAGCAGCCGATCACCTGATCAAACGTCGGCACACTCCACTGTTGCGGGAACACCGGCGAAAGCTGAAAACGTTCACCGTAACGATACAACCAATACTTGCGCCCGCGCACAGGCTTGAAACTGAAACGGCTTTCCAGCACAAACATCGACGTAAACAAATCCGCCGTCATCTGCTCCAAGTGTTTCGGCACAATGCGCACACCGCTGCTGGCATTGCCTAACGCCGCTAATACCGGCACTAGCCCTTTGCCTTGTGGATTCGGATTTTTCTGTTTCACGATCTCATTCCTAACGGGTGCGTTGTGATGGGCAGACGAATCGTCCGACCAAAAAGCCGCGCTTGCCCAAATGTTTGGTGGTGCGCCCCGCCATGCGTTTGCGCCACATCCGAAAGCTGGACGGCTGCATCTGTTGGCGCATCAAGTCAATGACCGCCGTTTCGTTTAAACCGTAAAGCGTGTTGATTGCCTCAAACGGGGTACGGTCTTCCCACGCCATTTCCACTATGCGGCTCAAGTCAGCGTCGTTAAATCCAGTCTTGTATAACTTCATTTGGAAAATACCTTGTAAACTCTCCCGATAATAGCACCTAACTTATACATTACTGATAATCAGCAGTAACCCTGCGGTTTAAGGATTCAACACAGTAATGGCACACCACAAACCCACCCTCCCCCACAAAACCTGCCCCGTCTGCCAACGCCCGTTCGCGTGGCGCAAAAAATGGGAAAAATGCTGGGACGAGGTGAAATACTGTTCCGAACGTTGCCGCCGCAGCCGTGACACGGGGGCAGATCATGCGTAGATTGTGCATCGTGCTGGGCGACCAACTTGACCGCCAATCCAGCCTGTTCAACGATTTCGACCCGCAGCAAGATTGCGTTTGGATGCTGAAGAAAGCATTACCTATTACATCGGCGTGCAAAAAGACGTAACCGCGTTGGTTAACCTCCAGCAAGAACTGGCAGCCGCTCAAGCGCGTATCAAAGCGCTTGAACAGTGCTAAGACTTAGCGCTGCAACAATCATTGCTGTCACACTTTTGTATAAATACCCGATACAAAGCATGATTAATTGCAAGTCTTGTCCAGAATCACGACACTCAGGGCACAATCATTAGGAGGAACTCGACCATGCGCATTTCGACCCTTGACCCGATTAGCCTAGAAGATGTTACCGATATTGAAAATGCGCCGTTCGTTGTGGATGGCGACCTCAAAATCTACTTCCAGTCCGAAGCCAATAAAACCGAGTATCTCGACATTCCCATGCACACCGGCGAAAACAGCCCAGGCTTGAAAAAGATTTTCGACGACATCGCCGATTGCCCGATCACCGGCAGCATTAACTAAGCATGACAGCCACGCCGCGTAAGGTGTTGGTGGCAGGTGCGTCGGGCGGCATCGGGCAGGCGTTTTGCCAGCAATTGGCGGCGCAATTTCCCGACATCCACCTGATTCGCTTGGCGCGTCACACCGAAACATTGTTGCCGTTAAACGTTGCCACACAAGACCTTAGCTTCGATCTCACCGACGAAGCCAGCATGATTACCGCGCTGCAAACCTTGCCCGACAACGCCGAGATTGATTGGATTTTCATCGCTACTGGCTGGTTGCACGATCATGATACCCAGCCTGAAAAAACCTGGCGCAATCTGGAAGCGGATCACCTGATACGTGCTTTCAGCCTAAACACCGTCGGCCCCGCGTTACTGGTCAAACACTTGCTGGCAACGCTCAACCCCAAACACCCGACCACCATTGGTATTTTATCCGCACGGGTCGGCAGCATTAGCGACAACCGTTTGGGTGGCTGGCATTCCTACCGCGCCAGCAAAGCCGCGCTGAATATGCTGATTAAAAACTTCGCCATTGAACTAAACCGCATCAAACGCCCCACCATTATCGTGGGCTTGCAACCGGGTACAACCGCGACCGCGCTTTCCGCCCCCTTTCAACGCAATGTGCCACCCGACCATTTGCAAACGCCTGAATTCACTGCCAGCCACTTGCTCAACGTCATGCAAACCCGCCAATTGAGCGATTCGGGGCAACTTTTTGACTTCATGGGTTTGCCGTTCGCGCCCTAAACCTTGTGACAGGAACTCCCCATGTACCGAGCCAAACTGCAAGCCCAACTCAAATCCCTCAGCAACGTTAACCCCACCACGCAATGCTGGGAGTGGCAGGGACAAATTTCCAATAGTGGGCGCGGACGTATTATGATTCAGGACGACGGAATGCCGCGTACAGTCGGTGCAGACGATGCCAGTTACATCGCCTTTTTCGGCGTGATTCCGCCTAAAACGCTGGTGCGTCAAACGTGTGGTAATCGCTTGTGCATCAATCCTGAACACCTTGAGTTAATGAAACTGCCATGACGACTATCGACGAAAAACACAATGCCAGCGTCCCCGCCGGACGCTTTGCCCGTATGGCGCGTCTCGGTTCACTCGCCACGGGTGTCGCGGGTGGCATGATCGCCGAAGGGGCGCGGCAGCTTGCCCAAGGTAATCGCCCCAAAGTCAGCGAGTTGCTGTTAACCCCCGCCAATGCCAAGCGTGTTGCCGACGAACTGGCACGGCTACGTGGGGCAGCGATGAAAGTCGGGCAACTGCTATCGATGGACGCAGGGGATATGTTGCCCGCCGAACTCACCGACATCCTCTCGCGGCTGCGTTCTGATGCCAAACCCATGCCCTTGAGCCAATTGGCAAAAGTGCTGGATGACAACTGGGGCAAAGGCTGGAACGCTCGCTTCCAACAATTTTCGTTCCAACCCTTAGCAGCAGCGTCGATTGGGCAAGTGCATTCGGCGCATACCAAAGACGGGCGGCATCTCGCGCTGAAAATCCAGTACCCCGGCGTGCGCGAAAGCATCAGCAGTGACGTGGATAATGTCGCGGCGTTATTGCGCATTTCGGGACTGATCCCCAAAGGCATCGACTATCAACCACTGCTCGAAGAAGCCAAGCAGCAATTGCATCAAGAAGCGGATTATTTGCAGGAAGCCGCGTACATGCAACGTTACCAAACCTTGCTGGCGGATAGCCCTGAATTTACCCTCACCGCCGTGCACGACGATTTCACCACCGTGAATATTCTAGCCATGACGCATATTGGCGGCGTGCCGATTGAATCGCTGATCCATGCGCCACAGGAAGAACGTGACCGCGTGGTGAGCTTGCTGATGGGCTTGTTATTCCGCGAAATTTTCCAGTTCCGGTTGGTGCAAACTGACCCGAACTTTGCCAATTACCGTTACGACCGTGACGCGCAGCAATTGATTTTGCTCGACTTTGGCGCAACGCGTGAATACCCCGCGACGATTGCCGAAGGTTATCAGCAAGTGATGCAAGGCGCGGTTCAACAGGATCGTGCCATGATGGATGCGGGCGCGGCGCAAATCGGTTTCTTTCAGGCATACATCAAACCCGAACAACGCGCCGCTGTGCTGGATTTATTTGCCCAAGCCTGCGAACCGTTGCGCTGGCAAGGCGCGTATGATTTCGGCACCTCAAATCTTGCCAGCCGAATTCGTGACGCAGGCATGGCGTTGAGCATGGAGCAGGATTACTGGCATACCCCGCCTGCGGATGCGTTATTTTTGCATCGCAAGCTGGGCGGGCTGTATTTACTAGCAGCGAAATTGCGGGCGCGGGTGGATGTGGGCGGCTTATTTGCGCAATACGCTACGCTGCCCACTTGCGCCCGTTAGCCGCTTAGCGCAAAGCAACGACAAATATATGTGCTATCGGGACTTGACATTTAGTAGGATGTTAAATAGGGCAAGCAGTTTTTCAGGAATAAGCCTACTACTGGTAGCCACTGCTCCAGCCCTTTATAATGATCTGCTATAAACCATGCAGGATACTCCCATGCGTAACGAACAAGAGTTCCCCATTCGCCCCGATTTATTATTGGCATTAATCGACCATGCCGAACACGGCATCACCATTGCTGAGCGCGAAGGCAGTGATACGATTTTGCTGTACGTCAACCGTGCTTTTGAAGAATTAACGGGCTATTCATCCGAGGAATGTTTATACCGTGATTGCCGTTTTTTACAAAACGGCGAACGTGAGCAAGCAGGCTTAGCCAACATCCGTGAAGCAATTGAGAATGACCAACCTGTGCGGGTGGTATTGCGTAATTACCGTAAAGACGGTAGCTTGTTTTGGAATGACCTGACGATCACCCCCTACTTCGATACAGAAGAAGGCGTGACTTACTACATCGGGGTACAAAAAGATGTCACTGATCTGGTCACCCTCCAGCAAGAACTGGAGGCTGCCAAAGCAAGAATTAAGGCGTTAGAACAAAGCTAAACGGCTGTATTCACAGTTAGTTTTGCTTCACCAAAATCAATATCCCCGTCATCACGCTGGCTGTATTCCGCTGTCACTTGTTCCAGACCTCGCTCGAAGGAATGATCCAAACGGGCAATTTCATACCATTTACCAAGGTAGCGTTCGACATTAAACCCGGTAGTTTCATACTCAACCTTTTGTATTCAAGTAAGCTAAATTTTCCAATGCAAAGCGCTTGGGCTGAATACCGAAGAGTTGCCAAGCCGACATATCGCTACACGTATTGCCTTCCAACAACATCACAATCTGATCACGGGTAATCGGAAACCATGCTTGCTTATCCAATAAGCCCGCCACCACTTTGAGAATTTCTGCTGGGGCTGGCACAGCAAGTTTGCGCTTACGCCCTGACGCCTGTGCCAACGTTTGAATAATGGTTTTCCAACTCACTGCATCCGTACCGCACAATGTGAAGGTTTTGCCAAGTGCTGACGAATTATCCAATGCTCCCGCGAATGCTTGCGCCACATCGGTGACATGCACTGGCTGCATCTGAAATTCACCGGCTTGCAAAATACTGACGCCGCCAAAGAACAGCGGTGCGGGGATCGGTGGTAATACCAGTTCTTTTTGCAATTGAGTACAAAATTCTGCCTTACCACGCGGGTCGCCGAAAATGACAGAGGGGCGAAAGATTGTCCACTGCAAACCAGATGCTTTCACACATTCTTCGGCGCGAAACTTGGTGTCTTGGTATTGCGTGCCGCCCGCTTTCACGCCATTGGCACTCATTAAAATGAAATGTTTCACGCCTTGGCGTTGTGCCGCAGCAACCGTGCGCTCCACACCCTTAAATTGGCTTTCCTCGTAAGTAATTCCTTTAGCGGGAAATTCGCGCAGGATACCAATGAGATAAATCACTGCATCCGTGCCTTGCAGACAACGATCGAGTGCTGTGGTGTCACTGATGTCACCGGAAACGATTTCACATTGACTGGGGGCTGCGAGCTTGCTCTCGCTGCCCGCACGCACTAACACGCGCGGCGTATGTCCTGTTTGCAGTAAAGCGTCAATGAGGTAAGTACCGACGAAACCCGTGCCGCCGATGATGCTGACTTTCATATTGGAATCCTTGTCATTGGGTGATACATACATTGTCTTACTCTAGTATAAGGCTTGCCAAATAACCGGAATTCACTTGAGCCGATTCGTCAACACGCTGAACACCTCCTCTTGAAATAACGCAAGCCATCACAATCTTATACAACAGTGATACTTGATATATTTACTGGGTTTAATCCCAACCGAGGTAACAGAATGAACGAATCTCTTATCCTAATCCCCATGCGTGACGTGGTACTGTTCCCCGGCATGGCGATTCCCATCACCATCGGGCGCGAACAGTCACTCGCTGCTGCCCAAGAAGCCGTGAAAAGTGGGCGTAAAATCGGTTTAGTGTTGCAAAAACAAGCCGAAACCAACACTCCTGAAGGCCATCATTTGCACAGCATGGGCACAATTGCCAACATCTTGCGGTATGTCACCACTTCCAGTGGCACACACCATTTGGTCGTGCAAGGCGAAGAACGCTTCCGCATCGTGAATTACGTGCAAGATCAGCCGTATCTAGAAGCAAACGTCGAGATTATTCCCGAAGTCGAAACCGATGACGCTGACATCAAAGCCCGGATGCGCCATTTGCAAGAAAAAGCCATCGAAACAGTACAATTGTTGCCGCAAGCACCGCCTGAAGTCGTGAGTGCTATCCAAAGCATCGAATACGCGGGTGCCTTGGCAGACTTAATCAGCAATTTCCTTGACATCAGCCCGCAGGAAAAGCAAGCGATTCTCGAAACCACTGCTTTGCGCGAACGCCTCGACAAAGTTGCCGAGCATGTGCGTCACCAGCTCGAAGTGCTGAAACTTACCCGCGAAATCGACCAACAAACCCAACAGTCGATGGATGCCCGTCAGCGTGAATTCATGCTGCGCGAACGCCTCAAAGCCATCAAAAAGGAGTTGGGCGAAGACGATGACGACAGCAACCAAGCCGAAATCGACGAACTGAAACAGGCTATTGCCGACGCGAATATGTCTGATGAAGCCGCTGAACAAGCGCGTAAGGAACTCAAGCGTCTGCAAAAAATGCCAGAAGCTTCCGGTGAATATTCAATGATTCGTACCTACCTCGACTGGCTCACTAACCTGCCTTGGAACGTGCTCGCCACCGAAAACATCGACATTGCCAAAGCCCGTGAAGTACTCGACGAAGACCATTACGGCTTAGAGAAAATCAAAAAACGTATCCTCGAATACCTCGCGGTACGTAAACTCAACCCGCAAGGCCGCAGCCCGATTCTGTGTTTTGTAGGGCCTCCCGGTGTTGGCAAAACCTCCTTAGGCAAAAGCATTGCACGCTCCCTAGGCTTACCCTTTGTCCGCACCAGCCTTGGCGGGGTACATGACGAAGCCGAAATTCGGGGACATCGACGTACTTACATGGGTGCACTTCCCGGCAATGTGATTCAGGAATTGCGTAAAGCCAAACACCGTAACCCCGTGTTCATGCTCGATGAAATCGACAAGCTCGGCGGCGGCGGTTATCACGGTGACCCCGCAGCGGCATTGCTCGAAGTGCTTGACCCAGCACAAAATGAAACCTTCCGTGACAACTATTTAGCGTTGCCGTTTGACTTGAGCAAAGTGGTATTTATTGCTACTGCCAACGTGCTGGACGCTATTCCGGGACCATTACGTGACCGCATGGAAGTGATCAGCCTACCCGGCTACACCGAAGACGAAAAAGTGGAAATAGCCAAACGCTATTTGTTGTCCCGCCAGCTTGAGGCACACGGTTTAAAACCGGAGCAAGTGCATGTCAATGAAGCCGCTTTACGCAGCATTGTTGCCGACTACACCCGTGAAGCGGGTTGCCGCAATCTGGAACGTGAACTTGCCGCCGTCATGCGCAATGCGGCGATTCAGATTGCCGAAGGCAAGACCGAGCGCGTGGCGATTACCCCCGCAGAATTGCCCGATATTCTTGGGGCGCAACGTTTTGAGAGCGAGGTAGCCATGCGTACCAGCGTCCCTGGCGTTGCCACGGGATTAGCATGGACACCTGTGGGCGGCGATATTCTATTCATCGAAACCACCAAAATGCCGGGCAATGGCAAGCTGATCATTACCGGACAATTGGGTGATGTGATGAAGGAAAGTGCACAAGCTGCGCTCAGCCTGATTAAATCGCAGGCAAGGCGTTTCGGCGTTGACCCGCAAGTGTTTGAGAAACACGACATTCACCTGCACGTTCCGGCAGGTGCAATCCCCAAAGATGGCCCTAGTGCTGGGGTGTCGATTTTCACCTCACTGGTGTCTTTGCTGAGTGAGCGCAAGGTACGCAGTGATGTAGCCATGACGGGTGAAATCAGCTTACGTGGTTTGGTGTTACCGATTGGCGGGGTAAAGGAAAAATGCCTTGCTGCCTTACGAGCAGGGATTCATACCGTGATGTTACCTGCACGTAACCGTAAAGATCTGGAAGATGTGCCGGAAAATGCCCGCAAACAACTTAATTTTGTGTGGCTGGAACGGGTGGAAGATGCGATTGGCGCAGCACTGGAGACAGCGGAATTAGACATGCAGGCTGCTGCATGATAGCTGAACATTACAAGATGTTCATCGCACAAGCAGCGGCAAGTGTTTTATCCTTTGCATCATGAATATCCTAATCGTTGAAGATGACCGCCAAACCGCCAGTTTCATCCAGAAAGGCTTGATGGAAAGTGGCTATATTGTTGACCATGCTGCTGATGGCGAGGATGGTTTGCACCTTGCCCTGCAAGGCCATTACGATGTGTTGATTGTCGACCGTATGTTGCCCAAACGCGATGGCTTATCCTTGATCCAAACCCTACGCGCTCAGGGGATGCAAACACCGGTGCTGATTCTTAGCGCCTTGGGCGATGTGGATAATCGGGTGGAAGGCTTACGTGCCGGTGGGGACGATTATCTGGTCAAACCTTACGCTTTCAGTGAATTACTGGCGCGTTTACAAGCGCTGTTGCGCCGTACCCAACCTGCACAAGAATACACCGTCCTCAAAGTGCGTGATTTGGAAATGGATTTGCTGAAACGCCGCGTAACCCGCAGTGGGACGGTCATTCCCCTGCAACCTCGCGAATTCAACTTGCTCGAATACTTAATGCGCCACGCAGGACAAGTTGTCACCCGCACCATGTTGCTGGAGAAGGTGTGGGATTACCATTTCGACCCGCAAACTAACGTGATCGACGTGCACATTAGCCGTTTGCGTGGCAAGATTGACAAAGATTTTGACCCGCCATTGCTGCACACTATCCGAGGCGCTGGGTATTTATTGCATGACCCGCAAACTGCTTAATACCTCTGTTTTTCGGCTCTCACTGGTGTATGCGCTACTTTTTAGTACCGTAGCGGCAGGTGCATTGGGTTTTATTTACTGGATGGCGAAAGGGCAAATGGAACAGCAAACCGATGCCCGCTTACAACTGGAAACCGATGCCCTGCTTAACCTTTACCGCAGTCTTGCGGTCGAAGGCTTAACCGGCGCTATTAGTATGCGTAACAGTGAAAACGGCTCGCGCTTTCTGATTTCGCGCCTGATTCACCGCAGTCAGCAAGATTTGACCCGTGACCTTCAGTTTGACAGCTTCACGCAAAACCCCAAACAAATTGTTGCCAGTTTACCGCTCAGCATTATTACCGGAAAAAAAGACCATACTGAACCCGCCCGCATGATGCTCACCATTTTGCCCGGTGGCTATCAATTGTTAGTCGTCACAGACCTAAAAGAACAGCACACCCTGCAAGATCGCTTATTCCAAACCGTGCTGGGAGCCATTGGCATTATTGTCGCGTTAGCCTTAGCGGGGGGGATTTTCATGGGGCATAACGTGCAACGGCGTATCAATGCGGTGGGGCGTACTGCCAATGACATTATGAGCGGCGACTTAGCTCGCCGAATGCCCGTTACAGGGCGCAACGACGAATTTGATAGCCTCAGCCGGGTACTCAATACCATGCTGGCACGTATCGAACACCTGATGCAAAGTATGCGCGACGTGACCGATAACCTAGCCCACGACCTGCGCAACCCACTTAATCGCTTACGCAATCGTCTGGAAACCAGCCAGTATCACCCCACTGCACACACCGATTACCCACAACTGATCCAAGACACGATTGTAGAAGTCGATGAACTCATCAAAACCTTCAACGCCCTGCTCAGCATTGCGCAAATAGAATCCAGCAGGCAACGTCAGGATTGGGCAGACATCGACTTAACCCTGTTGATTGAAGAATTAGCTGACCTGTATACGGCGGTTGCTGAAGAACAAAATCTCACCCTAACCTATCAAGCGGAGGCGGGTTTGCATCTGCATGGCAACCGCCAATTAATCGCTCAAGCCATTACCAACTTACTGGACAATGCCGTGAAATATACCCCCCCAAGCGGGGCTATCCGCTTGGAAGCCACGCAGCAGCCCAAGCAGATATGCATTAGCGTGGCGGATAATGGGCCGGGCATTCCCGAAACACAGCGTGAACAAGTCTTCAAACGCTTTACCCGTCTCGATAATGCCCGCAGCACCCCCGGTAACGGGCTGGGGTTAAGTCTGGTGAAAGCAGTAGCTGAATTGCATGGTGCAAGCGTGCAATTGCAGGATAATCACCCCGGCTTAAAGGCTAGTATCCTGATTTCCCGTTGATTTTATCCAGTGCTTCCTGACCAATACCCTGAGCGGTATCTGCCGTGGCACGATTGACGGCTTGCACCAAATCACTGTCAGGAATTGATATGCCATTAATCATCATCGCGGTGGGCGTATTGGCATATTCCCCCATGGCATTGCGGTAATCCATATCAGGGCTGCTGAGGCCATAGATACACACTGCCTGGGAAATCTCGCCGTCTGCCTGCCCCACTAACGCAAAGTCCAGCGTCACTTGCAGTTGTACACCGGTTTGTTCGGTTTGTTTTTCGCCATGCCAAACCACACTTTTATCACCCGCTAACACACTAGTAACGGCTTTACAGGTTTTGATGGGAGAATCCAGCCCATGCCCGCCTGAACAACTTGCCAACATGAATACACTTGTTAATACTACCAGCTTGCGCATTTATTAATCCCTCTTTTGCACTACATCATGCCGGAAACCCGACAATGCGTTATCATCATTCCTTTAAGCCTTAATGAGAACAGAAAACATGTATGAAGAAAAGCATAAGCATCTAAAAGAACTGGAAAAAGTGCTTGTCTCACGCATTGATAACGTCAGCCATGACCTTAGCAGCGAACACAGTGCCGATTCTGCTGAACAAATCACCGAACGTGAAAATGAAGATGTGCTGCGTAATTTAAAAGAAGAAACCCAACTGGAACTGAAGCAAGTGCGCAGTGCTCTAAAACGCATTGACAGTGGTGAATACGGCATGTGTGCCAAGTGTGGTGAGCCGATCAGTGCGGCGAGATTGGATGCACTGCCTTATGCAACGCTATGCATCCGTTGCGCCAGTTAACGTAACAAAGGAACTATCATGAGTTTGAGATTAGGCTTTTTCATTAGCATCGTGGTAACAACACTCAGTGCTTGTGGCAGTACGCCTCCTCCTCTAAACGCTGCACCTCATGCAGTACGTGCAGCCAGCCCCGCATCACTCAATTGCCTTCAGAACCACGGCAAACTAGACATTCGCCAAACCCCAGAAGGCGAACGTGCGGATTGTGTATTACCCAGTGGTAAACGTTGTGATGAATGGGAAATGTTCCGGGGTAATTGCCCGACTCGCACCGTTAACGCCAACGGCATCTTCGGTTTTTAGTCGACTAATGAATATAAGGGCTACAACAATATGCAGACTAAAATAATAATGGTGGCAGCGTTATCGCTGTTACTGAACAGTTGCGGTGGCGGGGGTGAAACCAGTAACCCTCCCCCGTCTTCCAGTAATAACGGGCGTTTGTTACTGCTTGACCCGACCCGCAGCAATGCCGAAACGCCCATCAGTGGTTTGCAATACCTCAGTGCTGGCAATGTGAGTGGTGCAGATGGCAGTTTCACCGCTCCCTCTAGCAACCTACTGCTTCACTTAGGCAGCAACACGCAACTGTCAGTAATCGGCAAAACCAGCTTAACGCAACACGATATGGCAGCGGCACTGTGCAGTGGCAATGCAGACCTTAGTGCCTGCACCTACCATGTGCGTAAAAATCTGGAACGTTTTTTCCTCAGCCTCGACAGCGACCGTAACCCCAGCAATGGTATTCAACTGGGCGCAAACGCCAACAGCCTGAACTTAGCGTGGAACGTTTCGCCTGATCAATTTGAAAACGTGTTAGCTCAACAACTCAGCGTCTATGGGCAAACACCGGCAGCCCTGTTCCAACCGTCGCTGGGCATTAATAGCGAAGCACCACAAGCTGAACAAAACAGCATTTCGTCCCCCATACCTTTTGCCGACATTTTTCGGGTTGCCCGTCCTTTGCGTGAATATTCCTGTAAAGACGTGGTTTATGATGAAAACGGCTGGGCGACTACACCACCCAGCACTACTTGCATTATCCGCACCTTCCTGCTGGATAGTGCCGTGCAAGGTCAAGTTCCCAATGGACGTTACACCGTGTTGTACGAAGGCAATGGCAAGCTGGAATATTCTGGCTACGCCAAAATGGTGAGCAACACACCGGGGCGTGATGAAATCGACATTACCCTACCCGTCAAACTGGATAGTGTCCCCACCAATAACCGTATCGGTGTAAAAATTGTCAGTGGCACTGTCAAAAATATCCGCATTGTCATGCCCGGTGGTATTTGCGAAGGCAAACCGTTCACGCGAGTAGACAGCGCGGCTAATTGCCCAGCAGGTCAGTACCGCAGCTTTGAAGACACTTTGCGCACTGACCGTAATGCCATTGTCTTCAACCCCAGCTACTTAAACTTCCTCAAAGACTTCCGCGTGGTGCGCATGATGAATCTGATGGAAGCCAGCCCAAGCTACCTCACCTGTGCGCAAACCGAACCCGGCAAAACCAACAGTTTCATCCGCGATGCCGATGGCAATCTGATCTTTGACCAAACCTGTTTGGTGCAAGAATTCCGCTGGGATCAGCGTAGCAAACTCGCGGATGCGGTATGGGGCGCATCCGGCAATATCGCGCGTCTGGAACGTTACGGGCGTGGTGTGCCTATTGAAGTACAAGTCGAACTGGCAAACCAGTTAAACGCGCACCCGTGGTTTAACATCCCTCATAATGCTTCTGAAACCTACATCAGGGAATTTGCCCGCTACGTTGAAGCACACCTCAAACCGGGTTTAAAAGCCCATGTCGAGTACAGCAATGAAACCTGGAATGGTATTTTCTGGGCGTATCGTTACGTGCTCAAAAAAGGCGAAGAACTGGGTAGCCCTACCGATGCCTGGCGCGGTGCTAATTTCTACGCAAAACAAGCCAGCAAAGTCTTTCAGATTTGGGAAGATGAATTTGGCGGCACGCAACGTCTGATCCGCCTATTGGGGACATACCAGAATGACGCCAACCGTACCGAACGAATGCTGGCCTACAGCGATACGCGCCAATATGTGGATGCGATTGCGACAGGTGGCTATTTCTATGCTTGTTGGCGCAATGACGATGCCAAACTGCCTGCCTGCAATGATAGTAACAAAATCCCCAAACCGCTGGTGAATGCTACCTCTGTCGATGATATTTTTGCCGCGATTGATAACCCCAGCGATCCTTTCGGTATTGAAGGTCTCAAGAACCAGTTCGCCAAGCAAGCAGCAGTCGCCCAAAAGTATGGCAAAGCCTTATACGCTTACGAAGGCGGGCAACACCTGACCATTGGCGGCGAAATCGCTACCGACCGCAGGCAAAACATGATTGATTTACTCCATGCCGCCAACCGCGACCCACGCATGGGCGAACGTTACCAGCGCCTGTTGGAAGCTTGGAAAGCTGCCGGTGGGCAAACCTTTATGCTATTTAGCGTGCCACACACCTTCAGTCAATACGGCAGTTTCGGGCTTAAGGAAAGTCTGAATCAACCGCGTAGCAGTGCACCTAAGTACGATGCGGTAATGAAGTTTCAGGAGAGTCAGGGGAATTGTTGGTGGAGCGGGTGTTGAATAGCACACCCTAACGTCGCGTTATCTGCAACTTCCCTACCCTAAGCTATTCGGTTCGTCAGGTTTGGTGCATGATCTTCCCACTGTTAACAATATAAGGAGGAAGATCATGCGCCACTTACTTCGCTACATACTCATTGCTCTTTTGAGTGTTGCTTCGTTCGGTTGTGCAACGAACGCTTTGCATTCCAGCAAAAACACCAGCACTGAAAAAATCAACAGTTTCCTCATCACCCCCGATAAAGCCACGCTAGTAGTTGCTGGTGAACAACACCACTTCATCTTCCCGCTGAATGAGCCGCTGAGATCCGTCTTGCAATGGAACGGACGTACCAAACTCACCCCGACATTCGGCAAATTCACCGTCAATGCAGGGCAAAGTGTCAGCGGCAGCTACACCTTGCAAGCGGATGTAGGGAAACTCACGGTAGATGAACACCAATTCCTCACCCAACGCGGTTTCAGCCAACAGGGGAATACCTTGGCATACAGTGCGAATATTCAGGGAACGCGCTATTTGGCAGGCAGCGTGAAAGTGCCGCAAACCGCATTCTTCCGCCAGCCGTATGAATTGACCATTGTTGCGCCTGATGGTGTGGCGGATACTGCTGCGAAAATTGCCCTGACGCCGCTAACGCTGGCTGCGGATGGCGTGACTGCTGTGCTGGGTGGAATTGTACTTGCACCGTTTTTTGGCTTGCTAATGATGTCCGGTGGGCTGTGAGCTAATCTTTCTGAAAATTATTTTCAGAGGTGGTCAGGATCCATGTGTGGGGTTTATGAAAGCCGAAAAAATTACCAAAACGAAAAAGGGCTGCACCCGTTAAGATGCAACCCTTTGAATTTGTTGGTGGCTACACCTAGATTCGAACTAGGGACCCCATCATTATGAGTGATGTGCTCTAACCAACTGAGCTATGTAGCCAAGAGGCGGCGATCATAACCACTATTATCCATGCTGTCAATAGTCAGTATGCACTAACAATAAAATAAGTGTGAAACGGTTGCAGATATTCGACAGGCGGCTACACAAAAACAGGAGAACATCTGTCGTAATTCTTATCTCAGCGCACCTTTGCCATAATCTGTAACTGCCGATTATCCTTCGCCGCCAACCACCCCACATTCCACACCCCCGTCAGCGCATCGTATTCCCCCACCGGACTAGCCCGTTGAAACTGCAAGGACTCCGGCAACACATCGCGCACTTGCACACCCGACGCATCATCCGCCCCCGTATTACTCACCGTCAGCGTGTAAACCACCGCCTCACCGCGTTTTACCTGCTGTCTTGCGCCCCATCGCCATTCACGTCAAACCACACCTTATCGCCCAACGCGGCTGGCAATGTAAACCCGAAGTCATAATCCGCCGCAAAACTGCCCGCCGCGCCGGTACTCGCCGCCTCAATCCCCTTTGGCTGCATTCCACCCAGCGGATTGCCTGCCAAATAATCCTCTGCCTTATCCAGCTTCACGCTATAGGCATGGTTAGGCAGCAAACCCCAGAAAGCGTAATGCCCCACTGCATCGGTCAGCGTTTCTGCCACCAAAGTTGTGCCGTCATACACGCGCACCGTCACCCCTTCCAACGGCGGCTCGCCTGCATCCTGCTGCCCATCGCCATTGCGGTCAAACCACACGTAATCCCCCAAACCCGCCACTGCCGCCGTATCCACCATCACTAAACCCACTTTCGGCGGCTCGGTCGTCAGCAGCGTTTCGGTAGCCTTAGTCGTCGTGTCGTAATAACTCGCGGTGTAGGCAAAACTGTTCCACGCCACGCTCAGATTCGCGGGCATTGCCTCACCCGCCAACTGCCGCACGGGTGCTATAATCCGCAACTTTTCCCCCGGCAATAATCCACCCGCTGGCAACCACGTGAACTGAAAGGATTGCCTACCACTGCTGGTATCTTGCACTTCACCCGCAGGCACAGCGGTCACACTGCCATCCACCGCCACCCGCTGCAAAGCAATCTCACCCGCCAATTCCATGCTCCATTGCGATTGCCGCGCACCTCCTGTGACCAGCGCAGTATCACCCAGCGCAGGCAACACATCCTGCACCTCCAGTTGCGTATCGGTCACATTGCCCGTATTGCGGATTTCCAGCACATACGTCCCCGCCCCGCTCAAGCCGGTTTTGCCCGTGTTTGGGGTACGGCTGAACCCGCTATCCAGTTCGCCCTTCACCCATTTCACGCTGTCGAGCGTGGTCAATTCCGGCACATCGAAATTAGCGTTGGCGGAACGGCACAACACCCGCCCTGTCTTGCCCGCATCCGCGCCATTCACGCACGTCACCAGCGGATGGTCGCCCGTGGAAAATTGCGCCACATTGGTAATCTGCGTGCCGACACTGATACCGGGGTGAATCCGTGCGCTAAAATACACCGCAATGCCAAGATCAGACTGACTGACAGGCAACTGGCAACCGGGAAATTCCCAACGTAACTTCACGCGCCCATCGGCTTGCAACGTGCGGCTGAATTGCGGGATTTGGCAGGCGGTTTGGTTGGTCGCCACGCTATTGCTCGGCACAGAAACTCGCCACCAGTTACCACCCTGCCCAGTCGCGTAGTCGAGAGCGGCGGGCAATACATCTTCCAAAATCGGGTATTGCGTGCCTGTACCGGAAAGCTCATCCACCCCCAGCGACACGCGATATACGTGGTCGTTGCTGCTAGGGGCAGGCGCAATCATCGGTTTCCATGAAGGTACAGAGTACGTAATGGTTAAACCATCAGCCGACACTTTCCCACCCGTTGGGGTAATTTTGCTGATACTCAAAATAGGTTCGCCCTGCCCCAATACCGGAATTAACGGCGCACAACTCGTGCCATGCTGCGATGACTCCACACAGTTGCGGATACCATCGCCGACGTAATCGCCATCAACTACAAAGGCTAAATCCAGCTTTTGCGCGGCAATATTGGCAGGCACCGACCAACGCAAACGTTTGATGCTGCTAACCGTCAAACCCGAAGGCAGCAACGTCGTTGGGCAACCTGACGTGTGGAAATCATCCACCCCATCATCGGTGCAATCCACTTCTGGGTTGCCCATCACCTTGGGCGTATTGCTGGCAGTCGCACTGTAAACCTGCATTCCGGCGGGAACATTTTCCGTCACGGTGTAAGCGGTCGTGCTGGTCGGCAGGCTGACGCTCCAACGTTCCAGCCCACCCGGTTGCACAAAGGCGGCGCTGCCTGTTTTGGCAAAACCGGGGCTGGGTGCAGGCGGTGGTGTCGGGCAAGCCGCATCAATGCCAGCGGGAACAGTAACGCCCAGCACCGTTGCAGGCGGCGCGTTAACGCCACAGGTGGGAAATTTCAGTTGCACCTTGATCATGCCGGTCGAACCAGCCGCCAAGCCGTCAGCGGGAACACCTTCCGGCAAGCTATCGGGCGGCGTTGCCAACTGCCAGGTCAAGGTTTTGCCCACCAGCGTAGCAGCGGCGACACTGCCGCCCATCGGGGTATAACTGACGATTTTCAGCGGTGCGGGAATCGTGTCGGTAATGGTCGGCGCAGCACAATACAACTCGGACATGCTCGCGCAACGGTAGCGGATGGTGTAGGTGAAGGTTTCGCCCGCAGCAGGTGCCGTGGTGCTCATTTGTTTGACCACCAACAGGTCAGCGTCCGCCGCGTGGGAGGGGGTCATGAAGAAGGAGAGTGCGCAAACAGCCAGCCACAAGGCGGCTTTGACCCGTGCGGGGCGATTATTATTATTCTGCATGAGCAAGCCTGCTGGTGTATTTTTAGAAGAATTTCAATAAGTAAATTCTATTTACAATAGACATAAAATACAAACAGGTTTATGCAATGAATCGAATTTAACCCCAGTTTGCCTAGTGCTGAATTCGTAGTTTCTGGACTTCTTCCAGTGGCAAGCCTGCAATACGGGCAATATCAGCTTCGGGGATTACGCCCAGTTGCAGCAAACTACGGGCGATTTCTTGGGCTTTTTTGTACTCACCTTCTTTGCGGCCTTGTTCGATGCCCTTTTCGATACCCTTTTCGATACCATCCCTCATGCCCCAGCTATAGGAGGCAAATTTAGTTACATCCACTTGTGTCAACATTTGTTCAGCCTCTTTGATGTTGGGTTGCAGGTCACGGTTTTCGGCGAGGGTTTCGAGCATCTCGAAATAGTTACGGAAACCACGTTCGTCTTCGCCCATGAGTTCACGTAGGCGCAATACGATGTAGTTTACCATATCCTGTGTAGGTTTCCCCTTGAAATCACACAGAAGGGTGTGAACAAAAGTGCGGTGTCCTGTAGACTAAGATGGCATCCCCTAAAACCAGAGAAAAAGGACTTTCCCATGTTGACAGTTAGCTCCCGCGACCAAAAACTTTTAGAAGCCTTGAACCGCAACCCCGCATTAAAAGCTCGGATGGAAGGGCTAATCGAGGTGGTTGAAAATGCCGGTGATGACATTATCAAAGCAGCAGACGCCGAACAGCGGGTGATAGAAGAACTGCGCCAAATGGGAAATGATGCGATCACTGCATGGGCAAACAAACGTGTAGAAAAATGCACAGCCCCAGCCTGTGAAGAAGGCATTGGGAAGTATGTAAAGAGTGGAAAAAAAACTGTCATTGGCACACGACCTACGGAAAAATCCACATAAGCGAACCGGTCTACCGGATTCCCGGCAAGCGTGTCCGCCCCTTTAGCCAGAGTGCCGAGGTTGTTTGCCGAGGCTGTTCGCTCCCGCTGCAACGGGCGGTGACGGACTTTGGGGCGGACTGTTCATTTGCTCAAGTGCCTGATAAATTAGAAGAACATTACGGGATACGGCTGGCATCCAGCAGCATCCGACACATCACCGAAGGTCACGCCAAACGCATCCATGAATCCCAAGTGTTGATAAAAGACTATCCAAGCACGTTGGGAAAAGCCTATGTCATTGCCGAAATGGACGGCAGCATGATCCCCATCGTCGAGATTGACGAAACAGCCCCCGACAAGCGCAAAGGCAAAAAGGAAAGCTGGAAAGAAGCCCGCCTGTGTCTTGCCCACGCCAAAGGCAGTGCTACGCCAACGTTTGGCGCAATATTCGGTGGCACGGTAGAAGATGCTGGAAAAATCTTATTCGACACCGCCTGCCGTGCTGGATTTGGAAAAAGCACGTTCCTCCATGCGGTGGGTGATGGGGCAAGCTGGATCAACCGTCAAGTGGATGAACAATTTGGCACACAAGGACATTACCTGATTGATTTTTATCATGTTTGTGAATACCTATCAGCAGCATCCGCAAGCTGTTCATGCCTCAAGGACAAGGATAAATGGTTTGCCAAACAGAAAAAAGCCCTACAGGATGGTCAAGCTCAAGCGGTCATCGACACACTGAAACCTTTCCTCGAAGCAGAAACGGTAGAAGACAGTAACGCCCCAGTACGAGCTTGTCACCGTTACCTGAGCAACCGCATTGAGCAACTGGATTACCCGACAGCAAAATCCCTCGGATTGCCCGTGGGGTCGGGCGAAATAGAAAGTGCACACCGTTACATCATCCAGCAACGCTTAAAAAAATCGGGGGCATGGTGGAAAAGTGATAATGCGGCGGATATGTTGGCGTTGAGGGTCATGCGGGGAAACCAGCAATGGAAGCATTATTGGCGAAACACCGCTGAGGCGGCATGAGGTTTACCGCACTTTTGTTCACACCCCACACAGAATTGCCAGAACCAAGGCATCGGGGGTGTCTTGCTCCAACAACAGGCTGCAATCGACGTTGTGCATATCGAGGATGGGGTAATGGTAGGCAAGCGTTGGAGCATTGAAATGGTCGGGCATGGTTAAGCGGTCACGCCCGATGTAAATCAGGTGTTGGTGAATGGAATAGCCGGGATGCGCGAGTTGGATGTCGGTGAAGTAGCGCAACATCCGCAGCGGCATACTGCTGTCGTTTTGGTTTTGGATTTCGATGTGCAGGATGAAATCTTGCCCGTCGGCTTGGCGGCGCATCCGCGCTACGAGGTCGGCGCGGCGTTGTTCAACGCGCTGCTGTTCGGTGTCGAGCAATTCTACGCTGTCCATCTCTACACCTAAGCCTAGCAACAGGTTGGCGATGTCGGCTGCCAGATGACCGAGTACGGATTTGCTGATGATGTCTTTGTTTCCCATGTGGGGAGTGTAGCAGGGGATGAGCTGTTTGTTGGGGCATTCTGATGGAATGCTGGGCTTTGTGCTACCATTTCGCCATCGTAAACCACCGCAAACGTAAGGAGTGGTGATGGACTATTTGCCTGCTGTTGAAGTTGAACCCACCTCCCCCGCCACTGCTGCGGTCATCTGGCTGCACGGTTTGGGCGCGGATGGGCATGACTTTGTACCGATTATCCCGGAACTGGGTTTGCCGCCCGACCACAGTATCCGTTTCATTTTTCCACACGCGCCAGACATGCCCGTGACCGTCAATGGCGGTTATGTGATGCCCGCGTGGTATGACATTCTGGAAATCGCCCTCGACCGCAAGGTGGATGTGGCGCAATTGCAAGCATCCGCCCGCGAAGTGGGCAAGCTGATTGAGCGCGAAATCGCACGCGGTATTCCCAGCGAACGCATTGTGATTGCGGGCTTTTCGCAAGGCGGCGCGGTGGCGTATCAAGCTGCATTGAGCTACCCCAAACCGCTGGCGGGCTTGCTGGCGCTGTCGACGTATTTTGCCACGACGGATACGGTTGTGTTGGATGCAGCGAATGCGCAGTTGCCGATCCACATTTTCCACGGCAAGCAGGACACGATTGTGCCGGATTTGCTGGCACTCAAGGCGTATCGCTGGCTGCGTGAGCGTGGGTATGCGCCACAGTATTCGGAATATCCGCTGGGGCATAATGTGTTTGCGGAGGAGATTGCGGAAGTGGGACGGTGTTTGCGGGCGTGGTTGCAACCAATGCATTACAAACAGTAGCTAACCTTATTGTTTTCATTGATATTAATGAGCTTGCGCTGCTCTAGCTGCTTTACCAAACCAGCAACTTCACTCTCAGCTAATTGCTTCGCAAACGTGGAATGAATGTAAGCAAGCAGACTGTCACGTTTTGCAGGGCGATTTTTAGCGTGGGTGGTAAAGCGTTCGGTCAACAAGGTTATTTTATCGGTGACGGGTATTTTCTGGTGATCAACAAACACCGGAATTTGAGCAAATTCGTCATGCCGCGCCGCTGATACTTTCAATTGCTTCAAGTGCGTAATCAGCGGGTCAAAGCCTTTGTCTTTGGAAACGATGTGGAAATAGCCCGTTGGGTCTTGCTTCGCCCATTGCCCAACGTGGAAGGCAAGCACGAAATCCAGCGCATTCTTCCCCGCGCAATTTGCTTCAATCAAACCCACTTGATCGGCGTGCGCCAATAACTGTTTGATCAAGGGTATCGGTAACTGCTTTTGTTTTTCGCCCATCACCAGCAACAGGATGACAGGCTTACCGCTAATCAAACCAATATCGTGTACTTGGGTATTCTCAAAATCGACGAAGATGTAGTTGGTACGTCTGGGGTTTTCCATTGTTATGCTTATTCCTTGCAACTTGCGGGTATCTATTCCCTATCCCTTTTGCCAATATCGATGTCCGGCTTATTAACGCCCGAAACCTCCTTCAATGGACAAATGTCATTCTTCACAAAACGTTACACCTATCACACTTTTTAAGCAGCAATTCTGGTAAAATCCAATACACGATCCACACCTCAGGATAAGGCTTGCCATGACCGAACCTTCACCACCACCGTTTGAAGTCACCACATCTGCCTTGAGCAAATACGACGAGTCGTTGCTCGACAATTTTGCCAAAGATGTTGCCGCGCAATCCACCCGGTTGGATGACCTCGCCAAACAGTTAATCACGCTGAATATTGCGATTCCGGGTTTGTATGCCACGGTGCTCAAATTCATCAGTGGCGACAAGGCGGTGGTCAATGACCCCGTGTTGCTACTCATCACCTTTGCCGCATGGTTGCTGGCATTAGGATTCGCGCTCGCCAGTTTGTTCCCGCAACGCCATCAGGTAGACCCGGATAGCCTCAGCGAGGTCGAAACCTTCTTTTACCGCAGTGCCCAGCACAAACGCATATTGCTGGCAGCGGCAAGTTTGTTGAGCTTTTTCGGGATTTGTTTTGCCGTTTTCAGCTTATTTGTTTAACAGGGGAATACAACATGGGGCAAAAAATCAAACGTGTTACGCAGTGTGGTCACTGTGGTAAATCATTTCCTTACACTTACGACCTGGAACGTGTTCCAGCGGGGATGACCAGCTATGACTTGCCTTGCCCATTTTGCCAAACCCGCCAGAGCGTGCCGCTGCAAAGTGTGCGTAAGGTAGAAGTATTGAAAGATGGCACACAGCAGGAAATGATGGAATTAACCCTGTCAGAACATCCTGTCGGCAAAGTGGAGGAATAAACGATGACAACCGCTCCGCCTTTCACCATTACTCCACCGGCTGACCTGCTGCGCACTCACCCACACATCAAGGGTATGGCAGATAGAATCAGTACCGCCTACGAAAAACATTTGCTGGTGGAAGAAGAACACTTGCAGGCAATGGGGCAAGCCCTGTGGGATGCGCTGGCACTCGGCGATAGCCTTGAGCTTGCCAAGCAAGCCAGCGGGCAACAGGTATTGCCGATCATTATTGCATCGGCTGATGCAGCCATCCTCACCTTGCCGTGGGAAACGTTGTACCACCCCACTTATGGTTTTCTGGGGCGGGAAGCGGGTTTCAGTTTGTCACGGCGCAACCTAACGGTCAGCGTGGCGTTGCCTGCGTTGCAACGTGAACCCTTGCGCGTATTACTGTTCACTTCCCTGCCCGATAATTTGAGCGAACTGGAACGGTTGGATGTGGAAGCCGAACAAGCCGCCGTGCAGGAAGCCTTGATGGAACAGGAACGTCTCGGTGAAATCGTGCTGGAAATGCCGGATGACGGACGGCTGGACACTTTGCGCGATACCTTGCAACAGTTCCAGCCGCATCTGGTTTACCTCAGCGGGCATGGCAACTTTACCCACGAACACCATAAGGAACTGTCCCGAAATAACTTCCCTCTTTTCTGCTAACAGCGAAAGGGGGAAGATAGCCCCTTGTAATGCCAATCAACACCGAGGATGAGCCAATGGATGTTTACCCATCAGCCATAGAAAAACAAATGCAGCGGTTCTACCAATCGCTCAATGAGCGTGACCGCCGCCGCTACGCCGCCGTGGAAGCCGTCCGGCTTGGGCACGGGGGGCAGGACTACATTTCCCGGTTATTGGACTGTGACCCCAAAACCATCCGCCACGGGTTGACGGAGTTGGAATCGGAAGATGGCTTGCCCACCGTAAGGCAGCGAAAAAAAGGGGCGGGCGCAAACGGCTGAACGCTACGCACCTGCAATTGGATGAGCATTTTCGCCAAGTTTTAAAGGATCATACGGCAGGCGACCCCATGCGGGAGGCGGTGAAATGGACGAACCTGTCACGTCGGCAGATTGCCCGGCGGATGCAGGCATTGGGGACATCGGCTGGGAAAAACGTGGTGTCGCGCCTATTACGGGAGCACGGCTACCGCCGCCGCAAGCCCCAGAAGAAACGCACCATGGGGCAACACGCTGACCGTAATGCCCAGTTTGAAAAGATTGCCCAACTCAAACAAACCTACCTGCAAGCAGGCAAACCCGTGATCAGCATTGACACCAAAAAGAAGGAACTGCTGGGCAACTTTTACCGTGAAGGGGTAACGGATGCCGTCGAACCCACGGAGGTCAATGACCATGACTTCCCCAGCTATGGCAATGGTCAGGTGATCCCCCACGGCATCTACGACCTTGCCCGCAACGAAGCGGCACTGCACCTGAACACCAGCCACGACACCACCGAGTTTGCCTGCGAAAGCCTTGGCTTATGGTGGCGTGAGCAAGGGAAACCCAACTACCCCGAAGCTGACGAGCTGTTGGTCTTATGTGACGGTGGTGGCAGCAACAGTTCCTCTGCGTACCTGTTCAAGCAAGACTTGCAGGCATTGGCGGACAGCCTGAACCTGACAATACGCATCGCCCACTACCCGCCCTATTGCTCCAAATACAACCCGATTGAACACCGACTGTTCCCCCATGTGACCCGTGCCTGCCGGGGTGTGCCGTTGGAAACGGTCGAAACCGCCAAACACTACATGGCAAAAACGGAAACCACCACTGGCTTGAAGGTCGCTGTCCGCATCATCAGTAAAGTTTTTGAAACCGGGCGCAAGTATACCCAAGCGTTCAAGGATAACATGACCATCCAGTTCGATGACTTCCTGCCAAAATGGAACTACTCCGCTGTCCCTCAGTCCCCCTGATTTCGGGAAGTTATTTCGGGACAGTTCCTAAACAACGGGCGTATGGCAGCTTCCTGTTTGAAGATGCATTGGGGCGCGGGCAATTGGTTGCTGAAAATGAATTGGTCGCCTGTTTCCAGAATACGCGGGTACAACTGTTGGTGATGTCCGCCTGTTTGAGTGCCAAACAACACCCCGACTACCCGCATAACGGTTTGAGTGCAGCGTTGTATCGGGTGGGGATTCCGCACGTTATCGGGATGCGTGAATCGGTGTTTGACAAGGCGGGCATCCAGTTTGCCAAAGCCTTGCTGCTCAAATTGGGTAAGCACAGCACGGTGGATGTGGCATTACAACACGCCCGCGCCGCGATTACCCAACCCTTCAAGGAAGCGGGTGGCTACCGCGATAGCAACAACCCGCTACGCACCGAAGCCTCGTATGGTCAATGGTGTTTGCCGCAATTGTTGAGCCATGACTTGCAACAAGGCTTGGTCGATTGGGGGTTTACGCCACAGCCCAAATCACAAAGCGAATTGAAGACCTTGATGGGGCAAGTGTCCGTGCCGG
Organism: Candidatus Thiothrix putei; assembly: GCA_029972225.1. NCBI lineage: Bacteria > Pseudomonadati > Pseudomonadota > Gammaproteobacteria > Thiotrichales > Thiotrichaceae > Thiothrix > Candidatus Thiothrix putei. The sequence goes on from CP124756.1 coordinate 2,305,567, forward strand.
AAAAATTCCGGGGTCGTCGTCGTGAGTTGCGCCAATGGCAAAACCGTTTGCGTGACAAAACCACCAATAGCCTGTTGATTACGGGTGTTGGCGGCATGGGCAAAACCTCACTGGCCTACAAACTGCTGCAAGGCTTGCACAAAGATGGCTACCAGACGTTCAGCTTTTCGCTGCGCCCGGAGCATGACTGGCAAAGCATCCTGCTGGATATGGAACTGGAGCTTTCCGAAGATGAGAAAGCCTATAAAAAGTACCAAATTCTGCAAAGCAAAGGGCTGGATGAAGCAAAACAAGCCGAGTATTTCCTCAAGTTCCTGCTGACACGTTATGACGGCAAGCTGGCGTTATTCTTCGACAACCTCGAATCCGTACAAGATGGGCAATACCCTCATGCCATCACCGACCCCACGCTGCAACACTGGCTGCAAGCGGCACAGTCACTGACCCGGCAAGGCTTGAAGCTGATTCTCACCTCACGCTGGCGGTTGCCGGGTTGGGCGGATGCGGAACACTACCCGCTGGGCAAACCCGTGTATGGCGATTATGTGGCAATGGTGCGGCTGCAAGGTTTGCCATTGCAGGGTAAACGCCTGCAAACCGCTTATGAAACCTTGGGTGGCAACTTCCGCGCTTTGGAATTTTTCGCCAAGGCAACACAAGGCATGAGCGCACAAGAGGAGCATGAATTTACCGCCAGTTTGGGCAAAGCGGCGGCTGAAAGCCAAACCGATATGGCATTGGCAAAGGTAGTAGAGCTACGCAGTAGCGAGGAAATCGCGCTGCTGCATCGTTTATTGGCGTATCAGACGACCGTGCCGTTGTTGGGGGTGGAGATCGTGGGAGAACCCCTCACCCCCTGCCCCTCTCCCTCAAGGGGCGAGGGGAGCAAGAGCGAAACGATGGATACTGTGTTGCAGCGGTTGTTGGCGGTGTCGTTGGTGGAGCAATACGCCAACCCGCACACGCAGCAAACCGAATACCAGCTTGCGCCGTTGGTGCGTAGTTGGTTGCTGGCAAACGGTGCGCCCGAACCGGATCAACCCCTATTGCAAAAAGCGGCTAATTTCCTGCTGTGGGAATGGGAAGAGAACCAGAACACCACATGGGAACATTTAATGGCAACCCATGCCGCGCTGCTGGCTGCCAACCTCACTGAACAGGGGCAGCGGTTGGTACTGGACTGGATTATCGGGCCTCTCAACAATGCGGGCATGTACCGCACCCTGCTGGACGACTGGCTGCCCCCGCTCGCCGAGGCTGACAACCAGCAGATCAAAGGGGAAGCACTCGGGCAGATCGGCAAGCAATACCACCATATTGGTCAATACGACACCGCTCTCGACTTCCTCAAACAGTCGCTCGCCATTCAACAGCAAATCGGCGACAAAAAAGGCGAAGGCTCTACCCTCAACAATATGGCGACAACTGCACATGCACGCGGCGACTACGACACCGCTCTCGACTTCCTCAAAAAGTCGCTCGCCATTCAACAGGAAATCGGCAACAAAAAAGGCGAAGGCACGTAAACGGTCATTCTAGCCCGTCGTTGATATCCGCAAACAAATCCGAGCGCAATGGCTTATCCGCAAACCGTTGTTTCCAACATCTTGGCGTAAGGTCTTGCACCTGAGAAGCGGGATGCTCACTAACGCGCAACAGAACATCCATCAGATAGACATACGGGTTAATGTCATGCAGGCGGCAGGTGGTGATCAGGCTTTGGATGATGCCCACGTGTTCCGCGCCGAGTTCTGTCCAGCAGAACAACCAGTTTTTCCTGCCCATGGGGATGGGCCGCAGGGCGCGTTCGATGTGGTTGGTATCCATTGGCACGTCGGGATCTTCCAGAAACACGCGCAGTTCGTGTTCGCGGCGGATGACATAACCAAGGGCTTTGGTCAGCGGGTTGGAGGGGATTAAATCGGTACGTTGTAATTGGGTTTGGCACCATTCAAAGAACTGGTCGACCAACGGCTTGCTGTGGGTGAGGCGGTAGGTACGTTTGGCTTCCCCGTCGAGTTTTTTCTCGTTAATCTGGGCTTCGTGCTGATAGAGTGCCGCGATAGTGTCAAGGGCTTGGCGTACTGCTTGTGGTTCAGCGGTTTCGGCGGCAATGAAGGTGCGACGGCTGTGTACCCAGCATTGGGCATGGGTAATCTTGTCATTGGCGTTGACGTAACTGGCATAAGCACGGTAACCGTCGCTGAGCAGTGTGCCGCTGAACTGTTGGCGAAGAGTCTTTTCAATGTGTTGCCGCCCACGGCTGGCGGAGAAGGTGAAGACGATTTCGTCCTGATCCCCGTACAGCGGCCAGAAGTAGCCTTGCTTCATCTTGCCGTTGCCTGCGGGGCTGGCTTTGATGGGGGTTTCGTCCATCGCCAGCAGCTTGCTTTGCAGTACACTGGCGAGTTGCGCTTCGGCAATGGGTTTGAGCAGGTCGATGGCACGTTTCACCGCATTGGTCAGCGTCGTGCGGCTGAGGGTGATCCCCGCTTGGGTCAGGCGTTGGTGCTGGCGGTACAACGGCAGGTGGTACTGGAACTTGTCCACCAACATCCCCACCAAAAAGCTGACATCGGTGACACTACGTTCCAGCACGTTGGCGGGTGCAGGGCTGGGAAGTGGTGGGTTGCTGAGCGAAGCCGAAGCACTGCCCTTACGTTTGATGACCGGGCGCTCGTATTGCAGGATGAGGTAGCTGGCAGGGCGTTGCGCCACCCGATGGGTCACCTGGGTGCCGATCACCTCATACTGGTCAGCCTCTTCCCCCTGAAGTTCCGGCGGGGTGAGGTGAATCACCTTGACCGGGACATCGGCGGTAAAGCGTAACCCGCTGTCATTCACGCAGTCATCCGGGCGCAGCTTGGGGGCTTTACCGCGTTGGTAGGTGACGGTAATGCTTTCACCCTCGGGTGCGGCAACCGGGGCGGCGGCGGGGGCAAACAACGGCAACTGCGCCACCGGTATCTCAACCGGACGCTTTTCCGATTTGCTGCCAAAGACATGTTGCCTGAACCACGCCAATTGGCGTTTCAATTCAGCTATATCCTGTTTCAGGGCAGCATTTTCCTCACGCAACGCCAGCATTTCCGCCACAATCGGCGGCATGGGAACGCTGGTGTCAGACGGGGTGGATGGCTTTAAAATCATGGGCTTATTGTACCAGAATGTGGCTGCACAGGATACTGGTAACGCTTGAATTGTCTGGATTTTTGCACCTCAATGCCCGCCAAAATCAACTGCAAATCCGTCCGGGTCAGTTCGCGCTGCCCGCTGGTTGTCGGCTGCACCCGGTATTGGCCCTGCTCCAGGCGTTGGCTCCATAAGCAATAGCCGCTGGGTTCAAAATAGAGGATCTTCATCTGGGTTTTACGTAGGTTCACAAACACGAAATAATGCCCACTCAGGGGATTTTGCCCTAACTGGTTTTTCACCAAAGCGGTCAGCCCCGTAAAGCTTTTGCGCATGTCGGTGGCTTGGGTGCATAGCCAGATGCGGGCGGTGGCTGCGGGGGCAAACATCAGCGTTGGCTCAGGCGTAGTTCAACACCATTCCCCAAACTCAGCACAATGTGCCAGCCTTGCCCCAGCGCGGCATGACCCGCCGATAATGCTCCCAAGTCGATGAAGGTATTGGCGGGAACGGCTGGTTCCTCCACGCCATCTGCGGAGCGTAGACGCTGCCGCCATTGGCAAAAACTGGCGTAACCGATACTGTGCTGTTCACAAAATGCCGGGGCGGATAAGCCGCTGGCTTGCCATTGGCTAATGAGGGTTTGCCATTCGCTGGCGCGGCGGTGAGGGCGTTTCATTGAGGTTTCCTTCGGTTGTTCAGGTTGGAAACCAGTTTAGGACGTGGAAATCGCGAGGGCTAGACGTGCTGAAATGGTCGCTTACGAAGGCACTACCCTCAACAATATCTCGCTAATCTATTCTGCACGCGGCGACTACGACACCGCTCTCGACTTCCTCAAAAAGTCGCTCGCCATTCAACAGGAAATCGGCGACGTGGCGGGTTTGTGCACCACTTTATTCAACATAGCTTTTATACAGTGGCAAAACGGTGAACACGACGAAGCCAAACGCTCATGGGTGAAAGTTTACGGCATCGCCAAAAAGATCAATCTGGCACAGATACTACAAGCATTGGAAAGTTTGGCTGGGAATATCGGCTTAGAAGGTGGGCTGCAAGGCTGGGAAATGCTGGCACAGCAAATGAACGAAGCGTAAGAAAATCCCCCTCAATCCCCCTTTTTCAAAGGGGGAAGCCAGAGAAGGCATTTTTCTTACTCCCCTCCTTTGCAAAAGGAGGGGCTGGGGGAGGATTTTCTTTTACCGATAACTATCCACACTCGGACAAGAACACACCAAATTCCGATCCCCGTACACATTATCAATCCGGTTCACGGTAGGCCAATACTTCGCCGTCGGGCTAACACCCTGCGGGAACACCGCCTCGGTCTGGCTGTAAGGGCGTTCCCAAGCATTCACCAAATCATCCAGCGTATGCGGCGCATTCACCAGCGGATTATTGTCGAGAGGCCACACGCCCTCCTGCACCTTACGAATCTCTTCCCGAATCGCAATCATCGCATCGCAAAAACGGTCAAGCTCGGCTTTCGGCTCGGATTCGGTCGGCTCGATCATCAGCGTACCCGCCACCGGAAACGACATGGTAGGCGCATGTGTTGCCGGATCAACGCGGGGATTCCACAAAGCAGGCTGATCATCGACAGGCCAATCATCTGATTTGAAGTTGTTACATTTCGGACAGCTATAGACCAAATTCTCAATGTCGTCGCTGCCACCTTTGGCCTGTGGCTGGTAGTGATCAATCGTCAACTCGCTGGCGGCACTCTCTTCCGTAACACCACAAAATTCACAAGCACAGCCTGCCCGTTGGTGTACTTGCTGACGAATATCTGCCGTTATGGTCATACGGCTTTTTGCAGCGGAATAGAAGCGATCAGTTGGCTGCGCAAGCCTTCAATTTCTTGACGCAATGCCTTGTTTTCGAGCATTACCTCTTGAATACGGCGAGTCATGCTCATCAGTTGCGTCAACGTGGCATCAATCTGCGCCTGAAGTCTGGCAACACCTGTTACTTCTGGAACGGCGGCATACATCGCAGCTTCCTCTGCGTCCTGTTCGTCGTACCAAGTTTGCAACTGTACCTGCTCCTCAGCGGATAGGGTCATACCGCGAGTGGCTTTGTCGTGTAGTACCTTTCCCAATTCATTAGAAATCATGCTAAGTACCTTTTTTCATGCGTAACATTCAACAGTTTACACAGACACCACAATTCGTTCAAACAAGGCTTGTAACGGCGGCAAGTCACCCGCATACCCCGCAATATTCGCCTCTACCCACTCGCTACACTCGACCTTTGCCCAATCCAGCCCGAATCCGGCGTTGATTGCCAGCAAATCAAAAAACAGGCGTTGCGTCCGTCCGTTACCTTCGCGGAAGGGGTGAATCACGTTCAGTTCGCAGTAGTAATGTGCCAGCCGTTCCACAAAGGCGGATAGTGGCACACCGACCAGCCAGTTTTCCTCTGCCAGTTTGCCCAGCAGTTTGTTGGCTTCGGTTGCAATGTAAGCGGCGGCACAAAAGCGGGTATTGCCCTTGCTGAGGTCAGTGGAACGCAATTCGCCTGCCCACGGGTACAAGTCTTGGAACAGGTGGTGGTGAATGGCTTGCAAGGCTGGCAAATCAAATACCTGCAAGCGCGTCTCGAAGGATTCAGCGCGTAGGTAACTCAACACCGCGTCTGCCTCTGCCAAGGTGCGGCTGTCCTGCAAGCCCAGCTTGTTGACCAGCGTGCTTGTGCCGCTGTAACAGGCGGGGTCTTCGGCTATCTCATGCTTGCTGTGCATAGCGGTCTTTGGTTTGCTGGATCAGGGTTGCTATGCCTTGCGCCGTTACTGGCAAGGGCAAAGCGGCAATGTCATCCGGTAAGGATAGCCCTTCCAGCCGCAAACTGGCGCGGTAATTGTGGTTGCGGGTTGCTTGATAATAACGCTGTTTGCGCTCATCCGGCGATGGTGCGGCAAAGCTGAGGGTGTTTTGTGCCATGCCATCCAGTGTTTGCAAGGTGGCGGTCAGTTTGATCTTTTTGTCTATTTCCGCGACGGCTGCGGGGTCGCATTTATCCAATAAGGTGCGGGCATCGTCTACGCTGGAAACGGGATAAAATGCGTTATCCGGGGCGAAATAGACCAAGGCTTTTTTGCGCTGTTTCAAAAACGCCAGCACATTATTGAATGAACCGGGGCTTTTGCCATCCCATAGCACAAAACCGTAATCGGCAAGCTGCGCCATTGCTTTATCTTTTTGGGTGTAAAAAGCGCGTCCGGTTATATTGGCATCCACACTGATGTGTTTGACAGACCAGTTACCCAGATTATTGCGGCAAACATTTCCGGCACAAAATACCGTGACGTGTGGGTATTGCAAGGTCGTCAGGTGTTTTTGCAATGCCTTGTCTGCGCCGTTGGCATCGCCCACCACAATGGCAAACTGTTTATCAATGATGTTTTGCAAACGTGCCAGTATGACGTTGTTCAAACGAGTAATGGTGATTGAGCCTGATAGAAATACCGTGGTCATCGTTTACTCCGGGTTTTGGTCATTACCAGCACAAAAACATTTTTCACATTGGCTTGTTGATACAGAATATCGGTGGCAACTGTCAGGGTTGAACCAGAACGGTAAAGATCATCGAGCAGCAGGATATTCTTTCCAGCCAGATTAGCGTTGGGATTTAATGTCAGGGAGGTTTTCAGCAAAGCTTGCCGTTCTTGCGGGTCGTCAACGTTTTTCAGTTCTTGTCCGCCCGTTTGCTTTTGCAAAGCATTGTCCAGCACTGGCACATTGATCCGCTTGGCTAAGGCTTGGGCGATTACGAGTACGGGTTGAATCTTGCGCTGCTTATTGGTGGATGGCACAGGAATAATGGCATCCATCGTTTCCAGCCCCTTGTACTTGCCGAGTATATCGACAATCTGCCCCACGACTGACGCATCACCCTGATATTTCAGGCGATAGAGCAACTCACCCATCTCGCTGCGGGTGGTTTGCCAAGAATCGTGACCATGCTCATCCACGCCCATGTACACGCTGTCCAGCGTATGCACATCGTAGGCAAAGCCGCGTTTCCAGTTACCTTTCAGTTCGATGGTCATTCAGTCAACATTTGTGATATTTGAGACTCAAAGAGTAGCAGTTCAGGTAGGCAACTCCAACCGAATATTTCACAAGAGACAGTGATCAAAAAGTAATATGAGCGACTTGCAAAATCCGACAAACTGAGTTGCTCAATTCACAAGAGACAGTGATCAAAAAGTAATATGAGCGACTTGCAAAATCCGACAAACTGAGTTGCTCAATTTTCAGCATTGACCGAACGCCGCATATTCAGCCGATTTTTTACTCAATTTGACCAACGAAACCTGAGCTTTTTCAGTTTTACCGTAACTTTTGCTAAATTTCACCCATACCGATGCGACTGCTCCTGTTTTTCAGTCAGTCTTCCCGTGTTTTTTCAAACCCAGTCGCTTTATAACAAGACACGCATCAGTTGATCAGCACTCAACACCAAAATCCCAAACATCAAGTGGCTGTAAACTTTTTGCGCACCTTGCACCCACACATTCCGACCACCAAATTCATCCTTCAGGCGGGCATTGGTTCGTTCTACGGTGCTGCGAATTTTGTAACGCTCGGCATCAGCAGGTTCAAACGCTTCTTTCTGTCCGCCGCGAGGATTGTGATCAATCAGAGGGACATGCCCCAGATGACGGCTGTATTCGTGCAAATCAGCACTGCAATAGGCCGCATCCATCAGGTCGTAGAGACTGGTGACACGTTGGGCACTGATTTGAGAGAGTGGGATGGCTGCCCCGCTGTCGTGAAAGGAGGCGGAAGACAGAATGGCTGCTATCGGGACACCACAATCGGCGGTATCGATATGCAGTTTGTAGCCGTTCCAACTGTGCTTGTAGCCTTGGGCATTCTTCTTCGTCCCCCGGTTACACTGAACCGGTATCTCATCGAGTGCTTGCTGAAGTGACTGTTCCCGTTGGCGCTGAATCCGTGTTTGCCCTTGTTTTTTCTTTGGCTTTTCCTCGGCAACAGGCCGTTCACGTGCCTCAATGGCTGTTGAATCCCGACACAGGTGGCCGATCAGCGCATCGCCCAAATACGTTTTCACCAACGTTTCATGCACACGTTCCGCTAAACGCTGTTCAGCAAATTCAGCGAAGGCACGTGAAAAGGTGGATTCGGAAGGCAGTTTCTTGGTCAGGGGAAACCCGCAGATGCGTCGCAGGGAGCGATCGTTTTGCAGCCGGTCAATGAGTGCTCGCGTATTGACAATATTGAGCACGCTTTTGGCGACAAAAGCATTGGCAAACCAAGATCGCTCCGTCGCTGGCCGTCCAGACCCATCACGAAAAGAGCGCACAAAATCTTCAATGCGCGTCAGCTCCAGTACGTGAATGAGCTTTTCAAGCTTGGGGGTCAATGTGCCAAAGGCATCATTGAAGCAAGGCAGTATTTCAATTTGCAGCAAACTCCAGCGTTGTGCAATCAGGGCGCGTTCGGTAGAATTCATAGCGTGGGCTTAATGGTTGTTTTGATGCTTCTATTATCGCCGAAAACGGCAGCCCACACTTCTTTTTTCCTTCAGATGAAGGAAGGTTCACGCTGAAAATGTAATTTTGCAAGTGGCTCAAATATATGATGAATTACTATACAAACATAGAAAAATTTGAGTATATTTACTACCTATCTATCAACAACACCCAAGTGTAAGGTAGTCCCACAACTACCTTAGCGTTATCAACCACTTAAAAAACACGATGTGTTCCCCCCTCCCCCATTCATTCCTTTTCAGGTCAACTTACAGGAAAGCGACAACATCACCATAGGGAAAACATCCTCATCCGGTTATTTTTATCCATTATCAATGAGTTATGATTTATTCTTACGCGAAGCGAGATAGCAAAAACACAGCAAAGTTGTGTATATCTTCACCAAAAATACAGCAGAAAAGAAAATCCGCCACCCTCTATTGTAAAAAACGACACTGCATCAAGTTAGCACTTTTGCGGCACTGGACACTTTCAAAAAGTATGCAACCCTTTGAAAATCAAGAGACAAGAATTTAAGAGCAAGGCCGCAAACCCAACAGGATCAACGGCCTATTGAACAAGAATCTACCGGTAACTATCCACACTCGGACAAGAACACACCAAATTCCGATCCCCATACACATTATCAATCCGGTTCACGGTAGGCCAATACTTCGCCGTCGGGCTAACACCCTGCGGGAACACCGCCTCGGTCTGGCTGTAAGGGCGTTCCCAAGCATTCACCAAATCATCCAGCGTATGCGGCGCATTCACCAGCGGATTATTGTCGAGAGGCCACACGCCCTCCTGCACCTTACGAATCTCTTCCCGAATCGCAATCATCGCATCGCAAAAACGGTCAAGCTCGGCTTTCGGCTCGGATTCGGTCGGCTCGATCATCAGCGTACCCGCCACCGGAAACGACATGGTAGGCGCGTGGAAACCGTAATCCATCAAGCGTTTAGCAATGTCCGACTCATCAATCCCCGAAGCCGCCTTCAACGGACGAATGTCGATAATGCACTCATGCGCCACCCGCCCATTCGCCCCCCTAAACAGCACCGGATAATGCTCAGCCAAGCGTTGCATCATGTAATTGGCGTTCAAAATCGCCATCTCCGTCGCCCGCTGCAAACCCGCCGCGCCCATCAACTTAATGTACGCCCACGAAATCGGCAAAATCGCCCCGCTACCATAAGGAGCAGCCGACACCGCACTATTCCCCAGCGCAACCCCATCCGGCGGAGTCACCGCATGGCTGGACAAAAACGGTGCAAGGTGCGCCTTCACCCCAATCGGCCCCATGCCAGGGCCACCGCCGCCGTGCGGAATCGCAAAGGTCTTGTGCAAGTTCAAATGCGACACATCCGACCCCATCTTGCCCGGTTTCGACAAGCCCACTTGCGCATTCATGTTCGCGCCATCCATGTACACCTGCCCACCGAACTGATGCACAATGTCGCAAATTTCCACGATGTCCTGCTCAAACACCCCGTGCGTAGACGGATAAGTCACCATCAAGCATGACAGGTCGTCGGCGTGTTTTTCCGCCTTGGCACGCAAATCCGCCACATCCACGTTACCGTTCGCGTCGCACTCGACCACCACCACCTTCAGGCTCACCATCGCCGCCGAAGCCGGATTCGTGCCATGCGCCGAACTCGGAATCAAACACACATCCCGATGCCCCTGCCCAATACTCGCCTGATAACGACGGATCGCCACCAGCCCTGCGTATTCGCCCTGCGCCCCCGAATTCGGCTGCATCGAAATCGCATCATAGCCGGTGATTTCCACCAACCAATCTTCCAACTCCTTGATCATGGCGCGATAACCCACGGTCTGCTCCTGCGGCGCAAACGGGTGAATATCCGCAAACTCTGACCAAGTAACCGGCAGCATTTCCGTGGTCGCATTCAACTTCATGGTGCAAGAACCCAACGGGATCATGCCGTGCGCCAACGAGAAATCCTTATTCTCCAAGCGCTTCAAATAGCGCAACATTTCTGATTCCGAATGGTGCGAATTAAACACCGGATGCGTCAGAAACGCGCTCGTGCGCTGGTAGCCGGACGGAATCCCGCTGAAACCTTCCGCGATAACCGCAGCATCCAACGCATCCACATCCAACCCATGCCCCGCCCCCAGCAACACATCGAACAGCTCGGTGATGTCAGCGCGGGTTTTGCGCTCATCAATACTGATACCGATGTTGCCATTGTCGAACTGACGGAAATTAACGGGTATTGCCCCCTTCACCCCTTGCGGGGGAAGGGCTGGGGATGGGGGGTTGGTGACGACAGTCAGCGTATCAAACCAAGTGTCATTCAACAGTTGGACACCTTTCTGCTGCAAGCCCTTCGCCAGAATATTCGTCAACCGATGAATCCGCCCCGCAATCGTCTTCAACCCTGCCGCACCGTGATACACCGCGTAGAAGCCCGCCATATTCGCCAGCAACGCCTGCGCCGTACAAATGTTGGAAGTCGCCTTCTCACGCCGGATATGCTGTTCACGGGTCTGCATCGCCATCCGCAACGCCTGCTTGCCATGACTATCAATCGAAACCCCAATCACCCGCCCCGGCATGGTGCGCTTAAACGCATCCTTCACCGCAAAAAACGCCGCATGAGGCCCCCCGAAACCCATTGGCACGCCGAAACGCTGCGAGTTACCGACCACAACATCCGCACCCATTTCGCCGGGAGCTTTCAACATCACCAACGCCATCAAATCCGAAGCCACACAAACCAAGGCTTTTTGCGCGTGCGCCTGTTTGATCAAGGCTTCAATATCAACGACTTCGCCGGTGGTGCTAGGGTATTGCAGCAACACACCAAACACTTCATGCCCCGCCAACTCGCTATACGGGTTGCCGATCACCAGTTCAAACCCGAAATGTTCCGCACGGGTTTTCAGCACATCAATGGTTTGCGGATGCACGTCCTCACCCACAAAAAACTTGTCCGATTTGAGCTTGTTGGAACGCTTACACAGCGTCATTGCTTCCGCCGCTGCGGTCGCTTCATCCAACAAGGAGGCGTTGGCAATGTCCATGCCCGTCAAATCCGTGACCATCTGCTGGTAATTGAGCAAGCCTTCCAGCCGCCCTTGGGAAATTTCCGGCTGATACGGCGTATACGCGGTGTACCAACCGGGGTTTTCCAAGACATTACGCAAAATGACCGGCGGCACAACCGTATCGTAATAACCCATACCGATGTACGACTTAGCAACCGTGTTTTGTGCCGCCAGTGTTTTCAGGTAAGCCAGCGTTTCGGCTTCGGAACGGCTGTCGTCAATCGCCAACGGGGCTGACAAGCGAATGCTCGCAGGCACAGTGCTGTCAATCAGCGCATCCAGCGATTCCGCACCCACGGTTTGCAGCATTGCCGCTGTGTCTGCCTCGTTGGGGCCAATGTGGCGGGCAATAAAATCATCGTGTTGTTCAAGTTCGTACAAGGTTGTCATTTAATCGTTACCTGATCTTGCTCCCTTCACCCCTTGCGGGGGAAGGGTCGGGGATGGGGGATCTTAAAAATTACTCGTCACATTCCGCTTTGTATGCGTCTGCATCCATCAATTCGCCCAGCGCGTCTTCGTCATCCACGCGCATGACGAACAGCCAGCCGTCACCGTAAGGGTCGGAATTGATCAGTTCCGGCGAGTCTTGCACCGCTTCATTGCTCTCGATAATGACACCCGGAACAGGCGCGTAAATATCAGATGCTGCCTTGACCGATTCCGCGACCGCGCAACCGTCTTCCGCACCGAATTCAGTGCCAACTTCTGGTAAATCAACGTGTACCAAATCACCCAGCAACTCTTGCGCGTGATCAGTAATGCCGACAGTAACAGTGCCGTCGCCGTTATCACGTACCCACTCGTGGGATTTGGTGTATTTCAAATCGGATGGAACATTGCTCATAAATAACTCCTAAAAACTTAATTTAAAACAGATTTGCCATTGCGTGCGAAAACCGGCTTCACTACTTTTGCCGGGTGCAATTTGCCACGAATATCGACCTCGCAAGTCTCACCGCAGCTCGCCGGAACTCGCGCCAGCGCAATCGCTAAGCCGAGTGTAGGCGAAAATGTGCCGCTGGTGGTTTCTCCCTCACCGCCTTCACAAATAACTTTCATATGGCTGCGCAATACGCCCTTGCCTTCCAGCACCAGCCCGACGAACTTTTGCGGCACACCAGCGGCTTTTTGAGCTTCCAACGCGCTACGCCCGATAAAGTCACGGTCTTCCGGCTGCCAACCGATTGTCCAACCCAAACCCGACACTAATGGGGAAGTGGTTTCGTCCATGTCTGTGCCGTAAAGGTTCATGCCCGCTTCCAAACGCAAGGTGTCGCGTGCGCCCAAGCCGATGGGTTTGATACCAGCGGCTAACAACGCATCCCACACTTTGTGGGCTTGTTCGTTGGGGAACATCATTTCAAAGCCGTCTTCGCCGGTGTAGCCGGTGCGGGCAATGAACCAGTCGTTGACGAATGCGCCGTAGAAGGTTTTCAGCGGTTCAACAATAGCCACTTCATCCGCAGGCATAATACCCAGCACTTTGGCGCGTGCATTCGGGCCTTGCGCGGCAATCATGGAAAGATCATCACGTTCGGTCAGAGTGGCATCAAAGTTGGCGATTTGCTGCTGCATCCACGCAATGTCTTTGTCGCGAGTGCCAGCATTCACCACGATGCGCCATTGGGTTTCGGTGATGAAATACACGATCAAATCGTCAATCACCGTGCCTTCGGGGGTCAACATGCAGCTATACAACGCCTTGCCGGACTCTTTCAGCTTATCAACGTTATTGGCGAGCAGGTATTGCAAAAAGGCTTTGGATTGCGCCCCCACGAGGTCGAGGATGACCATGTGCGACACATCAAACATGCCCGCGTCATTGCGGACTTGGTGGTGTTCTTGCAGTTGTGAGCCGTAGTGGATGGGCATTTCCCAGCCCGCGAAATCGACCATTTTCGCACCTGATTCAAGGTGCTTGGCGTAAAGTGCAGTACGTTGCATTAGGATTCTTCCGGTTTAACAGGCACAAAAAAAGGGCGGCAAGCCGCTAAGCTTGCCGCCCCTCTGTCCGTTTACCTGAGAGATTCCTCAATTTACCCCCCTTCCCCGACCCTTCCCCCGCAAGGGGGGCAGGGAGGAAGAGGCAATCAAGTTACTACCCTTCGGTGAGTGCGTCCGCACTGCTCTCCAGAGTCAGATCTAGTGCTGCCAGTCCTGTTGCCTGAGCGTTTCCGGGCGGAATTGCGCCTTCGGCGGTTGCGGCAACCTTGCGGTGTGCAACGCTCTCCTGCCAGTGTTTACTGAATGCAGGGGATTGTAGCGGATGCAGTGCAGCAACTAAAGCACCATTTACGCCTGCGAGGTGAAAAGGGGGTTGCCGATTGTATCTGATGCAGTGCAACACCCCAAGCAGACTTTGGGCAAACCTTGCTTTATATCAGGAGACTCGCATAAACCCCAACGCCACCATTTATCCCTGAGCGCGGTAAGAACATAATCAAACCCTAATAAAGATACACAAACACTGACCACAGTTGGTAGGGAGAATGAGCCATCATGAGCAAGGGCAAATCCACGGTGCGCGATACCGTCGTCCTGTTTGCGACCTTAATGTTGTTCTGGTTAATGCTAAGCGGCACGCTAACGGCGGATGTTTTGTTGGTCGGTGCAGTCGTCTCGCTGTTAATTGCGCTGCTCTACCCCAATGGTTTGTCGTTTTTTACCGAGTTTCGGTTTACCCCGGCGGCAATCGTTGCGGGTTTTCGCTACTACGGTTACTTCTTTAAAGAACTGGTCAAATCCAATCTGACCTTGGCGGGCATTGTGCTTTCGCCTTCGCTGCCGATTGCGCCCACCATCGTTAAAGTACGCACCAAACTGAAAAGCCGGATGGGGCGCTTAATGCTGGCGAATTCCATTACCCTGACACCGGGAACGCTCAGCGTTGAGCTGGAGGGTGAATGGCTGTATGTGCATTGCGTCAGCGTGGGAGCAACCGAGGTGGAAGCAGCAACAGCGGAAATTGTCAGCGGTTTTGAGTCCTATCTTGAGGTGATGTATGGTTGAGCTATTGATTGCTGTGGCGGCAGTCATCGCCGGAATAGCGTTTTTACTGGCATTGGGGCGGTTTATTTTGGGACCGTCGCGCTTGGATAGGGTGGTGGCATTTGATGTGCTAACCGTGATTAGCATTACCTTTATTGTGCTGGCGGCATTGTTGGAAGAACGCGGTATTTATTTGGATGTGGCGTTGGTTTACGCGCTGCTGTCATTCCTTGGGGTAATCGCCATTGCTCGCTATTTTGAGGGCAGATTCTGATGGCTGTAATACTTGATCTTATCGGTGGTGTGTTGCTGGTGTCCGGTGCCATGTTCCTGCTGTTTGGGGGTTTGGGGCTGGTACGAATGCCGGATATTTTCAACCGCATTCAGGCTGGCACGAAAACCACCACACTGGGAACCTTACTCACCCTTGCCGGAGCTGCGTGTTTGCAACCCGCTTGGGGCTGGAAACTGTTGCTGATTGGGGTATTTCTAATCTTTACCAACCCCGTTTCGGCGCAAGTATTGGCAAATACAGCCCATCGGCGCGGTGCTTATCAAACCCCGCTGACGCGCATAGATAAGCTGGCGGAAGATCGGGAGGGTACGTCATGAATAGCGTGATGTTAGGTATCGCTGCATTGCTGGCAGTGGCGATGCTGGGTGCGGCATTTGTCACCATCATGGCGAAACGCCCCGCTACCGCCATGTTGGCAGCGGGCATGATCAGCCTGTTTGCGTCGGTCATGTTTTTATTGCTTGCCGCCCCCGATGTGGCAATGACGGAAGCCGCGATTGGCAGTGGCTTAACCACCTTCTTATTTTTCTTTGTGCTAGGGCGAGTACGTGGAGGCAAACATGATTAGGCGTTTTGCCGTATTCCTATTGCTGTTGGGCTTGGGTGTAATCTTTGCCAAGCTGTTGCTGGGCTATACAGCAAGCGAGGAACTCAACCTGACGGCACGTTACTACGCGGAACACACCGCGCAAGATTTGGGTGCTGCCAATATCGTCACGGCGATTATTGTCACTTACCGGGGGCTGGATACACTGGGCGAAGTGACCGTGTTGTTTTTGACCGCTGCCATTATTGGCATGGTGTTAGCCCAAGGGCGCAAGCAACAAGCGTTACAACGGCAATTACCCGCTTCTGGGGAATTATTGACGACGGGTAGCCGTTTGCTCGTGCCACTGATTTTATTGCTGGGGGCTTATGTGTTTATCAATGGGCATTTGACTCCCGGCGGCGGTTTTCAGGGTGGGGCAATTATCGCATCGGCGGCGTTGCTGCTGCTATTGACCGACCCGCTCAAACGTTTTAGCCATCGCTTGATTGCACGGGTGGAAGCGCTTTCTGGGCTGGTATTTATCACCATCGGGGTGCTGGGCATGGTGTATGCCAGTGGCTTTTTGGATAGCCGTTTGCTGCCTAGCGGAACCTTTGGCACGCTGTTTTCGGCGGGAGTTATTCCGGTGATTTATAGCGTTATTGGCCTCAAAGTTGGGGCTGAATTCACTTCCATGTTGACCAATCTGGCAGAAACGGAGCAATCGTAATGGACTGGATCGCAATGACAACCGGCTTTTTGCTGATTTTGCTGGGGCTGTACGGCGCACTCACTAACCGCAATATCTTGCGCATGATTGTCTCGTTTACGGTCGCCAATACCGGCGTGAATCTGGTGCTGGTATCGGTAGGCTATATGCTGGGGCGCACTGCACCGATTCTCGATGAAACGCTTGCCGCTACCGAAGCTGTCACCCGGATTATCGACCCTGTGCCGCAAGCGCTAGTATTGACCGCGATTGTTATCGGGGTAGGCATTACCGCGATGATGCTGACTTATGCCTACAAATTGTATGAAGCCAAAGGCACGCTCGACATTGCCCAATGCAGGGATCTGAAATGGTAAGCGCACTCTCTATTATTGCTCTCGGTCTTGGCTCTGCTTTTCTGCTGGGGCTGTTACCGGACACTTGGCGCAAGCTGGCTTATGGCATCACCCTTGCCGCACTAGCTGCAATGGCGTGGATTGCCGCAAGCTGGTTATGGCACTTTAGCGTGACGGGTGCAATGGCGGTGGAAATCTTCACGGCAGGAACCGCGCCCCCGTTTGCGATTAACTTGCGGATAGGCATGACGGAAGCGGCTTTGGTAGCACTGGTGACATTAACCGGATTACACGCGGCATTTTACCTGCGCGATACCCTGTTTAAGCACGGGCGGCGGGCAATGGCGGTATTGCTGATTCTGATCATGGCACTGTGTGGCGTGATTATGACCCGCGATTTATTCAACCTGTTTGTGTTTATGGAATTGGTGGTCATTGCTTCGGCGGGTTTGGTATTGCTCTCGGCGGATCAACGCGCTTTAGGAGCAGGCATTAAATACCTGATCGTGGCGCAACTGGTGTCAATTTTATTGCTGATCGGGATTATTTTTGCCTACCACGCCACCGGCACACTCAACATCGACGGCATGGCAGCGGCGCAAGCCGACCTGTTCAAAGGCGGGGCGTTGGCGTTTTTCCTGATGTTGATGGCGGTGCTGGCAGAGTTGAAACCCTTCCCTGCCAACGGTTGGGGGCTGGACATTTATGAATCGGCACACCCTGCATTTGCGGCACTGTTTTCGGCAGCAACCGGGGCGGCAACCGTGTATGCGGCGGACAAACTGTTGCTGATTGGCGGGGCGCAGTGGTTGCCACTGGCAAGTGCCATCGGGATTATGACCTTTGTGGTTGCCAATATTTTTGCCTTGGTGCAAGACAATGACCGGCGGTTGCTGGGCTATTCCTCGGTAGCACAGGTGGGGTTGATCCTGACGGTAATCGGGCAGCGCGATTTGCTGGGGGAACAGTATTATTTTGTGGCAGGCGGTATCTTGCTGGCTCATGCAGTTGCCAAGGCGGGGCTATTCTGGCTTTCCGGGTTGGTAGCAGCGCGAGGCTTGGGTGACTGGGCGGCGTTGCGCGGGCATCCGGTGCTGGTGTTTGCGTTTGTCACCTTTATTGCGTTGTTGGTGGGTTTGCCGCCCTTCCCCGGCTTTTATGCCAAGTGGGAACTGGCGCACGCGCTGGCAGCAAACGGGCAATTGTGGTTGTTGGGGCTGATCCTGTTCGGGGCATTGCTGGAAGCGGCGTATTTGTTCCGCTGGTTTGGCTACGTGCTTAAACGTGAACAGCCGCAAGCGGGTTTGTTGCTGCAAGCCATCAAGGAAGATGTTGCCTTGAGTACGGTGGTGGTTGCGTGGTTATTGGCTTATCTGTGGGGCGAACTCTCCGGGCAAGGTAATCTGTTGCACGCCATCCCTTTGTTGTTTGCGCTGCTGTTTTTGCCGCTGGACTGGCTACCTGCCAAGCTCAAAAACGGGTTGGCGATTGCTGGGCTGGTCGGTTGGTTTTACCTGCATTACCCCAGTTACGATGAGCTGCAATTGATTTTTGCAGCGGTGATGTTGCCGGGTGGCGCGATTATTTTGCTGGCAAGTTTCCAAACGCAGCAACGGCGGGTGGGGTTCTACCCGGCAGCAATGCTGATGTTTGCGGGCTTGGCGATGTTGATTGAAGCCAAAACCTCGTTTGCATTTTTTGCGGCGTGGGAATTGCTGACGGTGGGTTCTTATTTCCTGATTCTGCGCGGCAAGCATTCTGAACCACACGCGCTGTCGTACATTGTGTTCTCGCTGGGCGGGGCATTCCTGATGCTGGCGGGGTTTGCACTGGCGGCGCAAGGTGTGCCGGACTTTAAGATCGCGGCCTTGGCACAGGTAGCAGAACCGTTTGCACCGTGGGTATTTGCGCTGCTGGCGATTGGTTTCATGACCAAAACGGCGGCGGTGGGTGTGCATATCTGGTTGCCCGGCGCACATGCCGAGGCAGAAACCGATGTGTCGCCACTGGTGTCCGGTATTTTGCTGAAGGCAGGGCTGTTCGGGCTGTTCGTATTGCTAATGACGATGGGCAAGCAGCAATTGTACGGGGTGGAACTCACCCACGTGATGCTGTGGATTGGCGCGATTTCGGCACTGATTGGGAACTTGCTGGCGATTTTTCAGGAAGACGCGAAACGCTTGCTGGCTTATTCTTCCATCGGGCAAATGGGCTACGCGCTGTTTGGGCTGGCAATGATGAATCATCTGGGCTGGCTGATGGCCTTGATGTTTGTCATTAACCATTACATTTACAAGTCGATGCTGTTCCTGTCAGTGGGCGGGGTTGCCAAACGTACCGGCACGCGGGATATGTACCGCATGGGTGGGCTGATTACGCTGATGCCACTGTCGTTCATTGCCACTATGATCGGGATTATTGCGGTGTCGGGTGTGCCGCCGCTGTCCGGGTTTGGCGGACGCTGGATTTTCTACAATGCGATTATGACGGCGGAATACCGTTTGCCGATGGTGATTATTTTCCTCGCGGGGCCGATTGCGTTCCTGTACCTGTTCCGCTTGATTCACACCATTTTCCTGGGGCAGTTGAAAGATGAATTGCGCACCGTGAAAGAAGCACCGTTCTGGATTGTGTTGCCGCAGATGATTTTTGTGGTTGCCTTGTTGGTGTTCGCGCTGGTTCCGGGCATGGCCTTGCGGCATGTGGATGCTTACCTTGCGCCGTTCTTTGGCGGGCAAAGCGGGCTGGATTGGGCAGGGTTGACCATTACCAGCGAATTCGGTTACTGGAGTCCGGTGTCGATCATGCTGGTGATCGGGGTGATTTTTGCCACGCTGTTTGCTTGGTTGCTGTTCGTCAACCGCAGGGCGCAGCCGGTGAAGCAGTTCAATATTGTGTTTGCCGGTGAACGCCCGTTCCGCCCGGAAACGACCCATTTTGCCTGGAACTTCTTCGCACCGTACCGCAAGGCATTGGGCTTTTTGACCCAACCGCTGGTCACGATTTTTTGGGAAACCCTCACGGAATTGCTGCATTCGGCGGCAGACATTTTACGGCGGATGTATACCGGGAATGGGCAGACTTACGCCATTCACCTGCTCGCCTTTGTGATTATCGTCTACCTGTTGTGGATGGGGGGCTTGTGATGGAATTTGAATGGATGAGAATCCCCTGGGCGTTGCTGACATTGTTTATTGTCATCAACTACGGCTTGCTAATGACGGCTTTGGTGCAAAAAATCGGCGCACGGGTGGGGCGGCGGCATGGCATCCCCCTTTGGCAAAACTACATTGATATGCTGAAGAACTATGCGCTGCGTACCTCCATTACCCACGGGGTGATGTTCTATCTGGGGCCGGTGTTCCGGCTGTCCGGCGGGGTGGGCTTGTTGCTGTTTGTGCCGAGCATTTACGGCTCAGAAATGTTTGCCAACTTTTCGTTTGCAGGCGATTTGATTCTCGCGCTGTATTTTGTGTTCTTTGGCACGCTGGGCATGGCATTGGGTGCGGCAGAAAGCGGGCATCCCTATTCCGCTATAGGCATTACCCGTGGCTTGTCGCAGATGACGGCGGCGGAATTGCCGTTTGCACTGGCGGTGTTTGCGGTAGCCTTGCAATACCAAACGCTTTCCGTGACCGAAATTGTAGCGGCACAACAAGGTGGGGTGTTGCACTGGACATTGTTTACCAATCCATTAGCGGTGGCGGCAGCAATGATGTCGTTCCTTGGCTCGATGATGCGCCCGCCGTTTGACGTGGTACTTGCGCCGCAGGAAATTCCCATTGGCCCGCCGACCGAATACCATTCCTCGTTTCTGGCGATGATGCAGACCAACCGGGCGTTGTTCCCAGTCGCCAAGATCGTGGTGTACATGAACCTGTTTTTTGGCGGGGCGGGAAGCTGGCCGGAATTTTTCCTCAAGGTATTCCTGATTTACATGGTGTCGGCGTTTGTCGGGGTAGTATTCCCGCGTTTCCGGGTGGAACAGTCGATCCGCTGGTTTTTAATCTGGGCAGTGCCGTTGGGCATCCTCGCCGTGGTACTGGTGTAATGACATGAAAGAAGAATTACTCAAACGCATTGTAAAAACGCCGGATGGTCAGGAAATCGAAATTGACCCGCTACGCGATTATTACTGCGAAGCAGGCCCTACGGTGCAACCGCCTGCGTACACCGCGATTATTGAAAAGCTGTTTAACTGGGCGCGTTCCGAATCGTTGTGGATTTTGGGCTTTGGCACGGGTTGCGGAGCGATCGAAATGCGCCCGTTAATGACACCGCGTTTTGATGCTTACCGTTATGGCATTCAGTGGCGGCCTACACCGCGCCAGTCCAATCTGTTTGTGATTTCTGGCTATTTGTCGGTGAAAACCCTCAAGCGCGTGATCCGCTCCTACGAGCAGATGCAAGGGCCGAAATACGTGGTGGGGTTGGGGTCTTGCACCATTAACGGCGGTATGTATTGGGATTCCTACAACACCATCAAACGGCTGGATGATTATTTGCCGGTGGATGTGTATATCGCGGGCTGTATGCCGCGCCCGGAAGCCTTGCTGGCAGGGTTTGAGGAACTGAAAAAAATCATCCGCGCTGGCAAAGCCGAAGGCGCGAACCAATACGCCGCCAACTTTGACTGGTACAAAGCCAACCAGAAAAGCGTCATCCACGACTGGGACATGCCGGACTATAACTGGTGAGCATTATGCAGCAACTTTACGACACCCTCACACAACGTTTCTCACTGGGCGAATTCACCCGGCAACGCGCCGACCTCGCCTTTATCACGGTGGAAGCGGTACGCCTGCACGCCCTGTTACGGCATTTGCGTGATCAGGAAGGTTTCACCCATCTGGTGCTGTTAACGGCGGTGGATTGGCTGGAAGACGGGCAATTCCAACTCACTTACCTGCTCAACAATCGCAGCAAGTGTCAGGATTTGGGCTTGCGGGTATTGATTGCCCGCGACAACGCCAGCATGGAAAGCATCCACGACCTGTGGGCAGCCGCAGCGACTTACCAACGTGAATTGCGCGAAATGTTCGGCATCGACTTCCCCGGTAGCCCACGCCTGATGGACGATTTCATTCTGGAAGGCTGGAATGCCGCCCCGCCCTACCGCCGTGATTTCGATACCCTCGAATACGCACGCGCCACTTACCGCGAACGCCCCGGACGCGAAACCCGTGACCCGGCAGCGCACATGAAACAACAACTGTACGGGGACAAAGGCGATGTTTGAGTTAGACCGCAGCCAGTACCCGCAGAAAAAAGCCGACGGCACACTGGACATTGATCTCACTTCCGGTAAATACCTGAAACTGTGGCAAGGCCCGCAACACCCCGGCATTACCGGCAATATGGCGATTGAACTGACCGTGTGCGGCGACGAAGTGGTGGACGCAACCACCCACGTCGGCTATTTGCATCGCGGCTTTGAAAAGCTGATGGAACGCCGCACCTTCATGCAGTGCTTTCCGATTGTGTGCCGCATTTGCGTCCCCGAACCCGATTTCAACGAATACTGTTACGCCGCTGCCGTGGAAGAACTCGCCGGGCTGGAAATCCCCGAACTGGCGCACTGGATCCGTACCCTGATTCTGGAAATGGGGCGCGTCAACAGCTACCTGATGTACCTCGGCGGGCAAGCCGGTGCCTTCGGGCAAGGCGTGATCGGGCAATGGACAACGTATGTGCGTGACCTGATGCTCGACCGTTTCGAGGAACTGACTGGCGCACGTATTTACCACATGTTCATTATCCCCGGCGGGGTGCGCGATAACCTGCCAGACGGGTTTGCGGGGCGCATGGAAGAAACCTTGCGCGAAATCGAAAGTGTGCTGGCGGATGTGGATCGGGTCATGTTCCACAATGCCGTGTTCAAGAAACGTGCGGTTGGCGTGGGCGTGATTGATAGCGCATGGCTCGACAGTTACGGCATTACCGGCCCGAATGCCCGCGCAGCCGGAGTCGCCAAAGACGTGCGCAAAGACCAGCCTTATCTGGTTTACCCCGAACTCGACTTTGAAGCGGTAACGGGTAAGGATTCCGACATTTACACCCGTGCGGATGTGCGCCGCCGTGACTTGTTACTGTCGCTGGATCTGATCCGGCAAATCTTGAGCAGACTGCCTAAAACGGGCGCGGTGATGACCAAGTTACCCAACGTATTGCACTGGAAAATCCCGCGCGGTGAAACCTATATCCGTGGCGAATGTTCACGCGGCGAATACGGTTATTACCTCGTCACCGATGGCAGCGGCTACCCGCGCCGGGTGAATGTACGCGGGCCGTCTTACACGCATTCGATTGCGCTGTTTGAACGCATGGTCATCAACGCCAATATTTCTGATGTTGCCGCTTTGCTGGTGTCGCTGCACACCTACCCGCCGGAGATCGAACGATGAGTATCAGTGATGTACTGTCCCCGTTTACCGCTTGGAAAAACCTGTTCCGCGACCCGGTAACGATCAAAGACCCGCTCAATGACCGCCCCGGTGCGGCGCGTTATCGCGGCTTCCACAAGAATGACATGGACAAGTGCATCGGCTGCGGAACCTGCGAAACCATTTGCCAAAACGGTGCGATTGACATGCTACCCGTAGATGGCATTCTGGCGGTGCAAGGTGATTCCGGCTTGCGCCCGCGCATCGACTACGGGCGGTGCTGCTGGTGTGCGCTGTGTGTGGATGTATGCATGACCGGCTCGCTCACCATGTCCAATGAATACAAATGGGTGGAAAGCGACCCCGACCTGTTCCGCTTTACCCCCGGCGTGGACAAAAAATATTGGGACAATGCCGAACTCGGCTACCAGCGTCATGATGAAAAGCATCTGATGCCCCTGGCACGCGAGGAAATGCCGGAACTGCACCCGGAAGCGCGGCTGGATTCGTTTGTCGAAATCGTCAAAGGTTACAGCATCGAACAGGCCAAACTGGAAGCCGACCGTTGCGTATCTTGCGGCTTGTGCATTGCCACCTGCCCCGCGCACATGGCGATTCCCGACTACATCAAGGCGGTGCGGGACGGCGATTACGAACGCGGTGTGCAATTGCTGTACGCAACCAACCCGTTTTCGCAAGTGTGCGGGCGGGTGTGTACTCACCGTTGCGAAGATTCGTGTGCGGCACGGCACGAAGGCGATCCGATTGCCATCCGCTGGCTCAAACGCCACATCATTGACCAAGTGCCGCAAGAAAAAGTCATTGAATTGATTGGCAAACCGGCAGCGTCGACGGGCAAAACAGTTGCCATTATTGGGGCGGGGCCTGCGGGTTTGACGGCGGCATTTGACCTCGCCCGTCTGGGTCACGCGGTCACTGTCTATGAAGCGCAAGCGGCTGGCGGCGGCATGACGCGCTACGGCATCCCCGAATACCGTTTGCCTTACGACGCGCTGGACAAGGATATTGCTGTCATCACCGCAATGGGTGTCGAGATTAAATACAACCAGCGGGTCGGAACGGACATTGCCATGCAGCAACTGCAAAGCGATTATGACGCGGTAGTGCTGGCAATCGGCTTGCATCAAGGGCGTTCCACCCGCATTCCCGGTTCTGAGCATCCGCAAGTGCGCAAAGCGGTTGACCTGTTGCGCCAGATTACCGCTGGCGAAACCATTGACGTACCCAAATCCATGGTCGTGATCGGCGGCGGCAACGTGGCGATGGACATTGCCCGCAGCATGGCACGCCTGCAATTGCAGCACTACGGCGAAATCCGTGTCACCCTGACCGCACTGGAAGACAAGGCACATTTCCTCGCCGATCCGGTGGAAATCAAGGAATCGCTGGAAGAGCAAATCAACATCCTCGACAGCCGAGGCCCGCAAGCCTGTGTGATCGACGACAATGGCAAGCTGCTCGGCTTAAAAACCTGGAAAGTCTTGTCGATATTCGACGCGGAACGCCGCTTCGCCCCAAAATACGACCCGACAGACGAGCAACTCCACGAAGGCGAAATGATCGTCGAAGCCATCGGACAAATGGCCGATGTCAGCCTGCTCGGCGATGCACTTACCGAACGGCTGGAATGGAACCGTGGACGCATCCAAATTGACCCGAACGGACGCACCTCCGAAAACTGGCTGTGGTCAGCAGGCGATTGCGTCAAAGGCCCGGATGTCATCAACGCCGTTGCCGACGGACACCGCGTCGCCACCAGCATCCACCGCGCCCTTACCCCACAGGAGGCAACCGCATGAGCGAAGCCAGCATCCAACGGCTGCAAAGCAAAACCACCCTCAAGGAAATCTTGGAAGTGGCGACCGAGTTTGAACGCACTGCCCGCGATTTCTACACCGACCTGATCCCCAAGGTACACAAAAGTATCCGCTATCTGGTGGAAGAACTGGCGGCTGAGGAACAAGGCCATTACGACCTGTTTACCCAAATGGCAGCGCGTGACGATCTGGAACAGCAGCTCAAAGCCGAAGTGGAACGGCCTGCCAGTGACCACAAGTTTTCCGACTGCATCCACCTGCCCGACCTTGGCGAACAGCCGGACGATCAGGCGGTGTTACAGTATGCGTTGCGGCGCGAACATGCAGCGATGGAGCAATACCATGCCTTGGCACAAGGCACGGAAGCGGGGCCGATTCACGACCTGTTCCTGTACCTTGCGAATGAAGAAACCAAGCATAAAAATGAGCTGGAAAAACTGTACTACGCGACGGTGCATAGTGGCGGGGTGTGAAACATCAAGCGGCGTGGCAACTCAGTGTTGCTGCACCATCGGCGTAATGCCGGTCTGCCGCCCTTGCTTGTCATAGTTGTACAACAACGCGCCTTTTTGCACGCTAATGCTGTGCGCGTTATAAGCCTTTAAACCGTCAGTGGGTAAACGGCTGGGGGCTGAAATGGAGGTCACTGCTTCGCCATTTTGGTCATAAATGTAAATTAATGTACCGCGCTGCACGGCTTTGCTGATCGCCATATGGTATCTCCCTATGTGGTGTAAGTATTTTGTTAAAATTTTCGGTAATTCTATCTCTATTGATAGAGTATCATATAACTCTTATTGGTCATTGACTTAAGTCAAGCGGATTTCACCCCAAAGTGAATTTCCATACCATTACCGCAGTATATCCGACCAACGGTACAGTTCAGTTAAGCTGCTATGACACCGATATTAACCATTATGGGAAAAATAAATTATGCGACGTGCTCTACCCTTTGTTTGCAACACCGTTCTCAGTTTCGCTTTGCTCTCCGGTACCGCCATGGCAGATTGGGTACTCGACAATACGCAATCGGCGCTGTATTTCGTCTCCATTAAGAAAGACCATATTGCCGAAACTCACACCTTTAAAACGCTCTCTGGTGCGATTACCAAAGCGGGGCAAGGTTCTTTGAACATTGATTTGGCAAGCGTCAGCACCAATATCGACATCCGCGATCAACGAATGCGCGAACAATTGTTCGATACCAAAAAGTTTGCTATGGCAAGCGTTAGTGTGGACTTGAGCAAAACTGGCGTAAAACCGGGCATCCAAACCGTTAACGTCACATTGGATTTGCATGGCGTGAAAAAGGAAATACCTGCCACCGTTGCCATCACCGAAGTCGGCAACACCGTGCAAGTGACCACTGTTGCCCCGATTGTGTTGAATGCGGCGGATTTTGACCTAGCTGCTGGTGTCACTGCCTTGCGCGAAATTGCGGAACTCTCCAGCATCAGCAATGCCGTGCCTGTCACTTTTTTCCTGAGTTTTGTGAAACCGGCTGAAGCTAAAGCGCCACCAAACCCCGCGTAATCTGATTAGCCAAATCCGCCAGCAAACCGCTTTGCGCTTTGACCAGCCCCGTCACTCCCGCCTCCGGGGTTTGGCGGGTCAGCATCACCGGCTCTGTAGCAAGAATTTTTCCGTCATTACCCGCCTGAAGTTGCCATACCCCACGTAACCACGCTTTGCCCCCCGGTGTGCCATCAAACTGATCCAGTTTTACCACCACCTGATATTGCGGTGTTTGACTGAGTTCCCAAGGCACGGTTTGCACCCGTGTGGCAGGCAAACGACTTTGCAACTGTTGGGCTAAGGTGCGTTGGAATTCATCTTCCAACTGCCCGCCCCATAAGTGCGTGTCAGATACCTCCAAAGTCGTCGCATCTTTGCGAATCACCATGCCCTCGCGATCCAGCAAAGTGGGCAAGGTAATCGGGCCTACACCCACGCTCTTAATGGATGCTGTCACCACCGGCACGGCTGCACTCCCCATATCCGTTGATAGCGTGTGATATTGCGTCGGGGTGCTTGAACAAGCGCTCAACATCACCAATATCCCGCAAACAAACCATCGTTTCATCATGATTTTCCTTACTTGCCGCGCAGCAATGCACTGGGTTGGCGTTGCAACGTTTCGGTCAAACTGCGCAAAGCACGGGAAGCAGCGGTCACTTCTTCCAGCATTTCTTGCAACTGGTGTTGCGTCGGAGAATTTTGTGCAGTCAATCGATCAAGCTGCCCCATCGAACCTTGAATTTTTTGCATGGTATTGCTCAAATCCTGACTGATTTTATTAACATCATTGGTCACGCTAGGCAGGGTATCTTTATCCACGGTTTTAAGCGTTTCTTTAGCCGCTTTAACCGCCTGTTCTGCTTCTGCTAATACCTTATTGAGGTTATCCACGGTTTTATCCAATTTACCGCTATTCACCAGCTTATTAATGCCTGCCAAGGTTTCATCGAGGCTTATCATAATGTCGGTGGCTATAAACGGTAACTCTTCAAACGCCGTTCCAGTGGTCGGAAACTCACTGTAGAACTGTGTCGCTTTAATAGTAGCCGGTGGCGGATCAGTTTCCATACTCAGCGTAATTACTTTTTGTCCGGTTAGAAAACTCACTGTATCTAATTTGGCACGCATCCCTTTTTCCACCAGTTTACGCATCGCGATTTCCCCTGTTTCTTTCGTAAGGGATTCATCAAAATATTGGGGTTGAATCGAGACTAACACGGGAACTCGCACCGCTAGCGAATCTTTATCCATTTTTAGATCAATCTTTTCGACTTTACCAATGGGAATGCCCTGAAACTCTACGGCTGAACCCACCCCCATACCACGCACAGAACCATCAAAGTACATGACGTAATACAATCTCGTCGCGTATTGCTTTTCCTGCGAACTGGCATAATTGCGGTGTAATACAAAGGTATCCCCTTGTTTACTCACTTCTCCCCCGGCAACCCCGGCAGGCGTTTCAAACGCAACCCCTCCAATCAATACCGAAATCAGCGATTCCATGCGAAACTCTGCCCCGGTCGAATTCATGTTAAGCTCTACCCCGCTAGCATTCCAGAAACGGGTATTTTCATGCACATACTGAAAATAAGGGGCTCGAATAAACAACTCCAATTGCACACGATCTTGATTATCTAATAGTTCGTAGTCAATCACTTCACCGACCTGCAACTGCTTGTAAAATACCGGCGCTCCCACGTCCATTGAACCTAACGAATCCGATATTAAGAAAAAACGTTTACCGTCTTCTGCGGGTGCAATCACTGGCGGGCGTTCAGCCCCTTTATAAAAACTTTGATCATCGTTATCGGTTCCCGGATCCATTCCAATATAAGAACCAGAAAACAATGTCCCTAAACCCGATACCCCGGAACGGTTCACACGCGGGCGTACTACCCAAAAACTGGCATCGCTGCCCAAATGTCGCCCGATTTCCTTGTTCAGCTCAATGATGGCCTCAATGTATTTCAGCTCATTATCCAATTTGAGTTTTTTGACTTTACCGACCGTTACCGCTTTATAGCGTACTTCGGTTTTGCCCGGTTCAATCCCTTCTGCACTGGAAAACTGCACTGTCACAATCGGCCCACGCTGATACCAAGCTTGAAACAATAACCAGAAACTAATCAATAATGCCGCCAGTGGAATTAACCATACGGGCGAAGGCCAGCGTTGCTCACGTACTTCCACTTCTGGCAAATTATCATCAAGCCCTTTATTATCATTCATGTATGCGATTCCTCTTGTCGGGTAATATCCCAGATCAAGTGCTCATCCAACGTGCGGGCGGCAAACATGGTTAACACCACCACCGCCGCAAACGACAAACTGCCCAGGTTTGCATCGACCCGAGCCAGATTACCGAATTGTACCAACCCGGTCAAAATCGCAATCACAAACACATCCACCATTGACCAGCGCCCCACGTATTCGGTGATGCGATACAAACGCATCCGGTCATGTTGCCGCCAGCGTGAGCGCCGCTGAATACTGATCAACAAAAAACTTAAGGTAAACAATTTCAATAAAGGCACGACAATACTCGCCACAAAAACAATCAATGCCAGCGGCCACTGCCCGGCTTCCAGCAAATGGTACGCCCCGGTGATAATCGTGTCTGGTTGCCCTGCTCCCAACATGTACACACTCATAATCGGTAACATATTCGCTGGTATGTACAGAATCGCAGCCGCAATCAACAATGCCCACGTCACTTCCACGCTATTGGACTGTTGTGCTAACTTCACCCGCGCCCCACAACGCGGGCAATGCATGACCTCAAAGCGCTTTAATTGCGTGGACGCATGACTCAAACAGCCACAGACGCGGCATTGCAGCAAAGCATCATGCTCAGCCATTGTTTTTCCCCAACGCCCGCCATACGCTGAATGGGTCTAATAATGCAGTGGCGGCTGCCATCGTCAGAATCAGCCCCGCGAATGACCAGAAAGCAGTCCCCACTATCAGGGTAGCCAAATCGCCCAATTTTACTACAGCGACCAGCACCCCTAGCATAAAGACCTCCAACATCCCCCACGGTTTGAATTCACTCATCCAACGAAACAAAAAAATCGCCGTACTCGACCGCCAGCGGTAGCGAATAGTTAAAACCACGACCAATACCGTCAATAATTCAAACAAGGGAAAAATGATAATATTGAGAATGATCAGCCCTGCCAACAGAGGGTAACCCTGATCCCAAAATGCCAGACTTGCCCCCAGCAAATGCAACTCCTGCTCTGCCCCTTGAGCACGTAAGCCCAGTAACGGAAACACATTGGTCAACACAAACAATACCAGCCCGGCTAAGGTCAGTGCCAGCACTGAATCCAGCATATCCGGGCGATTGCGGTATAATACAGCTCCACAACGGGTACAATTGGCAGTTTTACCCGGCGCAAGCGGGCTATAACGGTGCAATTGACCGCAGTCGTGGCAAGCAATAGGTTCGGCAGAAACTAACATGCTTGCATTGTAACGCACTTCTCCAAAAATGACCGATAAGTTAGATTGAAGATAAGCTGTTCTGTTAGACTCTATAGAAGGCGCAATAGCCGCAAGGAAGAAAAAGCATGAGTGTCGTAGACGAAAAATCTATCTTTATCGCCATGCAACAGAGCGATAGTTTGGTCGCTGCTTGCATTAGGCCAAATGTAAAAAACCACTCAACCCCTGTTGCTGTACCTTATGCCCTGCCATTTTCACCGCATAACGCAGCGCCTCTTCCAGCAATTGTCCGGTAGCTAACGCATGGATCAAACAAGCGTTGAACACATCCCCTGCCCCTAGAGTATCCACCACATTTACCGGCAATGCAGGTGCATGGAATACCACCCCCAGTTGGTCGATTGCCCATGCTCCTGCTTCTCCCCAAGTGCAGGTCATCCACACATTACCATGCTTCGCCTGCCGATCACGTAAAAAATGTTCGGCATCCTTAAAGCCTTGTGCCTGGGCATAAGCACGCGGAAACATAACCAAATCGACCAGCGGTATCAGTTCTTCCAAGCCCTCACGCACTTTTTCAATTTCCAAGGACACGGGTTGGTCAACAATGTTTTCACGGGTATAAGCCAGCATCTTTGCCAACTCCGTCACATTACGCCCTTCAAAATGCAACCAATCGTAATGCGCCACAGGAATGTGATAAAAATCTTCCGCCACCAACTCCACTAAATCACGATGATGCACAATGGTGCGACTACCATTTTGCTGATTCAAGGTGATGTACGATACGGGGGATTTACCCGGCTGTCGCGTCACCTGCTCTAAATAAATCGACTTTTCCATTAATGCACTGCAAATAAAATCACCATCATTATCTTGGGCAATTACCCCGGTGAAATCACAGCGGTGCAAATGTGCAGCCAACACCTGCGCCACATTAGCGGCATTACCACCGGTATCCCGCCACTGATGTAAGGCACGCATTTCCTCATCTTCCTGCGGGTAATGATCGACCACATTGACAATATCCAAGGTGGCATTGCCTGTTACCAAAATAAAACTCATAAATTTTTCTCGTCCATGTGCAGTATTTTCTAAAATCTTGCGGTCGTAATCATTGGGCCGAATGATAACGTCACAGGGGATTTATAATGTACAAATTATTGGGGCTAATACTCCTCGCACTCTTACCAATGCAAACCGTGAATGCTAACGAGATGACCATGCGTATTGTAGGCGGTAATCCTGTCGGGCAAAATGCTTGGCCTTCTGTCGTCGCCATCAAAACCACACGAGATGGGCAAGTGCTTTGCGGTGGCAATTTAATTCACCCCATGTGGGTGTTAACCGCAGGGCATTGTATCAAAGGTGAAGCGGAAGGCTTGTACTATGAATACGGCACGCCCGACTTGGTTATCTTTTCCGGGGCAACTGGATTAGATTCCCCCAATGGTCGGCACATGCAAATTCAACGCATCGTTGTGCATCCAAACTACAACATGAGTAACGGTGCCAACGATGTGGCACTACTGATGTTATCAGCCCCCTTAGAAGGTGCCACCATGCCGGTGTATGCCGACAATCCCGCACCCGGAACACCCGCCACGGTAGTCGGTTGGGGTGCACGCACTGCCAAAGCCAACAATGGCTATCCCGGCAATTATCCGAAACAAATGGAGCAAGTCACTGTACCTATCGTCCCCAATGAAGTATGCAATGCCCCGAATTCTTACGGCGGTAAAATCCAATCCAGCATGTTGTGTGCTGGATACCCTCAAGGAGGCCGGGATGCTTGTGTTGGCGACAGTGGTGGACCGCTGATGGTGCAACAAAACGGTGTTTACCGACAAATCGGCATTGTGAGTCAGGGAGAAGGCTGTGCCATGGCAGGAAAATACGGTATTTATACCCGTGTAGCGAGTTACGCAGGGTGGATCCAGCAATTTGCCCCACCACCGTATGCACAAGCCCCAGTAGCACAAGCTAATGACCCCCGTGCCAATTATCCAGGCGGTGCAGGTGCACTAGATATGACTTGGTTTGGCTTATTAAGTTTACTATTGCTGATCTTGAAAAAGGATCTGTTCAGATCACGACAACAAGATCTCTAACCTAAATCCATAACCTTGTCGGGATTTCAACACCATTTTTTCAGGGTGAGTTGGGAACTCCTCGGCCTAATCTGTTATGCTTCGCGTTGAAATTTATTCTGTAACCTCAACACTAGCAAACAGTAGAACATTTTAGGAGCTTCAACTATGCCCTGGAACGAACCGGGTGGGAATCAACAAGACCCTTGGTCAGGAAAAAAACGTGGCTCAGGCGGCAATGACCCTGAAGAGCTAATCCGCAAATTGAATGAAAAATTAGGCAAGCTATTCGGCGGTTCCGGTGGCAATGGTGACAACCCCAGTCAAAACAGCAACAAAGGTATCATTTTCTTACTAATACTGTTTGTTGTTGGCTGGTTATTATCAGGCTTTTACACGGTTGACGCACGTCAACAAGGTTTAGTGCTACGGTTCGGGGCTTATCAAGCCACCACGGATGCTGGTTTGCATTGGCGTTTACCCTACCCCATTGAAACTGTTGAAATTATTGATACCGAACAAAACCGCAGTGCCCAAGATCGCAACACCATGTTGACCAAAGACGAAAACATCGTCGAGGTCGGGGTCGCGGCACAATACAAAGTTCGTAATCCTGAAGATTATGCCTTCAATATCCTCAATCCGGATTTCTTGGCTGATCAAACCCAAGGGACACTTTATCAAGTCATGCGAGGTGTTACCCGTGAAGTGATTGGACGCAATGATATGGATTTCATCCTCAAAGAAGGTCGTGCGCAAATTGCCGGTGATATTCAAAGCCAAATGCAACAGGTACTGGATAATTATAAATCAGGTTTGCAAATCATTACGGTCAACCTAACGTATGCTGAAGCCCCGCCGCAAGTCAAAGAAGCGTTTGATGAAGCCAATAAAGCACGTGAAGATGCCAACCGCTATCAAAACGAAGCCCAAACTTACGCGAATAAAGTGATCCCTGAAGCGCGTGGTAAAGCCGCACGCTTAAAAGCGGAAGCCGAAGCGTTCCGTCAGGAAACGGTCAGCAGAGCGGAAGGTGATGCTTCACGTTTCATGCAGTTGGTCACGGAATACCGTAAAGCACCTCAGGTTACCCGCGAACGCCTGTACTTGGAAACGATGGAAACTGTCATGGCTGGTAGCCGCAAAATCGTGATTGACTCCAATAGCAATAATATGTTGTACCTGCCCCTGGATCAATTGAACGCTCAAACCAGCACGGCTGCTGGCAATACGCCCCAAGCTGCCGCCGCTGCCATGCAAAATGCGACTGACAAATCGAATGCGACACCTAGCGATGCCACGGTTAATAGTACCGACGTCACGCGTACAGGTCGGGAAACTGGTGTAAGGGAGAGCCGCTAATGGATATTAAAAACATACTCGCGGTCGTCGCGGGTGCGCTTGCTTTGCTGATCTATTCATCCGTGTATACCGTGGATCAACGCGAAAAAGCAATCTTGTTCAAATTCCGTGAAATCGTGAATGCTGACATCAAACCGGGGTTAAACTTCCGTATGCCGTTTATTACCACCGTTAGCAGATTTCCAGCAACGATTCAAACACTTACCTCACGCCCGGAGCAATTCCTCACTGGTGAGAAAAAGTATGTCACGGTGGATTTCTTTCTGAAATGGCGTATTGAAGATGTCTCGGCATTCTACCGTTCAACCGGCGGTGGACGCATTACTGATGCGGAAAATCGTCTGGAACAGCTCATGAAAGACGGCTTGCGTAACGAGTTCAGCCGCCGCACCATCCAAGAAGCCTTGTCTGGTGAACGAGGCAGCATCCTCCAAGGGGTTGAAAGCAAATCCAAGGAAGTCGCCAAACAATTAGGGATAGAAATCGTTGACGTGCGGGTTAGCCGCATTGACTTCCCCGATACTGTCAGCGATTCCGTCTACAACCGGATGCGCTCCGACCGGGAACGGGTTGCCCAAGACTTCCGCTCACGCGGTCAGGAAGAAGGTGCGAAGATCGAAGCCAATGCTAACCGTGAGTCCACCATCATTATGGCGGAAGCTTATAAGGAAGCGGAAAAAATTCGCGGCGAAGGGGATGCTAAAGCCGCTAATATCTACGCACAAGCTTACCAACAAGATGCCGAGTTTTACGCTTTCTACCGCAGCCTAAACGCTTACCGCAATACCATCGGTAAAAACGGGGATGTCATGGTGTTAGAACCCAACTCCGAGTTCTTCCGTTATTTCAAGCAGCAAGCGCTGCAACCCTAAGCAGTGGCGTTTAACTGGAACGATTTGCTCACTGCTATCGCCCTCCTGTTGATTTTGGAGGGGCTTATGCCATTCTTAAGCCCCTCCCGCCTCAAACAAGCCTACCGCGAATTGATCGAATTACCCGACAAAACCTTACGAACCATTGGTCTGATAGGTGTAATTGCTGGTATCCTACTGCTCTTTTTGACCGATTAGCTGAAAACATGCTGAATACTCACCACTATTGGGCGCTTCCTGATGGAATCAGCGAAGCCCTGCCCGATGAAGCCGAAGCGCTGGAGCAATTGCGCCGCAACCTGCTCGACCTGTATGCCACCTGGGGCTACCGTTTGGTAATGCCGCCACTGGTAGAATTCATGGAATCCCTGCGCACGGGACATGGCACGCACCTTGATGTGCAAACCTTCAAGCTCACCGACCAGTTAAGTGGGCGCATGATGGGAGTACGTGCCGACATGACCCCGCAAATTGCGCGGATTGATGCCCACAAATTGCAAACCGAACAGCCGAATCGCCTATGCTACATGGGCACGGTATTGCGCACCCGCAGTTTCCACGACGGTTCACGTTCGCCCTTGCAAGTAGGCGCGGAATTGTTTGGTCATGCAGGTTTGGACAGTGATTTTGAAGTTATCAGCCTGTTGCTGGAAACCTTGACACATTGCCAAATCCCCGACTTGCTATTGGACATTGGGCACGTTGGCATTTTCCGCAGCTTAGCGCGTGCTGCTGGGCTGGATACGGCGCAAGAACGCCATTTCTATGACATGCTGGTGCGCAAATCCTTGCCCGAAATTGATGCATGGCTGGCAACAACCAATTTGCCTGCTGACATCAGCACTTGTTTGCAACAATTGCCACGCTTGAATGGGGCGGTTGAAATACTCGATCAAGCCGCTGCATTGTTTGCAAACGCGCCGAGCGACGTTCAGGATGCTCTAACGTATTTGCGCACCCTAACCACACGAGTAGCGGCGCACTTCCCCGCCTGTAATATCCATGTTGACCTAGCTGAATTGAGTGGTTACGACTACCATACTGGCATTGTGTACGGTGTTTATACATCGGGCATGGGTCGTGAAGTCGCACGCGGCGGGCGTTACGACGGTATCGGCGAAGCCTTTGGGCGCACCCGCCCTGCTACGGGTTTCAGTACCGATTTGCGCACCTTGGCAACGTTTGCTTTGCCACAGCAGCAACGGGCGGGCAACGCCAGTATTTTTGCGCCAGCCGTACAAGATGCGTCACTGGAACAACTGATTCGGACATTACGCAGTCAACAGCAACGGGTTATCCGTGCACTAGACGGGCAAACACACAACGCGGCAGCATTGGGTTGCAGCCAACAAATCATTCAGCAAGACGGTCATTGGAACGTCGTGGCTGTTTAATCTTTATTAACACCTTTTGGCACATTTGAGCGAGACTGACATGGGAAAATTCGTCGTTGTATTGGGCACGCAGTGGGGTGATGAAGGCAAAGGCAAGATCGTTGATCTGCTGACTGAAAATGCCTCCGCCGTAGTACGTTTTCAAGGTGGGCATAATGCTGGGCATACGTTGGTCATCAACGGTGAAAAAACCGTGCTGCATTTAGTGCCGTCCGGTATTTTGCGTGAAGGCGTGGAATGCATGATTGGCAACGGCGTGGTCGTCGCTCCTGATGCCTTGCTCAAAGAAATTGAAATGCTGGAAGCGCGGGGCGTTCCCGCACGTAGCCGTTTGAAAATTTCCGCAAGCTGCCAACTGATCCTACCGTACCACGTGGCGTTGGATGCGGCGCGTGAAAAAGCGCGTGGCAAGCAAGCGATCGGCACGACAGGGCGCGGCATTGGCCCGGCTTACGAA
Organism: Candidatus Thiothrix putei; assembly: GCA_029972225.1. Taxonomy (NCBI): domain Bacteria; kingdom Pseudomonadati; phylum Pseudomonadota; class Gammaproteobacteria; order Thiotrichales; family Thiotrichaceae; genus Thiothrix; species Candidatus Thiothrix putei. The sequence continues at coordinate 2,341,524 of CP124756.1, forward strand.
GATAAAATTTCCCGCCGTGGTTTGCGCGTTGGCGACCTGCTGAATCCAGAACAGTTTGAAACCAAGCTACGCGGTATTATGGAATACCACAATTTCATGCTGGAACATTACTTCAAGTGCGACACAGTTGATGCCGATGTGGTACTCGCTGAAGCGATGCAAATGGCAGAAATCATCAAGCCGATGATTACCGACATTCCGAACCGTTTGGCGGAACTGCGTAAAGCGGGCAAGGACGTGATGCTGGAAGGCGCACAAGGCACATTGCTGGACATCGACCACGGCACATATCCATTTGTCACATCCTCCAGCACCACGGCTGGCGGCGCTTGCACAGGTTCGGGCATTGGCCCGCGTAACCTTGATTACATCCTCGGCATAACCAAAGCCTACACTACCCGCGTTGGTTCTGGCCCATTCCCGACCGAGTTATTTGATGACACCGGTGCTTACATTGCCAAGCAAGGTAATGAATTTGGCTCTACCACGGGTCGTCCGCGCCGTTGCGGTTGGTACGATGCGGTATCGTTGCGTCGCGCCATGCACATTAACTCCATTAGTGGGCTGTGTATCACCAAGCTGGACGTGTTGGATGGTTTGGAAACGGTACGAATTTGCACCGCTTACAAGCTGGATGGCTATATCCTTGATGTGCCACCTGTTGACACCGATGAATTTGCACGTTGCGAGCCGGTCTACGAAGACATGCCGGGTTGGACAGAATCCACTTTTGGCGCAACCAGCTATGACGCGCTGCCAGCGAATGCTAAGGCGTATCTGGCGCGTTTGGCTGAAGCGGTGGAAACGCCTATCGACATTATTTCGACAGGCCCTGACCGCGACCAGACCATTATTCTGCGCGATCCTTACGCAGCATAATGGCGATGGATGTTAGCCGTCGGTTTGGCGGCATCATCCGCACCTACGGTGAGGCGGCATTTAACCGCTTCACCGCCGCGCATGTTTGCGTGATTGGCGTGGGTGGCGTAGGTTCGTGGGCTGTCGAAGCCTTGGCGCGTAGTGGTATTGGCGCACTCACGCTGATCGACCTTGATAACGTTGCCGAATCCAATATCAACCGCCAATTACCTGCCCTCGGCAGCACGATTGGACGTGCCAAAATTGCCGTATTGCGGGAACGTTGCCTCGACATTAATCCCGCCTGCCAATTGTATCTCGTTGAAGATTTTATCGACAAGGATAACCTTGCGACTCTCATCAAACCCGAATTCGATTACGTGCTGGATTGCATCGACAATGCCCGCACCAAAGCGGCACTGATTGCGTATTGTCGCCGTAACAAAATCCGCTTAATTACCGCTGGGGGCGCGGGTGGGCAAAAAGACCCGACCAAAATCCGTCTAACCGATTTGACCAAAACCTTGCAAGACCCGTTGCTATCAAAAGTGCGTAAGGAATTGCGCCAGCATTACGGTTTCAGCAGCAATCCCAAACGCCGCTTTGATGTACCTGCCGTGTGGTCGGAAGAAGCGATGACTTTGCCGGAGCGGGCAGATGGTGCAAGCGCGTGTGATTTGAGTTGCGCGGGGGGGATTGGGTCGGTGACAACGGTGACGGCAAGTTTTGCCTTTGTCGCCGTCAGCCACGTATTGGGAAAACTAGCAATCCACTAAATCAGCGAATCAGCCATTTCTGGTGTATTCTCTTCCATAGAAACCAGAGGAGGATTTCGCCATGTCAACAGAAGAAACTAACCCGAATACTCAAGAACCTGAAGCCACAGCAAGCGTGCGCTTGCGACCGTTTATCGCCCCCTGCCGCCCAATTTCCCCAACTGCTCCCTTGCGCTGGCTGAAACAGGGGTTTCAAGATTTTAAGCAAGCGCCGCTCTTGAGCATGGCATACGGGGCGATATTCATGCTCGCCAGTTGGCTGATTGCCTTGTGGTCATGGGAAGTGGGCAGTTTTACTATGCTCATCGTTTTGTTTGCCGCCTTTGTGTTTCTTGGTCCTGCGCTGGCGATGGGTTTGTATTCCGTCAGTTGCCAACTGGATCGGGGCATGAAACCACGTATCGGGTTTTGTCTGACACAGGGTAAGAAACGCCTTGGCAATCAGATGGTGTTTGCTTTTGCCTTGTTGGTCATTTTCTTGGTCTGGGCGCGAGCGGCTGCCATCGTCAATATTTTTCTACCGATGGCACGAAGCCCCAATCCCTCGGAATTAATGACGTTTTTGATCATCGGCTCTGTGGTGGGCTTGCTGTTTACCTTGATCGTTTACTGCGCCAGCGTGTTTTCCCTGCCCATGATTATGGATCGGGAGGTGGATGCGATTACCGCCGTGTTGAGCAGTGTCAATGCTGTCCTGAAAAACAAAGCTGCCATGTTGCTGTGGGCACTGATTATTTTGGGGTCGGTGTTGCTGGGCTTCCTGACACTGTTTATGGGCTTTATCGTCACCTTGCCGATCATTGGCTACGCCAGTTGGCGGGGCTATCGGGAAACCATTATCGGTGATGAATGGCAGCAAGACCCGGATACAGCCGCCTGATCCGGGTCATGTTACTCAGGTTTTGGGCAAGGTAACGCCGGTTTGCCCTTGGTACTTGCCGCCACGGTCTTTGTAGGACGTGGAGCATACCTCATCTGACTCGAAAAACAGCATCTGCGCCACGCCTTCGTTGGCGTAGATTTTCGCGGGTAGCGTTGTTGTATTCGAGAATTCCAAGGTAACGTGCCCTTCCCATTCGGGTTCTAAGGGCGTTACATTTACAATTATTCCGCAGTTATGGACGAAAACGCCATTATCCAACGCAAAATTTCCCGCTTCAGGAACGGTCAAACAGAACACATCGTGATCACCTGCAACAGGACGAACATGTGTCACTTTATGGTTTTGCTGACCTTCACGGCTCACACCTCGGAACGCATCAATAATATGCGGGAAACGCCGGAATACAGCACGATCACATTCTAATAAACGTGCTGCTCCTCGAATTGACCCTGTTTGATGCAATGCCTCTTTCACGACTTCATCAGTAATCTCGGTACGCAAACGCAAATTTCGCGCAAATTCAGCCTGACGTTGATGTCTATCAGGGTCAGCCTGCTCCCAAACAGCTTTCATCCGTTCACCTTGCCTCGCTCGTTCTGCATGATCCTGATAACGGGCAAGCATCGCCTCACGATGAGCCTGTCGAGTAGCATCCGAGGGATTGCAACGCGCTGCTAGTAACTCTGCGCGTTGAGCAGCGTAAACATCATCGTGCCAGAAACGGCTAGCTCGTTCACTTTGCAAGCTAGAATAACGTTCTGCCCATTCAGGATTTTGCATACGCTCATGCAATGCGGCACGGATGGATGCACTGTGTTCGTCAGGGTCAAACTCCTCACCGTAGTTTTCCGCATTGTGCAGCCGAATATGTGCTTCGGCATCCATGCGGACAATGTTCCAAGGGTTATTATTTAAACGGTCAATATCGACATGATGGCGATGGGTGTTTGGCGCATCAGCATACAAGCCATTCCGTAAATTCCACTCATCAGCCAAACGGTGCGTGGGATACAAATGCCCGTTCAACGGTTGGTATACCATTTCATAACCACGCGCCAACTGCCGATATAATGGCATCAACGACGCTCCCGGTGTTAATTCACCTGCCGCGATCCAACGCCCATCACGCAGCATAAACAAATGGTCAGGGGTAGCGAAAATACTTTTACCATTATCTAACCCAACTTCAATGAGGCTATCACGCCCCACATAACGCGGGGCTTCCAGTTGTGTCACAATCAAACGACCGTTTGCACCAATGCTATAACCCCAGAACAATTCACCCTGCTCGGCACGTACTGCCATTTCTTCCAAGGTTGGAGAAGAGCCATCGACTAAAGCAACACGGGTATCGCCGCGAAAACAACGCGCATACGTCGATTTCCCCAAACACACCACCAAGGTGCTGCGGGGAATACGGAAATATTCCACCGTCCGCGCCAGTGCAAACGAGTTGGGCGGGATAATGCAAACATCGCCTTTGAAATCCACAAAGCTCTTTTCGTCAAAGTTTTTCGGATCAACAATAGTGCTATTGATATTGGTGAAAATCTTAAACTCGTTGGCGCAACGCACATCATAACCGTAACTTGACGTGCCGTAAGAAACGATCCTTTCGCCGTTGGCAGTGCGCACCTGCCCTGTTTCAAACGGTTCGATCATATTGTGTTCGGCTGCCATGCGGCGAATCCAATGGTCGGATTTAATGCTCATCCTTTCACCCCTACGCCACCTTGACGCTGAAACGGTACTTTAACAAACGGTAAACGCACCGCACCACTGAGGTTATACGCCACCGTGCGTGAACGGATAGCATCCGGTGCGAGGCGTAAAATTTCGGCGAAATCGAGTTTTACCGGAATTTTAACCGGCACATCCTGACGTGCGCCGAGCGTGACATTTTCGGTTTGATCACCGCTGGCGACTTGCCGCCCGTTGAGGATTAAACCGTATTCAATGCCCTGCAACGGAATCGGGAAGGCATTAGGGTTGCTGACATTCAGAGTGACAACTGCCGTGCCTTGGGTGAGGGAAATCTCTTGCACTTGGATGTTTTGGATCGAGACGTTGGGCTGCTCAATCACACCGGGGACGCTGCTGCACGCTGGCAACAACAGGGATGTGGATAGCAATAGGGATATTCGTTTCAGCATGGGTTTTTCTTTGTGTTAAGGGCGATAGCGAATACTAAAACAAAATGGCGGTGGTAAGAAGACCCTCACCCCCCAGCCCCCTCTCCCGCGAAGCGGTAGAGGGGGAGGAGGACACTACTTTTTCAATTCATTTTTCAGATCATCAATTTTCCATTGTTCTGAAGGAATGAGACGATTCTCATCTTTCAGTCTTTGCAAAACCTTCAACGCTTCGCTTAATAATTCTTTGCGCTTATCCGGTTGAATTTTCGCCAACTTGTAGTAACTTACTACCAGGTCGTTTTGCCATTCGGCCTGCTTCGGGTCGAGTTCCACCAGCTTCTGGGCTATCAACAGCGAATCCTGATACGCCTTCAGCGCGGCGGGCGTGTCGCCGTTCGCCTTGTAAAGGTCACCTACCTTGTTGTAGCTCACCGACAGGTCGCGCTGCCATTCGGCCTGCTTCGGGTCGAGTTCCACCAGCTTCTGGGCTATCAACAGCGAATCCTGATACGCCTTCAGCGCGGCGGGCGTGTCGCCGTTCGCCTTGTAAAGGTCACCTACCTTGTTGTAGCTCACCGACAGGTCGCGCTGCCATTCGGCCTGCTTCGGGTCGAGTTCCACCAGCTTGTTTCGGATCAACAGCGAATCCTGATACGCCTTCAGCGCGGCGGGCGTGTCGCCGTTCGCCTTGTAAAGGTCGCCGATTCGATCATAGCTCACCGACAGGTCGCGCTGCCATTCGGCCTGCTTCGGGTCGAGTTCCACCAGCTTCTGGGCTATCAACAGCGAATCCTGATACGCCTTCAGCGCGGCGGGCGTGTCGCCGTTCGCCTTGTAAAGGTCGCCGATTCGATCATAGCTCACCGACAGGTCGCGCTGCCATTCGGCCTGCTTCGGGTCGAGTTCCACCAGCTTGTTTCGGATCAACAGCGAATCCTGATACGCCTTCAGCGCGGCGGGCGTGTCGCCGTTCGCCTTGTAAAGGTCGCCGATTCGATCATAGCTCACCGACAGGTCGCGCTGCCATTCGGCCTGCTTCGGGTCGAGTTCCACCAGCTTCTGGGCTATCAACAGCGAATCCTGATACGCCTTCAGCGCGGCGGGCGTGTCGCCGTTCGCCTTGTAAAGGTCACCTACCTTGTTGTAGCTCACCGACAGGTCGCGCTGCCATTCGGCCTGCTTCGGGTCGAGTTCCACCAGCTTCTGGGCTATCAACAGCGAATCCTGATACGCCTTCAGCGCGGCGGGCGTGTCGCCGTTCGCCTTGTAAAGGTCACCTACCTTGTTGTAGCTCACCGACAGGTCGCGCTGACGGTCAGTATTATCAGGTTCGGCGGTAGCAGCTTTTTTCAGGGATTCATGGGCTTGGAGGAATTTTTCCTGCGCGGTTTTACCATCGCCGTTGGCTTTCAGGATGTCGGCTTCCCCCATGATTGCAGCGGCAAACTCACGCTCCTGTTTTTGGGTTTTAGCGGCTTGTTGCATCCCGCGCCATGCGTCGAGGGCTTGGGGGGTATTGCCCAGCTTTTGGGCAATTTTGGCAAGCTCCCACCACGCAGTAATGTTATCGGGTTGGAGTTGGGTGACTTCGCGGTAGCGGGCGAAGGCTTTGTCGTGGTCGAGGCGCAGTTCGGCGACCTCGGCGAGGTCAAAGGCGCGTTGTGCAAGACGTTGGCGCGAGAGTTCAACGTCTTTGTCGTAGGCTTGTTGCAGCAGGGTTTCGGCTTGGTCGAGGTTGCCTAAGTCGAGTTCGCGGCGGGCTTGTTGGGCGAGTTCGTCGGTTTTGGCGTATTCGCCTAAACGTTGTTCCAAGTCGGCGTATTTGCGTTTGAGTTCTTCGAGTTCGGCGGCACGGTCAGCTTCTGGTACACCTTTGGCAATCAGACCTTGTAACAGGCGTTCTTCTGCCTCTTTAGAAAGCTGGACTTTAACATCTTGGGTGATGCTGACATTCCCACCCGCGACTGCGTTGGGTGAAAAATCACCGCCACTGCTTTGGCTGACTTCTTGCTTATCACCACAGGCGGCAAGCAACAATACACTGACTAACACTAAACGACGCATAACCAACCTCAACAGGGTTTCTTGCTCCCCGCCTTTGCAAAAGGAGGGGTTGGGGGAGGATTTTCTTACTTCTGCACGGATACCGTCGCATTACCAACGCTGTTCGGGCTTTGATCACCCTTGCTGCTTTGTTCAACACGCTCTACCGCGACACCCGCGCCGACACTGTTCGGGCTTTGCTTGCCTTCACTGTGCTGGATGATGGCGGATTGTGGAGCAGCGGCCTGTTGCTGCACGATGCTTTTGGCAAAACCGCCGATAACAATCAGCAACGCCAACACAAACACGAGATTCAAGCCTTTGTGAAACAGCCCTTCAGTGGCTTTGCCAGTCAGTTTTTCGGGTTTGAACAGCTTGACTAAGCCTGCCAGCGTAAATATGGCGAAACCAACCAATACCAAGGGGTCACTCAGGTGTTCGATCCAAGGGGTAATATCACTCATCGCAAGTCTCATCGGGTAGTGGGTTGCCCGAAAGTGTAGCAAGATACAAACGTAAGTTATAGCGATTTTCAAGCAGTTATTCGCAAGAAAAGCGGCATAGCCGCTTTCTCTTACTCCCCCTCTACCGCTTGGCGGGAGAGGGGGCTGGGGGGTGAGGGTCTTCCCTACACGTTCATAATCTTAATCGTCGGGAACTTGGTGCTGTAATCCTTGGCTTTTTGCGCCAGACGCGCTGAAGCTTTACGGGAAATGTCTTTGTAGATTTGCGCCACAGTACCATCCGGGTCAGACACCACGGTAGGGTTGCCGTTGTCGACTTGCTCACGGATTTTGATGTCGAGTGGCAAGCCACCAAGGTAGTTCACGCCGTATTGTTCTGCCATGCGCTGACCGCCACCTTCGCCGAAGATGTGTTCAACCGTGCCGCAGTTACTGCAAATGTGCATACTCATGTTTTCGACGATACCCAAGATAGGCACTTCGACTTTCTCAAACATTTTCAGCCCCTTACGCGCATCCAGCAAAGCAATGTCTTGCGGTGTGGTAACAATAATCGCACCGGAAACCGGGATTTTCTGGGAAAGCGTCAACTGGATGTCGCCTGTGCCGGGTGGTAAGTCGATTACGAGGTAATCCAAATCACCCCAGTTGGTGTCGCCGAGCAATTGTTCCAAGGCTTGTGTGACCATCGGGCCGCGCCAAATCATCGGAGTGTCTTCTTCGATCAGGAAACCAATCGACATGGCTTTAATGCCGTGGTTTTGCATCGGCTCTAAGCTTTTGCCATCGCTGGATTCCGGCTGCCCGCTAATGCCTAACATACGCGGTTGGCTGGGGCCGTAAATGTCCGCATCCAACATACCAACGCTTGCGCCATCGGCTTTAAGTGCTAACGCAATGTTAACCGCTGTGGTAGATTTTCCAACACCGCCTTTACCAGAGGCCACTGCGATAATGTTTTTGATACCGTCTTTGCGCTTCACACTTTTTTGCACGGCATGGGCAGCAACTTGGGTAGTCACGCTTACGTCAGCATCAGCAACACCCGCAGCAGCTAAGGCAGCTTTGATCTCGGCTGCCAGTTCATCGCGGTAGCCACCAGCAGGGTAGCCTTGCACAACGCGCACGGCTACCTTGTCATTGTCGGTGGTGATGTCCTTCACTTGGTGCAGGCTCACGATGTCCTGATCCAGATAACGGTCTTTAATGCCTTTCAGTACGGCTTCAACCTGTTCGCGTGTCATGTTAGGGGAACTCCTCAAATGGGCTTGAAAACATGACCGGCATTCTACACTGTCTGATGCCAGACTCGAAATAAGCACCCATTCAGCGATGGGTATTACCTAGTGGGATACTCAAGAATGGATAGACCTTATTGACAAGGGTTTGAAACAGTTACCATAAAATCTATATAAATCTATTCAAACTTTATCATTTTGGTTAGGTTTATAAAAGCATAGTGCCGTTTATCCGTAAAAGATAGCAGCAAAAGCACGGATGACTAGACAACTATCACACCGTGCTGCATTCTGTTTGCCATGATCATCAGCCACAAAATCCGCCTTGACCCCAACCATAAGCAAGCGACGTACTTGGCGAAAGCCGCAGGCACAGCACGGTTCGCCTACAACTGGGCGTTGGCAGAATGGCAAACCCAATACGCCGCATGGAAAGACGACAACACCCAGCCAAAACCCAACCAAATGGGCTTGCGCCGCCAATTGAACGCCATCAAACGCGAACAATTCCCCTGGATGCTGGAAGTCACCAAAAATGCCCCGCAAATGGCAATTATCCAACTCGGTGCAGCTTTCAAGAACTTCTTTGCGGGACGCACCCAGTACCCGCAATTCAAAAAGAAAGGCAAAAGCCGCGACAGTTTCACCCTCACCAACGACCAGTTCAGCCTTGACGGTTGCCGCATCCGCATTCCCAACCTTGGGTTAGTACGGATGCGGGAAACGTTACGCTTTTCCGGTAAAATTCTCTCTGCCACGATTTCCCGCACCGCTGATCAGTGGTTCGCCAGCATCACCGTGGATACCGACCAACATCATCTCCCGCCTGCCAAAAACCAAGGCACGGTAGGGGTGGATTTGGGCGTATCTGCACTGGCAACCCTATCAACGGGGGAAAAAGTGGTTGGGGCAAAGCCGCATAAAGCCTTGCTTTCCCGCCTAAAACGGCTCTCGCGCAGCCTGTCCCGCAAGGTCAAAGGCAGTGCCAACCGTCACAAGGCGAAGCAGAAGCTGGCAACACTTCACGCACGTATTGCCAACATTCGCCAAGACAGTTTGCACCAGTTCACCACGGATTTGACCCGCCGTTTTCACACCATCGGCATTGAAAACTTGAACGTATCGGGCATGGTGAAAAATCGCCATTTATCCCGTGCCATCAGTGATATGGGGTTTTTCGAGTTTCGGCGGCAACTGGAATACAAGGCGGAAATGCGGGGTGCGGTGGTCGTGGTGGCTGATCGGTTTTTTGCCTCCAGCAAAACCTGTTCTGCTGCTGGCTGTGGGCATAAAGTGGAGAAGCTGCCACTGTCGGTACGTGAATGGACTTGCCCCGTTTGCGGTGCAGTCCATGACCGTGACGTAAATGCCGCCAAGAATTTAGAAGAATACGCCGTGAGTTACACGGTGTCTGCCTGTGGAGGGGAAGGCTCTGGTCTTGGGCGCAAGCCGAAGACGAAACCAGCCCCCGTGAAGCAGGAATTCAACACCATGACTACTTTTAGTTAGCTATAGGTAGATTTGGGTAGGTTTGAAATAACGGATAACTACAATGTGTGAAGTTGTGTAGAATAACCTCTTTCGCCCTACAGGATGCCCATTATGGTTTGGAAACCCCGCGTCACCGTCGCCAGTGTCATTGAACATGAAAACCGCTTTTTGATGGTGGAAGAAATGCACTTTGGGCAACTTACCATCAATCAACCTGCCGGACACATGGAACACGGTGAAAGCCTACTGGATGCAGTACGTCGTGAAACGCTGGAAGAAACCGGCTGGATGTTTGAACCAACTGCCCTACTCGGTATTTTCCACATGCACCGTGATGACCCTGACCGGGTGTACTTGCGTTTTACCTTCACTGGTACGCTGCTCGAACCTGTCCCTGGCTACCAAATAGATTCAGATATTACGGCAGTACACTTCCTGACCCGCGAACAAATTCGTAACCAGCAACCACGCATTTGGCGCAGTGATTTGGTCGGGCGTTCACTCGACATGTACGAATCTGGTGTACGCCATTCCCTCGACAGCCTGCAATACTTCGTTGCCAATGACTAACACACGCACCAAAAAAGTCATTGTTGGCATGTCTGGCGGTGTAGACTCCTCCGTTGCGGCCTTGTTACTGCTCGAACAAGGCTATCAAGTCGAAGGCTTGTTCATGAAAAACTGGGAAGAGGACGATACCGAAGACTATTGCTCCGCTGCGGTTGACCTTGCAGATGCACAAGCTGTTGCCGACCAATTAGGCATTACCCTGCACACCCGCAATTTCGCCAGCGAATACTGGGAGCGCGTGTTCACTTACTTTTTAGAGGAATACCGAGCTGGACGCACACCCAACCCCGACATCATGTGCAACAAGGAAATCAAATTCAAAGCCTTCCTTGAATTAGCATTGGAACTGGGTGCAGACTATATCGCTACCGGGCATTACGCCCGCATTGCACGTGACTCCGGCGGCACAGTGCGGATGCTCAAAGGCGTGGATAACAACAAAGATCAAACCTATTTCCTCTACACCCTGCAACAGCACCAACTACAACGCAGTTTGTTCCCTGTGGGTGAATTGGAAAAAAGCAAAGTCCGCGCCTTAGCCGTAACCGCCGGATTCACCACTGCCCGCAAAAAAGACAGCACGGGTATTTGTTTTATTGGTGAACGTAAATTCCGCGATTTCCTGCAACGCTTTTTGCCTGCTCAACCCGGTAACATTGTTACTCCCGCCGGTGAAATCATCGGTAAACACCACGGCTTAATGTATTACACCCTTGGACAACGCCAAGGTTTAGGTATTGGCGGACGTAAAGATGCCGATGAATCCCCGTGGTTCGTTGTCGATAAAGACATCGCAAATAATCACCTGATTGTCACTCAAGGCCACCAACACGCATTGCTAATGAAACATTTCTTGTTAGCTTCACAACTGCATTGGGTTTCTGGTCAAGCATTAGCCCAACAGTTTGAATGCAAAGCAAAAATTCGTTATCGCCAGACTGAAGAAACCTGTCAGGTCAGCCTACAGACAGATGGCAATTGCGCCGTTTGTTTCCCCAACGCACAACGTGCCATTACTCCCGGACAATCCATTGTGTTTTATCAAGACGATACCTGTTTAGGCGGCGGCATCATTGATGCAATGTCAACAAATTGTCCTAATCCTTCAAGCTAACTTGAATTATTGACGTAAACCCTTATTCTCTCAACACATACCAGAAACGGACACGATAAAAACCTGTGGAAGCCAATAACCGTAACCGAACCATTGCCCTTGCCGCGCTCTTCCAGTGTGTAGAAGGTGTCACTCAAATCGCCGCTCGTGGCAATGTCGATAGCGAATTATTTGAGTCCTGTATTAACAGCATGTTGACCGAAGACGACTCATCTCCCGAAGCTCTTTATGGTGGTATAGATACACTCAGAACGGGCTTTCGCGTATTAATGTACCAATTGGGTGCTGGCACTATGAACCCCGATGGCAAACCCAAAGATATCGAGGCTACCCGTTATGCGGTTAACCTGCTGTATCTGGAGAAGAAACTTGCCAATGACCCCGATATGTTTCAAGCATTATTAAAGAACATCGAAAACGCCCAACAACAACTCGACTTTTTTGCCATGACTCACCCCAATATGATTGCGCGACTGGCTGAAATATATAGCAATACCGTCAGCAAACTGGGGCCGCGTATTATGATCAAAGGCGACCAAAATCACCTTGCCAACCCTGAGAATGCTGCCAAAATTCGCGCATTATTACTGGCTGGCATACGTGCAGCCTTATTGTGGCGACAAGCCGGAGGTAGCCGTTGGAAGCTCATTTTCTCACGTGGGGCAATGCAAAAAGAGGCTCAACGCTTGCTGAAAAGCTAAGACATATCTTGATTAATTTGTGCAATCACGGCCTGCGGATCAGCCGCCTGCGTAATTGGCCTGCCAACCACCACATAACTCACTCCTGCTTGTTGTGCCTGTGCAGACGTCATGACCCGTGATTGATCACCCAGCTCACTACCTGCTGGGCGAATACCAGGCGTTACCAGCAAGAAATCCTCCCCTAACACTTGCCGTAACATGACTGCTTCCTGCGCAGAACACACCACTCCATCCAACCCACTGCTTGCGGCAAGTTGTGCTAAATGTTGCACTTGTTGTGCAGGATCGGCAATGACCCCCGTACTCGCCAATTGCACTTTATCCATTGACGTTAACACCGTGACTGCAATTAACTTGGGTGGATTTTCAATACACTGTAATGCTTCTCGTGCTGCTTGCATCATTTTTGCACCACCTGATGCATGAACATTGATCATCCACACGCCCAAAGCTGCGGCTGCTTTACACGCTGATGCTACGGTATTGGGAATATCGTGGAATTTCAGATCCAGAAACACATCAAAGCCACGCGCTGTTAATTGACGTATAAACTCAGGGCCAGCAGCAACAAATAATTCAAAGCCGACTTTAAGCTTACATTGTGCAGGGGTGAGAGCGGCAACAAACGCCAGTGCTTGTTCCGCAGTGGCAAAATCGAGGGCAATAATCAAACGGCTAGACATATGATATTCCTTACAAATTAAACGTTACTGACCGTATCCCACTGGTGACAAGCAGGACAGCGCCACAAATAGCCATGCATTTTATACCCACACTGGGCGCACTGGAAATCTGGTTGGCTGGCAGACAAACGTTGCAAGGCGATTTGTAGTTGGGCAATATCACAGACTTTTTCTTCCTGCCACAATGATGACAAGACTTCTGTCGAATGCACTACGGTGTTCAAACTAGGTTTGCCTTTAGTTAAGTATTCTTCAACCTGAGTACGCATTTCCGGTAACTTACCCAATTTACGTGCCAATTGCAGTAAGTAACCAAATAACTTCGTATCTTGGGTTTTCGCAAACGTTTGTTGAATGAAGCTACGCAGACTTTCAAGCTCATCTTTTTGATTAAAATTATTCACTAACTGATTGAATAAAACACCAATCAGACGCGTATCTTTCTCAATCGCCTGGTGATAAATACCCAAAGCCTCTTCGCGCTGATTACGGGCATACGCTAAATCACCTTTCAACACCAAAACGCGGGCAGAGACTGGGTAGACTTTAGCAGCTTTTTTGATGGTTTCTTCTGCACGAAACAAATTTTGCTTTTGCAGCTCCTGTGCAGCTATTTCACAGTAGTAGTGCGCAATCAAACGACTATGATCAAGTTTGCTACGCTGCTGTGCTAACTGTGCAATCTCAATTGCTTTATCCCACTCATGCAATTGTTCATAAATATTACGTAATGGCTCACACGCATCAGCATGTTTCGGGTCATCTTTGAGTAATTCGCTAAATACGCTTTCGGCACGATCCAATAAACCAGCCGCGAAAAAATCCTCTCCGAGCGCCAACATGGCAGAGATACGTTGCGCTTTACTGAGATCGGAACGGGCAACCAAGTTCTGATGTATACGCAACGCACGGTTTATTTCGCCTCGATTGCGAAATAGGTTACCTAATAATAAAAAGGTATTAGCTGTGTGCTCATCAACTTCGGCATAATTGAGAAACACATCCAGTGCTTTATCAGGTTCTTCACTCAATAGGTAATTAATGCCTTGCACAAAACGCTGCGGAACATCCTTACGTTGCTCTTCGCGCTCTTTGTAACGCTTACGCGCCGCGTGCCAACCGGAATAAAATGCGATGGGCAATAATAAAAATAGAATTTCTTGCATAATGCCTTAGACGTAAAAAAGGAGGCTTAGTGCCTCCCCTTTCATAATTACACACGATAACAAGCTTGTTAATCCTGAATGGGATGAGTAGCACGCGATTCATTCACGCGCTCACGCAATTCCTTACCCGGTTTAAAATGAGGCACATGTTTCGGTGGTAAAGCGACCTGATCACCCGTTTTAGGGTTGCGACCTTTACGCGCCGCACGATGATGCAGGGAAAAACTGCCAAAGCCCCGGACTTCAATACGCCCACCACTAGACAGTGATTCGCTCATTTTGTCGAGCAACAGTTTAACGGACGATTCAACGTCGCGACTGCTCAGATGGCTTTGTTTACGTGACAGAATATCAATGATTTCAGATTTGGTCATCCATTCCACTCCTGAACAAACGACGGGGTTGTCATGATCGTTGTTGCAGCTTTCTAGTCTTGGAAAACGGTGCAGATCGTGTATCTGCACCGCCTGAACTATAGGTCATCCCTGACCTGCGTGCCATCCTGATGGTGAAACTTATTCGCCCATCTGTTCCTTGAAGATGTCACCCAGTGACGTGCCTGCACCGGAAGAACGCCCGGTGTATTCACGCATTACCCGCGCCTCATCTTCATCATCCTTGGCCTTGATCGACAGGTTGATGGAACGCGTCTTGCGGTCAACGCCCATGAATTTCGCTTCAACGGTGTCGCCTTCTTTCAGCAAGGTGCGAGCATCTTCAATCCGGTCGCGTGACAGTTCGGAAGCACGTAAAATGCCTTCGATGCCTTCACCCAAGTCGATTTTCGCGGCTTTAGGGGTGACTTCAACCACAGTGCCTTTCACGACGCTGCCTTTAGAATGGGCGGCCACGAAGTTGGAGAACGGGTCTTGTTCCATCTGCTTGATGCCGAGGGAAATGCGTTCACGTTCTGGATCAACGGCCAATACAACCGCTTCCACTTCGTCGCCTTTCTTGTAGCTGCGCACGGCTTCTTCGCCGGGAACGTTCCAAGAAATGTCAGACAAGTGAACCAGACCGTCAATACCGCCATCCAAACCGATGAAGATACCGAAGTCAGTGATGGACTTGATCTTACCGGAAACGCGGTCGCCCTTGTTGCGAGTACCCGCGAATTCATCCCAAGGGTTAGCTTGGCATTGCTTCATACCCAGAGAGATGCGGCGGCGTTCTGCGTCGATGTCGAGGATCATGACTTCAACTTCGTCACCCAAAGTTACAACCTTCGCTGGGTTAACGTTCTTGTTAGTCCAATCCATTTCGGAAACGTGAACCAAACCTTCAACACCGTCTTCGATTTCCACGAAGCAGCCGTAGTCGGTCAGGTTGCTGACCTTACCAAAGATGCGCGTGCCGGATGGGTAACGACGTACCAGATCTTGCCATGGATCTTCACCCAATTGCTTCAGACCCAGTGATACGCGGTTCTTATCGCGGTCGAACTTGAGGACTTTAACGTCGATTTCGTCACCGATGTTAACCACTTCAGAAGGATGTTTGACACGCTTCCAAGCCATATCGGTGATGTGCAACAGGCCGTCGATGCCACCGAGGTCGAGGAATGCACCGTAATCGGTGAGGTTCTTGACCACGCCTTTGATGACTTGACCTTCTTGCAGGTTTTCCATCAGCGCGTCGCGTTCTGCACTGTATTCTTCTTCAACGACTGCACGGCGTGACACCACGACGTTATTGCGCTTCTGATCCAGCTTGATGAGCTTGAATTCCAGTTCCTTGTTTTCCAAGTAGGAAGTATCGCGGACTGGACGGACATCCACCAGTGAACCCGGCAAGAACGCACGGATGTCACCCAACTCAACCACGAAACCACCCTTAACTTTGCCGGTGATGATACCGGTGATGATTTCTTCGTTGGTGAAGGCTTCTTCCAGAATTTCCCAAGCACGCAGGCGGCGAGCTTTTTCACGGGAAAGGCGCGTCTCACCGAAACCATCTTCGACGGTATCCAGTGCTACTTCAACCAAATCACCGACTTTAACGTTGATTTCGCCGCGTTCATTTTTGAACTGTTCAGCAGGGATAACACCTTCGGATTTCAGGCCAGCACTAACGATAATGAAATCGGAGCGGACTTCGAGAACTGTTGCATTCAGCAGAGCGCCGGGCTGCATTTGGGTGTAGGAAAGGCTCTCTTCAAACAGTTCAGCAAAACTTTCAGTCATGAATAAAAATACCTGTTAATAAAATGATTTATCGTCACTCGCATCCTGCATTGACGGGTTAAAACGCAAAAAGCCCAGACTTCCTGTCAGGGCTCCCTAGAAAATACGGTATCCAATGAAATGCTTAAACGACGTAGTGCAACACGGTGGCAAACACTTCGGCTTGATCCAACGAACTGGTGTCGATGACCAACGCATCAGCGGCAGGTTTTAAGGGAGCTACCGGGCGGTTGGTATCGCGTTCGTCGCGAGCATTGATCTCTTGAATTAGGTCGCAAAGTTTAGCACTAAGTCCTTGTTGGCTCAACTGTTTCAGGCGACGTTCTGCACGGATTTCTGCACTGGCGGTGAGATAAAACTTGTGGGTAGCTTCAGGAAACACCACCGTGCCCATATCTCGCCCATCAGCAACTAAACCGGGAAGCTGACAAAACTGGCGTTGCAGCTCCAATAATGCGGCGCGTACCATAGGTAATGCGGCAATTTGCGAAGTCGCACTCGCGCAGGTTTCATTGCGAATCTCACTGGTAATCATGTCACCGTCCAGCCATGCTTCGCCATTTTTAAATTCGATATTCAGGGTGGGAATCATCGCTGCCAGCGTAATTTCGTCTTGCAGATTCAGACCACGCCGCAAAGCCGCCACCGCTGCTACGCGGTAAATTGCACCGCTATCGAGCATGTGCCAGCCGAGTTTATCCGCCAGCATACACGCAATCGTGCCTTTGCCAGCACCTGCTGGGCCATCAATCGTGATAACGGGAATTTGCATACTCATATTGCCGCAATCCTCACACCAGCCTTGGCTGCTAATGCTACAAATCCGGGGAATGACGTGTTGACGTTAGCACAATCATTAATCGTGATCGGTGCTTGAGCGCACAATGCAGCCATTGCAAACGACATCGCAATGCGGTGATCGCCGTGGCTGTCAATCGTGCCGCCTGTAAAATTGCCGGGGTTGATAATAATCCCATCTGGCGTCGGTTGTGCATCGACACCACACGCCATCAAACCATCCGCCATCACCTGAATCCGGTCACTTTCTTTGACGCGTAATTCTTCGGCACCTGTCAGCACAGTTTGACCTTCTGCAAATGCGGCAGCAATGAATAACGCAGGAAATTCATCAATAGCCAGCGGCACAAGGCTTTCAGGAATCTGGATACCTTTTAACTGCACTGCACGCACCCGAATATCTGCTACAGGTTCACCGCCAACTTCGCGCTCATTCAGCACATCGAGGTTTGCCCCCATCAGACGCAAAATATCAATTACGCCCGTGCGAGTTGGATTCATACCGACGTGTTCAATGGTCAGATCAGAGCCTTGTGCAATACTTGCCCCTACCATAAAAAAAGCAGCCGAAGAAATGTCGGAGGGTATATCAATATCGGTTGCAGTGAGTTTACCGCCGCCTTGCAAACTAATACGGTTACCCTCGGTTTTCACTTCATAACCAAAACCACGCAACATGCGTTCAGTGTGGTCACGGGTTGGTGCAGGTTCCGTCACCGACGTTTCTCCCTCAGCATACAAGCCCGCCAGTAACAACGATGATTTCACCTGTGCGCTTGCCATTGGCATATCATAATGAATACCGTGTAACTTGCTGCCACCATGCACCAATAATGGCGGTGTACCTGTTGCCGTTGCTTCAATATTTGCGCCCATACGGGCTAAAGGTACAGTCACGCGCTTCATCGGACGCTTGGAAAGCGAGGCATCACCTGTCATCTTTATGTCGAACGCCTGTCCACTCATTAAACCTGACATCAGACGCATGGATGTGCCGGAATTCCCCATATCCAAATCGTGCGTGGGGGCTTGTAAGCCGTGCAGCCCTACGCCATGGATGGTGACGTTGCCATCATCACTTGGGCCTTCAATCTCCACCCCCATAGAACGAAAGGCATTCAAGGTACACAGACAATCTTCACCTTGCAAAAAACCACTGACGTGGGTCGTGCCTTCCGCCAGTGCGCCCAGCATGATAGAACGGTGCGAAATGGATTTATCGCCGGGTACGCGCACACTGCCGTGTAAACTGCCACCGGGTTGGACGATGAATTGTAGGTTGATGCTGGAATGGCTCACGGGGAATTCCTGTGGTAATGCGTAAAAAAGTAGGCTGGCATTCAAACATACACCATAAACTTTGCCAAGTTGTAGCATAGCATTTGCAAGCAATTTTCATATTTCACCAAACGCTTCTGTTAGGATCTCTCCCGAAACTTTCGCCCCGCAAACGCTGCCAACATGCCGCGCAAAATATTCATCTCACTCACAGTCACCCCTGCCCGCCCAAACAATCGCCGCATCCGCCGCATCAGCAAACGCGGATTTTCGGGGTCAAGAAAGCGCGTATCAATCATCAACTGTTCCAAATGCGTGTAAAACCCTTCCAATGCTTCCGCACTCGCCAACGCTTCTTCAGGATCAGCCGTAACAGACTGGTCAGGCGTTGCCAAACGCACCGCCGTTGCGCATTCATACCCCAACACCTGAATCGCCATCGCAATATTCAACGACAGAAAATCAAACGCCATCGGGATATGCACCAGCGTATTGCAGTGATCCAGCTCCTCATTGGTCAAACCGGTACGCTCACGCCCAAACACCAGCGCAATTTTCTGCTGCTGCGGCAAATGCGCCGCAACGAAAGTGCCACATTCCCGCGCATCCATCTGCGGCCATTGCAAAGTCCGCTCAGAACGCGCACTGGCTCCGATCACAATTTGGCAATCAGCGACTGCATCTTGCAAAGTCGGCACAATTTTTGCTTGTTCAATAATATCGTTCGCACCTGAGGCCAGTGCCCACGTTTCTTGAGAATACGGTTTACGCGGCGTCACTAAGCGCAAATCTTTAATGCCCATGGTTTTCATGGCACGCGCCGCCGAACCAATATTACCGGGGTGTGAGGTTTCTACCATAACGATGCGTAAGTGTTGAAGCGTAGTGTAAGGCACGGTGTGGTTGTCCATTCGATATTTCGTAAAGTGAGCATTATGCTATAGTCTTTACGGCAATATGACCAATAAATGAATCGCTTGGAAGAGGAGTTCCTGCATGAGAAAAATCGTTTCACTGCCCACAGTCGTGGTTGCCATGCTCTTAACGTTGATGCCTAGTTGGGTAACAGCGAATGACGGCAGCGGCTTAGATGCTTGGTTTGGCACCATTAATGGTTGGTTATCAACCGTCATTTTTTATGATGTGTTTCCTGGTGAGCCAGCCATGCCGTTCATTGTGGCATGGCTCATTGCAGGTGCTGTCTTTTTGACGCTACGCTTCAGTTTCGTCAATTTACGCATGATGGGACATGCTTTCGCCGTATTACGGGGTAAATACCGAACCGCAGATGACAAAGGTGAAGTGACGTCTTTCCAAGCGTTAACCACTGCGTTATCGGCAACCGTGGGCTTAGGCAATATCGCCGGGGTAGCGATTGCGATCTCGATTGGTGGGCCGGGCGCAACTTTTTGGATGATTGTAGCGGGCTTTCTCGGTATGACGACTAAGTTTACCGAAGCAAGCTTGGCGCAAATGTACCGCGAAGTACGCCCAGATGGGCGCTTAATGGGCGGTGCAATGGAATATCTATCTAAAGGCTTTGCTGAGCAAGGCATGGAGGGTCTGGGCAAATTTCTCGCCATCATGTTCGCGGTATTCACCATTTTTGGCTCATTTGGGGCGGGTAGCGCTTTCCAAGTCAGCCAATCCTTAGGTGCGGTAAAGGAACAGATTCCGTTTTTTGCAGAAATGCCAATTGCTTACGGTATTCTGATGGCAGTGTTAACCGGGTTAGTGATCATTGGTGGATTAAAGCGTATTGCGCACACGGCAGAAGCTATTGTACCCACAATGGTCATCGTATATTTACTAGCCTGCTTATGGATTATCCTCAACAATATCAGCGGTGTGCCCGATGCATTGAGTAAGATTGTGGTTGAAGCCTTCTCCCCCATCGCAGTGGCAGGTGGTATTGTCGGGGCGATTGTACAGGGCTTCAAACGAGCCGCGTTCTCCAGTGAAGCGGGCTTGGGTTCAGCCGCGATAGTGCATTCCACAGCTTCGGTTAAATACCCGATACGTCAAGGAATGGTTGCATTGTATGAGCCATTCATTGACACCGTGATTATTTGCACTATGACGGCACTGGTAATTATTTTGACAGGCGTTTACAACTCGCCAGAAACAGAAAGCATCCGTGCCGCGAGCCAAGGCGCTGCATTAACGGCCGTCGCCTTCCGCACGGTAGCAGATTGGTTCCCGATTATCCTCACGCTGTCGGTATTTTTGTTTGCTTTTAGTACCATGATTGCATGGTCATACTATGGTGAACGCTGCTGGGTATATTTATTTGGCGAAAAACTTTCGATCATTTACAAAGTGATGTTTTTAGTCTTTGTGTTGTTAGCTTCGGTAGCAAGTGCAGCCAATATGCTGGACTTTACTGACTTACTGGTATTAGCGATGGCTTTCCCGAACCTGATCGGCTTGTATCTGCTGAGTGGTAAAGTGCGGGTAGCCTTGAATGATTACACTGCCAAGCTAAAAAGCGGCGAGCTGGATCGTGAAGCGAAGCGTTAATTAAAGATTGGTTCCCCCCCTCCCCTGATAAGGGGAGGGGGGTTTATGCGTAACATCAGATGCCGCCCCCTCGTACAGTTAGCTGGAAAACTTCACCCGCACCCGCAACTGCCGCAACACATCCACCGGCACACTATCCGGCAACACAATCAAACTGTGCAACTTACCTGTTGGCGTGCGCAAATTTAGCACACACAACCACGGATGCAAAAAGCTACTGTCATCCAACCGCGCAAAAAATCCAGCCGCAACAGTACGCACCAAGCACACGTCCACCTGATAAAAACGCACTTCCTGCACCGCATTCGGCACAACCCTGCTAATATGCAAGCGCCAGTAATAGCGCAACGACACCACGATCAACACAAGCAGCAGCCCCTTGCCCCACACCGGCAGCACAGGAATCAAGCCCGTCACCAGTGCTGCCAGTAAATGGGTAGCCACCACAAAAACAGCTAAGCGCCTTGAGACCACTGGCTGCAAATACAAAGGCGGTTGATTATCCAAAATGGATCAGCAAACTAAAGCACGCAATAACGAACGTGCATTGGCCATACCCACCACTAAGTTTTGTTGGATGTCTTCCATGGTGATCTCTTCGTTATCTTTGCCCGCTGCCCAGTTAGCCACCACCGCACAGGCGGCATAGCACAAGTCCAGTTCACGGGCGAGCGCCGCTTCTGGCATCGCCGTCATGCCTACCAAATCACAACCATCACGCTCCAAACGGATGATTTCAGCGGCAGTTTCCAAACGCGGCCCCTGGGTAGCAGCATACGTACCACGCGGCACCACATCCAGCTTCGCACATTCTGCCGCTACCAGCAGGGCATTGCGCACCTCAGCACAATAAGGCCACGAAAAGTCGATATGCGTTACATCGGTCAAACCCTCCTCAAAAAAGGTATGCGCCCGCCCGTAGGTGTAGTCAACAATTTGATCAGGAATAACCAAGCGTTTCGGCTGCATATCAGGGGTAATTCCCCCCACTGCCGCAATCGCCACGATTTTTTTAACACCTAAGCTTTTCAACGCCCACAAATTAGCACGGTAATTCACGCGATGCGGGGGGATATTGTGGGTATAACCATGCCGTGCCAGAAACACGATACGCTTCCCGCCAATCATTCCATGCGTCACAGGGCCGGATGGCTCGCCATAAGGCGTATGCACTACTTCGCGGTGAATTACTTCTAAACCTTCGATTTCGGTCAATCCCGTGCCGCCGATTACCGCAAATTCAATATTATTCATTTTACAACCCTTTTACTGCATAAATACCGTTAGCATTACGCCAATATTCCTTGTAATCCATCCCAAACCCGAATACATAGCGATCCGGCAATTCGAGTGCAGAAAAATCACGGTGAACACCCTCAACCCGACGCCCATGCTGCTTATCAGCGAGAACCGCCACATACACTTGAGCCGCGCCCTGTTCTAGACACCAATGCGTAATTTCACGCAAAGTATAGCCTTCATCAAGAATATCATCGACCAACAACACATGCCGCCCTGCCAACGCCGTATCCGGCTTGTGCAACCACGTAATCGTCTTACTACCACTCGTTGCCCCACGATAACGGGTGGCGTGTAAATAATCCTGTTCTAAGGGAAATGCCAAGCGTGTCAGCAAATGCCCCGTCAAGATCACTCCACCCGTCATCACACACAACACCAGCGGGGTTTTATCCGCCAGTTTTTCGGTAATTTCCACTGCCATCATATCCAACATGGCAGCAATATCCTCAGCGGAATACAATAAATCAGCATCTGCCATCGCACTGGCAGCATCAGCGGCTGTGATAACCATTTGTTCACCTACTGTTCAAGCAATTTTGGTATTCTAACTTAAATCAAGAAATCGTCATGAAAAAACAGAAATATGATCGATGGGTCTTGCATTAGCACAATCAGAATATTATGATTTGCTTATATTAATGAACCCCTTTTTACGCGCCGACGGGCGCATTACTCTCCGCTAGAGGTATATCTCATGAAACATACAAAAATCGCATTGATGTTCGCATTACTGGCTGCTTCCGGTGTTGCATCTGCTGAGTTCTTCGACGGCTTCGACAATGGCAGTGGCGTAGGTCAAGGTCAGGGTCAAGGTCAAGGCAGTACTAGTGGTCAAGGTCAAGGTTACGGCACTGGCGCTGGCGATGTAAATGGCTGGGGTCGTGGTAAAGGTGATGCTGACGGTGAAGTGGATTTCACTATCACTTTCAAAGGCAAAGGCAAAACCGATATGGCTGCTGACACCTACGGTCAAGGCCGTGGCGATGGTTCTACCAACGTACAAGGCAGCGGCTACGGTTACGGCGATGGCTACAACAATATGTACGGCTACAGCAACACCTCCTCTAACGGTGGCAACAACCCTTGGGGTGGTTATGGTATGCCTAACATGATGCAACAAGCACCTGCACAAGGCCAAATGCCAGCAGCACCTGCACAAGGTCAAATGCCTATGATGCAGCAAATGCCTGGCTACGGTTACAGCCCAATGATGATGGCACCTAGCTACGGAATGCAAGCGCCAAGCTTTGAGCAAATCCAAAAGCAAATGGAAATGCAACGCGCCCAAGCTGACGCTTTCTTCAAGAAAGTAGAAGAGCAGCGTGCAGCGATGGCTGCTCAACAGCAAAAAATGGTTGAAGCCAACAAAGCGGCTGCGCCTGCTGCTGCCACTACAGCTCCTGCTGCTGAAGTGAAAGTTGAAGCGGCTCCTGTGGCTGCTCCAGCACCTGCTGCGCCAGCCGCCGCTCCTGCTGCTAAGTAATCAGATTTCATAATCTGAAGAAAAAGGCCGGTCTCATCCGGCCTTTTTTGTAGCCTCCACACACTCACGCACCAGCCCCGCCCCTCGGTAAATAAACCCGCTGTAAACCTGCACCAAACTCGCCCCCGCTGCCAATTTCGCTTGCGCATCCGCCCCAGACAAAATTCCCCCTACCCCGATAATCGGAATCCGGCTATCCATATCCGCCCGAAACTGCCGAATCACTTCCGTGGAATGTTGCGTCAATGGCTTACCGCTCAACCCACCTTGCTCATTCGCATGAGGCAACCCTTGCACCGCTGATTTATCCAAGGTCGTATTGGTCGCAATCAAACCATCAATCTGCACCTCGGAAAACACTTGCGCCATCTCGCGGATTTCCACCTCGCTCAAATCCGGCGCAACCTTAATCGCCACCGGCACGTAACGCCCGACTTGCTGCGCCAGTTTGCCTTGCTCTTCCCGCAACGTGACCAATAAACGCTTCAAATCATCCCCGTATTGCAAAGTGCGCAACCCCGGCGTATTCGGCGAAGAAATATTGACCGTGATGTAATGCGCCACAGGGTAAGCTTTGCGCAAACCAATCAGGTAATCATCTGCCGCTTTTTCCACGGGGGTATCGAAGTTTTTACCGATATTGATACCAATAATGCCGGAGTAACGAGCTTGGCGGACATTTTCCAATAAATGTTCAATCCCGTGATTATTGAAGCCCATACGGTTGATAATGGCGTGCGCTTTGGGTAAACGGAACAAACGCGGCTTAGGATTGCCGGGTTGCGGGCGCGGTGTCACCGTGCCAATTTCAATAAAGCCAAAGCCCAACGCTGCCAATGCGTCGATGTATTCGCCATTCTTATCCAGCCCTGCCGCCAAACCGACGGGATTGGGAAATTCAATGCCCATTACCGTGACAGCCTTGCCCGGCAACGCCGCCGGTTTGCCCAACAAGCCGGTTTTACCCGCCAGTTTCAGGGAATCGAGTGCCAGATGGTGTGAGGTTTCAGCGGGAAATAGAAAAAGCAGATCGCGTAGGAGTATGTACACAGAGAAATCCCCGGTTCAGGATGAAACCGGGGATTATAGAGGTTTAACGCATATTTTCCAGCGCAGCAATCCGATCTTCCAACGGTGGGTGGGTCATGAAGATTTTCTTCAAGCCATCGCCCAAGCCACCGGCAATCCCGAACGCTGCCATTTCACCGGGCAAATCGTGTACCGCATGGGCACTTTGCAGGCGTTTCAGCGCATTGATCATTTTCTGACGACCTGCCAAATCCGCACCGGCAATATCCGCCTTGAATTCGCGGTAACGTGAGAACCACATCACAATCGCAGTCGCTAAGAACCCCAGCAGAATATCGGCAACGAACGACCCCACAAAATACCCGATACCCGGCCCGCTGTTTTCGCTATTGTTACCACGGAAGAAGTTATCCACCACCATGCCAATCAATCGCGCAAAAATAATCACAAAGGTGTTCAACACGCCTTGCAGCAAGGTTTGCGTCACCATGTCGCCATTGGCAACGTGACCGATTTCATGCCCCAATACCGCTTCGACTTCATCCGCCGTCATGTGATCCAACAAACCTTGGCTAACTGCCACCAGCGCATTGTTACGGCTGGCGCCTGTCGCAAATGCGTTCGGGTCAGGTGAATAGAAAATCCCAACCTCCGGCATTCCAATGCCGGACTTTTCGGCTTGGCGGCGTACCGTTTCCACCAACCAACGCTCTTGCGCCGTGCGCGGGGTTTCAATGATTTGCACACCCATGCTGCGCTTTGCCATCCATTTGGACATTAGCAAGCTGATAAATGAGCCGCCAAAACCCATAATGATTGCCAATGTCAGAATACCACCCATGCTGCCTGCACTCATATCAATGCCAAACAACCTGCCGATAATATACCTTACAGCGTCAAGACCTGAACATTTTTAAAGGTTTGAAAATTTGTTGTCATCAACTGGGTCAGTTCTTTCTTGTGATCGGTATCCAGCTTGTCGAGACAGTTGGTGATGGCCGCCTTGAAAGCGGGAAACTTATCATAGTATTTCGAGTACAAGCATTTTTTCTTGACGAACTTCCACAACCGTTCAATCAGATTGAGGTTGGGTGAATAGGTCGGTAAAAATAATAGTTCAATATTGAGCCTTTTCGCACAGGCAAACACGGCTTCACAGCGTTGATACTTGGCATTATCCAAGACCAAAGTGATCGGTATTTTGAGTGCTAACGCTGCAATTTTTTCCAATAATTCACACACGCTGTTAGCGTTGATATAGGAGTCGTTAGTGATCGTGATGAGTTGTAGCGTTATCGCATTGAGTGCGCCCAATACGTTGTAGCGTTGTCGACCACAGGGGGCTTTGATGAATACGCGGGAAAATGACCACAAAAACCCCAGAAACGGTGCTAACACGAAGTGGGCGGCATCGACAAAAAAAGGGCGCGTTTGCCCTCCTTAGCCTCCTGAATGCGCGGTTTTAGTTCATTTTCCAGGAACTTTTCTTGTGCTTCCACATCAGCTTTGGCGGGTATCATCCCCACTTTATGGATGTCCATCCCTATTTTCTTCATAAAGACACGTACCCTGTCCTCACTGCGTTTGATGCCTGTCAGCTCCTCAATCTTAGCGGCTGCCGCCTTGCTGGTTGCGGGGGGATATTCACGAAAATAGGCTTCAATCTTGTCTTTATATGCCATCAAATCACTCTGTGGTTTATTGAATCGTATTTCTTTAAGAGCTTCTAAACCGTTAGGTTGTAGGTAGGCGTTTAGGTAGGCAAGCAGCGTGGCTTCTGTAATCCTTTCCAATCGTTTGATTTCCTTATGCGTCAACTGTTGGGATTTCAGGTACAGCACGGACATTTTCTTACGGACTCTGGGATGAGGATGGCGCTCCTTCCAGTAGAACAGCTCCGCTATCTCATCCTCAGTGAAAGTGATTTTTAATGTCATACATTACTCATGGCTGCTTTTGTTACCAGTCATCTAACCATATTTCCCTGATCAAAAAAACTATTTTATGGCACGGACTGGTATACTCATCGAAATAAACAGCACGACCATCACCGCAAGGTTCGTCAGTGCCAATAAAGCAATCCGCATCATGTCTCTTCAACCTCTGTATTGAATGTTATGCCCTGAATATTAGGTCACGCGGGGCTAGATTCAAGTTTTCCTTACTAATTGACGCTTATTTCCAGACCAGTGACATTTTGATAGCCTTTCGGAAGCAATTTGCCGCGCTTGGCACGTTCACT
The DNA here is from genome assembly GCA_029972225.1 of Candidatus Thiothrix putei. NCBI lineage: Bacteria > Pseudomonadati > Pseudomonadota > Gammaproteobacteria > Thiotrichales > Thiotrichaceae > Thiothrix > Candidatus Thiothrix putei. Next base: position 2,368,484 of record CP124756.1, read on the forward strand.
GCGGTACTCGTCCAATTCCGCACCCTTGATAGTTTTAAACTGCTTACCCGCACGAATCAGCAACGCCGCATTCGCAGGCAACATCGCCGCAAACTGCACCGTTTCATCGGCAATACCCAACCCACCTTTTTTCAGGCTGATCAACTTATTGCCCTTGCCTTTGGACAATTGCGGCACATCTTGCAAGCCTATCACCAGCACATAACCCGATGATGACACCAGCACCAGCGAATCGGTGGCAATGTTCGTCACCAATAATGGCTGTAAAATCGCCACGCCCTCGCCCACCGTCAGGGTCACTTTGCCCGCCTTCACCCGGCTTTGCATCTCGCCAAAGGTACACAAGAAACCGTAACCTTCCGCCGAATGCAGCAAATACTGATCGCTGTCTTTGCCCATTAGTGCGTATTGGAACTTTGCGCCTGCCGGTGGCGCGAGTTTGCCCGTCAACGGTTCGCCCTGCCCGCGTGCCGATGGCAAGGCATTCGCAGGCAAGGAATACGTGCGCCCGGTGCTATCCAGCAATACCACTTGCTGGCTGGAACGCCCACGTACTGAGGTCAGGAATTCATCACCCTGCTTATAGCTCAATGACGCGGGGTCAATATCATGCCCTTTTGCCGACCGAATCCAGCCCATTTTCGACACCACCACCGTCACCGGTTCGGATGGTGTTAGCGCAGTTTCGTCCAACACTTGTGCTGCTGCGCGTTCTTGCAAGGGCGAACGCCGTGCATCACCGTACAACTTCGCGTCTTCTTTCAATTCTTTGCGAATCAAATTGGTGAGTTTGGTATCCGAACCCAGCAATGCCAGCAGGGTTTCTTTTTCCTTTTCCAACTCGTCCAATTCACCGCGAATCTTCATTTCTTCCAAACGTGCCAATTGACGCAATTTGGTATCCAAAATGTAATCCGCCTGAATCTCGGTCAAATCGAAACGCTGCATTAACACCACCTTCGGCTCGTCTTCGGTGCGGATAATGTGGATCACTTCATCAATATTGAGGAATGCCACCAACAAACCCGCCAATAAATGCAGGCGTTTTTCGACTTTATCCAACCGCCATTGCAAGCGGCGCGTCACCGTTTGCCGCCGGAAGGTCAGCCATTCGGTCAAAATATGCAGCAAGTTTTTGACTTGCGGGCGACCATTCAGGCCGATCATATTCATATTGACGCGGTAACTGCGCTCTAAGTCGGTGCTGGCGAATAAATGCGACATCAGCATGTCCACGTCCACGCGGTTGGAACGCGGCACAATCACCAAGCGCACCGGCTGTTCGTGGTCGGATTCATCGCGCAAATCTTCCACCAACGGCAGTTTCTTCGCCTGCATTTGCGCGGCGATTTGCTCCAGAATCTTGCTGCCCGACACCTGATACGGCAAGGCAGTAATAATAATGTCACCGTCTTCAATTTCGTAACGCGCCCGCATCCTAAATGTGCCGTTACCCTTTTCGTAGAGCGCGAGGAAATCCGCCGCTGGAGTAATGATTTCGGCTTCGGTAGGGAAATCCGGCGCGGGAATGTGCTGATGCAAATCCTGCAAGGTCGCATTCGGGTGATCGAGCAAATGCAGACACGCATTCACCACTTCGCGCAGGTTATGCGGCGGAATATCGGTCGCCATCCCCACCGCAATGCCGCTGCCACCGTTGAGCAAAATATTCGGTAAACGGGCGGGCAAAATGGTTGGTTCTTCCAACGAACCATCGAAATTCGGTTGCCATTGCGCCGTACCCTGTCCCAATTCTTGCAGCAACACTTTGGCGTAAGCAGTCAAGCGCGATTCGGTGTAACGCATTGCCGCAAACGATTTCGGGTCATCTTGCGAACCCCAGTTGCCCTGCCCATCCACCAGCGTGTAGCGGTAGGAAAACGGTTGCGCCATTAACACCATTGCTTCATAACACGCCGAATCACCGTGCGGATGGAATTTACCCAATACGTCACCGACAGTACGTGCTGATTTTTTGTGTTTGGAAGCCGCCGTCAGCCCTAATTCGGACATGGCGTAGACAATGCGGCGTTGTACGGGCTTTAAGCCGTCGCCAAGATGCGGCAAGGCGCGATCAAGAATGACGTACATGGAATAGTCGAGATAGGCTTTCTCGGTGTATTCTTGAAGTGGCAGGGTTTCGATGCCTTCGTAGTTCATGGATGTCCTGATTCCTTATTCTAGGTTGAGCACAGAGTAATGCACAATGTCACTGAAAGACAACCAACTTCTCTAAATCAGCCATATAACCTTGAAACATTGAAGATTTTTAATTTATGCAAACCACTGTACTGATTGCTGACTACCAGAATACAACCCATGCGACGGATATTGGTCGCCTACTTGCCCACTATGCACAAGATCCGATGGGAGGTGGCAAACCACTACCGGATGAGATCACCCAAAGTGTTGCCCAAGCACTAGCCCGTATTCCCCATGCCTTTAGCGTATTGTGTTATGTAGATGGTCAACCCGCCGGACTAGTTAACGGCTTCGAGGCATTTTCAACATTCCAGTGCAAGCCACTCATTAATGTTCATGATGTTGTTGTCGCTGAAGCATTTCGCGGCATGGGCCTCAGCCAATTATTACTCACTAAAGTGGAGGAGGTTGCACGGGCAAGAGGCTGTTGCAAGCTGACGCTTGAGGTACTGGAAGGCAACCAGCAAGCACAACACGCCTATCGAAAATTCGGGTTTATGGGCTATGAACTAGACCCACAGGTAGGCAAAGCATTGTTTTGGCAAAAACCTTTATGACACTCGCACCCACCATCAATCCAGCGTACAGTTATCACTAAATGTAACAACAATTGACCGTTTGGAGCGGAATGATGACAACCAATAACCCTCGCTACGTCAGCTTACTGACCCGTAATACCCTAGCACTAGTACTCGCAGGAGGGCGCGGCTCACGTTTGTATGAACTCACCGATCGCCGAGCTAAACCTGCTGTCTATTTTGGTGGGAAATTTCGCATTATTGACTTTCCTCTGTCTAACTGCGTGAACTCAGGCATTCGTAAAATTGGCGTCTTAACTCAATACAAAGCCCACTCACTCATTCGGCATTTGGTACATGGCTGGTCAAACTTTCGCACCGAACTGGGCGAATTTGTGGAAGTATTACCCGCCTCACAACGTACCACAGGCAACTGGTATGCAGGCACTGCGGATGCCATTTACCAAAATCTGGACATTGTAGAAGCACTGCGTCCTAAATATGTGTTGGTACTGGCAGGCGACCATATTTATAAAATGGACTATGGCGAGATGTTAGCCTACCACGTCGAAAAAGGTGCTGACATGACCGTCGCTTGCGTCGGTGTCCCGTTAGAAGATGCAAAAGGCTTTGGCGTAATGACCGTCGATGAGCATCACAAAGTCGTCGCTTTTGATGAAAAACCGGCAGAACCACGCCCCATGCCGGGTTCACAGGATACGGCACTGGCTTCGATGGGTAACTACATCTTCAACACCGACTTTTTGTTTGAGCAATTACACAAAGATGCTGCCAACCCTGATTCCAGCCGCGATTTTGGTAAAGACATTATCCCCGCGCTGATCAAAGAACATGCGGTATATGCTTACCCATTCCGTGACCCTATTACCGGAAAACAACCGTATTGGCGCGATGTGGGTACTATTGATGCCTTCTGGGAGGCTAATATGGAACTCGTCTCTATCGAACCAGAATTAAACTTATACGATGATGCATGGCCTATTCTGACTTACCACCGTCAACTACCTTCAGCCAAATTCGTCTTTCGGGATGCCGGGCGTGAAGGCAAAGCCTTGGATTCGGTGGTTTCCGCAGGCTGTGTCATTTCAGGCGCAACCGTCGTTAACTCGCTACTCTTTTCCAATGTCAAAGTCCATTCTTACAGCGCTGTCCAAGACTCGGTACTGTTGCCAGAAGTACGGGTTGGCAGGCACTGCCGCATCACGCGTGCGGTGATTGATCGTGGCTGTAACTTACCAGAGGGAACCGTCATTGGTGAAGATCGCGAAGCAGACGCCAAACGCTTCCGCGTTACCAACAAAGGCATAACACTAGTGACACCGGAAATGCTTGGGCAGAAGGGTTCAGCCAGCGTTGGTTAAGTCAATAGGCTTTCTCGCTTTTTTTGTAACTACTCAGTCTATCCAAAAACCGCTCTGAGAGACTCAAACGGATTTCGCCCCTGAATCTTGTCGGTTTCCCACACGGAACGGATAACACAAAAAGCCTCCGCACCGCCCATTGCGCGGAATCCACCCGCCACCTTGAGTTTAACTTTGACGGGTCGAACGGCTCGTTCAGCCAGATTGTTGTCAAACGGTACATCAAACCGCTGAATGAACTGCAACACCGAATCCTTGAAGTCACGTAGACGGCATAACAAGTTTCTGGCGGGGTCTTGTTTGGCTTTGCCTTGTTTAGGGTTGATTTTAGGTTGTTCAGGGAAAATCAACAGTCCGTGATTCACCCATTGGTCATAACGTTGCTTGAGTTCAGTCATTTGCTCCAGCGACAATGCCGTTTGTTGCGCGTCTTTTGCTTCAGCCACTGCGGTCTTAGCATCAATCAAGACCTGTTTGAGTTGTGCAGGCCATTGATGTTTGAGGGTTTCATCAAAGTAGTTCAACTCCCGCAGCAGATGCGCCCCACAAAGGCTGTGTACCACCTGATCAAAGCGGAAATACGGTTTCCAATGGTCATGAACCGCAACGCCTTGGAATACCGGCAGGATTCCCGCCGCTGTCATGGCCTCGTATCCGCGCCGTGCATGGGCAGTGTAGTAAACGGCTTCGGGTGTTGCGGCTACATGCAACCATTGGGTTTTGCCTTGCGCCCGCATTCCGCTTTCATCAAAGTGAGCCACGTCGCTGCTACTAATGGTGTTCTGAATAGCTGTATAAGTGGCCGTCAGGTTTTCACTCGCCTGACCGATCCAGTGCTGCACACTGCCATCGGAAGGCTTAACACCGTATTGGTCGAATACAATCTCGCTTGCCCGTGACAGCGAAATGAAATGACCTTGTACCAAACCCACCGTATAGGCCTTTAAACGTGCGCCGTAACTGATGTAAGGGGCGAGTGTTGCCGGGAATTCGCCTTTATGAACCTTGCCACAACCACACGTGCAAATCAGTTGGCGGTGTTCCGTGACCACGATTTGGGGTTCGGGAATGTCCCACTGTTGCCGACATTCACCTGTCTCAATCAGGGCTTCGGTTAGCGGCAAACCACAGTCGCAATGCCCGGCAACACCGTAATATTCCACGTGATCGGGTGATGGGTGCATCACGAGGCTATGCCCTTTATGACCTGGCTGGCCACCTTTTGGGCGTTGTCCAAGCTGACGCGGCTGTGCGGGTTGGCGTTTCAGTCCATCCGATGACGGGGGCTTGTGTGAATTTTTACTGTTTTTGTTGAGCTGTGCTTCCAGCTCATTCACGCGGGCGGTCAACTGATCAATACGGTCAAACAGCGTCAACACTAACTCCACCAATTCGGCGTGGCTTAACTGCTGGAGACTTTCTCGTGTTGGGCGGGGTAGCTGGTTCATATCGATAGTGTAGCTGATTTTTTAGGAGACTGAGTAGTTACCTTTTTTTTATAATAGTGATAGGCACTTTTGACGAACTGCATAGTGCGCAGCAAAGGCTTACTTAACGGGTGTTGAGTGCTCAAGTGGAAATTAACCATTTTGCGGCGATCAACCCATAAATGGTCAATCATGGGATGATTTGGAATCGCACAAGAATCCATCCACTTCAATGACGTATCATTTAACGTGCGGTAAATGTTTTCCAACTCCAACAAGACTCCGGGCGAATACGCGGCATAATCTTCGTGGTAAGCAATTTTCAGGGCGTAACTACCCTGTGTTGCATTCACCAGATTTAACTTAATCGCAATGGGTTTACCATTCAACAACAGTCGCAACATCATCAATTGTCTGTTTGCCGCTGCATTACGAATAAGGTTCTCCGCAAACTCACGCTCCTCGCAGTGGCAACTCATTGCGGTCAAGGCACGGCCTTTCCACCCCTGCTCTTCTAAGCGTAAAAAATCATTAATCCAATCACTTAACCCCTGCCCTTGCCCCGGCAGTAACGTTTGAAACTCCAACTTACCTAAATTTTCAAGACGTCGACGCAAACGGCTGTATTCTTTACGTTTCTTCTTGCGCTGATGTATTAATACATAATCTTCACCCGAAGTTCCCGCCGTCAATAATGCCCGATCCCACGTATCTTTTTCATTCAATAAACAGCCTTGGCCTTGAGCACACAACCGTAAATAGTGAGCAAACTCACCGTCAGCGGGTACTTTATTGAGTGAAAACGCTAATGCCCCCGAATGTTTGTGCAACCAGTTAAATAACGCTTCCAACGTTTCTGCGGCATACAACTTGTGCACCAACGGCGTCCCCAACGGGCAATGCGGATGCAGCCAGTTAAGCCAATGACGAGCGGGGAATTGTTGATAGGTCTGTTGCTGTACCAGCGGAAACAACCCCGTTAAGCGAGAATGTGCCGCATCTGACCACACTAATAAAACAGCTACCTTATCCTGGGCAGGCAAGGTTTCCAAAGCGGGTAACAATGCCCAACTCTCATAGAAAACATTGGGTTCAAGTGTATGACGTGTCAGTAAGTCCCATGCGGGAACAATATCACGCAATTCATGTATAGCGGTTACCAGTTGCGTAGTCAAAGTGAGTACCCAGTTATAATTATTGAATTACTATATGAGTGACTATTGTCAACCTAATGAGCTATTGGACTTAAGCGAATTCCCGACAAACGTATCCAAATCAACGACAACAAAAAAGCGAGCCGAAACTCGCTTTTTTGGTCTTCACAAGAAAGGATAACGCTTAGGCAGCGATCCACTCTTTGTAGGCTTCCATGTCTTTTTCCTGACCAGCAGCATAACCCGCTTCATACGCTTCTGTCAGGCGCTGCTCTTCACGCATAGGGTTGAGCAGGTAGCCACCTTGCCAGCCTTGCAGGAACTCAGGGTCAACGCCCGCTTTTTCCATTTCTACCACAGCGTTGTAATACTGCATATTCATTTGTCATGTCCTCTCTAAATCAAAAATGAAAATAAACGTGGTGCTTTTTACGCCGCAGCACGCAGTGTTTCCAGTGCCTTGCCGCTATCCAGCGTAGCACGTACCGCATCAGCGGCCTCCTGTATCGAACCGTAACGGCCCAAATGCGCCAGACAGATCGAGGCGGAGTATACCAGACTGTCGTACATCAAACCTTTTTCGCCACCCAGTGCGGAGATGCCCATCTCAGCCGCTTTTGCTGCCAAGGCATCGCTATCCACTGTGGTTGCAATCTCATCGCCAATCATGGGGGCAGCAGGTAAATCATCAGGCAATGGTACTGCCCGCACCTCTGCCTGAAGTCCAAAGTTTTGGGGATCAAGCTCACGTTGCTGTTCTTCACCTTTTTCATAGTAATAAAACAGCTTGCCAGCCTGTTGCAGGGAAGGAATAACCCCACCCTCCACACCACGCACAAACATGGCGCTATCAAACCCTGCCTGACGTGCCAATGATGCGTAAATGGATGGATACGCCTTATGCACATACCCGCCCATGCAATGCGTTTTCACACGACCACGGATAGGCCCTAACATGGTTTCCACCGTGGTCAGCACTTGACGCTTAATCATACGCTGGCGAATCGGAATCAGGTCATGCAAACCGGGGGCAAACTGGCGCTGATCCAAATAAGTCCAACCAATGCGCTCCAATTGCGCCACCGCTTCAGCCGGAGTCAAATTTACATTGAGACCCGCTGCTTTCAATACCTTATGGTGGGTCGCACCAAGCTTAGGCCCTACTTGCTCTAAACCGTGCAAGACCGCGTGTACGCCCATTGCCGCTAATACGACGGGGACAAACGTGGAAGCCGGTACGCCGCGTGTATAACCGTCATACGGGTCAGACACATCTAATATTTCATCCACATTCGCCGTGCTGATAGCCGAGGTATCAATCAAGGCTTGCAGCGTGCCACGATTTTCTTCATCGGTCTCACGCTTCATGCGCAACGCAATAAAGTAAACCGCGACCTGCACCGGGTCAGCCTCACCACTCAGAATGTGGCGCATCGCGTAATAGGCATCCTCATAGCTCAAGTCCTTGCTGTATTCAGGGCCTGTGGCTACTTTTTGGATGCACTGACGCATGTGCAATTTCAAATTACGGTCGGTGTTTGTATCAGTCATCGTGGCATTTTCCATATCGCGGAAGTTTAAGAAGCGCGTCCCTGTTTCTAAATATCCCTCTAGGGGTAACACTCACCTCCCAGCGGGCTATTTCGGAACAAAGCGTAGAATGCGCTAAGATTGAAGTCCGATTTTACGTTCAAGGAGATTCCTGTGTCACAAACCGATAATGAGTCTATGGATTTCGCAAGTGGAATGGCAGCATTTGAAGCCAAACATTTTTCCCGTGCCATGCAACTGCTGTCCCCTTTTGCCGCACAAGGCGACCCAGTGGCGCAACACCTGTGTGCGATTATGTATCAAAACGGTTTAGGTATAGTCCGTAATGATGCTAAAGCCTTCCAACTCATGCAAGCTTCGGCAGAACAAGGTTATGGCCTGGCACAACATGGCTTGGGCTTTATGTACCTCGAAGGTGAATGTGTTCCCAAAAACGGCGCAGAAGCCGCCAACTGGTTCCGCAAAGCAGGCGAACAAGGGTTACAAGGCTCACTCACCACCTTGGCACTGATGTACCAACAAGGCAACGGTGTTCCGCACGATGAAGCCGAAGCGAAACGCTTGTATAAACTTGCAGGCTTCGACGATCTGGGGTAAACCATGCGCCAAGCAGGCAATAAACTACACGTCGTGGTCAACGATGTTCCCGTCTTGGAATTTGATCGCAGCCAGCCGATTCCCGGTCATCAACGTCTGTATTTAGACAATATGGATGTCAAAATGGCGCAAGGTATCACGGTTGACGGGGAGTTTCACTCTACCCCTAATCCGATAGTGCGCTCCCATTTTGTCGCAAACTCCATGGTCAACGCACTGTTTGCCGAGAATTATTCCTTGGCAATAGCCTTGTGCACATGGCTGGCAGACCGTATTCCTGATTTACAAATGGTGAAAGCCATCGGTGATATTGAAGCCGATATGGGCATTGAATTGGTGTTTGACCGCGACTATACCAAAGCAAAAACTGAACAGGGGATTAAGTTCTATAAGCCAGAAAAATAAACAAAATATGCGAATAAATAAAATTAATAAATTAAGTAGTGATTCAGCCCAAACCCGTAAGATGCACGGCATGGATGAAGGGCGCACAGCAATAACAACAAGCCCGGCTAACGATGGATGTTATGAAAAAGCCAGTCGGCTCAAGCATGAATCAATGCCGAACCGACCTTGAACGTTTAACTATCTGCAAGGGTGAGCAGACCCGACACAGATAAGAATCATAACAATAAGCGAATTTTCGCAACGTGTACCGAGCGACAATAGTAACAAGAAATGCTCGGTTTTTCCTGTTTATTTCCGATCAACTGTATTTATTAAGTGCGAACTTCAAGCCGCCTGCACCGCGATTTGCTTTGACGTATGCGTTACCCGATTGTGCTGATCTACATACACCAGTTGCGGCTGATGGACATTGGCCTGTGCCTCTGAAAACCCCGCATACGTACAAATAATAATCAAATCACCCGTACTAGCCTTATGCGCAGCCGCACCATTGATCGAAATAATCCCACTACCCGCTTCCGCACGAATGGCATACGTTGAAAAACGTTCACCATTGGTAATGTTGTAAATATGCAGTTGCTCATATTCACGAATATTCCCGATGCGTAGCAAGTTATCGTCAATCGCGCAAGAACCTTCATAGTCCAACTCAGCATGAGTGACAGTAACACGGTGCAGTTTGGATTTAAGAAGCGTCAGCTCCATGGCGGTTCCTCCGTAACGTTCAGTCAAGTATTTGGCAAAGCAATACTATTATGATGTTCCTGTTAATTTTTTCAATGTTAAGGGGATATTATCTATCAAGCGAGCTTTGCCCAGCCATGCCGAACCTAGCACCACCAAATTTTCATCCCCCACTTGCGCGGGTAACAAATCCACTGTGCGCCGAATTTCCACATAGTCCGGTTGGAAACCGCGTGATACCAGTGATTGCATTGCCTCGGTCTGTAAAGCAGCATAATCCTGCCTAGATTTGTGCAGCGCGTCAACCACTTCCCGCAAGGTCAACTGCAATCCGGGCGCAAGTTTCCGCTCGGCGGTGGTGAGGTAGCCATTCCGCGAACTCAGCGCCAATCCGTCAGCCTCACGCACCGTCGGTAAACCCTCAATATGAATGTCCATATCCAAGTCGCGCACCATCTGGCGAATCACCATCAATTGCTGGAAATCTTTCTCACCAAACACTGCAACATCCGGTTGCACCAGATGAAACAGCTTGCACACCACGGTAGAAACCCCCGTGAAATGACCGGGACGCGAAGCCCCTTCCAGCAAGGTACTAATCCCCGGCACTTCGACTTTGGTGGCTAAACCGCCTGTGGGATACATCAGCGCAGGCGTTGGCGTAAACACCAAATCCGCCCCACCCGCTTGCAACTTGCTGCAATCTTCCGCCAGAGTACGCGGATACGCGGCCAAATCTTCCTTGCGGTCAAATTGGGTTGGGTTCACAAAAATGGATACCACCACTTTGCTGCCTAGCTCCTGCGCGCGTTTTACCAAGGCAATATGCCCCGCGTGTAAATTACCCATTGTGGGCACAAAAGCAATGGTTTCACCCGCCCTGCGCCAGCTTTTGAGCTCTTCGCGCAATGCATCAATGGCTTGAACAATAATCATGGGATACTCTTTAGAAAAAACAGTGTTGATCGGCGGGGAATGTGCTCGCTTTTACGGCTTGCACATACGCAGCGACGGCTTGCGGAATGGTTGCGCCTGTACCGATAAAATCTTGGGAAAATTTCGGTGCACGCGGTGAAATACCCAGCATATCGTGTAAGACCAGCACTTGCCCGTCACAGTCGCGCCCTGCCCCAATCCCGATGGTTGGAATCTCTAAGGCTTGGGTAATTTGTGCTGCCAACGCCACGGGGACGCATTCCAACACCAACATATCTGCCCCAGCATCTTGCAGCGCTTTGGCATCATCGAGCATTTGCTTGGCGACAGCTTCATCACGACCTTGCACCCGGTAGCCGCCAAGTTTGTGGACGGATTGTGGTTGCAAACCCAAATGCGCACACACTGGCACGCCATGATGCGCCAGTTGTCTGACGGTAGCGACTTGCGGCGCACCGCCTTCTAACTTCACCATGTGTGCGCCACTTTCCTGCATCAAACGAGCGCTATTACGCAAGGCAAGTTCGGGCGAGGTGTAACTCATGAAAGGTAAATCGCCAATGACCAAAGCGCGTTGGCTAATTTTGGTGACAGCGCGAGTGTGGTAAACCATGTCATCCATCGTCACGGGAACAGTGGTTTCGTGACCTTGAATGACCATGCCCAAAGAATCACCGACGAGAATGACATCGACCCCTTGCGCGTCCAGCACCTTGGCAAAACTGGCGTCGTAAGCCGTTAGCATGACGATCTTTTCGCCTTCGCGTTTCATCTTGCGCAAGGTGGTGACGGTCACGCGTGGCTCAGGTTTCGTACTCATGCGGCTTATCTCCCAGAATCCGTTAAATGTTGCAGTGCAGTTTACCACACCGCAACATTTCAGCTAGTTAACCTGAGCGTTACCAGCAGTAGCCTGATGAAGCACATGCCACGACAATCTGCCCTAAAATAGAGAACACTTCTTTGCGCACAGACTCTGGTTTCGCCGTATCCTCATCCATCGCCACAGGTGTCGCACTAGCAAGATTGAATTGGATAGGCTTAGAGGATGAATTGATTTGCAAACAGGTACACGATTTTTATTTCCAAACCGTGCCCTTACTGGAAGCCAATGTTGTGCTATTGCGCATCGGCAGGGAAACCTTAGCCCTGTTGCAAGATGGCATTAGCATGGAAAGCTCTATTCGTTTTTTTTATGATGAAGTGCGCAAGCGCAGCCCCGAAGATGCCGAGGCTGTGCTGCAAAACGTGGGTCAAGACATGCAGGACATATTGGCGGAATAACGCCGCGATAGGCAATCGACTTAAAAATCTTCCTGTTCCGCCTCTAACACGGAGAGGCTGACGTGCTTGCCCAATTCTTCATTTAGCCCTTGCCAGTCTTTATAATCTGCTAATTTTTCGGCGATTTTAGGCTTCATTTCGTGCGCTTCCATCTCGTTGCGCATTTCTTTGACGGAGCTATACACCTTGCTCAGGTAATCGCGGTAATAGGTCAGCGTATTTTTGCTGCCAATAGGGCCATGACCAGGGACAACTTTGTCCACATCCAAGGTTAACGCGTGTTCGGCGGCTTTGATGCCACCGACGAAACTGCCGTCATCCATGCGCACAATGCGCTTGTTATTGATGTTATCGCCGGTGAACAGCACTTTTTCGCCCAAAACTTCGTACATCACGTCGGTTGATGAATGCACTTTGCCCTCGATAATGTGTGTTTTCAGGGTCAGGTCGCCGACTTTGATTTCCTGCGCATTGGCTAACACTTCGGTGGGAATAATCGCCTCTGTACCCGCCGTCGCTTTCTCGGTCATGGTATCCATCGTACTGATCCATTCTGCCGCCGCACCGTTGGTCGCTTCTTCAATCATGGTGGGGTGAGCGAAAAACTTCACGTCAGGATTTTCTTCCTTAAAGGCTTGATTGCCTAACCAATGATCACCGTGTACGTGCGTGGTAAACACCTGCGTAATCGGCTTATCGGTCACTTTACGAATGTGGGCTAATACGGCGCGACCGATGGCGGAACTCGAACCGGGGTCAATCACCGCCACCTCCTTATCGGTGACAATGAAACCGGGGTTATTCATAAAGCCCTTGTTTTCCTTGTTCGGATAACCCGTAGGACCTTGAATCACGTAAACATGTTCAGACACTTTTTCTGGCTTATACTTGTCCAACAAGTCTTGGTGTACGGGTTTATCCTCTGCCCACGTGTTCAGGCTCAATGTCACCACAGCGACACCACCCAACCAATGCCATACAGGTTGCTTCATGTTTACTTCTCCTCATTCGGTTCGATATTGTAAGACTGACAGGATAGATGATGCAGAAAGGCTGCAAAAAATTCCCATGCGTACCGGAATTAGCTGAAATTTCTGTGGGTTTGTCTACAATAGGCGGCTTTATCGAGTCAGCAGGCTGGTAGGCTTTATACATGCAACACAACAATAGTAATCGCAAGGGCATAATCCTCGCAGGCGGCAGTGGCACACGCCTCTACCCGTTGACCCGTGCGGTCAGCAAACAACTGATGCCAATCTACGATAAACCGATGATTTATTATCCGCTGACGGTGCTAATGCTCGCCGGGATTCGCGATATTCTCATCATCACCACCCCCGAAGATTCGGCGCAATTCCAGCACTTGCTAGGTGACGGTTCGCAATGGGGATTGAACATTGAATACGCGGTACAACCATCCCCCGATGGTTTAGCGCAAGCGTTCATCATTGGCGCTGATTTCCTCGGCAATTCACCCGCGACGCTGATTCTGGGTGACAATATTTACTACGGCGAAGGGCTATCCAGCCGTTTGCAAACCGTTGCCCAACAAACCTCCGGTGCAACCGTGTTCGCTTACTACGTCAAAGACCCCGAACGTTACGGTGTTGCCGAATTCGATGCCAATGGCAAAGCCCTCAGCATTGAAGAAAAACCTGAAAAACCACGTTCTAATTACGCCGTAACTGGCTTGTATTTCTACGACAATCAGATTGTGGATGTGGCGCGTGAAGTGCGCCCTTCCCCGCGTGGCGAGTTAGAAATCACCACCGTCAACCAGATTTATCTGGAACGCGGGCAGTTGCAGGTGGAAATGCTCAAACGCGGCACTGCGTGGTTGGATACCGGCACGCACGCTTCCCTGCTGGATGCTTCCAACTACATCCGCGTCATTGAAGAACGCCAAGGGCTGAAAATTGCCTGCCCCGAAGAAGTCGCGTGGCGCATGGGTTATATCGGTGACGAACAATTATTACAACTTGCCGAACCGTTGAAAAAAAGCGGGTACGGCGTATACCTCGCGGAATTGCTGAAATGAAGATTATCCCCACCAACATTCCCGACGTGCTGATCCTCGAACCGCAGGTGTTCGGCGATGCACGCGGCTTTTTTCTGGAAACGTGGAACAGCAAAACGTTTGCGGATGCAGGCTTAGACCTGAACTTTGTGCAAGACAATCACAGCCGTTCCGGTCAAGGTATTTTGCGCGGAATGCACTACCAAATCCAAAACCCGCAAGGCAAGCTGGTGCGCGTCACCAGCGGCAAAGTGTTTGATGTCGCAGTGGATTTACGCCAATCCTCACCCACCTTCGGGCAATGGGCGGGAGCAGAACTTTCCGCTGACAATCACCGCATGTTGTGGGTTCCGCCCGGTTTTGCACACGGCTTCTATGTCATGAGCGAATCGGCAGACTTTTTGTACAAATGTACTGACTTTTACGCCCCCGCTTACGACCGCAGCTTGCGCTGGGATGACCCGACTGTGGGTATCGAATGGCCGCTAATCAATGGCACACAGCCCACGATTTCCGCCAAAGACGAAGCAGGCAAAAGCTGGCAAGAGGCGGACAAATTCGCATGAAAATATTACTCACTGGCGCACACGGGCAACTTGGTTCAGAATTGCAAGCCACCTGCCCTGCCAATATCACCCTGATCCCGACTGATCGGGATACACTGGACATTACCGATCCGCAACAAGTCATCAATGCACTGGAACAACATCGCCCAGATGTCGTTATCAACGGTGCTGCTTATACCGCCGTCGACAAAGCGGAAACGGATAGCGCCAACGCTTACCTGATCAACCACGCCGCCGCACACGTCTTCGCCGCACAAGCAGCATTGTTTGATTATTACCTGCTGCAAATCTCAACCGATTTTGTGTTTGACGGGCTGCAATCCACCCCGTACCTGCCGAATGCCATCGCCAACCCACTCGGTGTTTACGGCGCAAGCAAACTCGCAGGCGAACAAGCCGTACAAGCTGCCTGCCCCAGTGCGGCTATTGTGCGCACCTCATGGCTGTATTCGGCTTACGGCAATAATTTCGTCAAAACCATGTTGCGCCTGATGCGCGAACGCGATTCCCTTGGCGTGGTAGCCGATCAAATCGGCACGCCGACATGGACAGGTACACTCGCGGCAACGCTGTGGTCATTCATCGCGCAAAAACCGCAGGGCATCTTCCACTGCGCCGATAACGGCGTGGCAAGCTGGTACGATTTCGCTGTTGCCATTCAGGAAGAAGCACTGGCGCTGGGATTGCTCAACAAAGCCATCCCCATCAAGCCGTTGCGCACCGACGAATACCCAACGCCCGCACGTCGCCCCACCTTCAGCGTGATGGATAGACGCGCAACTGAAGGCTTACTGGGCTACACTCTACCGCATTGGCGCAAGAGCTTGCGGCAGATGCTTACTCAATTGAAACAACAAAACGTAACAGCATGACAACGACATACACACCTAAACATCTGCTCGTCACTGGCGGCGCAGGCTTTATCGGCACAAATTTCGTGCATTTTTGGCTGCAACAATACCCAAACACCCGCTTGGTGATTCTGGATGCACTGACCTACGCTGGGCGCTACGAAAATCTGCAACCGTTGGAAGGACAAAGCAATTTCCGCTTCGTGCATGGCGATATTCTGGATCAGCCGTTGGTAGAGCAGTTGCTGCGCGAGGAAACCATCGACACGATTGTGCATTTCGCGGCTGAATCGCACGTTGACCGCTCGATTTATGGCCCGGATGCGTTCCTGAAAACCAATATCGACGGCACACACAGCTTGCTGAAAGCGGCAAAAACCGTGTGGCTGGATGAGAAACCGGGCTTTGTACACCGTTTCCACCACGTTTCCACCGATGAAGTGTATGGCACATTGTCAGCAACCGACCCAGCATTTACGGAAACCACCCCGTATGCGCCGAATTCGCCGTATGCCGCCAGCAAAGCTGCGTCTGATCACGTAGTCCGCGCCTACCAGCATACCTACGGCTTGCAGACCACGACCAGCAACTGCTCCAACAATTATGGCCCATACCAGTACCCGGAAAAGCTGATCCCGCTGGCGATTTCCAACCTGTTGCAAGGCAAACCCGTGCCGATTTATGGCGATGGTCAGCAAATCCGCGACTGGTTATACGTTGACGATCATAACCGGGGCATCGACCTGATTATCCGCACCGGGCGCATCGGCGAAACCTACAACATAGGCGGCAACAATGAGCAGGCAAACCTGAGCCTGATCCACGAATTGTGCGCATTGCTGGATGCACGTTTCCCCGATTCGCCGCATGTACCACACAATCAGCACATTGTGTACGTGACTGATCGTCCGGGGCATGACCGCCGTTACGCCATCGACAACAGCAAAATTTGCAGCGAATTGGGTTATGTACCCGCAGAAACCTTCCAAAGCGGTTTGGCAAAAACGCTGGATTGGTATTTGAGTCACCCCGACTTCTGGCAAGGTGATGTCAAGTTGTTTGGCACACACGAGGGCAAGGCTTAATGCAGTGCCGTATTTGTGGCAGTAACGGCGCACACCGCCACTATGTCGCCAAGGAAATGATGCTGGGGTTACGTGACGAACACCGTTATTTTCAGTGTGCGGATTGCGATTGCCTGCAAATCGAACAGATTCCTGCCAATATCACGGATTATTATCCCGACAACTATTATTCCTACAGCGATGCAACCAAAGCAGGTAATACGCTTAAACAAACCTTAACCAAGCTGCGGGATCGTTACGAAGTCACCGGTAAGTGTTTGCTTGGGCGTGTGATGCATTTGTGGATACCCCATGCGAAACTGGCGACTTTACGCCCGTTAAAGCTAACGCCAAGAGCCAAAATATTGGATGTAGGATGCGGTGCAGGCCATTTACTACTCTCACTAAATGAACTTGGCTTTAAAAACTTATTGGGAATTGACCCGTTTAATCATGCTGACATTCTTTATCCTAACGGTTTACGGATCGAAAAGCGGGATATTTTCAGCGAAACGGGACAATGGGACGTGGTAATGTTTCACCACTCTTTTGAACACTTACCGAATCAGCGTCTCCATTTAGGACAGGTATACAACATTCTAAAACCGGGCGGTATGGCTTTGGTACGTATACCAACCGTATCCTCCTATGTGTGGCAGGAATACGGCATAAATTGGGTACAATTGGATGCACCGCGCCATTTTTATCTGCATTCGGTCAAGAGTATGCAAGCATTAGCCGAACAAGCCGGTTTTTTGTGTGAGCAGGTGATATACGACTCCAACGCACTGCAATTTTGGGGCAGTAAGCAATATGAGCGGGATATTCCGTTGCGTGATCCTCGTTCGTGGTCAGAATCACCGGAAAAGTCATTGTTTACGCGCAAACAAATCACTGAATTTGAACAACGAGCACGCGAGTTAAATGCGCTGAACCAAGGGGATCAGGCAGCATTTTACTTGAGAAAACCGGCATGAATGGCAAGCCTAAGCTCCTCGCCATATCCTCCCCCGGCGGGCATTGGATTCAACTCACCCGACTATGTTCTGGGTTAGAAGGCCATTATCAGGTGGTATATGCCATGCCAGCAGCTTTGTTCACATCGGCTACGCTCAGTGAACGGAAAATGTATGCAGTAACGGATGTGAGTGCGGATGATAAATGGCGATTGGTTCCGTGTACCTTACAAATATTGTATATCCTTTTGAAAGAGCGCCCGAAAGCAATTTTATCCACGGGTGCAGCACCCGGTGCAGTAGCAATTTGGCTGGGCAGTTTTCTTGGTATCCGCACCATTTGGGTGGATAGCATTGCCAATGTGAAACACATTTCCCGTGCCGGTAAACTGGCAAAAAAGCGAGCGGATGTCTTCCTGACACAATGGGAACATTTAAGCAACAGCCAAGATATTCTGTTCAAAGGAGCAGTGCTGTGATCTTCGTCGCGGTGGGGACACAGTTTCCGTTTGACCGTCTGATCCGTGCCGTAGACGAGTGGGCAGCACAACATAATGTTACGGGGATGGCGCAGATTGCTGGTGGTGAGTATTTGCCGCAACACTTGCAATGGGAACGTTTTATGACCACCGCCGTGTTCAATCAGCACTTGCAAGCGGCTGATTTGATTATTTCGCACGCTGGCATGGGCAATATCATCACCGCCCTCGAAAACCACAAACCCATTATCGTCATGAACCGCCAACACGCATTGGGCGAACACCGCAATGACCACCAACTGGATGGGTTGGAATGGATGGGTAAATTGCCGGGCGTGTATACCGCCTCCACGCAAGACGAGTTGTATGCATTGCTGGAACGGCGGCAGGAATTGTATGCCACCCCACTGGCAACGGATGCTCGACGGCAAACTCTGGTCGATTTTATTGATCAAGCCATCCGCGCATGAGCAAAATAAACTCACTATTACACACCAGTCTGATTACTACCTCCAGCCGCTTTTTGGGTGTAGGGCTTAACTATGCCGTCATCCTGATCCTGACAAATACCTTGAGTACCGACGAATCAGGCATGGTTTTATTGTTGATGGTGTTGATTCCTGCCGCCGCTTTATTCAGCCGTTTAGGCGTCGAACAATGGCTTGTACGCGATGTGGCACGTCTGCCGGAAACGGATACACGCTTGCAAGCAGCTTACTTACGTGATGCGTACAAACTGGTGTTATGCAGCAGTGGCGCGTTCATTGTTCTGTGGTTCTTGTGTGTTCCTGTCATACAACATAGACTATTTGATGATGCCATACACGCCTTACCATTATGGTTAGCCGCCGTAGGTATCTTATTGTTTAATGTGGTGATGATTAATGCCGCTTTTCTGAAGGCGGTACATTACACCTCAGCGTCGATGCTGGTGCAAAATAGTTTGCCAGCCGTGACGTTCTTGATATTAATCGGGCTGTTCTGGCAATTACTAACAGTGAACCAAACCCATTTGTTATTGTATAGTGGGTCACTCTTGTTGGCTGGGCTACTATCGTTTTGGTGGTTGCGCCCTTGGTGGCAAGACTTATTGGTTCGGCATAATTCACGTTGGTCAATGCGTGAGGTATGGCAGCAGTCTCTCCCCCTTGCGCCTGTTTCCATCTTGGCTTTTTTAATGTTATGGACAGATACATTACTGACAGGGTGGATGTTGAATAACCATGATGTTGCATTATACAGCGTTGCCGCTCGCCTATCGTTTGTCAGTTTATTTTTTCTGGGTGCAATGGATGCCACCATTTACCCACGCTTACTGCGTATCCACCAGCAACAACCTGAACAGGCTAAACGCTTTTTCTGGCAAGCTACCGCATTAGTGGCAGGAATTTTAGGTGGCGTGACATTAGTATTATTGCTGTTAAGCGATGTGTTGCTGGCACTGTTTAAACCCGACTACCTGCAAGCTAGTAATGTGTTAAGTATTCTGTTGCTGGCACAACTGGTCAGGGCATTGAGTTTGACATTCTCATTCATGTTCATCATTAAAGAGCAAGTCTGGTATCTGAACACCTTACTAGGTACTGCTTTAATGGTAGATATTGTGAGTAATTTGCTGTTGATTCCTCTATACGGAATCGCAGGGGCGGCAGCGGCAACCCTATTGGCAAATAGCGTGCTAACCGGCGGCGTAATCTTGCTGTTCTTCAAAAACCGCCTGCTAAGCGAACATGGGCAACTATACTAGGAAGCACCATGCTAAGAGTTATTGCTATCTCATTCATTATATCAACATTTATCCCTTCTGAATTTTTTTTCATGGTGGGATCAGTACGAATTGAAGCTTACCGTCTCATATTAGGTTTAGCATTGCTGTATGCGGCATTTAACTTTAGGCTGGCGCTTCAACAAGCTGATTTAGTAGATATTTTACTAATAGCATTAACGGGGTTCGTATTCGCTAGCTTTTTGCATAATCATGGCCTTCAAAAAGCGGTGGAATCCACTGGAATTTTCGCTATCGAAACCTTGGGAGCTTTTTATCTCGCCCGCCTGTTTATTACCACACCACAACGCTTTTATCGGCTAAACCAAATATTTATTACGCTCTTAGCTTTACTCACCACCTTGACATTTTACGAAGCCTTTACCCAACACCGCGTGTTACATGAAGTGGCGGAGAATATTACCGGTAATCAGGCTCTCGACCCGCGCTTGTATACGCATTATTACATCCGCAATGGCATTATGCGGGCGACCAGCTTGTTTGAGCATCCGATTTTATACGGAACCTTGATGGCCTTGTTCTTCCCGTTCGCCATCCTACTGGTATTACGTTACCGTAGTACCGGACATGTATTAACATTGGGTGGATTAGTCACCTCGATGATTTTAACGTTATCGTCTGCGCCACTATTAGCCATTATTTTTCAGGGATTTACTGCCATATTGGTTAGATTCTGGCAAAACGCCCGTGAGTTTTGGCTGTCGATGTTTTTTGGCGGGCTTGCCACCGCTTTATTGATTGAAGCATTTTCTAACAGGGTTTTTTTCGGGATCCTCATTTCTTACCTGACCTTTAACCCCAATACAGGCTACTTCCGTATTTTGCAGTGGGAATACACCACCGATGACATCCGTGACAACCTGATTCTGGGTATCGCGCATCACGATTGGACACGCCCGTATTGGATGGAATGGATGGGGAATAGCATTGACAGTTTCTGGCTATTATTGATTCTCCAGCACGGTTTGTTCGCATTAATCCTATTGCTGTTGGCGTGCTTGTATGCTGTTTTCCATACCCTCAACCTTGCGCATCACCATTGTGAGCAACACCGCTGGATGGTATCTGCCTGGATTATGTCGTTCATGTCACTGATTCTAATCGGCTTTACGGTGGATTATTTCGGTAAGTTACAACCCCTCTTTTTCTTTATGCTGGGGGCAATTGGTTGGGCACACTATTATCCTTTATGGAACCGTCAGGCGGAAGAATTGGCATCATCAGACAATTCCCACAATACTAACCTCAACGATAACCGTGAAAATTAAAGACAAGACATGAGACTGCGTTTTATTAATCAAAGAGTATTTATGTGGCTGGTATGGTTTCGTGACAGTCTACTCTGGCTGCGCACCTGGTATTTCCGCACCATTTATGGCATGAATATCGCACCCGATGTACGGATTTCTTTTAAGGCAAGGCTGGACAAAACGAACCCTCGCTGTGTTGAAATTGGGGAAAAAACTTATATTGCATTCGATGCCATTATCCTTGCGCATGATTATGCTACCCGACGACATGGTGGGCAATTCGAGCAAAAGACTCGCATTGGGACTAACTGTTTTATCGGCTGTGCGGCGATTATTTTGCCGGGAGTCAGCATCGGCGATCAGGTCATTGTTGGAGCAGGTAGTGTCGTTACCAAAGATGTGCCTGCGCATTCAATTGTAGCGGGTAATCCAGCCAAAGTAGTGCGTTCCGGCATCCAGACGATTGCTTATGGGAGATTGGTATGATCACTGCCACACCAGACGTTAGCATCATTCTGGTTTCTTATAATACATCTAGTTACATCCGCCGTGCACTGGAGTCGCTATTTCGCGAAACCCAATTGACCTCTTTTGAGGTCATCGTGGTGGATAATGCCTCTGGTGACGGTTCTGTCGCGATGATTCGTCAGTTTTTTCCGCAAGTGATGCTGATTGAATCTGGGGAAAATCTGGGCTTTGCAGGAGGAGTGCAACTGGGCGCACAACAGGCAAAAGGTAGCTATCTGCTGTTGTTAAACCCAGATACGGTAATTGTTAATGCAGCCGTAGATCGTTTATTGCACTTCGCCAGACTTTACCCGGATAGCGGTATTTGGAGCGGCGTTACCCTCAATAACGATATGAGCCTGAATACTCAACATGCCTGGAGCAGGCCTAACTTACGTGATTTATTTTATAGTGCTATAGGATTAAGTAAGTTATTCAATAAAACCTGCGTATTCAATAACGCCAACTACGGTTGCTGGGCACGCGATACCATCAAAGATGTGGATATTGTGTCCGGTTGCTTCTTTCTAACCACCCGTGAATTGTGGGATAAACTCGGTGGGCTGGATGCCAGCTTTTTCATGTACGCCGAAGAAGCCGACTATTGCCTACGTGCCAAAACCCTAGGTTATCAACCAATAGTCACACCTGATGCCCGCATTATCCATCACGGCGGTGTCAGCCACAGTCATTTTTCTGGAAAACAAATCAAGTTACTCAAAGGTAAAGTGGAGCTGTTCAATCGACACGTAGCTGCGTGGCAACGCCCTGCCTACACAGCTTTACTTTATTTCTATGTACTGAACAAATATATATTACATACCGTTTTCAAACCACACTCAGAACAACGGCGTGAGTGGCGAACCATATTTGCACAACGTGCGGACTGGTTGAGAGGGTATCGTTAATGGCGAGCGTGATTGTTCCTGCACACAATGAAGCGAGCGTGATCCGGCGTTGCTTAGATAGTCTCAAAGATCAGCCAGATATAGAGACACTGATTGTGGCCTGTAATGGGTGTACTGATAATACGGCTGACATTGTGCGCAACGAATACCCGCAAGCGATTTGCTTAGAGATTGAAATACCTTCTAAAGTCAATGCCTTGAATGAAGCTGAAAAACATGTCACTAGCTGGCCCGTCTTTTACCTTGATGCTGATACATGTCTATCACCTAATGCGATTCACGCGATTACACAAATAATGGCGAGTGGTAGCCCCTTGTTGGCTGCACCCGAACCGGTTATTGACACATCCCAATCTTCTTGGGCAGTCCGGCAGTATTATCGTATTTGGTTGCAACTGCCCTATATTCGCGAAGGCGTGGTGGCTACCTGTAGCTATGTCATTAGTCGGGAAGGCCATCAACGTTTCCAGAAATTTCCGGCTGTTATCAATGATGACGGTTTTGTGCGTTGCCAATTTGAGCGTCACGAACGTCATAATATTGCTGGCACACAAATCTTTATTAATGCCCCCCGTAATCTCACTTCGTTAATCAAGATTAAAACACGCGCACGTTTAGGTAATATGCAGTTAGCCAGCAGCAATCTCTGCACTAAAACAGACAAAAAACCGTATTCCCGCATCTTGCTTGATAAACTGATGAGTCGTGATGCAGTACCTGCTATCGTCTATGTGTTCATTGCAAGTTTCATTCGCTGGCGAGCCAAGCAGCAATATCGCCACTTGCAAACCTATACATGGGAAAAAGACCAGTCTTCACGTTAAAAAATCACATCATGTTCATACCGAATACTTATAAGAAAATGCCGTTTGTATTTTTTTTACGACAAAACTCCCCAACTGAGCTATATTACAAGCCAGTTTCAGCAACTTTCGAGTGTCATCACGGTTGCCTGATAACCAAAAGAACTATTTGAATAACAAATAGATGGGGCTTTTGTGCCATTTATTATTTTGCTTGTAACAGCGAGTTAACGTGTTGTTTTTTTACATCACCCTCTAGCCTATGCTCGCTGGTTAACAACACACTCCATGATGGCGTTTGGTGCAGCCATTGTTAGAGGATAACGGTTGAATGGAAAACTTGAAGACAAATAACAAAATCAGCGCTGAACTGATCTACCGAGGTACAGACACGTTAATTATTCTGGGAATTGTTATCCTCGCATCTTTACATTCAAGCACTTACAACATTCAAGGTTACTTAAGTATCGGTCTCGGCACCTCACTTTTGTTTGGCTTGGTGGGTCGATTTACCGATATTTACACATCGTGGAGTGGAAGACCATTCTTCCGTGACGAAGTTATACGCCTTATTGTGACCTGGTTAGTGACCTTTTTGTTCCTTATTTTCATTATTTTTGCTGCAAAAACTTCAGAAGAGTTTTCACGCTTTGTATTGATAGGCTGGTTATTTATCACGCCGCTACTGCTAATCAGTAGCCGTTATGCTCTACGTAATTTACAAGCTTCACTCAAACGTATCGGCATTAACAACCACAGCATTGCCATTGCTGGCATCACCCAGCAGGGTTTACATTTTGCTCAAATGATTGAAAGCCAACCCGATTCTGGGTTTCAAATTGCTGGGTTTTACCATTTGGAAGACAATAGTTCTGCGCTTCAACTGCCACGGCACTATGCCAACCTCGGTAATGCAGAAGCGATGAAAGAAGCAGCACGCACAGGCGAGTGGGATCAGATTTACCTTGCACCAGCATCGGGACAGTCAACATTCTCTATGTGTCTGATCAATGAACTGTCAGACACGATCACACCGATTCGTCTTATCCCAGACGACTTTACCAACTCATTGTTACACAGCCGTTACATGGAAATTGCTGAAACACCCGTTTTACGTATTTATGATGCCCCAATGTCTACACAACGGGCATTAATCAAGCGCATAGAAGATTTGTTTCTGGGAGCGCTGATTTTAGCCCTTGTGTCACCCATGATGCTGGTCATTGCTATTGCGATTAAATTGTCTTCACCCGGCCCTATCTTATTCAAGCAGACAAGACACGGCTTGCGAGGTGAAAAATTCCAAGTACTGAAATTCCGTACCATGATAGTCTGTGAAAATGGTGGAAATATTAAACAGGCAACCCGTAATGACTGCCGGATCACTCGCATAGGTTCTTTCCTACGCAAAACATCGTTGGATGAATTACCACAGTTTTTCAACGTGCTACAAGGCCATATGTCGATTGTGGGGCCGCGTCCACACGCAGTTGCCCATAATGAAGAATACCGCCAACTCATCCCCGGTTATATGCGTCGCCACCTGATGAAACCTGGTATCACTGGCTGGGCACAAGTGAATGGCTGGCGTGGCGAAACCGATACGCTATTTAAAATGGAAAAGCGTGTAGAACTTGATATGGAATACATCCGTAGCTGGAGCTTAGCGCTGGATCTGAGAATTATTGTTGTGACGGTCTTCAAAACGTTGTATGACAAAAATGCTTACTAGAGCCACAATAAAGCAGTGAGAATCGAACAACTTACCTTCACCCGTTACGTCGCAGCGCTAACGGTCGTGTTTTTTCACTACGGCACAACCGTGTTTCCGGCAAATCTGGCGTGGGTAAACCCGGTATTGGCAGCAGGGCCTATTGCCGTTAGTTACTTTTACGTACTCTCCGGCTTTATCATGGCAATTGCTTATTATCGCCCCGATAAATCACAGCAAGCATTTGATACGCGGCGCTATTGGTGGGCACGAGTCGCACGGATTTACCCCGTATACCTGTTAGCACTGTTGCTGATGGTAGCAGCAAAGTTTCAAAGTGCAGGGAGTGAACCGTTAACCGTCGCACTTAGCTTGAGCATGTTGCAAGCATGGATACCAAGCTACCCTTTAACGTTAAATTCACCCGGCTGGTCATTATCAGTAGAGGCATTTTTCTACTTGTGTTTTCCACTGTTGCTCCTGCTGGTGAAACGTTATCACTTGGTACACCTCACCATTGCTGCCGGACTATTGTGGTTAGTCACTCAAATCGGGCATACCCTCCTGCTTAATACAGAAGCGTACACACCGCGTGGATTATTGCATGATGTTATTTTTTACAATCCATTCATGCATCTAAATACATTTATCATTGGCTTTATCGCGGGAGCATGGCTACAAATGGGTAAGCTGCAACGCTTAAGTAGCCCTGGCTTAAATGTCCCTGGGCTGGTGCTGGTGTTAGCATTCATCATCATGATACTGATTACCCGTCAACCTATAATAGACAGCACTGGTATTGCGTTTGACTACACCAATGGCCTGATTGCCCCGCTATTTTTATTGTTTATAGTCCTCCTTGCACTGAATACCGGAAAAATTAGCCGGTTTCTGCAACACAAATGGCTGGTATTGCTGGGTGAAGCCAGTTTTTCACTGTATATCTTGCAAAAACCACTGCATGGCATTTATGAAAAATTGATGCCTGCGGGGATAGATGTTAATGGAGCACTGCATTTTTACGTTTTTGTAGTACTGCTAACCATCAGTGCATTATTTTCTTATTGGTTTTTTGAAGCACCACTACGACGCTTAATCAACAACTTTGTTAACCGTGCCCCCTAAGAATTGCTACAATCGGGCGCTCTACTCAACTTGGCCTATAGACCCTCTATATCATGCAAAATGACCAGCACAACCGCCATCAAACCAGCACTTACGCACCTGATTTGCTGAAAAAACCAGATACACTTGACTTGCGCGAGTTCGGGCGTACCTTGCTACGCCGCAGACGCATGATTATGTTGATCACAGCACTTACCTTACTCTTGGCATTGCTCATCACGCTATTGAGTAAACCCGTTTATCGAGCCACCGCGACACTGCAAATCGAACGTGAATCCAGCAAGGTCGTCAACATCGACAATATTCTAGGTTCTGGTGACATTCGCGACACCCGCGATTTTTATCAAACACAATTCGAGTTAATTCGCAGCCGCGCATTAGCGGCTCAAGTTATCACCAAGTTGAAACTAGAAGAAAAACTCTCCAGTACCTCGATTATTGGTCAGATCAAAGCATGGTTTAATACCCCTGATGCCAATAGCCAACAAACGGCACTCGAAGATCTGCTGCTGGACAATCTAACCGTAGAACCGGTTAAAAACTCACGTTTAGTCGCCATCAGTTATACCTCATCTGACCCCACTCAAGCTGCTGACATTGCCAATGCAGTCGTCAGTACATTCAAAGACATGAATACCGAACGGCGTTTGTCTGCCACCACAGATGCCTCCGAATACCTCGATAAAACCGTGCAAGAAACCAAAACACTCTTGGATGAGTCTGAACAACGTTTGAACCAATACGCCCGTGAACATGAAATTTTCCAACTCGACGGCGAAGAATCCACCACTTCATCACTCGCGTTGAAGCAGCTTTCCGAAGAACTCATCAAAGTACAAAAACAGCGCATTGAACAAGAAAGCAAATACGAAATTCTTACCGATAAAAGTCGCACCCTAAACGATCGTATCGGCGTCTTGGAAAAAGATGCATCTTACCTGCAAGCGATGCAACAGCGCCTAGACAAGCTCAAAGCCCAGCAAGAAAAACAAACCATTGCCAATCTGAGCAAGGAAATCACCAAACTCGAAAAAGACATTGAAATCGAAGTTGACGCAAAACGTGATTCTCTCAAAAATGAGCTAGAAACCACTAAACGTAAAGAAAGCATGATCCGCGAAGGCATAACCAAAGCTAAAACCGAAGCTATGCAAGAACAAGATAAAACCATTGCCTATAGCACGCTCAAGCGAGAAGTCACAACCAATCAAGAACTCTACCAAAACCTGCAACAGCGCCTGAAAGAAATCAATATTGCCGGTGGTGTGGTTGCCAACAACATCGCCATTATTGACCCTGCACAAACGCCACTCAAAAAATTCAAGCCTAATTTATCCACCAATCTGTTATTCGGTGGCTTACTCGGATTATTGCTAGGCATATCCGCTGCCTTCATGCGTGAATTTCTGGATGATACCGTCAAAGATATTAACGAGTTGGAACGGGTCACCCAACTTCCGGTACTTGGCGTTATGGCTGAAACGACGGATGCTAACACCCGGCAACTGGCAACTGCCACTATCAGCAAGCCACGTTCCGTTATCGCTGAAGCTTTCCGTTCATTGCGTACCAGCTTGCGTTTTTCACACCAACGTGATGATACACCCATCATTTTTATCACCAGTACCAGCCCTAATGAAGGCAAAACCACCACCGCCAGTAACCTAGCCTGTGCTTATGCATCGGCAGGGAACCGTGTACTGCTAATTGATGCGGATTTGCGCAACCCTTCATTACACAAAACCCTAGGCATTCATGCACCTAATGGTTTAGCCAACTACCTTTCTGGCGCATTGGATAATCGTGAATTGATTCAAACCACTGACATTCCTAATTTATACTTACTCCCGGCAGGAAGCTTGCCGGATGATCCGGCTGAATTACTGTCCTCACCCCACATGCATTCCCTATTAGCAAGTGCTAAACGTGATTTTGACCAGATCATTTTGGATGGTCCGCCGGTATTAGGGCTTGCCGATGCATTGATTCTGGCGTCACAATCTTCCGCCACTTTGCTCACTGTTCGCGCTGAATATACCCGCATGGTTATGTTGGAAAATGCCCTAACCCGTTTACGCCGTGCGCAAGCGCCACTCGTCGGCATCTTACTGAATCGCGTTGACTTGAACAGCGGTTATGGCGATGACTATGGTGGTTACGTTTACCAAGCCGAAGAACAGCAGGTAAACCCCAGCGCAGTGAGTAAATGGTTGACTGCCTTGAAAAAACTGTAATAAGGAGACACATCATGTCTATCGCACTGGCTTTACACGTTCTAGCCGTTGTCATTTGGGTCGGCGGCATGTTCTTTGCCTACATGGCGTTACGCCCCATTGCTGCAACTGTCCTCGAACCACCCCAACGCTTAACGCTGTGGAATGGTGTCTTTGGGCGCTTTTTTCCTTGGGTATGGGCAGCCATTATCACCATTCTGGCCTCCGGTTATTGGATGCTTCTCGGCCCATTTGGTGGTTTTGCCAACGCCCCCGTGTTCGTGCACCTCATGAATGGGCTAGGTCTGATTATGATGCTGATCTTCTTTCACGTGTATTTTGCCCCCTATCAGAAACTGCGCAAAGCCGTCGCAGCCCAAAGCTGGCCGGATGGTGGCAAAGCACTCGCGCAAATTCGTGTTCTTGTCGGCATCAACACCCTGATCGGCGTGATCACCATTCTGCTAGCGGCTGGTGGGAAATATTTTCTGTGAGTGACGTATTGCGTTTACGGAATATTGGGAGAGAGGGAGTTGCCGCCCTACTCTCACGTTATGGTTTGCAACTGGAAATGGTAGCCGATACGCAACCCATCCCCGGCAGTTATTGGCATGAAGACGAAGCCGGTATCATTGGTTTGAGTGTGTTTGTACGCCAAGACACGCCCCTGCATTCAGTGTTGCACGAAAGCTGCCACACCATTTGTATGGATCAAGAGCGCCGTGCTGTGCTGCATACCGATGCTTGCGGTGAATACAGCGAAGAAGATGCCGTCTGTTACCTACAAATTCTACTGGCAGATTATGTCGCTGGGTTTGGACGTGAACGTGCTTTGCAGGATATGGATACATGGGGTTATACCTTCCGGCTGGGTTCAGCACAGCGCTGGTTTCAGGAAGACGCAGAAGATGCCCGCGCATGGTTAATTCAGCATGGCTTACTCACACAAACCGATGAGGTCATTTTCCGGTTACGCCAAACATAAGGCTGGCAACCAACCAAAACAGTGCCATTAACAAAGGCTGGTGTAATAAGTAAACCGCCAAACTGTGCTTACCCAACCACAATAAGACCGGCAACCAAAACCAACGGGGTAAGGGTTTCAAGCATTGCTTGCAATGTTCCAGCCGGTTTCCAACATAAATACCTAACAACATCACCCCAAACCAGGGCAACAACGGTGTGTAATCTTTGGTGTTGCTGACCACCGTACCTAACCCTAACCATTGCAACCATGCAGCATTAAATAAGGGATCAGCCAACCACTGCGGTAATAGCACCAACAGCAGACCCAGCGGCAGATTTAACCACCCCAAACGCAGGAACGGTACGGCTAACACGCTGGCAACCGCCATAAAATGCAATACCCCAAAAAAAATCCAACTCGTCGGAAAGACTGCGTAACTGCCAGCACTCACCAACACAGCACTGACCAGCAATAGCCCTTCACGCCGCCAAAAGCGTTGCCAATGCAACCCGTGCCGATTTGCCAACGCTAAACTAATACCCGCAACTCCCACAAACAATGCCACGATTGCTTTCTGAAAAGCAGGCCAGAACGTGCTGTGCAATAAATCAAGTTGGAGCAAATCGAAATGATTCAGGTCATACGCGCTATGGAAGACCAACATCAAGAAGACAGCCAAACCGCGTAATGCGTCCGGCCATTCAAGGCGGGAAACCTCCCCCCCCATGGGAGAGGAAGGCTTGGAAAGCAGCAAGTGAACCTTAGTTCTTAGACTTATCCACGATCTTTTGAATCCATGGCATCATTGCCCGCAATTTGCCGCCCGTCTGTTCAATCGGGTGTGCGGCGTTGTTACGACGGTAAGCCGTCATGGATGGGTAGTTGGAAGCCCCTTCCAGAATGAAGTTTTTCGCGTATTCGCCATTCTGAATGTCTTTCAGGGCTTGACGCATGGCTGCGCGGGATTGCTCATTGATGACTTTAGGGCCAGTCACGTACTCACCATACTCCGCGTTGTTGGAGATGGAGTAGTTCATGTTGGCAATGCCACCTTCGTACATCAAATCCACAATCAGTTTCAGTTCGTGCAAGCACTCAAAGTACGCCATTTCTGGTGCATAACCCGCTTCCGTCAGGGTTTCAAAGCCCATTTTTACCAGTTCAACCGCACCACCACACAGCACCGCTTGTTCACCGAACAGGTCAGTTTCGGTTTCATCCTTGAACGTGGTTTCGATAATACCCGTGCGACCACCGCCAATGGCAGAAGCGTAGGACAATGCCACTTCTTTGGCTTGACCAGATGCGTTCTGGAAGACAGCGATCAGGTCAGGGATACCGCCACCTTTGACGAATTCGTTACGGACGGTGTGACCCGGTGCTTTGGGTGCGATCATGATGACGTCCAAATCCGCACGTGGCACGATTTGGTTGTAGTGAATCGCAAAACCGTGCGCGAAAGCCAACGTAGCACCCTGTTTCAGGTTAGGCTGAATTTCTTCACGGTACAATTGGCTTTGGAACTCATCCGGGGTCAGAATCATGATTACATCAGCGGCGGCGACAGCTTCCGCAACCGGTGCTACTTTCAAACCAGCGTTCTGTGCTTTTGCTACTGTTGGAGAATTACTCCGCAGCCCCACGGTGACATCCACACCAGAATCTTTCAGGTTGCAAGCATGGGCGTGACCCTGTGAACCGTAACCGATGATGGCGACTTTCTTGCCGCGAATGATAGAAAGATCAGCGTCTTTATCGTAATAAATATTCAGTGCCATAAAGCCTTTTACCTTAAATCCAAAATATCATAATCAATTAAACGTGTAGGGACGCTTCGCCACGGGCGATGCCCATGCTACCAGAACGTACTACTTCAATAATACGAAAGTCTCGCAGTGCATTCACGAACGCATCCAACTTACTGCGGTCGCCAGTCAGCTCAATCGTGTACGTTTTATCGCTCACGTCAATGATGTTGCCCCGGAAAATATCCGATAAGCGTTTAACTGCTTCACAAGCCGCATTTTTTTCAACACCGACTTTGACAAACATCATTTCACGCTCTAAATGCGCATACTGGGCAAGATCCATCACTTTAACAACATCAATCAACTTATTGAGTTGTTTGACAATTTGTTCCACAATTTCTTCACTACCGCGTGTCACCAGTGTCAAGCGTGACAGCGTTGCGTCATCGGTAGGCGCAACCGTCAGGGACTCAATATTGTAACCGCGTGCCGAGAACAAACCGGCAACACGCGACAACGCGCCCGCTTCATTCTCCATTAAAATGGAAATTACATGCCGCATTTTGTCACCTATACCAGAATCATTTCATTTTGACCTGCGCCAGCAGGCACCATCGGGAATACATTGTTCTCACGTTCAGTAATGAAATCCATGAAAACTAAGCGGTCTTTCATCGCCAACGCTTCTTTTAATGCGCCTTCCACGTCACTGACTTTCTCGATACGCATCCCAACGTGACCATAGGCTTCCGCAAGTTTCACGAAATCAGGGAGTGCTTCCATGTAGGACATGGCGTAACGCTTCTGGTAGAAGAACTCTTGCCACTGGCGCACCATGCCAAGGTAGCCATTGTTCAACGACAAAATCTTGATCGGTAAGTGATACTGCAAACACGTCGCCAGTTCCTGAATGCACATCTGAATGCTGCCATCGCCGGTAATACAACCAACGGTTTCCTCAGGGAACGCCATTTGCACGCCCATCGCGGCGGGCAAACCAAAGCCCATCGTGCCTAAACCACCGGAGTTGATCCAACGGTTCGGCTGGCTGAAGCGGTAGTATTGCGCTGCCCACATCTGATGCTGACCCACGTCAGAACACACGTAAGCATCGCCGTTGGTCACTTCCCAGAACTTTTCGACTACGTATTGGGCTTTGATGGCTGCATTCACATCCTGATTGTATTTCAGGCAGTCGGCTTTGCGCCACCCATCAATTTCCTTCCACCATTCTGCCAAGGTTGCCGCATCGGGGCGTTCATTCCGGCTGCGGAACTCCTCCAACATGTCGACGATGACATTTTTGACATCACCCACGATAGGCACATCCACTTTCACGTTTTTAGAGATTGATGCCGGGTCAATATCAACATGAATAATCTTGGCGTAGGGACAGAACTTCTCGATATTACCGGTTACACGGTCATCAAAACGTGCGCCAATAGCAATCACCAAATCGGCATGATGCATCGCATTATTGGCCTCATACGTGCCGTGCATCCCCAACATACCGATGAACTGCTTATCCATTGACGGGAAACCGCCTAAACCCATCAGAGTATTGGTGATCGGAAAGCCCAGTTCACGGGTCAATTCCGTTAGTTCGTGCGCAGCACCCGACAACACCACGCCACCGCCGGTATACAGTACGGGCTTTTTGGCTTCCAACATCAGGTCAATGGCACGGCGTACTTGACGCTTATTGCCCTTAACCGTGGGGTTGTAGGAACGCATGGTGATTTCTTTGGGGTAATGGAACTCACACCGTGCCGTGGTAATGTCCTTAGGAATATCCACCAACACCGGGCCGGGGCGGCCTGTACTGGCGATATAAAAGGCTTTCTTGATGGTCGTTGCCAAGTCTTTAACGTCTGTCACCAAGAAGTTATGCTTAACACAGGGGCGCGTAATCCCCACGATGTCCACTTCCTGAAATGCATCATTCCCAATCAGATGGCGCGGCACTTGCCCGGTGAACACCACCATCGGCACAGAATCCATGTACGCATCTGCAATGCCGGTCACGGCATTGGTTGCACCGGGGCCGGATGTTACCAGCGCCACTCCCGGCCTATTGGTTGCTTTGGCATAACCCTCGGCTGCATGTACAGCCCCTTGCTCATGTCTTACCAGAATGTGGTTGATTTTGTCGTGCTGCTTGTACAATTCATCGTACAGAAACAACACAGCTCCACCAGGATAACCGAAGATGGTATCAACCCCTTCCTCTTTCAGACACTCGACGAATATCTCGGCACCGGTCAGTTCCACTGTAAACTCCGTAAATCGCTAATGGCGAAGGAAAAGACTCGCATCATAATACGAATGGATTGGGGATTACACCCCAAAAAGCTTGCGAGTATTGATTTTTTAAGAACAAACTGTGGAGACAAATAAAGACACATTCCAAAACACAAAAGCCCCGGCAGATTGCAGCCTGCAAGGGCTTTTGGGACATCATGGAGTACCATGAAACAATTTAATGGCGCATCCGGAAGGATTCGAACCTCCGACCACCTGGTTCGTAGCCAGGTACTCTATCCAACTGAGCTACGGATGCGCTGGAAGAGGTGCGCATTATGCTAACTTGTTCAGAGTCGGTCAAGCAAAAAATTAAAAAAATTTTACAAAAACGTGATAACCACCCGCAACGCTGATCATCGGCACATTATTTGCAGCCAGTTTGACACTTTCGTGACGCTTAGCAGACGAAATAACGCCCTCGGCACTTTCTATGCTACAGTTTGTTTGCACCGCAACAAAAAGGATATAATGACTATGGTAGACACTGATTTCATGCACTCCCTGAAACGGGCACGCACTTACGGGTTGGGCGAATTTTTGGAAATCATTGGGGAGCTTTCCCAAGAAAGCACCAAAAAAGGCATTCTGGATCGTAAACATAAAGAGTTGATTACGCTAGGAATTGCGCTTGCAAAAGGCTGTCATCGCTGCATCGACATCCATACCGAAGCCGCCGTTAAACTGGGCGCAACGGATACCGAAATGCTACAAGTACGCCGTGTAGCGCTGTATGTGCAAGCCAGCCCCGAACACCACCACACTGAGTTATGGAAAGCCTGGATGGACTCATGGCGCGAGTTTTCCCTTAGTAAAGGCTGTATCGACCGTCGCTGCCGTGAATTAGTCGGTTTGGGCATCGCGTTGGTGCAACAAGATGCACGTTTGATCGACATGCACGTCAAAGCCGCTCGTGAGTACGGGGCAAGCCCGGAAGAAATTTTCGAGGTCATGCCCATTGCATTGCTCATGGATGGTGCACCTGCACTTTCGCAAATCCCACAACTTGTCCATGCACTGGAACAGTCCGAACTGCTGGAGGTTGCTGCCTGAGCAAGCACCAACGCATTTATGCCATCGTGCGGCAGATTCCAGCAGGCTACGTCGCCACTTACGGTGACGTAGCCTCTCTAGCCCAGTTACCGGGACACGCCCGGTTAGTGGGTTATGCCTTACACGCCCTCCCCGAATTTTCCGACGTACCCTGGCAACGTGTTATTAATGCGCAAGGCAAAATCAGTCTCGGTCGCGCCTACCCCGGCGGCGACTTGCACCAGCGTCATCTACTCGAAGCGGAAGGCATCGTCTTCGATGCCAATGGCAACATTGATTTAAAACGTTTTCGCTGGCAACCCTAATGCTGAAATGCTGCACTATACTTAACGGATAGGGTAACAACACAGAGGGAGAAACTGATGTCACGACTCGCTGATATGACGCTGGCGCAAGCTAACACTTGGTACACCCAAAACCCGCAAGCCCGTTACGACCGGCCGTTACCGGCTTCTGCCTACACCATCAACGCCGCAAGCGCTCAAACGTTATGGAAAGACCCCACCCTCAAGACTGACCGCAGTCTCGTCACCAAATTGATCGAAGTCGGTGGCAAATGGGAAGAAGTCCCTACGCACATCCACAGTGACAAAGACTTACGCCTGATTGCCTACCAAAATGTCTGGAAAACCAAGCAGCGTGACTTGTTACGTTTTATCCAACCCGGCGAATGGTATCTTGGTTCCTCACACCACAACCCCGGCAACCGCCACATTGTGCAATCCGTGTTTCATAATGAGGAAAAAGGCTTGGAAATGCTCAAGTTCAGCATTACCCACATCCGCAATTACATTGGGGTAGCCAGCGGCATAGTAGCCACCGACAGCCCGCGCAGCTACGCCAATCAACATTCGGCGGGGCATGTGAATCCGAAGGATTACCCTTCCCTGCTGTGGCGCATTCGCTTTCTTGGAGACATTTCCCCCGCAGAACAACGTGCTTACGTTAATAATGTGCGTACTTGGTCGATGCTGTTACAAAAAGTCACCAAATTCCCGCCCGACTACAACGGCAACGACAATCTAATGACCAACACCCACGCTAAGGTCATCGAATTCGGGGGTAATGTACTCAACGCGGTACTCGGTAGCCGTACCGCGTTGGCTACCTTGCACAGCCAAGCTGAACAAGTGTATTGCTCGGAAGC
This sequence comes from Candidatus Thiothrix putei, assembly GCA_029972225.1. Classification (NCBI taxonomy): domain Bacteria; kingdom Pseudomonadati; phylum Pseudomonadota; class Gammaproteobacteria; order Thiotrichales; family Thiotrichaceae; genus Thiothrix; species Candidatus Thiothrix putei. The sequence continues at coordinate 2,404,079 of CP124756.1, forward strand.
GGGTATGCACCTTGCCCTCAATCTCGGTTTAAATGCCCCGCTAAACCAAGCCAGTGTTAGCGCCCTGTTTGGTGCAGATAAATGGGCAAAAGTCAGCGCCATGCTCAATGAAGGTGAAGCTTTTTGGCGCAATGGCAAATACCTAGACTACTACGGCAATGGCACAGATGGCTTTGTGCAAAATGCCGAACAAAACCGTTTGGTTGACTTAGAACCTGCCCCCACTTGGCTGCAAGCACTCAAAGACCGCTTACCCGGCAGACCCTTAGCAGGCGGGGGGCTAGTTTTCCGCCCGTGGGATGTCGCCGACATGATTGAAAACTTCATCAAAACCGCCATCCCCCGCAAGGGGCGTGAAACGTGGGAAGTCTCCAACGCACAAGCCGAATTACTCTTGTGGTTAAAACCCGGTATTTTTCACTCCATGGGCTTTAGCCGCACTAATCCACCACCGCCACCACTGGTGATGCTGTTTGATACCTTGGTTGCCAAAGTGCGGCGCAATTATGAATCGTATGAAGCCTTGCGGGCAGCCATTGCGCCAGAGTTACAGGCCGCGCAGCAAATCGTTGCCCCCAAAGCGCTGGGTGCGGGCGCGTTCGTCCCGCCCCACATGGTCACCACCATCACGGGTGATGCCGATGAACTGATTGCTTTGGAGGCTGTCGGGCAGTTATTCCATGAAGATGTGCTCAAAGCGAAGTAATCCTTTATAATCGCCGCATTTTAATGATAACCGGCGGTGATTCGCGGGAGCTTTTGCATTATGCCATTTTCAAACCGACCCTCTGTGGATGCTACTATCGGGCAAAATTTGCCAATCCTTCAGGAGCGTTATGCCCTGCGGCGCTGCATGGCCAATACCGCGCTTGGCAAACTGTATTGGGCACAAGACCTGAAACAAACCCAAGGCAACGGTGAACAAGCCAATGTACTGGCCTTCACATTATTGCCCGCCTTGGCACAAGACCCCGTATTTGAACAAGTCTTTGGGCACGTCTTACCCACTTACCAAAAATCAATGCCCGGTATGCCTCATGTCTTGGATGATGGCAAAACCGCAGACGGTACGCGCTGGATGGTGATGCGTAATATCAGCGGCATGTTACTTTCCGAACGCTTGGCAGAACTGGATGACCGGGGAATGCCACTCCCGGAAGCGCTAGAATTGCTGGACAATCTTAAGCATGTGTTTGCCAGCCAAACACCAGATGGCGTGTTTGGTTATGCCGAACCGAATGCTATCCTCCTCACTGAAAAAGCGCCTTGTTTATTGACAGCCCCTGTTGCGGCTGCGTTGCGCATGGCATACCGCAATCCACCTAGCGAATACACCCGCCAAACACTGCATTCCGGCTATATCAGCCCCGATGTGCTACTGGGCGACACCCCCACCAGCGCAGACGATACCTTTTCGATAGCCTGTTTAGCCTATCACCTGCTGCAAGGCTTACCACCGTTTGGCAAGCAAAGTACCCTGGAAGCAGCGGTGCGTAACGTTGCCCCCGGCAGTATCCGCAAATTACGCCCTGATACATGGGCAGCTTTGCAACAAGGGCTAAACTTAAAGCGAGCGGCTCGCCAGCCAACACCCACCGCGTTATTACGCATCTTGCAACGCAAGCAACAAAAAAAGCTGTTGTTACCCGCTATCGCTTTAGTTGCTGCCAGCGCGGTAGCCATCACCACCTACCAATTACTCTCCAGTTGGGGTGAGCCACCAGAAAATGCCGCCGACACGCGCATCACTGGCTTAGAAGCCATCCCATCCAATACCACCCTCCAGCCTGACGCCGCAGACACCACAACACTGGTCGGTGAAGGCAGTCTTCCACCGGTACTGGATCAAGACAGTGTGCAAGCAGAAGCTGACAAGCTCGCCGCTGAAACCGCAGCCAGAACGGAAGCCGAACGCCTCAGCGCCGAAGCTTCGAATCAAACCAAACCAACCACCACCAAGGAACTTAGTGTCTTACAAGCGCAAGCTGCCGAAGCCATTCGCACCGGTAAGCCCGCAGCGCTCGACTACTTACGCCAAGCCGTAGCGCTAGCGCCAGACAATGCCAAAACGCAGCAACTGCTAACGCAACTGATCACCGATCAACATGCCGAAACTGAAGCCTTGCTCAGTTCGGGTAAATTGGAAGAAGCCAGCAAACTACTCAGCACCACTGACCGACTGATCACCGAATTCACACTGGCTGACAGCCTAAAACGTCAAGTGAGTTTAGAAGCCGAGGTTAACCGAGCGCAGCGCAAACTCGCGTTAGCACAAGAACAGGAAACACCCGCCACAAACGCCACTACCCCACCCGAAACCACTACCGCAGCACCCAGTGATACGGATGACACCGATAGCAGGCAATACCTAGAACGTGCCCAACGAGCCATCAGCTATGGCAACCTCAGCCGTGGCGATGACCGCAGTGAAAGTGCCATTGCCTACCTCAGTCCTTTGTTGAAAAAAACACCGGATCACCCTGATGCCATGAAATTGCTGGAAAAGATCGTGGCAGCCCAACAGGAAGAAGCCCGTACACTATTGAGTAAACGTGATACCGACAAGGCTCGCACCGCCCTGAATGATAGCCAAACCCTGATTGGCAAATACAAACTGGATAATCAGGTTGAAGAACAAATCGCGCTAGAAAAGCGTTACCGTGAAACCTTGGCAATGGGTGTGTTTACCCCCGGCACCGAGCCAGAAACGCCTGCCACCACTGCCACCACCCAACCGGAACCCGCAAAGCCTGAACCAACAGCGACCATCACCGCCACGCCACCCGTCGCCGCCCCTGCCCCAGATCAGGAAACAGAAAACCCTGAAGCCGCTGAAATGGCTACTTCAACCGAAGCGGTACCGACGGCGAATCCCCCGATGGAAGTTCGAGTTTCCCCTGATATTCCCGTGCAGGATGCCATAAACGTTACCACAACCGAACTACCACCTGTTCAGTTAGAAAACGCAGTACCAGAACCTATTACCCCCCCCAGCAGCAACGTCATATTTGAGGTTCCTGCGACAGATGCAGACAACAGCGGCACTACCTTCACCCTCGATGTACCCAACCTGATCGAAGTACCGCTGGATACCATCAAGGAAAGCTTGCCACCTGCCGACAGATAAATGCAGACACTGGGCGACCATCGTCCAGTGTTTCTACCGTGTCCAGCAAAATGTCAGAGCCTGCAAATATTTGCGCCAACTCCCCCTGCTTCAGTAAGAAGTTGGGGTTACGCGGGCTACCGAACTGTTCCGCTCCCTGCATAAACGTTTGGTAGATGAGAATACCACCCGGTTTTAGCAAGCGTTGCAGCCAAGGAAACAGCGGGCGGTGCAAGTAACGCGCTACCGTGATCAGATCAAACTGCCCATTAGCGTAATGAATGAACGGATCCGTACCGGTTTCCAAATCCACACACGTGCTAAGGATGCAAACCTGCTGAGTTGCCGCCAATTGTTGAGCACGTTGCAACGCAGCGGGAATGTAATCAATACCGGTCATCGCCCAACCGTGCATCGCGAGATACACCATATCGCGCCCTGCCCCGCACGCAATATCCAAACCCTCGCCCGGTGTAAGCGCATACAGGGGCATGAATTCCGTGACGAAACGCGCAATCAACGGCGCGGGCTGCCATAAACGCTTGGAATGTTCCCCACACTGCCATAAACCTTCGGCTTGTAACATCGCCTCCACTTGCTGCGTCCATTCGGTTTGTTGTGCTACGTGATAGCCTTTGCTGGTGAGAAATGCGTAAGCTTGTTGCAGGTCATCACCAACACCGTATAAGGCGAGCGGTTCGCTGGTTTTGGGAAGTTCGTGCATTCGGGCAGGTAATTCTGCGCTGGGAATGGCGCAGGCAGCGGCATGATGCCCCGCACAAAACGCGGCGAAGGGGCGACAATCAAGGTGAGCAAGTGGCATTATTTTCCTGGAAGGCGTGCAAATAAATGCGAATAATTGCATGTAATGATGCTTAATGTGCGATTAATTTTTGTAATTCATGCAAATCAAGTGTAAATTACAGCCATCTCGTCAGAAAATCATCACAGTTCATCGGATTATGGTCGGTGCAGATCAGGGCGGTAGCGTCTCTAACATCGCGCTTAAATCATATCGGCTGGGCTGCGTACACTGATACCGGGTGTATTCAGAACGTGGGTATAGATCATGGTGGTCGACACATCCGAATGCCCCAGCAACTCCTGCACAGTGCGGATGTCGTAACCCGATTCCAGCAGATGGGTAGCAAACGAATGGCGGAAGGTGTGGGTAGTGGCGTGTTTGGTGATCCCCGCCTGTTTCACGGCGCGGCGAATAATTTTCTGCAAACTGGTTTCATGCAAATGATGACGGCGCACCAACCCTGAACGCGGGTCAACACTGACCGCACTGGCGGGAAACACGTATTGCCAGCGCAACTCCCGTGCCGCCTTCTGGTATTTCTGGCTCAAGGCTTCGGGCAAATACACTTCGCCAAAACCGTTACGCAAATCAATCTGATGCAAACGCGCCACCAACGCAAGCTGCTCTTTTAGTGCTTCTTTAAAACGCTCCGGCAATGGCACAACCCGATCTTTGCCCCCTTTGGCATTACGGATATGCAATTGGTTGTAATCGAAATCGACATCTAACACCCGCAAGGTCACGCATTCCATCAGCCGCAAACCACCGCCATAGAGCAAACCTGCCATCAGATGATGTGTGCCCTTGAGTTGCTGGAAGACGCGGCGCACCTCTTCGCGGGATAACACCACCGGCAATTTGCGCTGGCGCTTTGCCCCGATAAACTCACCCAAATCATCCAGTGGCTTTTGCCACACCTGATTAAACAGGAACGCCAAGGCATTTAACGCCTGCTTTTGTGTAGACACCGAGACATGACGTTTCAGCGCGAGATACTCCAGATAATGCTTTACGTGTTGCCCATTGAGATCACGCACATTATCGGGTTTGTGGAAATAGAAAAACCGTGAAACCCACCCCTGATAAGTTTGCTCCGTGCGGATGGAGTAATTTTTCAGGCGTATCGCCCGCACCACTTCGGCAATCGCAGGCTGATAACGCTGGTAAAGCTCATGGGAACAACGCTCCTCGCCGTCGAGCGTCGCCAAGCCATCCAGCACATTGCTGTAATCGCGGGCAACGGTCGCATGATCCACTTCCAGCGGTTTCGCTGACTCACGCCAATATTCCCAATCGAAATCACGCGCCCAGGGGAGCTTCAGCGCCAGACTAAACAGAATCCGTATAGCATCGACCACCTGCCCAAATTGCCAGGGTGATAGGCGGCTTTCACGCCCCACTTTGTTCAGAAACTGTTCCACATGATGCGGGGTGTGGGTACGAATGTGCTCCTCTGGAAACTCGGCAATGTACTGCTTGGTACGCAATACATACCATGAAACAACACCCTTCTTAACATTTTGTTTCAAAAGAAAAAGTGAATAGTTTTCCCAGAACTCATGAGAATATGCCATTGTTGATTCGACTGGGGTTAGTGTATGCTTCTTATCCATGAAAATCAGTGCCATTGGGGATACACAACGCATGATAATCCGAGACTATACGGAAGGCTTTACGAACAGGATAGGCGGCGTGTGCTCACTGATTATCCGCAGGCTGCCTAGTCTGTTAGACATAGATTCCGCCCAATAAACTGTTAATTGCTTTCGCTCCTCCCTCTGTTCTCCCTCCTTTAGATACGTTCTGTATCGCACTATTCCAAAATCTTTATTGAAGTTTTGTATTTCGCTATATACCTTTAGGGGTTTGTTTATGGCGCATTTTTTCTAATAGCGTCGGGTCGACGGAGTTAATACATTGAATCTATGTAGTTAGAATCCCACCCTGTTGTCCAGGGTGAGACTGTTCCTGAAAGTGTGAGCTTCCAAAAGCGAACTATAAGATTATATCAATTCGCCCTCAATAACTTTTGTATTTACAAATTCTTTTACTTCTTGATAAGAGTTTAAGAATCCATACTTAGTAAGAGTGGCTAACTCTTCTGTAATCTGTTTACGTTTTTCAAGTGTTTCAACTGGAATATCATTAATGTTCGTATACTCAAGGTGATTTTTAACTACTTTGTTTACATTACAATAGACATGCTGATTCTTAGGAAACGCTTGGTTCTGTTCAATGGCATCACCTAATAGCTTATGTGCAGAACTGAACTTATTACGTGTTCCAAATACATCATGTTCTATTAGAATATTCTGAACCTTATTGGCAATGAAGCCATCTATACCGGATAGTAGAACTAATACAAGGCGCTTGTGCATCCATGTTCCTTTATTGTAAACGGTCATTCTAGCCCGTCGTTGACATCCGCAAACAAATCCGAGCGCAATGGCTTATCCGCAAACCGTTGTTTCCAACATCTTGGCGTAAGGTCTTGCACCTGAGAAGCGGGATGCTCACTAACGCGCAACAGAACATCCATCAGATAGACATACGGGTTAATGTCATGCAGGCGGCAGGTGGTGATCAGGCTTTGGATGATGCCCACGTGTTCCGCGCCGAGTTCTGTCCAGCAGAACAACCAGTTTTTCCTGCCCATGGGGATGGGCCGCAGGGCGCGTTCGATGTGGTTGGTATCCATTGGCACGTCGGGATCTTCCAGAAACACGCGCAGTTCGTGTTCGCGGCGGATGACATAACCAAGGGCTTTGGTCAGCGGGTTGGAGGGGATTAAATCGGTACGTTGTAATTGGGTTTGGCACCATTCAAAGAACTGGTCGACCAACGGCTTGCTGTGGGTGAGGCGGTAGGTACGTTTGGCTTCCCCGTCGAGTTTTTTCTCGTTAATCTGGGCTTCGTGCTGATAGAGTGCCGCGATAGTGTCAAGGGCTTGGCGTACTGCTTGTGGTTCAGCGGTTTCGGCGGCAATGAAGGTGCGACGGCTGTGTACCCAGCATTGGGCATGGGTAATCTTGTCATTGGCGTTGACGTAACTGGCATAAGCACGGTAACCGTCGCTGAGCAGTGTGCCGCTGAACTGTTGGCGAAGAGTCTTTTCAATGTGTTGCCGCCCACGGCTGGCGGAGAAGGTGAAGACGATTTCGTCCTGATCCCCGTACAGCGGCCAGAAGTAGCCTTGCTTCATCTTGCCGTTGCCTGCGGGGCTGGCTTTGATGGGGGTTTCGTCCATCGCCAGCAGCTTGCTTTGCAGTACACTGGCGAGTTGCGCTTCGGCAATGGGTTTGAGCAGGTCGATGGCACGTTTCACCGCATTGGTCAGCGTCGTGCGGCTGAGGGTGATCCCCGCTTGGGTCAGGCGTTGGTGCTGGCGGTACAACGGCAGGTGGTACTGGAACTTGTCCACCAACATCCCCACCAAAAAGCTGACATCGGTGACACTACGTTCCAGCACGTTGGCGGGTGCAGGGCTGGGAAGTGGTGGGTTGCTGAGCGAAGCCGAAGCACTGCCCTTACGTTTGATGACCGGGCGCTCGTATTGCAGGATGAGGTAGCTGGCAGGGCGTTGCGCCACCCGATGGGTCACCTGGGTGCCGATCACCTCATACTGGTCAGCCTCTTCCCCCTGAAGTTCCGGCGGGGTGAGGTGAATCACCTTGACCGGGACATCGGCGGTAAAGCGTAACCCGCTGTCATTCACGCAGTCATCGGGGCGCAGCTTGGGGGCTTTGCCGCGTTGGTAGGTGACGGTAATGCTTTCACCCTCGGGTGCGGCAACCGGGGTGGCGGCGGGGGCAAACAACGGCAACTGCGCCACCGGTATCTCAACCGGACGCTTTTCCGATTTGCTGCCAAAGACCTGTTGCCTGAACCACACCAGTTGGCGTTTTAATTCAGAAACTGCCTGTTGCAGGACGGCATTGTCTGCACGTAACCCCGCATTTTCCTCACGCAACGCCAGCATTTCCGCCACAATCGGCGGCATGGGAACGCTGGTGTCAGACGGGGTGGATGGCTTTAAAATCATGGGCTTATTATACCAGAATGTGGCTGCACAGGATACTGGTAACGCTTGAATTGTCTGGATTTTTGCACCTCAATGCCCGCCAAAATCAACTGCAAATCCGTCCGGGTCAGTTCGCGCTGCCCGCTAGTTGTCGGCTGCACCCGGTATTGCCCCTGCTCCAGGCGTTGGCTCCATAAGCAATAGCCGCTGGGTTCAAAATAGAGGATCTTCATCTGGGTTTTACGCAGGTTCACAAACACGAAATAATGCCCACTCAGGGGATTTTGCCCTAACTGGTTTTTCACCAAAGCGGTCAGCCCCGTAAAGCTTTTGCGCATGTCGGTGGCTTGGGTGCATAGCCAGATGCGGGCGGTGGCTGCGGGGGCAAACATCAGCGTTGGCTCAGGCGTAGTTCAACACCATTCCCCAAACTCAGCACAATGTGCCAGCCTTGCCCCAGCGCGGCATGACCCGCCGATAATGCTCCCAAGTCGATGAAGGTATTAGCGGGAACGGCTGGTTCCTCCACGCCATCTGCGGAGCGTAGACGCTGCCGCCATTGGCAAAAACTGGCGTAACCGATACTGTGCTGTTCACAAAATGCCGGGGCGGATAAGCCGCTGGCTTGCCATTGGCTGATGAGGGTTTGCCATTCGCTGGCGCGGCGGTGAGGGCGTTTCATTGAGGTTTCCTTCGGTTGTTCAGGTTGGAAACCAGTTTAGGACGTGGAAATCGCGAGGGCTAGACGTGCTGAAATGGTCGCTTACCTTTATTAGCTCCTCTGCTTTTGGTTTTGATAACTGTAGGACACAGTTCAGAGATATTTGCAATACGACCTTTGTTATCTTTAGTAGCTTCAGATAAAATCATGTCCGGGAAATTCCCGGTCAAGTCTGCTTCAAGTGCTATAGCTGATTCAGTAAATAATTTATTCCTCATATGGTCATCAAGACGGATAGTCTTTTTACGCTTTCTAATGGAAACGTAATACTCGTTTATCTGTTTTATGAAATCAGTTATATAGACTAAATTTGATTTACTATCACCCAAAAAAGAAATGAGTGCATTATTGTTATTGTCTTCTAAAACTGGAACGTTTATTATTAATGACATAGTGATATGCCTCCTTGTGGTTTTAGTTATCGTAGAGACCACATTGAACTCTTGATTAGCCCTATTTGCGTTAGGGCTTTTTATTTGTCTGCTCCTTTTGGAACAGTATTAAAACATAACTTCAAAAAGTTCTCTGTATGCAACTACACGTAATGCAGAATCAATTTTGCCCATTGCTTCTAATGCAACGATAGGATGAACAAATGTTCCGCCTTTGCTGCCATGTACGACTTTAATAAAGTTATCTGGAGAAGTAGCATCTACTTCTTCTGTTAGTGCTGTTAAAAATTCTTTAGTTGTAGGTGAACCTACGAAATCTCTTAGATAGAGTTGGTTCTTACCTTTTAGAATTCTTAGCTTATTGCCAATTTTATAAAGCTGATTAAGGGATACTAATCCTGTCTCTGGGTCAGGATTCATAACTAAATCTAAAGCTTGTTGTAATAATTCGTTTTCCATTTTCAATTGCCCTCGCATTCATTGTTATTTACTTATTTGTTTTAACTATATTATTGAAGTTATACATTAAAGATAAGCTATCTATATAGTATGTCAATAGATAATAACGATACTATTAGAATAATTACATTACAAATTGTTAATGTTCTTTAATCCTTTAGGGGGTTGAAGGGGAACTTATGGGCGCATTTTCTATAAGTCGTTTTCCTTTTGGTGTTTTGGGAAACACCGGCTATTATGAAAATAGATAGATAGATAGATAGATAGAATAATAATGAAGGAGTTTGATATGACAGGTATAAAAAAATTTAGAGCAAAGAAGAAATTCATATTTGAGAACAAGGAAGGGAAACTTATAGTTGGTGTATCTGCCTTAGGGCAGTATCGGTATGTAGGTATTTATGATTCTCTTGAATTAGCTGAGGCGGCAAGAAATGCAGTATTAGAAGAAAATGAACTAATGTATCTGGTAGAGGAAGAGTATATTCCTAAGCCCAAGAAACGAGCTTCAAGAAATAGATCTAAGTATATTATAAAGCGATAGGCATTAATGCGTTAAATACTTACTGTGCTTCGTCCTATTGGGCGCAAATGGCATAAGCCTTATGGTTGTAGCCATAATAAAATAAAACGATTGTAGGACATCTTAGGCTCGTCTCTTGGCGAGACTCTCCACTTACAGGACTGTTGCTTTGTTGGTTGAGTGTAAGCGACCATTTCAGCACGTCTAGCCCTCGCGATTTCCACGTCCTAAACTGGTTTCCAACCTGAACAACCGAAGGAAACCTCAATGAAACGCCCTCACCGCCGTGCCAGCGAATGGCAAACCCTCATTAGCCAATGGCAAGCCAGCGGCTTATCCGCCCCGGCATTTTGTGAACAGCACAGTATCGGTTACGCCAGTTTTTGCCAATGGCGGCAGCGTCTACGCTCCGCAGATGGCGTGGAGGAACCAGCCGTTCCCGCCAATACCTTCATCGACTTGGGAGCATTATCGGCGGGTCATGCCGCGCTGGGGCAAGGCTGGCACATTGTGCTGAGTTTGGGGAATGGTGTTGAACTACGCCTGAGCCAACGCTGATGTTTGCCCCCGCCGCCACCGCCCGCATCTGGCTATGCACCCAAGCCACCGACATGCGCAAAAGCTTTACGGGGCTGACCGCTTTGGTGAAAAACCAGTTAGGGCAAAATCCCCTGAGTGGGCATTATTTCGTGTTTGTGAACCTGCGTAAAACCCAGATGAAGATCCTCTATTTTGAACCCAGCGGCTATTGCTTATGGAGCCAACGCTTGGAGCAGGGGCAATACCGGGTGCAGCCGACAACTAGCGGGCAGCGCGAACTGACCCGGACGGATTTGCAGTTGATTTTAGCAGGCATTGAGGTGCAAAAATCCAGACAATTCAAGCGTTACCAGTATCCTGTGCAGCCACATTCTGGTATAACAAGCCCATGATTTTAAAGCCATCCACCCCGTCTGACACCAGCGTTCCCATGCCGCCGATTGTGGCGGAAATGCTGGCGTTGCGTGAGGAAAATGCGGGGTTACGTGCAGACAATGCCGTCCTGCAACAGGCAGTTTCTGAATTAAAACGCCAACTGGCGTGGTTCAGGCAACAGGTCTTTGGCAGCAAATCGGAAAAGCGTCCGGTTGAGATACCGGTGGCGCAGTTGCCGTTGTTTGCCCCCGCCGCCACCCCGGTTGCCGCACCCGAGGGTGAAAGCATTACCGTCACCTACCAACGCGGCAAAGCCCCCAAGCTGCGCCCCGATGACTGCGTGAATGACAGCGGGTTACGCTTTACCGCCGATGTCCCGGTCAAGGTGATTCACCTCACCCCGCCGGAACTTCAGGGGGAAGAGGCTGACCAGTATGAGGTGATCGGCACCCAGGTGACCCATCGGGTGGCGCAACGCCCTGCCAGCTACCTGATCCTGCAATACGAGCGCCCCGTCATCAAACGCAAGGGCAGTGCTTCGGCTTCGCTCAGCAACCCACCGCTTCCCAGCCCTGCACCCGCCAACGTGCTGGAACGTAGTGTCACCGATGTCAGCTTTTTGGTGGGGATGTTGGTGGACAAGTTCCAGTACCACCTGCCGTTGTACCGCCAGCACCAACGCCTGACCCAGGCGGGGATCACCCTCAGCCGCACGACGCTGACCAATGCGGTGAAACGTGCCATCGACCTGCTCAAACCCATTGCCGAAGCGCAACTCGCCAGTGTACTGCAAAGCAAGCTGCTGGCGATGGACGAAACCCCCATCAAAGCCAGTCCCGCAGGCAACGGCAAGATGAAGCAAGGCTACTTCTGGCCGCTGTACGGGGATCAGGACGAAATCGTCTTCACCTTCTCCGCCAGCCGTGGGCGGCAACACATTGAAAAGACCCTTCGCCAACAGTTCAGCGGCACACTGCTCAGCGACGGTTACCGTGCTTATGCCAGTTACGTCAACGCCAATGACAAGATTACCCATGCCCAATGCTGGGTACACAGCCGTCGCACCTTCATTGCCGCCGAAACCGCTGAACCACAAGCAGTACGCCAAGCCCTTGACACTATCGCGGCACTCTATCAGCACGAAGCCCAGATTAACGAGAAAAAACTCGACGGGGAAGCCAAACGTACCTACCGCCTCACCCACAGCAAGCCGTTGGTCGACCAGTTCTTTGAATGGTGCCAAACCCAATTACAACGTACCGATTTAGTCCCCTCCAACCCGCTGACCAAAGCCCTTGGTTATGTCATCCGCCGCGAACACGAACTGCGCGTGTTTCTGGAAGATCCCGACGTGCCAATGGATACCAACCACATCGAACGCGCCCTGCGGCCCATCCCCATGGGCAGGAAAAACTGGTTGTTCTGCTGGACAGAACTCGGCGCGGAACACGTGGGCATCATCCAAAGCCTGATCACCACCTGCCGCCTGCATGACATTAACCCGTATGTCTATCTGATGGATGTTCTGTTGCGCGTTAGTGAGCATCCCGCTTCTCAGGTGCAAGACCTTACGCCAAGATGTTGGAAACAACGGTTTGCGGATAAGCCATTGCGCTCGGATTTGTTTGCGGATATCAACGACGGGCTAGAATGACCGTTTACGGTTGAGTGATGGGGGTTATCCCGCTTTGACACTCCGGCAGAATCTGCCTGTTAACGAGAACCTGAGAGCTGGTGCAATTTGTCTCTGTTTGGTCTGGGGGATTTGCCAGTGGAGAACGCACAATACCAGAATCTGGGATGAAACGAGAACCTAAGAGCAAGTGCCAAATTGGCAGGTTAACGAGAACCTGACAGATTCAGCCCATGAGCATGGATAAAGGGATGTTAGCTTTTGTATCCGTATCAGTATCAGACACTTCTATACGGGCTACCGTACTCTCAATTTCTGATAGTGGTATACCTGACATCTTCATGTGTCTAGGTTCAACCATCTGCAATAATGGGTTCATTCCCTCTCCATTGTAAGGACGAGCAAGGTCTACACCTATCTTATCCTTTACAGACTTTCTGTATCTTACTCGTGTTCGTTCTGCTGGAATGATTACCTCTAATGGGTCTCCAACATACTTCCATCTACAGTAGTATCCTGCTTCTACTGAATCCAATAAACTTAAATCTTCTGATACTGCTTTCATAAGTTTCAATTTCTCTCTGTATTTTTTATAAATAATTTCTGCTATGTTTATAGACCACTGGGCTACATCACTAAGCTCAAGTTTATCTAACTCTCTTGGCTTTAGTATAAGCTCTATACGTAGCTTGTCTGACATCCATTCTTGGTCTTTACTGGATAGGTATTGTAGCATCTTTTTATTATTGCGCTCTACCCATTTATCGTAAATACGAAAAGCTGAATCACTATGGACATGATTTCCAACATAGACGGTATTATCTTTTACCGTTATTGTTGCGTTTGTATCCAGACGATTAGGTAATAGACTTAGATACTGTGATGGTCTTGGAGTAATGCACATAGAGTTTATGTCTACACCGAGTATTTTTATCTCTGTGGACTCAACAACATTACCGCAGGCGGGACGGAAGACCCTAGGGAGTATGTCTATACGGTTTATTTCTGTTAGCGCCTTATGGACTGTCTCAGTGGTCAGAAACCGTATGTCTGAACTACCATACAAGTTATGACCGTAAAGGTATTTATTGGGTGAGGTTATGACCTCTATTGCTGTGTTATCTTCACATGACCTAATGTATAAAGTGGTTTCGTTTGTAGCATCTGTACTGAGTTTTATACTTTTATTGGTAGATTTTACCACTTCACCGTTATCATCCAGTTCAAGTAGGTATGTTTCTGCTATAGGACGATGTTCTCCTATTGAAATGATGAAATGTAATCTATCTATCATTACAGGTGAAAGAATGTCATGGCTGCTTAGGTAATAGTATCTTGTATTTAATAGATACTTTTTGATGATTTTAGATAAATGTTCTGGACATAATCGGGTATCGTTACTATAATGCACTTATTGAATCTCCTAATTTATTCGACTTCTTTTCGTTATGGGATTTAATGTTTTCAAACTGTAAACCTTAATACCCAATAGTCTGCATAACTACTGGGTATTTTTTTGTATTCAATCAATACAGGCTAACATAGCCATTTTGTATTTATCTGGTTCGTACTTTTGTAGTAGCTTGATGTAGTTATTTAATAACCTATCGTTCTCTGCTTGAAGTTCATCACAGCCTTGTGCTGTTCCAAGTGTCATTCTGTATCCTGCCTCTTCAAGGTGTTTAACTAAAGTAGGTGGAGCTTCCTTATGTTCTTTACAAAACTCCATTATCGTTAAACCTGATTTAATGTATTCGTTTACTAATTCCTTTAGTTGGGATTCTGAACGACGAACTACTTCTTTCCGCTTTTCTATTGTCTCTGCCATAGGTACTACCCTCGTATTAAAATTTTGAAGGTAGCACTTATGATAGTTCTGTAGCAAAAGTGTCTGACAGGTGGTCAGGAGATAAGTCTGCCTGAGAACTTATGTTCATAACGTAGAGTGTGGATTAGGTTAGCTAACTCATTGAGCTTATAATCAAGGTTGCTATCTATTGAGGTTTGGACTTGACCACCACCTAAGTTTAATGACGCTACATTAAGTGCAGTGACTTCATTTAGTAATTTTCTGATACTGGTTAACTGAGCGTTTACAGATACTACTGCTACTGGTGCTTTATCAACCCTGAAAGGTTTATTAAGTTCATCCTGCTCTCTGCGGTAATCTGCTAATTGTGCAGCTCTAAGGGCTTGCATTTCTTCTACTGTTTTAGTTTGAATTGTATTCATCATTGTAGTAGTGCTCCTTGTAAATATTCTTTTAATGATTCGTCTTTAATCAGATTTATTGCACTTGTGATTCTGATAATCTCAAAAGGATTACAACCAGTGGCAGTTAGTTCAAAAGTTTGGAATACTTCACCTTCCTCTGGTCTTTCCTTTAGCCTTAATGACCTTAGGGATACGTACTTAACGTCATCAATAGTGACGAAATGAAATTCGGTATGCTTAAAATACGAGACTCGTCTATTCATTGTTGTACCTCCAGCAGTTTCATCACATCTTCCAGCCATAGTAGGATGGCATAGGTTTCTCTATTCTCGCGCTTTGAGTAATCAATCCCTGCTGCTGTTCTGAAGAATGTCTTACCGTACTTGCTATGAGATACTTGTTTCTGTAGACCTGCCTTAACTAATAGTGAGTTAAGTGTGGGCGCGTCTAAATTATACATTGCCGCTAATTCACTAATCTTATAGTAAAGCTTATCTCCTATCTTCTCTGCCCCTATTGTGTTTCTACTTGGTAATGTTTTTTCTATACGCTCCAGCATTGTAGCTAATTCTGGTAGGTTATTATCGGTACAGTATTCTTTTAGTAGAAGTACGGTAGTATTTTTATCTACTCCTATAATGTCGTTTAAGGCTGCTACTGTTTTAGCTGTATCTAATAATTTTTCGATTTGATTTAATGTTTCCATAACTGCTCCTATTTGTGTTTTTATTATCTTGTGTAATAGCTTCACTTATGTAAGTTCACGTTTTAGATAGTTCTGCTCTATGGGAGCATCACGCTTACAGTAAATGTCTATTCCCGCTTTTTCTTTTAATGATTTTCTGTATTTGGCTCTTGTAGTTTGGTTTTGAATCCAATCTTTTACGTTATGACCAGCCTGCCAAGCTGCGTATAAACTCTTCTCAATAAAATTAAGGTCGGTATTTTCTAAAATCTCATTCATGTTTTATCGCCTTTAGGGGGTTGAGTGCGTTTAAAATTAAAATAGGTTCGTCTTGTAGCGTTTTGCCGCTTATGTGTGCGTAAGTATTTATTCCGTTTCATAGATTACCTTGGTTAAAATGCTATACGGGTAAATGGATACCGTCTTAGGGCGGAATCTTGTCTTACTTGAATGCGTTTTATACATAGGAATTCCATTTTCCTTGCACAGTTTCCTACATAAATTTGATACCCTGAGTATGTTGCTTCTGGTTAAGGCTTCATTAGTAAGTCGCTTTAAGCTTATTTCCTTTTGTAAAAAATTCCTAACGCTGTAATAGCTGCTTAGTGGAATTTCTGATTCTGGAGTATCTGTATTTGTCATTTTAGTTTAAAATCTCCTATAGTTTCTATTATTGTATCTATAAAATCTATAGTATAGGATAGCTTAGATAAGTCAATTAATAGAACTCTATTATTTGTAGTTTTTTTTATTGAGATTTTTAGGCTTACATCTGGTAGCGGAATTTATGAAATGCTGGAATTGAATAGAATAAAGGGATAAATGAAAATACAATTGTGTAGCTCGCATCTAAGCGATGCTCTCGTCTACGATAAGTGAGCACTTCTTAGCGAACGTCCCCAACCACAAGTTTGGGTAGGGGAATTAAACTTTCCCCTTATTTCTGCCGCTATAGCCTATACCCAAATACTTATCGACTCTGGAATTAAGTATGTACTCTAATGATTCGCCTGAATCTATTCTATTCCTTGGTAATTTAGGTTTGTACTTCCCGCGTTTGGATTGAATAGACTTTAGTGAATCTGAGTATCTACTTATAGCAAGACTGGGATTACTATAACTTTTGGTAGCAAAAACGAAATGCTCTCTACCTTTGAGGTAGCAGTTTAAGTAGAATAGTTCTGTAAGTGATAGGGCTTCATTACTCATCTTCTTTCTTGTATCCTGAGTATAATCCAACCGTTAAAACTGCCCCTGTTGCTGTAGCGTAAACGGTCATTCTAGCCCGTCGTTGATATCCGCAAACAAATCCGAGCGCAATGGCTTATCCGCAAACCGTTGTTTCCAACATCTTGGCGTAAGGTCTTGCACCTGAGAAGCGGGATGCTCACTAACGCGCAACAGAACATCCATCAGATAGACATACGGGTTAATGTCATGCAGGCGTAAACGGTCATTCTAGCCCGTCGTTGATATCCGCAAACAAATCCGAGCGCAATGGCTTATCCGCAAACCGTTGTTTCCAACATCTTGGCGTAAGGTCTTGCACCTGAGAAGCGGGATGCTCACTAACGCGCAACAGAACATCCATCAGATAGACATACGGGTTAATGTCATGCAGGCGGCAGGTGGTGATCAGGCTTTGGATGATGCCCACGTGTTCCGCGCCGAGTTCTGTCCAGCAGAACAACCAGTTTTTCCTGCCCATGGGGATGGGCCGCAGGGCGCGTTCGATGTGGTTGGTATCCATTGGCACGTCGGGATCTTCCAGAAACACGCGCAGTTCGTGTTCGCGGCGGATGACATAACCAAGGGCTTTGGTCAGCGGGTTGGAGGGGATTAAATCGGTACGTTGTAATTGGGTTTGGCACCATTCAAAGAACTGGTCGACCAACGGCTTGCTGTGGGTGAGGCGGTAGGTACGTTTGGCTTCCCCGTCGAGTTTTTTCTCGTTAATCTGGGCTTCGTGCTGATAGAGTGCCGCGATAGTGTCAAGGGCTTGGCGTACTGCTTGTGGTTCAGCGGTTTCGGCGGCAATGAAGGTGCGACGGCTGTGTACCCAGCATTGGGCATGGGTAATCTTGTCATTGGCGTTGACGTAACTGGCATAAGCACGGTAACCGTCGCTGAGCAGTGTGCCGCTGAACTGTTGGCGAAGAGTCTTTTCAATGTGTTGCCGCCCACGGCTGGCGGAGAAGGTGAAGACGATTTCGTCCTGATCCCCGTACAGCGGCCAGAAGTAGCCTTGCTTCATCTTGCCGTTGCCTGCGGGGCTGGCTTTGATGGGGGTTTCGTCCATCGCCAGCAGCTTGCTTTGCAGTACACTGGCGAGTTGCGCTTCGGCAATGGGTTTGAGCAGGTCGATGGCACGTTTCACCGCATTGGTCAGCGTCGTGCGGCTGAGGGTGATCCCCGCTTGGGTCAGGCGTTGGTGCTGGCGGTACAACGGCAGGTGGTACTGGAACTTGTCCACCAACATCCCCACCAAAAAGCTGACATCGGTGACACTACGTTCCAGCACGTTGGCGGGTGCAGGGCTGGGAAGTGGTGGGTTGCTGAGCGAAGCCGAAGCACTGCCCTTACGTTTGATGACCGGGCGCTCGTATTGCAGGATGAGGTAGCTGGCAGGGCGTTGCGCCACCCGATGGGTCACCTGGGTGCCGATCACCTCATACTGGTCAGCCTCTTCCCCCTGAAGTTCCGGCGGGGTGAGGTGAATCACCTTGACCGGGACATCGGCGGTAAAGCGTAACCCGCTGTCATTCACGCAGTCATCCGGGCGCAGCTTGGGGGCTTTACCGCGTTGGTAGGTGACGGTAATGCTTTCACCCTCGGGTGCGGCAACCGGGGCGGCGGCGGGGGCAAACAACGGCAACTGCGCCACCGGTATCTCAACCGGACGCTTTTCCGATTTGCTGCCAAAGACATGTTGCCTGAACCACGCCAATTGGCGTTTCAATTCAGCTATATCCTGTTTCAGGGCAGCATTTTCCTCACGCAACGCCAGCATTTCCGCCACAATCGGCGGCATGGGAACGCTGGTGTCAGACGGGGTGGATGGCTTTAAAATCATGGGCTTATTGTACCAGAATGTGGCTGCACAGGATACTGGTAACGCTTGAATTGTCTGGATTTTTGCACCTCAATGCCCGCCAAAATCAACTGCAAATCCGTCCGGGTCAGTTCGCGCTGCCCGCTGGTTGTCGGCTGCACCCGGTATTGGCCCTGCTCCAGGCGTTGGCTCCATAAGCAATAGCCGCTGGGTTCAAAATAGAGGATCTTCATCTGGGTTTTACGTAGGTTCACAAACACGAAATAATGCCCACTCAGGGGATTTTGCCCTAACTGGTTTTTCACCAAAGCGGTCAGCCCCGTAAAGCTTTTGCGCATGTCGGTGGCTTGGGTGCATAGCCAGATGCGGGCGGTGGCTGCGGGGGCAAACATCAGCGTTGGCTCAGGCGTAGTTCAACACCATTCCCCAAACTCAGCACAATGTGCCAGCCTTGCCCCAGCGCGGCATGACCCGCCGATAATGCTCCCAAGTCGATGAAGGTATTGGCGGGAACGGCTGGTTCCTCCACGCCATCTGCGGAGCGTAGACGCTGCCGCCATTGGCAAAAACTGGCGTAACCGATACTGTGCTGTTCACAAAATGCCGGGGCGGATAAGCCGCTGGCTTGCCATTGGCTAATGAGGGTTTGCCATTCGCTGGCGCGGCGGTGAGGGCGTTTCATTGAGGTTTCCTTCGGTTGTTCAGGTTGGAAACCAGTTTAGGACGTGGAAATCGCGAGGGCTAGACGTGCTGAAATGGTCGCTTACATGCAGGCGGCAGGTGGTGATCAGGCTTTGGATGATGCCCACGTGTTCCGCGCCGAGTTCTGTCCAGCAGAACAACCAGTTTTTCCTGCCCATGGGGATGGGCCGCAGGGCGCGTTCGATGTGGTTGGTATCCATTGGCACGTCGGGATCTTCCAGAAACACGCGCAGTTCGTGTTCGCGGCGGATGACATAACCAAGGGCTTTGGTCAGCGGGTTGGAGGGGATTAAATCGGTACGTTGTAATTGGGTTTGGCACCATTCAAAGAACTGGTCGACCAACGGCTTGCTGTGGGTGAGGCGGTAGGTACGTTTGGCTTCCCCGTCGAGTTTTTTCTCGTTAATCTGGGCTTCGTGCTGATAGAGTGCCGCGATAGTGTCAAGGGCTTGGCGTACTGCTTGTGGTTCAGCGGTTTCGGCGGCAATGAAGGTGCGACGGCTGTGTACCCAGCATTGGGCATGGGTAATCTTGTCATTGGCGTTGACGTAACTGGCATAAGCACGGTAACCGTCGCTGAGCAGTGTGCCGCTGAACTGTTGGCGAAGAGTCTTTTCAATGTGTTGCCGCCCACGGCTGGCGGAGAAGGTGAAGACGATTTCGTCCTGATCCCCGTACAGCGGCCAGAAGTAGCCTTGCTTCATCTTGCCGTTGCCTGCGGGGCTGGCTTTGATGGGGGTTTCGTCCATCGCCAGCAGCTTGCTTTGCAGTACACTGGCGAGTTGCGCTTCGGCAATGGGTTTGAGCAGGTCGATGGCACGTTTCACCGCATTGGTCAGCGTCGTGCGGCTGAGGGTGATCCCCGCTTGGGTCAGGCGTTGGTGCTGGCGGTACAACGGCAGGTGGTACTGGAACTTGTCCACCAACATCCCCACCAAAAAGCTGACATCGGTGACACTACGTTCCAGCACGTTGGCGGGTGCAGGGCTGGGAAGTGGTGGGTTGCTGAGCGAAGCCGAAGCACTGCCCTTACGTTTGATGACCGGGCGCTCGTATTGCAGGATGAGGTAGCTGGCAGGGCGTTGCGCCACCCGATGGGTCACCTGGGTGCCGATCACCTCATACTGGTCAGCCTCTTCCCCCTGAAGTTCCGGCGGGGTGAGGTGAATCACCTTGACCGGGACATCGGCGGTAAAGCGTAACCCGCTGTCATTCACGCAGTCATCCGGGCGCAGCTTGGGGGCTTTACCGCGTTGGTAGGTGACGGTAATGCTTTCACCCTCGGGTGCGGCAACCGGGGCGGCGGCGGGGGCAAACAACGGCAACTGCGCCACCGGTATCTCAACCGGACGCTTTTCCGATTTGCTGCCAAAGACATGTTGCCTGAACCACGCCAATTGGCGTTTCAATTCAGCTATATCCTGTTTCAGGGCAGCATTTTCCTCACGCAACGCCAGCATTTCCGCCACAATCGGCGGCATGGGAACGCTGGTGTCAGACGGGGTGGATGGCTTTAAAATCATGGGCTTATTGTACCAGAATGTGGCTGCACAGGATACTGGTAACGCTTGAATTGTCTGGATTTTTGCACCTCAATGCCCGCCAAAATCAACTGCAAATCCGTCCGGGTCAGTTCGCGCTGCCCGCTGGTTGTCGGCTGCACCCGGTATTGGCCCTGCTCCAGGCGTTGGCTCCATAAGCAATAGCCGCTGGGTTCAAAATAGAGGATCTTCATCTGGGTTTTACGTAGGTTCACAAACACGAAATAATGCCCACTCAGGGGATTTTGCCCTAACTGGTTTTTCACCAAAGCGGTCAGCCCCGTAAAGCTTTTGCGCATGTCGGTGGCTTGGGTGCATAGCCAGATGCGGGCGGTGGCTGCGGGGGCAAACATCAGCGTTGGCTCAGGCGTAGTTCAACACCATTCCCCAAACTCAGCACAATGTGCCAGCCTTGCCCCAGCGCGGCATGACCCGCCGATAATGCTCCCAAGTCGATGAAGGTATTGGCGGGAACGGCTGGTTCCTCCACGCCATCTGCGGAGCGTAGACGCTGCCGCCATTGGCAAAAACTGGCGTAACCGATACTGTGCTGTTCACAAAATGCCGGGGCGGATAAGCCGCTGGCTTGCCATTGGCTAATGAGGGTTTGCCATTCGCTGGCGCGGCGGTGAGGGCGTTTCATTGAGGTTTCCTTCGGTTGTTCAGGTTGGAAACCAGTTTAGGACGTGGAAATCGCGAGGGCTAGACGTGCTGAAATGGTCGCTTACGCTGTAGCTGCTACTATTTTGCCATAACTCCATTTTGCGAATTTTCCACCAAGATACGTACCTGCTACAGTTGAAAATTTATTTACCGTTTTATCGAAACTTCTCATGACTGACTCTGATAGTTCATCTACTACAGAGGGGTTTGTCTTTGGCGCGGGTTTTCCTGTAGCTTCAATCTTAGATGACTGGTACGCCTCATCCATAGCAATACTATGGTTCATTTGACGTATTCTTTCTGAACCCTCTCTACCACGACGATTATTGTAATTAAGTAGATGCTGGTCAAAATCAAAAGGAACGTGTTCCATCTCCATCATGTGTCTGTTTACGCTTGTATAAGAACTACTGTATTTATCATTTAGCGTTTGTGGCTTTTTTTGTTTCTGCTGTTTATCTTTTCTGCTCATTTTGTATTGACTCCTTATAGTAGTTTAAAAATTTATAATATTATTTTTTTAAGGTAAGTCATTTAAATCGAAAAGTGAAGTGAAAAAGTTGCCCCCGGTATAGCTTAAACTCATTATTATTTGAATACGCACCTGGTGCGTGTGAGGTAGGTTCTTATACTCCACCTAGGGGAGTATCGCGGTTTCCGCCCCGTGGGGGTCTCTACAGCCCTTGTCTCAAGCCAATCATTGGCGGTTAGGCAATCACATCAAACTGTTTATCAAATTCAATATAGGACTTGTCGTCCGCGTATCGTACCTTAGGAGGTTTATTATGTTCGTTTCTATTAAAAACTTTTTTAAATCTGCTTATGAATTCATGAGCAGTAAGATTACTGGCGCTTATGTACGAGTCAATGATTGGCTGGTAGACAAGCTCACAGGAGAGATACTTGATGAGCTTGATGTTAATCCAACATTTTGGAATGCGGTCTATAGAGCTGGTAGAATTGCTTTATTGGGCAAGCGTGATAGCTCTATTAAGGAATCTGTGATTAGGAATGCTACTGTAGCTTTAGTTGCTATTAGTGGTGGAGCATTAGCTGCTGGTGTATTTCAGATGACCCTTAGTTCTGGATTTATGATAGCCGTAGCTTCTATCTATGGTGCTCTATTTGTTTTTAATCTGGCACTTGAGCTGATTAGGAATCACATGATTAAGGAAGTCAATGCAGTGATGGGAAACTTTGAAGACTTTGCCACTGAATAAAATCCAAGTATCTCTATCAGTACAAGCCCTGTGGGAGAAATCTCATGGGGCTTTTTTTTGCCTATAACCTAAAGGAATCTTAATTATGAAAACCATTTGTTCTGTATCTGTATGGAATACACTATCATCTGAAGTATTCTTCTATTCTCAATTTACCCTAACTGGACTCAAGTTAGATAAAGCTAATAGGTATCTTGCTTCACTGAAGCGTAGGATTATGACTATCTCTAATGGTAGTCCTGATTTTGATACTGCTGTATCTGAATCTCGTATAGTTGTAGCTGGATACAATAAGGCTATAAACGATTTACTGGGTGAAGTATACGAACCTATTAGAACCGATTTTGAGTTAAACAGAGACACATCAAATCTTGTTCCTGTTGCCCCTGTCAAGGTCGAATCTGTTGAAGCTCTCCTTGTGAGGGTTCAAGAGTTTATGAGAACTAAGGGCTATTCACGTAAGACTGAGCAGGCTTATCTGATATGGATTAAGAGGTACGTATCCTTTAATAATAATAGACATCCCTCAAAACTGAATCATCTGAACATTGAAGCGTTTATTAATCATCTGGTAAATGTTGATAAGGTTGCTATAGCTACTCAAAGGCAGGCGTTTAATGGTGTAATGTTTCTGTATCTGAAATTTCTTCAGGTGAAACTTGACCCAATGAATTCTATGAAGCTGTCATCTAAGCAAGTTAAGTTGCCTACTGTCCTGAATAAGGATGAAGTAGCTAAACTTTTTGCTGAATTAGATGGGACACAGCTACTTATTGCGAAATTATTGTATGGAACAGGTATGAGACTTATGGAGTGTGCGACACTCCGTATTAGAGACATAGACTTTCAACGTGGTGAGATTCATGTACACGCTGGTAAAGGTGGTAAGGATAGGATTCTTATGCTACCTAAAACTCTTACTGCTGAAATGAAGGAACATGTTAACTCCGTAGCTGACATACACGCTAAGGATTTAGCTAATGGTTGGGGTAAAGTTGTTATACCTTGGCTTAAGGGTAATAAACTTAAGGCTCGTCAATCTGAATTAGGCTATCAGTTCTTGTTCCCTGCTTCTAAGATTTATGTTGATAAGGATAGCCATGAATGCTTTAGACATCACATCCATGAGACGTACATACAGAAGACTTTACGCAGTGCTGGCTTGAAAGCTGGTATCACTAAGGGCGTGTATCCCCACTGTCTCAGACATTCATTTGCCACAGCTCTACTTGAAGCGGGCTATGACATTAGGTCTATACAGGAACTTATGGGGCATTCCGACATTAGCACGACATCTGTATACCTCCACGTTGCTAACATAAGTGCTAACGGTTGCAGGTCTCCACTAGACTTGTGATAACGGTTTCTTCATCTGGGGCTTGCTGGTAACATTCCCTAGGGCATTTAACAAGATGTTGCTGCATACCTGACGGATGCAGAACTAAGACGTTAGAGTAATTACGCCTATCCTCTGAATGTCTCATAGAGATTGGTATTTGGGCTATTATCTTCTCTGAATGCTCTGTTTGTCTTGATGGCGTTCAGTAGCTCATAGATCTTTTCAAGATTAGCACTTACTTGGTGGGACAATTCAGCCTTGTTCGGCAGGACTGATGTATCTTGTAAAAGATTATCAATGGTGGCGGCTAAATATAATGCCGCGAATAGTTCTTTTTGAAGTTGTCTATAATTGTAAGTCTGATTTGGATTGCTCATTTGGATTTCCTCTTGATGGTATTGAATCTGATCCTTTTGGATCGTTTTATGTTGTGTCTACAGATTTTCACGAGTCATGCAGCCATTGCCACTTTTTCTCTTGTGATTTTCTAAGTCTTTGTTTTCTTTGAATTTCTTCAATGAGTCTACGTTTTTCTACTTCGGGAATTTCTTTTAATTCTCCTGAGTATCTGTCTTTTTGTGGTTCTTTTTTCATTTGCCCTCTATTGTTTTAATCCTTTTGTGAACCCTGTGATGATATGGGTCTCTGCAAATGGTTTGGCAATATCCAACCCTTTGATTTTTAATGCTTTCTTATAATTGAAGTACGTTCTCTTTGATGCTTTAGCTTTCCATTGATCAAGGTTTCCGGCTTTCCAATAGTCCACTAATTTTTCTTCGCCTAATGTTAGTTCTGGCATTTCTGGAACAATAGTGCCATCAGTGAGCTTGTAAAAGTTTTTATTGAATACATCTAATAGCTTTTGGGAATTTACTTGCTTCATGTCTCTTAGTCCTTGTCTTTTCATTTCTTGGTAGCGGAATCTAAATTCCACTCTGAGTGTGTTTTTCATTATTTCTATTTCTGCTGGGGTATACAGATGCTGCGTTCCATGTGCGACCACCTCGGCATATTTGCAATAGATAAGACAAGATGCCTCTCTGCCTGTGTGCCTTGTCCCAAAAACAATGGCGGTGGAAATAGTATTTCCTTTTGAATCAACATATTGCTGTGGCATTAGTCCTTTCCAGCGAAGTGGTGTCAACTTGGCATTAAGGTATAAAGGCTTCAGTTCTTGAGAAATATCAATCTGATTGGTTAAATCCATCATCGTGGTATCTGATAAACGGCGATAGGCATTTAGGAACTGCTGATATAGCTCATGCTTCCGATCTTTGGGGCTAAAGAATGCTGCCATAATTTCAAATGGGACGCTTCTAAAGACAAATGGATTTAGTGATCCTGTTAAATTTTTCCCTGTTGCTGCTTTTGGTGGACAATACTCAAATCCAATAAAATTTGGGTTGTCATTCGTGACAATAGTTATAAATCCCTTATTCTCTATGCTTGGGTTCTGGATACGATAGATTCCTTTGTAGGGTTGTGGAACTTTATAGTTTTCCATCAATTCCAGAAGGTATTGCAAATTTATCTCAGATTTGGGAATATTGTCCCTTGCCCAGTCGGCATGAGGTTGATGATTCCTTAAAATCATTTTTGGGTCTCCTTGGTGGTAGAGGAGTCCTAATAGAAAAGATCAGATGTAGCTCTCTGGTCTTTTTTTTTGTCTTCTGGTTTTGTCTCTGTTGTTCTTCACTTGGGACTCGGAACAACTATCAGAACCTAAGATTTTATCGTTCAGAATACCTTTGTGGGTATTCTTCTCTGAATCTTAGTTTCTTACTGATTTCTCTTTATGTTTTGTTCCCCTATTAAGAGATGCACTTTTGTTCCACCCCTAATTTTTGGAGATTTGAGAGAAAATCCAGAAATTTTTAATCCTCTGTAATCCTTATGGGATAAGGGCTGGAGGACTGTTTAGGTATAATTTTTTTATAGCCTTGGACGCTGATATTATATTAGCCAGCCAACAGAAAATCAATGCATAATTTGCACTAATGTTCTACCAAAATAATACTGGAATAGTTATAGAATCATTATGGAACAATAGAATTATCTTGATAGCTTTGTCTAATCCGTGAGAGTGTTTTCGGACTATAAAAATTAATCAAGGTCTAATATTGAGACTTTTGTTCCAGTCCTACATAATCAAATTTCGTCTGATTGTTTTTTAACAGTCGGACTTCCCAGAACATCAAGTGCCAATTGATGTAATTTGTAATTTCATTTTTTCCTTATTAGCCGCTTTGGGCAGAAATCCATCGCGGCTTTTTTTTTGGTCTGAAGAAATGCAACTTAACATCATTGCCTTATTATTCTTGTTTGAATTAATTACAGCTTTGGGGTATACTTTAATGATAGCCTGATTTAAAGGCTATGCCCGCTATTAAGCAAATCACTATATCTTGTAGTTTATGTCTTTTAAATCAACGAGATACCACAATAGGTTGTGGTTTTATTATCATAACCTACCGATGCCAGAATCCTATCAATTAAGAACAACTACCCTTGTGATAGAAATGGCACATAAAACCTATAGCCAAGGAAAAAAACAACATGGCCACTATAGGATATGCACGGGTCTCTACCATAGACCAAGACTTAACGATTCAATTAGAAAAACTACAGAACGCTGGCTGTGAGCGTACCTTCAGGGAAAAGAAATCAGGGACAAGCAGGGAATCAAGGGTAGAACTTGAATCATGCTTAGAGTTCTTATGCAAAGGCGATACATTGGTAATAACCAAGATTGACCGTCTTGCAAGGTCAACGCGGGACTTCCTGAACATTATGCACCAGCTCGACCAGAAAGGCGTAAGCCTTGAAGTGCTGGATGACCCTGTTGACGTAAAGTCAGAGCTTGGGAAGGCCATATTACCTATACTGGCTATCTTTGCCGAGATTGAGACTAAAAACAGAAAGCAGCGTCAAACTGCGGGAATCGAAAAGGCAAAAGCTAAAGGCGTTTACAAAGGCAGAAAGCCTACAGCGATGAGCCAACAAGCTGATGCCAAGAAATTGCTTGATGCTGGATTATCTAAATCCAAAATTGCCAAGATGCTGAATGTATCTGAGGCATCCATTTACAGGATGCTACCTGCTCAAGAAAAATCTCAGAAAGCTGCTTAATCAAAATGTTCTTAATTAACAATAGTTTATGAATTAATAATTAAGCAAATAATTTTTTATCTGCATTTTGGTATTTGAAAAAAAGCTCTAAATGTTGGTTAAAAATTAAAATCATTTACGTAATTTTTTGGAATGATTATTGCATAAGGACGCTTGGCATAATTATTGCGTAGATGACTAAGAAGACTCCTATAAAGGAGCAACAAATGTATAAAACGAATCTTCCTAATCAGGAATTTTTAAAATCTCTTTTTGACTATGATGCTGAACTTGGTGTCCTACGCTGGAAAGAATCCAGAAGAGGCACTGTTAAAGTTGGTGCTATCGCCGGATGTATTAACAAATCTACTGGCTATAGAGTAATCACGATTACTATTAATGGTAGAGCTAAAAGTTTTTTAGCGTCTCGATTAATCTACAAATGGCATAAAGGAATAGCACCAAATATTATAGATCACAGAGATCAAATTAGGTCTAATGATAAAATTGAAAACCTTAGGAATACTACCTCTGCGGGAAATAATAGAAACAAGAAGAAATCTTCTCGGAATACTTCTGGCTTTACTGGAGTCCATTGGGACAAAGCTAAGAATAAATGGCAAGCTCAGATAATGCTTAACGGCAAACAGAAACATCTTGGTTACTTTGACGATATTTTAGAAGCTGCACAAGCTTATAAAAATGCTCAAGCAGAATTGAATGCTGAGCTACCAAAGCATGAACGTTTTAGTCAACGTCATGGAAAAATAAGAACCGAATTACGGTTCGATTTACAATAATTACTTAACATATAAGGAAATATCTAATGAAAACAACTACTTATCACTTGGCACACGAAGAATTAATGCAAATAGCATCTACAGGAATGATTGGTTTTACTTTGCCAGAAGGCACTGAAAAGCTAATTGTGAAAACCGAAAAAGCTAAAGATGCTGTAAATCCTTTTTTAGTGGATTCATTCCCTCCTTTAGAAGGATTGCCTGAAAATGAAATCCCAGATTCATATTTTGATGGTGACATTCAGGCTTATATAGAAGTCAAAAGATTGATTCTCGAAAATGAATTGTCCCATCTATTGGCAACATCGCGCCAATTGGATTCTGCTGATGAAATCCTTGAAGAAATCGACAATTACAGAGAATCTCTGAATGTCTCGACTCCAAGTGTTCCTGATGATTTTGACAAAGCACCATTTTAATATATAATGTTTTTGTAGTCCCAGTATTGGCATTGTCTTCATTTCTCTTTGCTGATATTGGGGCTACTCCTCCAGACGTGTATTGATATGCTCTAAAAGCCTCAGGGATTTAAAAGTCCTTGGGGCTTTTTTATGACTATTACAATAGTCAATCTTTAAAGTTATCTCATTCTAAAAATAGCTGATAGTGGGACAGCATTAAAAGCTTTAAGGAAATTACTAATGTTTAAAATTATTATCCGGCGATTCTATTAAGTTATTGATTCTTAAGGATTAGACCTTGAATCATTGACCTAAAAAGAAAAGGAAACCCCTATTGTTCCTATGATAGATGTGATGCTTAACGCTTGCATATACGCAAAGGTCGGTTTGCTTCTATGCCGCTGTGATGGTTCTCTATGGCTCTGACAATGTGATTCTAAAGCCAATGATTATCCCTTGTATTTGCTGTTTTTAGCTAATCTCTGGAACTTTATGCTGCTGAGTGATGCTACCCTACATGACTGGTCTCTTAATTGCTTTAAAGTGGAAGATCAGCACACAACGATGCTTTGGCATTGGTGGATGCCGCCGCATCTTGGGACTGATTGAAGATTTTGAACAATAGGGGTGAACGGTCTTATGTTCGTGCTGCTTGTGCGCCTAATGCTTCCTTCATGCCGACTATCTGGGATTCAAGATCAGCAATTTTCTGGACTAACTGCTTATAGGTTGGCTTGTCCTTTGGTGCTGTCATGCCGAGAATCTCTTTCATTTTTGCCAATGATGGCTTTGGAATCTCTGGGTTTTTAATAGCGCACCATTCTTCAGGTGTTGCTTTCTCAGATTTGTAAAAATCTGCTTTGAATGCTTCAATTTGTTCATCTGTGTACTTTTTTGCCATATTTGATCACCTTTTTGTAGAAAAACATTAAAAAATTTAACGTCTCGCTTAGTCTGCAAACGTGGTGCAAATGGGTCAACTTTCTCTGACAAGTGGCTACACGTATAGCTTTGAGCAGTATCTATGTGTAAATATTTTAGCGAGATTTTTGTAAGTGATTGATATATAAATAAAAATCCTATAGTGGTTTTGAAAATTACATATATATATTTTTGAAAGCTGTAGTTCTGAAAATGATTCTAAATGGTATCTGATGCCCACACCCCTATTGATTACATCCTCGCTGACGACCTGGAGTGACTATATCGGTCATTCAAAACATGGGGGGAGTACTTCTGAAAGTGCCCCCACGGTGTCAAACTATTTGGAGAATATGACAATGGAACACAAATCAATTGCCTTGTGGAATAAAGTTCTTCCTGAAATTAACTTTGCTTCAGGTTTTAATCTCACTGAAGAAATGAAACTTGAAGCTGATAAGTTATTGCTAATATTGAAACGTGGCATCTTTAAATCCAATGATGAGAACGAAGCTTTAAAGCTGGTCTTCCAATATAACCATTCTGTTAATGAATTGGTTGCTCCTTTGTTTTCTCAGAACCTGAGCTATGGAATTTCTTACGAAGATTCCACAGAATCCTTCGGAAGCTAATAAGTCTCTCCTGAATTCTTCAGGAAAAACAAAGAGATACATCTTACTTACACGCCTAAGACGACTGATAGTAATCAATCGTCTCAGGCTCCTATTGTCCATAATTTGGAGAATACCCCATGTCCAAACTACTTGATGAAATTGCCTCTGTAATCCGGTTGCGCAATTATTCTTATCGGACTGAAGAGACCTATCTGATGTGGATTAAGAAATTTATCCTCTATCATAATAAGCTGCATCCTAAGGAAATGAACAGTTCTCACGTGGAAAGTTATATAAGCTACCTTGTGAATGTCCGTAGGGTCTCGGTGTCCACCAGTAAACAAGCCTTTAATGCAATTATGTTTATGTTTAATCAGGTGCTGAAAATACCACTTGATAGAATGGAGAACATTGCTAAAAGTAAAAAGCCTAAGAAATTGCCTGAAGTATTAAGCCAGCAGGAACTACGTGCTGTCTTGGAAAATCTGGAAGGTATGCACCTACTAATTTGCAAATTACTTTATGGCACGGGTTGCAGGCTTATGGAAGTCATGGAACTACGAGTCAAGGACGTTGATTTTGATAGAAATCACATAACAGTCAGGAACGGAAAAGGTCATAAGGACAGGATTGTTCCCTTGCCTATGGTTCTCAAGGAAGAATTACAGCAACACTTGGTGAAGGTGAAGAACCTACACGACAAGGATTTGAAGGATGGCTTTGGAACTGTGTTCCTGCCCCAAGGTCTTGAGAAGAAATACAATAGTAAAGATTTTGGGTTCCAGTGGTATTTTCCCAGCGGCAAGCTATCTGTGTGTCCTCAGACTGGGCTTGTTAGGCGGTGGCACTTCCACGAAGCATCTATACAAAAGGCTCTCAGAAATGCAGGAAAACAAGCAAAAATAACGAAGAATGTGCATCCTCATGTACTTAGGCATACCTTTGCAACCTATATGCTGGAACGTGGCACTGATATACGAACAATACAGAAGATTTTGGGACATACGAATTTAGAGACGACAAGCATCTATTTGCATGTGGTCAATATTGGAACGTCTGGTATAGTATCCCCGTTGGATATGTAATCCTGTGTCTACACGACTTCGCCCAACAGATTGGCACGAAACCGATACTCCGTAGCTATCTGGCTACGCCGATAAAGACCGCAAACATAAAAAATGGGGAGTTATTTGGACTTCAACTCGCAGGCAGTTTATCGTAGCGCATAGCGGAATACCTCAGAATACTTAAGATCTAACAATGGCTTACAGCAGTAAACGCCCCAGTGGTTCTTGTTGAAGTTCGGCAGTTGGGGAACTGCTGTGCTTCGATTATAGTGCTACAAGGGGCATTTCTGCTGAAGGCTTTAACGTTATGCCCATAAAACACAAAGGAGTGCCTCATTGAATATACGTGAGATTGCAGGACTTTCACCAAACTACTCAAAAATTAGTCGAGAGGAGCGTAATTATGCTGCTATTTTATTTGCAGTGTTATGTTTTCCAGATAATGCCCAGAGATTTTTAACAAAGTGTGGGTTTAATAAAGATATTAATTCTGACTTTGTTATATATTTCGAGTATGCATACCTACGTGATCTATGGAGCAAAATACAAGATGAAGAAACTAAAAAAAGAATTATAAGAAATAAACTAAAAATAAATAACATCGACGATATTTTAAACCAGCCACTTAAAGAGATTAATAAAAAATTTGGCGTGGGTGGCGAACCATCATCAGACTTTTTACAATATCCCGGCAAATGGTCAATTGCAAAATACAATAATAATTTCCTAGATAACGATGATTTTATAAAAATCTGCAAATTCAAATGGTCTTTTAATATAAAACCAGACATTGTTATTCATTTAGATAAAGATCATGCTATTTGCATAGAAGCAAAATATGAATCTGGCGAAGGTTTTTATCCGGGAACAGATGTAGAGAAAAAGATATTTAAAGACAGAGGCATTATTTATGTTGGTCAGATGGAGCTTCAAAAATATATGATGCAAGAACTACTTGGAGTAAAGACAGATTTTATGTTTTTAGTCTTTAACAAAGAGACAAGCACAACACATAAAGTTATAAGCTGGGCTGAGGCATTCAGCTTTGTCAAAATCGATCAGATGCCAGAATTTACAAAAGATATGATTGATAATATTTCAAAAAGAGCATAACGAGTGGTTCGACGACGGACGCGGTGACAGCCCGCGATTCTTCCCAATCTACTCCCCGCCGCGCCCGTCAACCGAGACGTTAGCGAATTAAATCAATCCTCTGCCTAATACCCTAAAAATCAATTTAAGATATAAAATACTTTGGAGTTTTTATGAAACAACTATTGGCATTTACATTTGTATTGCTATTTTTTAGTGCTTGTTCTTCTATGGAAACAAACATTAAAAACAGTAGTGATATAAAATTAAAGAAATATGCACCATATACTATTCAAGTTCGCACACCATCAAGCGACCTCTCACCTCTAATATATGAGTTTGCAGTCCAAGAATTTAGCAAATCTTTAGATATTGCTGAAAAAGAAAAAGGTAAAGGAACAATAGAAGTTACTTTTTCTAGCCAAGGAGAGAGTGCCTTCATAGGAACATCTTCAACTAATGCGCAAGCTTATAGTTCTGGTTGGTATACAGGTAACACATCTTATAACTCAAGTCGTATAACTGGACAAGCGAATACTATCACTTCAGGTGGGTCATTCACTTGGCAAAATAGTACATTATTTGTCGTAGTTAGAGATAGTGAAGGTCATCGTTTATATTCTGCTGATTATAAATATAAAGGTGGTTGGGAGTTATCTGGCTTCGTAGTTAATACGCCTGAAGAGGCGGCTCGACTTTGTATTGAGAGAGTTCATGAACAAATGATCAAAGAAGATATACTCTAAACTATTAGTTATACAATAATGAAATCACAACTAGAAAATTTATATAGACGATCTGGGATTACTAAAGAAAGTTGTTTTCAAGCTGGAAGACGACTTGATTTACATAACACATTATCACTTTGGTCATTAACAACTCTTGCTTTCAGCTTAATAGTTGTATCATTGATTACCCAAATATATGGTGCAAATAAATTCGTAGAGGAATATTCACGATTCCTTAATATTTCCATGACTGTTTTATCTATATTGGCATTAATAATCTCAGTAGTGGTTCAGAAAAGTGATTTTTCATTAAAAGCAGATAAATTTCGTCGACAAGCGATGGATATTAATGAATTAAGAATATCTTTCAAACATTTAATCGACAATAATGATCAAACAACTGATGACTTAAGAAAATTATATGAAGATAAAAGCAAAAATTACTCTGAAATACTAGAAAGAAATTTAATTCATGATCAAATTGATTACAATGTATCCAATACTCAAGGCATTGAGCACACATATTATTATATAAAGATGATTATTACAGAATTTTTAGGTTACTGGATTATCATTGCCCTAGCGCTATTTGTACTTTCATGGGCTAGTATAAATACATACTTTGTATCTATCGAAACACAAAATCAAAACACCATTAGCAGTTTATGATTTTTATATAAGAACACAACCTAAATCAATTAATTGCTAACGAGTGTTTCGACGACGGACGCGGTGACAGCCCGCGATTCTTAACAGCTTACTCCCCGCCGCGCCCGTCACACGAGACGTTAGATCACCAAAACCAAAAAAACCTATACGTTTTCAACAGCATAGAAGGATTATTCAAAAATAACAACAATTTGAGTGATGTGATATACTCAGAGGCTAATTTTTTTAATAGAGAACAGCTTAAAAATGAAGCTATATCTTGATAATTGCATGTTTAATCGACCATTTGATGATCAATCAAATCTCAAAGTATTATTAGAATCTGAAGCAAAATTAAAAATACAAGAAGATATTCGCTCAGGCATATACGATCTTATTTGGTCTTATATCTTGGATTACGAAAACAATAAGAATCCATTTAAAGAAAGAAAAGAACAAATTGGCAAATGGAGACTATATGCTCAAGCTGATATAGAAGAAGATGAAACTGTAATTAACCTTGCACAATCAATAAATCAGCTTGGCTTAAAAAAGTTTGATTCTTTACATATAGCTTGCGCTATCAAAGCAAATGCAAATTACTTTTTAACCACAGATATTGGCATAATTAAAAAAGCCAATCTTGTTCAAGCCATTAAGATAAAAGACCCAATTGATTTTATCAGGGAAGTGCTGGCATGATTACTGATACAGAGATAAGAGTAAAAGGGGTTCAAGTTCTTGCTCAATATTTAGGTGATATTGAGATGGAGAGATTTATAGCCCTTATTCAAAGAGAGCCTTTTGATTACACTAAATGGCGACAAAACATAGACGATGATGAGAGTATCGAGAGCATTAGCAAAAAGGCAATGCAATTAAGAGCTAATAAGATTAATTAAAATCATCTAACGAGTACATCGACGACGGACGCGGTGACAGCCCGCGTCTATCGCCCATTCTACTCCCCGCCGCGCCCGTCACACATGACGTTAGATCACCAAAACCAAAAAAACCTATACGTTTTCAACAACATAGAAGGATTATTCAAAAATAACAACAACTTGAGTGATGTGATATACTCAGAGGCTAATTTTTTTAATAGAGAACAGCTTAAAAATGAAGCTATATCTTGATAATTGCATGTTTAATCGACCATTTGATGATCAATCAAATCTCAAAGTATTATTAGAATCTGAAGCAAAATTAAAAATACAAGAAGATATTCGCTCAGGCATATACGATCTTATTTGGTCTTATATCTTGGATTACGAAAACAATAAGAATCCATTTAAAGAAAGAAAAGAACAAATTGGCAAATGGAGACTATATGCTCAAGCTGATATAGAAGAAGATGAAACTGTAATTAACCTTGCACAATCAATGAATCAGCTTGGCTTAAAAAAGTTTGATTCTTTACATATAGCTTGCGCTATCAAAGCAAATGCAAATTACTTTTTAACCACAGATATTGGCATAATTAAAAAAGCCAATCTTGTTCAAGCCATTAAGATAAAAGACCCAATTGATTTTATCAGGGAGGTGCTGGCATGATTACTGATACAGAGATAAGAGTAAAAGGGGTTCAAGTTCTTGCTCAATATTTAGGTGATATTGAGATGGAGAGATTTATAGCCCTTATTCAAAGAGAGCCTTTTGATTACACTAAATGGCGACAAAACATAGACGATGATGAGAGTATCGAGAGCATTAGCAAAAAGGCAATGCAATTAAGAGCTAATAAGATTAATTAACTGATGTTACGCAGTCCCACTTCTCCTCGACTATATTTCAGGTATGAACCAAACACGTCTTGACCTCTACACCGACTACCTGACCGTGACCTTTGGCTACGCCACAGCGACGGGCTTATCGCAACTATTGGATGGCGAGATCAGCCACGATGCGATCAGCCGCTTTCTCTCCGAACGGGAATACACCTCGAAAGACTTGTGGAAACAAGTAAAAAAGACCGTGAGGGAGGTCGAAGCAGCGGATGGCATCCTGATTTTCGACGATACGGTGCAAGAAAAGCCCTACATGGATGAAAACGACCTGATTTGTTGGCATTACGACCACTGCAAAGGTCGCAATATCAAGGGAATCAATCTGTTGAACTGTCTATATCATAGCAATGGCGCATCCATTCCCGTTGCATTTGAACTGATACGGAAACCGTTCCGTTTCTGCGACATCAAGACACGCCAAGAAAAACGGTGCAGCGATGTTACCAAAAATGAGCAAATGCGCTCCATGATTGTAAGCGACCATTTCAGCACGTCTAGCCCTCGCGATTTCCACGTCCTAAACTGGTTTCCAACCTGAACAACCGAAGGAAACCTCAATGAAACGCCCTCACCGCCGTGCCAGCGAATGGCAAACCCTCATCAGCCAATGGCAAGCCAGCGGCTTATCCGCCCCGGCATTTTGTGAACAGCACAGTATCGGTTACGCCAGTTTTTGCCAATGGCGGCAGCGTCTACGCTCCGCAGATGGCGTGGAGGAACCAGCCGTTCCCGCCAATACCTTCATCGACTTGGGAGCATTATCGGCGGGTCATGCCGCGCTGGGGCAAGGCTGGCACATTGTGCTGAGTTTGGGGAATGGTGTTGAACTACGCCTGAGCCAACGCTGATGTTTGCCCCCGCAGCCACCGCCCGCATCTGGCTATGCACCCAAGCCACCGACATGCGCAAAAGCTTTACGGGGCTGACCGCTTTGGTGAAAAACCAGTTAGGGCAAAATCCCCTGAGTGGGCATTATTTCGTGTTTGTGAACCTGCGTAAAACCCAGATGAAGATCCTCTATTTTGAACCCAGCGGCTATTGCTTATGGAGCCAACGCCTGGAGCAGGGGCAATACCGGGTGCAGCCGACAACCAGCGGGCAGCGCGAACTGACCCGGACGGATTTGCAGTTGATTTTGGCGGGCATTGAGGTGCAAAAATCCAGACAATTCAAGCGTTATCAGTATCCTGTGCAGCCACATTCTGGTACAATAAGCCCATGATTTTAAAGCTATCCACCCCGTCTGACACCAGCGTTCCCATGCCGCCGATTGTGGCGGAAATGCTGGCGTTGCGTGAGGAAAATGCTGCCCTGAAACAGGATATATACTTCAACCGCCCATAATTGCAGATTCCTCAAAGGTCTGAAAGTTGAGAGTCAGCAAGGAGTCCAAGGCTTTTTTATGCGTAGTGTGGGTTTGTGCCAAACAGGCATCAATGGCCTGCGCAAACGCGGTAAAGTTTTCATGGTAACGTGAATACAGGCATTCCTTCTTCACAAACTTCCAGAGGCGCTCAATCAGGTTCAGGTTGGGGGAATAAGCGGGTAGGAACAACAGTTCGATCCCGAGTGTTTGGGCGAATGTTTGTACCAGGCTACAGCGCTGGTAACGGGCATTGTCCATCACCAAGGTCACCGGGACATCCAGGGCCAATGCCTTGATTTGCCGAAGCAACTGACAAACACTTTGGGAGTTGATGTAACTGTCATTGGTCACGGTGACCAGTTCATGGGTGACTGCATTCAACGCACCGAGGACATTGTAGCGCTGGCGTCCGGCAGGGGCGCGGATGAACAGCCGGGTGAAACACCACAGGAACCCCAGAAACGGGGCCAGGACAAAATGGGCGGCGTCGACAAAGAAAACGGCGCGTTTTCCGGCCTTGGCCTCCTCAAGACGCGGCTCCAGCTCTTTTTTTAAAAGTCTCCTGGGCAGCAGGGTCGGCTTTCGCCGGTATCATCCCCACCTTCCTGACGGACAAACCCAAGTCATGCAGGAATAGCCGCACGGCTTCCCGCTTGAGTTCAAGGCCGGTTAAGCGCTGTATATCAGCGATCGCCTGACTGATCCGGGTCGGTGGATGCTTCTCAAAATGTTTCTTCAGGGGCTCACGGAAAGGTTCCAACCGGCGGGTTGGGCGACGGAAATCCAGTTGTTCCAAGGCAGCGATCCCACCTTGTTGGTAACGTTTCAAATAACGGGTGACCGTCGTTGAACTCACCTGTGCCAGCCGTTCAATGTCCCCATGCGCCATTCCCTGGCTTTTTAGCCACAACACTTCCATCCGTTGGCGGACGCGAGGGTGGGCATGGCGGTAACGCCCCTCATTCAAGGCGGTTTGATC
The DNA here is from genome assembly GCA_029972225.1 of Candidatus Thiothrix putei. NCBI lineage: Bacteria > Pseudomonadati > Pseudomonadota > Gammaproteobacteria > Thiotrichales > Thiotrichaceae > Thiothrix > Candidatus Thiothrix putei. The sequence continues at coordinate 2,441,581 of CP124756.1, forward strand.
GGATTCGCTGAAGTCTATCTGGATCATGGAAAGGACGACCGGTTGCCAATAACAGCCGTACTTTGCTTGAGGGCTTCTCATTATTCAACAGCTATTCACGGGCAAAGTATAGCTGAATTGAAACGCCAATTGGCGTGGTTCAGGCAACATGTCTTTGGCAGCAAATCGGAAAAGCGTCCGGTTGAGATACCGGTGGCGCAGTTGCCGTTGTTTGCCCCCGCAGTCGCCCCAGTTGCCGCACCCGAGGGTGAAAGCATTACCGTCACCTACCAACGCGGCAAAGCCCCCAAGCTGCGCCCCGATGACTGCGTGAATGACAGCGGGTTACGCTTTACCGCCGATGTCCCGGTCAAGGTGATTCACCTCACCCCGCCGGAACTTCAGGGGGAAGAGGCTGACCAGTATGAGGTGATCGGCACCCAGGTGACTCATCGGGTGGCGCAACGCCCTGCCAGCTACCTGATCCTGCAATACGAGCGCCCCGTCATCAAACGCAAGGGCAGTGCTTCGGCTTCGCTCAGCAACCCACCGCTTCCCAGCCCTGCACCCGCCAACGTGCTGGAACGTAGTGTCACCGATGTCAGCTTTTTGGTGGGGATGTTGGTGGACAAGTTCCAGTACCACCTGCCGTTGTACCGCCAGCACCAACGCCTGACCCAAGCGGGGATCACCCTCAGCCGCACGACGCTGACCAATGCGGTGAAACGTGCCATCGACCTGCTCAAACCCATTGCCGAAGCGCAACTCGCCAGTGTACTGCAAAGCAAGCTGCTGGCGATGGACGAAACCCCCATCAAAGCCAGCCCCGCAGGCAACGGCAAGATGAAGCAAGGCTACTTCTGGCCGCTGTACGGGGATCAGGACGAAATCGTCTTCACCTTCTCCGCCAGCCGTGGGCGGCAACACATTGAAAAGACCCTTCGCCAACAGTTCAGCGGCACACTGCTCAGCGACGGTTACCGTGCTTATGCCAGTTACGTCAACGCCAATGACAAGATTACCCATGCCCAATGCTGGGTACACAGCCGTCGCACCTTCATTGCCGCCGAAACTACTGAACCACAAGCAGTACGCCAAGCCCTTGACACTATCGCGGCACTCTATCAGCACGAAGCCCAGATTAACGAGAAAAAACTCGACGGGGAAGCCAAACGTACCTACCGCCTCACCCACAGCAAGCCGTTGGTCGACCAGTTCTTTGAATGGTGCCAAACCCAATTACAACGTACCGATTTAGTCCCCTCCAACCCGCTGACCAAAGCCCTTGGTTATGTCATCCGCCGCGAACACGAACTGCGCGTGTTTCTGGAAGATCCCGACGTGCCAATGGATACCAACCACATCGAACGCGCCCTGCGGCCCATCCCCATGGGCAGGAAAAACTGGTTGTTCTGCTGGACAGAACTCGGCGCGGAACACGTGGGCATCATCCAAAGCCTGATCACCACCTGCCGCCTGCATGACATTAACCCGTATGTCTATCTGATGGATGTTCTGTTGCGCGTTAGTGAGCATCCCGCTTCTCAGGTGCAAGACCTTACGCCAAGATGTTGGAAACAACGGTTTGCGGATAAGCCATTGCGCTCGGATTTGTTTGCGGATATCAACGACGGGCTAGAATGACCGTTTACCCATGATTGACACCTGCATTCAAAACCAACTGAAATTTTCATGGGTGTTGAGCGACATTTGGTTCGCCTCCGCCGAAAACATGGAACACATCAAGGAGAAACGGCAAAAGGACTTCATTATGGCATTGAAAAGTAACCGATTAGTCGCATTAAGCGAAAAAGATCGGAAGGAAAACCGTTACACACGGCTCGACCAATTGGCATGGACAGAACAAAAAGCCATCACGGGCTACTTGAAGGGACTAACATTCCCCGTCAAACTCGCCCGGCAAATCTTTACGAACAAAGACGGCAGTAGCGGCATTTTGTATCTGGTTTGTAGCAAATTGGCGGCAGAGTGGGACGAAATCACGACAACCTACCAAAAACGGTGGAAAGTCGAGGTCTTCCATAAATCGCTCAAATCCAATGCGGCGTTTGCCAAATCCCCTGCACACACCGCTAGAACACAAGCGAATCACCTATTCGCTTCCATCGTCGCCGTATTCAAAATGGAGTGTTTGACCATCAGCAAGCATTTTAACCACTTTGCCTTGCGTTCAAAGCTCTACGCGAAGGCAATTCGGGTCGCTTTTGATGAGCTACAGGTGCTTAGGGCTGCGTAACATCAGTAATTAAAATCATCTAACGAGAACATCGACGACGGACGCGGTGACAGCCCGCGTCTATCGCCCATTCTACTCCCCGCCGCGCCCGTCATGTTGACGTTAGCCACATTCAAAATGATTGCTCTCAAACTATCGCTTGATGGAAAAGCACTAATTACCGCCGGAGTGGAAGACTGGTCGTTAGTCAGGGCTGAGGTCCTGGCAATGCGTAACGAACCAGACTCGAAGGTTCGAGACGGATATATAGAGTTGTCTTCTGGTGGCCTGACGCTTCCTAATGAGGAAGATATTCGTCACCACTTTCGGTGGCCAAAACTCGATCTCAAAGTTGGCAGCGTCGTCACCATCGAGGTTGTCGAAACAATAACCCCAACGCCACCCAAAAAGCGTTACCGCTCAGACTCTAAGGTTCAGGAAAGTCCTTTTACTGAGGACGAAATGCGGCAGATGCGTTACCAAGACTACTTAGCTCTCAAAGCAGAGTTTGAGAGTGGCTCTAATGGCTAACAAACGCTTCGAGCCGACCGCCCAAAAGCTACGCTTTTGGGTTCCCTCCGCGCTGCGCGCTCCGGCGTCGGCTCAAGCTGCACGTTAGACTTAATATCTCATGGACTTAAAAAAAGCTTTCTTAGATAATTGGGGACGTGAAAATGAAGATTTTTACCCAAAAACGACTCCCAAAAACCATAATTTTCATCAACAAAACATAAAGGATAATTTAGTGAATCAGTCCGATCTTCAAAAAATTCTTGACGACGTTTTCAGCACTTCAGAGATAGACTCTAATGCAAAAGCCGCACTTATAAAAACTATAACCTTACGAGTTGGTCAGTATACTGACCTTACCAATTTAAAAGCCAAGCTGGCGGTATTATATGAATATGAGAAAAACTATCTTGAACTAATAAAAACATATAAAGAAGAAATTAAGTTTGCAGGCTCTTTACAAGAAGACTTGAGAAAAGAAAGAGCCAAATTCTTTTCTGAAACATTAAAAGAGGTTTCAAGTGCATTAGAGTCATCTCAAGTTGACACTAATGTAGCATCTATTTGGCTAAAAGAGTTAGTCGATAGCTATACTAAAAGTTTAGACTTAAGTAGTGGTTTAATTGAAGAGAATACTCTTGATATGATAGGGAAAATCAGAAGAGAAGCAAAATCTGAAGCAAAACAAGTCAGTATTGATAACACTGGAAACTCTCCAACAAGATGAGTCGTGATGAGTTAAAAATATTACTAGCAATTTTTAAAAAAGCAAGAGAGAGTCTTGTCGATGATTTTAAAAGTGAAAATATAGAAATATATGACGCAATGTTTCGTTATGAAGAAAACAAAAAGTTAATGCAAATTTCTATAGATAAGTACTTTATGTCTTGGCTAGACTCTCATTTTAACATATTTGATAAATTACCCGATACAATTGTTTCGGATGATTTTATAAAAAAATTCATGGGGCAAATGCTTGCTTTGATTAGTAAGAATGAAACATCTATTAAAAACAATGATGTAATTTTTATTGAATTATTAAAAGAAAAAAAGGAGATGCTAGGTGCGCTGCTATCAGTGGCTAATAAAGCAGATGCAAACTACAAAAAGTTAATATATATACATCAAAAAGACAATGCTCTATTTAACCGCGAGCTTTTAAGATTGGAAAGAGAAAAAAGATGAGTATTTTAGATAAATTAGCAAAACTTGGTGATATTATTTTAAAGCCTATTGAAGTATTAACCGATTGGACAAGAGAACCACTAAAGAAACGAGAACACGAAAGACATGAGACAACTAGACAAAGGCAACATGACCGTGAAGAACAAGCAAGAAATTCAGAACATGAAAGAAATGTTGAACTCGAAACATTAAAAATAAAAACTGACTCAGAAATTAGAATCAAAGAAAAAGAGTTAGATTCAGAGCTTAGAATAAGAGAAACCGAAGTAGAAGCAAATTTAACGATAAAAAAAGAAACTGGAATTAAAAAAATCCTTATAGAGCTTGATGAGTGGAAAAAAGATCAAGAAATTCAAAGAATGGAAAGAGTTTCAGAAGCAATAATGCGCTATCAAGAGCAATTAACAAAACTAAATGTTAATGCAACTAATGCTATTGGTCATATGCAATTAGAACTGAGAGAGCGTGCGCAAGAATTAGTATATGATAAAACGTAACTACTCAGTCTCCTAAAAAATCAGCTACACTATCGATATGAACCAGCTACCCCGCCCAACACGAGAAAGTCTCCAGCAGTTAAGCCACGCCGAATTGGTGGAGTTAGTGTTGACGCTGTTTGACCGCATTGATCAGTTGACCGCCCGCGTGAATGAGCTGGAAGCACAGCTCAACAAAAACAGTAAAAATTCACACAAGCCCCCGTCATCGGATGGACTGAAACGCCAACCCGCACAGCCGCGTCAGCTTGGACAACGCCCAAAAGGTGGTCAGCCAGGTCATAAAGGGCATAGCCTCGTGATGCACCCATCACCCGATCACGTGGAATATTACGGTGTTGCCGGGCATTGCGACTGTGGTTTGCCGCTAACCGAAGCCCTGATTGAGACAGGTGAATGTCGGCAACAGTGGGACATTCCCGAACCCCAAATCGTGGTCACGGAACACCGCCAACTGATTTGCACGTGTGGTTGTGGCAAGGTTCATAAAGGCGAGTACCCGGCAACACTCGCCCCTTACATCAGTTACGGCGCACGTTTAAAGGCCTATACGGTGGGTTTGGTACAAGGTCATTTCATTTCGCTGTCACGGGCAAGCGAGATTGTATTCGACCAATACGGTGTTAAGCCTTCCGATGGCAGTGTGCAGCACTGGATCGGTCAGGCGAGTGAAAACCTGACGGCCACTTATACAGCTATTCAGAACACCATTAGTAGCAGTGACGTGGCTCACTTTGATGAAAGCGGAATGCGGGCGCAAGGCAAAACCCAATGGTTGCATGTAGCCGCAACACCCGAAGCCGTTTACTACACTGCCCATGCACGGCGCGGATACGAGGCCATGACAGCGGCGGGAATCCTGCCGGTATTCCAAGGCGTTGCGGTTCATGACCATTGGAAACCGTATTTCCGCTTTGATCAGGTGGTACACAGCCTTTGTGGGGCGCATCTGCTGCGGGAGTTGAACTACTTTGATGAAACCCTCAAACATCAATGGCCTGCACAACTCAAACAGGTGTTGATTGATGCTAAGACCGCAGTAGCTCAAGCAAAAGACGCGCAACAAACGGCATTGTCACTGGAGCAAATGACTGAACTCAAGCAACGTTATGACCAATGGGTGAATCACGGACTGTTGATTTTCCCTGAACAACCTAAAATCAACCCTAAACAAGGCAAAGCCAAACAAGACCCCGCCAGAAACTTGTTATGCCGTCTACGTGACTTCAAGGATTCGGTGTTGCAGTTCATTCAGCGGTTTGATGTACCGTTTGACAACAATCTGGCTGAACGAGCCGTTCGACCCGTCAAAGTTAAACTCAAGGTGGCGGGTGGATTCCGCGCAATGGGCGGTGCGGAGGCTTTTTGTGTTATCCGTTCCGTGTGGGAAACCGACAAGCTTCAGGGGCGAAATCCGTTTGAGTCTCTCAGAGCGGTTTTTGGATAGACTGAGTAGTTACGATAAAACCTTGAAATATAAAGAACTTCAAGATTTAGCATTAGAAGAAGCCATGAAAGACTTAGCTAGAATTGAAAGTAGTTTTGAAGGAAATGAAATTGCAAAGAAAATTTTAATTAATGCAGTGGATAAAAAACTATCTAATATTATTGATACAGCACAAAGTTTCTTAATTGAGTTAAATAATGATATTAAACTTTTAAATCAGAGCATAAGTCAACTAGCAGAGAAAGGACAACTATTCATAGAAAATCACTTGGCGCATTTTCATGTGGCTGAGCTATCACTTGATGACAAACAACTAATTGAACAGCAACCAAAATTGATTAAGCATTAAAGAGTCTAACGAGTGTGTCGACGACGGACGCGGTGACAGGCCGCGACTCCAACCACCCTCCTCCCCGCCGCGCCCGTCACACGAGACGTTAGATTGCAAAACCCGACCAAAGCATCCTCAAAAGACTGAAAAAGGAAAAATTAATAATGAAATTAATCAAGCATTTCTCCAAGATATTGCTTGTCTTTATTTTTCCAATGATTTTAAACATAGCTATTGCAGAAGATCTCATCAAGGAAGAAATAAATACTAGCAGTGCTAATGAAATTAACCAGCAAAAGTATAAAGAACTTCAAGATACAAATACAAAACTTCTAGAAGAATCTAAGACAAATATCGAATTAGCATCAAAGATTATTGACTGGTCTGCAATGATTTTTTCAGCACTAGCAGTCTTGTTTATTATAGCTGGAGCTGTAGGGCTAAGAGAATTCTCAAATTTCAAAAATATCAAAGAAGCAATGAGTGAGGAAATATCAAAAATTAGAAGTGAGATAATACAGATACAAAGTACAAGACAAGAGGTTCAAGATGAACTTTCCTTATTAAAAAACAAATTGAGAAAAGAAAGTGGCGATATATTTAAAACAATCTATCTATTAAATGAGGCAATATCAAGTTTTAATACTGGCAGTTTGCAACATGCAATTAATATGCTTACCGATATATTAACTATCAATCCAAACGACTATGAAGCCACCTGCTTACTTGCACGCTGTTAAGTACTTATGCAAAAGTTTTTCGGAAAAACCACCCCTTACAAATCAATCGGTTACGATTGCAAAGTTCCGAGTAACTTATGCCTAAGTACTTACAGCGGACAAGAAAAACATGAAAAAGCTATTGATATAGCTCAACTTGCTGTAAGTCTTTCGGCCACCCCCTACAGAGCATTTTATATTATGGCTGAAAGTTATCGCAGAATGGAAAAATATGACAATGCTATCGAACAACACAAAAAATCATTAGAATTAGCAAAGAGAGCACCTACCCAAAATAGTTTGGCTTACTGCTATTATAAAAAGAAGAACTTTATAACTGCTGAAGCTGAATTTAGAAAATCACTTGAAATATCTCGAAATCCTACTGCCGTAATAGGTGTAGCCAAATCTCTATTAATGCAAGACAACTACGAAAAAGCCTGTGAATATTGTCATGAAGGCGTTGTCCTAACAAAAGAAGAGATAGAAAGGGGGACTACTTTAGTATGGTCATACTACAATATAGCAACAGCATATCTTATTCTTAATAAAAAAGAAAAATGCATTGAAGCCATTAATAAGTCAATATTCATTACAAGTAAAAACAGAGCACAAATTCGAGAACAAGTTTATGATTATGAATTAATGGCAAATAACGAAAATATTAATCAAGACTTAGCAAAAGAATGCATCGACCTTTGGAAGATAGCAATCTAACAAGATTCTCGACGACGGACGCGGTGACAGCCCGCGATTTTTAACGACTTACTCCCCGCCGCGCCCGTCATGCTGGACGTTATACCCACTAAAATGAAGCTATCATTTCAAGTATATAAAAATACAAAAACCAAAATAGAATCATCTATTTTTGATTTAATTTCGGGAGACGGCGAAACAAAACAGACTAAAGGATTAGCATATCTTTTTTCACAAAATCACAGGTTTTGTCTGGCTTTTTTAAATAAATTTTGTCAAACAAGAAGTTCATATCTTAATGAAAAAGATATTTTATCAATTAAAATAATTGCAGAGGCTTTTACTTCATCAGGCAAAAGAATTGATATTTTAATTCTTATTAAAAAACCGAAATTAAACATAGCTTTTGTCATTGAGGCAAAAGAAGTAAATATTTCTACTTCTTTAAACAAAATAAGCAAACAAATTAACTTTTATAACAACCACGAAGAGCTAAAACTAAACAAGAGCTATGAGTTAAAACCCATAATTATTACAAAGTATAAACATATAAGCAAAGATACTACATCAGTTACTTGGACAGAAATAACATCTCTTATCTCAATATTTCTGACAAAAGATATAAACAATAATAAAATTATGATGGATTACTATAGTTTTCTAATCGGAGTATCAAAAGAGATGAATTACTATGAAAAAGAAGTTCTTTCAATCCCTGCCGGAAAAAGTATCGACTTTGTAAAAAAGCATTTAATATATGAGTGTCCAAACACTACACCATATAATTATAAGAAGTCTATTTTTATATGTTTCCGAGAGTCTGGCGGTGGACAAATGGATATGTTATATAAACTTGATGAAATAGTAATATTCGATAGAGCAGATGAAGATAGCACTGATAGATTATATGATTTAGACTTAAATAAGCGAACAATCGAACGATTAAAGAATTATATAGCTGACACAAACTATCAACATAGTTCAGATGTTGAGAAAAAACTATATATTCTTTCAGAAAATAAAAATATAAAATTAAAACACTTGCCTCGCCCGGAAAGAAATAATGCCAAATACACATATTACTCCCTGCATGAAATTTTAGGAAAAGAAATAGTAACTCCAGAATCAAAAGAGTAAATCAAATTATGATATTAAACAGCTTAAGTTTATAAGAAACAACTACTACTAAAAACATAAAAAAGTATAACGAGCACATCGACGACGGACGCGGTGATAGCCCGTGACTCCGTTTTGATTACTCCCCGCCGCGCCCGTCAACCGAGGCGTTAGCTTTTGGTAGGCTCACGGTTCTATACATAAATCGACGAAAAAATTTGAAGTGATTGGAAAATGGCTATTATTTGCCCCGACCTAGAAAATATTCAGCGCCTTAAGGTTCCACCAACCCACGGGGAATTGCATTTGCTAAGTTTTCTCAAAGATAACCTTGATGACACCTATGAGGTGTTTTTTAATCCCTACCTAGATGGCGATAGACCTGATTTTATTATCTTGAAGCAGCATTGCTCCGCGTTCATAATTGAAGTCAAAGACTGGGATTTAAAAAATTATGAAATTACAGAAAATAACAAGTGGAAAGTTTTTGATGGTTATAAATCATCAAACAAAGCATCGCCGCAATCTCAAGCTTTTCGATATAAAAAGAACCTTTACGACTTGCATTTGCCAGTAGTTGGCTTATCAAGACTCACAAACCCAAACTTTTATAATCTGGTTCACTGCTTTGTATATTTTCACAGTGCAGATAAACGTGAGATTGATTCACTTTACTCTCCAGCAGAAGAAAGGCAGAAAGAGGAGCAGTCGAGACTAAATCAGGCTGTACAGGAAAAGAAAATAGCTTTTGATTCTTACGAGAAGGCAAGTGAGTTCCTAGCTCGAAAGAAGCGCAATCTGCAAAGAGATAAAAATATGTCTTTTGGTCATGATCGACTAGCTCACCTGGTGAAAAAGATCAATCAAAATTCTAAACATGTGCTATTTGACGATAATGTTTATCGGGATTTCAAGCGAAGATTTAACCCACCTGAACATACTCTAAATCAAGGAATACCAATCAAATTTGACAATAAGCAGTTATCTTTAACGAATAGTGAAAAGAAAAAAGGAAAAATAAAAGGTGTCGCTGGCTGTGGAAAAACATCTATTTTATCTCAGCGTGCTATAAATGCCTTTCAAAGGCATAATTCAACTGTTCTTATATTGACATTCAATATTACACTAAAAAACTACATCAGAGACAAAATTAGCGATATTCAGGGAAATAGAGATTTTTCATCTTTTGAAATATCCAATTATCATCAATTTTTCAACTCTCAAGTCAATAATACGGGGCAAGATTTCGGTGAGTTAATTGAAAAGTATGGAATAGAAAAACTCTATCTTGTCGATGTCTTTCAAGGCATTGATGTGGCGAAGTATCAAACAATTCTTATTGATGAGATACAAGATTATCAATCCGAATGGGTCAAGATCATTCGAGATAATTTCCTTCAAGAAGATGGTGAGATGATTCTATTCGGAGACGAGGCTCAGAATATTTACCAAACGGACTTTGCTAGGTCTCCCGTGATAGCCCAAGGTTTTGGGCGGTGGACTAAGCTTACTCGATCTTATAGAACGAACTTGGATTCTCCTCTAAATCAGCTATTTAAAGATTTTCAACTAAAATTCCTTGTCGAAAAGCATTCAGACATAGAATTAACTGATGTAAGACCCACTCAAATGAGCATCGGATTTAGTTTACTAAAATATGAGGAGACTACAGTGGATGGATGGAAAGAATTAGTGTTTGAATCAATAAATAGCTATATCAGAGGTTACGATTTACACCCAAATGATATGGTTATTTTATCTTCAAAAATTTCGCTGGTTAGGCAGTTAAACGAGTTATGGATAAAAGGTGAGAAAACGCACTGCATGTTCGAAACGTATGAAGAGTTAGCTGCGTGCACAAATAAAAGTGTAGATGAAATAAATAAGTTAAATGAAAAAGAAATAAACACACTTGTAAATCAAAACAAAGAAGATGTCGAAAGGGTTAGACGGGCAAAAAAGAACCATTTTTATGCAAATAGCGGTTTAATAAAGCTTTCTACTATTCATAGTTATAAAGGGCTTGAGTCAAAAACTGTTTTTTACGTGATGAGCGAGGATGATGATCCAGAAATCGTATATACTTCGATAACGCGCTCCTCAGAGAATCTCGTGGTTTTTGATGTTGGGAGTAATAACAAATGCTCTAGTTTTCTGAAAAATGCTATTAATTGACATCGCAAAAGAAAGCTAGCAAGCCACTAGTATCAGACAAAAAATTTGTATAATTGATGTCAACCCAATTTTTCAGGGTTTTGACGATATGCCGTGCTAACCAAACGTATACAAAGAGAAGATAATTTTAATAATTTCAATTGATTGGCTAACGAGTGTGTCGACGACGGACGCGGTGACAGCCCGCGACTCCGGTCATTCGACTCCCCGCCGCGCCCGTCACACGAGACGTTAGATCACCAAAACCAAAAAAACCTATACGTTTTCAACAGCATAGAAGGATTATTCAAAAATAACAACAATTTGAGTGATGTGATATACTCAGAGGCTAATTTTTTTAATAGAGAACAGCTTAAAAATGAAGCTATATCTTGATAATTGCATGTTTAATCGACCATTTGATGATCAATCAAATCTCAAAGTATTATTAGAATCTGAAGCAAAATTAAAAATACAAGAAGATATTCGCTCAGGCATATACGATCTTATTTGGTCTTATATCTTGGATTACGAAAACAATAAGAATCCATTTAAAGAAAGAAAAGAACAAATTGGCAAATGGAGACTATATGCTCAAGCTGATATAGAAGAAGATGAAACTGTAATTAACCTTGCACAATCAATAAATCAGCTTGGCTTAAAAAAGTTTGATTCTTTACATATAGCTTGCGCTATCAAAGCAAATGCAAATTACTTTTTAACCACAGATATTGGCATAATTAAAAAAGCCAATCTTGTTCAAGCCATTAAGATAAAAGACCCAATTGATTTTATCAGGGAGGTGCTGGCATGATTACTGATACAGAGATAAGAGTAAAAGGGGTTCAAGTTCTTGCTCAATATTTAGGTGATATTGAGATGGAGAGATTTATAGCCCTTATTCAAAGAGAGCCTTTTGATTACACTAAATGGCGACAAAACATAGACGATGATGAGAGTATCGAGAGCATTAGCAAAAAGGCAATGCAATTAAGAGCTAATAAGATTAATTAAAATCATCTAACGAGTACATCGACGACGGACGCGGTGACAGCCCGCGTCTATCGCCCATTCTACTCCCCGCCGCGCCCGTCACACATGACGTTAGTTTTACAAATGAGGCTTCATTCCAATGGCATTATTCTCAAAAGAAAATATTTCTTTGGTGCTTTCCATACTTGCAATTCTTATTTCAGTTTGGCAAGCCAGCATATCAATATGGCAAACAAATATAACAAAAACACATAACGAAACATCAATAGCCCCTGATCTATCAATTGATTATGATGATAAAAATGGAAAATTTGGAATTATCAATAAAGGGTTCGGGTCAGCAAAATTCGGTGATTTGTATGTTATAGTAAATAACAAAGAAACAAAGATTAATAATAATAATGAATTCAAATACATCACAAATTCATTAGACATATCGGGAGAATATACTACAACTTTTCTAGGGACTAAAGAACCTATAGCAAAAGATGAAAACATCCCCATATTGGAATACAAACCACAAGAAAACCCAGGGTTAAAAAACAAGATAAGATTCAGATTTACTTACAGCGATTACTATAATAATCAATACGAATATCCAGAATGATTTTCAAAACATCAAGAGATTGATAAATTGATGACTTACAAATACATTGTATTATCTTTAATTGTTTTATCATTTCCAGTTATTGCTTTTGCAGAGAGTGGGCGTTTCACAGAGACACATAACAAAGCAAGTAATGAAGTTGATAAAAATAAAATCCCAAACAAATATGGAGCGACTTGCAAAATCCGACAAACTGAGTTGCTCAATTTTCAGCATTGACCGAACGCCGCATATTCAGCCGATTTTTTACTCAATTTGACCAACGAAACCTGAGCTTTTTCAGTTTTACCGTAACTTTTGCTAAATTTCACCCATACCGATGCGACTGCTCCTGTTTTTCAGTCAGTCTTCCCGTGTTTTTTCAAACCCAGTCGCTTTATAACAAGACACGCATCAGTTGATCAGCACTCAACACCAAAATCCCAAACATCAAGTGGCTGTAAACTTTTTGCGCACCTTGCACCCACACATTCCGACCACCAAATTCATCCTTCAGGCGGGCATTGGTTCGTTCTACGGTGCTGCGAATTTTGTAACGCTCGGCATCAGCAGGTTCAAACGCTTCTTTCTGTCCGCCGCGAGGATTGTGATCAATCAGAGGGACATGCCCCAGATGACGGCTGTATTCGTGCAAATCAGCACTGCAATAGGCCGCATCCATCAGGTCGTAGAGACTGGTGACACGTTGGGCACTGATTTGAGAGAGTGGGATGGCTGCCCCGCTGTCGTGAAAGGAGGCGGAAGACAGAATGGCTGCTATCGGGACACCACAATCGGCGGTATCGATATGCAGTTTGTAGCCGTTCCAACTGTGCTTGTAGCCTTGGGCATTCTTCTTCGTCCCCCGGTTACACTGAACCGGTATCTCATCGAGTGCTTGCTGAAGTGACTGTTCCCGTTGGCGCTGAATCCGTGTTTGCCCTTGTTTTTTCTTTGGCTTTTCCTCGGCAACAGGCCGTTCACGTGCCTCAATGGCTGTTGAATCCCGACACAGGTGGCCGATCAGCGCATCGCCCAAATACGTTTTCACCAACGTTTCATGCACACGTTCCGCTAAACGCTGTTCAGCAAATTCAGCGAAGGCACGTGAAAAGGTGGATTCGGAAGGCAGTTTCTTGGTCAGGGGAAACCCGCAGATGCGTCGCAGGGAGCGATCGTTTTGCAGCCGGTCAATGAGTGCTCGCGTATTGACAATATTGAGCACGCTTTTGGCGACAAAAGCATTGGCAAACCAAGATCGCTCCGTCGCTGGCCGTCCAGACCCATCACGAAAAGAGCGCACAAAATCTTCAATGCGCGTCAGCTCCAGTACGTGAATGAGCTTTTCAAGCTTGGGGGTCAATGTGCCAAAGGCATCATTGAAGCAAGGCAGTATTTCAATTTGCAGCAAACTCCAGCGTTGTGCAATCAGGGCGCGTTCGGTAGAATTCATAGCGTGGGCTTAATGGTTGTTTTGACGCTTCTATTATCGCCGAAAACGGCAGCCCACACTTCTTTTTTCCTTCAGATGAAGGAAGGTTCACGCTGAAAATGTAATTTTGCAAGTGGCTCAGCCAACAAGTCATTCGACGACGGACGCGGTGACAGCCCGCGATTCTTACTTTCTACTCCCCGCCGCGCCCGTCAATTCAGACGTTGGCGTGGGGCAAAAACAAAAAGCATCGCCAGATTGAGAGCGTTTAAAAAGATGGGATTTCCCTTGCCGACAAAATGCGGTGGTTACGATTATTTGCCCAAAGAGGTGGTTGCTTGATCGTTCACGGTGCGCTGATGCGTGATAGACAACGCCAACTTGAGCGACCGAAAACAGAGAGTTTATCCATTGCCGACAAAGTGCGGTGGCTACGTTGATTTACCAAGATTGGTGGTTGCTTGATCGTTCACGGTGCGCTGATGCGTGACAGGTCGTGCCAGATTGAGCGACCAAAATAGAGAGATTATCCATTGCTAACAAAATGCGGTGGTCATATTGATCTACCGAGATTGGTGCTTGCCCAATCGTTCACAGTGCGCTGATGCGTGACAGACAACACCAAGCCCCAAAAACTGAAAAATTTGGACTGTTGCCCCTGAAAAATACCATGGGCGCATTCCGCTTCCACTTCTGGAGCCGTTACCTGCCGCGCCATTCCCGGCGACCTACCGCCAATCGGCATCTCAAAGCCCCCCAAGCACAGCACCTCCCCACGGTGGTGGCCTGCTGGCAGGCAATGGAAACCTTTGTGTTGTGTGCCTGCATCGCCACCGGTTTGCTACAACTGTTTTCCCTCAAGTACCATGAGGGGCTTTGGAAGCAGCAGGTCTTGTATTTGCGCACCCGTTCCCGTGAATTGCCTTCCGAGAACACCGTGCGACAGATTTTAGCACCACTACTGGCACGGCAATTACTGCGCTCTCCCCCCAAAGCCTTCTGGTGGCGAATTAACGCGGCCGTCAACGGCGATGAGGACGATGATAGGCAAACATGAACCGCTAACAGCGGGAAAATACCCATAATCAAGGTGTTAAAACAGCAGTTCAGTAAGGCTGCTGCCTAACATCATGCTTGGTTTTGGGGGAATGTCACGACTGTTGAGTTTTCAGGGCATCAAACAAGGTTTCAATCCGGGTGCGTCGGCAGTACAGGGTGAGGATGGTTTCCGCGTCCAGCACCAAATCCGAACACATCAGCAGGATGGGGCCACGGGAAGTGACTGCCCAGACAAATTGCAGCGGCTGCCCTAACGGTTTCCACCACAGGGTATGGGACATCAGGCGTACCGACTCCTCCTTGCCATAAATGCACAGGGTCACTTCACGGAAAAAATCAGCATGGTCAAAGGCTTCCCACAACACCAGCTTCATCCCGTACTGGCGTTGCCGCCCACGCCTTCCCGGCGGTTTGGGTGGCGCAGGGAAGTAGGCCACATAGTTCTTTTTAGCGCGGGTGATGACCTGCACCAGTGGTTGTTGTAACGCCACCGACCAAACCGAGCGTGCCAGCCGGAACACCGAAGCCGTGGCAAAGAACGCATCCAGCACCAGCCACACCGGGCGGTCATTCACCTGCGCAAACGACAACGCCATCTGCACCACCCGTGTCCCCAGTTTGAGTGTCGGGTCGTTAGCATCCTCTTCCCCCAAATGCCGAAACCCCTGATGGATTTGCAAACTCAGCGGCAGGCAGAAACAGGCGGACAGGCTCCCCACCAACAACCCCACGGCTCCCCAACACTGCCCCCGGAAATAGTCCGGTTTGCTTTGGGTTTCCGAGGTTTCCCGCAAGGAAACGACCCCCGGCATCCGCCCACCATCCTTAACCACATGGGTATGGTCGCCCAGCACCACCAAACGCCCCGCCACCTCAACCAGCGGCGCATGGGACAACACCCACCGCTGCCAGCTCGCCCGTAACCGCTCAGGATGGTAAGACCCGGCACGAAAAAAATGGAGCAACCGATGGTAGCCCCGTTCATCCGATAACCAGTAACGGCACATCGACGTGACCCCGCTCATCTCGGTCGCCGCTAAAAAGCTCAGGATGATGGCGCAAAACAATAGCCATGCTCGCTGGCGCGAAAATTCACTTTTAAAGTGGTGAAGGCTCTGGTATAGATCAACTAGCATGATGTCCCTTGGATAATAGGTCGCTGGTAACGCCTACTCTAAGGGATTTCGTGCTGCTTGGGGGAATGGGGAGAACTTATGACTGTTGAGTGGAAATTGATGAGCTTAAAAATACTACTCAAGAATAATTGAAAAAGTATTGACAGATATTGTGTGTAACACAATAGGTAACGCTCTGTATTGCCCTCTGTTGCGTTTAAAGCAACGAGGGTATCTTAGGGTAGCTTGTATAGGAAAAAATGGCTTAGAAGCCAGTATAAGAAGAATTAGAGCTGTTGGGGAAATTATGAGCTTAAGGCTATCAGTAGATAAATTTTGTAAAAGCGTAAGCGACCATTTCAGCACGTCTAGCCCTCGCGATTTCCACGTCCTAAACTGGTTTCCAACCTGAACAACCGAAGGAAACCTCAATGAAACGCCCTCACCGCCGCGCCAGCGAATGGCAAACCCTCATTAGCCAATGGCAAGCCAGCGGCTTATCCGCCCCGGCATTTTGTGAACAGCACAGTATCGGTTACGCCAGTTTTTGCCAATGGCGGCAGCGTCTACGCTCCGCAGATGGCGTGGAGGAACCAGCCGTTCCCGCCAATACCTTCATCGACTTGGGAGCATTATCGGCGGGTCATGCCGCGCTGGGGCAAGGCTGGCACATTGTGCTGAGTTTGGGGAATGGTGTTGAACTACGCCTGAGCCAACGCTGATGTTTGCCCCCGCAGCCACCGCCCGCATCTGGCTATGCACCCAAGCCACCGACATGCGCAAAAGCTTTACGGGGCTGACCGCTTTGGTGAAAAACCAGTTAGGGCAAAATCCCCTGAGTGGGCATTATTTCGTGTTTGTGAACCTACGTAAAACCCAGATGAAGATCCTCTATTTTGAACCCAGCGGCTATTGCTTATGGAGCCAACGCCTGGAGCAGGGCCAATACCGGGTGCAGCCGACAACCAGCGGGCAGCGCGAACTGACCCGGACGGATTTGCAGTTGATTTTGGCGGGCATTGAGGTGCAAAAATCCAGACAATTCAAGCGTTACCAGTATCCTGTGCAGCCACATTCTGGTACAATAAGCCCATGATTTTAAAGCCATCCACCCCGTCTGACACCAGCGTTCCCATGCCGCCGATTGTGGCGGAAATGCTGGCGTTGCGTGAGGAAAATGCTGCCCTGAAACAGGATATAGCTGAATTGAAACGCCAATTGGCGTGGTTCAGGCAACATGTCTTTGGCAGCAAATCGGAAAAGCGTCCGGTTGAGATACCGGTGGCGCAGTTGCCGTTGTTTGCCCCCGCCGCCGCCCCGGTTGCCGCACCCGAGGGTGAAAGCATTACCGTCACCTACCAACGCGGTAAAGCCCCCAAGCTGCGCCCGGATGACTGCGTGAATGACAGCGGGTTACGCTTTACCGCCGATGTCCCGGTCAAGGTGATTCACCTCACCCCGCCGGAACTTCAGGGGGAAGAGGCTGACCAGTATGAGGTGATCGGCACCCAGGTGACCCATCGGGTGGCGCAACGCCCTGCCAGCTACCTCATCCTGCAATACGAGCGCCCGGTCATCAAACGTAAGGGCAGTGCTTCGGCTTCGCTCAGCAACCCACCACTTCCCAGCCCTGCACCCGCCAACGTGCTGGAACGTAGTGTCACCGATGTCAGCTTTTTGGTGGGGATGTTGGTGGACAAGTTCCAGTACCACCTGCCGTTGTACCGCCAGCACCAACGCCTGACCCAAGCGGGGATCACCCTCAGCCGCACGACGCTGACCAATGCGGTGAAACGTGCCATCGACCTGCTCAAACCCATTGCCGAAGCGCAACTCGCCAGTGTACTGCAAAGCAAGCTGCTGGCGATGGACGAAACCCCCATCAAAGCCAGCCCCGCAGGCAACGGCAAGATGAAGCAAGGCTACTTCTGGCCGCTGTACGGGGATCAGGACGAAATCGTCTTCACCTTCTCCGCCAGCCGTGGGCGGCAACACATTGAAAAGACTCTTCGCCAACAGTTCAGCGGCACACTGCTCAGCGACGGTTACCGTGCTTATGCCAGTTACGTCAACGCCAATGACAAGATTACCCATGCCCAATGCTGGGTACACAGCCGTCGCACCTTCATTGCCGCCGAAACCGCTGAACCACAAGCAGTACGCCAAGCCCTTGACACTATCGCGGCACTCTATCAGCACGAAGCCCAGATTAACGAGAAAAAACTCGACGGGGAAGCCAAACGTACCTACCGCCTCACCCACAGCAAGCCGTTGGTCGACCAGTTCTTTGAATGGTGCCAAACCCAATTACAACGTACCGATTTAATCCCCTCCAACCCGCTGACCAAAGCCCTTGGTTATGTCATCCGCCGCGAACACGAACTGCGCGTGTTTCTGGAAGATCCCGACGTGCCAATGGATACCAACCACATCGAACGCGCCCTGCGGCCCATCCCCATGGGCAGGAAAAACTGGTTGTTCTGCTGGACAGAACTCGGCGCGGAACACGTGGGCATCATCCAAAGCCTGATCACCACCTGCCGCCTGCATGACATTAACCCGTATGTCTATCTGATGGATGTTCTGTTGCGCGTTAGTGAGCATCCCGCTTCTCAGGTGCAAGACCTTACGCCAAGATGTTGGAAACAACGGTTTGCGGATAAGCCATTGCGCTCGGATTTGTTTGCGGATATCAACGACGGGCTAGAATGACCGTTTACGTAAAAGCTGCATTTATGATCCAGCTAACGCTGGTGCTGGTACATGGAGACAACAAGTAGAAGATTGTACCGTTACCAAATGTGAACTTTGGGTACATAGACCCAAAACGATTGAGACGAGAATACAAACGTCAAAGATAAGAACAGAATTACGCACGATAAGGGCATTAAATGGCGATAACCTGCACCAACCTATCCTACCCTACATGGTCTAGTGGAAAATGGCTTAGAACGCCATATAAGCGTAATTTGGGTATATACGTTATCTGGATAAAAGCAGATGATTGAATCAAGAGGATGTTGTTCACATCCTACCTATGTCCTTAACCGGACTGGGTTTGTCATAGCTCCTATTGCCTCGTGCTGAAGCACTCGGTTACACGCTGCAAGTATTGGTTGCTTTGGTTATATACTTCAACCGCCCATAATTGCAGATTCCTCAAAGGTCTGAAAGTTGAGAGTCAGCAAGGAGTCCAAGGCTTTTTTATGCGTAGTGTGGGTTTGTGCCAAACAGGCATCAATGGCCTGCGCAAACGCGGTAAAGTTTTCATGGTAACGTGAATACAGGCATTCCTTCTTCACAAACTTCCAGAGGCGCTCAATCAGGTTCAGGTTGGGGGAATAAGCGGGTAGGAACAACAGTTCGATCCCGAGTGTTTGGGCGAATGTTTGTACCAGGCTACAGCGCTGGTAACGGGCATTGTCCATCACCAAGGTCACCGGGACATCCAGGGCCAATGCCTTGATTTGCCGAAGCAACTGACAAACACTTTGGGAGTTGATGTAACTGTCATTGGTCACGGTGACCAGTTCATGGGTGACTGCATTCAACGCACCGAGGACATTGTAGCGCTGGCGTCCGGCAGGGGCGCGGATGAACAGCCGGGTGAAACACCACAGGAACCCCAGAAACGTGGCCAGGACAAAATGGGCGGCGTCGACAAAGAAAACGGCGCGTTTTCCGGCCTTGGCCTCCTCAAGACGCGGCTCCAGCTCTTTTTTTAAAAGTCTCCTGGGCAGCAGGGTCGGCTTTCGCCGGTATCATCCCCACCTTCCTGACGGACAAACCCAAGTCATGCAGGAATAGCCGCACGGCTTCCCGCTTGAGTTCAAGGCCGGTTAAGCGCTGTATATCAGCGATCGCCTGACTGATCCGGGTCGGTGGATGCTTCTCAAAATGTTTCTTCAGGGGCTCACGGAAAGGTTCCAACCGGCGGGTTGGGCGACGGAAATCCAGTTGTTCCAAGGCAGCGATCCCACCTTGTTGGTAACGTTTCAAATAACGGGTGACCGTCGTTGAACTCACCTGTGCCAGCCGTTCAATGTCCCCATGCGCCATTCCCTGGCTTTTTAGCCACAACACTTCCATCCGTTGGCGGACGCGAGGGTGGGCATGGCGGTAACGCCCCTCATTCAAGGCGGTTTGATCGGATTCGCTGAAGTCTATCTGGATCATGGAAAGGACGACCGGTTGCCAATAACAGCCGTACTTTGCTTGAGGGCTTCTCATTATTCAACAGCTATTCACGGGCAAAGTATAAAAACCGAAAAATGAGAGCTTTATCTTTCATCTGCCGCGCTAATACGCGGGTAAACAGCGTGCCAAACCCAAAAAAGAGAAGAATGGAATGGTGCGCCGCGCTGATGCGCGGGTAACTTCAGTGCCAGCCCCATTCTTTGTTTCCCAACGTGTGTCGTGCGCTGATGCGGGTCAATAGTGTGCCAGCTTCAAAGTCTGGTTTTAATGCATTGGTGCGCCACACTGATGTGCGGGAAAGATGGATACCAGCACAATTTTAAAGTTCTTTACATCCGTATCCATTCAGATACAATCGTCCCTATGAACATCATCCTCAAATCAGACAAGTTTGACGATTGGTTATCCAATCTGAGGGACAAGAAGGCAAAAGCCAAAATTGCTTTACGGCTTGGACGCGCCGAACAAGGCAATTTCGGTGATTGTGAGCCTGTTGGGGAGGGCGTGTCTGAGATGCGCATTCATTACGGCCCCGGCTATCGCCTTTATTTTACCCGACATGGTGAGGTCGTTTATTTGCTGTTGTTGGGTGGCGATAAATCGACCCAACAACGGGACATAGCCAAGGCTATTGAGATGGCTAATAATCTGCCCAAGGACTCGACACCATGACAAAATTTACCCCATTTGATGCGGCTGATTATCTTGATGATGAAGATACTGTTGCCGCTTATTTATCTGAAGCCCTAGAAGATCCAGACCCAGATACATTTTTGATGGCGGTCAGGACTGTCGCCCGTGCGCGTGGCATGGCACAACTGGCAAAAGATTCAGGGCTTGGGCGTGAGAGCCTTTATAAAGCCCTAACCCCAGGCGCAAAACCCCGTTATGACACAATGATGAGGGTTGTCCGTGCGCTTGGGGTCAAGTTACATGCTGAAGCTGCCTAAAAATCAATGGCTCAATATGCGTTTCAGGGTCTTATCCCAGCAGCAGCGAAAGCAAGGAATGCAGTGCAGTTTTTCCCCGCTTTCTGATGTTGTGTAAAGACTCAAAGAACGCAAGGTAATACGGCAGTTTCTCTTGTGAGATACCCCGATGTGGGCGTAACCATGAGCGCAACAGTGACCAAAAACCTTCCATCGTGTTGACGTGAACCTCATGGAAACCGCCACCATCCTCGTCACGGGCATATTCACCTGAACCATGATTGACAGTTTTGTGGGCATAACCCCAAGCTTCCAACCGGCTGTAAATGTTGTACTCATCGGTGTACACCAGCGTACCTGCTGCCACCGTTTCCACAATCAACGGCTTGATCGTCGCCTGTTTCACATTCGCCAGCATACGGATCACCACCTCCCCGGAACGCTGGATCATGCCGAAGATGGGGGGGTTGTCTTTCTCCAGTGTCCCACGCCCCGGTGCACCTTTCAGGGCGCGGCGGCGACCTTCACGCCCGGCATCCGCGACGGCTTCGGGATTTCCCTTGTGTCCAGCCTTGACGTAGAGTTCATCAAACTCAACATTCCCAGACAGGTTTACTGGCGTTTTTTTTCTCGACACCGCGCCGTAACTGTTCCGTCATCGCCTGAACATCATCCTTGTTCAACCCCAATTCGCGAGCAATTGGGTGTGAACAAAAGTGCGGTGTCCTGTAGACTAAGATGGCATCCCCTAAAACCAGAGAAAAAGGACTTTCCCATGTTGACAGTTAGCTCCCGCGACCAAAAACTTTTAGAAGCCTTGAACCGCAACCCAGCATTAAAAGCTCGGATGGAAGGGCTAATCGAGGTGGTTGAAAATGCCGGTGATGACATTATCAAAGCAGCAGACGCCGAACAGCGGGTGATAGAAGAACTGCGCCAAATGGGAAATGATGCGATCACTGCATGGGCAAACAAACGTGTAGAAAAATGCACAGCCCCAGCCTGTGAAGAAGGCATTGGGAAGTATGTAAAGAGTGGAAAAAAAACTGTCATTGGCACACGACCTACGGAAAAATCCACATAAGCGAACCGGTCTACCGGATTCCCGGCAAGCGTGTCCGCCCCTTTAGCCAGAGTGCCGAGGTTGTTTGCCGAGGCTGTTCGCTCCCGCTGCAACGGGCGGTGACGGACTTTGGGGCGGACTGTTCATTTGCTCAAGTGCCTGATAAATTAGAAGAACATTACGGGATACGGCTGGCATCCAGCAGCATCCGACACATCACCGAAGGTCACGCCAAACGCATCCATGAATCCCAAGTGTTGATAAAAGACTATCCAAGCACGTTGGGAAAAGCCTATGTCATTGCCGAAATGGACGGCAGCATGATCCCCATCGTCGAGATTGACGAAACAGCCCCCGACAAGCGCAAAGGCAAAAAGGAAAGCTGGAAAGAAGCCCGCCTGTGTCTTGCCCACGCCAAAGGCAGTGCTACGCCAACGTTTGGCGCAATATTCGGTGGCACGGTAGAAGATGCTGGAAAAATCTTATTCGACACCGCCTGCCGTGCTGGATTTGGAAAAAGCACGTTCCTCCATGCGGTGGGTGATGGGGCAAGCTGGATCAACCGTCAAGTGGATGAACAATTTGGCACACAAGGACATTACCTGATTGATTTTTATCATGTTTGTGAATACCTATCAGCAGCATCCGCAAGCTGTTCATGCCTCAAGGACAAGGATAAATGGTTTGCCAAACAGAAAAAAGCCCTACAGGATGGTCAAGCTCAAGCGGTCATCGACACACTGAAACCTTTCCTCGAAGCAGAAACGGTAGAAGACAGTAACGCCCCAGTACGAGCTTGTCACCGTTACCTGAGCAACCGCATTGAGCAACTGGATTACCCGACAGCAAAATCCCTCGGATTGCCCGTGGGGTCGGGCGAAATAGAAAGTGCACACCGTTACATCATCCAGCAACGCTTAAAAAAATCGGGGGCATGGTGGAAAAGTGATAATGCGGCGGATATGTTGGCGTTGAGGGTCATGCGGGGAAACCAGCAATGGAAGCATTATTGGCGAAACACCGCTGAGGCGGCATGAGGTTTACCGCACTTTTGTTCACACCCCGAGCAATTTGCTGGTTGGACAAGTTCAACGACATTAGGTACAGGCACAACACCCACACTTTTAGCGGCTGATGGTGACCTTCAAACACCGTTCCCGTCAGGTCATCAAAACGCTTTTGGCAATCCTTACATTGGTAACGTTGGCGTTCCTGCTGGGTGTCATCCTTGCCTCGACGGATAGTGTCCTGTGAACCGCAGTGCGGACAAATCACCCCATTAGGCCAACGCACGGAACGGACTTGCTCGAAACAAGCGGCATCACTGGTCAGGCTGGAAATACTGATGAGCGAGGTCATAAAGCCTCTCCTTGGCTATCGAAAATGACTAACTTTACCGCTATCCATCACGTTTGCAATGCCGGGGAAAACAAGACCCTGAAACACATATTGAGCCATATTTTTTAAGTTCATATCATGCTCTCTAATTGTATACTTCAACCGCCCATAATTGCAGATTCCTCAAAGGTCTGAAAGTTGAGAGTCAGCAAGGAGTCCAAGGCTTTTTTATGCGTAGTGTGGGTTTGTGCCAAACAGGCATCAATGGCCTGCGCAAACGCGGTAAAGTTTTCATGGTAACGTGAATACAGGCATTCCTTCTTCACAAACTTCCAGAGGCGCTCAATCAGGTTCAGGTTGGGGGAATAAGCGGGTAGGAACAACAGTTCGATCCCGAGTGTTTGGGCGAATGTTTGTACCAGGCTACAGCGCTGGTAACGGGCATTGTCCATCACCAAGGTCACCGGGACATCCAGGGCCAATGCCTTGATTTGCCGAAGCAACTGACAAACACTTTGGGAGTTGATGTAACTGTCATTGGTCACGGTGACCAGTTCATGGGTGACTGCATTCAACGCACCGAGGACATTGTAGCGCTGGCGTCCGGCAGGGGCGCGGATGAACAGCCGGGTGAAACACCACAGGAACCCCAGAAACGGGGCAAGGACAAAATGGGCGGCGTCGACAAAGAAAACGGCGCGTTTTCCGGCCTTGGCCTCCTCAAGACGCGGCTCCAGCTCTTTTTTTAAAAGTCTCCTGGGCAGCAGGGTCGGCTTTCGCCGGTATCATCCCCACCTTCCTGACGGACAAACCCAAGTCATGCAGGAATAGCCGCACGGCTTCCCGCTTGAGTTCAAGGCCGGTTAAGCGCTGTATATCAGCGATCGCCTGACTGATCCGGGTCGGTGGATGCTTCTCAAAATGTTTCTTCAGGGGCTCACGGAAAGGTTCCAACCGGCGGGTTGGGCGACGGAAATCCAGTTGTTCCAAGGCAGCGATCCCACCTTGTTGGTAACGTTTCAAATAACGGGTGACCGTCGTTGAACTCACCTGTGCCAGCCGTTCAATGTCCCCATGCGCCATTCCCTGGCTTTTTAGCCACAACACTTCCATCCGTTGGCGGACGCGAGGGTGGGCATGGCGGTAACGCCCCTCATTCAAGGCGGTTTGATCGGATTCGCTGAAGTCTATCTGGATCATGGAAAGGACGACCGGTTGCCAATAACAGCCGTACTTTGCTTGAGGGCTTCTCATTATTCAACAGCTATTCACGGGCAAAGTATAACTGTTCACGGAACAGCTCCCCTTAAGCGGCAAGAAATCCAGTAACCGGATTCAGTACTTGCGGTGGAGGAATCGGCAAACGCACCGTCACTGGTTTTTTGGTCAGTGCCTGCTGGCACGCTTGGCGGATAATTCGGTAAGCGCTGACACCTAGGCGTTTGCAGGTTTCCACAATAGTCAGTATCAACGGGCGGAATTGGTCGCCCCGGAAAGATTGGCTGAAAAAACTGGTCTTACGCCAGATGACATAGGGGCGGATGGCACGTTCGGCGGCATTATTGGTCAGAGGAACACCGGGATGACGCAGAAATGTCCATAACATAAGCTCATCATCCAGTAAACGTTGGCACTGGTTAGCGGTTTTAGTGGGCTTATCAGGATGTTGTGCTTGCCGTAAGCCGCTACCTGCTACCAATGTCTGCCGAAAGGCTTCGCGGAGTTTATCCATGCGTTGCCGGTAGAGTCTGTCAGCGTAAGCGCCTGCGAGCCTGCGGTTATGCAAGTGGACAATCAGGCGTGCCAGACGCAGTAAACGTTTCCCTAAGATGCCTGCACGCCCGTAACGTTGTGCCATTTTTTTGAACTTGCGGATGATATGCGCCCAGCACAGTTGCCGCCGTTCAGTGGGGTGGTGGTTATAGCCGCCGTGCTGGTCGGTTACGAGTATGCCATCGAATGCACCCAACAATTCATCCGCTGCGCCTTTGCCGCGTGAGTAATGCGTCATGAAATACACCACTTGCGGCGAACACATCACCCACAACCATTCACGTTCGCGCCCACGGTAGTGACTGGTTTCGTCCGCGTTTACCACCGGGCTGCTACGCACCGCTTCACCTGCCTGCGCATATAAAGGCGCTAACCAACCGCTGACGGGTGCAGTCGCTTCACTGATCGCACCGCTACTGAAGGATAACTGCCATTGTTCTTCCAGCAGTAACTGGATTTGCCGCGTGGATAGGCGGCAAGCCCCATTCATCAGGGTAATCCAACTGATCAATCCTGCTCCCATCTGCCCACTGGGGACGTTTTCGGGCAACTCAGCTACCTGACGTTTCCCGCAGCAAGTACACGTACCCGCATACAGGCGGTGTTCCGTTACATGGTAAGCGACTTCCGGCAGGTCAAACACCTGATGACGCTGGCTCGGTGTGGTTTCCATCGCCAGATGCCCTCCACAACGGCAACAGCTTTCAGGATAATAGTGCTGGATATACCTTACAGCGTCAAGACCTGAACATTTTTAAAGGTTTGAAAATTTGTTGTCATCAACTGGGTCAGTTCTTTCTTGTGATCGGTATCCAGCTTGTCGAGACAGTTGGTGATGGCCGCCTTGAAAGCGGGAAACTTATCATAGTATTTCGAGTACAAGCATTTTTTCTTGACGAACTTCCACAACCGTTCAATCAGATTGAGGTTGGGTGAATAGGTCGGTAAAAATAATAGTTCAATATTGAGCCTTTTCGCACAGGCAAACACGGCTTCACAGCGTTGATACTTGGCATTATCCAAGACCAAAGTGATCGGTATTTTGAGTGCTAACGCTGCAATTTTTTCCAATAATTCACACACGCTGTTAGCGTTGATATAGGAGTCGTTAGTGATCGTGATGAGTTGTAGCGTTATCGCATTGAGTGCGCCCAATACGTTGTAGCGTTGTCGACCACAGGGGGCTTTGATGAATACGCGGGAAAATGACCACAAAAACCCCAGAAACGGTGCTAACACGAAGTGGGCGGCATCGACAAAAAAAGGGCGCGTTTGCCCTCCTTAGCCTCCTGAATGCGCGGTTTTAGTTCATTTTCCAGGAACTTTTCTTGTGCTTCCACATCAGCTTTGGCGGGTATCATCCCCACTTTATGGATGTCCATCCCTATTTTCTTCATAAAGACACGTACCCTGTCCTCACTGCGTTTGATGCCTGTCAGCTCCTCAATCTTAGCGGCTGCCGCCTTGCTGGTTGCGGGGGGATATTCACGAAAATAGGCTTCAATCTTGTCTTTATATGCCATCAAATCACTCTGTGGTTTATTGAATCGTATTTCTTTAAGAGCTTCTAAACCGTTAGGTTGTAGGTAGGCGTTTAGGTAGGCAAGCAGCGTGGCTTCTGTAATCCTTTCCAATCGTTTGATTTCCTTATGCGTCAACTGTTGGGATTTCAGGTACAGCACGGACATTTTCTTACGGACTCTGGGATGAGGATGGCGCTCCTTCCAGTAGAACAGCTCCGCTATCTCATCCTCAGTGAAAGTGATTTTTAATGTCATACATTACTCATGGCTGCTTTTGTTACCAGTCATCTAACCATATTTCCTTGATCAAAAAAACTATTTTATGGCACGGACTGGTATAGCATCCAGCCGCGATTCCTCCACTAAGGCACGTTCATGTTTGCTGTGCCCCGGCTGACCGCCGCGTTTTAGCGAGCTTTTGGGTTTGCGTTCGCGCTGGGCGCGTTGTTCGGGCGTGTCCCGTGAGGGTGGGTTAGAGGAGTTACTGGAGGAGTCATTCAGGCGTTCTTTTAGTTCTGTCAGTTCCGCTTCCAGTCGTTTGACCCGTGCTTGCAACGCAACCACCAACGTCAGCAGATCACGGTTAAGCTTCTGGGAGGCTGCCAAATCGGTGGGCAACGCAATGTCGGTAAAATCGGTGGTGATGGTCAGATCGTTCATTCATCAAGCATAGCTCAAGCTGGGGCAGTTGCAAGCTCGTGAACAGTTACCTAATTAGAGGGTTGAAAAGCCAACGTCACAGTTGTTGACGGGCGCGGCGGGGAGTAGATTGGGCAAAATCACGGGCTGTCACCGCGTCCGTCGTCGAACGCCTCGTTATCTGTATTATTCTTTGTATTCCCAAGGATTGAATAGTTCTGCTGTGCTTTGCTCCATGTCTGAGGTGTTTCTTGTGGCTACAACACAATTATAAGTTAATCCTGAGACAGCTATAAGCCCATCTAGGGTTGGCATTGTTCTTCCTGCTAGTTCCGCCAAACCTTGAATAGAACCCCAGTTAGTCACAACCTTTAAATCAATGGGGATAATCCGATTTTCAAACCGTTTTTTTAAGTCTTCTTCGACCCATATTTTTAATTTCTTCGTAACTACTCAGTCTCCTAAAAAATCAGCTACACTATCGGTATGAACCAGCTACCCCGCCCAACACGAGAAAGTCTCCAGCAGTTAAGCCACGCCGAATTGGTGGAGTTAGTGTTGACGCTGTTTGACCGTATTGATCAGTTGACCGCCCGCGTGAATGAGCTGGAAGCACAGCTCAACAAAAACAGTAAAAATTCACACAAGCCCCCGTCATCGGGTGTGAACAAAAGTGCGGTGTCCTGTAGACTAAGATGGCATCCCCTAAAACCAGAGAAAAAGGACTTTCCCATGTTGACAGTTAGCTCCCGCGACCAAAAACTTTTAGAAGCCTTGAACCGCAACCCAGCATTAAAAGCTCGGATGGAAGGGCTAATCGAGGTGGTTGAAAATGCCGGTGATGACATTATCAAAGCAGCAGACGCCGAACAGCGGGTGATAGAAGAACTGCGCCAAATGGGAAATGATGCGATCACTGCATGGGCAAACAAACGTGTAGAAAAATGCACAGCCCCAGCCTGTGAAGAAGGCATTGGGAAGTATGTAAAGAGTGGAAAAAAAACTGTCATTGGCACACGACCTACGGAAAAATCCACATAAGCGAACCGGTCTACCGGATTCCCGGCAAGCGTGTCCGCCCCTTTAGCCAGAGTGCCGAGGTTGTTTGCCGAGGCTGTTCGCTCCCGCTGCAACGGGCGGTGACGGACTTTGGGGCGGACTGTTCATTTGCTCAAGTGCCTGATAAATTAGAAGAACATTACGGGATACGGCTGGCATCCAGCAGCATCCGACACATCACCGAAGGTCACGCCAAACGCATCCATGAATCCCAAGTGTTGATAAAAGACTATCCAAGCACGTTGGGAAAAGCCTATGTCATTGCCGAAATGGACGGCAGCATGATCCCCATCGTCGAGATTGACGAAACAGCCCCCGACAAGCGCAAAGGCAAAAAGGAAAGCTGGAAAGAAGCCCGCCTGTGTCTTGCCCACGCCAAAGGCAGTGCTACGCCAACGTTTGGCGCAATATTCGGTGGCACGGTAGAAGATGCTGGAAAAATCTTATTCGACACCGCCTGCCGTGCTGGATTTGGAAAAAGCACGTTCCTCCATGCAGTGGGTGATGGGGCAAGCTGGATCAACCGTCAAGTGGATGAACAATTTGGCACACAAGGACATTACCTGATTGATTTTTATCATGTTTGTGAATACCTATCAGCAGCATCCGCAAGCTGTTCATGCCTCAAGGACAAGGATAAATGGTTTGCCAAACAGAAAAAAGCCCTACAGGATGGTCAAGCTCAAGCGGTCATCGACACACTGAAACCTTTCCTCGAAGCAGAAACGGTAGAAGACAGTAACGCCCCAGTACGAGCTTGTCACCGTTACCTGAGCAACCGCATTGAGCAACTGGATTACCCGACAGCAAAATCCCTCGGATTGCCCGTGGGGTCGGGCGAAATAGAAAGTGCACACCGTTACATCATCCAGCAACGCTTAAAAAAATCGGGGGCATGGTGGAAAAGTGATAATGCGGCGGATATGTTGGCGTTGAGGGTCATGCGGGGAAACCAGCAATGGAAGCATTATTGGCGAAACACCGCTGAGGCGGCATGAGGTTTACCGCACTTTTGTTCACACCCCCCGTCATCGGATGGACTGAAACGCCAACCCGCACAGCCGCGTCAGCTTGGACAACGCCCAAAAGGTGGTCAGCTAGGTCATAAAGGGCATAGCCTCGTGATGCACCCATCACCCGATCACGTGGAATATTACGGTGTTGCCGGGCATTGCGACTGTGGTTTGCCGCTAACCGAAGCCCTGATTGAGACAGGTGAATGTCGGCAACAGTGGGACATTCCCAAACCCCAAATCGTGGTCACGGAACACCGCCAACTGATTTGCACGTGTGGTTGTGGCAAGGTTCATAAAGGCGAATTCCCGGCAACACTCGCCCCTTACATCAGTTACGGCGCACGTTTAAAGGCCTATACGGTGGGTTTGGTACAAGGTCATTTCATTTCGCTGTCACGGGCAAGCGAGATTGTATTCGACCAATACGGTGTTAAGCCTTCCGATGGCAGTGTGCAGCACTGGATCGGTCAGGCGAGTGAAAACCTGACGGCCACTTATACAGCTATTCAGAACACCATTAGTAGCAGCGACGTGGCTCACTTTGATGAAAGCGGAATGCGGGCGCAAGGCAAAACCCAATGGTTGCATGTAGCCGCAACACCCGAAGCCGTTTACTACACTGCCCATGCACGGCGCGGATACGAGGCCATGACAGCGGCGGGAATCCTGCCGGTATTCCAAGGCGTTGCGGTTCATGACCATTGGAAACCGTATTTCCGCTTTGATCAGGTGGTACACAGCCTTTGTGGGGCGCATCTGCTGCGGGAGTTGAACTACTTTGATGAAACCCTCAAACATCAATGGCCTGCACAACTCAAACAGGTCTTGATTGATGCTAAGACCGCAGTGGCTGAAGCAAAAGACGCGCAACAAACGGCATTGTCGCTGGAGCAAATGACTGAACTCAAGCAACGTTATGACCAATGGGTGAATCACGGACTGTTGATTTTCCCTGAACAACCTAAAATCAACCCTAAACAAGGCAAAGCCAAACAAGACCCCGCCAGAAACTTGTTATGCCGTCTACGTGACTTCAAGGATTCGGTGTTGCAGTTCATTCAGCGGTTTGATGTACCGTTTGACAACAATCTGGCTGAACGAGCCGTTCGACCCGTCAAAGTTAAACTCAAGGTGGCGGGTGGATTCCGCGCAATGGGCGGTGCGGAGGCTTTTTGTGTTATCCGTTCCGTGTGGGAAACCGACAAGATTCAGGGGCGAAATCCGTTTGAGTCTCTCAGAGCGGTTTTTGGATAGACTGAGTAGTTACATTTCTTCTTTCTATTTTGATCTGAATCTTTTTGAATGCCTTTCTGTATTTCACCAAACGTCAATATGCTTAAAAATAAATCATCCTCATCTTGGGCTTGTAACCAAGAAATAACATTTTTATTTGGTTCTCTCTTTATTACCTCAGAGATAACACAGGTATCTAGTAGGTACTTCATAGTTCAATATCTCTGGGCATATCTTTATTTCTTGAGAAATCAAGCCCACTTTCTGCCAGAGGCGAGTTTCTGAAGAATGATACCAAATCATCTTTTGGCTTAATAAATCTTATATAGTCTTCAAATGAAATGATAACAACAGCATTACTCCCATGCTTAGTTACA
This sequence comes from Candidatus Thiothrix putei, assembly GCA_029972225.1. Lineage (NCBI taxonomy): Bacteria > Pseudomonadati > Pseudomonadota > Gammaproteobacteria > Thiotrichales > Thiotrichaceae > Thiothrix > Candidatus Thiothrix putei. The sequence continues at coordinate 2,472,783 of CP124756.1, forward strand.
AACTGAGGTCTGTGGTGTATTGCACTATCGACTAATTGACTGAATTTGCTTTTTGCATCTTGGAGTTGCCATATGTTCTTTTCCATAGCTCTAACCTCGTATTAAACTACTCAACAGTCATAAGTTCTCCCCATTCCCCCAAGCAGCACGAAATCCCTTAGAGTAGGCGTTACCAGCGACCTATTATCCAAGGGACATCATGCTAGTTGATCTATACCAGAACCTTCACCACTTTAAAAGTGAATTTTCGCGCCAGCGAGCATGGCTATTGTTTTGCGCCATCATCCTGAGCTTTTTAGCGGCGACCGAGATGAGCGGGGTCACGTCGATGTGCCGTTACTGGTTATCGGATGAACGGGGCTACCATCGGTTGCTCCATTTTTTTCGTGCCGGGTCTTACCATCCTGAGCGGTTACGGGCGAGCTGGCAGCGGTGGGTGTTGTCCCATGCGCCGCTGGTTGAGGTGGCGGGGCGTTTGGTGGTGCTGGGCGACCATACCCATGTGGTTAAGGATGGTGGGCGGATGCCGGGGGTCGTTTCCTTGCGGGAAACCTCGGAAACCCAAAGCAAACCGGACTATTTCCGGGGGCAGTGTTGGGGAGCCGTGGGGTTGTTGGTGGGGAGCCTGTCCGCCTGTTTCTGCCTGCCGCTGAGTTTGCAAATCCATCAGGGGTTTCGGCATTTGGGGGAAGAGGATGCTAACGACCCGACACTCAAACTGGGGACACGGGTGGTGCAGATGGCGTTGTCGTTTGCGCAGGTGAATGACCGCCCGGTGTGGCTGGTGCTGGATGCGTTCTTTGCCACGGCTTCGGTGTTCCGGCTGGCACGCTCGGTTTGGTCGGTGGCGTTACAACAACCACTGGTGCAGGTCATCACCCGCGCTAAAAAGAACTATGTGGCCTACTTCCCTGCGCCACCCAAACCGCCGGGAAGGCGTGGGCGGCAACGCCAGTACGGGATGAAGCTGGTGTTGTGGGAAGCCTTTGACCATGCTGATTTTTTCCGTGAAGTGACCCTGTGCATTTATGGCAAGGAGGAGTCGGTACGCCTGATGTCCCATACCCTGTGGTGGAAACCGTTAGGGCAGCCGCTGCAATTTGTCTGGGCAGTCACTTCCCGTGGCCCCATCCTGCTGATGTGTTCGGATTTGGTGCTGGACGCGGAAACCATCCTCACCCTGTACTGCCGACGCACCCGGATTGAAACCTTGTTTGATGCCCTGAAAAATACCATGGGCGCATTCCGCTTCCACTTCTGGAGCCGTTACCTGCCGCGCCATTCCCGGCGACCTACCGCCAATCGGCATCTCAAAGCCCCCCAAGCACAGCACCTCCCCACGGTGGTGGCCTGCTGGCAGGCAATGGAAACCTTTGTGTTGTGTGCCTGCATCGCCACCGGTTTGCTACAACTGTTTTCCCTCAAGTACCATGAGGGGCTTTGGAAGCAGCAGGTCTTGTATTTGCGCACCCGTTCCCGTGAATTGCCTTCCGAGAACACCGTGCGACAGATTTTAGCACCACTACTGGCACGGCAATTACTGCGCTCTCCCCCCAAAGCCTTCTGGTGGCGAATTAACGCGGCCGTCAACGGCGATGAGGACGATGATAGGCAAACATGAACCGCTAACAGCGGGAAAATACCCATAATCAAGGTGTTAAAACAGCAGTTCAGTAAGGCTGCTGCCTAACATCATGCTTGGTTTTGGGGGAATGTCACGACTGTTGAGTAAACTAGACAGACTAGACGGTATTTTCTTTTCTGAATTTTGTCAAGTGTGTGAGGAATCTATGTGCAGCCAACGAGGGTGTAGAAAAACCCGAATCTGATCATCCCATCCAGACCGGTCAGTCATTTTTTCACCGCTGCCAATTCCTGCTTCCCCATAACGACCTGAATGCCACCTGATACGGGCAATACGGTGGATTTTTGCGTGTTTGGCTGCATCATTTCCCCCTTCATGCGGCATACCCGTAATGAGCCAGCTTTTCGAGGTTGTGCATCAGGCAAAACAGTTTCCATTGCCCGTCCACTTTGGCTTTGCTGCGCAAGGTGAAGCGGTGCAGGCGTTTGTTGCCGCGCAAGTTCCCAAACACCGGTTCGACGGTGGCGAAGCGTTGGGTGATCATGCGTTTGCCGAGGTCAGAGTCGATTTTGGGCTTCATCAAATCGCTGTGGCTGGGGGTGTCATCGCGCTTGCCTTGCAGGAACGTCACTTGCCGGGCGCGGGTTTTTGCCGGGTCTTTCAGGCATTGGGGACGCTGTGTACAGGGTTCACAGTCACGGAACGCGCCTTGGAAACGTACCGAAGCATAGCCATTCAGGGTGCAATTCTTGCCAGTACGGTAAAGGCGTTTTCCCGCAGGGCAAAGACAATGGCTAAGGTCAGCGGCTAATTGGAAGTCGGCAGGTTTATAGGTTTTGGCTTTGCTGGGCTTGGGGCATTTGTTCGATAAGGAACTGTCCCGAAATAACTTCCCGAAATCAGGGGGACTGAGGGACAGCGGAGTAGTTCCATTTTGGCAGGAAGTCATCGAACTGGATGGTCATGTTATCCTTGAACGCTTGGGTATACTTGCGCCCGGTTTCAAAAACTTTACTGATGATGCGGACAGCGACCTTCAAGCCAGTGGTGGTTTCCGTTTTTGCCATGTAGTGTTTGGCGGTTTCGACCGTTTCCAACGGCACACCCCGGCAGGCACGGGTCACATGGGGGAACAGTCGGTGTTCAATCGGGTTGTATTTGGAGCAATAGGGCGGGTAGTGGGCGATGCGTATTGTCAGGTTCAGGCTGTCCGCCAATGCCTGCAAGTCTTGCTTGAACAGGTACGCAGAGGAACTGTTGCTGCCACCACCGTCACATAAGACCAACAGCTCGTCAGCTTCGGGGTAGTTGGGTTTCCCTTGCTCACGCCACCATAAGCCAAGGCTTTCGCAGGCAAACTCGGTGGTGTCGTGGCTGGTGTTCAGGTGCAGTGCCGCTTCGTTGCGGGCAAGGTCGTAGATGCCGTGGGGGATCACCTGACCATTGCCATAGCTGGGGAAGTCATGGTCATTGACCTCCGTGGGTTCGACGGCATCCGTTACCCCTTCACGGTAAAAGTTGCCCAGCAGTTCCTTCTTTTTGGTGTCAATGCTGATCACGGGTTTGCCTGCTTGCAGGTAGGTTTGTTTGAGTTGGGCAATCTTTTCAAACTGGGCATTACGGTCAGCGTGTTGCCCCATGGTGCGTTTCTTCTGGGGCTTGCGGCGGCGGTAGCCGTGCTCCCGCAATAGGCGCGACACCACGTTTTTCCCAGCCGATGTCCCCAATGCCTGCATCCGCCGGGCAATCTGCCGACGTGACAGGTTCGTCCATTTCACCGCCTCCCGCATGGGGTCGCCTGCCGTATGATCCTTTAAAACTTGGCGAAAATGCTCATCCAATTGCAGGTGCGTAGCGTTCAGCCGTTTGCGCCCGCCCCTTTTTTTCGCTGCCTTACGGTGGGCAAGCCATCTTCCGATTCCAACTCCGTCAACCCGTGGCGGATGGTTTTGGGGTCACAGTCCAATAACCGGGAAATGTAGTCCTGCCCCCCGTGCCCAAGCCGGACGGCTTCCACGGCGGCGTAGCGGCGGCGGTCACGCTCATTGAGCGATTGGTAGAACCGCTGCATTTGTTTTTCTATGGCTGATGGGTAAACATCCATTGGCTCATCCTCGGTGTTGATTGGCATTACAAGGGGCTATCTTCCCCCTTTCGCTGTTAGCAGAAAAGAGGGAAGTTATTTCGGGACAGTTCCTAAGGGGTCAGGTTTTTGCTGATGCACCGTCTGATCGGCATAGCGTTCATCGCGTTTGCGGTAATCCTTGTCAGGGATGTAGGCATCAATTCCAGCATCTGCCAAGGCTTTGAGGTTGGCTTCACTGTGGTAGCCGTTGTCGGCGGTGATCACCGTTTCGGGCTTACGCATTGAAGCGGTGGCATTGACCACCGGGATCAGCAGTTCTTGCTCCGACCCTGTGCCGTGGGCTTGGGCTTCGACAATGATTTGGTAGTGGCAATCCACGGCTGCTACGCCGGTATAACCTTGCACCACGCCTTTGCTGGTCGCCATTTTGGCCGATTCGTTGTCGGTGCGGTTGGACAGGCGGATACTGCCTTTGGCGCCTTGGCGGTCTTTGGGGTTGTCTGCCAACCAGTCACGTAACTGCTGGGCTTCGTGTTGCAGGCATTTCAGTTGTGGCTCAATATGTGTTTCAGGGTCTTGTTTTCCCCGGCATTGCAAACGTCATGGATAGCGGTAAAGTTAGCCATTTCCGATAGCCAAGGAGAGGCTTCATGACCTCGCTCATCAGTATTTCCAGCTTGACCAGTGATGCCGCCTGTTTCGAGCAAGTCCGTTCCCTGCGTTGGCCTAATGGGGTGATTTGTCCGCACTGCGGTTCACAGGACACTATCCGTCGAGGCAAGGATGACACCCAGCAGGAACGCCAACGTTACCAGTGTAAGGATTGTCAAAAGCGTTTTGATGACCTGACAGGGACGGTATTTGAAGGCCACCATCAGCCGCTGAAGGTGTGGGTGCTGTGTCTTTACCTGATGTCGTTGAACCTATCCAACCAACAAATCGCCCGCGAATTGGGGTTGAACAAGGATGATACGCAGGCGATGACGGAACAGTTACGGCGCGGTGTCGAGAAAAAAAACGCCAGTAAACCTGTCTGGGAATGTTGAATTTGATGAGGTTTATGTCAAGGCCGGACACAAGGGAAACCCCGAAGCCGTCGCGGATGCCGGGCGTGAAGGTCGCCGCCGCGCCCTGAAAGGTGCACCGGGGCGTGGGACACTGGAGAAAGACAACCCCCCCCATCTTCGGCATGATCCAGCGTTCCGGGGAGGTGGTGATCCGTATGCTGGCGAATGTGAAACAGGCGACGATCAAGCCGTTGATTGTGGAAACGGTGGCAGCCGGTACGCTGGTGTACACCGATGAGTACAACATTTACAGCCGGTTGGAAGCTTGGGGTTATGCCCACAAAACTGTCAATCATGGTTCAGGTGAATATGCCCGTGACGAGGATGGTGACGGTTTCCATGAGGTTCACGTCAACACGATGGAAGGTTTTTGGTCACTGTTGCGCTCATGGTTACGCCCACATCGGGGTATCTCACAAGAGAAACTGCCGTATTACCTTGCGTTCTTTGAGTCTTTACACAACATCAGAAAGCGGGGAAAAACTGCACTGCATTCCTTGCTTTCGCTGCTGCTGGGATAAGACCCTGAAACGCATATTGAGCCACCTAAAATTTATTCGAATTCGACGACCAAATCACCCTGCTCGACCAATTCTCCAGCCTGCAAGTGAACTTTCTTCACCTTACCCGCTTCTGGCGCAGTAATCGTCGTTTCCATCTTCATCGCCTCAATGACAAACAGCGGCGCATTCTGCTCCACTTCATCACCCGCCTTGACCATGATGGCAGAGAGCTTGCCCTGCAACGACGTACCCACTTCATTCGGGTCAACCGCTTTCTGATTGGTAGCACGAGTCGGCTTCACCGACAAATCGCGGATTTGCACCGCACGGATTTGCCCATTGAAGTCAAACGTCACGCCACACATACCGTTCTCATCCGTCGGTGAACGGTACAGCAAGCGGATAATCAGTACCTTACCGCGTCCCAAATCAACCAGCACTTCCTCGTTCAGCTTCAAGCCATAGAAGAACAGCGAAGTCGGCAAATGGCTAATTTCGCCGTATTCCTGCTGATGCTTGTAAAAGTCGCGGAATACCGCCGGATACATGGTGAATGACAGGAAATCGAGGAACGTTTGCTCAGGGTCAAACTCTTGCTTAAATGCTTCAAATGCCGCCTCCAAATCCACCGGCTTCAAGTGATCATTCGGACGACCCGTGTACGGCTTTTCGCCTTTAAGGATGATGTCACTCAAGTCTTTCGGGAAACCGCCCGGTACTTGTCCCAAGCCGCCTTTGAACAAGTCGATCACGGAATCAGGGAACGCCAAGGTGCGCCCACGTTCCATCACATCCTGCTCGGTCAGGCCGTTGGAAGTCATGTAAATCGCCATGTCACCGACGACTTTGGACGATGGGGTAACTTTCACGATGTCGCCGAACATGCGGTTGACAACAGCGTAGTTTTCCTTCACTTCCTCGAATTTATGTTCCAATCCCAGCGCAATCGCTTGCGGGCGCAGGTTGGAATATTGCCCACCCGGAATTTCGTGGTTGTACACTTCCGCCGTCCCTGCCTTCAAGCCAGACTCGAACGGGTAGTACATTTCGCGCACGTCTTCCCAGTAATTCGCGTAAGCATTCAAAGACTTGAGGTTGTACGGCTGTTCACGCGGCTGTCCTTCCATCGCTGCAATCAGCGAGTTCAGGTTAACCTGTGAAGTCAGCCCCGACATGGAACTCATGCAACCGTCCACGATGTCCACACCCGCTTCAATCGCTTTCAGCAAGGTAGCGGATTGAATCGAGGCGGTGTCATGCGTGTGCAAATGAATTGGAATACTCACCGTGTCTTTCAACGCCGTAATCAAGGTGGTCGCCGCATACGGCTTCAACACGCCTGCCATATCCTTGACCGCCAGCATGTGCGCCCCCGCATCTTCCAGTTGCTTCGCCAAATCGAGGTAGTATTGCAAGTTGAACTTATTCGCCGGATCTTTGTTCAACACATCGCCGGTATAGCAAATCGTGCCTTCCGCAATCCCGCCAGTACGCTCACGCACGCACTGAATGGACTTGCGCATCCCTTCAATCCAGTTCAGCGAGTCGAAAATACGGAATACGTCGATACCGTTTTCCCACGACTTTTCGATGAAGGCTTCCACCACATTGTCGGGGTAGGCGGTATAACCCACTGCATTCGAGCCACGGAACAGCATCTGGAACAGGATGTTAGGAATCGCTTCCCGCAACAGCTTGAGACGATCCCACGGGCATTCGTGCAAGAAGCGCATCGCCACATCAAACGTCGCTCCACCCCACAATTCTAGCGAGAACAATTGCGGGTGATTCTTGGCCAAACCTTCGGCAATTTTCATCATATCGTCGGTACGCACGCGGGTCGCCAGCAAGGACTGGTGCGCATCACGTAGCGTGGTATCGGTATAGAAAATATTCGGCTGGTCTTTCACCCATTGGCAGAACTTTTCCGCACCCATTTCGTCCAGCAAGTTTTTGCTGCCCTTCGGGTATGCGCCTAATTTGTCGAAATCGGGAATAATCGGCTTGCGGAAATGCTTATTAGGGTCAACGTATTTCACATCGGGGTTGCCATTAACGGTCACATTGCCGATGAATTTCAACGTTTTGGTGCCACGGTCAAAGCGCAACGCGGTGTGGAACAGTTCTGGGTGGTTGTCGATGAACGTCACCGCGCATTTGCCACTGGTAAATACTTCATGTTGCAACACATTTTCGAGGAAACCGATATTGGTTTTCACGCCACGGATGCGGAATTCCTGCAAGGCACGTAAGTTGCGGTTGGCAGCACCTTCCAGCGTGCGCCCCCACGTCGTCACTTTGACCAACATCGAATCGAAGAACGGCGATACTTTTGCACCAGGGTAAGCCGCACCCGCATCCAGCCGCACGCCGAAACCGCCACTGCTGCGGTACGCGATAATTGTGCCGTAATCGGGTTTGAAACCGTTTTCAGGGTCTTCGGTGGTAATGCGGCACTGCACCGCGTAACCGTTGCATTCGACTGATTCTTGGTTGGGAATACCGATTTCAGGGTCATCCAACCGTGCACCGCCTGCGATCAAAATCTGGCTACGCACAATGTCGATGCCAGTGATTTCTTCGGTGATGGTGTGTTCCACTTGCACACGCGGGTTCACTTCGATGAAGTAAATGCGTTCGTCTTTGTCGACCAAGAATTCAACCGTACCCGCACACGAATAGTCTACGTGACGGGTGATGGCTAGGGCGTATTTGTACAGATTTTCGCGCGTTTCATCTTTCAGACTGGTACTGGGCGCAACTTCGACCACTTTCTGAAAGCGGCGTTGCACGGAACAATCGCGTTCGTACAAATGCACCAGATTGCCGTGCGTATCGCCCAAAATCTGAATTTCGATGTGCTTGGGCGAGTCGATGTATTTTTCGAGGAAAACGGTAGCATCACCGAAGGCTTTTAGCGCTTCGTTACGCGCATCGTGGTACGCACCCTCCAACTGCGACGGGTCACGCAACACGCGCATCCCGCGCCCACCGCCACCCGACGCAGCTTTCAACATCAGCGGATAGCCAATGCGGTCGGCTTCGCGACGTGCGATGTCCAGCGTATCTAACGGTTCACGGCTGTCTTCGATGACAGGCAGTCCGGCAGTGATGGCGTTTTCTTTCGCGGCAACTTTGTCGCCTAAACGCTGCATCGCTTCGGGTGTCGGTCCCACGAAAATAATGCCTTCTTCGCGACAACGCTGGGCAAAGCGCACATTTTCGGACAGAAAACCGTAACCGGGGTGAATCGCATCAACATGATGGCGCTTGGCAGTTTCAATAATGGCTTCAATATCGAGGTAGGGTTTGAGCGGTTCGTCGTCTTTGCCGATCTGGTAGGCTTCGTCCGCCTTGTAACGGTGTGGTGAAAAACGGTCTTCATAGGTGTAGATGGAAACCGTACACAGCTTGAGTTCGGCTGCTGCACGCAGGATACGGATCGCAATTTCGCCACGGTTGGCGACCAGAAGTTTCTTGATTGAGCGGGTCATGGAACTACCTTCGATAAGAGTGGAATGGGTTGCCATTAACGGTGGGCTGGGTGTGGAACTTGAGCGTATCCACACTATTATTATGCCAATAGTTTGCGTGAGTGGGCGGCGCTAGTCAAACCGCTATTGGTGCTTTAATCAGCGGATGGTGGGCGTAATCAACCAATTCAAAGTCATCATAAGTAAATGCGAACAAATCAGTCACTGCGGGGTTCAACTTCATCTGCGGCAGTGGGTACGGTTCACGGCTCAGTTGCAATTCCACCTGCTCCAAATGATTGGAATACAAATGTGCATCCCCCAGCGTGTGAATAAATTCACCGGGTTGCAGCCCCGTGACTTGCGCCACCATCATGGTCAGCAACGCGTAGGAGGCAATATTGAACGGTACACCGAGGAAAATATCCGCGCTGCGCTGGTACAACTGACACGACAGCTTGCCTTCCGCCACATAAAACTGGAAAAAGGCGTGGCATGGTGGCAATGCCATATTATCCACATCCGCCACATTCCACGCGCTGACGATAATGCGGCGCGAATCCGGGTTGGTTTTCAATTGCTGGATAATTTGGGCAATTTGGTCAATATGCCGCCCGTCAGGAGTCGGCCAGTTGCGCCACTGATAGCCGTAAACTGGCCCCAGTTCACCACGTTCATCCGCCCATTCATCCCAAATACTAACCCCATTATCCTTGAGGTAACGAATATTGGTATCGCCCTTCAGAAACCACAGCAACTCATGAATAATCGAGCGCAAATGCAACTTTTTGGTGGTGACAACGGGAAAACCAGCACTCAAATCAAAACGCATCTGATAGCCGAATACGGATACCGTACCCGTTCCTGTGCGATCGGCTTTGACGAAACCATGATCACGCACATGGCGCATTAAATCGAGGTATTGCTTCATGCCTTCGCCTTTTTATACGCAAACCACATAAACAACACGCCGAGCAGAATCATCGGCACACTCAACACCTGCCCTTGCGTGACCCAGCCCCACGCCACGTAGCCGAGCTGCGCATCCGGTTCACGCACAAATTCCACAATAATCCGCGCCATGCCATAACCAACAAGAAATAAGCCAGAAATTGCTCCCACCGGCGGCGAACGCTTCCGAAACCAATTCAGCACGAGGAACAGCACCAAACCTTCGAGGAATGCCTGATAAAGTTGTGACGGATGCCGCACGATATTATCCACTTGCGGAAACACCATACCCCACGGCACATCCGTCGCCCTGCCCCACAATTCGCCATTAATGAAATTGCCGATACGCCCCGCTCCCAAACCGATGGGGACAAGTGGCGCAACAAAATCACTGACTTGAAAGAAATTCAGCTTCCAACGCCGCGCCAGCAAGAACATCGCCAGAATCACCCCCAGCAAACCGCCGTGGAAACTCATGCCGCCATCCCAAATCTGGAACAACGACATCGGGTCAGACAAGAAGCCTTTCAAGTTGTAAAACAGCATGTAACCAATGCGCCCACCGGCAACCACGCCAATCGCGCCCCAAAACATCATGTCATCCACACGATCTTCGGTCATGACGCTATGCGGTTCTTTCGCCCGCATTTTGCCAATGAATAAAAAGCCGAGGAAACCGATCACGTACATTAGCCCGTACCAATGCACTTGCAACGGGCCCAGCGATAACGCAACGGGGTCAAATTGAGGGTGTACCAGCATAAGTTGTGTTTACTCGCTTGCTAGAAAAACAGTTTTTTGAGTTCGGAGCCGGGATCTTCCGCCCGCATGAAGGCTTCGCCCACCAGAAAGGCGTTCACGCCGTGGTCACGCATCAGTTGCACATCGGCGGGGGTATGGATGCTGCTCTCTGTCACCAGCAACACGTTTTCCGGCACGTCAGGCAACAGATCAATCGTGGTTTGCAGAGACGTTTCAAACGTCCGCAAATTGCGGTTATTGATGCCGATCAGTGGCGCATTGAGACGCAAGGCACGCCCAAGTTCATCCTTGTCATGCACTTCAATCAGCGCATCCATGCCCAGTTCCGTTGCCAGCGCGTACAGATCCGTCATCTGTGCGTCAGCCAATGCCGCCACGATCAGCAGGATGCAATCTGCACCGATGGCGCGTGCTTCATACACCTGATACCGATCAACGATGAAATCTTTACGAATAACGGGCAGTTGGCACGCCGCACGTGCGGCTTGCAAATAGCTTTCGCTGCCTTGGAAATAGTGCGCATCGGTCAACACCGACAAACACGCCGCACCGCCGCGCTCGTAACTCGCCGCAATCGCAGGCGGGTCGAAATCGGCACGAATCAAGCCTTTGCTCGGCGACGCTTTCTTGATTTCGGCAATCACCGCCGCTTCACCCGCCGCGAGACGTTTGCGCATGGCTTGCTCGAAACCGCGCACGGGCGAAGCACTCGCCGCCTCTGCCTGCAATTGCGCCAAGCTACGCACGGCAGAACGTGCCGCGATTTCTTCCTGCTTGGTGCGCAGGATTTTTTGCAAAATATCAGGAGTACTCATCAGGCATCAAAACTTTTCGTTAGGTCAATCAATTGCTGCAAACGCACAGCGGCTGCACCGGAATCCAGCACTTGCTGGGCTTTAGCAACACCAGCCGCATGGCTATCCGCCAGACCTGCCACATAAATTGCCGCACCCGCATTCAAGCACACAATATCACGCGCGGTGCCTTGCTCACCGGCAAACACGCGCTGAATCAGTTGCAGGCTCTCTTGCGCCGTTTCCACCCGCACACTGTCGAGGCTGGATTGCTGCAAACCTACATCTTCGGGCTGGATGGTATATTCGGTGATCATGCCGTCTTTCAACTCTGCGACGAAAGTGAGTGCAGCGGTGCTGATTTCATCCAAACCGTCAGCGGCGTGTACCACCATGACATGTTTACTGCCTAAATTTTTCAGCACTTCCGCCATCGGGCGTACCCAATGTTGGTCAAACACGCCTAGGACTTGGTTGGGCGCATTCGCTGGATTCGACATCGGCCCCAATAAGTTGAAAATCGTGCGTACACCCAACTCGCGGCGTGGCGCACTCGCATGACCCATGGCACTGTGGTGCTTTTGCGCAAACAAAAAGCCCACACCTAAGGTATTGATGCACTCAGCCACTTGTTCAGGGGTAATGTTCAAATTCACGCCAGCCGCCTCCAACACATCCGCACTGCCGGATTTGCTGGAAATCGAACGGTTGCCATGCTTAGCCACTCGCGCCCCCGCTGTGGCGGCAACAAACGCACTCGCGGTGGAAATATTGAACGTGCCGGACGAATCCCCGCCCGTACCACAGGTATCCACCAAATGCTCCGGCGATACAGCAACGCGGGTCGATAATTCGCGCATCACACTGGCAGCAGCACTGATTTCGGTAACGGTTTCACCACGCATCCGCAAGCCAATCAGAAACCCACCGATTTGCGCGGGAGTCGCCTGACCTGTCATGATGGTACGCATCGCATCTGTCATTTCTTCGGTGGAAAATGAGCCGTTTTCCGTGATCTTACGTATATATTTTTGCAATTCCATGAAATCTGCTTGATTCTTGCTAAGATAGGTATGGATGAATGCTAACATGGATTTGGTCTTTTGTGTTCACTACTGAAAGAGGTGTCTTATGGAAAAGAACGTTGGCAGCATGGATAGAAATATCCGTTTCGGGGCAGGCGCTGTTCTGCTGATTTGGGGCTTGGTGTTTAAGGGCGGTATCTTGCTCACGCTGATCGGGATTGTGCTGTTAGCCACTGGCTACCTGAACTTCTGCCCAGCTTATAAATTGATTGGCATGAATACCGATAAGAAATAAGTCGATTTCTACTGCGCTGGCTAGCGTCATTTGCCGCTAGTCGGTCAGTATGCGATATTCACTACCATTTTTAGAATGGATAGTTTGCACCATGATCATCAAACCCAGTGAACACCCCGGTTCACACGAACGTCATTTACTCCGCAAAGCCAGCAACCCGCTATTCCCTAACGCCCCCACGCTGGACGATGACAACCTCATCGACGCGCAACGGCTGGATCACGAAGCCCTGCAAACCTTCAACACCGAATTTCGCGCTTTGCTGGAAGAAACGACTTCGCTCACTGGCAATGTTGAGAGTGAGGTGATTTTGCAGCTCAAAGACCGGTTAGATCGGGCGTATGAAGCCGCTTCCAGCGTTGGCGGCGATACCACTGCCATGAAAGGCGCGATTCGCAAATTGCTAGGCTTTATGATGGCCAGCGTGCGCCGAGGTGCAGGCAATGATGCGCACGCACACCTAGAGCTTGATCAGGAAGAAACGGCGCGTGAAGCCCATTTTGCCTTGCTGGATGCACCATTAGTGGCAGATTTGTTACACCCCGAATCGCCGATTCACCCCGACGAACTCGTTCCCACCCTGCTGTCTGCCGACAAGGACGAGCTGCAATTAGCCCTGCAAATGTTCGACGAAGTGCAATTGCTGACCATTTTAAGCCAAGGTGCAGCACTGCTGGAACAATTACAGGGCGAAGGCGTGAATGTCAGTCTTCCGCAGGAAAAACTGGCATTCATGCAAGGCTATGCGGAATTTGCGGGCGGATTGTCACCCTAAGCAACCGCTTCCATCACCATCCGCCCAACCTCACTTTCCACCGCGACGATTTCACCGCGCAGGGAATTCGGTTGGGCTTCGGTAATGCGGACATCCACAAACCGACCAATCAAATTCGCCTGCCCGTCGAAATTCACTACACGATTATTTTCGGTACGCCCTGCCATTTGCGCATGTTTGCGGGAGGGGCGTTCCACCAATACCCGTTGCACCGTCCCCACCATTGCTGCGCTGATGGCATTGGCTTGCGCCAGAATGCGGGTTTGCAAGTGTTGCAAGCGGTCTTTTTTCACCGATTGCGGCACATCATCCGGCAAGCTCGCGGCGGGTGTGCCGGGGCGTTGGCTGTAGATAAAGCTGAAACTCAAATCGAAGTTCATCTCTGCAATCAGCTTCATGGTATCGGCAAAATCCTGCTCGGTTTCACCGGGGAAGCCAATAATAAAGTCGGATGACAAGCTCAAATCCGGGCGAATCTTGCGTAACTTGCGGATTTTGGCTTTGTATTCAATCGCCATGTGATTGCGCTTCATCGCCATCAAAATCCGGTCAGAACCGCTTTGCACCGGCAAATGTAAATGGCTGACCAATTCCGGCACATCCGCGTACACCTCAATCAAACTGTCGTTGAATTCATTAGGGTGTGAGGTGGTGTAACGGATGCGATCAATTCCATCGACCGCTGCCACGAAAGTAATCAAGGTCGCTAAATCAGCAATCGAACCGTCGTGCATTTTGCCGCGATACGCATTCACGTTTTGCCCCAGCAAATTGACTTCACGCACCCCTTGCGCCGCGAGTTGCACGACTTCAGTAATCACGTCATCAAAGGGACGGGAAATTTCTTCACCACGGGTGTAAGGCACCACACAGAAGGTGCAATATTTGCTGCAACCCTCCATCACCGACACAAACGCCGTCGGGCCTTCGGCACGCGGTTCGGGCAAATTGTCGAACTTTTCGATTTCGGGGAAGGAAATATCCACCACCGCATGGTGTTCGGTGCGTACTTGGCGAATCATATCCGGCAAGCGGTGCAAGGTTTGCGGGCCAAACACCACATCCACCACGGGTGCGCGTTGGCGTAAGGCTTCACCCTCTTGACTCGCTACACAACCGCCGACACCAATCACAATATTGGGATTTTTATCTTTGAGTTTTTTCCAGCGCCCCAATTGCGAGAACACTTTTTCCTGCGCTTTTTCGCGGATCGAACAGGTATTCATCAGCAGCACATCGGCTTCTGCGGGGTTATCAGTGAGTTCCATACCCTGCGCATGATGCAGCACGTCCAGCATCTTGGCTGAATCGTACTCGTTCATTTGGCATCCGTGGGTTTCGATAAAAATTTTGCCTGCCATTGTGTCCGTTCTATCCGTCGTGAAAGCGTGGGGAAACGGGCTATTATCCCCGCTCTGTTGAATCCAAACAACTTTTCGCGAAAACAGACTAAAATTGTGGGTGTAATGCCCGCGAGGGGCACTTTAATGAATAGAAATCGTAGGAATACACCATGAAAGCAGCTTCATTTTTCTCAGCATTGGCCTTAGCGCTGGCACTCAGCGTTTCCAGCGTACAAGCGGCAACGGATGTGCACGTAGTCACTGGTGTGACAGCAGGTGAATTCTTAAACATGCGGGCGAATGCTGGCACTAATAACAGCATTGTCGGTCGAATCCCACATAACGGCCAAGGTATTGTTACCACCGGTGAAGAGAAAAAAGTCGGTAGCACTGTCTGGGCAAAAATTTACTGGAACGGCGTAGGCGGCTGGGTTAGCAAACGCTATTTATTACCGGAAGACCAAGCAGCGAGTGCGCCACCTGCACCAATGCCAGCGCCTGCTGCACCACCTGCGGTTGTCGTGCCACCAATCAAAGTTCCGTCTAATGTCACGCCACCACCCGCAAAAGCCGCGAGTAATACCTTGGTGTGCAGTGGCACCGAACCCTTCTGGCGCATCGACGTGACCGATACCAATTTAAGCGTGAATATGATGGATGGCCCACAGTACAGCGTACCTGTGACTTTCCGCCAAACGTCGGCAAATAACGCCACCATCGCGGTGATTGCCGGAATCGCTGGTGCGAATAATACCCAAGCATTCATGCAAAAAGTCAGCAGTTGCAGCGACGGCATGTCAAATACGAATTACCCGTATGCCATCACAGCGGTCTTGAATAACCAGCGTGTGGTATCCGGCTGCTGCCGCGTGCAGTAAACACCTATGCCCCTCGCTGAAGAGTGAGGGGTATATGATGCTGTAGCTCTTTACGCTTTCAGCAATGACAATGGCAACACCCGCAATAACCCGCGTAAATTCCAATAACCCGCCACCCCGACCAGCACACTGCCCAGCAATGTCCCCAGCAACAATGGCAGCAGATTTAAATGCATATCCAGATCAAACAGGTAATAAGCCAACACATTTCCCGCCGTTAACGCCAATAATCCCGCCAATGCCCCAGCTAATGCCCCCAACAACAGGAACTCACCCCAAATCCGCCGTTGCAATAATGCCCGCCCTGCCCCCAGCGATTTAAGAATAGCCAATTCGCGCCGCCGCTCCGCCTTTTGCGACTGCAACGCCGCAATCAACACCACCACACCCGCAATCAAGGTGAATACAAAAATCCCCTGCACCGCAAGACTGACCTGTTCCACCAAAGAACGCACTTCATTCACAATCGCCCCCACATCAATCGCGGTAACGCTAGGAAATTGGCGAATCAGCGCCGTCACCAGTGGCTTTTTATCGCCCAAATGAATGCTGGTAATCAAAGTTTGCGGCATCGTTGTCACACTACCGGGTGCAGCAATCACAAAGAAATTCGGCTGCATACTGTCCCAGCGCACTTCGCGCACACTGGTCACAGTATCGCTCAAACGCTGCCCCGCAATATCAAACGTCAGTTTATCGCCCATGCCAAACTGTAAGGTTTCGCCAATCCCCTGCTCAATCGACAAGCCGCTTTGCTTGCCATCAAACCACTGACCTTCCAGCAACGCATTGCTGGCAGGAAAAGTAGCAAATGACGACAGGTTAAACTCACGTTCTAGTAAACGTTGCGCCCGCTGCTCCTCATAATCTTCCGGCTTCACCGGCTTATCATTGATTGCCACCAAACGCCCGCGAATCATGGGATACAGCGTCGCCTTCACGCCGTGTTCGCTGAAAAAACCTTGTAACGGTGCGGCTTCAGCCGGTTGAATATTAATCAAGAAATGATCGGGCGCATCCGCAGGCAAGGTTTCCTGCCACCGATCCAATAAATCAGTACGCACCGTTGTCAGTAACAATAACGCAAACAAGCCCGTTGCAAACACCACCACCAGCAATACCGCCCGCTGTGACCGCCCCAAGGCAGGCAACCACCCGCCCCCAACACGCTTGCCCAGATGCTGTGCCAGCCGTAACGCTGCCCCTGCCAATACCCAAAACAAACCAATCCCAACGACCAGCCCTACCAATAACAACCCCGCCAGTTTCACATCACGCGCTTGCAGCCATAGCAAACCAAACACCGCCAACACCACACACCCCACCACCAACCACAACGATTGCTGTGGGCGTTGCAATGCCCCCTGCAAAATTTGCATCGGCGACGTATTCACTAAGCGTAATAACGGCGGCAAGGCAAACCCCAGCAATAGTACCACCGCCGTCAACAAGCCATTCAGCGCAGGCATCATGCTTGGCGCAGGCAAATCCTTACCCACAAAACGGCTCAACCATTCCGCCAAACCCAATTGCAACACCAAACCTAACACCACACCGATAGCCGCAGCCAGCAACGCAGTCAACAGCAGCGAAAACGCATGATCCAGCAGCACTTGCCGCCGTGACATCCCCATCGCTTTTAACACCGCCACCGCTGGCAATTCGCGCCGCATCAAACTCGCCGACGTCAGCACCACTGCCGCACCCGCCAATACCACGCTCAATAATGCCGCCAACCCCAGAAAACGCCCCGAACGTTGCAAGGTTTGCTGCACCGATGATAAATCTTCATCCAAGGTACGCACCCGCTCCGTCGACTTTAACTGCGGCTCCAGTTCCTGCTGCAACTGCTTAATCAGTTTGACTTGCCCTGCAAACAACTGGTTGAAACGCGCCCGACTGGCAGGTGACAGCAATTCTGTGGCGGGCAAATCGTCCACATTCATCAACACCACCGGCGCAAGCTGGAATAAATTGCTGCTACGGTCAGGCTCTTGAGTCAATACGCGCGTGAGTTTAAAAGTGCTACGCCCCAGCGTCACCATTGCACCCGCTTGCACCTCCAGTTCGGCGAACAAACGGGCTTCTGCCCAAATTTCCCCACGTGCCGGAATTTGCCCGGTAGATAGCACTTCCACAGCATCCGGCGCAGCGGCTGTTTTCAAATCACCCCGCAACGGGTAAGCGCTGGAAACCGCTTTCAATTGGGTCAGTTGTAACTTGTCACTGATGGAAGCCATGCTAGGGAAACTCACGGTTTCTGCCGTTTCCAACCCTAAGGCTTGCGCCCGTTGCACATAAGCTTTGTCTAAAGGACGTGCCGACGTTAGCACCAAATCACCACCCAACAACTGCCGGGCTTGCGCTTGCATGGCATTTTCCACGCGACTGCTGAAAAAACCGACGGAAGTCACCACCGTGACCGACACAATCAATGCCAGCAGCAACAACCGCAATTCCGGCATCCGCCAGCGTTGTTGCCAATGCCTGAACAGCAAACTCATACCAACGCCCCTTCGACCAACCGATAATGCTGTTGGCAACGTGCCGCCAGCGTTTCATCATGTGTCACTAGCACCAAGGTGGTTTGCAACTGTGCTTGCAATGTAAACAACAGATCACTGATTTCCTTACCAGTTTCCCGATCCAAATTGCCCGTTGGTTCATCGGCAAACAGCACTTGCGGGCGTGTCACAAACGCCCGCGCCAGCGCTACCCGCTGTTGCTCACCACCGGAAAGCTGATTCGGGTAATGGCTCAAACGTTCCGCCAGCCCCACTTGTTGCAAGGCTTCCGTTGCGAGACGAGTACGGTCAGTCCCCGACGCCCCCAACTCCAAAGGCAACATCACATTTTCCAGTGCCGTCAGATTTTCCAGCAAATGGAAAGATTGGAACACAAACCCGACTCGCCCCAAACGCAATGCCGCCCGCTGGTCTTCATCCAAACCCTCAAGGTTTTGCCCAAACAACGTCACCGTACCACTGGTCGGCAAGTCCAAGCCCGCCAATAAACCTAACAAGGTGCTTTTACCCGACCCCGACAACCCAGTAATCGCCACCGACTCCCCAATGTCAATAGCGAGACTCACACCCCGGAGAATTTGCAATTCACGCCCAACTTGGGGGATAGTTTTGACCAAATGAGTGGTCTGAATAACTGTTTTGTTCATGTTCTGAAGGAATCCGTTGATGTTGCGCACACTTTACCTGATCTTTTGCCTCTTGGGCTTTTTACCAGTCACGACTGTGGTTATGGCGAATGAGACACCTCCCGCTGCTAGGGATTTCCCAACCCTCTTAATTTGGGGTGATAGCTTGAGCGCCGCTTATGGGATTCCGGTCGAAGAAGGCTGGGTAAACCTGTTACAAGAGAAGCTGGAAGATAAATACCGCGTGGTTAACGGCAGCATCAGCGGTGAAACCAGTGCTGGCGGCTTGACCCGTTTACCCGACGCCCTTAAAACACACCAACCCGCTTATCTGTTACTGGAGCTGGGCGCAAACGACGGGTTACGTGGTATTGACTTGCCGACCATGCGCAGCAATCTGGAACAAATGGTGAAACTGGCACAGGAAGCCAAGGCACAAGTAATACTGATCGGCATTAAGCTACCACCGAATTATGGCACAACTTTCACTGACAAATTTGAAGCCATCTATGCAGAACTAGCCAAACAATACGCGCTGCCAATCGTGCCATTTTTGCTTGAGGGCGTAGCGGAAGATTGGGATTTGATGCAGGCAGATGGCTTGCACCCCACCGCAGCAGCGCAGCCGCAGGTGTTGGGAAATGTTTGGAAGGTATTAGAGGGCGTGTTGCCCTGATATGCTCATATACTGTAAGCGACCATTTCAGCACGTCTAGCCCTCGCGATTTCCACGTCCTAAACTGGTTTCCAACCTGAACAACCGAAGGAAACCCCGATGAAACGCCCTCACCGCCGCGCCAGCGAATGGCAAACCCTCATCAGCCAATGGCAAGCCAGCGGCTTATCCGCCCCAGCATTAGCCTCCTGAATGCGCGGTTTTAGTTCATTTTCCAGGAACTTTTCTTGTGCTTCCACATCAGCTTTGGCGGGTATCATCCCCACTTTATGGATGTCCATCCCTATTTTCTTCATAAAGACACGTACCCTGTCCTCACTGCGTTTGATTCCTGTCAGCTCCTCAATCTTAGCGGCTGCCGCCTTGCTGGTTGCGGGGGATATTCACGAAAATAGGCTTCAATCTTGTCTTTATATGCCATCAAATCACTCTGTGGTTTATTGAATCGTATTTCTTTAAGAGCTTCTAAACCGTTAGGTTGTAGGTAGGCGTTTAGGTAGGCAAGCAGCGTGGCTTCGTAAACGGGGTAAAATGCCGCACCAAAATCATGACTCGCCGCGCAATTTCCGCTTGAACATGAGCATTCATTCCCATTTTCCTAGCGCACTCAGAACCGATTCCACCATTGCCAATGAAATACCCAGATTTTTAACAATACTCGCCGTGTCAAAACCGTTGGAATGCAATGCCAATATGGATTGCCTCATCCCCTCTTCGCGCCCTTTCTGAATACCTTCCTCCAGCCCTTCTTCACGCGCTGTATCGACGGCATTCTTCAAATCACGGTAATGCTTCAAACTGTCTTCGTAAGCGCGACGTTCTGTCGGGTTGAAACAAGCAATTTGTGCCGCATCAAACAGCTTAAGGAATATTGCTTCGTGCAAAACAGGCGGTATTTCCTGCATTTCGTGCAAATGCCTGAATATATACAGCCATTTGTCTTGCGTCGTATGCAGTTCATCCAGCGACTTATTAAAATGGGGAAGTGTCAGGTAAATGAATGTCAGCTTGTCGTAAAACACATGCCCATTCTGGTTTTTAAGCTGGATGGTGTGAATCACCTCCTTGTCGTGGATTTCCCGGTCTTCCTCAAACACAAAATCAAGGATACCGATGGTATAAACCGCCGCCAGCTTATAATCCCAATCGCCCCGCTGTGCCTGCTCCTGAATCGGAAACGTGGCGTAATACAGGCTGCGATCCTTGAAAAAATTCTGCTTGGCTTTCTGCAACTCGACAATGAAACGTTCACCCGTCGGGCTGATACAGTTCAGGTCAAAAATGGCTTTGCGGTCAAGCGCGGTGTAGCCCTGATGTTCATTACGGGTGTACTGCAAGTCCTGAACCCGGTGTTTTTCTGGCAGCAGCGTATTCAGGAAACTGATCAGCAGTTCCTTGTGCGGCTCTTCCCCAAACAACTTCTTGAAACCGAAGTCAGTGAAGGGGTTGATGTACTTGTCCTGCATAGTGCTGACCTACCGAAGTGATGACTGTAGGACTGTGATTTTAGCACAAACCCAACTCACGGCGATGCGACAAGTTGCCGATCTCCACCCCCGATAGCCTTCCCACCCGCCCGCATTGGACAGACGGTGGACATCAATTGAGCAGGAAGCAAAAAGCCCCGCCTTGCAAAAGGAGGGGCGGGGGGAGGTTAGGAGGGGGTTATTATGACCGCCGTAAATCCAATGTATACGGATAATCCGCATTCACCTCTTCCGGCGGCGGACTCATCGGCTGCGGCTTCGCCCCATGCTCATAGAACGCCCGCGTGGCTTCCGACAAGAACTTCGGCTCAATAACCCCCGGCGTATGTTCCTCACGGAAACGCGAGAAGCGCCGACTTTCCGCCTCATACGCATTCACCGGGAAGATCTCGGAATTGCGCCCGCCCGGATGCGACACATGGTAAGTGCAACCACCCACCGAACGCCCATTCCAAGTATCAATGATGTCGAACACCAACGGCGCATGAATCCCAATCGTCGGATGCAACGCGGAAGGCGGCTGCCAAGCGCGGAAGCGCACTCCCGCCACATACTCACCCTTCACGCCAGTAGCCTTCATCGGCACACGCCGCCCATTACACGCCACCACGTAGCGCGAATCGGTCAAACCATTGATTTTCACCTGCACCCGTTCCAACGACGAATCCACAAACCGCGCCGTACCCGCCGTCCCCCAACGCACCAAGCGATGCGCATACGGCGTATTCCAGAACCGCACCATCAGGGTACGGATCAACAAATTGCGCCGCAAACGGTCAAATTGAGTGCATGGTTCTAATTATTCCAAATATCCGCGCTGTGCTAACATAGAGAATGTAGCATCATCGGGAAATTGATCATGACAACCCTTACGACACCACCGCCAACTTTTGACGACATTCTGCGTCTGTTGCAGGAATTGGTTGCCTCCCAGAAAGAAACTGACCAAAAGTTCAAAGATACCGACCAACAGATCAGGGATACTTCACAGCAAATCAAGGAAATGTCTCAAGCTACCGACCGCAAAATCAAGGAAGTCTCCACTCAAATCGGTAGGCTGGGCAATCGTTTAGGTGACTTTATTGGGGAAGCTGTACGTCCTGCTGCGGTGCGGCTTTTCCGCGAACGTGGGATTGATGTGCATGAAGTTCACCAGAACATCATCGCCAAACGGGATGGCGAGTCACTGGAACTGGACTTGCTGGTGGTCAACGATACCGACACGGTGGCGGTAGAATGCAAAAGCAACCTCAGCATTGATGATGTAAACGAGCATCTGGAACGCTTGGGCAAACTGAAACGATTGTTGCCGCGTTATGCCGATTCGTGCGTGTATGCGGCGGTGGCGGGAATGGTGATCCCGTCCCATGTGGCGGCGTATGCCATCCGCAAGGGGTTGTTTGTGATTGGGCAGAATGGGGATGACCTTAGTCTGCTCAATGACGTGTCATTTAGTCCGATTTGCTGGTGATTAGTGTTTTTACCAAGGCTCACTGACATCCCCATCTATAAACTTACTGATGGCTACGGGCGTGGTTTGTGCTAAAGGTTCATTCAGGCTGGATTGATGACAGGCAGTAGCTGGGTATTGAGCCTTCAGGTTATCTAGCCGTGCATGGAAATCGGGTAATCCATCCAAAGCGACCAAACGGTTATGCTGTGACTCACCCTGATGGCTGTTGTAAATAGCGGTGAAACGTTCGAGATTAAGCATGGCATCATTATCACGTCCCATCAACGCCCGACACCCTATTGCACTGGCATGACGTAAGCCAATCCGCAGGTGGAACTGGTCTTTCACGTCGCCTTCCAGCTCGACATTTTGGAAAGATTGCGTGCTGAGGATCATGTGTACCCCCGCCGCCGCGCCTTTTTTCGCGATGTTGCTAAGAATGCGCTTCACCTCGCTTTTTTGTTGATAGTCACGCCCTTCAAATAAACTTTGTACTTCATCCACCACTAATAAACAGCGCGGTAACGGTTGCGCGGACACGTTGTTATAGTCCGCTAAACGCGCTACCCGTTCAGTACGGAATTGGGCGTAGCGAGTGCTGATCTGTTGTTCAAATTGTGCCAAACACTGTAACGCAGCCGGAAAATTCGCCTCAGTCGGTGCGTAAAGCGCGGCAATATGCCCCAAATCGGCATACTCCCAGAAACTTACCCCATCCTTGAAATCCATTAAGGTCAGTTGCAATTGTTGCGGCGAATAGGCTTCGCAAGCATTGAGAATCAAATTGTTCAGCAATGTGGTTTTGCCCGTGCGCGTGGCACCACCAATCAATGCATGATACGCATCGGACTTTTCCCCCATGCTGAAATACGCCGGATTCGCCCCCGCCAGCCCAATGCGGCTGTGCAGGAAATCGCTTTCGCCGTTATTATCTTGCGCTTGCTGAGTCGCTGCCAACAAGTTATCCGCCCATGATTTATACCAGTCCGTGCCATAAAATAGTTTTTTTGATCAGGGAAATATGGTTAGATGACTGGTAACAAAAGCAGCCATGAGTAATGTATGACATTAAAAATCACTTTCACTGAGGATGAGATAGCGGAGCTGTTCTACTGGAAGGAGCGCCATCCTCATCCCAGAGTCCGTAAGAAAATGTCCGTGCTGTACCTGAAATCCCAACAGTTGACGCATAAGGAAATCAAACGATTGGAAAGGATTACAGAAGCCACGCTGCTTGCCTACCTAAACGCCTACCTACAACCTAACGGTTTAGAAGCTCTTAAAGAAATACGATTCAATAAACCACAGAGTGATTTGATGGCATATAAAGACAAGATTGAAGCCTATTTTCGTGAATATCCCCCCGCAACCAGCAAGGCGGCAGCCGCTAAGATTGAGGAGCTGACAGGCATCAAACGCAGTGAGGACAGGGTACGTGTCTTTATGAAGAAAATAGGGATGGACATCCATAAAGTGGGGATGATACCCGCCAAAGCTGATGTGGAAGCACAAGAAAAGTTCCTGGAAAATGAACTAAAACCGCGCATTCAGGAGGCTAAGGAGGGCAAACGCGCCCTTTTTTTGTCGATGCCGCCCACTTCGTGTTAGCACCGTTTCTGGGGTTTTTGTGGTCATTTTCCCGCGTATTCATCAAAGCCCCCTGTGGTCGACAACGCTACAACGTATTGGGCGCACTCAATGCGATAACGCTACAACTCATCACGATCACTAACGACTCCTATATCAACGCTAACAGCGTGTGTGAATTATTGGAAAAAATTGCAGCGTTAGCACTCAAAATACCGATCACTTTGGTCTTGGATAATGCCAAGTATCAACGCTGTGAAGCCGTGTTTGCCTGTGCGAAAAGGCTCAATATTGAACTATTATTTTTACCGACCTATTCACCCAACCTCAATCTGATTGAACGGTTGTGGAAGTTCGTCAAGAAAAAATGCTTGTACTCGAAATACTATGATAAGTTTCCCGCTTTCAAGGCGGCCATCACCAACTGTCTCGACAAGCTGGATACCGATCACAAGAAAGAACTGACCCAGTTGATGACAACAAATTTTCAAACCTTTAAAAATGTTCAGGTCTTGACGCTGTAAGGTATACTCAGTTGCCCAACACCCACTTGCAAGCCGAAACGCTGTAGTAACCGCCATAATTCGCTGGGAATATTCAGCGGTTGCACTTGCCCACGCATATCCAATCCCACGGATTGCGAATACACCGTCTGCCAAAAACTTTGCAGGGCTTTACGCCGCGCATCCGGTAGCTGTAGGTCGGTTTGTTCCTGCGTATTATGCAACAGCAACGGAATAATGCCGACCGCTGCCCCTTGGCTGCACAGGGTTTCCAATTGTTGCAAGGGTTGCGGTTCGGATAGGGCATTGCCCAACCCATTGAGCAACAAGTAAATAATGGGTTCGGCGCGGGCAGCATTTGCATTGTAGGTGTGGATGTCCGCCGCGCCCGCTTGCGCCAATAACGCAAAACGGCGGTGTACCAATTCCTCCAACTCCGTCAGGCGTTTTAGGCAATCTTTGGCGGTGAAAAGCTGTTCGCCCCAACGTTGTTCCGAAGCGGCGAACAGTCGTTTAAGCTGGACGAAATGCGGGCTTGGATTTGCTTCAAACAGTGCCACCCGTGCGTGACCCAAGCCATATTGCTGCAACAATTGCAACGCCACACCTTCGCCCACCTCCGCAGCTAATGGCAAGGAAGTGGTGTCGTAAGCCAATAACCACGGGCTGCGGTTCTCATACGGCACAAGCGCAGGGTGCTGTAATTGCCCCAACGAACCGATGTGCAATTGCGGCATTAATGCGACTCCAAATAGCTGATTTCACGCTCGACGGTGGGAATATCGCTGGCACTGATGTGGTCAACTAACCGTGCAATCATCGCTTGAGTTTGTGCCAACTCATTCTCGATGTAACGAGCGTAGGTTTCATCCATCATGCCCGCGCAGTGCAACTCATCTACCTTGCGCTGGTAATTGGCTGAAACACCCAACAAGCGTTCTTGAAAATCGCCCAAGTACTGTTTCAGGTTTTGTAACAATTCAACCTGATGGGAAAACGATGTCGCTGACATGGAAGAACCTCTGTTTAAAGTAGAATACGTTGCTGCTTTCACTTGCTCCTGCAAGTTGGCTAATGTTGCCGAAGTCGTAGCCTGTACGTCCTCTGTTGCAGGTTTATTTTCCAATGGACGTTGCGGAGTGATTTCCACGCTTCTTTCACTGTGACCGCGCCCTTGTGTATCGTTCATACTCGCCCCCGTTGCTGTTGTCTGAATAACCCGAACCGAATCCCGCACACCGTCTTTATATCCATCGAAAAACTCCGCATCCCGCGCCTCAAACCCCGGAAAATACGCGCTCACGTTCAACAAACGCTTAAACGCCCGCATCGCCAAACGGTTATTGCCACCATCTTCCCGCGCTTGCTGATAACCCTCAGCATAATCTTTGCCCATATTCCGTTCCACATCAGAGGACAGTGCAATAGTCATTGTATTAAAAGTCGAAAACCGACATCGTTACTTCGATATACCAGTCCGTGCCATAAAATAGTTTTTTTGATCAAGGAAATATGGTTAGATGACTGGTAACAAAAGCAGCCATGAGTAATGTATGACATTAAAAATCACTTTCACTGAGGATGAGATAGCGGAGCTGTTCTACTGGAAGGAGCGCCATCCTCATCCCAGAGTCCGTAAGAAAATGTCCGTGCTGTACCTGAAATCCCAACAGTTGACGCATAAGGAAATCAAACGATTGGAAAGGATTACAGAAGCCACGCTGCTTGCCTACCTAAACGCCTACCTACAACCTAACGGTTTAGAAGCTCTTAAAGAAATACGATTCAATAAACCACAGAGTGATTTGATGGCATATAAAGACAAGATTGAAGCCTATTTTCGTGAATATCCCCCCGCAACCAGCAAGGCGGCAGCCGCTAAGATTGAGGAGCTGACAGGCATCAAACGCAGTGAGGACAGGGTACGTGTCTTTATGAAGAAAATAGGGATGGACATCCATAAAGTGGGGATGATACCCGCCAAAGCTGATGTGGAAGCACAAGAAAAGTTCCTGGAAAATGAACTAAAACCGCGCATTCAGGAGGCTAAGGAGGGCAAACGCGCCTTTTTTTGTCGATGCCGCCCACTTCGTGTTAGCACCGTTTCTGGGGTTTTTGTGGTCATTTTCCCGCGTATTCATCAAAGCCCCCTGTGGTCGACAACGCTACAACGTATTGGGCGCACTCAATGCGATAACGCTACAACTCATCACGATCACTAACGACTCCTATATCAACGCTAACAGCGTGTGTGAATTATTGGAAAAAATTGCAGCGTTAGCACTCAAAATACCGATCACTTTGGTCTTGGATAATGCCAAGTATCAACGCTGTGAAGCCGTGTTTGCCTGTGCGAAAAGGCTCAATATTGAACTATTATTTTTACCGACCTATTCACCCAACCTCAATCTGATTGAACGGTTGTGGAAGTTCGTCAAGAAAAAATGCTTGTACTCGAAATACTATGATAAGTTTCCCGCTTTCAAGGCGGCCATCACCAACTGTCTCGACAAGCTGGATACCGATCACAAGAAAGAACTGACCCAGTTGATGACAACAAATTTTCAAACCTTTAAAAATGTTCAGGTCTTGACGCTGTAAGGTATAAGTCTGTGAGCGCGAACGACGATGAGCAGATCGGCAATAGAGACCCTTGTTATACCAAGAACCACCGCGTATAACGCGGTCAGTACTTTTGGCATCTCCTTGTGGATCAATAGACGACTCAGTAGGGTAGCGACCATAACGATCTTGACACCATTCCCACACATTACCATGCATCTGGTACAGTCCCCATTTATTAGGAGGCAATTCCTTAACAGGTATCGTTTTATTTCTAAATACTCCTGCTTTACCTTCATACGGCCAACTACCATCGTAATTAATCTGCTGTGGATCACTGCTTGTACCAAAATAGAAAGCTGTTTTTATGCTTGCACGACAGGCATATTCCCATTCCGACTCTGTTGGTAAACGCACACCACCAGTTAATAGAGCCACTTGCAAAATTACATTTTCAGCGTGAACCTTCCTTCATCTGAAAGAAAAAAGAAGTGTGGGCTGCCGTTTTCGGCGATAATAGAAGCGTCAAAACAACCATTAAGCCCACGCTATGAATTCTACCGAACGCGCCCTGATTGCACAACGCTGGAGTTTGCTGCAAATTGAAATACTACCTTGCTTCAATGATGCCTTTGGCACATTGACCCCCAAGCTTGAAAAACTCATTCACGTACTGGAGCTGACGCGCATTGAAGATTTTGTGCGCTCTTTTCGTGATGGGTCTGGACGGCCAGCGACGGAGCGATCTTGGTTTGCCAATGCTTTTGTCGCCAAAAGCGTGCTCAATATTGTCAATACGCGAGCACTCATTGACCGGCTGCAAAACGATCGCTCCCTGCGACGCATCTGCGGGTTTCCCCTGACCAAGAAACTGCCTTCCGAATCCACCTTTTCACGTGCCTTCGCTGAATTTGCTGAACAGCGTTTAGCGGAACGTGTGCATGAAACGTTGGTGAAAACGTATTTGGGCGATGCGCTGATCGGCCACCTGTGTCGGGATTCAACAGCCATTGAGGCACGTGAACGGCCTGTTGCCGAGGAAAAGCCAAAGAAAAAACAAGGGCAAACACGGATTCAGCGCCAACGGGAACAGTCACTTCAGCAAGCACTCGATGAGATACCGGTTCAGTGTAACCGGGGGACGAAGAAGAATGCCCAAGGCTACAAGCACAGTTGGAACGGCTACAAACTGCATATCGATACCGCCGATTGTGGTGTCCCGATAGCAGCCATTCTGTCTTCCGCCTCGTTTCACGACAGCGGGGCAGCCATCCCACTCTCTCAAATCAGTGCCCAACGTGTCACCAGTCTCTACGACCTGATGGATGCAGCCTATTGCAGTGCTGATTTGCACGAATACAGCCGTCATCTGGGGCATGTCCCTCTGATTGATCACAATCCTCGCGGCGGACAGAAAGAAGCGTTTGAACCTGCTGATGCCGAGCGTTACAAAATTCGCAGCACCGTAGAACGAACCAATGCCCGCCTGAAGGATGAATTTGGTGGTCGGAATGTGTGGGTGCAAGGTGCGCAAAAAGTTTACAGCCACTTGATGTTTGGGATTTTGGTGTTGAGTGCTGATCAACTGATGCGTGTCTTGTTATAAAGCGACTGGGTTTGAAAAAACACGGGAAGACTGACTGAAAAACAGGAGCAGTCGCATCGGTATGGGTGAAATTTAGCAAAAGTTACGGTAAAACTGAAAAAGCTCAGGTTTCGTTGGTCAAATTGAGTAAAAAATCGGCTGAATATGCGGCGTTCGGTCAATGCTGAAAATTGAGCAACTCAGTTTGTCGGATTTTGCAAGTCGCTCAATAGATAACTTTTAAATCGCTCTAAAAAGATATGAATATCATCCCAACTCACACGCTCAACTGGATGCTCCAGACTGATCTGAAAACGTGCGGGATTACTACCCATCACTGCTACCCACAAATCCTGTGTGCAAGCAGTATCTGCCAGCCAAAATCCTTGCGTAAGCGTTACACGATGTTGCTCTTCATCGTTGAAACGGCTGGTTTCTGACTTTGGTGATCCCATCAAGAAACTTCCCGGATCAATCCAGCGGAAACGCTGATGCACTCCGTTGATAACCAAATCACCGTAACGACCCCATTGGTCTTGCCCCATTGTATTTGCCCAGCTTTTTTCCTGCTTTGGAATAGCTTTATCCTTTACAAAGGATCGATCAATATCATCGCATAATTCACTGAATTGAGTACTAAAGCGTTCCACAAACTGCAACCCCATTTCCTGTTGCAAACGCTGTAAAAACTCTCGCATTTTGGGCACATCACGCTGTAACCGAGCTAAACCCTGAATTTTAAATTGCAAGTTGGCAGCCTCCCCCAATATGGTACGCAAACGATCATCAAGCTTATGAAAAGCGATACCATCAGTATTATGGAAAGCATTCAGTTCTTCGTGCAGTTTGGGGAAGTAGTTCAACACGCCCATAAATTCGAGGCTGAGGGTGCGGAGTTTGGCGAGTTCTTGTTCGCGCTCGATGCGTTGCAGTTCGCTAAGGTAACCGGCGGGATTGTTGGTGAGGTTGTCAGTCATGAGAAGCCCTGTGATGGAAAATTAGCAAGGCTTTATATAGCAGAATATGGGCAGAGAAAACAGGGGTTATGCCAAAGAATGAAATTCTCTCACCTCCTACAACAACGCAACATTAATGGAGGTCATGCAATTCCTCGCGTATCTCATCCGCTGTTAGCTGGAAAGGGGAAACCTTCGCCAACGACAATGCAGTGATGAAATCAGCGCGGCTGATTCCGGCAATTTCCGCCGCTTTTTCCTGCGACACGCGCCGCAACTCATACCACTTGATGGCAGCGGCAAGGCGCATCTCTTCCACAAAGCCTGCGGGGTCTAGGTGCAGCACGGGCAAAACGGAATCTGGTATTTGAAGTCATGGAGCGCGTTCTCTAGTAATTTAGGTATTCTGACTATAGGCGCAAGCAAGGCAGGCATCAAGCCCGCCCCGTGTATCATGAACCAGAGAGCAAGCCATTTTCCTCCGCATACTGCCTGACAGTCAGTACCCGAATATTCTTGTAGGGATTCAGCACCAGCAAATCATTAGACATTATCTATAAAAAACTGAAATATATAAATAATAATTATCAATGGCAAGATACACAGCCAGAGTGTAAATTCCTGACAGTAATAATAGCCTAGAGTAGGGACTAACGGCATGGCGGAGTACAGTTTTAACGCATTGAAATCCAATGAAAAGGCATTTGTTGCCATGACCAGTCTCAACGTTAAGGAGTTTTTGGGTTTGCTCGAACGGTTCAGTGCAGCTTACCAAACTGACCTACACGCCCGGGGCAAACGTGTTGATGAGACGCGGGGTCGTTCTGATGGGAAACTGGCATTAATAGAAGACAAACTGTTTTTCATTCTGTTTTACCTGAAGACCTATCCTTTACAAGAAGTGCTGGCGTATTCATTTGATCTTCCCCAAAGTGTGGCAAACCACTGGATACACCGCTTGTGTCCCGTATTACAAAGTGCATTGGATAACATGGGACATAAGCCCATTCGACTATCCTCAGAATTAATGGAACGGCTAGCAGAAGAAGGGCAGGGTGTGAACGGAAGTGATGCCCGGACACATTAAGCAGCGTTGCAGGCGGAGAAATTCTGCCAATAATCATTCCATCCGCCATTCAGGCGAGTCACGCGAAGGGCGAGCATGGGATCGACATTCTCTGCTGCCCACCAAGCACCCGGCTTTTTCAGGTGTGCTTGTACGACAAAGCGGTGAGCACTTTCAATTTCGCCGGAGCCGATAGGGCGTCCCTGCCGGATAGCCCCGGCATAATCCACTTGCTCACGTCGGTTATTGAGGTAGCGGTAAGCTTTCCTGACAGGAGCTTGCGCATCCACTGTGGCGGGAGCTTCCAGATGAGGCAACAGGGCTTCCAGTACCTTGGCAGAACGGTTGGCTTTCAATTCCGCTTGCCGCTGCTCCAGCCATGCGTCGGTGTCAGAGGAGCAGGAGGGGGCGGCTTCCGCGAGGTATTCGCTCAAATGGTAAAAATCCACCAGATAAGCACCCTGACTGCCAAACCAGTGTTCTATCTGGTCGGCAATCCAGACCGCCCCGTCGCCCACGCCATGAATGTCGGTTGCCCGTCCAAAGCCTGCCTGACAGGCACAATGGTACAGGTGTTGTCCGGCCTGTTCCGTGCCGCCGTTAAACGTTCCGCCATAAAACCGGCGGGTGCTCCCCAATTCGCGGGCAATGCACAGCTTTAATTCTTGCCAGTTCAGGGTTTTACCTTTGCGGCGGTCAGCCGCTTCCGGGGCGCTCGTGACAATGGGAACCATGCCGCCATCCATTTCCACCAGCACACAGGCTTTTCCCGTGCGCTCAGGCCGGGTCGTTTCCAGTACCGTATTGTCCAGCATCAGACGTCCATGACGTTCCGTTGTCTGCCGGATCGTTTCCGGGGGCAAGCTGATGCCATAATGTTCCTGAAGTTTTTCACTCACCTGCCGGAAAGGATGATCCGCCCCAAAATCCGTGACCACCCGTTGCAGCGGCGCGGATACTCCCCGGCAACGCACCGCCGCACTGGCGGAAAAAGGCCGTTGCAGGCACGTACCTTGGCGAAACAACCGTTCGTTTACTTCAATCTGTCCGTAGGTACTGTGCCAGTAGAGTTTTTTTGACCCATAGGACGCCAACCCGCTGTCTGTTGCCCTTGATCGGCGGCCGCTGCTTCATGCTGTTGTGCCCAGCCGGATAGCGCATCGTGCCCCAGTTGGCGCAGGGTTTCGATGATCTGCCGTTCTGCTTCATCGGCGCGTTTCAAGTCGTCACTGCTGGATTCCATAATGGTTAGGATCGATTCAATCCGTTCCTGAAGTGCGGGATGACGGGCAAGGCGTTGGGCGAGCTGCGTTGGTTTGTCTAACATCGGGGGGACTCATTTAATGGTAATGGCAATATTTACCGGATATTAGACCATGCATCACTTCCGGTCACACCCAGAAGGGCAACAGGAATTGATTATTGACGGAACAGAGCGGAGAATCCAGCGCCCCGTGGATAATGATGTCCAGCGCGAATACTATAGTGGTAAAAAAAAAGCCCATACGGTTAAAAACAATGTCATCGTTGGCTGTGCTGACAGACATATCAAATACTTAGGGGATACTCACTCAGGCAAGAAGCATGACAAGAAAATTGCCGATGAGGAGCAGACCCAATTACCGGAGGGTTCTGTGATTTTACGTGATTTAGGCTTCAAGGGGGCTGACATGGGAAAAGGTGTCACCGTCATTGAGCCAAAAAAGAAGCCACGGAATAAATGTCTGACCCCACAAGAAAAAGAAGAAAACCGTCAAATTTCTGCCCGCAGGGTAGTCGTTGAACATATCATCAGTGGTATTAAACGCTGCCGATGCCTGAAAGATGTGTACCGTAATTTAAAAGATGACTTTGATGACCAGATTATGGAAATTGCTTGCGGACTACACAACCTGAGAAACTCCATGCGAAATCCAATCTATTGAAAGTTTTAAAAACTTTTCGATAATTATTATTTATAGATAATGTCTATTATCACTGGAGACGATCATATCCGCTTCAACCGACAAGGCGAGCGATAAAAACATATTGTCGTTTGCATCCCGACACTCAGTCGCGGTATGCGTGGGTTCAACAAGCTGAGCGATTGCACGGTATTCAGCAAAGAAATCTTCTCTCCGGCTCGCCTCTTTCCCGATGAAATAGCGGTCAAATTTCTTTCTGGCAACAACTGTTTGAAGTTCGGCGATAGTTTCCAACGAAATGAACAATGTGTGCGCTTGTTTGGCTTGGGCAAAGACCAAAGCAGGCAAGGATTTGGCATTGATGACCGCCCCAATCAGAGAACTGGTATCAAAAATGAGTTTCTTTGTTGTGTGGGTCATGTGCGACTTTGATTAATGACGACTGGCTTGTATAGCTTCTAACGCCCGCTTTTCCGCGCGGTGTTGTTTGACTTCAGCATCTGCCATCGTAAGCAATTCGTCATCGGTCATCGCCTCAAGATCAGGGTGTACCGCATGTTGCACAGCATCATCCAGCCACTGCTCAACCGATGCGATCCTGTTTACCTTGCGCCCTGTTTCGGCTTCGATTTTTTGAATGATTTTTTCACGCTCTGCCCACTCTTCAAGCTCATCCAGAATGGCAAGCGCATCCGTGACCGATTCGCCTTTGCCAATCGCAAACGGGACTTTCTTGGTAATAGCCACAAAACGCAGTAAGTCAGCGAAAAGCTGAGCAGGGTTTACCCCACGATCACGAAACACCGAAAAAGCGGCCGCCTTCTCTGCGGCTGACAATTCAGCCAGTGGACTGGGATTTACAGTGGTCATGCGATTACCCTAAAAATTGGATGTAACTTCATTGTAGGGTGAAGGCAGGAAAAAGCAAGACGAGCGTCCTGTCCCTCCCCTGACAAGGGGAGGTTAGGAGGGGTTTCTTACGACCGCCGTAAATCCAGAGTATACGGATAATCCGCATTCACCTCTTCCGGCGGCGGACTCATCGGCTGCGGTTTCGCCCCATGCTCATAGAACGCCCGCGTGGCTTCCGACAAGAACTTCGGCTCAATAACCCCCGGCGTATGTTCCTCACGGAAACGCGAGAAGCGCCGACTTTCCGCCTCATACGCATTCACCGGGAAGATCTCGGAATTGCGCCCGCCCGGATGCGACACATGGTAAGTGCAACCACCCACCGAACGCCCATTCCAAGTATCAATGATGTCGAACACCAACGGCGCATGAATCCCAATCGTCGGATGCAACGCGGAAGGCGGCTGCCAAGCGCGGAACCGCACCCCCGCCACATATTCACCCTTCACGCCCGTAGCCTTCATCGGCACACGCCGCCCATTACACGCCACCACATAGCGCGAATCGGTCAAGCCATTGATTTTCACCTGCACCCGTTCCAGCGACGAATCCACAAACCGCGCCGTGCCTTGGCTACTCAATTCCTCGCCCAACACATTCCACGGCTCCAGCGCCGCCCGCAATTCCAGCTCAATGCCGCAATATTGCACGCGCCCATACACCGGGAAACGGAACTCATGGAACGGAGCCAACCATTCCAACTGAAACGGATACCCCGCCGCCTGCAAGTCCGCGCACACGTCCTTCATGTCTTCCCACACGTAATGCGGCAACATGAAACGGTCGTGCAACGCTGTGCCCCAACGCACCAAACGATGCGCATACGGCGTATTCCAGAAACGCACCATCAGGGTACGAATCAGCAACATCTGCACCAGCGACATCCGCGCATGAGGTGGCATTTCAAAGCCACGGAATTCCAGCAACCCTTGGCGACCGCTGAAAGAATCCGGCGAATACAGCTTGTCGATGCAGAACTCCGCCCGATGCGTATTCCCCGTAATATCGATCAGCAAGTTACGCAACAAACGGTCAACCAACCACGGCTGATCATTGTGTCCGCTCGGCATTTGCTGGAACGCGATTTCCAGCTCATACAAACTCTCATCCCGCGCCTCATCGACCCGTGGCGCTTGGCTGGTCGGCCCAAGGAACATGCCAGAGAACAGATAAGACAGCGCCGGATGGTGCTGCCAAAACGTCAACAAACTGCGCAACACATCCGGCTGACGCAAGAACGGGCTATCGCTCGGCGTAGCCGCACCCAGCGTGACGTGATTACCGCCGCCCGTGCCGGTATGACGCCCATCCAGCATGAATTTTTCCGCACCCAGCCGCGACAACCGCGCCTCTTCGTACAGAATTTCAGTATTCTGAACCAATTCCTTCCACGTCGTTGCCGGATGAATATTCACCTCGATAACACCCGGATCAGGCGTAACCTTGAACGACTTCAAACGCGGATCAGACGGCGGCTCGTAGCCTTCCAACAACATCGGCATCTGCAATTCAGCGGCAGTGGTTTCAATGGTTGCCACCAAATCCAGATAATGCTCCAAGAAATGCAACGGCGGCAGGAACACATACAAACGCCCTTCCCGCGCCTGCACGCACAAGGTAGTGCGCGGCACTTCGCGCCATTCCTTCACCATCGTCTTGGTTGCATCGGCGTGCTGCAAAGTCGGCTCAGGCGGCGCGACATACGCACTGTAACGCTGCTCCACTTCACCGTGGAAATCTGCCAACGCCGGGCGATCTTCAAACGGGCAAGGCTGCGCCTCGACTTCACGCTCGTCCTCAGCCGTCCACGCCAAACTATCCAACGGCAAACGGAAACCCATCGGTGAATTGCCCGGAATCAAATACATTTCTTGGCGGCGGAATTCCCACGGCGCACTCGCCCAGCCCTTCTCCGCATCATCCCAACGCAACGGCAGCGCGTACCCCGTCGGCACATCCAAACCGCGCTGCAACGCCATCACTAAATCGTTACGGTGCTTACTATCCCGCAAATTCAGGGTCAACCAATCCACATTCGCAGGCTGATTCGCTTCTTTCCACAAATAATACAAACGGTCTTCGTAACCCGGCACAAGGTACTTTTTGTTCAACGCCAGCTTGGCGCAAACCGTTTCCGCAAACACTTTCGCGTGCGTATCGTTGTAGCCGTAATCCTTCTGATCATCCGCCACTAGCGCAGGGTCTTTCCACACCGGCACACCGTCCGGTCGCCAGAAACAACCCAGTGCCCAACGCGGGAACGGTTCGCCCGGATACCACTTGCCCTGCCCAAATTGCAGCGCACTGCCCGGTGCAAATACCTTCTGCATCCGCCGCAACAACACGCCCGCCCGTTCGCGCTTGTGTTCGCCCAACGCCGCCGTGTTCCACTCCGCCCCATCCATATCGTCGATGGAAACACTTGAACGGGTACTTCATGGCATACTCTTCCACAAAGAAATCGAACGGGTCGATCGTCACCATATCGGCAACCACATCGACTTCCACGCTGAATTCCATCGTTTTTTCGGGGAACACCAAGCGTGCCAGCCAGTTACCGAACGGGTCTTGCTGCCAGTTGATGTAATGCTTTTCCGGCTTGATTTTCAAGGAATACGCCAGAATCGGCGTGCGTGAATGCACCGCAGGGCGCAAACGCACCACATGCGGCGACAGGCTTACCGGGCGATCAAATTTGTAGCCGGTGTAATTTCGCTCTGCAAATAATCCATCAAGGTATGTACCTTTTCTGCCGGAATCGCGCCGACATCTTCACGTTTGGTGTGTTCTAACACCCGATACGCCATCGTCATCGCCATTTCGGGGTCGGGTAAATAGCGCATCCGGCGGCTCATGGCGGCGAGAAAGTAGCTGACCGAGCCGGGGAATACGTTGTCATTCATCAAAAAACGCATCACGCTTGCGCCTTCCACCCGCGAATGTTGGTATCCGCAATCAGAAATTGCATGATATTGGCTTCATTACCACGTTCGTAATGTTCACTGAAAACCTTTTCAGCATTAAACAAGCGAATCAAGGTGAACCAGTTGATTTCCATGCGCCCCGGCAAATCCATCAGCAACGCGGTATGCACGTTGATCAGGCGGGCAGTTTTTTCGGCACGTTCTAAGTAACGCGCCATCCAGTAAACACGTTCAGCTACACGGGATAACATCAGACTTCCTCCCCTTCCATGACATCGCCCACAATCCAAGTGTCTTTGCTGCCACCGCCTTGCGACGAATTAACCACCAAGGAACCTTCCACCAAAGCCACACGGGTCAAACCGCCAGCAGTAACAAAAATGTCCTTACCGCTGAGGATGAACGGGCGTAAATCGACGTGGCGCGGGGCAATTTTAATGCGGCTTTTCGGATCAGAAGTACGGCGATGCACATCTGCGTCGCTATCGGTTTCGCACGAAGTCGGTGTCACCGACAAACTCAAGGTCGGTTGGGCAATGTAATTGTTAGGGGCTTCCTGAATCAGCTTGCGGAATTCCTCGACTTTTTCAGCAGTGGAATGTGCCCCCCCAACATGCCGTACCCACCGGATTCGTTGGCAGGTTTCACCACCAATTCGGCGAGGTGTTCCAACACGTAAGCACGGTCTTCGTCACGACGGCACACGTAAGTCGGCACATTCGGCAAGCTCGGCTAAAGCATGTTCAAAGTAGGCGGAGTTGTAGATGCCGGGGGTCATCAACGCAATGGTCGGGTCATCCAAATCGGGGCGTAACGATGCGAGCATTTCATACAATTGCGCGGGGGTAATTACTGACTGGACGAATCGGCAAGGTGTTGAAAATTTCCGGCAGCACCCTTTTGGTGATATTGCGGTTTTACAGCATGTACGCCACGCCAGACGGTACACGCAAGTTGTCTTCCAACACATACAACACGCCATCGCTGTGGCGCACCAAATCGGAGCCGCAAATATTTGCCCAAACACCGTGCGGTGGGGTCATGCCGATGCACGCTTTTCGATAGCCTTTGGATTGCAGCACGATGTCAGCGGGCATTACGCCATCTTTGAGGATCTTGCCACCGTTGTAAATATCCTGAATGAACATATTCAGTGCGCGGATGCGTTGCTTCAGCCCTATTTCGGTGCGATCCCATTCCGTCGCGGGGATAATGCGCGGAATAATGTCGAATGGCCAAGCGCGGTCAATGTTGCCTGCATCGCTATAAACCGTGAAGGTGATGCCCATTTCGCGGATAACAGCCTCGGATTCCTGCACACATTGGCGAAAACGGTCGGGGGTAAGGTGACGTAAATATTCGACCAGCTTGTAGCTGGCCTCACGCGGCTGATGCAGCGCAGCAATCAGTTCGTCATACAACGAACCGGGATCGTACTGATTCCATTCTTTTTTCATAATAATGTTCCGAGCGAAAATCGACGTTATTGTTATAATTCACTAGCAAGATTCATGCCCAACCCTTCCCGTTAGCAGGAAGGGAGGAACATAAAGAAGCGATTACTCGACTACAGAAACCTTAGTCATAATGATCGGCTGCACAGGTACATCGCCGTGTGGGCCGAAATTGCCTGTTTTCACGCCAACGATAGCATCAACTACATCCATGCCTTCGGTTACTTTACCAAATACCGCATAGCCCCAACCTTGTGGTGTTTCGGAGCGGAAGTTCAGGAAATCGTTGTTGTTAACGTTGATAAAGAACTGTGAAGATGCTGAATGCGGGTCATTAGTACGCGCCATTGCCAAGGTACCACGGTCATTTTTCAGACCATTGTTGGCTTCGTTCTTCACTGGAGGACGCTTGTCTGCTTTTTCCTTCATGGTTTCAGAAAAACCACCGCCTTGAATCATAAAGCCCGGAATAACACGGTGAAAAATCGTACCGTTGTAAAAACCTTCATTGACATAAGCCAGAATATTTTCGACGGTTTTGGGTGCAGCGTTAGCGTCCAATTCAACTGTAATGTTGCCTTTGGTGGTTTCGATCAGAATAGTAGACATTTTATCTCCAGATTTGGATGGTTCAGCGGCCTTGTCAGCGACTTTATCGGCGGCATTGCAGCCAACAGAAGCGAACAGGCCAATCATCATGGCAAAAAGAAAACTTACAACACGTTTCATGCATAAACCCCGTATTTTTGATTGTGTTCAGGAAGTGCGCATCATACCGCGCACCACCTGTTTTTCCAACCGATTACGGCAGTTCGACCTTGGGTGATGGCTGCCAGCCCGCTTGGTGATGCTCGACAACTACCGTTGTGTAAATACCACCACGTACATTCCACACCCCGGTTAAGCGCATAAAACGTGGCTCAGTCGCAGCCACCAGATCCTCTAAGATTTTATTGGTGACAGCCTCGTGGAATGCACCCTCTTCACGGTAGCTCCACATGTACAATTTCAGGGATTTCAGTTCAACATTTTTCTGGTCAGGCACGTATTCAAGCTTGAACTGCGCAAAATCCGGCTGACCTGTTTTTGGGCATATACACGTGAATTCCGGCATATCAATGCGGATCGTGTAATCACGCTGTGGGTTAGGGTTAGGGAAAGTTTCAAGGTCTTTGCTGGGGCGTGTGGACATGGTTGCTCCTGTGCCTCCCGATGAACAGTCGGGAGAAGTTGAAAAGGCACAGGTTTATACCACGATACCGGCATTTGTCCAGAACCATGGCATTTAACCATTTAAAAAATGGTCATTAACCTTAAGCCAAGAACAAAGACCAAGGCTGCAACCAACCCCGTGACAGCACCTTTGATAAACACGCTTTGTACTCCGGCGGCGTACTTAACCACGCTTTTATCGAGTTTGTCGATTTGGCGATCCCGTTGGGCAATGATTAAATCACGTTGATGCAGCGCTTCATCACGGTTCTGCAATTGCTGAAGCTGTTCTTTCAGCGTGTTTTCCAACGATTGAATGCGTAACGTTAATTCCTGAAGGCGTTCATCACGACGGCGAATATGCGCTTCTTTGGCAATAATCGTTTGATCACGGTCATGCACACTGGTATCGCGTTTATGGAGTTGCTCATCACGTGCCTGAAGCTGAGCATCGCGCAAGGAAAGCGTGGTATCGCGCTCATGCAGGCTACTATCACGCTTTGCCACTTCAGTATCACGTAGGTGAATCTGTTGATCACGTGCTTGTAATGCCTCTTCTTTGTGCTGGAGGTGCAAATCACGCTGTTCGAGTTGCGCATCACGCTCGGCGATGGTGGCATCACGTTCTGCGATGGTTTCTTCACGTTCTGAAAGAAACTCATCGCGATCTTGCACCGTTTGGTCACGAAGCTGTAACTGCACATCACGTTCTGCAATGCTTTGATCCCGCAGATGCACTTCGAGTTGCAGGTTACGTACTTGCTCATCGCGGGCAGAAATTTCCGTGTCACGCACTTGCAGACTCGTATCGCGCTCTGTCAGGAACTCACCTAAGGTTTGGATGTGTTGGTCGCGCTCATTCAAAGAAGTATCCCGCTGCTGAACGGTATGATCACGCTCAGTCAGTTGAAAGTCACGTTCCCTTATGGTGTCGTCACGTTGCTGAATAGCGGCATTACGCTCTGTAAGCAGCGAATCCCGGAAATGAATGGTTTCGTCACGCTCCTGCATTTGCCCGTTGAGTTGCGCAATATGCCCATCGCGTTCTTTGATGCTGTGATCCCGTTCGCCGATGGTGACATCACGGCTTTGCATTTGGGAATCACGTAACTGCAATTGCTTGTCACGTTCGCGCAGTTGCAAGTCTTGCCCACTGATGCGCGTGTCACGCTCACGCAACGAAATATCACGTTCCTTCAGGCGGCGATCACGTTCTGTAATTTGCACATCACGTTCTTCAACCGTGCGATCACGGCTAGACAGGCGGGTATCACGATCCCGCAGGTCTTCGTCAGCTTTGTTAATGCGTTCATCACGCATCATTAATTGGCGATCACGCTCCGTAAGCTGGCTATCGCGTGCCTGTAAGTGATCTTCTAGTTCACGGATGGTTTGCAGAAAATCCAACCCTTGCTGATCACGACTACGAATCGCCTCTTCCCGCAAACGCAATTCGTTATCACGCTCAGCAACCGTGCGATCGCGTTCGCTGATTTCCCGATCACGCTGGCTTAAGGTTGCATCACGCTTTTCTACTTGCTGCTGCTGAATACCGATGCGCTGATCACGCTCTTGCAGCAGACTGGCTTTTTCCTTCAGTAACAGTTCACGGGCTTGAATTTGCTGATCACGCTCCGCAATGGTGCGATCACGGGATTGTAAGTGCTGATTCGCCAGATCAATATGGGAATCGCGGGCAGCCAACTGGCGGTCACGTTCCGAGAGGTGGTTATCCCGTTCGCTCAGGTGTTTGTCACGTTCCTTGAGCATTTTTTCCTGCTCTAAGGTTTGGCGGGTACGTTCCTGCAATAAAGTTTCGCGATCCAACAATTGCTGGTCTTTTTTGATAATGCTGTCATCACGGCTTTGCAGCAGCTTATCTTTACTTTGAATGGCTTGGTCGATACGTGACAGCGAACGGTCTTTGTCTTCAAGACTGCGGTCACGCATTTGGATTTGCAGTTCTTTTTCCTGCAACAATTTTTCGTAATGTGCTAAGTTTTGTTCGAGGTTATTTAAGCGGGTTTCGCGATCCTCCAGCATGGTATCCCGCTGTTGAACGGCACGATCCCGCGCGATCATGACGTCATCACGGTGACGTAAGGCTTTTTCCTTGTCTTCTAGCAATTGATTTTGCTGTGTTAATAGCTTTTCTTTTTCGCCCAGCAACCGTGCCAACGTTTCCATGCGTTTATCACGTTCGTCGATCCGTGCATCACGCACCCGAATGTGCCCATCTTTTTCTAGCAATAAGCCTGATATTTCGCGCAAGCGCTGATCGCGCTCTTGTAAACGTAGCGCCAACTCATCCACGCTGGTTTTCAATGCCTGCTTATCATTCAATGTGAGATAAACATTTGAATCCAGTTTCTTAAAAATATCGAGATCCTTTTCTTCTAATTTCATGATTGCTTCCTAAGCACTACCAGCACGCACCATTAGCAGACATTTGCCCTATCTGTGCAAAAACTCATGGAGAAATGCTCTGGATTTTGGCATAAATAATAATATTTCGCCATGCTACTTTTTACATTAGCGATTCCACAGATGCATTTGTGCGGTGCGCCATTCGCGTACTTGTCTATTTTCACCAGAAGCAGGGAAATCTAGGCGCAATTCCCCCGTTTCAGACGTGTTTAGCAATTTTATATCACGGGCAACATAACGTTGCATAACGCTAGGATGCGGATGATGAAAACGATTACGGTAGCCACTGGTCACAATACCCAAGGTTGGCGCAACCGCCTGAATAAAGGCGGGGCTGGAAGATGTCTTACTACCATGATGCGGTAGCAATAATACCTCAGCGCGTAAGTCTGCGGCCTGCTTGACTAACCACTTCTCTGCCGGACGCTCAATATCAGCCGTTAATAATACACTGTGGTAGGCATTTGCTATTTTTAATACACAAGAACGGTTGTTTTGTGTGACATCTGGAAATTTTTCATCTGGATGCAAGAGCATGAATTCAACCCCGTCCCACTGCCATGCCTGACCGGCCGTACACAAATCGGCATGATGAGCTGGCAAGGTATCCACGCTACTGACTAACACCTGACTAACCGGCATGGCGCTCACTAGCGCCGCTGCCCCACCGCTATGATCATTATCTGCATGAGACACGACTAAGGTATCGAGTTGCGTAATACCTTGCCCACGCAACCAGGGTAATACCACTAACGCCCCCGTATCAAAACTATCGGATACTTTAGGGCCAGTATCGAAAACCAAAGTATGATGCGCTGTTTGCACCACGCTGGCTAAACCTTGCCCAACATCCAACACGCTGACACGAAAAGCACCGTTCTCTACCTTGGGCGGTTGCCATAATACCAATGGCAACATCAGTAACATCCCCAACCAGCGTCCAGGCATTCCACGCGGCAACCACAAGATAACAAAGCCTAATAACGCCAGAAATAACCAAGGCATGGGAAGTAACGGCATGTACATTGCCGAAAAGGGGAGCGATGCCAACCACTCCAACACCCACATCAGCCACTCCAACAAGGTAGCCGCTAGGATCCAAACCCAGCTTGCGGCTGTTGCCCACCACCCTGCCAGCACAATCCCCAACAATACCAAGGGTGTCACCACAAACGTGACGATGGGAATAGCCAACAGATTCGCTAAGGGCGAACTCAACGAAATCATCCCGAAAAAACCAGCAGCCAAAGGAATCGTCCCCAGTGATAACACCAACTGCATCCACACCACTGCGGATTTGCCCAGTTTACGTTGGCGTATTCCCAACCATACCAGTAACGCCACCGTTGAAAACGATAACCAAAAACCCACGGATAAACTGGCTAACGGGTCAAGCAATAACACCAGCAACAAAGCAAGACTCATGGTGACA
The DNA here is from genome assembly GCA_029972225.1 of Candidatus Thiothrix putei. Classification (NCBI taxonomy): domain Bacteria; kingdom Pseudomonadati; phylum Pseudomonadota; class Gammaproteobacteria; order Thiotrichales; family Thiotrichaceae; genus Thiothrix; species Candidatus Thiothrix putei. The sequence continues at coordinate 2,515,611 of CP124756.1, forward strand.
CTGAACGGCACGTGTCGTCGCCACACCAAACCCGCCATAACCACCAGCAACATAATCAAGGTACGCTGGGTTGGAATATTAAAGCCCGCTAGCAATGCATAACCCGTTGCCAACACACCACCGGTTAAGGCTGCTGCTACCCGTAAGGGCAACCACAAATACAACATAGGGAACAAACGCCAGACTCCCCAAACCGGCAAAATACCCAAACTCGCCACCATCGTGATATGCAAACCCGAAATCGCTAACAGATGAATCGTGCCGGTTTTGCGCAACACATCCCATTGTTGCTGAGGAATCGCTTCGGTATAGGCAATTGCCAACCCCTGCACCAACCCGGTCATCTCGGAACCTGACAAGGCCGTCGCAATTTTTTCCTGCAAATGCTGGCGCAGATGATTCGGTTGCCACCAATCGGCTGCGTCTAAGCGTTGATTATCCGCAGACTTGCGCACATAGCCACTTCCTCCAATGCGTTGCGTAAACAACCATTGCTCATAGTCAAAACCATTAGGGTTCATGAAACCGTTAGGGCGTTTAGCGCGTATCAGCAATTGCCAGCGCTCACCCGCACGAATAAAAGGAACATCATCCGCATACCAAGCTACCTTTAAATGTCCACGGTAATGTGGCGTATCAGCCGCAAACAGAAAACTTAAGCCATCAACCCGCTGTTCCGGCACATCAGCAACCATACCCGTTAGGAGAATGTCCTCACCTTCCCAAGCTTCCGGCAACCAATCCGCCCGTACCCCATGTGCAACCCATAAGGCGTAAACACTACCCAGCAACATCCCTGCCAATAGCGTCACCGCAACCCAACGCCGGTACAAACTCAAACCCACAATCAAGCCCGTGAGACTCGCAACAACACCCCAAAACAGTGCATCCATAACCGGTAGACGCGGCAAAACCAGCAACACCAACGTGCCTATAAAAAAACTCACTGAAAAGGTGCGCATATTTCGCAAACCATGGATAATGAATAACCTTTATTCTTATTGCTGTTAAAACTTCATGCCGCGAAAATTTCTGCGTAAACTGTTTCCCGACCCTGAGAAACTCAAAGAGCACAAACATCTTCAGTTTTTAGGGGATACGCTGCATTTGCCTTGTCTGTGGCATTTGAATCGACGGAATGTTGCCTCAGCATTTGCTATCGGGCTGTTTTGCATGTGGATTCCTGTACCATTCCAGTCCATTATCGCCGCATTATTAGCCGTTTTTTTCCGTGCAAACCTGCCCTTAGCCGTCGTCTTAGTCTTTGTCACCAATCCCGTCACCATGCCCCCAATGCTCTATGCAGCTTACTTGTTAGGGGCTGCCATCGTCGGGCATCCTCCTGCGGGTTTCAACTTTGAACCCAGCCTTGACTGGTTAATGAATGGACTGATATTAATCTGGAAACCGTTTTTACTCGGTATCTTCATTAGTGCGGTGTTGTCATCCATCTCAGGCTATTACATGGTTCATCTATTGTGGCGCTTGCACCTGATCCGACATTTAAAAGAGCGGCGCGAACGCAAACACCGTAAAACACCACCGCCGCAAGACTAAGCATGACTCAACACACCATCGGTCAAGCGATACACCGTATCCATTTTTGCAGCCAATTGCAGGTCATGCGTGACCACCACAAACGCGGTTCCCAAAGAATCATTCAAACTCTGCATCAAATTAAATACATTCTCAGCCGTGTGGTGATCCAAGTTACCCGTAGGTTCGTCGGCTAATACCGCTTGCGGGCGTGTCACCAAAGCACGGGCAATCGCCGCACGCTGACGTTCCCCACCAGACAGTTGCGCCGGTTTATGGTTGAGTCGCTCTTTTAAACCTACCTTCGTCAACATATCCGCTGCCTGAGCGCTGGCTTCTGCGACTTTTACCCCACGAATCAACAGCGGCATTGCTACATTTTCCAATGCGGTAAATTCAGGTAGCAAATGATGAAACTGGTAAATAAAGCCCATTGACTCATTACGCAACACCCCCCGTTCTGTATCCGATAACTGATCCATGCGCTTGCCTAGCACTTCCACATGCCCTGAGGATGGCAAATCCAAGCCCCCCATCAAATGCAACAAAGTGCTTTTACCACTACCGGAACTACCTAAAATTGCTACTTTTTCACCCGCATGAATCTGTAAATCCACCCCGCGTAACACTTCCACGTCTAAACGGCCTTCCGTGAAGCGCTTGCCCAGTTGTTGGCAGGAAATAATCACCTTACTCATAACGCAGCGCCTCCGCAGGCTGAACTTTGGACGCACGCCAAGCAGGGTAAAGCGTCGCGAGAATCGACATAAACAGCGCACTCAAGGCAATCACCATGACATCACCGGGATTCACCCGTGATTCGAGTTCGCTAATAAAATAAACATCGGCATTAATGAAATGCGTATCAAACAGACGCTCCAGAAACGGCACAATCACATCCAGATTCGTCGCCAGCAACACGCCCAACACAACCCCAATCAGGGTTCCGAACACACCGATCAGTGTCCCTTGCACCATAAAAATTTTCATGATACGACCCGATGACAAGCCTAAAGTACGTAAGATAGCAATATCGCCTTCCTTATCGGTGACAACCATCACTAACGTTGACACCAAATTAAACGCAGCCACGGCAATGATCAGCAATAAAATAATGAACATCACCGATTTTTGCGCTTGAATTGCCTTGAACTGGTTTTTGTTCAAATTCGTCCAATCATTGGCCCACATATCCGGCCATGCAGACCCCATGCGTTGCAAGATGGTTTGTGCCATTTGTGGCGCAAGATACAAATCACTCAACGTCATGCGCAAACCCGTGACATCGCCCGCCATTTCAAATGTTTTGGCGGCATCTTCAAGGTTTACATAAGCCGTGGTGGTATCAAATTGCTGCATATCCACCCGAAAAATTGCTGCAATGGTGAAACGCTGTAACGCTGGCATTTCGCCGGTTTCCAAGGCATTTTCACTGGGGCTAACCAAGGTAAGCGCATCGCCTACGTCTACTTTCAGCTCTTTTGCCATCGTTGCCCCGATAGCAACGTTAAAACTGCCCGGTTGCAGTTTGTGCATATCGCCTTTGACGACATGCTTAAAAACTGTACTGACTTGCTCTTCCTGCTCCGGCACAATGCCTTGCAACACGGCAGCGCGAGCTTCATCACCCTGATTCAGCATGGCGGGCTTTTCGATAAACGGTGAAACCGCTTTAACACCCGGAAAATTTAACAAATCCTGTTGCACTGCTTGCCAGTCGGATACCCCTAAATCGTGTTCGGATACCGTGACATGCGCCAACATCCCCATAATACGTTCGCGCATGGTTTGCTCGAAACCGTTCATCACTGACAGTACCGTGATCAACACCAAAACGCCAATGGCGATGCCAATCATCGAGGCCAGTGAGATGAAGGAAATGAAATGCTTCTGCCGCTGCGAGCGGGTATAGCGCAAGCCGACAAACAGCTCCATAGGCTGGAACATTTTACTCATAGCGCAGTGACTCCGCCGGTTGGATTTGCGAGGCGCGCCAGGCCGGATAAAGGGTTGCCAATACCGACGCAATCAGCGAGGCAATACCGATCCAGATCACATTGCTCCAACGCAAATCTGAGGGAATTTCGCTGATATAAAACACGTCAGACGAAAAGATTTTGAACCCAAACGTGTTCTCCAAAAACGGAATCACGGTATCAATATTCAGCGATAGCCAGACCCCTAAACCAACCCCTACCAAGGTGCCAAATACCCCGATAATGCTGCCCTGAATCATGAAAATTCGCATAATGCGCTGCCCGGACATCCCAAAAGTCCGCAGGATAGCAATATCCGACTCTTTATCATTCACCGCCATCATCAACGAGGCCACCAGGTTAAACAGTGCGACACATACCACCAAAAACAGAATCATGGTCATCACAATGCGCTCGGTTTTCACCGCCCGGAAAAAGCTGCCGTGTTCTTCACTCCAGTCAACAACTTCAAAGTCCTTGCCTAATTTAGCTTGTAATTCATGTCCGATAGCGGGTGCTGCAAACATATCATCCAGTTTCAAACGTACCCCACCAACATTTTCCCCCAGCCTGAATAGGCGTGACGCATCACTCAGCTCAATAAAACCGGTCATGCCATCGTATTCGGGGTGTCCAATTTGGTAGATACCGGTGACAGTAAAGCGTTTCAGGCGCGGTAAAATTCCCGCAGGGGTAACTTGTACTTGCGGCACAATCACCGTGACTTTATCACCGGGAATGACACCGAGTGCTGCGGCAGCTTCAACGCCCAACACAATACCGTACTCACGCGGGACAAGATTACTGAAACTGCCATCCAACATCTTGAAATTCACATCGCTGACCTGGCCTTGTAGTGCCGGATCAATACCTTGCAACACAATACCGCGCATCAAGTTGCCATTGGTGAGCATGACCTGTTTTTGCACATAAGGCGCTGCACCAATGACGTGTTTTTGCGCCTTTAATCCGTCCAGCTTTGCCGTCCAATCGGAGAGTTGCCCATTTGTCCCCGAAACCGTGACATGGGAAACCACTCCCAGTATCTTGTCCCTGAGTTCCTTTTCAAACCCGTTCATGATCGACAAAACCGTGATCAGCACCATGACCCCCAGCAGGATGCCGAGCATCGAGGCGAACGAAATGAACGAGATGAAACGGTTACGCCGCCGTGAATGCGTGTACCGCTGTCCGATGAATAATTCGAGTGGTGTAAACATGGGTGGCGATTGTACAGATGATGAGTGTCGTTTAATAGTGAAGTATCGGGAGATCAGACATGCGTTTGTCTAAATGGTTTAGTGCCTTGTTGCTGGCGGTACCTTTTTTTGCCAATACAGCCTTTGCGGATTACCCCAACCGTGGCATGAGCATGAATAGCGTCAAGGCGCAGTATGGCGAACCGCAATCGGTAAGGCAGTCAGCTAATCCGGTCAAAAAACGCTGGCCTCGGATTACGGTGTGGAATTATGGCACATTTTCAGTGTATTTTGAGCGCAAGACAGTGCTGCATACGGTGGTGCATTAAAAGGGTGGTGGATGCTTAACGGATCGACATAACCGGGCTACTGATGCTCAAATCTTTCCAGATTTTATCGGCGGTCACAATTTCCATCTGCATGTCTTCGCCCGTCGCCACACAAGCACGGTCAGCCAGTGATAAACCCAAAGGGGCAGCTTGTTGCCACAGTTCTGCCGCGATTTCAGCCTGTTGTTGCGAAAACGGTACGACTTCAAGCCCCAGACTTTGCAGCAATTGCCCGATACTGCCTGCATTCAACCCCGCTTTGCGTAGCTTTTGCATCACTTCTGACCAGTTGACGCTGGAAATCACCGCCTCATCCAGCAAAGGCTGTACCTTGTCGGCTCCGGTTTCTTTGTGAATGACTGCCAACAATGCGGAAGCATCCAGCACATAACGTTTATCCAGCATCATTCCTTCCTTGCACTCTCCCTGCGCTCATCAATCAACTCTTGTGCAAGATCAATCGTTGCAGGAATGGCTGACATTTCCTGATAAATTTTCTCCCACAACAGAGCTTTTGGTTCCAACACCAAACGCCCATTTTCCATATGGGCAATCAGGCGTGAACCGGCTGTCAAACCTAATTGCTTGCGAAAAACAGAGGGTATGACCAAACGGCCTTGCTGGGTAACAGCGATTTCAAATGCTTGTGCAGGCATGGTGGATAGTCTCTTGTGTGGCAGATACAAATGAGTATGCCACAATTAGTCGACTTCACCAAAAAACATGTTTGCTGCGCATTCACAATGCGCGTAAAATAGCGGGTAATACATGAGGAAATCACACATGCAAACTGCGCTTATTTACGACAAAAGCTCCCCCAAACGTGCTTCCAATCTCAGTATCAACAGTTCACTGCTTGAACAAGCTCGCCATTACAAAATTAACCTCTCGAAGTTGTTGGAAAATGCGCTTATTGACACCCTCCAGCAAAAAAAGTCTAGCGAGTGGTTGGAACAAAATCGTCTCGCACTCAATGCCTACAATGAACGCATCGAACAGCGCGGTGTATTCAGTGACGGCTTAAGGAGATTTTAAATTGGCGCAATTCGACGTTTACCGCAACACCAACAGCGCAACGTTTGCTGACATTCCCTACTTGCTGGATGTGCAAACCGATTTGTTGGATGTACTCAAAACACGCGTCGTTGTACCACTGGAATTGTGCGGCAATGCCAAACCCGCCCAAACCCTAACGCCCATTTTCAACATCGAAAACACACTGGTAATGATGTCCACGCCTGAACTGGCTGGTATTCATGCGCGTTATTTGGGTGAATACGTCACATCGGTTGCAAACCAACGCCAAGAAATCATGGCAGCACTGGATTTGTTGTTTTCAGGGATATAGTCAGCACCTGAGCAACCGACACTTTACGGATTGCCCCTAACCCGCTATTTTGACGCGCATCCCGACCAGAACTGACGAGAATAATGAGCAACAACACCTACAACGCCTCTTCCATCGAAGTCCTCACCGGACTCGACCCCGTGCGCAAACGCCCCGGCATGTACACCGACACCACGCGCCCTAACCACCTTGCGCAAGAAGTCATCGACAACAGCGTGGACGAAGCCCTCGCCGGACACGCCAACCAAATCGACGTAACCCTACACGCTGACGGCTCAGTTTCCGTCACCGACAACGGGCGCGGAATGCCGGTCGACATCCACCCCGAACAAGGTAAACCGGGGATCGAAGTCATCCTCTGCACCCTGCACGCAGGCGGCAAATTTTCCGACCAAAACTACCAATTCTCCGGCGGTTTACACGGTGTCGGCGTATCCGTTGTCAACGCCCTGTCGCGCAAACTCGAAGTCACCATCAAGCGCAATGCCCAGCTTTACCGCATGACATTTGCCGACGGCAACAAAGCCAGCGAACTCGAAGTCATCGGCAAAGCAGGCAAGCGCGAAACCGGCACAACCGTGCATTTCTGGCCAGATGGCAAATACTTCGACACCGTAAAATTCGGCGTAAAAGCCCTCAAGCACAATTTACGCTCAAAAGCGGTACTCTGCCCCGGCTTACGCATCCGTTTCACCGACGCTTCGACCACCGAACCCGAAGTCACCGAATGGTATTACCAAAGCGGTTTGCGCGATTACCTCAACGAAGCCATCAGCGAATTCATCACCTTGCCCGAAGACCCGTTCACCGGCTCACTCACCGCGCCGCGTGAAACGCTCGATTGGGCATTGCTGTGGCTACCCGAAGGCGGCACAGCCATCCAAGAAAGCTACGTCAACCTGATTCCGACGGTGCAAGGCGGCACACACGTCAACGGCTTGCGCACGGGTGTCACCGATGCGTTGCGCGAATACTGCGAATTCCGCAATCTATTGCCACGCGGCATGAAACTGACCCCCGATGATGTGTGGGAAAATATCGCCTTCGTGCTGTCATTCAAGATGCAAGACCCACAATTCGCCGGGCAAACCAAAGAACGCCTGTCCTCCCGCGAAGCCGCCAGTTTCATCAGCGGCGCAATCAAGGACGCATTCAGCCTCTATCTCAACAACAACACCGTGATCGGCGAACAACTCGCGCAACTGGCAATCAACAACGCCACCAAACGCCAGAAAGCCAGCAAAAAAGTTATCCGCAAGCGCGTCACCGCAGGCCCCGCCCTTCCCGGAAAACTCGCGGATTGTTCCTCGCAAGACACTACCCGCACCGAATTGTTTCTGGTCGAAGGCGATTCCGCAGGCGGTTCCGCCAAGCAAGCGCGTGACCGCGAATTCCAAGCCATCATGCCGTTGCGCGGTAAAATCCTGAATACGTGGGAAGTCGATTCCGAACAAGTGTTGGGTTCGCAAGAGGTACATGACATTTCCGTGGCAATTGGCGTAGAACCCGGCAATGTCGATTTGAGCCAATTGCGCTACGGCAAAATCTGCATTCTCGCCGACGCGGATTCGGATGGGGCGCACATAGCCACGCTGCTGTGTGCTTTATTTGTCAAACACTTCCGCCCCTTAGTGGAAGCTGGTCATGTCTTCGTGGCGATGCCACCGCTGTACCGCATCGACATTGGCAAGGAAGTCTATTACGCGCTGGATGAAGCTGAAAAACAGGCACGTCTCGACATCATTACTGCCGAGAAAAAACGCGGCACGGTTGCCGTCACCCGCTTCAAAGGCTTGGGTGAAATGAACCCGTTGCAATTGCGCGAAACCACCATTTCCCCCGACACCCGCCGTCTGGTGAAACTCAGCCTCGACGACACCGACGCCGCCGACCTGATGATGGATATGTTGCTGGCAAAAAAACGTGCATCCGACCGCAAGCAATGGCTGGAAACCAAAGGCAATCTGGCAAGCGTATGATGGATACCGCTCAACTCACCACGCACTTGCACTTGCTGCATTCCAGCTTCCGCCATTACGTCGGGCGTGATTTGGCGGATTTACCTTGGCAAGGTGAAAGTACAGTCAATACCCTCGATACTGCGCCGTTTGTGTTGCTCTCACACAATACGGATGCTGACCCAATCTTCACTTACGGCAATCAGAAAGCGCTGGAAGTATTTGAAATGGATTGGGAAACGCTCACTCAATTGCCCTCGCGCTACTCTGCTGAAGCGTTAGTACGCGAAGAGCGCGAACACTTGCTGCAAACCGTTGCCCGCCAAGGCTACATCGACAATTACGCGGGGGTGCGCATTTCCAGCACTGGGCGACGTTTTTTGATTCACCAAGCCATTGTGTGGAACTTGCGGGATGCGCACGGCAACTACGCGGGGCAGGCCGCTTACTTTGATCATTGGGAATTTCTGCCTTAAAAGCTCACGGGTAGGTCTATACTCTAAGGCTCAATAACATCGGGCAACCCGCCAAGCGGACAAGGAGATATAAGTATGTCGACCACCATTGAGCAACAAATCAATGCTGATCTCGCGGCTTTTGCACAAGACCCCAAAGCCTTCATGAATCGCCAACCGCCGAAAACCGATGCCGCAGGCAATCCCGTTACCGGCGCAACTCTGTTTTCACGCACGGCTATTGAGAACCAAGACTACATTGCAGCGCGTGATGAACAACGCATGGACATCCTGCAACCGTCTGCTGGCACACCGGGCGGTGTTTCCACCCGTGCAGCGATTGCCTCCAACGACAAACCCGTCAACTTGGTCGATGCACTGACCTACAACAAACTCAGTGAGATGGAAACGGCTGGTCTGAAAAAAGCCACACTCGCCGAATCACCTTGGTCAGACGATTATTGGGCCATTTACAAAGGGATTCTCGGCGCACGTTATGCCGACCCTAATTTCCCGAAAGATTCGGACTGGAAAAAGAATTACGATTACATCCGTGCCATACCTGCTGCCAGCATTCTTGCCAGCGGCAATGCCAGCAAAATCAACAACCTTTCCCCATCCGAAAAATACGATGCCCTAATCGGTGACACTAACGAAACCCTCACCAAAAAAATGTGGGCAGACGGCAAATATTATTACGACAAAACCGGTTCGGTCGAAACCTGGATGGGCATTTGTCACGGTTGGGCACCCGCCGCTTATATGCTCGCCCGCCCCACCAAAAGCGTGACGCTCAAAACCCCAAGCAACGTTGCCATTACCTTTTACCCTTCTGACATCAAAGCTTTAGCATCGCTGCTATGGGCAAATGCCGCCAGCGCTACACGCTTTATCGGCGGTCGTTGCAATACCAAAGCGCCAGAAACCGATCCGGTCACGGGGCGGGTCAAATCGGCGGATTGTTTTGATACCAATCCCGGTGCATGGCATCTTGCCATCGTCAACCAGCTTGGTGCAGGCAAGCGCAGCATGGTGCTGGATGTCACCTTCGACTACGAAGTCTGGAATCAACCCCTTTACGCTTACGAATACCGCTATTTCAACCCGCAAAAAATGGTTTATGCCAACACACTGGCAGAAGCAACCGTGACGAAAGCGGCTTTCACCAACGATAAGTTCAAAGCTTACCGGGGAGCACAAAGTCAATCGGTGGTTGGGGTACGCATGGATGTTTCCTATGTGGTCGAAACCAGCCCCAGCCACAACACCAGTGACAGCCCAGAACGTGATTCCATCCAAAAAGTGACCTATTACTACGATGTGGAACTGGATGCGGCTGGTACTATCGTTGGCGGTGAGTGGTATACCAATAAACACCCCGATTTCTTGTGGACACCCGGCAAGGAGATGCGTGCCAAAACTACTTATGAATCTCAAGCAACCGGAACTTGGACAGCGGGCAACCCCGTACCGACTACGTGGCGGGCGGCAGCAAAGTTAGCCAGTCCGAAGGGGCAGCCACTCGCGGCGATTGTGGAACACATCATTAAGTTCGCAAACGGCGCTCAACCTGCTACGAGTGCGAACCCAGCACCAGCAAGCCCGACACCGGCTGCACCCATACCACCAAGCGTTACAACACCCACCACACCGGCTCCAGCGACACCTGCGCCAGTAACGCCAGCACCTGCGACACCCATTCCGGCAACACCTACGCCTCCAACAACACCCCCAGTATCCTCTGGTTCTTGGTTGAGTCGCTTGTTAAGACGCTGGTTTGGCTAACGCTGCCGCTGCCCGCCGTTCACGAAAGAATGCCTGCAATAGTGCGGCGCATTCTTCCTGTAATACACCGCCTTGCACCGCTGCCACTTTGTGGTAGTGGCGCGGGTGTTGTAGCAAGTCAAAGGCACTGCCCGCCGCGCCGGTTTTGGGGTCATACGCACCAAAGACTACCCGCTCCACCCTTGCATGTAACATCGCGCCGACACACATTAGGCAGGGTTCTAAGGTGACGTATAAGGTTGTATTAGGCAGGCGGTAATTGCCGACTGTCTGACCTGCTGTGCGCAGAGCAAGCATTTCGGCATGAGCAGAAGGGTCGTGTAAGGTAATCGGTTGATTCCAGCCTTCGGCAAGTATTTCACCATCGCGCACAATCACTGCCCCGACGGGGACTTCGCCTTGTTGCCATGCGTTGCGGGCGAGGGTTAGGGCGTGGCGCATCCAGTGTTCGTCGTGGGAAACCCCTCCCAGCCTCCCCTTATCAGGGGAGGAGCGAAGAGATACCGCCGTTTCTTGTCCCTCCCCTGACAAGGGGAGGTTAGGAGGGGTTTCTTCTGACGAGGTATTCATTGGCGAGTTACTCTATACAGCAGATTTACACCACCCGCCCAACAAACGCCCAACTTCTTCCAGCAAACGGCTGGCGTGTTCAAAGCGGCGTGTGTCCAGTAGCGTTAGGTCGTGGCTGAGGCGCAAGTAAAAACGTAGCTGTTTGAGTTTTACATCCGCCTGTTTGAGGGCGTTGGTTTGTTGCGTCTTATCGGTTGCCTGATACAGGCATTCCATGAAATCCATCGCCGTGGTTTGCAGGCGTTCGGTGACAACAAAGCGTTGAGTGCGAGGAAATTTAACGGTTTGGGGAATTAGCCAACGGATAAAATCGTAGCTTTTGGCAAATAAAGGGGATTCTTTCATGCAGCTTGGCGCCCGCTTCCCGTTACCTTGCGCACGGGTACAGGCTTGGCAAACAAACTACGCCGCAAACCCCACGTATCGGCGCGTTTCACGTGCGCCACCCAACCCTGAATACGCTGGTTCAAATCTTCACGGCTTAACTCACCTCGCGCATATTCGCGGTAATAACGCTGTAAACGCCGTTGGAAATTCACCCCATTTTTGCGCTTGAGGCGGCGATGGTCGGTATAAAGGCGGAAGCCGAGAAACGGGATACCACTGGTAACGGGATAGACCGTGCTGGATTTTTCATGCAACGCAAGGCGCAAGCCAAACAGGAATTCGCGGATGGCGGTTTTCCATTGCCACAATTGCGCTTTGCTATCGGCAAACAGCAGAAAATCATCCACATAGCGGACATAACCCCGACAACCTAATTCACGCTTCACAAACTGATCAAGTTCGTTAAGGTAAACATTCGCCCAAAACTGGCTGGTGAGGTTGCCGATGGGTAGCCCACGCGGACGGTTGACGGCGAACAGATCATCGCTGGGAAAATACACCATCTGATATTCACCCGTGAGAATGCCTTCACCGCTTTTGACGATTTGGCGCATCAGCCAACGGATTTTTTCGTCGGTGATTTTGCGGTAGAGCAGCGATTCCATCACTGCGTGGTCGATGCTGGGGAAGAATTGGCGCAGGTCACATTGCAGCACGTAGGGGTAACGCCGCATCAGGGTTTGGGCTTTGTCGATGGCGGCGTGTGTGCCTTTGCCCTTGCGGTTGGCGTAGGAGTCGCCGATAAAGGTATTGTCGTAAATCGCTTCGGTGATGTTGTGTAGGGCGTGATGCACTACCCGATCACGGAATGGCGCGGCGGATACCAGCCGTTTTTTAGGGTCGCGGATGTAGAAAGAATAGTATTCGCCCGGTTGCCACGTCTGGTCAGTTAATTCGCGTTTTAGGCGGATCAACTCATCGGCAAGGTTCATCTCGAAGCTGGCGGCAGCGGGACAGCCACGCTTGCCCTTCGCGGCTTTTTGCCAAGCAGCGTAGAGGTTGCTGAATTCCAGCAATTGTGGATACAAATTATCAAATACTTTTGCCATAACTTTTGCGCGTCGCCGCTACGCGGCGTTCGTTACCCAACTTCACCGTTATCTCATTGAACCAACAGCCTGCCAAACTGAACGTTTTAGTATTCAGAAGAGCAGGAATCAGCAGTCAGCATACCAGTACCCAGCACCTCAGCATAGCCAGGGAGAACTCAACAACCTAACAACAAACGAAAACCCAGATTGAGGTCCCGAATGTCAGGATGATACCTGTAACGAATCGCGCACCGCACGAAGTCGGCAGAATAGTACCAAGAACCCCCGCGAGTTATCTTATAATCAATTTTATCTATCAAGTTGCGTTCATTTTCCTGCCTTTCCCATTCGGCGTAGGTAAATTCAGGGCTACCAAAATCACTCCCCCAACGGCTGCTTGTCCACTCCCAGACATTGCCACTCATATCATGCAAGCCAAATGCCTTACCCGCTGGAAACATTCCCACTGCTGATGTACGCTTTAATTCGGTATCCTTATAGTTGCCCAGTTTAGGGTCAGGGTCAGATCCCCACGCATAACGTAAATCTTGCTTCCCACGCGCTGCATACTCCCATTCCGCTTCGGTGGGCAAACGAATTTTCAAGCACTCAATCTCACCCTCAGGCTTTACATCATCAAGCAAGTCATTCAGCCACACGCTGTAAGCCAGCGCCTCAAACCACGACACCCCAACAACTGGGTGATTATCCAGATTCCACTGTTTGTCATTCCAGTAATACGGCTGGAAGCGTTTTTTATCGTTTTTCAGCCACTTCCTGTAAGCCTCCCTACTGTCTTCAGGAAATGTCTCCAGCAGATTTTCACCGACCATTTCCCCGGCAAGCCACAAACCAGCGGCTTCCGGCAGTCTTTCGTGCCAAAAGGCTTGATCTTCGTACATCCCAGCTTCGATAAAACAACGGTATTGGGCATTGGTGACAGGATAACGGCTGATGAAAAAGCGCGGTAACGTGACATCGTGGGCTGGTTTTTCATCGTCATAACCTTCATCCCCTTCTGTCCCCATACGGAATGTACCTGTTGGGATTTCCTGCCAGTCAATGTCGGGGACGGTGCGCTGATTATCCTGCGTTTTTTTCACTGTGACACCGGGACGTGTATCGCCAATATCGCTAAGGATGCGCCCTGCTTTAGCGCGATCCTGCATGTCTGCTTCACCATCACGCATCAGGTCAACTAAACCATGCCGAATCTTCTGTGTTATCGCGTTACCTAGCGGGGCTGCCCCCACATCGTTCAATACCTCACCCGCAAACAACACATACTGCGATTCGCCGATAGCCAACAGTTTTTCCAGAATCGCTTTCGCTTTCTTCTGATCAGAATTCACCGCAGCGATAACACCCAATGACAACAGCAGGGTTTCTTTCCAATGTTCCGCTTGACCTAACAGTTCGGGGATTTTTTCAAACAATACCTCTTTTTCTTCCAATGCCAGCCCAAAACCTGCCAAGTATTCCTCAAACGTCAAATGGATAAAGCCGTATTGCTGATGCCCTCTCTCAATCAGCAGATTGGAATATTCATGAACGGATACCAGAAAACCCTTGGCTTGTTCAACAGCTTCGCGTTTGGAATACTCCTCTTCGGTTCGATAATACCGCTCCAAATAAGCGCGTATCGCTGTTTCGTTGATCAAACCACCCTGCGGATTGGTTTCACGCAAATGCAATGCCAGTTTTGCCAGCAAACTTTGTGTGGAACTCAGGTCAATATCGGGGCCAATCTGCCGACCGTCAAGATTACGGTTTTTCTTCCAACTGCCCAGCAATGTCCGCATATAGAGGCTATACAATTCAACCCGACGGTGCGGCAAGGTTACGCCCAATCGCTTAATAAGTGCCAACATCGAAGCCAATAAGGGGTTACTGGCAAGCCGCCGGATTCCCTCGTTATGCTCAACGACTTGTAACAGGGTTTGTAACTCCTGCTCTGCCAAACGTCGGGCATGGGCGTTATCTTTGCCCTGCGCCCATGCCAATTCCACCGCCAAGGTAAAGACGTTGAAAAAACGCCCAATTTCTTCGCCATTCCAGTCATTCAATGCCACCGTCTGCCAACGCGGATCACTCAAAGGACAGTCACGGTAGCCCACAAAACGGCTAGTAACGACCATACGATTACCGCTTTTCCGGTCACTTTGCGGGCTAGGAATCCATACCCGCACAAAATCTTCTACCAGTGAAACCACTTGCCCACGATTGTCACCCACCTCATCCAAGCCATCCATCAGAATAAAGGCTTTACCCTGTTCCAGCGCCGTATCAAACAGAAGACGTAATTTGTTGCCCTGTAACTGTGTTAACTTACCTTGAAAATACTGGGGCAGAAAATCTTGAAAGCTGATGTTTTGACGTTCCAAGGCTTCACTGTAAGCATTCAGCGGCAGCAAGATAGGCAACGGCGCATCCTCACGTTGTGCCAACCCTAACGCCAAACGCTTCATGCTGGTGGATTTGCCGCTACCGGGATCACCCAAGATCACCAATGCCTGTTGCCCATTGATCCATTGTTCCACGGGCAACGCGGCAGCATCCGCCCGTAAGATTTCTTGTTCTATCTTGTCAGGGTCTACATCTGATACAGCCTTTGAACCACAATAATAACGCCCCGCCTTGCGATGCCAAGACTCACCATCCGGCGTATCCAGACGGGCGCGGAGTGGCACATACACCGATTCAAGCTTAACCCCAACCGCCCCAAAGTTTTTTGCTGCCTCAACAATGCCATCCATGCCCTTGAAACTTAAATAATTGTAGGCTTCGACAATATAGCGGCGGTAGATAGCAAGCTGCTGTTGCAATTCCTCATCGCTAAACTGCGGGCTGGCGTGTTCACCGTAGATATTGATGACCAGCTTTTCGATGGTGTGTTTGTCACCCTGTACGAAGTCCTGATCGACTTCGACCTTATCCTTGAAAATCGTACCCGCTTTATCCAGCATCTCTGCCACCGTGAATTACCTTGTCACGCCCCACAAGGTCGCCCCTCACATCAACCTTGCCGTGAAAGGTAGTGCTGGTTGTGGAAGTATCCGTACTTTGAGGGCTGGTTTCTGATTTCCCCTCAATAAACACTTTAACAGCGGTGAGAATACCACCGAGAATTCCCAACACCTTAGCGCCAGTCTCGACCAACCAAGTAATCTGTTCCCGACCTGCTTGATCAAGCGTCAAAATATGCTGAGTCAAAGCAAAAATGTCATCCGCAAAATAAAACGCCACACCAGCCAATAAAGCAAATACCCAAATAACGATAATCAAACGCCACGTCATCACGATTTCCTCCACATCCACCACCATAAAAACCCCGCACCGCGCCACTCAAGACAGGATGCGGGAAAGTTTCGCTATTTGACCGGAGGGCAAACCGTCGCGATCCGGGTCGGGACAAGCTGGCTGTTGGCATTGCACCACCGTCGGCTATCCGTGGATACACCGCACTGCCGGGTACAAGCCGTTGACTATGGAGAACTCAACAACCTAACAACAAACGAAAACCCAGATTGTTGTTTCGATTGTTAGGATGATTCCTGTTACGAATCGCGCACCGCACGTTGTCGGTAGAATTGTTCCAAGAACCCCCGCGAGTTGCCCCAACCCGCCGTTAATCTGACCGATAAACGGTGATTTTGCAAACACTAATTGCCAAACAAATCGCTGTCATCTACCATGATAACCATCATCAAACCGGAGATTTACCATGCCGCAAACAGCCAGATTATTCATGTCAGGGCGTAGCCAAGCGGTACGCCTACCCAAACAATTCCGTTTTCAAGGTAACGAAGTCTTCATTCGGCGCGTTGGTGATCAAATTATCCTCTCACCCAAGCCTGCAAGCTGGGACGATTTTTTCAACGACACGCAACGTCCCACCGCCGATTTCATGGCTGAACGGGTAGATTTGCCACCGCAAGAACGGGTGTTGTTCTGATGAAACGTTACATGCTAGACACGGATACGAGCAGCTACATCATTAAAAATCGCCCTGCGCAAGTTGCTGAGCGTTTCCGCACCCTAAAAATGGAGCAGCTCTGCATTTCCGTCATTACCTACGCAGAATTGCTATACGGTGTGGAATGCTCATCCTCAGAACGGGTAAACCGCCCCATCATCGAAAATTTCGTCGCGCATCTGGATGTATTGGATTGGGATAAAGACGCAGCCGACCACTATTCTCGCGTCCGTACCCAACTGGAGCGCAACGGTACACCCATCGGCGGCATGGATATGCAAATCGGTAGTCATGCCCTCAGCCAAGGCATTATTTTAGTCACCAACAATACGCAGCACTTTGAACGGATTATCGGTCTGCAACTCGAAACGTGGGTGTAAACCGATCAACCGCTCCCCCACATACACCAACGGCAAGCGCTCTCGCTCCCACGGCGGTACACCCCACTCTTGCAACAAATGCTTAAGACTATGATACCCGCCGCGCTCTGGCAGATACACGCTTTCCCCACCCTGTCGAAAACGTACCGTCACGACTTCAGGATACCCCGCCCCCGCCACCAAGGCGCGCCCCAGCGACGCAATCACCAACGGCTCGCGCGTATCCCACACAAATACTTGCTTAGGGTCATGCGCAGACAATGGCAACATTGCATACACATCATCCCGATAACGGCGAACTTCACAACTATCCCAGTGCACACACGGCGTAGCATCCGCCCGCGCTTGCAACACATCGTGCAACACTTGACGCAGCTTTTTCTCTTCCGGCAAACGAAAACCGCGCTGTGCTAACCATTCGCGCAACACCGCTTTTTGCATTGACGGCTCTTCTGCCAGCAACTTACTCACTGACAACGTATTAGGCTGTTTTCCTTGCATCAACTGGAGCTTATCGCGCAAAAAACCAGCCAATAAGGTACGGCTTTCACCCTGCAACCGCGCCGCCCGCGCCAAGGTCTTACCCGCCGCAGACCAACGCTGTTCCAGCAACGGCATCACCTGATTGCGCAAAAAATTGCGATCAAAGCGGCTGTCTAGATTGCTAGGGTCATCTATAACATTCAACCGATGTTGTTTCGCATACGCCGCCAATTCCGCACGGCTACATCCCAATAACGGTCGCCCCAAAAAACCCATCGCGAAAGTGCGAATTTCCGGCATTGCCGCCAACCCATCCACGCCACTTCCGCGCAGCAAATGCAGCAACAAGGTTTCCGCCTGATCATTCTGATGATGCGCGGTCAACACAAGTTCACCCGCTTGCAAGTGTTTGCTGAAAGCTGCATACCGCGCCGTCCGCGCCACCGCTTCCACACTTGACCCCGCCGGAATTACCAATTGCAAGGTTTCAACCAGCAGTGGCATTTCCAAATCGGCACACACCGCATGGCAATGCGCCGCCCATGCCGCAGACATCGCCTGCAAACCGTGATCAATGTGCAGGGCGCGAAAGGATAAATGAGGGTATTGCCCGCGCAGACCCGCACAGGCGTGAAGCAATACATGCGAATCCAGCCCTCCACTGAAACCAATCAGATAACTAGGTGCTGGATGTTGTTGAAAAAACCGTAATAAATGCTCAGCAGGGGCGCATGGCATACGCCCTCCCTATTCCTCAAACTGCCCAAAGCCCATAATGCGCTGATAACGTTTATCCAGCAGCTTATCGAGGTTCATGGTTTTAAGATTGCGTAAATTAGCCTCTAACGCTTCACCGATATGTTGCGCCGCTGCTTCCATATCACGGTGCGCTCCGCCCAATGGCTCAGGAATAATCTGCTCAATTAAACCCAACGATTTCAGACGATCGGCGGTAATGCCCATCGCATCCGCCGCATCCGCCGCTTTTTCAGCGCTTTTCCACAAGATCGACGCGCAACCTTCCGGCGAAATCACCGAGTACGTCGCGTATTGCAACATCATCACCCGGTCGCCCACCCCAATGGCTAATGCACCGCCCGAACCGCCTTCGCCCACCACGGTACAAATAATCGGGGTACGCAATTTCGCCATTTCGTACAAATTGCGGGCAATCGCCTCACTTTGACCGCGCTCTTCCGCGCCGATACCGGGGTATGCGCCGGGCGTGTCGATAAAGGTAATAATCGGCAGTTGGAATTTTTCCGCCATCCGCATCAAACGCAAGGCTTTGCGATACCCTTCTGGTCGCGGCATACCGAAGTTGCGCTTGATATTTTCATTGGTATCGCGGCCTTTCTGATGCCCAATGACCATCACTGACTGACCACGAAACCGTGCCATGCCGCCAATAATCGCCTTATCATCGGCAAAGGCACGATCACCGTGCAATTCTTTGAAATCCGTGAATAAATAACGGATCAAGTCCAGCGTATACGGGCGTTTGGGATGACGCGCAAGCTGCGAAATCTGACGCGGGGTCAGTTTGGAAAAAATGGAACGTGTCAACGAGGCAGCTTTTTCTTCCAGCTTGCCAATCTCTTCGCTCAGGTTAATTTCAGCGTCACCGACGTAACGCAGCTCTTCGATCTTCGCCTGTAATTCGGCAATCGGTTGTTCAAAATCCAGAAAATCCGGGTTCATGCCTGTTGTTTATCCGTTGACCCATGTAATCAAGCGGTTAATTTTACAGTGCTTGCACCCAGATTACGACTTTAAAAATACTGTTCTGTGGTGATATGCCCCGGCTTGTGGCGCAAATGGCGCTGCATCCCGCGATTGCCCAGCAAGGCTTTCATATCATTGAGCATATTATGGTTGCCGCACAGCATGACGTGGGTATCGTCGGCGGTAATGGTTGTGCCTGCCGTTTGTTCCAATGTGCCAGATTCTAGGTGAGTGGTAATCCGCCCTTCCAGCCCGTGCGCATTGGCTTCGCGGGTCACACAGCTAATAAAACGGAATTGCTCAGGGTGTTGTGTGGCAAACGCTTGGATCAACTCGGCATAAGCCAATTCCTTCACCAATGGCACACCGTGTACCAACACGATTTTCTGGAAACGCTGCCAAGGCTGCGCGGTTTTGAGAATCGACAAATAAGGCCCTAAACCTGTACCCGTCGCAATCATCCACAGATTCGGCACGGCGGGAATTTCATCCAACACGAAAAAGCCTTTGGCAGGTTGCGAAATTTCGAGGCTATCACCCGGCTGCAATCGTGCTAAAGCGTTCGAGAGTTTACCGTTGGGGACGATATTGTAGAAAATTTCCAACGCTTCTTCATCAGGCGCATTGATTAGCGAGTAGGATTTCGCCACCAGCTCGGTAGCCTCACCTGTGGTGATAGGTAGTCGCAAAGTGACGAATTGACCCGCTGTAAACGGTAGCGCTTCTGTGCGAATACGCAAGGTCAACAAACGCTCCGTCCAGCGCTGATTGCTCAGTACTTCAGCGTTGTGCCAGGTGGTGCGAATGATTCCGGTCATGGTGAGCCT
This sequence comes from Candidatus Thiothrix putei, assembly GCA_029972225.1. Lineage (NCBI taxonomy): Bacteria > Pseudomonadati > Pseudomonadota > Gammaproteobacteria > Thiotrichales > Thiotrichaceae > Thiothrix > Candidatus Thiothrix putei. The sequence continues at coordinate 2,535,576 of CP124756.1, forward strand.
CCAGCATTTGAGTAGCCAATGCCTCCGCGACGCGGATACCATCCACGCCTGCCGAGAGAATTCCGCCAGCATAACCCGCGCCTTCGCCAGCCGGAAAAAGCCCTTTAACGTTTAGGCTTTGCAAATCTTCACCGCGCGTCATGCGCAGTGGCGAAGACGTGCGCGTTTCCACCCCGGTTAACACCGCGTCATGCATCGAAAAGCCTTTGATTTGCCGTTCAAAGGCTGGCAAGGCTTCCCGAATCGCCTCAATCGCGTAACCCGGCAAACTGGTTGCCAAATCGGTCAAATGCACACCCGGCTGATACGATGGCTCCACTGAACCCAATTGCGTCGAAGCTCTGCCCTTGAGGAAATCCCCCACCAATTGCCCCGGTGCAGAATAATCGCCGCCGCCCAATTCGTAAGCACGGGATTCCCATTGGCGTTGAAATTCCATCCCTGCCAATGGATTGCCGGGGTAATCGCTTGGCGTAATACCGACCACAATCCCTGCATTGGCATTGCGTTCCGCCCGCGAATACTGGCTCATGCCATTGGTAACAACCCGCCCGACTTCAGAGGTAGCAGCCACCACTTGCCCGCCCGGACACATGCAAAAACTGTACACCGAACGCCCGTTTTTGGCGTGATGTACCAGCTTATAATCCGCCGCACCCAGCAATTCATTGCCCGCATGTTTACCAAACCGTGCCTGATCAATCAGCGTTTGCGGGTGTTCAATCCGAAAACCGAGGGAAAACGGCTTCTGCTCCATAAACACGCCGCGCTCATGCAACATTGCAAACGTATCCCGCGCACTGTGTCCCAGCGCCATAATCACCTGATCGACTCGCAATTGTTCACCACTCGCCAGTGTCAAGCCACGCACCTGACCGGCTTCGATCAAAATATCGGTCACTTGCTGCTGAAAACGGATTTCACCGCCTAAGGCTTCAATCTGCGCACGCATGTTTTCCACCATTTTCACGAGGCGAAACGTGCCGATGTGTGGCTTGCTAACGTAGAGGATTTCTTCGGGAGCGCCCGCCTTGACGAATTCAGTCAAGACTTTACGCCCGTAGTGCTTGGGATCTTTGATCTGGCTGTAGAGTTTGCCATCGGAAAACGTGCCTGCCCCGCCTTCGCCGAATTGCACATTGGATTCAGGATTTAGCTGATTTTTACGCCATAATGCCCAAGTATCTTTGGTGCGTTCGCGGACTTTTTTACCACGCTCCAGAATAATCGGGCGCAAGCCCATTTGTGCTAACACCAAACCTGCCATTAAGCCGCACGGACCAAAACCGACAACAACAGGGCGAATATCAGGTGCTTCTTGCACATGCGCCACAAAACGGTAAGTCGTATCAGGGGCAATTTTAACGTGCGGATCATCTGCAAACGTAAGCAATATTGCCGCCTCATCCGCTAGCGTTGCATCTATAGTATAAACCAACACAATCGCGTCACGCTTGCGGGCATCGTAACCACGCTTGAAAACAGTGAAACTTAACAAGTCAGGCGGCGCAATACCTAAACGTTCGGTAATAGCCACAGGCAAAGCATCGGCGGGGGATTCCAGCGGCAGGCGCAATTCGGTGATACGTATCATGGGGCTTGGTCGGTGCGCTAATAACGTTAATACAAAAAAGCCCTTACAGACATCGACCTGCAAGGGCTTTTGATACAATCATGTCAAAAACACGACGTATGAATATGGCGGAGAGGGCGGGATTCGAACCCGCGATGGGCTTTTGGCCCATACTCCCTTAGCAGGGGAGCGCCTTCGGCCTCTCGGCCACCTCTCCGGTACTGATTGAAGGCGGCAAGGATACCTTCAAATGTGATTAACGTAAAGCCCTAATTTGCATTTTCTTCAATCGCCAACGGCTCAAGGTGTTCGTGCCGAATGCGTTCAAAGATTTCTTCGCGGTGTACGGCAACATCTTTCGGTGCATTGATCCCCAAGCGAACTTGATTACCCTTTACCCCTAAGACCGTAACGCTGATATTATCCCCAATCATGAGGGTTTCCCCTACCCTCCGTGTTAGAATCAACATATCGCATAATCTCCATATTGCTGCATTTATGTATCCCAAAAGCCCCGTGATAGTCCTAAAGCATCATCACAGTCGTTGGTAGGGTCAACCATCCCATATTAGCACTTAACTGAGGCTTAACTATTTGCATGAAAGTTGCATTTTTACCAATGTCTTATTTATACAACAAACATTAAATAAATCACCTAAAAGCTTCATCTATAGGCAAAAAAACCCACTGGGCAGAGCCTGCCGCAGTGGGTTTTTTCAACAATTTATTCAGAAATCAAGCGGCTGTTTGCGCCAAGCCAAACGCTTGGTGCAACACACGTACTGCGAGTTCCAAATATTTTTCATCGACAACGACCGCGACTTTGATTTCAGACGTGGAAATCATGCGGATATTAATGCCCTCGTCTGCCAGTGTTTTGAACATCTTGCTGGCAACCCCGGCATGAGAACGCATTCCCGCACCCACAATAGCTACCTTGGCAATATTTTCATCGCCTGTGCATTGCTTGGCTCCCAAGGTTTCGCCGGTTTTACACAGAATGTCACGCGCTTTCGCGTAATCATTTTTGTGTACCGTGAAGGTGAAATCGGTCGAACCATCGGAACCAATGTTTTGCACGATCATATCGACTTCGATATTAGCATCCGAAATCGGCCCCAGAATCTGGTAAGCAACACCGGGGCGATCCGGCACACCCGTTACCGTCAATTGAGCTTCATCACGATTAAACGCAATCCCACGGACTGAGACTTCTTCCATTACTTCTTCCTCACGAGTGACCAGCGTGCTTTTGCCCTGACCAAATTCGTCAAAGCTGGACAGCACACGGATAGGCATATCATATTTGTAGGCAAATTCAACCGAACGAATTTGCAGCACCTTGGAGCCTTGGCTGGCCATTTCCAGCATTTCTTCCAAGGTCAGGCGCGGAATGTGACGCGCTTTGGGTTCGACACGCGGGTCGGTGGTGTAAACGCCATCCACGTCGGTGTAAATCTGACATTCGTCGGCTTTTAACGCCACTGCCAAAGCCACGCCCGTGGTATCCGAACCGCCGCGCCCTAAGGTGGTAATGCTGCCATCTTCGGTCACACCTTGGAAACCTGCTACCACCACCACTTTGCCGTCAGCCAAATCCTTACGGATCGGTTCGGCATCAATGTCGCGGATACGCGCTTTGGTGTGCGCATCATCGGTCAAAATGCGGACTTGCGCCCCGGTGTAAGAACGCGCCGGTTGGCCTTTCTTTTCCAACGCCATCGCCAGCAAGCCAATCGTGACTTGTTCGCCGGTGGACAGAATCGCGTCTTTTTCGCGCTCCGAACCTTGTGGGTTAATGGCGTTGATGAGCGCGACCAGCTTATTGGTTTCGCCCGACATCGCGGAAACCACCACGATGACATCATTGCCCTGTTGTTTCCAGCGGATTACCCGGTCAGCCACAGCCTCGATACGCTCAGGTGTGCCAACCGATGTACCGCCGTATTTCTGTACGATCAGTGCCATTGTTTACTGTTTACCTTCAAAACACTTCTAAATTAAACCCGTTCGGCAACCCAGCCCTGTACGCTGGCTAACGCGGCAGGCAATGCTGCTACATCCGTGCCGCCGCCTTGAGCCATGTCCGGGCGACCGCCGCCTTTGCCACCCAGTTGCGTGGCAACAAAGCCCAGCAAATCACCGGCCTTGACTTTGGCGGTTTCGTCTTTGGTGACACCTGCCACCAGACTGACTTTGCCGTCCGCTACCGTGGCGAGAATCACCACCGCTTTGCCCAGTTTGTTTTTCAACTGGTCAACAGTGTCGCGCAAGGATTTGGGATCAGCCCCTTCCAGATGCGCCGCAAGGACGCGCATTCCGCCCACGTCCACCGCTTGATCGGCAAGGTTGGAACCGGCTTGGGAAGCCATTTTGCTTTTAAGCTGTTCCAGTTCCTTTTCGAGAGCGCGGCTTTTTTGCAGCATTGCATCGAGCTTGTCTGTCACTTCCAACGGATTGGATTTGAGCAAACGCGCCACATTATCCAAACGGCTGGTCACGTCAGCAAGCCATGCCAGCGCATTCGCGCCAGTCACAGCTTCGATACGGCGCACACCGGCGGCAACCCCACCTTCGCTGACGATTTTGAACAAGCCGATGTCGCCAGTACGATTAACGTGGCAACCGCCGCACAATTCCGTGGAGAAACCGATTTTCAAAACACGCACTTCGTCGCCGTATTTTTCGCCGAACAATGCCATTGCACCGGCTTGCTTGGCGGCTTCCATGTTCATGACTTGCGCAGAAGTGGCAGCATTGGCGCGAATTTCACGGTTGACGATGGCTTCTACCTCAGCAATTTGCTCGGCGGAAACCGGGTCAGGTTGCGAGAAGTCAAAGCGCAAACGGTCGGGTGTCACCAATGAGCCTTTTTGCTCAACGTGCGTACCCAATACTTGGCGCAGGGCGGCGTGCATTAAGTGCGTGGCGGAATGGTTGAGAATGATGGCTTGGCGGCGTTCGGCATCCACTTCGGCAGCAACGTTTACGCCAACAGCCAATGTGCCGGATTCCAGCGTACCGATATGAATAAACGTCGCGCCCTGCTTACGGGTATCGGTAACGCGGAATACCGCATCCCCCGTGTGCAACACACCCATATCGCCCACCTGACCACCGGATTCTGCATAGAATGGGGTGTGATCCAGCACGATGCGCCCTTCATCACCGGCTTGCAGGCTCGTCACCGCTTCGCTACCACGGAACAGCGCGGTAATGGTGGACGTTTCTGCCAATTGCTCGTAACCGTGGAATGCCGTTGCGCCACTCACATCCAGCTTGTCGCCATAATCCGCGCCGAATTTACCGGCAGCACGGGCGCGTTCGCGTTGCGCATTCATTGCTGCTTCAAACCCGGCTTCGTCCAGCTTGAGGTTGCGTTCGCGGGCAATATCACCCGTCAAGTCCACCGGGAAACCGTAAGTGTCGTACAACTTGAACACGGTTTCGCCGTCAATGGTGTCGCCGGACATGCCCGCAATCGCTTCTTCCAGAATCTTCATACCCTGTTCGAGGGTTTCGGCAAAGCGGCGTTCTTCTTTTTCCAACGCCTGTTCGACCAAAGGCTGGGCAGCGGCAAGCTCAGGGTAAGCTTTGCCCATTTCATCCACTAACGGCTGTACCAGCTTGTGGAAAAACGGTGCTTCCATACCTAGCTTGTAACCGTGGCGGATAGCGCGGCGAATAATCCGGCGCAACACATAACCACGCCCTTCATTCGACGGCAATACCCCATCCACAATCAAGAAGGAGCAAGAACGGATATGATCCGCAATGACCTTCAATGACGGGCTATTCGGGTCGGCATTTTTCGCCAGTTCCGTGCCTTTTTTGAGCAGCGTTTGGAACAGGTCGATTTCGTAATTGCTGTGAACGCCTTGCATCACCGCCGCCAGACGTTCCATGCCCATACCGGTATCAACGGAAGGTTTCGGCAGCGGACGCATTTCGCCATCCTTGGTGCGCTCATACTGCATGAACACCAGATTCCAAATCTCGATGTAGCGGTCGCCGTCCTCTTCCGGTGTTCCCGGTGGCCCGCCCCAAATATGCTCGCCGTGATCGTAGAAAATTTCGGTGCAAGGCCCACACGGCCCGGTATCACCCATCTGCCAGAAATTGTCGGAAGCATAACGTGCTCCCTTATTATCGCCGATGCGGGTAATGCGATCGGTTGGCACACCGATTTGCTGCGCCCAAATGTTATAGGCTTCGTCATCGTCTGCGTAAACCGTCACCCACAGCTTGCTTTTGGGCAATTTCAGCACTTCAGTGAGGAACTCCCACGCATAGTGAATCGCATCGTGTTTGAAATAATCCCCAAAACTGAAGTTGCCGAGCATTTCAAAAAAGGTGTGGTGACGTGCGGTGTAACCGACGTTTTCCAAGTCATTGTGTTTGCCGCCCGCACGCACGCAACGCTGCGAAGTCGTCGCACGGTTATAGGCGCGTATATCGTCGCCCAAAAACACGTCCTTGAATTGCACCATGCCTGCATTGGTGAACAGCAAGGTCGGGTCATTGCCCGGTATCAACGAGCTGGACGGGAGGATTTCATGGCCTTTGCTGGCAAAAAAATCGAGAAAATGTTGTCTGAGTTCAGCAGTATTCATCGAAAATCCTTTGGTTGAAACCTCCCACTTCAGGGGAATATACTGATTTAAAATTCGCTCTCATGGGCGTGGATTGAAACGAAAGCAGCTTTAATCGCATCGGTATAAAAACCGCGCCCGGCAAGAAATCGAGATTGCCGGGCGCGTTCCTTGTAATCAGCCGGGATTTCCCCGCCAAATTTTTTGATCCGTTGTTCACAGGCCAGATCGTGCCAGTCGACATCGGCTTCTGCCAACGCCTGAGCAGCCGTGGTGTCATCCACGCCATGCTCACGTAATTCATAGTTAATCCGCTGCGGGCCACGCCCCCGCGAGATTGACGAACGGACAAAAGCAGCCGCGTAACGGGCATCATCCAGATAACCCAGCGACTGCAATTTATCCAAGAGCGCGTTCAGGCTGATAGTATCGCACTCGCAACGCTGACGCACTTTTTGCGCGAGTTCATGGCGGGAATGCTCACGCTGCGCCAACAAGCGCACCGCTACCGTTTCGCATTCCCGCCCGTTAGTCATTAAACAACGTCATCAAGACCGGCATCGCTGTCGGCTTCTTCGGTAACGGTGGCGGCAAAACCGGGCGCATTCATGCAGGCTTCACGGATGGCTTTTTCAATTTCAGCCGCCGCTGCCGGATGCTCTTTCAGGTAATTGCGGGCATTATCCTTACCTTGACCGATTTTGTCGCCATTGTAGCTGTACCATGCGCCAGCTTTGCCGATCAGCCCTTGCTTGACACCGAGGTCAACCAATTCACCTTCGCGGGAAATGCCTTCGCCGTACAGAATTTCAAATTCGGCTTGTTTAAACGGTGGCGCAACCTTGTTCTTGACCACTTTAACGCGGGTTTCAGAGCCAGTGACTTCCTCACCTTTCTTGATCGAACCGATGCGGCGAATATCGAGACGCACGGAAGCGTAGAATTTCAGCGCATTACCACCCGTCGTCGTTTCCGGGTTGCCAAACATGACACCGATTTTCATCCGAATCTGGTTGATGAAAATTACCAAGGTGTTGGAACGCTTGATATTACCGGTGAGTTTGCGCAGAGCTTGTGACATTAACCGCGCTTGCAAGCCGACGTGGGAATCGCCCATATCGCCTTCAATTTCCGCTTTTGGAGTCAACGCCGCTACCGAGTCAACGACTACCACATCAACCGCGTTGGAACGCACCAACATATCGGCGATTTCCAAGGCTTGTTCGCCGTTGTCTGGCTGGGAAACCAGCAAATCGTCAACGTTAACGCCGAGCTTTTGCGCGTAAATCGGATCAAGAGCGTGTTCCGCATCGACAAAAGCCGCCGTGCCGCCCATTTTTTGGCATTCGGCAATCACTTGCAGCGTCAGGGTGGTTTTACCGGAAGATTCCGGGCCGTAAATTTCGACGACACGTCCCTTAGGCAGACCGCCGATGCCGAGGGCAATATCCAGCCCCAACGAGCCGGTAGAAATCACTTCGATGTCGCGGGCAGCACTGGAGTCGCCCATGCGCATCACCGCGCCTTTACCAAACTGACGTTCAATCTGGCCTAGGGCGGCGGCGAGGGCTTTCTTTTTGTTCTCGTCCATGCGGACACTCCTTAATAAAGGTAAATTCTGTGTGGGTGGTATGAAAGCGGGGATTATTTCATAACGGGTCGCTGCAAGCCAATGCCGAAAGATGAACGTCGGGCATTTATGGTATAATCAGCGGCTTGAAGCAGCAGCAAACCGTCTCATCACTCGATCGGGAGAACAGCCCATGTCAGTTGCCCATCAATTAGACACACAACAGCGTTACACCTATCAGGATTACCTGCGTTGGCCTGATGAAGTGCGTTATGAATTGCTGGACGGTGAACCGGTGATGATGTCTGCGCCTAGCACGATGCATCAACGGGTTATTCGCGAACTGGTACGCCAAATCGGCAATTTTTTGTTGGGTAAATCTTGCGAAGTTTTTCCTGCACCGTTTGATGTTTGCCTTGCCGCCGCTGATGCTGCGGATGACCAGATCAACAACGTGGTGCAACCTGACATCAGCGTGATTTGTGACAGCAACAAAGTCCATGACAAAGGGTGCAAAGGTGCGCCCGATTGGATCATTGAGGTGCTGTCCCCTTCCACTGCCTCCAGAGACCTGATCCATAAGTTGCGGTTGTATGAACGCTACGGGGTGCGGGAATATTGGGTGGTGCATCCAATAGACCGGGTGGTGATGATGTGGCAGTTGTGCGCCGATAGCGGGCGTTATGGCGCGGTACTGATCGAAGAAACGCAGGGTACGCAAACGTCTGCGCTGTTTCCCGATTTGGTGCTGGAATGGGATGTGCTGTTTCCTCCGCCAGAACCGCCGGTTTATGTGAAAGAGCCACCGCCGGGAGTTTATTATTCGCGGTCATAGGCTTTTTTACGCCACCCCCATACCCGCAAACCCGCGCACATCCTCCAGCAACTGCTCCAGCAAACTTGTGGGTAACTCCAGTGCCTGCGCCAGCGCGATTGAACGCATCACCAAAGCCGCTTCCTCGTATGCAAGCCAGCCGTTTGGTACGGCTTCGGCATACACCCACACACCCGCCTGTGCCGCCTTGGGCGCACGCTCCAGATTGCCCCGTGCTGCTGCGGTGTTCAACACCGCCTCCAGCAGCAATTCCAGCGGCACATTGGTCATGCCTTGCTCCAACAGCAATTCAGCCGCACGAAATTTTTCTTGTGCCTTCAACAGCAAACGCGGCACGGGTGGCTCCTCTGCTTCCACCGTTGTTGCCGCATCATAATACGGCTGAGCATCTTTCAGCGGGGAAGCAGCCCCCAACCGTTGCAAGCTGCGTAAGGTACGCGGGTCAAGCAAAGCTACCGGAATGTCACCACCCATGCGAACCCCGCCGCCGCCAACAAATACGGTCACTGGGTCAATGAAACGCTAGACGACAATGCGGATGATTGGCTGTTTGATGCCAACAAAGTAGACATGTCCTGGTGGCATGATTGGAATCGCTGGGTAGCAACGTTCTCCAGCGAAGAAGTCGATGCGCGTATTCCCGGCGCGGGCAAACTGGAAGTACTGGGTGATGGTAAACGGTCATTCTAGCCCGTCGTTGACATCCGCAAACAAATCCGAGCGCAATGGCTTATCCGCAAACCGTTGTTTCCAACATCTTGGCGTAAGGTCTTGCACCTGAGAAGCGGGATGCTCACTAACGCGCAACAGAACATCCATCAGATAGACATACGGGTTAATGTCATGCAGGCGGCAGGTGGTGATCAGGCTTTGGATGATGCCCACGTGTTCCGCGCCGAGTTCTGTCCAGCAGAACAACCAGTTTTTCCTGCCCATGGGGATGGGCCGCAGGGCGCGTTCGATGTGGTTGGTATCCATTGGCACGTCGGGATCTTCCAGAAACACGCGCAGTTCGTGTTCGCGGCGGATGACATAACCAAGGGCTTTGGTCAGCGGGTTGGAGGGGACTAAATCGGTACGTTGTAATTGGGTTTGGCACCATTCAAAGAACTGGTCGACCAACGGCTTGCTGTGGGTGAGGCGGTAGGTACGTTTGGCTTCCCCGTCGAGTTTTTTCTCGTTAATCTGGGCTTCGTGCTGATAGAGTGCCGCGATAGTGTCAAGGGCTTGGCGTACTGCTTGTGGTTCAGTAGTTTCGGCGGCAATGAAGGTGCGACGGCTGTGTACCCAGCATTGGGCATGGGTAATCTTGTCATTGGCGTTGACGTAACTGGCATAAGCACGGTAACCGTCGCTGAGCAGTGTGCCGCTGAACTGTTGGCGAAGAGTCTTTTCAATGTGTTGCCGCCCACGGCTGGCGGAGAAGGTGAAGACGATTTCGTCCTGATCCCCGTACAGCGGCCAGAAGTAGCCTTGCTTCATCTTGCCGTTGCCTGCGGGGCTGGCTTTGATGGGGGTTTCGTCCATCGTCAGCAGCTTGCTTTGCAGTACGCTGGCGAGTTGCGCTTCGGCAATGGGCTTGAGCAGGTCGATGGCACGTTTCACCGCATTGGTCAGCGTCGTGCGGCTGAGGGTGATCCCCGCCTGGGTCAGGCGTTGGTGCTGGCGGTACAACGGCAGGTGGTACTGGAACTTGTCCACCAACATCCCCACCAAAAAGCTGACATCGGTGACACTACGTTCCAGCACGTTGGCGGGTGCAGGGCTGGGAAGTGGTGGGTTGCTGAGCGAAGCCGAAGCACTGCCCTTGCGTTTGATCACGGGGCGCTCGTATTGCAGGATGAGGTAGCTGGCAGGGCGTTGCGCCACCCGATGGGTCACCTGGGTGCCGATCACCTCATACTGGTCAGCCTCTTCCCCCTGAAGTTCCGGCGGGGTGAGGTGAATCACCTTGACCGGGACATCGGCGGTAAAGCGTAACCCGCTGTCATTCACGCAGTCATCGGGGCGCAGCTTGGGGGCTTTGCCGCGTTGGTAGGTGACGGTAATGCTTTCACCCTCGGGTGCGGCAACCGGGGTGGCGGCGGGGGCAAACAACGGCAACTGCGCCACCGGTATCTCAACCGGACGCTTTTCCGATTTGCTGCCAAAGACCTGTTGCCTGAACCACGCCAATTGACGTTTTAGTTCAGCTATACCAGTCCGTGCCATAAAATAGTTTTTTTGATCAGGGAAATATGGTTAGATGACTGGTAACAAAAGCAGCCATGAGTAATGTATGACATTAAAAATCACTTTCACTGAGGATGAGATAGCGGAGCTGTTCTACTGGAAGGAGCGCCATCCTCATCCCAGAGTCCGTAAGAAAATGTCCGTGCTGTACCTGAAATCCCAACAGTTGACGCATAAGGAAATCAAACGATTGGAAAGGATTACAGAAGCCACGCTGCTTGCCTACCTAAACGCCTACCTACAACCTAACGGTTTAGAAGCTCTTAAAGAAATACGATTCAATAAACCACAGAGTGATTTGATGGCATATAAAGACAAGATTGAAGCCTATTTTCGTGAATATCCCCCCGCAACCAGCAAGGCGGCAGCCGCTAAGATTGAGGAGCTGACAGGCATCAAACGCAGTGAGGACAGGGTACGTGTCTTTATGAAGAAAATAGGGATGGACATCCATAAAGTGGGGATGATACCCGCCAAAGCTGATGTGGAAGCACAAGAAAAGTTCCTGGAAAATGAACTAAAACCGCGCATTCAGGAGGCTAAGGAGGGCAAACGCGCCCTTTTTTTGTCGATGCCGCCCACTTCGTGTTAGCACCGTTTCTGGGGTTTTTGTGGTCATTTTCCCGCGTATTCATCAAAGCCCCCTGTGGTCGACAACGCTACAACGTATTGGGCGCACTCAATGCGATAACGCTACAACTCATCACGATCACTAACGACTCCTATATCAACGCTAACAGCGTGTGTGAATTATTGGAAAAAATTGCAGCGTTAGCACTCAAAATACCGATCACTTTGGTCTTGGATAATGCCAAGTATCAACGCTGTGAAGCCGTGTTTGCCTGTGCGAAAAGGCTCAATATTGAACTATTATTTTTACCGACCTATTCACCCAACCTCAATCTGATTGAACGGTTGTGGAAGTTCGTCAAGAAAAAATGCTTGTACTCGAAATACTATGATAAGTTTCCCGCTTTCAAGGCGGCCATCACCAACTGTCTCGACAAGCTGGATACCGATCACAAGAAAGAACTGACCCAGTTGATGACAACAAATTTTCAAACCTTTAAAAATGTTCAGGTCTTGACGCTGTAAGGTATAGAGCCGGAGGATACGTCAGCACGGACTTCCAACTTGCAGCAAACTAATACCAACGGTTATAAGTTCCAAGGCACTGCCGCGCAGTATGTTCTGGCACAACAAATAGTGCAAAATTGGGGCGCTGGTGGTGCGGCTTATTTGCCAACCCGTGAATATCAAGCCCTGTTGCGGGCATTGTTGGCACAGTTTCCGTACCGTTTGGATACCAACTTTGCCAAACTTGACCGCATTGCTCACCCGGCTATTGAGCGTTTTAAGACGGAGATTTATGCGGCTGACTTTCAGGGGCGTACCGTTGGGGAGTGGAATCGTTTGCTTGCCAAGGGTGACGATGCCAGCATCAGTGCGATACTGGCGGCGCAATTCGGTATCCAGCCCAATGGTAACGTGGTGCGCTGATGCTTAAAACAGAGTGGACTGGCGCGGCATGAAGCGTTCCAGACCAAGTTGGAAATAAGTCGGGTCGAGTTCCCCGGCAAAGGCTTTGCGTCCGGCGCGTTTTGCTGCCAATGATGCTGAAAACAAACCGCCGAACGGTTCCCACACTACGTCGCCTGCGTCGCTGGCGGCTTCAATGATCATGCCCATCAAGTCCAGCGGTTTTTGGTTGAGGTGGGCGGCTTTGCCACTGATTTCGGGGACGCGGATGCGTTCTGCGCCTTTGAGGGGATTGCGTTCCCAGACGTTGGTGAAACCCATGGGGCAGTGGAATTTGCTGCGTTGGCTTGCCCATTCGTCGGCGGTCATCGGACGTATGCCGTCGCGGGAGAAGTAGGGGCGACCTGCCGGGTTGCCATGCTGGTTGGCGTAAATTGCCATTTTGGCGAAGGTTTCTGGCGGTGGCGGATACCAGAGGTGGCCTTGGTCGAGGTATTTGCGGGTGGCTACGTCCTTGACTTCGCAGGCGGTGTTGGCTTGGCGCAGGGTCAATCCGGTGCGTTTCCATTCGCGGTAGAGCCATTGCTGCAAGCTGAGGTTGTCGAGCCGTGCTTCAAACACGTATTGGACGCACATTTCGGTGACGACGGGGAAGCGGCGGATTTTGGCGGTGTTGACGTTGCCTGCGATGTGGGCTTTGCCTTTGTTCCAGACATTGGCGTTGACGTAACGCCAGCCGTGGCGTTCCAACGCGGGGTGGACGCTTGCCCAGCCGATTTCGGAGTTCCAGAACCAGAGGGTGGTTTGCGCGGTGGCGTGTTGGCTCCATGCCCGAATGTGCGGTTCGTACCATGCGGCGATGCCAAGATGGTCGGAGGTGTCGCCTTCAAAGCCGAGGATGCCATACGCGCCGTCGGAAACGATGACGGTTGGGGTGTCCCATTGGGCGTAGTGGTTGAGGCTGTCGCCGAGGTGGAGGCTGACTTGCCCGTCTGTCCAATGCGTGTGGGTGGGAAGGCTGTCGAGGGTGACAGCTTTACCGCGTCCGACAGTGCCGGGGGATGGGGTGTTCTTTGCCTTGAGTGCTACCGATGCGGACATAAACCCGTACAGCCCTTACGCCGCTTGTGGCTGGATGCGTGGTTTACGCGGCATACGGGTGACGGCTTTGCGACCTGCCTGTGCTTGACGCTGGCGCATTTCTTCACAGATTTTGTGCAGGTCGTAGCCTAGTCGTTTGGCGTATTCTTCACGGATGCGGTGGATTTCTTCCACAATCGGGTCTTGTAACATGGTTAGTCCCTCATCAGCTCAAGTGGGGTGCAGATAACGGGCGGTTCGTAGCCTGCTGCCCGGCAAATCCATTCGATTTTCGGGCGAGTAATGGCATTGGCAATGTGTTTGCAGTTCCACGTCAACAGGTAGTCAATCCCGTGTATGGTGGAAACTGCAATGTGCAATGCATCCAGTTTTGCCTTTTCGGGTAACGCCGCACCCGCCAATAGTCGTTGTGCCAAGGGTTCAACTTCGCTGGAAATGTCCAGTTCCGGCAGGTTCTGGATGGCGGCAAGCCTGCGTTCCGCAGCATCCGCGTTACCACTGGCGCATTCTGCCATGACGAATTCCGAAATGAACAGGTCATAGTCAAATCGTACCGTATCCCACCAGTTGCGGGTTGCCTCTTGGTGGGCAGCCATCAGCAGGCTTGGATTGCGCCATGCTGTCAGGTAGCTGGGTATGGTGGTTTCGATGTAAACGCTTGGTTTCATGAGGAACAGTATACACCAGACGGGATTTGTCGGGATTATTTCAGTGCTTTATTTTTGGCTATAAATTGGGTTAAGCTGTCAGTCATGTTGCGTAAGTTGTACAAGGGGCGATCACTGGCGCAAGCGTAAGGGCTTTGCCGAAATCCGCTTGCCGGATGGCTCATTGCATCAGGCTGAAATCCATTGGTACGAAGCCAGCGGAATTGGCAAGAAAGAATTCAAAATCAAATACTTCATCGAGTAATTGTTATGTCTGGACACACATTCGCCATTTGCATCAAGAACGAAGATTACGAAGCGTCACTGGAACTGCGCAAGTTGTACGAAGTGCTGCCTGACCCGAAGAGTGAGCAGTTGGGGATGGTTCGGGTGGTGGATGAGTCGGGCGAGGATTATTTGTACCCGCAAGCGTTTTTTGTGCGGATTAGCTTGCCTGAAATGGTGGAAGAACAGGTTCTGCTGGCGGCGTGATTGTGAAAACAATCAGGCAAGATTCGCGACAAGCCAAAGAAGAACCGATTGGATATTTTTACTGAGTGAGGAAAACGATGGGATATTGTAAATATTGTAAGCGGGATCTAGCTCCAACTGCGAGAACGTGTCCGAATTGTGGAAATGCCGATTTCGCAATTGAGGAGCGTAAATGGTATGCCTACTATGTTCCAAAGTGCGAAGCATGTGGTGGTAGTGGATTGATTACTAGACACAGCACTCAAAGACGGGGACAAGATGGGTATGTTTCGCGTACTGATACTTTTGAATGTTCTTTCTGTTCTGGTGACCGTATACATGCTCGACACGGCTATATAAAAGTATGTCAAGAGATTTCTATACAGGATACTAAGAGTGGATCGGTAACTTATAGGGAAGGAGACTGCTTTTTCATCCGAAGTGGAACGATAGGGATACCAGGCACAAAGATGTATCTCACTGATGCTACCGCTAATTCTTTAAAAGCACAGAGATTTTTCTGATTTTTAGTCACAACTCTACCAAGCCCAATAGCTGCCTGTTGGTGGGATTGCCGTTTTACCTAATGGGTTAGGTCAGGCGGCAATCTCCCCCATCAACTTAATAACCCACTCCTCCCGCTCCTCCACGGTCGGGAGTTCAATCTCAAACCGCAACTTATCCTGCCCATCCAGCTTAAACACCCACGGGCGTTTCTGGATCAGCGTAATCACCTTCATCGGGTCAATATTCGGTTTGTCGTCGAAGATAATCCGCCCGCCCTTGACGTGCATATCCAGCTTGCGGATGCCCAGTTCCTGTGCCAGCAGTTTGACCCGCGTGACGCTGAACAGCGTCTTGGTCGGCTCTGGCAGCAGCCCGAAGCGGTCGATCATTTCCACCCGCAATTCGTCGAGTGCCGCCTGCGATTCCGCGCTGGCAATGCGTTTGTAGAGGATCAGTCGCGCATGGACATCCGGCAAATAATCGTCCGGGATCAGCGCAGGCGCACCCAATTCCACCGTGGTGCGGCGGCTGGTGGCGCTCAATTCCGGCACTTTGCCCGACTTCAACGCCTTCACCGCCCGTTCCAGCAGGTCGTTGTAGAGGTTGAAACCGATTTCCTGAATCTGCCCGCTTTGCCCTTCGCCGAGCAATTCGCCCGCGCCGCGAATCTCCAAATCGTGCGTCGCCAGCGTGAAACCGACCCCCAGTTCTTCCAGCGATTCAATCGCTTCCAGCCGCTTGACCGCATCCGGCGTGAGCGCGGATTTCGGCGGCGCAATCAAATAAGCATAAGCGCGGTGGTGCGAACGCCCGACCCGCCCACGCAACTGGTGCAACTGCGCCAGCCCCAGCTTGTCGGCGCGGTTGATCAAAATCGTGTTGGCGGTCGGCACGTCGATGCCGCTTTCAATGATGGTGGTCGCAATCAGAATCTGGAAACGCTGGTGGTAAAAATCGCTCATGATGCTTTCCAGATCGTTCGCCCGCATCTGCCCGTGGGCATGGCGCACCGTCACACCGGGCAACATTGCGCTCAGTTCCTGCTCCACCTTGTCGATGGTTTTGACCTCATTGTGCAGCACGTACACCTGCCCGCCGCGTGACAATTCCCGCGCACACGCCTCCTGAATGATGGTCTTGTTCCACTCGCACACAAAGGTTTTGATCGCGTGGCGTTGCGTCGGCGGGGTAGCAATGATCGACAAATCGCGCAAGCCCGACAGCGACATATTCAGCGTGCGCGGAATCGGCGTCGCGGTCATGGTCAACATATCGACATTGGCACGCAGCTTTTTCATCTGCTCCTTGTCACGCACCCCGAAGCGGTGTTCTTCGTCGATAATCACCAGCCCCAGTTGCTTGAAATGCACATCGTCCTGCAACAGCTTGTGCGTACCGATCACAATGTCGATCTTGCCGGAGGCGAGTGCCTCCAGTGCCTTGCTGGTTTCCTTGCCGGTCTTGAAGCGCGACAGCGATTCGATATTGAACGGCCAATCGGCAAAACGGTCACGGAAATTGTTCAAATGCTGCTGTGCCAGTAAGGTCGTCGGCGCAATCGCCATTAGCTTCATATTTCCACATAAAAGTCAATGTGGAAATTTCCACCTATTATATTTCTGGAAAAACCTATAAGTTTTGCAACAAGGGGTTGAAAAAAATACAATTAAAGAATATAATTTGTTTATTAAATATTAATTATTTTTAATTGAAAATAGTTCAATTTTGCGGTGAATGTATTATTTATATTGGTGGGAAAACTGTCTGATTGAGGGTAACACTAATACAAAGTAGTGATGTTAAGCATCATAGAGATGGTTGTTGCTTTTGTGTGGATTTTTAAAATGTGTTTTGTATTTAATAAGGAAAAGGAATGTTATTATGATTAATAAAGTGTATCTTAGTGTTTTGGTTGGGTTATCATTGGCTATTCCAAACATTACAATTGCCAATCCACCTAGCAAAAAAGTACATTCACCAGAACAAATTGAGAAATTCAAAAAATACATAGATGACCTCTATGATAAAAAAGATATAGTTGACACGTTCCAAAACTCTGCGGGGCAGATTATTGATTGTGTCAAAATCGAAGGTCAGCCATCTCTCAAAGGGAAAGGATTAAAAAATAAAGATATTCCTCGGCAACCAACAATTGTCCCTCTTGATTTGAATCCTTCTGTTAACTCAAGTGATCCGATGTTCAGTGATATACCCTCAGATGATAGAGGCTGTCCTGTAGATAGTGTTCCGATTGTACGTCTAAGTTTAGATGTATTGACTAATTTCGATGATATAGCTTCATTTCATAGGAAATATCCAAAAGGTAAAAAAGATATATTATCTGGAGATGTATCTGCGCCTGCAACAGCGGCGGCGTAAACGGTCATTCTAGCCCGTCGTTGATATCCGCAAACAAATCCGAGCGCAATGGCTTATCCGCAAACCGTTGTTTCCAACATCTTGGCGTAAGGTCTTGCACCTGAGAAGCGGGATGCTCACTAACGCGCAACAGAACATCCATCAGATAGACATACGGGTTAATGTCATGCAGGCGGCAGGTGGTGATCAGGCTTTGGATGATGCCCACGTGTTCCGCGCCGAGTTCTGTCCAGCAGAACAACCAGTTTTTCCTGCCCATGGGGATGGGCCGCAGGGCGCGTTCGATGTGGTTGGTATCCATTGGCACGTCGGGATCTTCCAGAAACACGCGCAGTTCGTGTTCGCGGCGGATGACATAACCAAGGGCTTTGGTCAGCGGGTTGGAGGGGATTAAATCGGTACGTTGTAATTGGGTTTGGCACCATTCAAAGAACTGGTCGACCAACGGCTTGCTGTGGGTGAGGCGGTAGGTACGTTTGGCTTCCCCGTCGAGTTTTTTCTCGTTAATCTGGGCTTCGTGCTGATAGAGTGCCGCGATAGTGTCAAGGGCTTGGCGTACTGCTTGTGGTTCAGCGGTTTCGGCGGCAATGAAGGTGCGACGGCTGTGTACCCAGCATTGGGCATGGGTAATCTTGTCATTGGCGTTGACGTAACTGGCATAAGCACGGTAACCGTCGCTGAGCAGTGTGCCGCTGAACTGTTGGCGAAGAGTCTTTTCAATGTGTTGCCGCCCACGGCTGGCGGAGAAGGTGAAGACGATTTCGTCCTGATCCCCGTACAGCGGCCAGAAGTAGCCTTGCTTCATCTTGCCGTTGCCTGCGGGGCTGGCTTTGATGGGGGTTTCGTCCATCGCCAGCAGCTTGCTTTGCAGTACACTGGCGAGTTGCGCTTCGGCAATGGGTTTGAGCAGGTCGATGGCACGTTTCACCGCATTGGTCAGCGTCGTGCGGCTGAGGGTGATCCCCGCTTGGGTCAGGCGTTGGTGCTGGCGGTACAACGGCAGGTGGTACTGGAACTTGTCCACCAACATCCCCACCAAAAAGCTGACATCGGTGACACTACGTTCCAGCACGTTGGCGGGTGCAGGGCTGGGAAGTGGTGGGTTGCTGAGCGAAGCCGAAGCACTGCCCTTACGTTTGATGACCGGGCGCTCGTATTGCAGGATGAGGTAGCTGGCAGGGCGTTGCGCCACCCGATGGGTCACCTGGGTGCCGATCACCTCATACTGGTCAGCCTCTTCCCCCTGAAGTTCCGGCGGGGTGAGGTGAATCACCTTGACCGGGACATCGGCGGTAAAGCGTAACCCGCTGTCATTCACGCAGTCATCCGGGCGCAGCTTGGGGGCTTTACCGCGTTGGTAGGTGACGGTAATGCTTTCACCCTCGGGTGCGGCAACCGGGGCGGCGGCGGGGGCAAACAACGGCAACTGCGCCACCGGTATCTCAACCGGACGCTTTTCCGATTTGCTGCCAAAGACATGTTGCCTGAACCACGCCAATTGGCGTTTCAATTCAGCTATATCCTGTTTCAGGGCAGCATTTTCCTCACGCAACGCCAGCATTTCCGCCACAATCGGCGGCATGGGAACGCTGGTGTCAGACGGGGTGGATGGCTTTAAAATCATGGGCTTATTGTACCAGAATGTGGCTGCACAGGATACTGGTAACGCTTGAATTGTCTGGATTTTTGCACCTCAATGCCCGCCAAAATCAACTGCAAATCCGTCCGGGTCAGTTCGCGCTGCCCGCTGGTTGTCGGCTGCACCCGGTATTGGCCCTGCTCCAGGCGTTGGCTCCATAAGCAATAGCCGCTGGGTTCAAAATAGAGGATCTTCATCTGGGTTTTACGTAGGTTCACAAACACGAAATAATGCCCACTCAGGGGATTTTGCCCTAACTGGTTTTTCACCAAAGCGGTCAGCCCCGTAAAGCTTTTGCGCATGTCGGTGGCTTGGGTGCATAGCCAGATGCGGGCGGTGGCTGCGGGGGCAAACATCAGCGTTGGCTCAGGCGTAGTTCAACACCATTCCCCAAACTCAGCACAATGTGCCAGCCTTGCCCCAGCGCGGCATGACCCGCCGATAATGCTCCCAAGTCGATGAAGGTATTGGCGGGAACGGCTGGTTCCTCCACGCCATCTGCGGAGCGTAGACGCTGCCGCCATTGGCAAAAACTGGCGTAACCGATACTGTGCTGTTCACAAAATGCCGGGGCGGATAAGCCGCTGGCTTGCCATTGGCTAATGAGGGTTTGCCATTCGCTGGCGCGGCGGTGAGGGCGTTTCATTGAGGTTTCCTTCGGTTGTTCAGGTTGGAAACCAGTTTAGGACGTGGAAATCGCGAGGGCTAGACGTGCTGAAATGGTCGCTTACGCGGCGGCTGCATATGAAGCACATTATTATGGTCATGCGAGCAGGTCTGTTGCCAATATGGGAGCGGAAAGTTACATTAATATATGGAATCCTGCGGTGGGTGTGAACAAAAGTGCGGTAAACCTCATGCCGCCTCAGCGGTGTTTCGCCAATAATGCTTCCATTGCTGGTTTCCCCGCATGACCCTCAACGCCAACATATCCGCCGCATTATCACTTTTCCACCATGCCCCCGATTTTTTTAAGCGTTGCTGGATGATGTAACGGTGTGCACTTTCTATTTCGCCCGACCCCACGGGCAATCCGAGGGATTTTGCTGTCGGGTAATCCAGTTGCTCAATGCGGTTGCTCAGGTAACGGTGACAAGCTCGTACTGGGGCGTTACTGTCTTCTACCGTTTCTGCTTCGAGGAAAGGTTTCAGTGTGTCGATGACCGCTTGAGCTTGACCATCCTGTAGGGCTTTTTTCTGTTTGGCAAACCATTTATCCTTGTCCTTGAGGCATGAACAGCTTGCGGATGCTGCTGATAGGTATTCACAAACATGATAAAAATCAATCAGGTAATGTCCTTGTGTGCCAAATTGTTCATCCACTTGACGGTTGATCCAGCTTGCCCCATCACCCACCGCATGGAGGAACGTGCTTTTTCCAAATCCAGCACGGCAGGCGGTGTCGAATAAGATTTTTCCAGCATCTTCTACCGTGCCACCGAATATTGCGCCAAACGTTGGCGTAGCACTGCCTTTGGCGTGGGCAAGACACAGGCGGGCTTCTTTCCAGCTTTCCTTTTTGCCTTTGCGCTTGTCGGGGGCTGTTTCGTCAATCTCGACGATGGGGATCATGCTGCCGTCCATTTCGGCAATGACATAGGCTTTTCCCAACGTGCTTGGATAGTCTTTTATCAACACTTGGGATTCATGGATGCGTTTGGCGTGACCTTCGGTGATGTGTCGGATGCTGGTGGATGCCAGCCGTATCCCGTAATGTTCTTCTAATTTATCAGGCACTTGAGCAAATGAACAGTCCGCCCCAAAGTCCGTCACCGCCCGTTGCAGCGGGAGCGAACAGCCTCGGCAAACAACCTCGGCACTCTGGCTAAAGGGGCGGACACGCTTGCCGGGAATCCGGTAGACCGGTTCGCTTATGTGGATTTTTCCGTAGGTCGTGTGCCAATGACAGTTTTTTTTCCACTCTTTACATACTTCCCAATGCCTTCTTCACAGGCTGGGGCTGTGCATTTTTCTACACGTTTGTTTGCCCATGCAGTGATCGCATCATTTCCCATTTGGCGCAGTTCTTCTATCACCCGCTGTTCGGCGTCTGCTGCTTTGATAATGTCATCACCGGCATTTTCAACCACCTCGATTAGCCCTTCCATCCGAGCTTTTAATGCGGGGTTGCGGTTCAAGGCTTCTAAAAGTTTTTGGTCGCGGGAGCTAACTGTCAACATGGGAAAGTCCTTTTTCTCTGGTTTTAGGGGATGCCATCTTAGTCTACAGGACACCGCACTTTTGTTCACACCCTCCTGCGGTTGAAAGTAAGCGACCATTTCAGCACGTCTAGCCCTCGCGATTTCCACGTCCTAAACTGGTTTCCAACCTGAACAACCGAAGGAAACCTCAATGAAACGCCCTCACCGCCGTGCCAGCGAATGGCAAACCCTCATTAGCCAATGGCAAGCCAGCGGCTTATCCGCCCCGGCATTTTGTGAACAGCACAGTATCGGTTACGCCAGTTTTTGCCAATGGCGGCAGCGTCTACGCTCCGCAGATGGCGTGGAGGAACCAGCCGTTCCCGCCAATACCTTCATCGACTTGGGAGCATTATCGGCGGGTCATGCCGCGCTGGGGCAAGGCTGGCACATTGTGCTGAGTTTGGGGAATGGTGTTGAACTACGCCTGAGCCAACGCTGATGTTTGCCCCCGCCGCCACCGCCCGCATCTGGCTATGCACCCAAGCCACCGACATGCGCAAAAGCTTTACGGGGCTGACCGCTTTGGTGAAAAACCAGTTAGGGCAAAATCCCCTGAGTGGGCATTATTTCGTGTTTGTGAACCTGCGTAAAACCCAGATGAAGATCCTCTATTTTGAACCCAGCGGCTATTGCTTATGGAGCCAACGCTTGGAGCAGGGGCAATACCGGGTGCAGCCGACAACTAGCGGGCAGCGCGAACTGACCCGGACGGATTTGCAGTTGATTTTAGCAGGCATTGAGGTGCAAAAATCCAGACAATTCAAGCGTTACCAGTATCCTGTGCAGCCACATTCTGGTATAATAAGCCCATGATTTTAAAGCCATCCACCCCGTCTGACACCAGCGTTCCCATGCCGCCGATTGTGGCGGAAATGCTGGCGTTGCGTGAGGAAAATGCGGGGTTACGTGCAGACAATGCCGTCCTGCAACAGGCAGTTTCTGAATTAAAACGCCAACTGGTGTGGTTCAGGCAACAGGTCTTTGGCAGCAAATCGGAAAAGCGTCCGGTTGAGATACCGGTGGCGCAGTTGCCGTTGTTTGCCCCCGCAGTCGCCCCAGTTGCCGCACCCGAGGGTGAAAGCATTACCGTCACCTACCAACGCGGTAAAGCCCCCAAGCTGCGCCCGGATGACTGCGTGAATGACAGCGGGTTACGCTTTACCGCCGATGTCCCGGTCAAGGTGATTCACCTCACCCCGCCGGAACTTCAGGGGGAAGAGGCTGACCAGTATGAGGTGATCGGCACCCAGGTGACCCATCGGGTGGCGCAACGCCCTGCCAGCTACCTCATCCTGCAATACGAGCGCCCGGTCATCAAACGTAAGGGCAGTGCTTCGGCTTCGCTCAGCAACCCACCACTTCCCAGCCCTGCACCCGCCAACGTGCTGGAACGTAGTGTCACCGATGTCAGCTTTTTGGTGGGGATGTTGGTGGACAAGTTCCAGTACCACCTGCCGTTGTACCGCCAGCACCAACGCCTGACCCAAGCGGGGATCACCCTCAGCCGCACGACGCTGACCAATGCGGTGAAACGTGCCATCGACCTGCTCAAACCCATTGCCGAAGCGCAACTCGCCAGTGTACTGCAAAGCAAGCTGCTGGCGATGGACGAAACCCCCATCAAAGCCAGCCCCGCAGGCAACGGCAAGATGAAGCAAGGCTACTTCTGGCCGCTGTACGGGGATCAGGACGAAATCGTCTTCACCTTCTCCGCCAGCCGTGGGCGGCAACACATTGAAAAGACTCTTCGCCAACAGTTCAGCGGCACACTGCTCAGCGACGGTTACCGTGCTTATGCCAGTTACGTCAACGCCAATGACAAGATTACCCATGCCCAATGCTGGGTACACAGCCGTCGCACCTTCATTGCCGCCGAAACCGCTGAACCACAAGCAGTACGCCAAGCCCTTGACACTATCGCGGCACTCTATCAGCACGAAGCCCAGATTAACGAGAAAAAACTCGACGGGGAAGCCAAACGTACCTACCGCCTCACCCACAGCAAGCCGTTGGTCGACCAGTTCTTTGAATGGTGCCAAACCCAATTACAACGTACCGATTTAGTCCCCTCCAACCCGCTGACCAAAGCCCTTGGTTATGTCATCCGCCGCGAACACGAACTGCGCGTGTTTCTGGAAGATCCCGACGTGCCAATGGATACCAACCACATCGAACGCGCCCTGCGGCCCATCCCCATGGGCAGGAAAAACTGGTTGTTCTGCTGGACAGAACTCGGCGCGGAACACGTGGGCATCATCCAAAGCCTGATCACCACCTGCCGCCTGCATGACATTAACCCGTATGTCTATCTGATGGATGTTCTGTTGCGCGTTAGTGAGCATCCCGCTTCTCAGGTGCAAGACCTTACGCCAAGATGTTGGAAACAACGGTTTGCGGATAAGCCATTGCGCTCGGATTTGTTTGCGGATGTCAACGACGGGCTAGAATGACCGTTTACTTTGTAGAGGATCAGCCGCGCATGGACATCCGGCAAATAATCGTCCGGGATCAGTGCAGGCGCACCCAATTCCACCGTAGTGCGGCGGCTGGTCGCGCTCAGTTCCGGCACTTTGCCCGATTTCAACGCCTTCACCGCGCGTTCCAGCAGGTCGTTGTAGAGGTTGAAACCGATTTCCTGAATCTGCCCGCTTTGCCCTTCGCCGAGCAATTCGCCCGCGCCGCGAATCTCCAGATCGTGCGTCGCCAGCGTGAAACCGACCCCCAGTTCTTCCAGCGATTCAATCGCTTCCAGCCGCTTGACCGCATCCGGCGTGAGCGCGGATTTCGGCGGCGCAATCAAATAGGCATAAGCGCGGTGGTGCGAACGCCCGACCCGCCCGCGCAACTGGTGCAACTGCGCCAGCCCCAGCTTGTCGGCACGGTTGATCAAAATCGTGTTGGCGGTCGGCACGTCGATGCCGCTTTCAATTCAGCACGTACACCTGCCCGCCGCGTGACAATTCCCGCGCACCAAATCGCGCAAGCCCGACAGCGACATATTCAGCGTGCGCGGAATCGGCGTGGCGGTTATGGTCAGCATATCGACGTTGGCACGCAGCTTTTTCATCTGCTCCTTGTCGCGCACTCCGAAGCGGTGTTCCTCGTCGATAATCACCAGCCCCAGTTGCTTGAAATGCACATCGTCCTGCAACAGCTTGTGCGTGCCGATCACGATGTCGATTACATTTTGTCTAAATTGATGCCTAAAAATCGAAAATCTTTCAGATTGAACGTGAACAGCGTCAAGTTGTGGCGTTGGGCTGTAGCGGCAATGAGTGCATCGGCAAGGTGCAGGGTGTGCGATAAGCCATATTCTCTAACCCAGTGGCGGGCTGTTGTGGATATGGTTTCGTCAATATCGAGAATAGCGATGCCCAAGATATCCAGCAGTTTTTGGTGTTGCTGGAGTTCACGCTTGTTGCGTACACCGTAGGCGATTTCCATATCCGTGACGGCAGAAATACACATTTTCCCTTTGTTCCCGTTGAGAAAAGCAGACACAGCAGGATTTGCGCCTCGGTAATGTTCGATCAGGATGCAGGTATCAATCAGGATCATAGGGTGTAACGTGGTTTTCTGGCGTCGCGCAGGTATTCCTCAGTGCTGGGCATATCCTGACGGTTTGCCCACATACCGAAACCGGGCAGGGGTTCTTCTTCTTTGCTGGGTGTTTCCTGAGTGGTAGCAGCAAGTTTTTTCAGTTTGGCTTGCAGGTATTCGAGAAAATCCAGCACTTCCCGCGCTTGTTCTTCTGGCAGGGTCTTGGCGCGTTCGTAGATGATGTCGGCGGTGGTTATGGTGTTCATGGTTGCCTCCGTTGGTGTCTTCTTGCGATTGTAGCGAAATGAGGGGCAAACAGCACTATGATCGACGGGTGGTAATAGTCAACCGCTGTAAGGCTTATTATACTTGCGTTTAATTTCCTATACCCAAATAACTAACTACAATAAGGAAAACACCATGAACTCCGTCTTTCAGAGAGTCAAACAGGCTGCGTCGGCTATACAGACCGCCAAGACTATCGCTGCGGTAGTCAGCCAATCTCCGGTCATCCCGATACCGCAACAAGCCCTGAATCTCGTGCTTCCCTACCTGTATAAAGATATTCCTGAAGTGCAATCCATGCAGTTGAGCATCCATGACGGGTACTTTTGTGCAGAGATCCGCGTCAAAAAGTGGCTGGAAGTGGAAACTACCCTGCGGTTCGAGATCGTGAGTGCAAAGCTGACGGCAGACGAGCAATACATCCAACTACGCCAAATGGAAAAAACCAGCCTTTACAGCGATAGTTTCATTGGCAAAATCGCGTTGGCTATTGTTGAGGCGATATTTTTCTCATTAGTCAAAACTGATCCTGTGCATTATGCGGCGAACAAACAGGATGGCATTGCGGTGCAAGATGGGATCTATGACATCAATCTGGGGCAGTTGGGGTTGAAAGATTGGTTGGCACAACATCCGAAAACTGAAACCTTCTTGAAGTTTGGTGGTATTGGTGAAATTCGCTGTGTTGAAGGTGCGTTTCAGGCTGTGCCAGTGTTGGATTTGAGTGTGCCGAGCCAGTATTTGACCAAGTTTACAAGTCAATTCGTAACTACTCAGTCTCCTAAAAAATCAGCTACACTATCGGTATGAACCAGCTACCCCGCCCAACACGAGAAAGTCTCCAGCAGTTAAGCCACGCCGAATTGGTGGAGTTAGTGTTGACGCTGTTTGACCGTATTGATCAGTTGACCGCCCGCGTGAATGAGCTGGAAGCACAGCTCAACAAAAACAGTAAAAATTCACACAAGCCCCCGTCATCGGATGGACTGAAACGCCAACCCGCACAGCCGCGTCAGCTTGGACAACGCCCAAAAGGTGGCCAGCCAGGTCATAAAGGGCATAGCCTCGTGATGCACCCATCACCCGATCACGTGGAATATTACGGTGTTGCCGGGCATTGCGACTGTGGTTTGCCGCTAACCGAAGCCCTGATTGAGACAGGTGAATGTCGGCAACAGTGGGACATTCCCGAACCCCAAATCGTGGTCACGGAACACCGCCAACTGATTTGCACGTGTGGTTGTGGCAAGGTTCATAAAGGCGAATTCCCGGCAACACTCGCCCCTTACATCAGTTACGGCGCACGTTTAAAGGCCTATACGGTGGGTTTGGTACAAGGTCATTTCATTTCGCTGTCACGGGCAAGCGAGATTGTATTCGACCAATACGGTGTTAAGCCTTCCGATGGCAGTGTGCAGCACTGGATCGGTCAGGCGAGTGAAAACCTGACGGCCACTTATACAGCTATTCAGAACACCATTAGTAGCAGCGACGTGGCTCACTTTGATGAAAGCGGAATGCGGGCGCAAGGCAAAACCCAATGGTTGCATGTAGCCGCAACACCCGAAGCCGTTTACTACACTGCCCATGCACGGCGCGGATACGAGGCCATGACAGCGGCGGGAATCCTGCCGGTATTCCAAGGCGTTGCGGTTCATGACCATTGGAAACCGTATTTCCGCTTTGATCAGGTGGTACACAGCCTTTGTGGGGCGCATCTGCTGCGGGAGTTGAACTACTTTGATGAAACCCTCAAACATCAATGGCCTGCACAACTCAAACAGGTCTTGATTGATGCTAAGACCGCAGTGGCTGAAGCAAAAGACGCGCAACAAACGGCATTGTCGCTGGAGCAAATGACTGAACTCAAGCAACGTTATGACCAATGGGTGAATCACGGACTGTTGATTTTCCCTGAACAACCTAAAATCAACCCTAAACAAGGCAAAGCCAAACAAGACCCCGCCAGAAACTTGTTATGCCGTCTACGTGACTTCAAGGATTCGGTGTTGCAGTTCATTCAGCGGTTTGATGTACCGTTTGACAACAATCTGGCTGAACGAGCCGTTCGACCCGTCAAAGTTAAACTCAAGGTGGCGGGTGGATTCCGCGCAATGGGCGGTGCGGAGGCTTTTTGTGTTATCCGTTCCGTGTGGGAAACCGACAAGATTCAGGGGCGAAATCCGTTTGAGTCTCTCAGAGCGGTTTTTGGATAGACTGAGTAGTTACGTTTTTTCATGAAAGGATTATACTCATGCTGATGCCATTGCTTGCAGTGTT
The DNA here is from genome assembly GCA_029972225.1 of Candidatus Thiothrix putei. Classification (NCBI taxonomy): domain Bacteria; kingdom Pseudomonadati; phylum Pseudomonadota; class Gammaproteobacteria; order Thiotrichales; family Thiotrichaceae; genus Thiothrix; species Candidatus Thiothrix putei. The sequence continues at coordinate 2,562,910 of CP124756.1, forward strand.
AGCTGGTTTTGCGTTACTCATGTGGAGTGCCGATAAGTTTGTTGATGGTGCTGCGGCCACAGCCAAACATTTGGGGGTTTCTACCTTGTTGATTGGTATGGTGGTTGTAGGTTTTGGAACCTCTGCCCCAGAAATGGTGGTTTCTGCTTTTGCTGCTTTGGATGGTAAACCAGCTCTTGCGCTGGGGAATGCTTATGGCTCTAATATTATCAATATCACGCTGATTTTGGGGTTTTCAGCAGTATTTGCCATCATTGCGGTGCATTCTAGTATTGTGCGTAAAGAAATGCCGATTTTACTGGCTGTGACCTTATTGGCAGGTTGGCAGTTGTGGGATGGGGAGGTCAGTCGCGCTGATGCCATTGTATTATTACTATTGCTTTTTACCATTATGGGGGGGATGGTGTATTCAGCCAAGCGCAGCAAGCAAGATGCCCTAAGCGCGGAAATGGCAGAAGAACTGATTGAGCATCCGTTAACGTTGAAAGCTGCCGTGATGTGGTTGGTGGTTGGCTTATTATTGTTAATGGCAAGCTCGAAAATGTTGGTATGGGGCGCAGTAAGTATCGCTCAAGGATTGGGTATTAGCGAGTTGATTATTGGTTTGACTATTGTGGCGTTCGGTACGTCGCTACCGGAATTGGCAGCGTCTATTGCAGCAGCCCGTAAGGGTGAGGCAGATTTGGCACTGGGTAATGTTGTCGGCTCTAACTTGTTCAATACACTGGCAGTGGTGGGGATTGCGGGGTTAATTGCACCCATTCAGGTGGCTCCAGAAGTACTGAGTCGTGATTGGGGGGTGATGTTAGCCGTGACGTTTGGCTTATTCATTATGGCTTATGGTTTCAGGAAGCCGGGGCATCTAACACATTGGGAAGGTATTCTATTACTCAGTATGTACGTGGGGTATACCGGTTGGTTGGTGTACGCGGTGTTGTCGCCTTAAAACTTGACCTGTGCCCTACACCCCCGCTTCGATAAGCGTTAAACTCGCTTTCTTTTGAGGTTGACCCCAAGCGGAGACAGGAATGCAGCAAGATTTATTGGCTTATGTGCCATCTGAGAGTGCTTTGCAAGAGCGCGTGATTTTGGTCACGGGTGCTGCCGCAGGCATGGGCAAAGCGATTGCTAAAGCTTGTGCACAATATGGCGCAACGGTCGTCATGCTCGACAAAGAAGTGCGTCGCGCGGAGGAAACCTACGACGAAATCGTCAACGCAGGCTACCCCGAACCGGCGCTGTATCCGCTGGATATGCAAGGTGCTACCGCCAAAGATTACTACGATCTTGCTGAAAACATCCGTGAACAATTAGGGCGTTTGGATGGGGTGATGCTGAATGCGGCATGGCTGGGGGCATTTACGCCGATCAGCCACTACGACACAGAACTGTGGTCGAAAATGATCATGGTGAATTTGCACGCTAATTTTCTGCTGACGCACGCTTGTTTGCCGTTACTCAATGCAGCGGCTGACCCGGCGATTGTGTTTGCGGGGCATACGTCGAATAAAGCGTTTTACGGCGCATTTGGGGTGGCAAAAGCCGGAATGACTGCGTTTTGCGATATTTTAGCGGCGGAATATGATGACCCTGCGCATTTTATCCGAGTGAATACGGTGGATACGGGGCCTGCACGTACCAGTATGCGTACCCTGAATTTCCCCGGTGAAAATCCCCAGAGTGTGGCGCGTCCTGAAGCGTTGGTTGCGCCTTACCTGTACTTTCTTGGCGCTGATGCGGGCAAACGCACCGGTGAGCATGTGGTGTTTGCGCGTCAGCCGGGTGAGGCACGTTGGGCGGGGGAGGCAGTGGCAGCGTAATGCAACGTGATTCCATCTACGCACTCCCGCAAGGACAAGTGATTGATTTTGCTTTCAATGAAGCGGTCGCGGATGTTTTTCCTGATATGATTCGCCGTTCTGTACCGGGGTACGAGACGATCATTGGCTTGTTGGGGGTAATTGCTCGTCGTTACGCTCAACCCAATAGTCAGGTTTACGATCTCGGTTGTTCATTGGGTGCGGCAACTTTGTCGATGGCATCGCAAGTGCGGGCAGATGGGGTGCGCTTTGTATGCGTGGATAATTCGGTGGCGATGACACGGCGCTGTGAGCAAATCTTACAACGGCATTTGCCAATGGGGCAGTTTCAGGTGGAATGTGCGGATATTCAGGCAATTTCTTTGGAAAAGGCGTCGGTGGTGGTGCTGAATTTTACGCTGCAATTCCTTAAGCCTGCCGAGCGTTTGCTGATGTTGTGTAAAATTTATGAGGGTTTATTGCCGGGCGGTATTTTGATTTTGTCGGAGAAGCTTCAGTTTGCGGATGCGTCAGAACAGGCGTTATTGACGGATATTCACTTGGAATTCAAGCGTGCCAATGGGTATAGCGAGCTAGAAATTAGCCAGAAACGTTCCGCGTTGGAAAATGTGCTGATTCCCGATACGTTTGAGCAGCAAGTGGAGCGCTTGCAAGCAGCGGGATTTTCCCAAACCGTCAAGTGGTTCCAAGGTTTTAATTTTGCTTCCTTATTAGCGGTGAAAGTGTGAACGGGTTGGATTCACTCTACGCTTTCTTGCAAACATCGCGTCTCGCGCCTTGGCTGAATACGTTGCCTGAGCAACTGGATAGTGCGCTGCACCATTCGCACGGTAAGTGGGAGGAGTGGCAGGCAGCGTTGGCAAATGCGCCGTTATTGCCGACTCAGCATATTGATTTCAATAGCCGTGCCGTGACGTTGGGGTCAGCCGCTGAAGTTGATGCACCGATTCAGGCGCAATTGCATACCGTGTTACAAGCCTTGATTCCTTGGCGCAAAGGGCCTTATGAGCTGTTTGGCATTAAAGTGGATACCGAGTGGCGGTCGGATTGGAAATGGGAGCGGGTATTGCCGCATCTGAGTCCTTTACCCGGTCGGCTGGTGTTGGATGTGGGGTGCGGCAGCGGTTATCACCTCTGGCGTATGCGAGGTGCTGGGGCAGAAGCGGTGATTGGCATTGACCCCACTTTATTGTTCCTGACCCAGTTCCAATTCATGCAACGTTATGCCGGTGAGCATCCTGTGTGGATGTTGCCGTTGAAAAGTGAAGATTTGCCGGATTTGCAGCAAAAAGGTTTCGACACGGTGTTTTCGATGGGTGTGTTGTACCACCGCCGTGATCCGTTGGGGCATTTGCAGGAATTACGCCGTGCCTTGCGTGCAGGCGGTGAGTTGGTCTTAGAAACCTTGGTGGTGGACGGTGATGAACACACGGCGCTAATGCCACATGACCGTTATGCCAAAATGCGCAATGTTTGGTTTATTCCTTCTGTACCAATGTTGTGTTTGTGGTTGAAACGGCTGGGATTCACCCATATTCGTGTGGTAGATGTTACCCCAACCAGTACACAAGAGCAGCGTTGTACCGCGTGGAGTAAAGGCGAATCATTAGTGGACTTCCTTGATTCCACAGACATTACGCGGACAGTAGAGGGGTATCCCGCTCCGATAAGGGCTACGCTTATCGCTAATACACCCGCGTGATCTGGTCAAGGCAATATCACTAAATTACAATATGATTAAGCATTGAAATAAAGTGAGCCAAGTGGATACGCTATTGCAAAAACTAGGGTTTATGTTCGCGATGGGCAAAACCAATCGCCTGCAACAACAACTAGCTCGTCGTATGGGGCAGGCATACCAGCGCTTTCGCCACAGTTGGGGCGGTTTGTTGCTGGATCCGTATTTGCGGGATGGGGGAAATTACCGTTATCGGCGCTATTCGGTATTTCACTGGAAAAATAACGCTTTAGAGGTCTTACCTCATGAGCCGCATTATCAAAGCAGTCACTACAACCGTGTGCATGGCGGTTTTAATCGCCACTTCCGCGCATGGTTACCCACTACTTTGAAAAACCCGGCGTTAAAAGAAATTGTGCGTTGGGCAACACAGCAATTTTCGCGTAGTCCAGCAGAATTGTGGCGTATCCAGGCACATCAATTCCGTATTATTGCCCGCCCTGAGCAACAGGGTAAGCCGACACCTGAAGGCATCCATAAGGACGGTGCAGAGTATATTCTGATCATGATGATGGATCGGCACAATGTAAATGGCGGTGTGAGTCGTATTTACGACAATGCCATGCAGCCTTTAGCGGAAGGAACCTTGGCACAAGCAGGGGATTTGGTATTGGTGAATGATCATGCCGTTTACCACGGGGTAACGGAGATTAGCCCCGCAGACCCAACACAACCCGCATGGCGAGATGTGTTGGTGTTGACGTTCCACAAGGCTTAGCCGGGGCCTTCAAAGTATTTCCAGGGGTATTGGAGATCGTTCTTGATGGTACTCCAATACAAGTCGCCAGAATTGCGCCATGGGTCAAGCAAAATACCGGTTTCAAACGGCTTGCCTTTGGCGGTGACAATCAGGGTACTGTGTTCGCGCCATGGGTTGCCTTTGTAGGCGACTCCCCAATACAGGTCGAAAGTCTTTAGGTTTTTGGTACGCATCCGCGCTCGCATGGCTCGCGCCCAATCCACGCACAAACCTGCTTTGCGCTGTTTGGAGTTACGCAAGGTATTATGGAACACCGGTGGCCATGTTAACCCCCAATCATTCGCTAAATACATGGGGTATACAAAAGCATCATGGGCAACCGATTGTGCTTCTCGCGGGTCGACAATAGTAGGGTCAAGCGCAATCAGTGCTTGGTTTAATTCGTCGATACGCTGCTTCATCTTGGGTGTCAGGTTTTGCAGGCGTGGATTACCGTCAGAGGTAAGCGTTACATTATCGTACTGGACGGCACAGCCACTGACGGCGAACATGATTAGCAATAAGCTAATCAGTCGTTTACTATCAAACATTAATCACATTTCCTTCTTAAAATACATGAGATAATTAACATTTACGTCTTTTCCTAAACGATAACTTTGGAATAGCGGATTGTATGTCATCCCCGTGATATTCCGCAGTTCTAAGCCGACAGAACGCGCCCAGCGTTCGAGTTCAGAGGGCTTGATGAATTTGGCGTATTCGTGTGTGCCCTTGGGCAGCATCTTCATCACGTATTCTGCGCCTAAAATCGCAAACGCAAACGCTTTGGGGTTGCGGTTGATGGTGGAGAAGAATACATCGCCACCGGGTTTGACCAGTGTGGCACACGCGGCAATCACTGAGGCAGGGTCGGGAACGTGTTCTAGCATTTCCATGCAAGTGACGACATCAAATGACGCTGGTGCGGTTGCTGCCATGTTTTCGGCGCTAATTTGCCGGTAAGTGACTTCCACTTGCGATTCTAGCGCGTGGAGTTCAGCAACTTCGAGCGGGGTTGCGCCCATGTCAATGCCGGTCACGTTTGCCCCGCGTTGCGCCATGCTTTCCGCCAGAATGCCGCCACCACAGCCAATGTCGATGACGGTTTTGCCGCTGATGTGCGCGTGGTCGTCGATGTAGTTCAGACGTAAGGGGTTGATGTCGTGGAGCGGTTTGAATTCGCTGTCTCGATCCCACCAACGCCAAGCGAGGTCTTCAAATTTGCGGATTTCATTGGGGTCGACATTGGGTGTGGTATGGGTCATGAGGTTTCTCCAATTTTTTGTTGCCAGCAATGCGCTTTGGCAATCAGGGTGGCGCTGTCCAGCGTAGTCAGTTGGCGATTGATCATCAGTGCTTTGCCTGCTACCCAGGTGTGTGTGACTTGTTCGCGGCTGGTGCAATATACCAAGTGTGAAACAGGGTCGTATAGGGGGCTGGATTCGAGTGTGCCAAGGTCAACGGCAATCATGTCGGCGGATTTGCCAACCTCCAGCGAGCCAATCTTTGAATCCAAGCCTAGGGCTTTTGCACCATTGATGGTTGCCATGCGTAAGGCTTGGGTGGCGGGTATGGCACTGGCATCTTGGGCGACAGCTTTGGCAATCAGGGCAGCGGTGCGCATTTCACCGAGCATGTCCAAGTCGTTGTTACTGGCATTGCCGTCAGTGCCAAGTGCGACATTGACACCTGCTGCGGTGAGTTTTGCGACCGGGCAAAAGCCACTGGCAAGTTTTAGGTTGGATTCTGGGCAGTGAATGACGTGTACGCCTTTGGTCGCGAGTAAGGCAATGTCTTCATCATTTAATTGCGTCATGTGGACAGCGAGGAAATGTTTGTCAAGTAGGCCTAGTTGCTCCAAGCGCGTGAGGGGGCGTAACCCCGTTTGTGCTTGTGCTTGCTGGACTTCAAATGCCGTTTCGTGCACATGCATGTGAATAGGCACATCGAGTTCGCAAGCGAGATGCCGCACTTTATGCAATGGCTCATCGGAGACGGTATATGGGGCATGTGGGGCAAAAGCGGTGGTTAGCAACGGTTTTTCTTGCAACTGGTCATGCAAGGCTAAGCCTTTTTGCAGGTATTCCTCAACACCGCTGCCCCAACGCGTGGGAAAGTCGATGATGATCATGCCAATGCAGGCACGGATTCCGCTTTCATCTGCCGCTTGTGCCGCAGCTTCGGGGAAGAAATACATGTCGTTGAAACAGGTTGTACCGGAACGGATCATTTCCGCTATGGCAAGTTGAGCACCGTTGTAGACAAATTCAGCATCTGCCCAACGGGCTTCCGCAGGCCAAATGTGATGTTGTAACCAGTCCATCAGGGGTAAGTCATCCGCCAGACCTTTGAGTAATGACATAGCGACATGGGTGTGTGCGTTCACCAGCCCCGGCAGTAACGCTTGTTGTGGTAATGCGACAGTTTGTCGGGGCATATAGCATTTTTCTGCCTCAGAAGTGGGCATAATGCCCACAATCCTGCTATCATCCACTGCTATAGTGTGGTGTCGCAAAACCTGATTACCTGAATCAACAGTGATAATCCATTCAGGTGTAATGAGTAAATCAATTTCCATTGTCATTGGGTGTTGTAAGATTGCCACGGTAAAGCAACCTATTTATGCCGAAAATCATCATGAGTCAACACGATTCGATCCGTGCCGTAGAGTGGAAAGACAATCATCTGGTGTTACTTGACCAGCGCAAACTGCCGCATAACGAGCAGTATGTGCAGCTATACAGTGCCGAAGATACCGCTGAGGCCATTCGGAATATGGTGGTACGTGGTGCGCCAGCGATTGGGATTGCCGCTGCTTATGCGGCTGCGATGGCTGCTAGAAAATGTTACAAACAGTATCCGCAAGATTGGCGTAAGCGTTTAAGTGCGGAAATCGACATTCTGCAAAACTCCCGCCCAACGGCTGTCAATCTCATGTGGGCGTTAAAGCGCATGTGTGATTTAGCCGATACTGTGGAAGGCGACCCGGAAGAACCATTGCTGGCGCTGGCACAACAAATTCATCAAGATGACATTAATGCTAATTACCGCATGGGTGAATTGGGTAGTGCATTGATTCAGCCTTCTCATGCTGTATTGACCCATTGCAATACAGGTTCATTGGCAACCGGCGGCTATGGTACAGCATTAGGCGTTATTCGCAGTGCTTATAGCAATGGGCAAATTGAACATGTGTATGCTGATGAAACCCGCCCTTGGTGGCAAGGCTCGCGTCTGACAGCCTGGGAATTGGTGAAGGATAAAATTCCTGCACATTTACTCTGCGATGGTGCAGCGGCACACTTGATGAAACAGGGTAAAGTGTCGTGGGTCATCGTTGGCTCTGACCGTATCGCGGCGAACGGTGATGTTGCTAATAAAATTGGTACGTACAGCCTTGCGGTGAATGCGCGTTACCACGGTGTAAAATTCATGGTAGTTGCCCCGACCAGCACCATTGATTTGGCAACCCTGAGTGGTGATGCTATTCCTATTGAAGAGCGCTCTCAGGAAGAAGTCTTGAACGTTGCAAATCAGCGCATTGCTGCTTACCACACGCAGGCTTGGAATCCTGCTTTTGATGTAACGCCTGCTGCGCTGGTTGATGCACTGGTTACGGAAAAAGGGGTTATTTTGAACCCCGATGCTGCAAAAATTGCTGCATTGATGGCTGCTTAAATCCATTCATACATCCCTAAGCCGTTTTAGCCAAACCATACATACGTTGGTGTAAACAGCGGTTTAGGTGTTGTATATCGGTATCTAGCCGGTAACGTTCTTGCCATTCGGTCTGACGGAAAGGGCGTTCGCTGACAGGTAATGCTGCACACTCATAGCTTTTACCAGTCACTGTTTTAATGCTCATCACACTTACCGCTTGCTGAAAATAACGTTGATAAAGGTGTTCGGGTAAACGTTGTTTTAATAGCGGCTCTTCGGGCAAGTGCTGTTCGGTGAGTTCGAGGTGTGATAGTTGTGCATAAGGGTAAAACTCTTGTTGTTCATACAGGAATTGCTTAGCAACCCGGTCAAAATACCCTCGCCCCATGAGTAAGCCTCGCTGGGTTAAGATCCACAGATGCAGGTATTGCACACGGTACACACTGTATCCCTTGCGCTTATAGGGATCATCCTGCATCGCAACAAGGGGAATATGCTGATCGTCTAGCAAGGTGTGCCTGATTTCTGTATGTTGTTGCGCAGCCAAGGGTAGTTGTAGATAGCCCCAGCTTTCCATTATAAAACCTTCCCAGCGTTGTTGGCGTAACGTTTGTGACAAATTGCTGCATTCTGCTGGCGGCAGTACATACAGCAAGGTGTTGTGAAACAGTTTTGCTACAGCTTGCTGATATTCCGTGTTGAGTTGTGTCAGCATGGCAGGTGGCGGTAAGCTTTCAAGCTGGTGGGCGATACTTTCCTTTTGTATATCCAACGCCTGCATTTTATCGAGATGTTTACCTAACAGTTGTTGAGTGGCGCGAATCTTACGCTCCGATGCATACCAGTATCCTGCCAGTGCTAGGATAGGCACACTCGGCAATAGAAAATGACCGCGCATTACTAACAAAATAATAACGATAAATGTCGCCATAAACAGAATCAGGCGTGGTGAATTCAAATGAAATAAGCTTTGTTTTAAAACTTCTAATTGTTCATCTAATTGTTTTTGATAGTTTATTTGCGGTAGTTTCCATGGGTCTGGCTCATAAAAAACACGCCAGCGTTCGCAATAGGCTTCTTCTGAGTTTGTTTTGAGTAACTCTTTGGCGTCGTGATTACCGCACGCATGGTTAGAGAAAATCGGGTAAGTTAGCACTTCATGATCGAACTGCTGATAGTCCAGTTTAGTGTTTTCCTGTGTTTTGGCATCTTGTTGTTGCTTGCATTGTTCCCGAAATTCTCGCAGCATGTATTGGCTCATCGCCATGCTCTGGTATTCATTATCAGTCATTATTTTAGCCCTTTGGATATTCGTAGAGTTTGTTCACATTTCACTCTCTTGTCATAAGACCATGAAACCTGAAAAAAAATCCCTACCCGCTATCATGCGTATAAATTGCCTGAATCAAGCATTAATTGATCGTTTTTTGGACGCTTTTTGGTCAGAACGCGGGGTGAGCCGAAATACACTGACCAGCTATGAACGTGACTTACGTTTGTTATGCCATTGGCTAGATGAACGCAGTGTGGCGTTAGATCAGGCAGAACGTGGTAACTTATTGGAATATTTAGCCATTCGGGTACGTGATGGTGCAAAAGCAGCGACGACCGCCCGCTTATTGTCCAGCTTGCGGCGTTTTTACCGTTGGCAAGTACGCGAAAACTTGCGTAAAGATGATCCCACCGCGCAGATCGAAGCGCCCAAACAAGGTCGGCATTTACCGCATACGTTGTCAGAAGAAGAAGTCGATGCCTTGTTACAAGCACCTGATATTGGTAATCCGCGTGGTTTGCGTGATCGGGCGATGCTGGAATTGTTGTATGCCACCGGCTTGCGGGTGTCTGAATTGGTGGGAATTCGTTTAAATGAATTATCCCTGCAAAATGGTGTTATTCGCATTACCGGCAAAGGCAATAAGGAACGTCTTGTGCCGATGGGGGAAGAAGCGCATGACTGGATACAAACGTATTTGCGGAATGCGCGGGGCTTGTTGATGCAAGGTAAGGATATTGCCGAACAAGTGTTTGTCACTACCCGTGGCAGTGGCATGACCCGGCAGATGTTTTGGGTGCTGATTCAGCGCTATGCGTTAGAGGCAGGGATTGTTAGGAATATTTCCCCGCATACCTTACGTCACGCTTTTGCCACGCATTTGTTGAACCATGGGGCGGATTTACGGGTCGTACAAATGCTGTTGGGGCATAGTGACCTTTCAACCACGCAAATTTATACTCATGTGGCACAGGCACGATTGCAGGATTTGCACCGTCAACATCACCCGCGTGGTTAAGGGACTGTAATGTGGGGAAACGTATACACGCTATAGTCAGCCATGATAAGGTATCATCCACTATCTGATTAAAGAATAAGCATTTTTTTACTGTAAGATTTTCATTCAGGAATAAAGAAACCATGTACAAGAAAATGATTCTGGGCGCACTGATCGGTATTGCGCTCGCAACGACTGGGGCAATGGCTGACGATGTGCCTGCGGATCTGGGCGAAAAGCTGAAGCCGATGTTTGGCGGTCAAGCACCGGACTCGCTGAAAACTACCCCACTTGCCAATCTGTTTGAAGCCAAATTTGGCGGCGAAATCATCTACGTGAGTGGTGATGCGCGTTATGTGTTTGCGGGTGAGTTGATTGACGCGCAAACCAAGTCCAGCCTGACTGAAGCGTCGCGTTCTGCCGACCGTGTGGCGGTTGTCAAAACGATTGATGCAGGCAAAAGCATTGAATTCAAAGCCAAGGGTGAAGAAAAGCATGTGTTGTATGCATTCACTGACGTGGATTGCCCATTCTGCGTGAAGTTACACAAAGAAGTACCCGCATTGAATGAAAAGGGTGTTACGGTGCGTTACTTAGCGTATCCGCGTGCGGGTGTCGGCTCACCTGCCTACAAAAAGATGGCGAATATCTGGTGTGCCGATGATAAGCAAGCCGCGATGAACCAAGTGAAAAATGACGGCAAAGAAGTAGCAGCGAAAGAATGCACCAATCCAGTGGCTGAGCAGTTTGAACTGGGGCAAAAACTGGGTGTAAATGGTACGCCAGCATTACTGACCATGGACGGTATGATGATTCCGGGCTACCGTCCGGCTGATCAATTAGCCAAAATGTTGGATGACGCGAAAGCAGCGGCGGCAAAATAAATATTCTGGAAGGGCGTATGCAATACGCCCCTACCCAAATTCCCTGTAGGGGCGTATTGCATACGCCCTCTTCATTTTTACGACAACAACTTCCTCAACCGATACAATTCGTCTAGCGCTTGGCGCGGGGTGAGTTCATCCGGGTCTACGGCGGCTAAAGCCGCTTTCACTTTTTCGGCAATTTCATCTTTCGGTTCGGTGGGTGTGCCAAACATCAACGGCAAGGTTTGTCCGGGTTGTGGGGCTTGCTGACTGTGTTTTTCTAACGACACCAGTTTCTTTTTGGCTTGGGCGATAATGCTTTTGGGGACACCGGCCAATTGCGCCACTTGTAAGCCGTAGCTTTGGTTGGCTGGGCCATCTTTCACCGCGTGTAAAAATACGATCTTGTCGCCATGTTCTATCGCATCAATGTGGACGTTGACGATGGTGCTGATTTGTTCGGGCAATACCGTCAGCTCGAAGTAGTGGGTAGCGAACAGGGTGAAAGCCTTGCGATCCCGCGCTAGGTATTCCGCAAACGCCCAAGCCAGTGACAGGCCATCGAATGTGCTGGTTCCGCGTCCGATTTCGTCCATTAGCACTAGACTGTGGGCGGTGGCGTTGTTGAGGATATTGGCGGCTTCGGTCATTTCCACCATGAAGGTGGAACGCCCGGTGCTTAAGTCGTCGTGTGCGCCGATGCGGGTGAAAATACGGTCGATATTGCCAAGACGGGCGGTTTGCGCGGGGACGTAGCTGCCGATGTGTGCTAGTAATACGATTAGGGCAATTTGGCGCATGTAGGTCGATTTGCCGCCCATATTGGGGCCGGTGATCATTAACATACGGCGGCGCGAATCCATGTACAAATCATTCGGCACGAAGGGGTTGTCGAGGGTGCGTTCCACGACGGGGTGGCGTCCGCCTTCGATTTGGATGCCAGCGCCATCGACCAGTGCGGGGCAATTGTAATTCAGGGTGTTAGCGCGTTCGGCGAAGTTGCTCAAAACATCAAGTTCGGCGATGGCTTGCGCACTGTTGCGGATGGGGTTGAGGTGTTCCAGCAAGTCGCCTAACAGGTTGTCGTAAATGGCTTTTTCGCGGGCAAGCGCACGTTCGCGGGCGGAGAGCACCTTGTCTTCAAACTTTTTCAGTTCGGGCAGAATGAAGCGTTCCACTCCCTTAAGGGTTTGGCGGCGAATATAGTCGGCAGGGATGCGGCTTAATTGGCTTTGCGGAATTTCGACGTAATAGCCGTGAACGCGATTGTAGGCAACTTTGAGATTGTTGATGCCGGTGCGGACTTTTTCGCGGGCTTCGAGATCCAGCAGGTATTGGTCGGCGTTTTCGCTTAAGTTGCGCAATTCATCAAGTTCGGCATCGAAACCTAGGGCGATTACGCCGCCGTCGCGGATCACCACGGGCGGGTTGTCGATGATGGCACTGTCGAGCAGGTAGCGCAGTTCCGCGTGTAAGTCGATGTTGGTTTGTAATTGCTGGATGTGCGGGTTATCGATGGTGTTGATCAAGCCGTGAATGCGCGGCAATACGTGCAAGGAGCTGCGTAGGGTGGATAAGTCACGCGGACGTGCCGAACCCAGCGCGATGCGACTGGCAATGCGTTCGATGTCACCGATACCGCGCAAGGTTTCCAGCAAGGTTTCGTAGCGGTATTGGTCGAGCAATGCGCCAACGGCTTGGTGGCGGTTGCGCAGGGTGAAACGATCCCGCAGCGGTTTGTTGAGCCAACGGCGTAGCAGGCGGCTGCCCATGCTGGTGGCGGTTTTGTCGATGACTGAAATCAGGGTATTTTTGTGTTCACCGCTGATGCTGTATTCAAGTTCTAGGTTACGGCGGCTGGCAGCGTCAAGAATGATGCCTTCGTCGCTGAGTTCCACAGTGAGACTGTTGATGTGGGGCAGAGCTGTACGCTGAGTTTCTTGCACGTAGTTGAGCAATGCGCCCGCAGCGGCAATCGCGAGTGGCAGGTGATTGCAGCCGAAACCGTCGAGATCGTGTACCCCGAATTGGCGTAGCAGCAGGCGTTTGGCAGTGTCGGGGTCGAAGTGCCATTGAGGGCGTGGAGTGGAAATGCGGTTGCGGGCGAAGGCGGGTTTCCAGTCTTCGTCGTGCAAGATTTCAGCGGGTTGCAGGCGTTCGATTTCGTTGTGCAGGGTGGTGTCGGAATCGGCTTCTTGTACGGTGAAGCGTCCGGTGCTGAGGTCGATGGCGGCGATGCCGTAAGAAGCCCCCCCCTTCCCCAGCCCTTCCCCCGCAAGGGGGGCAGGGAGTGAAGAGCGGTGGATGGCGACTAGGAGGTTGTCGCGGCGGTCGTCGAGGAGGTAGTCGTCGGTGACAGTGCCCGGGGTCAGCAGGCGGGTGATTTTGCGTTCGACCGGGCCTTTGGATTTGGCAGGGTCACCGACTTGTTCGCAAATGGCGACGGATTCACCGACTTTAAGGAGTTTGGCGAGGTATTGTTCGACGGCGTGGTAGGGAACGCCTGCCATGGGAATCGGTTCACCCGCCGTTGCGCCGCGTGCGGTGAGGGTGATGTCGAGCAAGGCAGCGGCTTTTTTGGCGTCGTCCATGAACAGTTCGTAGAAATCCCCCATACGGTAAAACAGAAGGATGTCAGGGTATTCCGCTTTGATGCGGAAATATTGTTGCATCATGGGGGTGTGCTGCTGTTCTTTGCTCATAACTCATCGGGGCTGCTGGATTAAGCAGGGGAGTTTAGCAGTAATCGGCTGGGGGCGTGAATGGCAATCAAGAAGGCTTTTTCTTAGTTCCCCTCGCCCCTTGTGGGATGAACCTGCAAGGGGCTGGGTATGGGGCTGTGGGTTAGGGGTTCTTTAACCCGCCACTACCGGAATCGGCACAACTTTCACCGCCGCCTTCTGGTAGTTTTCCATCTTGTCGAAGTTCAGGTAACGGTAAATGTCAGCCGACATGCTATCCAGCTTATTGGCATATTCCATGTACTCTGCAACCGTTGGCAATTTACCCATAACAGCCGCCACCGACGCAAGTTCCGCCGAAGCCAAGAACACGTCAGTGTTAGTCCCCAGACGATTCGGGAAGTTACGAGTGGACGTAGACACGGCAGTTGAACCTTCCTGAATCCGTGCCTGGTTGCCCATGCACAGTGAGCAGCCCGGCATTTCCATCCGCGCACCCGCACGACCGTAGATATTGTAGTAACCTTCGTCACTCAACTGGGCTGCATCCATCTTGGTTGGTGGTGCAATCCACATACGGGTTGGGATTTGCTTGTTGGCAGCATCCAACAGCTTGCCTGCCGCACGGAAGTGACCGATGTTGGTCATGCAGGAACCGATGAAGACTTCATCAATTTTGCGACCCGCTACTTCAGACAACAGACGCGCATCATCCGGGTCATTCGGCGCACACAGGATAGGCTCTTTGATCTCATCCATATTGATTTCGATCACAGCCGCGTATTCTGCATCTGCATCAGCACGCATCAGGCTGGGGTTCGCCAGCCACTCTTCCATCTTGCCGATACGGCGTTCGATGGTGCGTGGATCGCCATAACCTTCTGAGAGCATCCATTTCAGCATGACGATGTTGGAACGCAGGTATTCAGCAACCGAGGCTTCAGAGAGCGCAACCGTACAGCCAGCAGCAGAACGTTCAGCAGAAGCGTCAGACAGTTCAAATGCCTGTTCGACAGTCAGGTGATCCAGACCTTCGATTTCCAGCACCGTGCCGTTGAACACGTTTTTCTTGCCTTTCTTTTCAACCGTCAGCAGACCCATTTGGATCGCTTTGTGTGGAATAGAGTGCACGAGGTCACGCAAGGTGATGCCCGGTTGCATTTTGCCAGTGAAACGTACCAACACAGATTCCGGCATATCCAATGGCATAACCCCTGTCGCAGCCGCAAACGCCACCAAACCAGAACCCGCTGGGAAGGAAATACCAATCGGGAAACGGGTATGGGAGTCGCCCCCCGTACCAACGGTATCCGGCAACAACATGCGGTTCAACCACGAGTGGATAACGCCATCACCGGGGCGCAACGAAACACCGCCACGGGTCATAATGAAATCTGGCAACGTGTGATGCGTTACCACGTCAACCGGCTTAGGGTAAGCCGCCGTATGGCAGAAAGACTGCATCACCAAATCCGCCGAGAAGCCCAAGCAAGCCAAATCTTTCAGCTCGTCACGGGTCATCGGGCCGGTAGTGTCTTGTGAACCCACGGTAGTCATTTTGGGTTCGCAGTACATACCGGGGCGTACACCCGGCAGACCGCACGCCTTACCGACCATTTTTTGCGCCAGTGTGTAACCTTTGCCAGTATCAGCAGGCTGTTCAGGCGTGCGGAACAAATCAACCGCTGGCAGACCCAGTGATTCACGCGCTTTCGCCGTCAAACCACGCCCGATGATCAAGTTAATACGACCACCCGCACGCACTTCGTCCAACAACACTTGGGTTTTCAGACTGAAGGTGGAAATGACTTCATCCGTACCGTGACGCTTAGCAACGCCCTCATACGGATAAACATCAATCACGTCGCCCATGTTCATTTGGGCAACGTCCATCTCAATCGGCAGTGACCCGGAATCTTCCATTGTATTGAAGAAGATCGGCGCAATTTTGCTACCAAAACAGTAACCGCCCACACGCTTGTTCGGAATCCCCGGCATATCATCGCCAAAGAACCACAGCACGGAGTTGGTGGCAGACTTACGTGAAGAACCCGTACCTACCACGTCACCGACGTAAGCCACGGGGAAACCTTTCGCTTTCACCGCTTCGATTTGCTTCAAAGGACCAACCGAACCCGGTACTTCCGGCTCAATACCGTCACGCGGCATTTTCAACATCGCGTTAGCATGGAGTGGAATGTCAGGGCGTGACCATGCATCCGGTGCTGGCGACAAATCGTCAGTATTGGTTTCGCCGGGAACCTTGAAGACCGTGACGGTGATTTTTTCCGCCACTTCAGGCTTGGAAGTGAACCATTCGCCCGCTGCCCAAGATTCCATGACTTTTTGTGCAGACGCATTGCCCGCTTGCGCTTTGGCTTCCACGTCGTGGAACGCATCAAACATCAGCAAGGTGTGTGACAGTGCTTTCGCCGCCGCCTCAGCCGTTGCAGGCACATCCAACGCCGCAATCAACGGTTGCACGTTGTAACCACCCAACATCATGCCGAGAACTTCAACCGCACGCACTGGGCTAATCAATGCACAACTGGCTTCACCCTTAACGATGGCGGCAAGGAAACCGGCTTTCACATAAGCGGCTTCGTCGACACCCGCCGGAACGCGGTTTTCCAGCAAATCCACCAGAAACGCTTCTTCGCCTGTCGGAGGGTTTTTCAGTAATTCCACCAGTGCAGCGGTTTGCGCCGCATCCAATGGCTTAGGCGGGATGCCCTGAGCGGCGCGTTCAGCAACGTGTTGGCGATATTCTTGCAACATTTTCTATAGACTCCTCAAAACAACAAAACTTATCTTTCATCCACTGGAACATATTCGCGGCGTTCCGCACCCACGTACAACTGGCGTGGACGACCGATACGCGACTCCTCATCACCCATCATTTCATCCCACTGTGAAATCCAGCCGATGGTACGTGCCAGCGCAAACATCACCGTAAACATGCTGACCGGAATCCCCATGCTCAGGAATATAACACCAGAATAGAAATCGACGTTCGGGTACAGGTTACGCGCTTTGAAATACTCATCGTTCAAGGCCACCTGTTCCAGCTCACGCGCAATCGCAAACAGTTTCTGGTTCGGGTCATTGGCGGGCAAGCGATCCAGAATCTCATTCGCCAATTCACGGATAATCCGGGCGCGTGGATCATAGTTTTTATACACGCGATGCCCGAAGCCCATTAAGCGGAAACGGTCATTTTTGTCTTTAGCGCGGTCTACCCAATGCGACAAGGGCAAGCCAGACTTTTCAATGTCACGCAACATAGTGATCACGGCTTCGTTCGCACCGCCGTGCGCAGGCCCCCACAAGGACGCAATCCCCGCTGCCACCGCTGCAAACGGGTTCGCTTCCGAACTGCCCGCCAAACGCACGGTTGAGGTTGAGGCATTTTGCTCATGGTCAGCGTGCAAAATCATAATGACTTCCAACGCTTTCACATGCAACGGGTCAGGCGTATACGGTTCAGTCGGCACGGAGAACATCAGGTGCAAGAAATCTTCCGCATACGACAATCTATTGCACGGGTAGACAAACGGCAAACCCACGGAATAACGGTAGCTCCATGCCGCAATCGTCGGCATTTTCGCAATCAAACGGTGCGCAGAACGCTTACGTTGTTCTGGGTCATGAATATTCATGTCATCATGGTAGAACGCGGACAACGCCCCCACAACCCCAACCACGGTTGCCATCGGATGCGCATCGCGACGGAAACCCCGGAAGAAATACTGTACCTGATCATGCAACATGGTGTGGCGCGAGATCATGTACTCAAAATCTGCCAACTCTTGCTTGGTGGGCAAGGTTTTATTCAGCAGCAAATAGCAGACTTCCAAAAAGCTGCTGTGTTCTGCCAACTGCTCAATCGGATAACCACGGTAGAGCAGCGTGCCTGCATCCCCATCCAAATAGGTAATTTCACTGGAACAACTCGCCGTTGACATAAAACCGGGGTCATAGGTGAAATACCCCAGTTCCTTGTACAGTTTACGGATGTCAATGGTTTTGACCCCGATGCTAGGCTGAAGTACATCCAACTCGACTTGTTTGCCAGTGGTGTTATCAGTAATGGTGACAGTTTGTTTGGTCATGCAGGCACTCCAAAAAATTAACGAAAACTTATCCTTGCAGGGCTGCGAATGCAGCAGCGACACCCTTCCCTAGTTCAGCCGGAGACTGAACAGTATACACGCCCGCATGTTGCAGTGCAGCATACTTTTCCTGCGCCGTGCCTTTCCCACCTGCAATAATCGCACCAGCGTGACCCATGCGCTTACCCTTAGGTGCGGTAACGCCTGCAATGTAAGAAACCACGGGTTTGGTGACGTGCGCTTTAATGAATTCCGCTGCTTCTTCTTCCGCTGAACCGCCGATTTCGCCACACATTAAAATGACTTCGGTTTGCGGGTCAGCTTGGAACAAGGTCAGCGCATCAATGAAGCTTGTGCCCGGAATGGGGTCGCCACCGATGCCGATACAAGTACTTTGACCCCATTCGCCGGTTTGCTTGACCGCTTCATAAGTCAGCGTGCCGGAACGTGACACAATGCCAACACTGCCCGGTTTATGGATGTGACCCGGCATAATGCCGATTTTGCATTCGCCCGGTGTAATGATACCGGGGCAGTTGGGGCCAATCAGACGCACGCCAAGGCTATCCACCACCACTTTCGCATCCAGCATATCCAGCGCCGGAATGCCTTCGGTAATGCACACGATCAGCTTGATACCCGCGTAAGCCGCTTCAATAATCGAATCTTTGCAGAATGCTGCCGGAACGTAGATCACGCTGGCATCCGCGCCGGTCGCTTCCACCGCTTCGCGCACGGTATTGAACACCGGCAAACCTAAATGCGTTGTGCCACCTTTACCCGGTGTAATCCCGCCGACCATTTTCGTGCCGTAAGCAATCGCTTGCTCAGAGTGGAAAGTTCCTTGCTTGCCGGTGAAACCTTGGCAAATGACTTTGGTGTCTTTATTGATTAATACGCTCATGCGGCATCTCCTACGGCAGCAACGATTTTACGGGCAGCATCGCCAAGATCGCTTGCAGCAATCACAGCCAAGCCGCTATTAGTCAGCAATTCAGCACCTTTTTCGGCATTATTGCCTTCCAAACGCACTACAACAGGGACAGAAACGTTAACTTCTTGCACCGCTTTGATAATCCCTTCGGCAATCAAATCGCAACGCACAATGCCACCGAAGATATTAATCAGAATGCCTTTAACCGCAGCGTCGGACAGAATGATCTTGAAAGCCGCCGCTACCCGTTCAGCCGTTGCGCCACCGCCTACGTCGAGGAAGTTAGCCGGTTGACCACCGGACAGTTTGATAATGTCCATCGTCGCCATTGCCAAGCCTGCGCCGTTGACCATGCAACCGATATTGCCTTCGAGTGCGACGTAGTTCAGTTCCCACTCGTCCGCTTCCAGTTCGCGGGCATCTTCCTGGGATTTGTCACGCATCGCTACCAGTTCAGGCTGGCGGTAGAGCGCGTTGCTGTCTACATTCACTTTGCCATCGAGACACAACAAGTTGCCTTCAGCCGTGACTACCAGCGGGTTTATTTCGACCAGAGACAGGTCTTTTTCCTTGAACATTTTGCCCAAGCCAACCAGCAATTTGGTGAATTGCCCAATCTGTGCGCCTTGCAAGCCTAAGCCGAAGGCGAGTTCACGCCCTT
The DNA here is from genome assembly GCA_029972225.1 of Candidatus Thiothrix putei. Taxonomy (NCBI): domain Bacteria; kingdom Pseudomonadati; phylum Pseudomonadota; class Gammaproteobacteria; order Thiotrichales; family Thiotrichaceae; genus Thiothrix; species Candidatus Thiothrix putei. The sequence goes on from CP124756.1 coordinate 2,582,391, forward strand.
GGTAAGGCATCACGCCAACCAGCGGATCAACCATCGCTTTGAGGATTTTTTCTGGGGTTTCGTGCGCAACCTTCTCGATTTCCATGCCGCCTTCGGTGGAGGCCATGATCACGATACGGCGGCTGGAACGGTCGAGGACTGCGCCGAGGTACAATTCGCGGGCGATATTGCAGGTTTCTTCCACCAGAATGGTGTTGACGGGTTGACCATGTTTGTCAGTCTGATAAGTAACCAGGTTTGTGCCCAGCAAGCTGGCTGCAAAGGTGGCTGCATCAGCCGGAGTCTTAACCAGTTTCACGCCACCGGCTTTGCCGCGTCCACCTGCGTGGACTTGCGCTTTGACCACTACTGTCGCCGTGCTTAAAGAAGCCGCTGCTGCTTCGGCTTCCGCCGCTGTGGAGGCGATTTTGCCAGTGGGTACAGGCATACCGTATTGGCTAAAAACCGCTTTGGCCTGATATTCGTGTAAATTCATCCTCAGTTTTCCTTTGGTAGTTCACCGCGAAAACGCGGGTTATAATCGTACAAACGCCACGTATCTGCGTGCAGCAGACCGTGGCGTTAAAGCGTAGGGGTTAACGGTGTGGCTTACTTACGCTTTTTGCCAACGGCATGTAATGCCCGCCCATCCACAGCCAGCATGGCTTCGTGTATTGCTTCGGAAACGGTCGGGTGCGCAAATGTCATGCGTGCCAAATCTTCTGATGAACATTCGGTTTCCATCGCAATCACCGCCTGACCAACCAGTTCGGAAGCCAATGGCCCCACAAAATGCACGCCCAAAATCCGGTCAGTTTTGGCATCTGCCAGCACTTTCACCAAGCCGTCGGCTTGATCCATCGCTTTGGCGCGACCGTTGGCGGCAAATGGGAAGCTGCCTGTGTTATACGCAACACCAGCGGCTTTCAATTCGGCTTCGGTCTTGCCGACCCATGCGATTTCCGGGTGAGTATAAATAACCCACGGAATCGCGTCATAATTGATGTGCGGCTTTTGACCGGCAATCTGTTCGGCAACCAGCACACCCTCTTCCGAGGCTTTGTGTGCCAGCATGGGCCCTACAATGCAATCACCAATCGCGTAAACACCCGGCACAGCGGTTTGCAGATGCGCATCGACAACGACACGTCCGCGATCATCCAGTTGCACCCCGCAATCAGCCGCGAATGCGCCCGCAGTGTTGGATTTACGCCCGACGGCGACGATCAAGCGGTCAACCAGCAAGGTTTGCTCACCTTTCGGGTCATTGTAGGTCACGGTAACACCGTTATCACCGGCTTCGACCTTGGCAACTTTAGAGCTAAGGCGGATGTCCAGCCCTTGCTTTTTGAATTGCATCTGCGCGGACTTAGCCACATCACGGTCAGCCGCACCGAGGAAATCGTCCATCGCTTCGAGAACGACCACTTCGGAGCCGAGCCTACGCCATACGCTGCCCATTTCCAAACCGATCACGCCTGCACCGATCACGCCGAGTTTGCCGGGAGTTGTTTCCCAATCCAGCGCACCCGCAGAATCCACAATGCGGGTATCCAACCACTTGGCAATCGGCAATTCAATCGGGGTAGAACCTACCGCGATAATTACATTGTCAGCCGCAGCCGTTGAAACAGTGCCGTCATGAGTGGTCACTTCCACCTGCTTGCCAGCCAGCAATTTACCGCGACCTTGCAGCCATGTAATACCGTTGGCTTTGAACAATTGCTCAATACCGCCTGTCAGTTGGCTGACGATTTTGTCCTTGCGGGCAATCATCTTGGCAACGTCAATCTGCAAACCGTCAACCGTAATACCGTGGTCGGCATTGTGTTTGGCGATTTCTTCGTAACGTTCGGAGCTTTCCAGCAACGCTTTGGAAGGGATACAACCGACATTCAGACAAGTGCCGCCGAGGGCAGGCTTTTGCTGTTTGTTGATCCATTCTTCCACACATGCAGTTTTTAAGCCAAGTTGGGCGCAACGGATGGCTGCGACATAACCACCGGGACCTGCGCCAATAACGATAACATCATACTTTTCAGTCATGGCAGGCTACCTCAAACATCCAACACCAAGCGAACCGGATTTTCAACCAATTCCTTGATGGTTTTGAGGAAGGTAACAGCACCTTGACCGTCGACGATGCGGTGGTCATACGAGAGAGCCACATACATCATCGGGCGAATAACGATCTGATCATTGACAACGACAGGGCGCTTCTGGATCGCGTGCATCCCCAGAATCGCGCTTTGAGGAGGGTTTAGAATTGGGGTTGATAGCAACGACCCAAAAACGCCCCCGTTGGTTATAGTGAACGTACCACCAGTCAGATCGTTCATATCCAGCTTACCTTCACGGGCTTTAGCAGCGTAACCAGCAATGCCGGATTCGATGTCAGCCAGACCCATGTTTTCAGTGTTGCGCAGGATAGGCACGACTAGTCCGCGATCAGATGACACGGCAATCCCAATATCGCAGAAGCCGTGGTAAACAATGTCATTGCCATCAATCGAGGCATTGACTTCAGGGAAACGTTGCAGCGCGACAGCGGCTGCTTTCACGAACAGAGACATAAAGCCCAGTTTCGCTTTGTGTTTTTTCTCGAATGCGTCTTTGTATTCAGTACGCAGATCCATCAACGGCTTCATGTCGATTTCGTTGAAGGTAGTCAGCATCGCAGTGGATTGCTTGGCGTACATCAGGCGTTCGGCGATGCGGGCGCGGAGGCGGGTCATGGGAACGCGCTGTTCCATGCGAGCACCGGAAGCAGTAACGGCAACAGTTGGTGCAGGTGCGGCGGCGACTGGAGCAGCAACAGGAGCTGGTGCGGCAGCAGGTTTCGCGGCAACAGCGGCTTGCACGTCTTCTTTGAGGATACGGCCTTGCTTGCCAGAACCGTCAACATCAGCAGCAGTGAGGTTGTTTTCTGCCATCAGTTTGCGGGCAGCGGGAGCGGTTTGTGGTTCAGTGCTTGCTGCTGGAGCAGAAACCACAGGAGCTGCTTCGGCTTTTGGAGCAGCGGCAACTGCGCCAACGGTCATACGACCCAACAACTGGCTGCTAATGACGGTTGCACCCGCTTGTTGGACTATTTCGGTGAGGACACCATCAGCAGGAGCAGGTACTTCCAGTACCACTTTGTCTGTTTCGATTTCAACCAGTACTTCATCCTGTTTGACACTGTCACCGACTTTCTTGCTCCATGTTACCACGGTAGCGTCGGCGACGGATTCCGGCAGTACCGGGGTCAGAATTTCACTGCTCATCTGCACACATCCTTAGCTTTTGACTAATCTTATTAATTGTCGACATTATAGGGTTTTTTATGTGTAAGATCAATTGAAAAAACGTCACATTGTCGACACTAAAAACACAAAAGACCCCGTAGGGTCTTTTGCTGAGTATTAACGAGGCGAAGAAAACTTACTCGCCTTCGCCCACCGCTTTCATGCTCAAGCGCATCCGACCTTGGCGGTCGATTTCGATGACTTTGACTTTAACCGTATCGCCTTCATTGACGAAATCGGTCACGCGCTCGACACGCTCATCGCTGATTTGTGAAATATGCAGCAAACCGTCTTTGCCCGGCAGAATGGTGACAAATGCACCGAAGTCCATCAGACGCACGACTTTACCGGTGTAAACCTTGTTGAGTTCGACTTCGGCAGTAATCGCTTCGATCATGCTGCGAGCTTCGTAAGCTGCTTTCGCATCAATTGCCGCAATCTTGATGAAACCTTCGTCGTTGATGTCAACACTTGCGCCAGTCGCAGCGGTAATAGCACGGATGGTTTCGCCACCTTTACCGATGACTTCGCGGATTTTGTCCGGGTTGATTTTCATGGTGACATAACGTGGTGCGTATTCGGATACTTCATCACGCGGCGCTTCCAGCCCTTTCGCCATTTCACCCAAGATATACAAACGCCCCGCTTTGGCTTGTACCAAGGCTTGCTGCATGATTTCTTTGGTAATGCCGGTGATTTTGATGTCCATTTGCAGCGCGGTAATACCGTCAGCGGAACCTGCTACTTTAAAGTCCATATCGCCAAGGTGATCCTCATCACCAAGGATGTCGGACAATACCGCGAAACGCTCGCCTTCCTTGATCAAGCCCATCGCGATACCCGCCACAGGAGCTTTCAACGGCACGCCTGCGTCCATCATCGACAAGGAACTACCGCACACACTCGCCATCGAGCTAGAGCCGTTGGATTCAGTGATTTCAGACACGCAACGAATGGTGTAAGGGAAATCGTCAGTAGTCGGCACCATCGCCTTCACGCCACGCTTGGCAAGACGACCATGACCAATTTCACGACGCTTAGGTGAACCGAAACGACCGATTTCACCCACGCTGTACGGCGGGAAGTTGTAATTAAACAGGAAGTTATCTTTGTATTCGCCAGTAATCGCGTCGATCACCTGTGCATCGCGTTCTGTACCCAACGTGGTCACAACCAATGCCTGTGTTTCGCCACGCGTGAACAGCGCGGAACCGTGGGCACGCGGCAATACGCCAACACGCACGGTAATTTTACGCACGGTATCTAGGGTGCGACCATCAATACGTGGTTTGCCATCAAGGATGCTGCCGCGCACGACTTTCTTTTCAGCGTTTTTGAATTCGCCTTTGATTTCGTCAGCCGTGAAGCCCTCTTCGCCCTCTTTCGCTGCCAGTTTCTCAATCAGCGCATTCTGCACTTCATGGATACGGGCATAACGCGCTTGCTTGTCAGCGATTTGGAAGGCTTCAACCAGATCCGCCGAACAAGCCGCTTCTACTGCATCTGCCAATGCGGTATTGGCTACCGGTGCAGTCCAATCCCATGCGGGGGTAGCCACTTCAGCCGCCAATTCTTTGATGGCGTTAATAGCAACTTGCATTTGTTCGTGACCGAACATCACCGCGCCCAACATCACGTCTTCGCTGAGTTCATTCGCCTCAGATTCAACCATCAGCACGGCACAATCCGTGCCTGCAATCACCAGATCCAAATCCGACGTGAGCAAGTCTTCTTTGGATGGATTCAGCAAATAGCCGCCGTCACGGTAGCCCACGCGAGCGGCACCGATAGGGCCTTGGAAAGGCATACCGGAAAGTGCCATGACCGCTGATGCACCCAGTAACGCCGGAATGTCAGCGCTGACAGAAGGGTTCATGGAAACCACGGTGGCAATCAATTGCACTTCGTGAGTGAAGCCTTCTGGGAACAGCGGACGCAATGGACGGTCGATCAAACGTGCCACCAGCGTTTCTTCTTCGGTAGCACGCGCTTCACGCTTGAAGAAACCACCGGGGATGCGACCGGCTGCGTAAAATTTTTCTTGGTAATCAACCGTCATTGGGAAGAAATCGCGACCGGGCACAGTTTCTTTGCTGCCAACGACAGTGACCAGCACGCTGGTGTCATCCATTGTGATCATGACGGCGGCGGTGGCTTGTTTGGCGATTTCGCCGGTTTCGATAGTGACGGTGTTATTGCCGTATTGGAAAGTCTTGGTGATTTTTGCCATGACGTTGGGCGTTCCTTTGATAGGTGTTATTACAATTGCAAATGGAGTGTCACGGGCAGGCTGTTGATAAAGATTCGGAAGTGAGCGTGATACAAACCTTTATCAACAACCTTCCTGCGCGACGAATGATAGTAAACGATCAGTTCTTACATAACAAAACACCGCACAATGGCGGTGTTTTGGAGTGGTTGCCCCGACTTAGCGACGCAGACCCAAGCTGGAAATCAGCGCTTGATAACGCGCCAGATCTTTACGCTTCAAGTAATCCAACATCTTACGACGCTGACTTACCATTGCCAACAACCCGCGACGGGAATGGTGGTCATGCTTGTGGGTTGCAAAATGGTCCGTCAGATGCTGAATCCGCGCTGTTAACAGCGCAACTTGCACTTCCGGGGACCCGGTATCTGTGTCTGATTGGCGGTATTGTGCAACAACACCGGCCTTAACTTCTGCACTCAGAGACATATTCGCCTAGGCTCCAGATTAATGGTTGGTAAAAAGGCGTAGATTATACACATGAAGGTAAATGTAGTATAGTTCCGCCCAACATTAAAATAATTAGCGGCTAGTATCATGCGCGTTCAGCATCACCATTATGGCATTCCAATCCGAAAATACTATTTTGCACACACCATAAAACCTACATGGCGAGACACTTTATTACCAACAGCTTATATGGACTGTTTTACTTCAGAAAAGCCGCGCCTATTCCAAACCGAATACCGCCATACCCTACTGACCGATCTTAAACCTGATGAAGTCACGATTTTCCAAAACTTTCCCAAAGATACCCGTAACCAAATTCGGCGTTGTGAGCAAGAAAAATGCTTTGATCTCAACCTCAACACACCCTTAGAGCAGTTTATACCCCTTTATAATGCCTTTGCGCAGGCTCGTGGCCTCTCATTATTTACACCAGAAGATGCTACGGCTATCGGCAGTGAGAATTACCGTATTTTCAGTGTTGAGCATGAAGGCAAGGCTATTATTTGTCACTTTTATTTGTTATCCGCAACCATGGGCGTAACCAATCTACTCATTTCAGCCAGTACCCAACAGCATAATGATGATGCGGATATGCGCCGCTCCATGGGTTTTGCTAATCGTTGCCTGCATTGGCAGGGAATGCGGTATTTCAAAGCCATGGGATTTCATACGTATGACTGGGGCGGATACGCATTAGATGCGACTGACCCTACCATGCAAGGCATCAACCGCTTCAAACGCACCTTCAATGGCACATTAACGCCGATTTACAACTATTACTCACTTTCCTACGCTTTTATTGAAAAGCTGCGGCACAAATTGCGATGATGCGCTGTCTAACGACACCGTTTACGAATAAATAATTGAAGGAGCGAACAGATGAACCTGTTACAAAAAACCCTAGCCATTGCTATTGCTGCCATCGGTTTTGCCGTTGTCACTAACGTCATGGCAGATGAGAAATCTCCAGCAGAAGCAGCGATTGACTACCGTCAAGGCGCATTCACCATGATCAAACACCATTTCGGCCCAATGGGTGCTATGGTCAAAGGTGAAATGGAATTCAATGCGGCTGAATTTGCCAAAAATGCGGATGCAGTAGCAGCGCTGAGCAAATTCCCTGCTAATGGCTTTATCGCAGGCAGTTATGAAGGTGAAACCGAAGCCAAACCTGAAATTGAACTCAATGCTGATGATTTCAAAAAGAAAATGGAAACCTTCCAAGTTGAAGCGGCTGCTTTAGCTGAAGTTGCCAAAGGTGGAGACATTGCCGCCATCAAACCCCAATTTGGTAAAGTCGGCGAGTCTTGCAAAGCTTGCCACAAAGAATACAAAAAAGATTAAGAAACGCCTACAGCCTCCCCTGATTTGGGGAGGCTTTCAGGAAGGCTCAGTTGACCCGTACTAAATCGGGAGCTTGGGCAAACTCCGGCATATTTTCTGTTGCTAACCGTGCTGCTTCTGCGGCGGCTTTAAGTTCATCCGCCTTACGGTCTACCACCCAATCCATCACGCCAGCACCAATCCACATGCTAAACAGTGCAACCCAAGCCGTGATGACCAACATGACCCCACCGGTAACGCCAGCACCGACCGCACAACCGCCTGCTAACATCCCACCGAACCCCATCAAGACTGCGCCGATGAAGAAACGGGTAAAACCGCTATCTTGCGTAAACTGTTGCCATTTAAACTCACGAGTCACCAGCGCCGCCAGCAGCGAACCAAGGAAAACCCCAGGCACTAATCCAACATTGAAATTGAGCGGCAAGTAAGGTTGATTAATCAAGCCCATCAAGGTATCGGCTGAAGGCCCAGTGAAACTAACACTCTGCACCTGCACAATGTCAAACGAATTACTCGCCTGCCAACTGGTCAACAACCACCCCAAGGCAACAGACAAACCTGTCACCATTGCAGCAATGCTCCACCACTTGTTAACCTCATGACGCTTGGCAAACCACAATGCAAACAGCAGAAAAGCCGCACCCAACAGCAGTCCACCATACGGTGGCAACCACGCCGAAAAACTACGTGAATTACCATCCACCAACCACCAAGACGATATTTCCTCACGCAACGGCGATAGCCCACCGGTCAAAGAAGCTTGTGCCACAATCGTCACGACCAGCCCTGCCACCATCGTGCGCATATTGCCAGTCGCTGATAACACCAGTAAACGGCTGGCACAACCGCCCGCTAACACCATGCCCCCACCAAACAACAAACCACCGATAATTGCACCCGACATAGACCCGGCATTATTCAATTGCCGAATTTGACCGGTATCAATCGCCCCCATTTCAATAAAATACTGTGTAGCCAGCATTGCAGCACCAAACGCCAGCAACCAAATGGCAAACTTTTTACCGGTTTGACCGCGCCAGAACTCCACACAAGCAGCACGCAAACAAAAGCGGCTTTGCTGTGCAAAAATACCGAAGGTAAGCCCCACCAACGCCCCAATGACGGCAGATATTTCTTCAGTACTCAATTGCTCTAAGAAGGTTTCATAATTCATCTTACTCTCCACTCACCGTGAGGCGATCACGATAAAGTCACACAATAGTCAATGGAGAGTATCTTAGTTAAGTATATTAATAATTGCTAATGATCTATATCAACATTGCGCATAACGCGTCTTATAATTTCGCAAGAAAGGCAATTCCACCCACGACACTTGCATAGACAATGGCAAAAACTAGGATTCCCAACCATGCAGGTTTGAATGCCAAATGCGTAGGTTGGGGCTGCTGTGCAGGCCAGTCGACTTTACCGACGACCATTGCCTTAATCAGATTAGTACGCTTATAGAAACGGTAAAATAAAACAGCCGTAACATGCACCGCTGCTAGTAACAAGATGATATTGAAAGTGAAATGATGGATAGAAGTCAGTGACTCTGCGGTTTTACCCGATACCAAGCCCATCAACGGCCCTTCGGTCATAATATCGTCGGTAGCAAATAAACCGGTAGCCGCTTGTGCCAACACTGCCAGCAACAATACCATCACCATCCACGCCCCCAACGGATTATGCCCGGCATGAAACGCCGTTGCCCTGCTCCGCCAATCACGCAAATGCGCCAACGCTTGCACCGGCGACGTCAGAAATTGCCGAAACTGGGCGGTATCACTCCCAATAAAGCCCCAGACAACCCGAAACAGCACCAGCGCGAGCAGAAAAATACCGCTGCGCTCGTGCCACACCATCCAGTTACCGCCGGTTTCCGCACAAAACCACGAAAAACCAATACCGATCACTAGAGTCCAGTGGAACAGGCGTGTCGGCAAATCCCACAGTTTTACCGGAGTCGTTTGCATCACTTCAACCCTAATACATCCTGCATATCAAACAAGCCAGATGATTTGTCATCAAGCCAACCAGCAGCACGTACTGCGCCTTTCGCAAACGTCATCCGGCTGGACGCTTTATGGGTAATTTCCACCCGTTCACCCACATCGGCAAACAATACCGTGTGATCACCGACCACATCGCCAGCACGTACCGTGGCAAATCCAATGGTTTGGCGCTCACGTTCGCCAGTCACGCCTTCGCGCCCATAAACCGCGCATTCTTTCAGATCACGCCCCAGTGCATTCGCCACCACTTCGCCCATGCGCAACGCCGTGCCGGAAGGCGCATCGACCTTGTGGCGATGATGTGCTTCCATAATCTCAATGTCGACGGTATCGCCCAGCACTCGTGCTGCCATATCCAGCAACTTCAGGCATAAATTCACGCCAACACTCATATTCGGCGCAAATACCACCGCGATTTGCTCGGCAGCTTTGGCGATAGCAGCTTTGCCATTGTCATCAAAACCCGTCGTGCCAATGACAATTTTTTTGCCTTTGGCAACACACCAATTCAGATGCAGCAAGCATGGCTCAGGGCGCGTAAAGTCGATCAATACATCGAAATCGTTCGCCGCATCATCTAACGTTGGCGCAATGAGCACACCATTTTTGCCAATGCCCGCGACTTCGCCTGCATCCGCCCCAATCAGCGAACTGGCAGGTTGTTCCGTAGCAACCGTCAGTTCCAAGCCGTCGGTTTGCGCACACGCTTCGATCAACGCTTTGCCCATGCGCCCCGCCGCGCCTACGATGGCAATCCTAGTCATTATTTGTCACCTTCAAACAAGTCTTTGACGAAACCTTTTGCTTTGTCCAACCAGCCGTGTTCTTGCGGGCTGTGTTTTTTGCCGCCATGCACAAAGGTAGCATCCAATTCTTCCAACAATTCACGCTGCCGTTTGGTCAAATTCACCGGCGTTTCGACCACGACACGGCAAATCAAATCACCGACAGCAGCGCTGCGCACCGATTTTACGCCTTTGTTGCGCAAGCGGAACTGTTTGCCGGTTTGCGTTTCCGCTGGAATCTTCAGGCTAACGCGGTTGCCATCCAGCGTTGGTACTTCAAGCTCGCCACCAATGGCTGCGGTGGTGAAGCGAATCGGCACTTCACAATGCAAATTGTCGCCTTCGCGCTGGAATAAATCGTGTGGCTTGACGAATACTTGCACGTACAAATCACCGGCTGGCCCACCATTGACACCGGCTTCACCTTCGCCTGCTAAGCGTACCCGATCGCCATTGTCCACCCCCGCAGGAATCCGCACTGACAGGGTTTTCTGCTTTTCTTTACGGCCTTGACCGTGACAGTCAGGGCAAGGGTCTGCAATGATTTTGCCTTTGCCGTGACAATGCGGACAAGTCTGCTGGATAGCAAAGAAACCTTGCTGAATCCGCACTTGACCACTGCCATGACAGGTTGGGCAAGTTTGCGGATGCGTACCCGGTTTCGCCCCACTGCCATTACACGTTTCACAATTTTGCAAGGAAGGCACGCGAATATCAGTCGTTGTGCCGAATACGGCATCTTCCAGCGTTAATTCAAGGTTATATTGCAGGTCGCTACCACGGTAAGCACGGTTCGCACCGCCACCACCTCTGCCGCCACGTCCACCACCGAAGATATCACCGAAAATATCCTCGAAGACATCACCAAAACCACCTTGCGCACCACCGCGACCACCACCAAACCCTCCGGACTGGTCGACACCGGCATGACCAAACTGATCATAAGCAGCACGCTTTTGCGGATCGTTAAGCACTTCGTAAGCTTCTTTGGTTTCTTTGAATTTGGCTTCAGCTTCTGCATTGTCAGGGTTACGGTCAGGATGATACTTCATCGCTAAGCGCCGAAATGCCTTTTTCAGGTCATCTTCGCTGACATTTTTTTGCACACCAAGGACTTCGTAATAATCCCGCTTAGACATAAATTCGGTTCCTGCTTAGACAAAATCAGGCACAGCAGGAAAATCCCGCTGCGCCTGCTTTTTAGAAGATAGCTAGATTACTTTTTGCCGTCGACTTCTTCAAACTCGGCATCCACGATGTCATCGTCGCCCGGTTTGCCGCCTGCTTGTTGTGCACCCGCACCAGCAGCCCCACTATCGGCTTGACCTGACATTGCTTGCATCAATTTGCCGGAGGCTTCCATCAGTGCTTCAGACTTGCGCTCAATCACATCTTTATTGTCACCTTTGACAGCATCACGCAATTCACTAATCAACGATTCGATGTTGGCACGGTCAGCACCCGGTACTTTATCACCGTACTCCTTCAACGACTTTTCAGTGCCATGAATCATACTATCTGCTTGGTTACGGGCATCCACCAGCTCACGTTGCTTACGGTCTTCTTCCGCATGAGCTTCCGCATCTTTAACCATTTGCTCGACTTCAGCATCCGATAACCCAGAAGAGGCTTTGATTACGATAGTTTGTTGTTTACCGGTGGCTTTATCCTTCGCACCCACATTGAGAATACCATTTGCATCAATATCGAAAGTAACCTCAATTTGCGGCATACCACGTGGTGCTGGCGGAATGTCTTGCAAATCGAAACGACCCAGTGACTTATTATCACGTGCCATTTCACGCTCACCTTGCAATACATGCACAGTAACCGCCGTTTGATTGTCATCCGCTGTTGAGAACACTTGTGATGCCTTGGTCGGAATCGTGGTGTTCTTAGTGATCAGCTTAGTCATGACACCACCAAGGGTTTCGATACCCAATGACAGTGGCGTAACATCCAACAACAGGATGTCTTTGACACCACCGCTCAAAACACCACCTTGAATCGCTGCACCCACCGCAACTGCTTCATCAGGATTCACGTCTTTACGTGGTTCTTTGCCAAAGAAGTTTTTAACAGCTTCCTGTACTTTCGGCATACGGGTTTGTCCACCAACCAGAATCACATCACTGATCTGAGAAGCCGATAAACCAGCATCTTTCAAAGCCACCTTGCACGGCTCAATGGTGCGACTGATCAAATCATCCACTAATGATTCCAACTTAGCGCGGCTAACCTTGATGTTCAAGTGCTTTGGCCCTGTGGCATCAGCGGTAATGTATGGCAGATTCACATCACTTTGCTGGCTGGTAGACAATTCGATCTTGGCTTTTTCAGCCGCATCTTTCAGACGCTGCATCGCCAGTGGATCACCTTTCAGATCAATACCACTGGTTTTGCGGAACTCATCTGCCAGATAGTCGATCAAGCGCATGTCGAAGTCTTCACCACCGAGGAAGGTGTCACCGTTGGTAGACAGTACTTCAAACTGCATTTCGCCATCGACATCCGCAATTTCGATGATGGATACGTCGAAGGTACCGCCACCTAAGTCATAGACCGCGATTTTGCTGTCGCCTTTGGATTTGTCCATCCCGTAAGCCAACGCCGCTGCCGTTGGCTCATTGATAATACGCTTAACTTCCAGCCCGGCGATTTTACCGGCATCTTTAGTCGCCTGACGTTGCGAGTCGTTGAAGTACGCAGGAACCGTAATCACTGCTTCAGTTACCGGTTCGCCCAAGTAGTCTTCAGCGGTCTTTTTCATCTTCATCAACACACGCGCCGAAATTTCTGGCGGAGCCATTTTCTTGCCACGTACATCTACCCATGCATCACCATTGTCCGCTTTGATGATTTTATAGGGTACGAGCTTAATGTCTTTTTGCACCGCATCCTCTTGGAAACGGCGACCGATCAAACGCTTGATGGCGTACAGGGTATTTTCCGGGTTCGTGACCGCTTGGCGCTTGGCAGTTTGACCGACCAGCACTTCGTCATCCATGAAGGCGATAATGGAAGGCGTGGTACGGTCGCCTTCTGAGTTTTCAATCACTCTCGGTTTGTCGCCATCCATGACAGCTACACAAGAGTTGGTTGTACCCAAGTCAATGCCAATAATCTTTCCCATAATCTATCTCCAGAATTCTTTATCTTTGAAAGTTTTCACAATTGGCTTGTTTATGTGGGGTTATCCGCCCGTTTTCAAGAGCCAAGGTGACAAAATCTTTAAATCTTTATTTTTTACAAACCATTACCATTGCCGGACGTACTACACGCCCATTCAGCAAATAACCTTTTTGCATCACCATCGATACCGTGTTGTTATCAAAGTCCGGGTGTGGCTGCATGGACATAGCTTGATGATGCTCAGGGTTGAATGCATCACCGGGTTTGCCGACAGCTTCAATATTGAATTTGCCCATGACGGTCTCGAATTGCTTAAGCGTCAGTTGCATCCCTTCACGGATTTGCTCAATATCACCCTGTGCTTGCATCCCCATTTCCAGGCTATCAATAACGGGAATAATGGATTCGAGGAATTTTTGAGCTGCATATTTATGAGCATCTTCGATTTGCTTTTCTGCCCGACGGCGCTGATTAGCCAGTTCAGCTTGAGAGCGCAGTAATTGTTCGTAGTTATCCGCAGCTTCGGCTTTGGCTTTATCGAGTTCAGCTTGTAGTTCTTCGGTGTTTAACGGCTCGATATCCATGACATCAGTCACGGCTGCTGCGTTATCGTTTGTCGCTGCGTCTTGCAGGTTATTGTCTTTGGGATCATTCATTGTGCTACTCCACGGCGATAAAAATCATTTCGCCGTGGAAAGTAGGGTTTAGTTTGAAGATTTCAAGGGCAAACGGCAACTTTTGCCCAAAATAGGCATAACAAATAGCAGATGGCTCAATAAAGTAGCGCAAACAACTTATTGCGATACTTTTTCACCAAAGGATTGCTACCACCGATCAGGTCAAACGTGCTGAATAAACCTTTTTTGCCAGCACCGTCTTGAAAGTTGCTATCTTTCTTGTGAACCGTGAAATACAACTCCAAACCGGCTTCGATTTCATCCAGTGCAATCCGAATTTTGGCTAACTCTAACATGGTCGCCAGATCATCAGGGTTCGCGGCTAATTGCTGTTCGAGTGCTGAGGTATCTACCCCCACCACTTGCGCCTGCAACTTGGCACGTTTCACGTCAGCCAGAAGCTGACTAATCACTTGATTATCAACCGCTGCGGGAGGAATTGCCTGCAACAGGGCTTCGGCCTCATCCACACGCGCTTGCTGGATCAACATACCGGCGAGTTCAATCGCCGCTTCGTGGAAATCCGGTTCATGCTGAAGCACCTGTTCCATCAGTTGAGTTGCACCCACCAAATCACCGTTATTGTACATTTCTAAGGCTTGCTGACGGTAAGGTTCCGTCTTGCGCACCCGATGGCGATCAATGAGTTTACGAATGTCTGCCTCCGGCTGTACCCCCATGAACTCATCCACAATCCTGCCATCTTTAATGATTTTGACGGTAGGCAAATTACGCACACCAAACTGCGCTGCAAGTTGCTGTTGTTGGTCGCTGTTGACCTTGACTAACAGAAAACCACCTTGGTACTCATTCACCAATTTAATCAAAATCGGCAGCAACATCTTGCACGGCTGACACCAATCAGCCCAAAAATCTACCAAGATTGGTACTTGGTAGGAACTTTCCATAATCTGCTGAAAGTTCTGCGGGGTTGCTTCAAAAATATAGGGGGAGGTTGCATTTTCCGCCATTATCCGTTACTCCTTTTTATCGTCTGCCTTAGGCGCTGGTTCCGTTTCGGGTAAACCCTCAACGCCTAGTTGCTGTTGCATTTGTTGCAATTGCTTCATGATTTCAATGGTTTCTTTAGGTACATCATCGCTTTCTTCCAGTAATTGCATGATTTCTGGCGTGAGACCCTCTGCCTCGATCTTTTGCATCAAGTCATCCGGGATACCCATATTAGGATCACCGCCCTCTTCCGGCATACCTGACTCCATGCCTGCTGGCGCGAGTTTATTGATGAAATCAGCAAAAGGCATTTGTTGACCATTGAGGGTAACGTTTTCACCGGCAAGTTCGACCACACTCATGATTTTCTCACCTTCCAGCTTGAGCAGACCTTGTTCACTCAACGGGGTCAACAACATTTCAGTACCGGGGGGCAGCATAGCTTTATCCGCATCCAGGGTCATTTTACCCTTCAGCATCTTCGCCCATTCATTCGGAGCATAACCAGCAAGCGCCATCAGATCGGGAGCTTCTTTACCGGTGTAAGTAAGATCAATATCGGCATTCAGCTTACCTTTAGCACTTTCTGCCAAGAGGGTACTGTGTACGCGGCTTTTGTCCGTTTTCAGCACTTTACCGAACAACGTTTCAACAACTTTGCCCGTGGTATCGGTCAGTTGAGTCATTAACGCCTGCTGCTTTTGCTGACCTTCTGGGGTTTCGGTGGCTTCGCCGCTCCACAGCATTTGGTTCTGGATGCTTTGCGACTCGACTTGTAGCTTGCCTAGTTCTTGTACGCCAGCCACATCCAGACCACTGACATCGAGTTTGAAATCAAGCTTACTGAGCGCATCGTCTACGCCCTGAATATTCGTCGCTTGCAGCGCAACTTTACCTGACAAGGCATTATCAGCCACACCGCTGTCAGACTGCATCGCCAGATCAAAACTCACCGGTACGGTTGTATCTTCCGCTAAGATAGAAACCCCCGGCATCTTGAGATCAAAGGTTCCCAACGCTTGCCCACCGATCATGCCGGTAATGTCACCATCCATTTGCAGGGAAGGCAGGGTAAATTGGGCAGTTGCATCTTTAATCTCGATTTTGCCTGCTTGCAACTTGATATTGCCGGTCATATCCGCTGCCGAGGTACCGGATAGCGTCATGCTTTCCAGCAACGCAGTCGTGCCATCTTGGTCGACTTTGAGTGGATTGATAAGGAAGTCGTAATCGGTACTGCCACCAAAACCAATGACAGTATTGCCTTCCAGCGGTGGCTTGCCATCAAACGCAGTGGTCAGCCATTGACGCTGCTCAGCCTCCAACGACTCCATATCCAACTGAGTGTGAATACGCGCCGTGCCAAATTGAACCGGACTAGTCCCCCCCACAAACACGGGGCCATTGGTAATATCGTTGATAAATTGAATTTCACCCAAGCCACTCAATGGTGGCACATCAATAATCAACTTAGTAACAGCTTTAGCACCAAACGCACTTTTTTCGTAACTGACTAATTCTTGTTTGATGCCGCTTTGTGCAGACGCTTGATTTTGCTGTTCGATGAAGTGTTTCAACGACGTTTCAGTCTGCTGCCCCACATACCAATTCGTGCCGCCCCACGCGACCAGCAAAACAACGGGAACAGACAGCAGTGTAACTAACTTTTTCATTATAGATTCCTATAGGATGTATTTTGACACTTGCGCGAAGTGTACCAGAGAAAAAAGTTTCAGCGCCCCAGCATTTGCCTAAACGGCATTCCCAGCAAGCGCAAGGTTACAAAATAACTGGCAAGTG
This sequence comes from Candidatus Thiothrix putei, assembly GCA_029972225.1. Classification (NCBI taxonomy): domain Bacteria; kingdom Pseudomonadati; phylum Pseudomonadota; class Gammaproteobacteria; order Thiotrichales; family Thiotrichaceae; genus Thiothrix; species Candidatus Thiothrix putei. The sequence goes on from CP124756.1 coordinate 2,599,083, forward strand.
CCAACCCAATTAAACCTGTGAGCCAACTCACTTTAAGCCACACCGTCGCGGTTTGCCACCACATATCATTAGGTGAGGCCAACCAAACTGCCCCCCCCATTGCCACACATGCCGCACCAATTTTGCTCAGAAACACGCTCCAACCTTTTTCAGGGTCAAAGATATGCTGTTTGCGTAAATGGTAGAACAATAAACCCGCATTCACATACCCCGCCAACGCAGTTGCCAACGCTAAACCGGCGTGCGCCCCTGCTATGCCCGAAAAATACCAAGGCAAGACGATCAACACGTTCAACGCCATATTCGCAACGATCGAGATCATGCCGATTTTCACGGGTGTGCGCGTGTCCTGCCGCGAATAGAAACCGGGGGCAAGCACCTTCACCAAAATGAAACCGCTCAAACCCACCGCGTAAGTCATTAAGCTCAAGGATGACATTTGCACATCTCGCCAAGCAAATTCACCGTGCATCATCACGGTTGCCAGAATCGGCTTTGCCAGCAACACCAAACCCAGCGTAGCAGGCAAGGAAATCAACAACCCTAACCGCAATGCCCAATCCATCGTATGCCGAAATTGTGTTGCATCCGCTTTGGCGTGATCGCTCGACAGCTTTGGCAAAATCACCGTACCCAACGCCACGCCCACGATCGCCAACGGCAATTCCACAAAACGGTCGGAATAATACAGCCACGAAATGCTGCCCACCGCCAAAAACGATGCCAGCAAGGTATTAATCAATAAATTTAATTGCGCCACCGACGAACCAAACAAGGTAGGAATCATCAGTTTCATTATCCGACCAACTCCCTCATGGGCTTTACGCAACCGCAAACGCGGTAACAAACCCAACCGTGTCAAGGTCGGTAACTGAAACACCAATTGTGCCAGTCCCGCAAAAAACACGCCCCACGCCAATGCCATGATAGGTTCATCAAAATACGGCGCACCCCAGACCGCCGCCGCAATCATCACCACATTGAGCAAAGCAGGCGTTAATGCAGGTATCGCAAACTTATGGAAAGCATTCAAAATGCCACTGACAAACGCTGTCAGCGAAATGAACAAAATATAGGGAAACGTAATCCGCAGCATCTCTACGGCTAAATCAGGGCGGGCACTCGGCTTGCTCTCAAACCCTGGCGCAAACACCCACATCACCACAGGCGCGGCAACCACGCCGATCACCGTAATCACTAGCAGAATCAGTGCCAAATACCCCGCCACATGATCAATCAAATCCTTAAGCGCGGCACGATCCCGTTTCTCTTTGTACTCCGACAGCACCGGCACGAAAGCCAATGAAAAAGCCCCTTCAGCAAACAAACGGCGCAACAGATTAGGAATCCTGAACGCCACATAAAACGCATCCGTTGCCCCATCTACCGGAAAATAGCGGGCAACAATCATATCGCGTAACAAGCCCAACACACGGGAAATCATAGTCATGGCACTGATCACAGCACCGGAACGCAACAAACGGCTCATAGTTCAGGTTGGTTTCCACAAATCGAAGCCGCGATTCTGCCCGAATCACGTGCAAAGGTCATGCAGGAAATGTGGATTTTTCCTCACATTTGCCTAAGCACCGAATGTTGGAACAATACCTTACCAACATAACGCGCTCCTTCCTTGGTCAAATGCCGCCCATCATACGAAATCAGATTCAGGTCATCGGTAAACAACGGGCAACTGGTGTCATCACCGCACAGCAAGGCATGAGGGTCAATAAAAGCCACGTCTTTATCCAATTGCTTTGCCAATACCGCATTAATTGCTTTTGCCTCTTCAGCATCCACTTCATTTTGCAATGTTTTTAATTCATTGGCAGGCATTCGCAGGTATTGCCTCACCGAGATTTTGCCGAAAAACTTACTCCCGACCACCACCACTTTCTGCTGTGGCGTCAAACCCAATTGGTGCAGCGTTTGTGGTAATGCAGCAGCTATCGCTGGCTTCCAACGTGATGCAAAAATCACTAAATCGGCTTCCTGTATCTGGGCTTTAGCACGTTCCAAGCTATCAGCACGCTCTGGTTTAGCACAAAAGGCACGGTCTTTAGCTTCAATAAACTTAGCAGCATCCTCACCTGAAACCGTTTGGCAGTTATACGGAATAAAACGCAGACGAATTTGGTAATCTTTCAAATAACCATTTTCTTGTACACTGTTGATGAAATCACAAGCATAGCTATCACCCACAATCACCGCTTTTTTCTGGTTGCTCCGTGCATCAAAAGGCTCGCCCTGTAACTGGCGACATTGAGAAAAAGCATATTCACCGCTGGCTTTGGTATCAGCCGCTTCCAGCAAATTGCCCTGAACCGCTGAATCAGCCGCCATCGCGACCGATACCCACCCTATCGTAACCATGCTGGCAAGCAACAGCGCTGCTTTGCGTAACATGTGAACCTCCTTTATAGCACTTAGCGCCTAACCACAATCATCATGAGCACATACTATAGAATGAATTTCACGCTTCAACCCATCAAACTTTACGCTATTCGCTCACTCGTGGCGCAATGCATCAATCGGGTCTAGCCGCGCCGCCCGTTTCGCAGGCATGTACCCAAACAACACACCAATACCTGCCGAAAACACAAACGACAACAAATTAATGCCCACGTTGAAGGTATACGGCACATTCATCACCTGCGACAAGCCGATGGATGCCAGCGTTGCCAACCCAATCCCGATCAAGCCGCCAAGGGACGCCAGTACCACCGCTTCGATCAAAAATTGCAGCAACACTTCACGTTCCAACGCCCCAATCGCCAGCCGGATACCGATTTCGCGGGTACGTTCGGTCACGGACACCAGCATAATATTCATAATGCCAATCCCACCGACCAACAAGCTGACCGAAGCCACCGCTGCCAGCAATGTAGTCATCACTTGCGTCGTGCCGGACAAGGCTTCGGCAATCTGGCGCGTATCCTGCACATTGAAATTGTCGTCCTTATCATCCCCCAATCTGCGGCGTTCGCGCATCAAGTTGGTCAATTGCTCTTTGACGCTGGTAATGTCGTTTTCGTCCTCGACCGACACCTGAATGCTGGACACGTTCTGATTGCCGGTCAAACGCCGTTGCACCGCTTTGATCGGCATAATCACCGTATCATCCTGATCACGCCCCATCGACGCTTGCCCTTTGGATACCAAAATGCCGATGATTTCGCAGGAAAAGTTATTCACCCGCAAGCTCTCACCCACGGGCTGTTGCGTGCCAAACAATTCGCGGCGAATGGTTTCCCCGATCAAACACACCGTTTGCCCTGCTTTTTCTTCTGCCTCGCTGAAAGTGCGCCCGGATGCCAGCTTCCAACTTCCGGCAATAAAGAAATCGTTGGTTGAACCCGTCACGCTGGTTGACCAGTTGTTTGACATGGAAACGACCGTGGCGCTCTTGCTCACTTCTGGTGCAACGGCTGCAAGCCCAGTAATCTGACTGCGAATCGCAGCGACATCTTCCAGCGAAAACGGTGGTGAACCGCCGCCACCGCCGCCGCCCGGTGGCCCCATCATGCGTTGCCCGTTACGGATTTGTAGTAGGTTGCTGCCAAGGCTGGATACCTGATTTTTCACCGCTTGGGTTGCGCCATTGCCCAGCGTTACCATCGTGATCACAGCAGATATACCTTACAGCGTCAAGACCTGAACATTTTTAAAGGTTTGAAAATTTGTTGTCATCAACTGGGTCAGTTCTTTCTTGTGATCGGTATCCAGCTTGTCGAGACAGTTGGTGATGGCCGCCTTGAAAGCGGGAAACTTATCATAGTATTTCGAGTACAAGCATTTTTTCTTGACGAACTTCCACAACCGTTCAATCAGATTGAGGTTGGGTGAATAGGTCGGTAAAAATAATAGTTCAATATTGAGCCTTTTCGCACAGGCAAACACGGCTTCACAGCGTTGATACTTGGCATTATCCAAGACCAAAGTGATCGGTATTTTGAGTGCTAACGCTGCAATTTTTTCCAATAATTCACACACGCTGTTAGCGTTGATATAGGAGTCGTTAGTGATCGTGATGAGTTGTAGCGTTATCGCATTGAGTGCGCCCAATACGTTGTAGCGTTGTCGACCACAGGGGGCTTTGATGAATACGCGGGAAAATGACCACAAAAACCCCAGAAACGGTGCTAACACGAAGTGGGCGGCATCGACAAAAAAAGGGCGCGTTTGCCCTCCTTAGCCTCCTGAATGCGCGGTTTTAGTTCATTTTCCAGGAACTTTTCTTGTGCTTCCACATCAGCTTTGGCGGGTATCATCCCCACTTTATGGATGTCCATCCCTATTTTCTTCATAAAGACACGTACCCTGTCCTCACTGCGTTTGATGCCTGTCAGCTCCTCAATCTTAGCGGCTGCCGCCTTGCTGGTTGCGGGGGGATATTCACGAAAATAGGCTTCAATCTTGTCTTTATATGCCATCAAATCACTCTGTGGTTTATTGAATCGTATTTCTTTAAGAGCTTCTAAACCGTTAGGTTGTAGGTAGGCGTTTAGGTAGGCAAGCAGCGTGGCTTCTGTAATCCTTTCCAATCGTTTGATTTCCTTATGCGTCAACTGTTGGGATTTCAGGTACAGCACGGACATTTTCTTACGGACTCTGGGATGAGGATGGCGCTCCTTCCAGTAGAACAGCTCCGCTATCTCATCCTCAGTGAAAGTGATTTTTAATGTCATACATTACTCATGGCTGCTTTTGTTACCAGTCATCTAACCATATTTCCCTGATCAAAAAAACTATTTTATGGCACGGACTGGTATACGCCAATCACAATCCCCAAAATCGTCAGGAAGGAACGCAATAAATTGCGGCGGATTTCGCGCAGGGCGAGTAAAAAGCTGCTCCATAACATCAGGTGATCTCCCGTTTGCGCACGTCGCTGTCGATATTACCGTCAACGAAGTGGATGATGCGTTTGGCGTATTCCGCCATATCCGGTTCGTGCGTCACCATGAGCACGGTAATGCCTTTGTTTTCGTTCAGGTCGGTGAGTAATGCCATGATTTCGTTGCTGGTTTTGGTGTCGAGATTGCCGGTCGGCTCATCCGCCAGCAAAATGGTCGGGTTAGTGACTAACGCCCGTGCAATCGCTACCCGTTGCTGTTGCCCGCCGGACAGTTCTGCGGGGGTATGATGCCCCCAGCCTTCCAGCCCCACTTGTTTCAATGCGGCTTGAGCAGCAATATGCCGCGCTGCGGTGGATTCGCCCCGATACAGCAGCGGCAATTCCACATTTTCCTGTGCGGAAGTCCGCGCCAACAGGTTGAAGCCTTGGAACACAAAGCCCAGATAATGCCGCCGCAACAACGCGCGTTCGTTGCGCGACAACTGTTCCACATGCACATCGCGGAACAAATATTCACCGCCGCTGGGGACATCCAAACAGCCCAGAATATTCATCGCGGAGGATTTGCCTGAACCGCTCGGCCCCATGATGGCGACAAAATCGCCTTGCTCAATGGTCATATCGACACCATCCAGCGCCTTGAAACTCGCCTGCCCTTGCCCGTAGATTTTGGTGATGCCGCGTAATTCGATTAACGCACTCATGGCTTACCACCTGTTGTACCGCCTGTGCTTTCGGTGATCACCGCCATTCCTGCTTTCAAGTCGCCGCTGACAATTTCGGTTTGTTTACCATCGCTAATGCCGGTTTTGACTTCGACTGCTACGGGCGCGTTGTTGTCCAGTACCCAGATTTTTTGCATTCCATCGGGGCTGGCGACGGGTGATGTGCCGTTGGGGCGTTTTTTGGCTGTCCCCATACCCGGAGGACGGGGCATCAATTGTGAAATGAAGCTGCTATTGGCACTCGCCGCAACAGGTGCAGCCGCCACCACGGGGGTAAAGCGCAGGGCAGTATTGGGAATGAGCAGCACATTTTCCCGTGCTTCGGTCTTGATGGTGGCGGTGGCGGTCATGCCGGGACGCAAGGTCAGGTCGGTGTTTTGCACCGCCAGCACGGTGAGGTAGGACACCACATTTTCAGAAGTATCCGCCCCCAGACTGACGCGGGTAATTTCGGCGGGGTATTTGCGCCCCGGCCATGCGTCCACGCTGAATTCGGCTTTTTGCCCAGCTTTGACTTGCCCAACATCGGCTTCATCCACGCCGACTTCGACTTCCATTTGTGCCAAATCTTCTGCCAGTGTGAACAAAGTTGGGGCAGACAAGGACGAGGCGACGGTTTGCCCCGGTTCGACGGTGCGGGTCAACACTACGCCGTTAATCGGTGAAGTGATCGTGGCTTTGCCGAGATTGGTTTCGGAAGAGCGCAATTCAGCAGTGGCAGAAGTCACGGTGGTTTTGGCGACTTCGGCATCAGCTTGGGAGCGTTCCAGCGTCGCTTCGGCGGTATCCAACTCGGATTTAGCGGGCAATTTACCGCCGGAGGCGCTGTACAACTCTCGTAAACGGTTGAGCTTGGTACGCGCTTCTTTGACGCTGGCGGCTGATTGTTTGACTTTGGCTTGCGCGGAAGCCAGCGAGGCTTTGCCTTTGGTAATCGTGTCTTGCAACTGCGTGGTGTTTAGGCTTGCTAACTTTTGACCTTTTGTCACCACGGCGTTAGCGTCGACCAAAACATCATCGACCGTACCCGACAGTTCCGTGCCAATGTCGACTTGGTTCTTGGGTTTTAAATTACCCGTTGCCGTCACCGTGACGCTGAGATTGCCGGTTTTGGCGGGGGGGGGTTTATAGCTGGCTTGGCTTTTGGTTTGCGATTGCCCCATGAAGTAATAGCCCGCGCCGCCTGACACTAGCCCCGCGACCAGTAATGCTAATAGCCACTTGCCCTTGTTGCCTTGGGAGGTTTTTTTGCCGCCTGCTGCCAATACCGCTTTGACGGAATCGTTCGTGGTTGAATTGATTGGGTTGCTCATAAGGTTCTCCTACCAGGCGCCGCCGATGGCTTTGTAAAGGCTGATCATTGCCTGAGTGTTTTCTGCTTGTGCGGACAACTGGCTTTCTTGTGCGCTCAAGACGCTGCGTTGCGCATCCAGCACGTTTTGGAAATCGGCAGTGCCTGCGTCATAGCTGAGTTGCGCCAGATGTTCGGCGCTGCGTGCCAATGCGACATTTTGCGCCAGTAACGGTTGGCGTTCGCGTAGCGATTGCAGGGTGGAAAAGCTGTTTGCTACGTCCTGTAACGCCCCTAATACCGCTTTTTTGGTAGCTGGCAACGGCTTGTTCACGGGCGGCATCTTTGGCTTCGACCTGTTGTTTCAGCCTGCCACCGTCAAACAAAGGTGCGCTGATGGAAGCGGCGAGGGAACGGGCAATACTGCCGGTATCCAGCAAATCCGCCAGACTCAGGCTGCTGAGGCTGAGTGATCCGCCGAGGTTGAAGCTGGGGTAGAGGTTGGCTTTGGCTTCACCGACCCGCAATCCGGCGGCGGTGACTTTGTATTCGGCAGCGCGGATGTCCGGGCGTTGGCGAATAGCATTTGCCGGAATGTTATTCAGCAGTTGTCCGCCAGCGGTGGGAATCGGTTTGGCGGCGGCAAGGCGGGTATTAAGTGCGCCCGGTTCTTTGCCGGTGAGGATGGCGAGGGCGTGTTGCGATTGGGTCACGCTGTTTATCAATGCGGGGATTTGGGCTTGGGTTTGCCCCAAACTCAGGTTGGCTTGATCGGTTTCTAAGCCGCTGGCAAGCCCTGCTTGTTGTTTCAGACCGATCAGGCGCACGGTTTCGTCACGCGAGGCGAGGCTTTGGCGCGAAACGGCGAGGCGAGCTTGTGCCAGCCGCAGGTTGACGTAGCTGCTGGCAACTTCGGCAGCGAGGGAGGCTTTTACGTCTTCCAGACTGGCTTGGGTGGCTTGCAAGTCGGCGGCAGAGGCTTTATCGGCTAAACGGTTGCCGCCGAAGATGTCGGCTTCCCAACTGGCATCGAGGTTTGCGCCGTAGCTGTCATTGCCACCGCTGCGGCGGGCGGATGCGCCGCTGGAAAGACTGGGTAACAGGCTTGCTCCGGCAATGGCGCGTTGCGCACGGGCGGCTCGCAGGCTGGCTTGCGCGGTTTTGATGTCGGGGCTGGCTTGCAGGGCTTCCTGAATCAGCGCAGTCATTAGCGGGTCGTGGAAGGTTTGCCACCATGCGGCTTGGATGGGTTTGCGTGCCAGCGCATTGCTGGGTTGAATTTGAATGGTGCTACTAGTGGGCGTCGCGGTATCCCGAATGCTGGCGGGCGTACACGCGACCGTTACCATGCAAACAGCGAGGCTAATCAGCAGGCGTTGCGGAGTAGATGCCATGAACATAATCCTGTGAGTGATTTCCATGACAAGAGTGTGGCGCAGGCTGACGTAAAGGTGGGTAAATCGTATGTAAAGTTAGGTAAAAGTGCTAAGCCGCCAGTTGCACGACCTGCTGAATAATGGTTTTGCCCATGATCGGAATAATGCCGCCCTTGTCGGTGTAGATCGGATTTTGTAATTGCCCCCACAAATCCCGATCCATGTAACCCATGCGAATTTCACTGTGCAAGGTCGGCTCATACTGTTCAAGAAACAGGATATTGTCGCGGTTATGGGTAAGCAGCAAAGCGATATAGACTTTCCGTGCTTCCGCATCCAGCAGGCGTTGATTGAACTGTTTGCGATAAGCCTGTTTGGTATTGCTGAACAGCGCATCCGCATCTGAATGCCGTTGTTTAGCAGCATTTTCAGCAGAAGTGTAAGCATTCACGCAGTGCTGAACCGCCGCCGCATCAAACGCCCCCATTGCCAACACCTGCTGGTAAATTGCCTCCAACACCGCTTTATCCGGCTCTTGTTCCTTGTAGGGCGAACCTTGACGAAATTGGTTGAAGGCTTTGAAAATAGCCTCCGAACTGTTGGTGAAATCCACCACCAGCAAATCATCCTGTTCCTTGTCGGCGCGTTTGCGGTTGAGGCGCGAAACGGTCTGGATGGCATTCACCGTTATTTCAAACCTACCCAAATCTACCTATAGCTAACTAAAAGTAGTCATGGTGTTGAATTCCTGCTTCACGGGGGCTGGTTTCGTCTTCGGCTTGCGCCCAAGACCAGAGCCTTCCCCTCCACAGGCAGACACCGTGTAACTCACGGCGTATTTTTTCAAATTTTTGGCGGCATTTATGTCACGGTCATGGACTGCACCGCAAATGGGGCAAGTCCATTCACGTACCGACAGTGGCAGCTTCTCCACTTTATGCCCACAGCCAGCAGCAGAACAGGTTTTGCTGGAGGCAAAAAACCGATCAGCCACCACGACCACCGCACCCCGCATTCCCGCCTTGTATTCCAGTTGACGGCGAAACTCGAAAAACCCCATATCACTGATGGCACGGGATAAATGACGGTTTTTCACCATGCCCGACACGTTCAAATCTTCAATGCCGATGGTGTGAAAACGGCGGGTTAAATCCGTAGTGAGTTGGTGCAAACTGTCTTGGCGAATGTTGGCAATACGTGCGTGAAGTGTTGCCAGTTTTTGTTTTGCCTTGTGGCGGTTGGCACTGCCTTTGACCTTGCGGGACAGGCTGCGCGAGAGCCGTTTTAGGCGGGAAAGCAAGGCTTTATGCGGCTTCGCCCCAACCACTTTTTCCCTCGTTGATAGGGTTCCCAGTGCAGATACGCCCAAATCCACCCCTACCGTGCCTTGGTTTTTGGCAGGCGGGAGATGATGTTGGTCGGTATCCACGGTGATGCTGGCGAACCACTGGTCAGCGGTGCGGGAAACCGTGGCAGAGAGAATTTTACCGGAAAAGCGTAACGTTTCCCGCATCCGTACTAACCCAAGGTTGGGAATGCGGATGCGGCAACCGTCAAGGCTGAACTGGTCGTTGGTGAGGGTGAAACTGTCGCGGCTTTTACCTTTCTTTTTGAATTGCGGGTACTGGGTGCGTCCCGCAAAGAAGTTTTTGAAGGCTACGCCGAGTTGGATAATTGCCATTTGCGGGGCATTTTTGGTGACTTCCAGCATCCAGGGGAATTGTTCGCGTTTGATGGCGTTCAATTGGCGGCGCAAGCGCATTTGGTTGGGTTTTGGCTGGGTGTTGTCTTCCTTCCATGCCGTGTATTGGGTTTGCCATTCCGCTAATGCCCAATTGTAGGCAAACCGCGCTGTACCTGCGGCTTTCGCCAAGTACGTCGCTTGCTTATGGTTGGGGTCAAGGCGGATTTTGTGGCTGATGATCATGGCAAACAGAATGCAGCACGGTGTGATAGTTGTCTAGTCATCCGTGCTTTTGCTGCTATCTTTTACGGATAAACGGCACTACGCTTTTATAAACCTAACCAAAATGATAAAGCTTGAATAGATTTAGATAGATTTTATGGTAACTGTTTCAAACCCCTTTCACCGCTTTATCCAAAAACATTGCCGACAACAACGGTTGGTCAAACCCGGTCTGGAATTTGTTAGCAACCACCAGAATGCGGTAATCATCCTGCTCAAACACCTCTTCAATCACGCGCCCATCGTACAAGGTGTCCAATTGATTGACTTTGATCTCTTCGATGCTTTGATTGGTTTTAGGGTCGGTGTAACCGCTGAAGGCAAACAGCACCTTATACGGCAAATCCTTTTCCGCCAAAATCGTTTGCAACGTCTGGAAATATTTGTAGCCCGCCGGACGTGACGACGCGACCACCATTGCCTTGCCTCGCCCTTGAATCGACGCGGCTACCTGTTCCTGAAACAGTTTGACGATCACCTCAGACTTGTACTGGATCAAGTCATCATCGCTGAACGCCAGATCACGCAAGGCTTTAGCAACCAACACCCGCCGAAAATTCCTTGTCTGGCAACGCCTTGCTTGATTGCAGGTGGTAGAGCGTTTTGTACGACACAATGTGTTGCACCACATCCAGAATATAGCCTTCCTGAATGGCTTCTTCTTCGCTGTAAATGTCGATGGGTTCACCGAAAAACGCCACGGTTTTGGGTGTTGGCGTTGCGGTGAATGCCACGCACACTTGATTGCTGATATTCAGCTTTTCCAAGGTGGCGGCTACGGCATCGCTATTGGGCGTTTCGTCTTCCTCTTCTTCGTATTCACCTTCAGCCGTGAATACCTTGCGCATTTTTAAAGCCATTTTGCCGTCTTGCGATCGGTGCGCTTCGTCAATCAGGAAGGCGATATGCCGCGATTTGAGTGCTTCACTTTGCTGGATTTTGTCTTGTATGTAGCCGAATTTCTGGATGGTGGAGACGATAATATCGCGGTCTTTTGCCAGAAAATCGGCAAGTTGGCTGGAACGCTCGGCAAAATGCACTTTGCTTTTCAGATGCGTGAAACGCTCAAGATCATCGCGGATATTCTTATCCAGACTTTTGCGGTCTGTCAGGATAATGATGTTGTCGAATACCTTGCGGTTGTCGGTGGTGTACAAGCTGTCCAACTGATCCGCCATCCACGCCATCGTTAGCGTTTTGCCCGACCCCGCCGAGTGATTGACCAGATATTTCAGCCCCAAACGGTGATGCTGATTGGCGTGTAGACGTACCCGTTCTGCCAGTTGACGGCTGGCACGTAGCTGGTGATAACGCGGGAAAATGCTAAACGCGAGTTCAGTCAGCACCTCACCTGTTGCAGTGATTTCCTGTTTGGCGGGTGCATAGACAAGGAAATGTTCCAGATAACGAGCGATCGTGTCTTTGGCAAACGCATCGCGGTACAGAGGGTGTGAACAAAAGTGCGGTGTCCTGTAGACTAAGATGGCATCCCCTAAAACCAGAGAAAAAGGACTTTCCCATGTTGACAGTTAGCTCCCGCGACCAAAAACTTTTAGAAGCCTTGAACCGCAACCCCGCATTAAAAGCTCGGATGGAAGGGCTAATCGAGGTGGTTGAAAATGCCGGTGATGACATTATCAAAGCAGCAGACGCCGAACAGCGGGTGATAGAAGAACTGCGCCAAATGGGAAATGATGCGATCACTGCATGGGCAAACAAACGTGTAGAAAAATGCACAGCCCCAGCCTGTGAAGAAGGCATTGGGAAGTATGTAAAGAGTGGAAAAAAAACTGTCATTGGCACACGACCTACGGAAAAATCCACATAAGCGAACCGGTCTACCGGATTCCCGGCAAGCGTGTCCGCCCCTTTAGCCAGAGTGCCGAGGTTGTTTGCCGAGGCTGTTCGCTCCCGCTGCAACGGGCGGTGACGGACTTTGGGGCGGACTGTTCATTTGCTCAAGTGCCTGATAAATTAGAAGAACATTACGGGATACGGCTGGCATCCAGCAGCATCCGACACATCACCGAAGGTCACGCCAAACGCATCCATGAATCCCAAGTGTTGATAAAAGACTATCCAAGCACGTTGGGAAAAGCCTATGTCATTGCCGAAATGGACGGCAGCATGATCCCCATCGTCGAGATTGACGAAACAGCCCCCGACAAGCGCAAAGGCAAAAAGGAAAGCTGGAAAGAAGCCCGCCTGTGTCTTGCCCACGCCAAAGGCAGTGCTACGCCAACGTTTGGCGCAATATTCGGTGGCACGGTAGAAGATGCTGGAAAAATCTTATTCGACACCGCCTGCCGTGCTGGATTTGGAAAAAGCACGTTCCTCCATGCGGTGGGTGATGGGGCAAGCTGGATCAACCGTCAAGTGGATGAACAATTTGGCACACAAGGACATTACCTGATTGATTTTTATCATGTTTGTGAATACCTATCAGCAGCATCCGCAAGCTGTTCATGCCTCAAGGACAAGGATAAATGGTTTGCCAAACAGAAAAAAGCCCTACAGGATGGTCAAGCTCAAGCGGTCATCGACACACTGAAACCTTTCCTCGAAGCAGAAACGGTAGAAGACAGTAACGCCCCAGTACGAGCTTGTCACCGTTACCTGAGCAACCGCATTGAGCAACTGGATTACCCGACAGCAAAATCCCTCGGATTGCCCGTGGGGTCGGGCGAAATAGAAAGTGCACACCGTTACATCATCCAGCAACGCTTAAAAAAATCGGGGGCATGGTGGAAAAGTGATAATGCGGCGGATATGTTGGCGTTGAGGGTCATGCGGGGAAACCAGCAATGGAAGCATTATTGGCGAAACACCGCTGAGGCGGCATGAGGTTTACCGCACTTTTGTTCACACCCCGGTACAGATGCTCAATCGGGTATTCGCCGTGGGTTTGCGCCGTGTTGGTCAGTTGCGCATTGAACCAGCGGAAATGCTTGTCAGAACGGGGATCAGTAGCAACTTTCACTTGGGTATCGCTGGCAGCCACGTACAGAAACGGTAGTCGATACAGGCTATTGTTCAAATCGCGGGTCAAGAAACTGCTGTGAATCGCATCATCGACGAATTGCCCTTCATCCTCGTGCTTGAGTTCCACCACAATGATTGGCAAGCCATTCAGCCACAGCACCAGATCGACGCGCTCATCATTGTTGGGATTGTAACGGTATTCTTTTTTGTAGCTAAAACGGTTGTGCCGGTAATGCTGGTGTTGCAATTCGCTGGTGGCAGAACGCGGCTTGGGTTTGTACAGCTCGAATTTAACACCCCTGACCTGTAAACCTTCACGCATGATCAACCACAATGGCTTGGCTTTAGCGCAGGCTTGTTTGAGGGTTCGGATAATTTCGTCGTCGGTTTTCAGACCAAAAACAGCGTGCAATTCCGCGCAACGATCGGGCTGGGTGGCTTGGATGAATGCCAACAGGTGTGATTCGATAATATGGAAATCTTGCGGGGGCAACTCCGCTTTCGTCAGGGCGTGATAGCCGTGCTCGCGTTTCAAAAAGGCGCAAATATGATTTTGAAACAGCGTTTCTTTGTTGCTCGGCATTGCCCATCCCCATAGTCACTTCTTATCGACAATAACGAGGACGGGATAAAAAGACAACCGTTCATCGGGATATTAGCCATTATTCCAAATATTTTTCAGAACGTCTTCACTCAAGCAAACGCAAAGTGATAGCATTGATAGCATATATCTAATATCTAACTGGAGCGTTAAACGATGACAAACTTAATCGTCCGCAAACTTGAACCTGAAATTGTCGAGGCACTCAAGCAACGTGCTGCCCGTAACGGCAGAAGTGCTGAGATGGAACACCGCGCTATCTTGCGTGAAGTGCTGCTGGTGCTAAAAAAGCGCAGTCTCGCTGAAGTATTGGCGGCTATGCCAAATGTGGGAACGGATGCCGACTTTGAACGCATTCAAGGTAAGCAGCAGGTTGCCGATGTATTTGCTTGATACCAATGTCATCAGCGAAATCCGTAAAGGGTCACGCGCCAATCCGGGTGTGCAAGCTTTTTTTCAGCGCGTCATCAGCAACGGCGACAAGCTCTTTCTTTCTGCGGTGACTATTGGGGAATTACGTCGTGGGATTGAACTGATCCGTTACCGTAACGATCATGCGCAGGCGCACCAACTGGAACAATGGTTAGAGCAAATTCTAACCGACTACCAAGACTATATCATCGGGCTGGATGCTGATGCCGCACAACTGTGGGGTCGATTGCGTGTCCCCCACCATGAACATGAGTTAGATAAGCTGATTGCGGCAAGCGCATTGCTCTATGATTTAACAGTAGTAACACGCAATGTGGATGACTTCGCGGGGACAGGCGTTAAGCTGCTGAACCCGTTTACTTGAGTACGTGACCTGCCTAATCCCAAGGATTTATCAGTAATACCCCCGTCGGCGAGAAATCATCAACGTTGCGTGTCATGACCCGTAAACCGTAACGAATCGCAGTGGCGGCGATCAAGCCATCCGCTGCCGCAACTATTTTGCCAGCCTGTTGTGCTTTGGCGGTGATGTCGCCCCACACGCGCACGGTTTCCAAATCGACAGGTAAAATGCGTTCGCCATACTGTTGTTCTAGGGTTTCCAACCAATCACGCAAGGCACGTTTACGCTTGCTTTCATCCAACAAGGCAATGCCTTTGGCAATTTCGCCGAGGGTAATCACACTGACGAAAAGATCGGAATCATCCAGCATTTCTACCGCTGACTTTACTTGTGCAGGGCAATCTTGCTTGCGTAATTCGGATAAAACGCAGGTATCCAGCAATACTCTCACAGCTCTACCTCACGCATGGGAGACTTGTCGCGGGATAAGTCCAGCCCTTCCAGACTCGGCGTGTGATCCAACAGAAAACGTTTGAAGCTGGCACGTTTACCTGTCAAACGTTGATAATCTGCCAATGACAACACCACGACCGCATCATTACGGCGGGAAACTTGTTGCGGTCCTTCACACAAAGCGCGGTTAACCACTTCGCTAAACCTATTTTTGGCATCTGCCAAGCGCCATTGCATCATATTCTTCACCTCATATTATCTAGCCAATCTAGCTAGAATTATCTGCTTGCGGTGAGAACAGGTCAAGCAAAAAACGTTGGCGTCAAGCCCAATGCCTGCAATACCGCCAGATCGCGCTCAACTGTGTCGATCACCGGGTCAATCAGTACGCACTCGCCCGACTGTTCACAAGCCAGCAGGTAGGTGTAAGTGCTGGAGTCTTGCTCAAAAAGCTGTCTGAAAATCATCTTGCTTCTCCTCGCAATGTTGAAACATACCGCTAGCAGTATAGACGACACCGCGTCATGCACAAAATCGCCCCATCTACCAAGCAATATCTTCGCGTAACACCGAAGGCGCCGCCGCTGGCAAACGGCGGAAACCTTGTGCTTCACACGCTCAGTGGTGGCTTATAGCTTGGTGAGACTGGAGGCTTTCAAACTCACATTATCACTGGTGATGCTGGTGCTTTTATCCAAGAAACTATCCAGCGGGTAGCCCAGTGTAGTGTCATACGCCGTTTTGACGATGGCGTACTTGCTGTTGATGGCGGTTTCGATTTGCGTGAACAACTGTTCAATAGTTTTGCCTTTGGCTTTCAAATCACGTGCAGACAACTTTTCATTGGTTGCCAGATTCACACCTTCGGTCAAGACACCTGCTTTCACCGTCAGTTTTAAACGCAATGCCGAACTCGTGCCGGTTTTCTGCTCCAATACATAAGTGTAATTCAATAAATTTTGCGTACGCCACAGGTCACGGTTTTTCTTCAAATCACTCAGCAAGACGGCGTAAGGGTCAACAGGTGCGGTGAAATTGGTAGCTGCTTGCACAGCGGCGGTGGCATCCAACAAACCTGTCCCGCAACTCGCGCAAGGTTGCGGGAAAGCACGTGCACTTGATTTCAGCAGATTTTCCACTTGATCCGGTGTCAGGCTGGGATTGGCAGCTAACATCAACGCCACCACGCCTGACACATGCGGCGTTGCCATGCTCGTGCCTTGGTAATATTTATAAGTATCGGCAAGCGCCGTTTGCGTCCCCGTATTCAGGGTAGACACAATACCGTCTGCTGCCCCCGTATTCATCGAACCGCCCGGTGCGGCTAAATCGACAACAGTGCCATAGTTGGAATAGTAAGCACGCCCGCCATTTCTGCCGGTTGCTGCCACGGTCACAACGCCTGCACAGTTGGCGGGTGAAAATTGACTGGCATCGGTATTGCTATTTCCCGCTGCCACCACGACAACGGCATTTTTACCACGCGCTGTATTGATGGCATTTTGCATGGTTGAACCGCACGCGGATGCGCCGCCCAAGCTCAAGTTAATAACACGAGCGGGATTCGGATTCGCTGGCGCCCCGGATACCGTGCCGCCTGCTGCCCAAATAACCCCCGCCGCAATGTCGGAGGTATAGCCGCCGCACTTGCCCAATACCCGCACGGGCAAGGCTTTGGCAGCATAAGCGACCCCAGCAATACCTTCGGCGTTATTCCCAGCGGCAGCAATCGTGCCAGCTACATGCGTACCGTGCCAACTGCTATTGATATTGGTGGTACTGCCGCATTCACCAGCTAACACGTAGTCACCCACATCCGTCGCATCACTGTCGCGCCCGTTACCGTCATTAGCCACAGCAGCATCGGCAATCATGTCATAGCCCGCCAATAGATTCGGCAATAAATCCACATGCGGCAAGACACCCGTATCGACAACAGCCACAACGCTACCCTGACCAGCGGTGTAACCCCATGCCTGATCGGCACGAATACCACTAATGGCATCCAACAATGACCATTGATAGCTCAGGTAAGAATCGTTTGGTGTGACCGGTGCTGACACTTCCATGCGGTTCATGATGAAATCCGGTTCGACGTATTCCACTTCTGGCAATTGCTTCAACCAAACCGATAACTTATCCCAATCGGCTTTCTTTTTGCGCTTCTCGAAACGAAACACAGCGGCGTTATCGTGTGTGGTTTTGGTGTAAGCAAATTTTTCGCCTTTTTCAGTACGCAGACGTGACAGCACTTTATCAGCCGCAGTAGTACCCACATTGTCGCGGAAACGAATAATGAGTTGATCGGTATCGGGTGCAGAAGCAGCATTGGATATTTTATCAGGCGCGTTAGCGAACACGGTTGGGGAAGAGACACTGGCAGATACCGCCAATACTAGGGCACAGACACGCAGATGTTTAGGAGTTAACATCGAAGACTCTCTCGCATTATTATGATGCCCTATTTACTTATAGTTTTTTTATATTTATGGCTGGATAATGCCAGAAAGCTGACGAAGTGCAACCCCCAACTGATAAAGGGTAGTTAGTCGTTCAGGAATGTGCGCTAGGGTTCTTGCCCAGTAGTAAGTACTCATCAATTGGAGTATAGCGAGTAGCTGCATTGATGAGGGAATTCGCTGTCAAACCGGGTACGCCATACACTTCGGTTTCCACACCGTAACGCTGGCTTGCACGATTTAACAGCATATCGAAATCGCCATCACCGGAAGCCAACACAATAATGTCAGTATGGGCGGCGGCTTCGATCACATCCAGCGTAATACCCACGTCCCAATCGCCTTTAGCAGAACCGTCGCTACGCTGGATATAGGGTTTGAGTTTCACCTCAAAACCAATCGCCCGCAGGATATTTTGGAACTGCATCTGCTTTTCATCACCGCGCCCGATAGCGTAAGCCCTGGCTTGCACCACTTCACGCCCATTGGTAGCTTGCGCCCAAAAGCGGTTGTAATCAAAACTGCGCCCGTAGGCAGAGCGCGTGGTGTAGTAGATGTTTTGTACATCGACAAACAAACTGACTTTTTTCATTATTCCTTTTCTGCACTCTCTCCCCTTGAGAGACGATCCTGCAAGGGGATGAGTATGGGAAGTGAGAGGACAGCCCCTTACCAGTAAGTACCCTTACCGCCCTGACTCTGCGTTGCCGTTTGTGCCAGCGTGCTAACCACACCCGCTTTACGCATCAAATCCGCTAATTCACGTTGCTGGCTGGCATCCTGACACGCGGCAGTGGCTTTAGCGT
Organism: Candidatus Thiothrix putei; assembly: GCA_029972225.1. Classification (NCBI taxonomy): domain Bacteria; kingdom Pseudomonadati; phylum Pseudomonadota; class Gammaproteobacteria; order Thiotrichales; family Thiotrichaceae; genus Thiothrix; species Candidatus Thiothrix putei. Next base: position 2,617,375 of record CP124756.1, read on the forward strand.
ACAAGCTCTCGGCTTTGCTGCTATTGCCCCATTTTTGCGCCAGTTCTGCCATGTACGCAAAGTGGAAATGGTTTTGAGCTTTGGCTTCGCCTTTATCCAGAATGGTTTGCGCTTGCGCGTCGTCATCCAAATGCTCTTTCACCGCTTTGGCAAGCTTGTTGTACTCGAAAGTGCTGGCGTTGCTGGCATCCAGCTTTGCCAGTTGCGCGGCGTAGAATTGCTGCGTCCAAGTTTTGCCAAATTCGGTGTCGCTGAGTTGCTTGCTGACGGTTTCGCCAAGGTTGCGCACGGCTGCAAACGTATTGCTATGGTTGGCGGCTAAATCCAGCAAGCGTGCCAGCCATTCTTTGTCTTTAACCAGATTGCCAACCGCGACGATTAGTGGCTGATAAGCTGCGAAGCTGAAGATGCCCGCTTCCTGCATCTTTTCTTCCGCCGTGGTCAGCAATTGGCTGGCGTAGGAGGTGTCTTCCAGTTCTTCGACTACCGCACCGGCGAGTGCAATGAATTGGTTGGGGCGCGTTAGTGTCTTTTCCTGATTTTGGAATTCGGTGTAACGCGCTTGGCTGGCTTCGCGTTTTGCCAGTTTCCCGCTAATGCGGTCGTTGCGCTCGGCATCATCTGCCAGCAATTGCTTGGAGGCGTTCGCGAGTTTGCGCATTTCATCGAGGGAACTGACGTTGGCTTCGGCCTTGTCGAGAGCTTGGATAACCACGGTATTGTCGCCCGGTGTCAGTTTTTGTGCGCGTTGCGCCACGTCTAACACTTGTGCGTTGGTTTCGGTCAGTTCCAAGGCTTTTTGCAGGGAAGTGGCTGCGAGTGCGGCATCGGCTGGGTTTTTCGCCAGTGCTTCGAGGATGCTGGTTGCGTCAGTGTAAACTTTGCAAGCGTCAACTGCTTTGGCGTACAGCGCGTTGGTTTTGGCAGGGTCTTGCAGGTTGGCGTTGACTTCGCCTGCGAGTGATACCAAGGCGGCAGCGTTAGTGGCTTTGCTTTCGGCGGCAGCGTAAATGCTGGCAACGCGGTCTTTGTCACCGAGGTTGTCGTTGACGGCTTTTGCCAACATTGCCAAATCGGTAGGGGTGCTGAGTTTGCTGGCGAGTTTGTCGTAAGCTTTGCCTGCGATGGTTTTGTCATCCATATTGGCGGCAACGGCACTGGCGAGCTTTAGCAGGTCTTCTTTGCCGCTGAATTCGTTCAGGGCAACACTGTACATATCTTTAGCAGTGGCTTGATCGTTCAGCAAGCTGGCGTAACCGGTTGCCAGATCGAGGTTTTCTTCACCACTCATGGCGAAGTTTTTGCCTTGTTCCAGCAAGTCTTCGGCTTTGGCTTTGTCGCCGAGCAGGTTCATGAAACCGCCTGCGAGTACCACGAATTGTGCGGGGAACATGCAGTTGCTTTCCGCATCGCCCAGTGTTGCGGCGACTTCTTTATCATCACCGAACAGGTCTTTCAAACCTTTGGCGAAGCTCACCACATCGGCAGTTTCGCTGCTGGAAGGTGCGGCCTTTTTGAAGACCATCAGTGCGGTAGTGGGGTTGCCGCTGTTTTTAATGTCGGTTGCCAGTTTCTGGTAATCGGCAATGCTTTTGCAGTTGGCAGTGACTTTGCTGAACAGTTTGTTGGCAAGCGCATTGTCTTGCAGCGCGTCTTGCACGTAACCGGCGTAAGACAGCAATTCGGTGGTATTGGTGGTTTCGCTGATGGCTTCTTCCAATAACGCACGACCTTTGTCGCGGTCGCCGAGGAATTTGGCCATGCTGTAGCCAGTTTCCGCTTTTTCTTTGGCATCAAAGCACGCATTGGCGGCTTCGTCGTACAGGGCAGTGGCTTTGTCCTTATCACCCACCGCGACATAGCCTTCTGCAACGGCGACGTAATGCGCGGGGAAGGAACAGTTGGATTCGCCTTTTGCCAGCAATTCTTTGGCGTAGTCCAGATCGGCGGGTTCGGCTGCGGCTTGTTTAGCAAGGGCGGCGTAGGATTCTGCATCATTGCAGGCGGATGCTTGTGCGCTGAGTTCTTCGCGGGTTGCCATGTGTCCTCCAAAAGCGATTAAGGCGAAATTGACGAGTAAGTGGTGTTGTAAAGCATATTGGCGATGGGTTCAAGTGTAGCGCTTAGCCTTACCGCTTATAAGGGAAAAATGTCTGCCTGTCTGAAGATAATCGGTACTGATGTTGCAAGAGCGAAGAATGGGAAACGCCAAATTGGGCATTACCCTAACACTGGAGGATTCACGATGACAGGGATAACACAGGGCAGTGAAATCAGATCAACGCAAGTAAAAAACAGCAGCGGTTCAGCCGCTACACTGGCAGTCGCCACTAGCGTGCTTGACGATGCGGTGAAAGCGATTCAAAACAAGTCAGGCAACAACACCTTTGGAAAAGGCGACAATGAAGCCCTAATCAAGCTCATTATGCAGTTAATTCAGGTAATTGGTGAGAAATTACCTGCAACTGAGCCATCCAAGCCGCAGCCTACAGCGCTACAATTGACGCGGCAGCAAGATAAAGCGTTGCGCGAACGTTTCGACATTAATGGCGCGTTGAGTTACGAGGTGCTGGATAGTAAAAAGGATGGCAAGCTCAGTGTGGGCGATACCTTAGTCATTTCCGGCGGCATTACCGGTGGGGAAATTTCGCGGCAGAAATTGACACAACAGGATGTTAAAGCCATTAATGCAGGCGGTTCCACCAGCTCAGACGCGCAACAACAGTTGGACGCGAACCGTAAAAAGTGGGACTCGCTGGATATTGACGATTATTCATTTACCTTGCAGCGCAATTGCTTCTGTCGGGGCGATGCTATCCGCCCGATTAATATTGAGGTGCGTGACGGGAGCGTTAAGTCGGCTACCTATGCGGATACCGGTGAGTTGCTCCCTGATGACCGCCAAACCAATAAGCAGTCTATTTACAATTTGAATGCGGATGGTTTGTTTAATTTGGTGGAGCAGGCTATCAAGAGCGGTGCGGCTAAGGTTGATGTCAGCTACGACAAGCAATATGGTTTGCCAACGTCGATTTATATTGATCAAAGCTTCCAAATAGCCGACGAGGAAATGGGCTACACCATTAGCAATTTTCAGCCAGAACCGCAATTCACAACTTTAGCACTGGGTGAGGAAGACGGTGGTTTGCCGCCAGTGGATGACCCGATTGTGACCACATTGGCAATTGGCGAAGAAGACGGTGGGCATCACGATTACAAATAAGGTGATTCAACCATGACAATAAAGCCCCGATTGCTATTAGCAGGCGGTGACACTGACCCTCAATTGGTACGTCTGCTGAAACGGGCGGCATTGCATGATATTTCCGTGCATTGTTTGCTCACAGGGCAATCGGGTTCGCCGCGTTTGCATTGGGATATTCACCGCAACCGTTTGCTGGATGACGACAAGGAAGTCGCGGTATCGGCAGCATTTATCCGACAGGATGTGTTTGCTTACCTGAAGAGCAACAATGCTCAAGATAATTCAGCAGCGCGTGAATGGTTTGTTAGCGTGTCCGGCTGGCTGTTAAGTTCGCCGGATATTGCGTTATGTAATCGGCGGTTCCTGCCGTGTGGCGGGGTTAATAAGCCTTACATGTTGCGCTTGGCGTTGAGCATGGGGTTTAACGTTGCTGACACGTATGTCAGCAACGACCTTCTCGCGATGGCCCAGTTGCATGAGCATGGGGAGTGGGTGGCTAAGCCTGTGACGGGCGGCGCTTACTGTACCCCGTTGGCAGCGCATGAAATCACCGGCAATAACATACTGTCTTACCCGCAGATTGTGCAACGGCGTTTAGCTTCGCCGGAGTTGCGGGTATTTCGTATTGGTAACGCGTGGTTTGGCTTTCTGATTCAGGCGGAGGCATTGGATTACCGCTCATCGTCTGCTACCCGGATGCAGGTGGTGGATGTGCCGGGTGATTTGGTGGAAAAACTGGCGTGCTTGTCGGATCATTTAGGGCTGGATTTCGCAGCGGCTGATTTCAAAACTGACCCGCATACGGGGGAGTGGCAATTTTTGGAGATCAATACCAACCCGATGTTCGCGGGATTTGATCAAGTGGCCGCCGGTGCGTTAAGTGATGCTTTGCTTAAACAGCTTGGTCTTTTACTGTAAGTGATGTGTGTCAGTGGGTCGCCTCAAATTGGATGGAGGTACGCAATTCCCCCTCAAATAACGCATCAAATCCCACCACACCTTCTTGCTGCTGTAGGGCAAAACCAGGTTGAATACTGGGTGTAACCGTTCCTACTTTTAGTAAATTCGCTGGGTACTCAATCTGCATAGAAACCCGCATTGGGTAATAACCATCCAAAAACTTACGCATGTAAGGGCCATTCACCAAAACATACGTACCATCATCCTGAAACCGTAAGGCACGCGTATGCGCCTGCAAACAAATACGCGCATTTTCACCGACCTTACTCAGTTGTACGCTAGAACCTTCTACCCATGCTTTGCCAATGTTGCGTTGCTCCGTTACCCGCATGTCACGTATGTAGCCATCGCGAAAAGTGATTTGCATCGCAGCAGCCTGATCCAGATTATCGTGGCATTGCTCAAGTTGCGTCCAACCTTCGTCCAATGATTCAGCGGTAATCTTGACCTTATTTTGATGATGGTGAAGTGCTTCTCCAACAGGTGCTTGATTCAGGAAATCCAGTGAACCTTCGTTAATCTCATCCGCATTAGTTTTAGTTAAAGTATCTTCCTCGAACCACTTTTCCAACGCTTCACGGGTAGCGCCTGCTGCGGGCTCATCCGCTGAAGCAGGAAACGACAACCCCACTAAGCAAACCCAATAAAAAATATTGCGCATGTTAGAATTTGTCTCCGAATAAATCCTCACGAACGTGATTTTAACGCCAAACTTAGCAGTTTTGCGGTAATATCCACCACTGGAATCACGCGCTCATAGGGCATACGCTTAGGGCCGATCACCCCCAACACGCCCAATTGTTCACCATCTACTTCATAGGGTGCTGTTACTAAACTACACTCATCGAATACCGCTTGTCCTGATTCACGCCCGATGAAGATTTTCACCCCATCCGCCTGCAAACACTTGTCCAGCAACCCCAAAATATCGCGTTTGCGGGTAAAGGCTGCAAACAGTTCACGTAATTTGTGAATATCGGATAAGTCATCGTAGCCCATCAGATTGGTTTCACCCGCAATCACGCAATCCTCTTCCTTCTTATCACCTAAATCGGCAACTGCTTTTTCACCCAATTCAATCGCGGAGAGCATCATGCGGTTCATGTCTTCGCGGTGTTCGCGCATTTCTTCCAGCAAGGCAGCACGGGCTTGCTGCAAATCTTTGCCGATCAAGCGTTCGTTGAGGAAATTGGCGGCTTGTTGCAACTCCGAAGAACTCACATCCGCATCGAGTTGGATAATGCGGTTTTGCACTTCATTGCGGTTCATCACCAGAATCGCCAGCACTTGCCGACTCGATAAGCTCAGAAATTCAATCTGGCGGATGGACGAAGGATTGCGGCGCGGCAAACTCACCACACCCGTCAGTTGAGTAATGCCGGAAAGCAAGTTGGAGGCGGATTGGATTAACGCAGCGGGGTCACGTTCCGCCTTCAACTGCCCTTGCAGAATGTGCATAGCGTGCTGTTCCAGCGGCTTAATATTGACCAACACATCCACGAAGAGGCGGTAGCCTTGCGAAGTGGGAATACGCCCCGCCGAGGTGTGCGGAGCGCGGATGTAGCCCATATCCTCCAAATCCGCCATCACATTGCGGATGGTGGCGGCACTTAAATCCAGCCCACTGCTGCGGGCAAGGTTGCGTGAACCGACGGGCTGTCCGTCTTGGATATAGCTTTCCACCAACACTTTGAGGATGTGCCGGGCGCGTTCGTTCAGTTCTGGATGCAGGCGTATTGTCATGCCATCATTTATAGGGGCAAAGTGCCGTAGATACAAGCCTGTTTAACTTGCAATTTAAATGAGGCACACATAACGGTGCGCCCCACCAATAACGGCTTAGAAGTTGTAAACCACACCGAGGGAAATCACGGGCAAGTTTTTCAGCGCATCCACATCATTGCGCACGGAGGCAATTTCAGCGTCGATGTCGCTTTGTGCAACAGTACCAGTCGATTCCGTCAAGGCAATTTTGGGGTCGCCTTGCAGGAGTACGCCTGCATCCGCCGCAAAGGTTAAGCCTTTTGCACCGTTGACTGGCTTGCGATAGCCAACACCGACATACGGTGACAGGTCATCGAAACTGATGTCGGAGGTCACTGTACCACTGGTAATGGTGTTTGTACCGATGGTGACAGGTTCGGCAGCGGTAGCGGTGGCGGTTGCGTTCAGTTTGTTGTCATTCGCCATGACACCGCCGCTGACAAAGAAACCGTTCGCGGCGGGGTGGAAGTCTGCCAGTGCAGAGACGGTTTGCATCCCCAGCGTGGCGGTGTAGTCCACGCCATCGAGGGTTTCATTGGCATCATAGTCAAACTTGTTAACACCAACACGTAAATCCAGATTGTTGTTTACTGGCTTGATAGCCTCTAAACCTAAGCCGAGTGTGCCGACTTTTGCGCCTACGCCGAAGCCTTCGACCCCCAGCCCAGCAGTACCGCCTGCGAAAGCGTTACCTGCCAACAGTGCCAATGTCATGGCAGTTAATGTGTACTTTTTCATAAAAATATCTCCAACATTATTATCAATAAAACCGACTTTTGCGCCGGTTAGCCCAAATTGCAGACAATGCAATGCTTTAAAAGAGAGCTGCTACTAGGGCAGCTCAAAATTCTAACTCAGGATGCCGGAAGCCCAGTGTTGCTGATAGCATGTATTAAGGAACTGTCCCGAAATAACTTCCCTCTTTTCTGCTAACAGCGAAAGGGGGAAGATAGCCCCTTGTAATGCCAATCAACACCGAGGATGAGCCAATGGATGTTTACCCATCAGCCATAGAAAAACAAATGCAGCGGTTCTACCAATCGCTCAATGAGCGTGACCGCCGCCGCTACGCCGCCGTGGAAGCCGTCCGGCTTGGGCACGGGGGGCAGGACTACATTTCCCGGTTATTGGACTGTGACCCCAAAACCATCCGCCACGGGTTGACGGAGTTGGAATCGGAAGATGGCTTGCCCACCGTAAGGCAGCGAAAAAAAGGGGCGGGCGCAAACGGCTGAACGCTACGCACCTGCAATTGGATGAGCATTTTCGCCAAGTTTTAAAGGATCATACGGCAGGCGACCCCATGCGGGAGGCGGTGAAATGGACGAACCTGTCACGTCGGCAGATTGCCCGGCGGATGCAGGCATTGGGGACATCGGCTGGGAAAAACGTGGTGTCGCGCCTATTGCGGGAGCACGGCTACCGCCGCCGCAAGCCCCAGAAGAAACGCACCATGGGGCAACACGCTGACCGTAATGCCCAGTTTGAAAAGATTGCCCAACTCAAACAAACCTACCTGCAAGCAGGCAAACCCGTGATCAGCATTGACACCAAAAAGAAGGAACTGCTGGGCAACTTTTACCGTGAAGGGGTAACGGATGCCGTCGAACCCACGGAGGTCAATGACCATGACTTCCCCAGCTATGGCAATGGTCAGGTGATCCCCCACGGCATCTACGACCTTGCCCGCAACGAAGCGGCACTGCACCTGAACACCAGCCACGACACCACCGAGTTTGCCTGCGAAAGCCTTGGCTTATGGTGGCGTGAGCAAGGGAAACCCAACTACCCCGAAGCTGACGAGCTGTTGGTCTTATGTGACGGTGGTGGCAGCAACAGTTCCTCTGCGTACCTGTTCAAGCAAGACTTGCAGGCATTGGCGGACAGCCTGAACCTGACAATACGCATCGCCCACTACCCGCCCTATTGCTCCAAATACAACCCGATTGAACACCGACTGTTCCCCCATGTGACCCGTGCCTGCCGGGGTGTGCCGTTGGAAACGGTCGAAACCGCCAAACACTACATGGCAAAAACGGAAACCACCACTGGCTTGAAGGTCGCTGTCCGCATCATCAGTAAAGTTTTTGAAACCGGGCGCAAGTATACCCAAGCGTTCAAGGATAACATGACCATCCAGTTCGATGACTTCCTGCCAAAATGGAACTACTCCGCTGTCCCTCAGTCCCCCTGATTTCGGGAAGTTATTTCGGGACAGTTCCTAATCTTGTGCAATTATAAAATTATAGCAGACAAGATGTAAATAGGGGGTTACGGAATTAATAATTTTTATCAAGAAATGATTGAATTGATGATACCCAAGAACCACATCCCGATAATCCTGCCATCCTGAAAATCCCAGTTCAGACAATCTATTTCCCCCACCCTGTTTAACTTGCATTTTATTCCCAGCTTTGCCAGCCTTACCGCTTTACTCCTACAAGCATTGGTTATGAACCCGTTTTCTCACATCGGTCTGTTTACCAAACCCAACGATACCCGCGTTGATAAGACGCTGTTCGCGTTACACCAATTCCTCTTGGAACGCGGTTATCACGTCCATTGCGACCGCGATGCAGGTATTATTCTGGGCTTGCCCACCATGCCCTCCGACATGCTGGCGCGGCAAATTGACCTTGCCATTGTGGTCGGCGGCGACGGCACATTACTCTCCACCGGACGTTTACTCGCCGATCACGAAGTGCCGCTGATTGGCATCAACTTGGGGCGTGTCGGCTTTCTGGTGGATATTTCCCCCGCTGACATGCTCACCCAATTGGAGCAAATGCTAGCGGGGCAGTACAAAGAAGAACCACGCTTTGTGCTACATGCCGATGCTATCCGTGACGATGAGCTTATCGGTAGCGGCGATGCACTCAACGACGTGGTACTGCATGTGCGCAATGAAATTCGCATGATTGAGTTCACCACCTATATCGACGGGCATTTCGTCAATACCCAACGTGCTGATGGTCTAGTCGTTACAACCCCCACAGGTTCAACGGCTTACGCGCTTTCCAGTGGTGGCCCGATCATGCACCCTGCCCTACAAGCGATTGCCCTAGTGCCGATTTGCCCGCATACACTCACTGACCGCCCGTTAGTCATTAGCAATCAAAGCGTGATCGAGATTACATTATGTGAAGACCGCGACATTCCTGCTCGCTTATCCTTTGATGGGCAAAACAATATTGAACTGGAATCGGGTGATCTAATACGTATCCACACCCGCCCAGAAAAAGTGCGTTTGTTACACCCGCAAAGCTACGATTACTACCATATTTTGCGTGAAAAACTGCATTGGGGAGTGCAACCGTAAACCATGCTGACACATATCCACATCCGCGATTTTGCGATTATCGACACACTGGAACTGGAACTGCACCCCGGCATGACCGCATTAACGGGCGAAACGGGTGCGGGAAAATCCATCCTGCTGGATGCCATCGGTTTAGTGCTGGGCGACAAAGCCGATAGCAGCACGGTACGGCACGGTGCAGACAAAGCTGAAATCACCCTGAGCGTCGACATTACCCAAACACCTTCCGCCCGTGTATGGTTAGAAGCACAAGGCATGGAAGGTACAGACGACACCTGCATCCTCCGCCGCGTCATTTCCGCACAAGGCAAATCACGGGCATGGATCAACGGTTCTCCCGCTAACCTGACACAATTGCGCGAACTGGGCGAACAATTGGTCGACATCCACGGTCAGCACGAACACCAGTCACTGATGAAAAAAGACGCGCAACGCCAAATGTTGGATGCTTTCGCAGCTAACGAGACGCTACTCGATAACACCCGCCGTGCTTGGTCAGCATGGAAAAAACTGCATGAGCGCGTCACCCTGTTAAGCAGTCAAAACCAACAGCATCAAGAGCGTATCGACCTGCTCCGCTTCCAATCACAAGAACTCGAAACCCTGGCATTGCAACCTGATGAAACCGAGCAACTTGACGAAGAACTCAACCGCCTCGCCAATGCCGAACAACTCCGGGCGACAGCCGCACAGGGTTACGCACAACTCTACGACGACGAACCGTCGCTATATTCAGCCTTGGGTCGCCTGATCCATGACCTCAGCCAGCAAGTACGGGTGGATGCTCAACTAGAGCCTTCACTGGAATTACTCACCAGCGCCCAGATTCAAGTACAAGAAGCGGCCTCGCAATTGCGGGATTACGCCGAGGGTCTTGATCTCGACCCTGCACGGCTGCAATGGGTGGAAAACCGTATTGCCGACATTCGCAGCCTTGCCCGTAAATATCGCACCGAACCGTATGAACTCCCCGTTCGTTTAGCCAGCATTCAACAAGAACTGGAACAACTCGGCGGCGGCGATTACGACCTCAATGCGCTGGAACAACAGTTACAAGCGGCGACTGCAAGCTACCGGGAACAAGCCAGCTTACTCAGTCAAGCCCGTCAGCAAGCCGCCCAACAACTCTCTGCGGGTGTTTCGCTCGCCATGCAACAACTGGGAATGCAAGGCGGCGAATTTGCCATTCAAGTTGCTCATGATTCCGCCAACACGTTTCAGGCAACCGGCATGGACAGTATCGACTTCACCGTCAGCGCCAACCCCGGCCAACCACTAAAACCGCTGATGAAAGTTGCATCCGGCGGTGAACTGTCGCGCATCAGTCTGGCGATTCAGATGATTGCGGCACAGAAAGTTACCTTACCTGCACTGATTTTCGATGAAGTCGATACCGGTATCGGTGGCGGTATCGCTGAGGTCGTCGGCAAACAACTCCGTACCCTCGGCACAAACCGCCAAGTGCTGTGTGTGACACACTTACCGCAAGTCGCCTCGCAAGCACACCAGCATTACAAGGTGACTAAGCTCAAAAGTGCGGAACACACCAGCACGGGCATTGTGCATCTGACACCAACACAACGGGTGGAAGAAGTGGCACGAATGATCGGCGGCATGGAAATCACGCCCGCGACACGGGCGTTAGCGGCGGAAATGCTTACAACTGGTTCCTAAGCATCAATTCACGCGGATGCGGGTTCAAGTAATGCTGGCGCTCAATATACGGTTGCGGATGCCGCCGAAAATGATGCTTCAACAACGTAATCGGCACAACTAACGGTAAATAGCCATGACGGTATTGGTGAATCGTATCCAGCATTTCCTGCCGATCCGCCGCATCAATGCCACCTTTCAGATACCCCATCAAGTGCATCAGCACATTGGCATGTTGCCCACGTGTCACCCGTTTTTCCAAAGCGGTCATTAATAAGCGTAAGTAGTGAGTGGCTAACACGGAAAAGTCTGTCACTGCCCCGACTTGGGCAACCATTTGCCCCAATTCACGGGCAATGTCTTGATCATGTGCCATCAGGATATATTTATGGTCAGCATGGAAATCAACCAAATCACCCGGCTTTAAACCTGCTACCTGTAACTGTTGCCAACGGTGGTAAATAAAGACACGCTGGATAAAATTTTCCCGCAACACAGGGTCACACAAGCGCCCTTCCTCTTCGATAGGCAATAAGGGGAATTGCTCCCTCAAGGCATGTGCAAAAATCCCAACCCCATCGCGTTCGGGGGGTACATTGTGTTTTAACACAGAATACACTTTGACCCGTTCCATTCCACAACTGGGGGAGTTCTTTTTCAAAATATAACCACTCACCACCTGTAAGGGGGTCTGCACCTGATTAAAGTAATGCTCCAAGGCTTCGGTATGGTCAATGCTGGCGTCTTTAACATTGACTGCGCGTAATCTCCCATCCTTACGAACCAGGTGCATGGTAGGGCGGGGAACACCCAAACCTGCGCCAACCTCCGGGCACAAGGGTACAAAGTCAAAGTACAGCCCTAACGTGCCAGTAATATAACCATCACGTTTATGCCCACCATCAAAACGGACGGCTTGCCCTAACAGGCAACTGCTGATCCCAATTTTTATTTTCTCGTCATGCTGCATTATGGCAAGTTCGCTTCAATTAACTTCACCAGCTTATCACTTTGCGGGGTAACAAAGCTGGAAAAACTACCGATAAGCTCACCCTTGGTATTCAGCACGTATTTATGAAAGTTCCAGCTTGGGTGTTCACCCGCCATTTCCCCCAACACTTTGTAAAGCGGCGAAGCGTTATCTTTGAGCACTTGGGTTTTCTCAAACATCGGGAATTTAACCCCGTAAGTTAACTCACAAAAATCTTTGATCTCTTTTTCTGAACCGGGGTCTTGCCCAGCAAAATCATTGGAAGGAAACCCTAATACCACTAAACCACGGTCTTTATAATCACTGTACAACTTCTCCAAACCGTCAAACTGTGGGGTGAAACCGCATTTACTTGCCGTATTGACCATCAACACCACTTTGCCTTTGTATGCTTCACACAAGTTAACACGCTTCTCAGAACCCAATTCACGCAAAGTAAAATTTAACGCTGCCGGACACCCATTATCGGTTGCCGGGCCAGCTACAGGTTCAGCCAACACAGAAGCAGCACTGAAAAAGCTCAACACTAACCCGAAAAGTTGCTTAATCATGACGATGTAATCCTTAATAATGATTCAATACAAGTATTGTCCCACCTTTGTAGCGCTTTAGGTAAATAGCTACAAGCAAATAGGGGGAAAACACTCACCGAGCATTCCTTAGAATAACAGTCGCTCTCAGCCAAGCAGCTTTGTATAATCGCCGCTTTGTTAGCTGACGATGTGACCAATCTGATGGAAAACCGTGATTTTCTTGCCGAATGGCATCCACAATGGGGCGTGTTGCTGGCCTGGCCACACCCCGATACCGACTGGGCAGACAATCTAGCCTCAGCAGAGACCTGTTATGCCGAAATCGTCAGCGCTATCAGCCAACGTGAAAACGTGCTATTGCTGTGTCATGATCTCCCTCACCAAACACACATTCAATCCGTGTTAAGCACACTGCCCTACCACCCGCAACGTGTGCAGTTTGTCACAATACCCTATGATGATACTTGGGCACGAGACTTTGGCTTTATCACGGTGTTGCATAATGGTCAACCGGTGTTGCTGGATTTTACTTTCAATGCGTGGGGTGGAAAATTCAGCGCATCGCAAGACAATGCGATCAACCAACGCTTAGTCAAGCACCCATTGCTTGATAGCAACACACTCGAAACACACAGCTTGGTCATGGAAGGTGGTAGTCTCGAAACCGACGGGCAAGGTACCTTGCTAACCACTGAAATTTGCCTGCTCAACCCCAACCGCAACCCCACACTCGACAAAGCGACTATCGAAACGGAATTGCGCAAAGCCCTAGGTGTTTCGCGTATCCTATGGTTAGCACACGGTCACTTAGAAGGCGATGACACTGACGCACACATCGACACCTTGGCACGCTTTGCTGACCCACACAGCATTGTTTACATGAGTTGTACGGATCCCACCGATTCGCATTACAAACCCTTACTTGCCATGGAAAAAGAACTCCTGACGTTACGCCAAGCCAATGGCAAACCGTATCGCCTGTTTCCCATTCCGTTGCCAGCCGCCATTTATGAAGATGGGAGACGCTTGCCAGCCAGTTACGTCAACTTCTTGATTATCAACGGAGCCGTGTTACTGCCCGTTTATGCCGATGAATGTTTCGACCCTGTAGCCATCGAGCAAATGCAAGCAGCTTTCCCGCAACATGAAATCATTCCGATTGATTGCCGCGCCCTGATTGCCCAAAATGGCAGCCTTCACTGTATCACCATGCAAATTCCCCACGAGGTCATAAGCCGATGAGCCGTAACCTAACCGTTGCTATTGTCCAACATGGCAACACTGCCGATTACCACACCAATCTGGAACACAGCATCGCGGGTATTCGCCGTGCTGCCGCACAAGGTGCGCAATTGGTGATGTTGCAAGAGCTGCACACCGGTTTGTATTTCTGTCAGGTGGAAGATACGGATTACTTTGATTTGGCAGAAACCATTCCCGGCCCTAGCACTAACACCTTGGCTGAACTCGCTGCTGAACTCAGTATTGTGATAGTCTGTTCATTATTTGAAAAACGTGCCGTCGGTCTGTATCACAACACAGCGGTAGTTCTAGATACTGATGGTAGTATTGCAGGCAAATACCGTAAGATGCATATCCCCGACGATCCAGGTTATTACGAGAAATTCTACTTTACACCCGGCGACCTAGGTTTCACACCCATTAAAACCAGTCTAGCAACCCTAGGTGTGTTGGTGTGTTGGGATCAGTGGTATCCCGAAGCTGCCCGCTTGATGGCCTTAGCCGGTGCAGAACTGTTGCTCTACCCAACTGCCATCGGCTGGAATCCGCAGGATACCGCAGAAGAAAAAGCACGCCAGCGTGATGCGTGGATAACCATTCAACGTTCCCATGCCGTGGCTAACAATATTCCCGTGCTCAGTGCCAATCGGATCGGCTTTGAAAGTGACCCTAGCGGGCAAACCGCAGGCAGTCAATTTTGGGGTTCCAGCATGATCGTCGGCTGGCAGGGTGAACTACTCGCCCAAGCAGATACCAGCAGCGTAACAGAACTGGTCGTGACGGTAGATTTAGACAGAACCGAACAAGTGCGGCGCTGGTGGCCATATTTACGTGATCGTCGCATTGATGCCTATGCTGATTTAGTGCTACGTTACCGCGACTAACATAAAGTCAATCTTTTTTCTGAAAAAATATAAAAAAACTCTATAAGTGTGAACCTGCTCACAGCCCTCCAGAGCCATGCGAACAATAATAAGCCTATGCTCTTGAGGAATTTGTTAGGACACAGATAGAGGAATGTATATGCTAAGTCAGAACAACTGTGTGATCGCCTTGTTGGTAGCCGTTACACTACTCATAGCATCGCCAGTCGATGCGAGTTTGAAAAACTACCCCATTTCTCAGGAAGCTGCTGACACCCACATAGTGCTACCTGATTTGTACGAAAAACTGCGCACATTACTAGGGGAAAAACTTTACCGGGATTTATTGCAACATAATGAATTCATTGTATTGCAGGAATTAGTGCTTACCCATTTTGAAACGCACTACCCTGTATACTCAAAGCAATAATACAGGGATATGGGCAGGACTGATTATCCCGCCCGTATTTCCATTAAACTGAAGCGATACGACCTAAGGCATTTTCTAAGTTCGCCATACTGGTGGCAAATGAGATACGGATATGCCCTTCTAAGCCGAAAGCGGAACCCGGCACGACCGCCACCCCGGTTTTATCCAATAAATAACTAGCCAGTGCAGCGTCATTTTCCAAACCCAAACGCTTGATCATGCCCTCGACATTAGGGAAGCTGTAGAACGTGCCATCAGCGGGTAAACACTCCACCCCCTCCATCGCATTAAAGGCTTTCAATACAAAGGCATGACGCTGTTCAAACGCACTTACCATGGTTTGAATAAAGCTTTGATCGCCATCCAAGGCTACCACTGCCGCATATTGTGAAATAGAGGTCGGATTGGAGGTACTTTGTGACTGAATGATATTCATCGCCTGAATCAGCTTTTCAGGGCCGCCAGCATAACCAATCCGCCAACCGGTCATGGAATAGGCTTTGGAAACACCGTTCAGCACGATGGTACGTGCATATAAATCCGGGCACGCATCCAAAATATTGACGAACTTTCTACCTTCAAACAGCACATGCTCATACATATCATCTGTTGCAATCAACACCTGAGGGTGACGACGTAAGACTTCCCCCAAAGCTGCTAACTCTTCCAACGTGTAAGCAACACCCGTGGGATTCGAGGGGCTATTAATCACAAACAGACGTGTTTTCGGGGTAATTGCCGCCTCCAACTTGGCAGCGGATAACTTGAAGTGTTCGCGCTGACCGGCTGCAACGATGACGGGAACCGCATCCGCTAACAACACCATATCGGGATAAGAAACCCAGTAAGGCGCTGGAATAATCACTTCATCGCCCGCATTTAACATGGCTTGACACAAGTTATAGAAACTTTGCTTACCACCACACGATACCAAAATTTGTTTGGGGGTAAAATCCAAACCATTATCACGCTTAAATTTACGAATAATGGCTTGTTTCAAAGCAGGTGTACCGTCCACGGCGGTATAACGGGTTTCACCTTTTTGGATCGCTTCAATACCGGCTTGCTTAATGTGCTCAGGGGTATCAAAATCAGGCTCACCTGCCCCCAAACCAATAATGTCGCGGCCTGATGCTTTAAGTTGAGCGGCTAATGCAGTAATAGCCAGTGTAGGCGAAGGTTTAACACGCCCAACGCGCTGTGAAAGTTGTATATCCACTAATGAAACCAACCGTGTTGTATGATCCATAAATTAGGCAAGCATGATGAGTTGCCGTACCTGTTACTCTTTTTGCGGTGGGTAATGTTACTGCATTATAAACGTGCCAGCAATTCAGGATCAGGGTAGCCATCCACCGGTAGCCCCAGTTTTTGCTGGGCTTGGCGCACAGCTTGACGGGTTTCTTCACCAATAATGCCGTCCACTTTGGAAATGCTCATTCCTTGCGCTTGTAACTTCGCTTGTAACGCTTTGGTTTGCGTCGTAGATAACACAGCAACAGGCGCATTGCCTTTACGCATCGCAGGCACACCGGCTAAGCGCGTTGCAAAATACGCGGCGGTCAAGGAATATACCGTAGACTCGTTCCATTGCAAAAAAACATCAAAATTGGGATACGCGAGGAAAGCGGGGCCATTTCTACCCATCGGCAACAATAACGCTGCTGTACCACTGCCACTGAGCGGACTACCATCCGCATCGCTCACCCCTTGGGTTGCCCAGTCTTCTAAGGGCAATTTGTTATTCAAACGTGCTAACGACCAATCCATGTTGGCAGGTACTTTCACTTCTTGCAACCAAGGCTCACCACTTCGCCAACCGCTGGACTTCAGCATATTCGCCCCCGAAGCCAGTGCATCAGCGCTGGTATGGATCAAGTCACGGTGTCCATCATTATTAAAATCGACCGCATATTGGTCGTAGCGGGATGCCAGAAATTGTAATTGCCCGATTTCACCCGCCCAAGCACCACGCATTTTAGCAGGCGTCAAATCACCTTTTTGCACCAATTGCAAGGCACTGAGCAACTCGATACGAAACATCTCCGGGCGGCGACAATCGTGCGCCAACGTCAACAAGGAACGTAAGGTGAAAAAATCACCGGTAACTGCGCCAAAATCCGTTTCCAGCCCCCATAATGCGGTCAGAACAGGTGCTGGTACAGCATAGGTTTGCTCAATGCGTTTAAATAAAGCAGCGTGCTTTTTTAGGTTGGCTTTCCCCAGCCCCAAACGATTGTCATTCACTTTTTTCGTGGCAAAGGTCAGGAAATCTTGTGCAAACACTTGCTGCGACCGATCCCGTTGGATCACGGCAGCATCCGGTTGTAACTTACCTAAGATACTCTCCAGCAAAGCAGGCTTTAACCCCGAAGCTATCGCATCCTCTTTAAAAGCAATCAACCAAGTGTTGAAGTTGGGAGCGGTACACGCTGCTTGCGCAGGCGTACTACAAACGAGGCTTATGCCCAACAGAGCGGCTATCCAGTGTCGCATGATACGTTTTTTTCCGTTAAAACCGATAATGACAAACAGTATAGCGTTTCTAGACAAATTATTTAAAACAAGTGCTGGAAGCGAGAACCAGAGTTGTGTAAGATTAGCGCCCTACCTTACTCCTCCCTGCCCGGATGGTGAAATCGGTAGACACAAGAGACTTAAAATCTCTCGCTGGTAACAGCGTGCCGGTTCGAGTCCGGCTCCGGGCACCAATTTTTTCAAGGCGTTACGCCATTTTACCCACTACTTTATTTCTACCCGTTTTATATGGGGTTGTCCTTGCCGTCCGGTTTGGCTTTTGCTTATGTCCCAACAAAAAAGCCCTTACAGATTGCAGCCTGTAAGGGCTTTTGAGTCATCATGATACAGCATGAATCAATGTATTGGTCGGGACGATAGGATTTGAACCTACGACCCCCACACCCCCAGTGTGGTGCGCTACCAGGCTGCGCTACGCCCCGACTTGAAGGGATGTGAGCTTACCGTAATAGTTGGATAAGCTCAAGCTAAAATCAGTATTTAAGGAGAAACAGAATACGCTCCAACTCCTCCACCAACGGTGCAATATCATTGCCATTCACAACAATTGGCTCCAGCGGTTGTGACGGCGGTGGTGGCGTGTGCGCCTCCTCCAATAATTTCTGGCGTGCACCGCTGATCGTATAACCTTGCTCATACAATAAAGTACGAATTTGGCGAATTAATAAAACGTCTTCGCGCTGGTAATAACGGCGGTTGCCACGTCGCTTCATCGGCTTGAGAGAAGGAAACTCCCCTTCCCAATAACGCAGTACATGCGTTTTTACCCCACACAAGTCACTTACTTCACCAATCGTGAAATAACGCTTGCCCGGAATAGGTGGTAATTGACCGCTAAGCGCCGCTACTTCCATATTCCTCTACTCGCTGCTTGAGCTTCTGCCCTGGACGGAAAGTCACTACACGCCGTGCTGTTACCGGAATTTCTTCCCCAGTTTTCGGATTGCGTCCCGGACGTTGTGTTTTGTCACGCAACATAAAATTACCAAAACCCGATAACTTCACATGACTACCTGTTTCCAACGCATCACGGATTTCTTCAAAAAACATCTCCACCAAATCCTTGGCTTCACGCTTATTCAAACCCAACTCATCAAACAGGTGTTCAACCATGTCTGCTTTAGTTAATGTTATTGTCATGCACTTTCTCCCTGCTTAACGCAATACTGCCCCGACATTTTCCTGAAGCGAAGCAACTACTGCATCGATGATTCGATTAATTTCCGCATCCTCAAGAGTGCGTGAAAAGTCCTGTAAAATCAAGCTTAAAGCAACGCTTTTTTGACCTTCTGGTATACCTTTTCCCGCATAAATGTCGAATAAATAATAGGACATTAATTGCGGAATCGCCGCTTTTTTCACTGCATTTTCCAAAGCTACCGCTAATGTATCTTCCCGAACCAACAAGGCCAGATCACGGCGAATGGCTGGGAATTTGGAAACTGCTTGATACTTTGGCAAAGTGCGCTGCATCAACACACCCATATCCAACTCAAAGAGATAAATAGGTTGCCCAAGCCCCAAGTTTTCCTCCAATTGCGGGTGTAACATCCCCATCCACCCCACGACAGCAGTATCTGTCATAATTTGGGCAGATTGACCGGAGTGCAATGCCGCATGAGCCACAGGTGCAAAATGGAAGCGTGTTCCGGTAACTTGCTCCAGCAATGTTTCCACATCCCCTTTCAAGTCGTAAAAATCGACAGATCGGTTCACCTGTCCCCACTGTTCTGGGTAAAGATTTCCGGTTAACACTCCCGATAGCATGTTTTTTTGCACAGGCTTGCCATCTTCGCTTTGTTCAAACGCGGGACCAATCTCGAACAAACGTACCCGACTTTGCTGACGATTTACATTATAAGTTACAGCACGCAATAAACCCGACCACAAAGTACTACGCATCACACCTAAATCGGCAGAAATCGGGTTCGCTAACGCAATACTATCGGTCGCAGGCGCTAAGATTTTCTCCATTTTCGGGTCAACAAAGCTGAAAGTAACCGCTTCCTGATACCCACGCGCCACCAGTGTGTAACGCAAATTTTCCCGTCTAACCGTTGTTTCACTCGGCTGGGTAATACGCGGCGCACGCGGGCGCAATTCGGCTGGAATCGAATCGTAACCCCGTACCCTTGCCAGCTCTTCGATCAAATCTTCTTCGATGTTTAAATCAAAACGTGCCAACGGCGCTTGCACTTGCCAACCTGCATCGACGGACGTGAACGCACAATTCAAACGTGCCAACACACCTTCAACCGTTGCAGCATCCAGCATTATCCCCAACACGCGGCGGATACGTTCAGGACGCAACAAAATCGTTTTGCATTGCAATACACTGGCATCAGCTACCGTATCCACCAACGTCCCGACTTCGCCACCGCAAATGCTCACGATCAATTGTGTTGCCCGCTCCATTGCCTTAACCGGCATATCGGGGTCAACACCACGCTCAAAACGCGCCGAAGAATCGGTTTGCAAACCGTAGCTACGCGCCTTACCCATAATTTTAGCAGGGCGGAAATGCGCACTTTCCAGAAACACATGGCGGGTAGCATCCGTCACTGACGTTGGTTCCCCACCCATAATGCCCGCTATCGCCACCGGCTGCGCGGCGTCAGCAATCACCAGCGTGTCGTTACGCAATGGCGCGGTTTGCCCATCCAACAACTTCAGGGTTTCGCCTGCATTCGCGTAACGTACCACAATACCGCCGTGTAGCGTGTCGAGGTCAAAGGCGTGCATTGGTTGACCGAGTTCCAGCAACACGTAATTGGTTACGTCAACCGTAGCAGAAATACTGCGCACACCCGCACGACGCAGTTTTTCCTGCATCCAAATCGGCGTGGCGGCTCGCGGGTTGATATTGCGAATGATCCGCCCGACATAACGCGGGCAAGCATCCGTCGCTGATAATTCAACCGGAAATGTATCAGTATGCTGAACAGTTTGCGCAGGGATTTCCGGCACATTCAGTGGCACATCCATCACCAAGGCAGTTTCGCGTGCCACACCGATCATGCTCATGCAATCGCCACGGTTTGCGGTAATTGCCAGCTCAATTACTTCGTCATCGAGTTTCAAATACTCGCGGATGTCCATGCCCACGGGCGCATCATCCGGCAATTCCAGCAAGCCGTCGGATTTGTCAGACATGCCCAATTCGGTCGATGAACACAACATGCCGAACGATTCCACACCACGCAGCTTGCCTTTTTTGATCTTTAAATCTGCACCATCGGGTAGTGGCAATACCGCGCCAATCAACGCCAATGGTACTTTAATCCCTGCACGTACATTGCCCGCACCACAAACGATTTGCAGAATTTCGCCACGACCGTTATCAACTTTGCAGACGCTGAGTTTATCCGCATCGGGGTGTTTTTCACGCTCGACAACGTGACCCACCACAATATTGGTGAAGGCGGTGGCTACCGCATCACGCGCTTCCACTTCGCAGCCGGACATAGTGAGTTTGTCGGCAATTACATCCAGCGCCAGCGGGGTATCAATCCACTCACGCAGCCATTTTTCACTGACTTTCATAAGGTTACTCCGCTTAGCTAAACTGTTTCAAGAAACGCACGTCGTTATCAAACATCACGCGCAAATCATTGATTTGGTAGCGCAACATCGCCAAACGCTCGACCCCGAAACCAAACGCGAAGCCGGTGTATTTTTCGCTGTCGATGCCGACGTTTTTCAATACGTTCGGATGCACCATGCCGCAGCCCATGACTTCCAGCCAACCCGTGCCTTTGCACACGCGGCAACCGTCACCGCCGCAATGCACGCACTGAATATCGGTTTCAGCGGATGGCTCAGTAAACGGGAAGAACGTGGCGCGGAAGCGCGTCGGCAATTCATCCACTTCAAAGAAAGCTTTAAAGAAGGCTTCGAGAATGCCTTTCAAATCCGCGAAAGTGACATCTTCATCCACCATCAAACCTTCCACTTGGTGGAACATCGGGCTGTGGGTCATGTCCGAATCACAACGGTACACCCGACCCGGCGAAATGATACGCAGCGGTGGCGGGTTATTTTCCATGTGACGCACTTGCACGGAGGAGGTATGGGTACGCAGCAGCAAGCCGCTATCCATATAAAATGTGTCGTGCATGGCACGCGCCGGATGCGATTCCGGGATATTCAAGGCGGTAAAATTGTGAAAATCGTCTTCAATCTCAGGGCCTTCTGCCAAACTGAAACCCAACTGTGCGAAGATCTCGCTAATGCGTTGAATAGTCTGGGTAACAGGGTGCAGGCTACCGGTATCCATGCGCCGCCCCGGTAAAGTGACATCGACCTTTTCCGCTTGCAAACGTGCACTCAAGGCTTCAGCTTGCAGGCTTTGCTTGCGGTCTTCAATTGCAATGGTCAAGGCTTGCTTGGCGGTATTGATTTCCGCACCCGCTGTTTTACGCGCTTCATGCGGTAACTTGCCCAATTGCTTGAGTTGCTCAGTCAACAAACCTGTCTTGCCTAGATACTGCACACGCACCTGATCCAACGCGGCGAGGCTGACGGCTTGCGAAATCTGCTCGTGGGCTTCGCCCATCAGTTCCAGCAAACTTTGCACGACGATTTCCTTAATGTATGGGGTTATCGGTATTTGGGAGAATTAGAAAGCAAAAGGCGGGGAGAGGCAACAACCTTCCCCCGCCTTGCTCACCCATTTACGGGTATTTTTCAGCGCATCTTAATGCAGCTTAAGCAGCCAGGGCAGCTTTTGCCTTCTCTGCGACTGCACCAAACGCAGTGATGTCGTGAACAGCCAAATCAGCCAGAACCTTACGGTCAAGGCTAATGTTAGCTTTCTTCAAACCATTCATCATGCGGCTGTAAGACAGACCGAACATACGTGCACCGGCATTAATACGCACGATCCACAAAGCGCGGAACTGGCGTTTTTTCTGACGACGGTCGCGGAATGCGTATTGACCAGCCTTGATGACTGCTTGATGCGCAACCCGGTAGACCCGGCTTCTGGCACCGTAGTAACCTTTAGCCAGCTTGAGGATTTTCTTGTGACGGGCATGTGCCGTTACACCACGTTTAACTCTTGCCATGTTTTAAATCCTCCTGATTATGCGTAGGGCAGCATTTTTTGCACATTGCCATGATCGGCTGCAACAACGAAGTTGTCGCCTGAACGCAAATGACGCTTACGCTTGGTGGATTTCTTGGTCAAGATATGACGCAGGTGTGACTGCTTGCGTTTAAACAAGCCACTTCCGCTCTTCTTGAAACGCTTAGCCGCAGCACGGCTACTTTTCATTTTAGGCATCTTGGTCTCCTTTTCGATCAGGTAGATAAAACATCCTGCAAGAGTGCCTTGCCTTAACAGGATGGTGTTCCGGCATTTAAGCTGCCGGTTTCTTTTTCGCGCCGAGCATCATGACCATTTGGCGGCCTTCCAGACGTGGGAATTGTTCCACAACGGCGACTTCTTCCAGTTCTTTCTCAACGCGCTTAAGGACATCCATCCCCAGTTCTTTATGAGCCATTTCACGGCCTTTAAAGCGCAGGGTGACTTTAACCTTATCACCCTCTTCCAGAAACTCTTTCAGTTTGCGCAGTTTGATCTGGTAATCGCCTTCGTCCGTTGCCGGACGCATCTTGATTTCTTTGACCTGCACTTGTTTCTGGTTTTTGCGGGCTATAGCGGCTTTTTTGCTTTCATCGAAACGGAATTTGCCGTAATCCATAATGCGGCAAACCGGCGGCTTCGCATTGGGTACGATTTCCACCAGATCGAGTTCGGCGTCGTAAGCCATTTCCAGCGCGTCCCGCAGGGAGACAACACCTTGATTTTCACCTTCCGCATCAATCAGACGAATTTTCGGAACGTTAATATCGTCATTAATACGGTGTTCTTTTTCGAGAGCGATAAGTTTAATCCTCAGATAGTGATAAGCGACGTGCAGCAATTTCCGCGTTCAGACGTTGCAAAACTTCCGCCAAGGGGAAAGTTCCTAAGTCTTTACCGGAACGGGTGCGCATGGCTACAGATTGTGTTTCCACTTCGCGGTCTCCGACTACCAATAGGTAGGGGACACGTTGCATCGTGTGTTCACGGATTTTAAAGCCAATTTTTTCATTTCTCAAGTCTGATACGGCGCGAATACCCGCATCAAGCAATTGCTTGGTAGCATCTTGCACGAAATCGGCTTGTTTGTCCGTGATATTCATCAGGACAGCTTGCGTTGGTGCTAACCAAAGTGGGAAACGCCCTTCGTAATGCTCAATCAGAATGCCGGTGAAGCGTTCCAATGAACCGAACAGCGCACGGTGCAACATGACCGGACGTTTGCGGGTATTGTCTTCCGCCACGTAAGTCAGGTCAAAACGTTCTGGCAAGCTCATATCCACTTGCAAAGTGCCGCACTGCCAATCACGACCGATAGCATCACGCAACACGAATTCCAGTTTAGGGCCGTAAAATGCACCTTCGCCGGGGAACAGCGTATACGGCAAATTCATGCTATCGAGTGCATTGCCGAGGGCGTGTTCCAGCAAATCCCAACTTTCATCCGAACCAATGCGGTTTTCTGGGCGAGTCGAGAGTTTAATGTGCACATTTTCAAAGCCAAATTCTTTGTAAATGTCGAGCACCAACGCCACCACGTCCTTGCACTCCTGCGCCATCTGGTCTTCGGTACAGAAGATATGCGCATCGTCCTGAGTGAAGTGACGCACACGCATCAGGCCATGTAATGCGCCGGACGGTTCGTAGCGGTGTACTTTACCGAATTCCGCCATCCGCAATGGCAGGTCACGGTAGCTTTTCAAACCCTGTGAAAACATCAACATACCGCCGGGGCAGTTCATGGGTTTCAGGGCAAACACGCGCTCATCTTCAGTCGTGGTGGTGAACATATTGTCACGGTAATTAAACCAGTGACCGGAGGTTTCCCACAGACTGCGATCCATGACATCGGGGGTATTCACTTCAACATAACCGGCACGTTGCTGGCGCTGACGCATGTAACCAATCAAGGCTTGGAACACTGTCCAGCCTTTGGGATGCCAGAAGACTGCACCGGGGGCTTGTTCGTCGAAATGGAACAAGTCGAATTGGCGACCGAGTTTACGGTGATCACGCTTTTCAGCCTCTTCCAACATCGTCAGGTAGGCTTGCAGCTCTTTTTTGTTTGCCCATGCCGTGCCGTAAATGCGTTGCAGCATTTCGTTGTTGGAATTGCCGCGCCAGTAAGCACCTGCCACTTTCATCACTTTGACAGAGGGGATTTTGCCCGTGCTAGGAACATGGGGGCCACGACACAAGTCGATAAAATCGCCTTGACGGTAGAGCGACAGCGTTTGGTCGGCGGGAATGCTTTCGATAATTTCCGCTTTGTATTTTTCGCCCATGTTCAGGAAGAAGCTCACGGCTTCATCGCGTGACAGAGTGCTGCGCTCAACGGGGATGTCTTGCTTGATTAAATCTTGCATCCGCGCATCAATCGCCTGTAAATCTTCGGGCGTGAAAGGGCGTGGGGAGGCAAAATCGTAGTAAAAGCCATTTTCGACCGTGGGGCCGATGGTAACTTGTACTTCAGGGAATAATTGTTTGACCGCTTGAGCCATCAAATGCGCGGCAGAATGGCGGATAATATCCAAACCTTCAGCATCTTTCGCAGTAATGATACTCAGGGAAACATCGTGATCAATGACATAGCTGGCATCAACCAATTGATCGTTTACTTTGCCCGCAAGCGTAGCTTTAGCCAAACCTGCACCGATATCGGCAGCAACGGCAAGTACAGAAATGGGAGCATCGTAAGAACGTTGACTTGCGTCAGGGAGAGTAATAATAGGCATATTGTACTCCAGTGGTGGCCTATACGAGGGGTCACTTGGTTATAATCGTTATGTATAATTGGTAGGCGTAATTGGACTCGAACCAACGACCCCCACCATGTCAAGGTGGTGCTCTAACCAACTGAGCTATACGCCTGTCGTCGAAGGAGGCAGATTATAGCGAACTCAGCAAGGAAGGCAAGTTATTTTTTGATTCAGACATAAACAGCAACTAACAAAAAAAAGCGGCTCGTTGTTCACGCGAGCCGCCAACCGGTTTCTCACTTAACGTGAGAAGTCAAACTTTTGCAAGGATGAGGGGTCACTTCTTCGGCGCGTAAATATCCGTGCAAGTCCCCTCAGCCACTTCCGCCGCAAAGTTCAGCGTCTCGGAAAGCGTCGGATGCGGGTGGATCGTCAAGCCGATGTCATGCGCATCCGCCCCCATTTCCAACGCCAGTACCGCCTCGGCAATCAGCTCACCGGCATTCTTGCCCGCAATGCCCGCGCCAATCAGTTGCCCGGTTGCCTTATCAAACAGCACTTTGGTCATGCCGTTGCTGGCATCCATCGACAACGCCCGCCCACTCGCCGCCCAGGGGAACGCGCCTTTTTCATACGCAATCCCTTCCGCTTGGCACTGCTCTTCGGTCTTGCCCATCCACGCCACTTCCGGGCTGGTGTAGGCAACCGACGGAATGGTTTTCGCATCGAAATAGGCTTTATGCCCTGCAATCACTTCCGCCGCGACTTTGCCTTCGTGCGTGGCTTTGTGCGCCAGCATCGGCTGCCCCACAATGTCACCAATCGCAAAAATGTGCGGCACGTTGGTACGCATCTGATTATCCACCGGAATAAAGCCGCGTGTATCCGCAAACACCCCCGCCTTACCCGCGTCAATCAACCCCCCATTCGGCGAACGCCCAATTGCCACCAACACCCGGTCAAACGTATCTGTCGCAGGCGCACCCTTGCCCTCAAACGCACACACCAAACCCTCTGCCGTCGGCGTAATCGCAGTGACTTTGGTATTCAGGTAAATGTTTTCGTACATCCCCTTAATCTGGTTGTGCAAGGGCTTCACGATGTCACGATCCGCACCGGGCATCAGTCCGGGTGAAAGTTCCACCACAGTAATTTTTGCACCCAGCGCGTGGTAAACCGTCGCCATTTCCAAGCCGATAATGCCGCCGCCAACCACCAGCATCCGCTTGGGGATTTCCGGCAATTCCAGCGCATCGGTCGAATCCATCACCCGTGGATCATCCCACGGAATAAACGGCAATTTCGTGACCCGCGAACCGGCAGCAATGATGCAATTCGCAAACTTCACCGTCTGCTTGCTGCCATCCGCCGCTTCCACTTCGATGGTATGCGCCGAGGTGAAACGCCCGTAGCCGTGGACGATTTGCACTTTGCGCTGCTTCGCCAGCCCCTTCAGACCCGTCGTCAACTTGCCGACCACATCGCTTTTATGCGCCCGCACGGCATCAAGGTCGATGTCCGGCTCGCCGAATTTCACGCCATGCTTGGCAAATTCCTTCGCTTCATTAATCACCTCCGCTGTATGTAACAACGCTTTGGAGGGGATGCAACCGACGTTGAGGCATACACCCCCGATATTGGGGTAACGCTCGATCAGCACCACTTTTTTGCCAAGATCAGCGGCGCGGAACGCAGCGGTGTAACCGCCGGGGCCAGAGCCTAGGACAACGAGTTCGGTTTCGAGATCAGGCGTTCCGCCTGTTCCCCCCATCCCTAGCCCTTCCCCCGCAAGGGGTGAAGGGGACAAGACAGAAGAATTGGACGGAGTGCCTCTTGCTCCTTCCCCCCCTGCGGGGGAAGGCTGGGATGGGGGGGATTCTTCCGCTTCCGCCACCTCCAACATCAGCAACGCCGACCCTTCCGACACCCGATCCCCCACCTTCACCAGCATCTGCTTAATCGTACCAGCAACAGGACTTGGAATTTCCATCGACGACTTATCAGACTCAATGGTAATCAGCGAATCTTCCACCTCAATCTGGAAACCAGCATCGACCAAGACTTCAATGATTTCAACGTCTTTGAAGCTGCCAATGTCGGGGACTTTGACTTCGATAATCTTGCTCATACCAGCAACCTCCGAATATCACCCAGCATTTTGGCAAGGTAAGTGGTGAAACGTGCGCCATCTGCGCCATCAATCACGCGATGGTCATACGACAGCGACAGCGGCAACATTAAGCGCGGCGCAAATTCCTTACCGTTCCACACAGGCTGAATGTCGGATTTGGAAACCCCTAAAATCGCCACTTCCGGCGCATTCACAATCGGGGTAAATTTCGTGCCACCAATCCCGCCTAGGCTGGAAATCGAGAAGCAACCGCCCTGCATATCCGCCGGTTTCAGCTTCTTGTCACGCGCCTTCGCCGACATTTCTTTCAGCTCTTCGGACAATTGCATGATCGACTTTTTGTCCACATCACGGAACACCGGCACAACCAAGCCATCCGGCGTATCCACCGCCACCCCGATGTTGTAATAGCTTTTGCGGATCAGGTTTTCAGCCTTTGCATCCAGCGAGGAATTGAAGCGTGGGTAAGCCTTCAAGCCAGCCACCACCGCTTTCATAATGAATACCAGTGGGGTAATTTTCATCCCCGACTTGGCATTTTCCTCATTCAACTGCTTGCGGAAGGCTTCCAGATCGGTGATGTCCGCTTGATCAAACTGCGTCACATGCGGAATGTGTACCCAGTTACGATGCAAGAACTCGCCGGTCAGCTTATTGATGCGCGACAACGGTACGGTTTCGACTGCACCCCATTGGCTGAAGTCGATGTCCGGCATGGGTGCAACGCCCAAGGTATTGCCGGAAGCCGCCGCCGATGGCATCCCGCCAAAGCTCATCACATCCTTGATGAAACCTTTCACGTCATCTTGGGTAATGCGTCCTTTGCGGCCTGAGCCTTTGACCTTGTTCAAGTCTGCACCGAGTTCGCGGGCAAACTTGCGCACGGATGGGGTAGCGTAAGCTTTGCTAAAGTCGAGTT
Organism: Candidatus Thiothrix putei; assembly: GCA_029972225.1. Lineage (NCBI taxonomy): Bacteria > Pseudomonadati > Pseudomonadota > Gammaproteobacteria > Thiotrichales > Thiotrichaceae > Thiothrix > Candidatus Thiothrix putei. The sequence continues at coordinate 2,645,708 of CP124756.1, forward strand.
TTGGGGAAACAGGTGTGGGTGCTGCGGCTTTAGGTTCAGCAACAACGTGTGCAGGTGCAACGATTTCAGGTTTTATAACAGGTGCGGCAATAACGGGAGCTGGTGTAGCAGCAACCACACCTGCTTCCGCCACCTCCACCACCACCATCAAACTCCCTTCCGAAATCCGATCCCCCACCTTCACCTTCAGCTCTTTAATTACCCCCGCTACCGGCGACGGAATTTCCATCGACGATTTGTCGGATTCAATCGTGATCAACGAGTCTTCCACCGCGATGGTATCGCCAACGTTTACCAATACTTCAATGATTTCAACATCTTTAAAGCTGCCAATGTCTGGCACTAAAACTTCTTGGATTGCCATGATCGCGCTCCTTATGCCAGACGTGGGTTAGGTTTTTCAGGGTTGATGCCGTATTTTTCCATCGCTTTCACCAGATCAGCGGCGGGCAGGGATTTTTCATCCACCAACGCTTTCAATGCGGCAATCACGATGTAATGACGGTTCACCTCGAAATGTTTACGCAGTTGCGCACGGGTATCGCTACGCCCAAAACCATCTGTTCCCAGCACCGTGAACGGCATCGGCAGCCATGCACGAATCTGGTCAGGGTATTGGCGGATGTAGTCGGTTGCAGCAATTGCGGGGCCACGTTGCCCTTTCATCGCTTGGGTGACATACGGTACTTTCGCGTCATCCAGTGGGTGCAACATATTCCAGCGGTCACAATCACGTGCTTCTCGCGCCAGTTCGTTGAAACTGGTCACGCTCCACACATTCGCATCCACGCTCCATTCCTTGTCGAGCATTTCGGCTGCGGCAATCACTTCGCGCAAGATCGTGCCGGAACCCATCAGTTGCACTTTTTTGCGCTTTTTGCCGCCGCCACTGAACAAGTACATGCCTTTGACAATGCCGTCTTCGACACCAGCAGGCATAGCCGGATGCGTGTAATTTTCGTTCATCGCAGTGATGTAGTAATACACATCTTCCTGATCCTGATACATGCGTTTCAGACCATTCTGCACGATCACCGCCAACTCATAAGAGAAGGTCGGGTCATAAGACAAGCAGTTCGGAATCAAACCCGCCTGAATCAGCCCATGCCCATCCTGATGCTGCAAGCCTTCGCCCGCCAGCGTGGTACGCCCTGCCGTGCCACCAATCAGGAAGCCGCGAGCACGCGAATCGCCCGCTGCCCACGCCAAATCACCAATGCGCTGGAAACCAAACATCGAGTAGTAAATGTAAAACGGCACCATGTTCACCCCGTGGGTGCTGTACGCCGTTGCTGCTGCAATCCATGACGAGAATGCGCCTGCTTCGTTAATGCCCTCTTCCAAGATCTGCCCAGTCTTGTCCTCTTTGTAGAACATGACCTGATCTTTATCCTGCGGCTCGTACAATTGCCCGACCGAGGAATAAATCCCCATCTGACGGAACATGCCTTCCATCCCGAAAGTACGCGCCTCATCCGGCACGATAGGCACGACGTTTTTACCCATGTTTTTGTCACGCGCCAACAAAGTCAGCAAGCGCACGAAGACCATTGTGGTGGACATTTCGCGGTCGCCGGTGCTTTCCAGCAGCGGTTGGAAAATCGAAATATCCGGTACTTTCAGCGGAGTCGCGTGGGTTTGGCGTTGTGGCAGGAAACCACCCAAGGCTTTGCGGCGTTCCAGCATGTACTGCATTTCTTCGCCGTTCGGGTCAGGGCGGTAATATTTGGCTTCTGCCGCATCCGCATCACTCAACGGGATATTGAAGCGGTTTTTGTAGGCAATCATTTCCTCGCCACTCAGCTTTTTCTGCGAGTGGGTACGGTTCTGGCCTTCGCCCGCTGAACCCATGCCGTAACCTTTCACGGTATGCGCAAGGATAACGGTTGGTTGCCCGGTGTGATTCACGGCGGCGTGGTAAGCCGCGTAAACCTTGTGCGGGTCGTGACCGCCACGGTTTAAACGCCAGATGTCCGCGTCGCTCATTTTGGCGACCATTTCCTTCAGCTCAGGGTATTTGCCGAAGAAGTTTTCACGCACGTATTTGCCGTCTTTGGATTTGTAGTTTTGGTATTCGCCATCGACCGCTTCCATCATGCGGGCTTTGAGTAAGCCGTCTTTGTCTTTAGCGAGGAGTGGATCCCAATACGAACCCCACAGCACTTTGATGACATTCCAGCCTGCGCCACGGAACACCGCTTCGAGTTCCTGCACGATTTTGCCATTGCCGCGTACCGGGCCGTCGAGGCGTTGCAGGTTGCAGTTCACGACCCACACGAGGTTATCGAGTTTTTCGCGTCCACCGAGGGAAATCGCGCCGAGGGTTTCCGGCTCATCGGTTTCACCGTCACCGACGAATGCCCAGACTTTACGGTTAGCGGTTTCTGCCAACTTGCGGTCTTGCAGGTATTTCATGAAACGCGCTTGGTAGATCGACTTGATCGGCCCCAAACCCATTGAAACTGTGGGGAACTGCCAATAATCCGGCATCAACCAAGGGTGCGGATACGATGACAAACCGCCACCATCGACTTCCTGACGGAAACCATCGAGGTCTTCTTCAGTAAACCGCCCTTCGAGGAAGGAGCGTGCGTACATACCCGGTGCTGCGTGACCTTGGATATACAGCAAGTCGCCGCCGTGTTGCGGAGAAGGTGCGTGCCAGAAATGGTTCATGCCCACATCGTATAACGTCGCAGCGGAGGCGAAGGTGGCAATATGCCCGCCCAATTCGGGGCTTTCGCGGTTGGCGCGTACCACCATCGCCGCCGCATTCCAGCGGATGTAGGAGCGCAAACGGGCTTCAATCGCGGGTTTGCCGGGGGTATGGCTTTCTTTATGCGGGGGAATGGTATTGATATAAGCGGTGTTGGCAGAGTACGGTAAATTCGCGCCATTATGACGGGCGGTCGCAATCAGCTCTTCTAGCAAGAAGTGGGCACGTTCCACACCTTCTGCTTCGATGACTGCTTCAAGTGATTCAGTCCACTCTTTGGTTTCTTGTAAATCAATGTCTTGCATGGAATTATGCATGGTCTATCCTCTTTTTTCCAGCGGTAAGCCTGAATCACCAAATGGTAACGCATCCAGATGGACACGAACCGTAACACAAAATGCTGAATTTCTGAAGATAAAAATAACATAAAAAATATAAGTTTATTTTTCATATTCTTATGAAGACTAAATATTTTCTTAAATCTTTTGTAGGCATTTTCTATCAGTTCCGTTAAGCTCTCGTTATGACAGATGATATAGATATAATCCCCATTGCCGGACGTTTCCGTGGCTTCCTCCCCGTAGTGGTAGACGTAGAAACAGGTGGCTTTGATTGCCGCAAGGATGCGTTGCTGGAACTGGCAGCCGTGGTGTTGCGCATCGACGAAAAAGGTGAGCTATCCCGCCACCGCACGTTCAATTGGCACATCGAACCCTTCCCGAATGCCAATATGGATCCCAAATCGCTGGAAGTGAATGGTATCAAGCCGTTTAGCCCATTGCGCATGGCAGTCCCAGAGCCAAAAGCAATGGAGGAGTTCTTCAAGGTGATCCGTAAAGAAGTGAAGATTAACCGTTGCAACCGTGCCATTTTGGTCGGGCATAACGCACCGTTTGATTTGAACTTTGTTCATGCTGCTTCTGACCGGATTAAAGCGACCCGCAACCCGTTTCACCCATTCAGTACGTTGGATACCGTTTCATTAGGCGCGGTAATGTATGGACAGACAGTTTTGGCTCGTCTTGCACAAGCAGCCGGTATGGGCTGGGATGCAGATTGTGCGCATTCAGCCGTGTATGATGCTGAAAAGACAGCCGATTTATTTTGCCATTTCGTGAACACTTGGCAAACGCTGGATGCAGCGTTTAAAGCGGTTGAGAATTAGCAGCGTTGGATAACTAAAGTTAGCCTTTATCATGATGATGTCGTATGCTTTTCTTGATCTGACATGCCCGTGATTTGTTTGCGGCGGGTTTCGCATGAGAGTTGGGCTTCTTTGTGTCCTTGGGCTGCTGCTCTTTCAAACCACATCCATGCTTGCTCTTTATCCAATTTAACGCCTTCGCCCCAATTAAACATCCATCCCAACGTATACAAAGCATCGGCATCTTTTTGAACAGCGGCCTGTTTCAACCAGAACAACGCTTGTGCGTAGTTCATGTCAGCACGGTATATCTTTCCCAATTTAACTTGTGCTGCGACATCCCCTCGGAGGGCAGCTTTACGGAACCATTGCAGCGCATACCCCTTATCATCCTTCACACCATAACCAGAGAAATACATCTCCCCCAACTCACGGTAGGCAGCAATGTATTTTTGGGTAGCCGCTTTACCAAACCACTCCAGAGCCTGTGCATAGTCTTGCACTACATAGTCCCCTGTACGGTACATCAAACCAAGCTTAAATTGAGCAGCAACATCCCCAGCAAGAGCATCTGTTGGGATTTGCTGGGCGGTATCAAACCAATCTAGCATGTTTTGGGCAGCAATAACCCCCTTGGCAACAGCTTGTCTAAACCAATGTTGTGCTTGGTCAATATCATGCCTTTCGTGATAATAAAAACTGCCTGCTGCGTACTGCGCTTTGGCATGATCTTACATTGCTGCTATTTCGAACCATGCGAATGCCTGTTCATCATCCCCCCTTACATCCCCGTAATCAAAGTGATACATCAACCCCAATGTATACTGAGCGACAGCATCCCCATCAAAAGCATCTTGGATAATCCTAAGTTTATCCAGAGTGTCTGGTTCCTCAATAACTCCTTGGGCGGCAGCCCTCTCGTACCACAGCAATGCCTGCTGGTCATCTTGATCAACACCATCACCTAGATAATATGACCATCCTAATGCAGATTGAGCTTGCGCATAACCTTGAGCAGCAGCCTTTGCATACCATTGTGCTGCACTATCATCGTCACCATTCTCACTATTTAGTAATCCAAGATAATACTGCACAAAAGAATTTTCTTGATCTATAAGCCCACGTTCAACATAGTCTTCAACTGACAACCCTAAATTATTTTCTGCAACCCTAACAGGGTTACTAGCCCATGTGTTTGCTTCTTGGTAGAACCAGTATAAGGCTTGTACATAATCTTGTTCCACATCGCAACCTCTGCGATACATGCTTCCCAATGTCTCTTGAGCCTGACTATGCCCTTGAATAGCCGCTTGCTTGAGCCAGTACAAGGCTTGTGTAGAGTTTTTTTCCACACTTTTACCCCTGCGGTATAGCCACCACAATTCATATTGAGCCTTGTCGTGCCCTTGAGTGGCTGCCTTTAGTAACCAGTGTAACGCCTGCACATGATCCAGTGGCACCTCTTCACCTTTACGGTACATCATACCCAACCTAAACTGGGCATCGGCACTCCCTTGGGCTGCAGCTTTCTCGATCCATTGCAATGCTTTTGTGGTGTTTTGTGTAACCCCATTGCCCTGATAATGCATTTCCCCGACTTTGAACTGAGCGTCAGCATGGCCTTGCTCCGCCGCTTTCTGAAACCAGTGTAATGCCTGATCATGGTTGCGTTCCGTGAACTTACCCTGGTAATACAGAAGTCCCAATGAATACTGAACAGTCACATCCCCTGCTTCGGCTTGCTGGATAGTTCCAAGTAGATTCAATTCGCATTGAACAATGCACCCATGAGCAGCGGCATTGGCATAGTATTGCAACGCCTGAGCATGGTCTTTCGTTACGCCTTTACCTTGAAAATACATCCAACCAAGCGCTAGATGAGCACGTCCCTCCCCTTGAGCGGCAGCTTTGGAATACCATTTCAGTGCTTGTGCATAATCCTGTTCTACCGCTTCATCGGAGCCATACCATCCTTTCAGATGCAGTGCTACCAATGGGTAATCCTGCTGCACATTTTCACTGGGGCAATACACCATCCCCAAATAGTATTGAGCCAACATATTGCCTTGGATTGCAGCAGACCTGAACCATTGCAACGGAAGTTGCAGTAATCCATACAGTGCTTTGGTTAATCCTTGAGTAGCTGCCATGTCGAACCATTGCAACGCTTGGGTATAGTCTCTTTCAACACCTTCACCCAATAAATACATAAGACCCAACTTGTACTGAGCATCAGCATTTCCAGCAATAGCTGCTGTCTCAACAACATTCAATCCAGTGTCACTATGCGTTACAGATGTCATATTTTTTCCCAAAAACCACCATACTTTACAACTACGTCAGTAAGCACTCATTAGGGTTATTTGAAAAATCACTTTCCTGTCTTTAGTTTTTCCCAGTACCCATCATACAACTTCATGGCATCACCAATGTCGTTCTGGAACTCGGCTGTTTTCATGACCTCAGCCGTGGGGAAAATCACCGGATTATTTTGCAGCTCCTCACTCAGCAAGGCTTTAGCAGCAGCATTCGGCGTGCTATAACCCAACTCTTCCACCACTTTTTGGCCAACCTCAGGGCGTAGCATGTAGTCGATGAACTTGTGCGCATTCGCCGCATTTTCCGCACCAACCGGAATCACAAAACTGTCTACCCAAAAACCAGCACCTTCTTTAGGAAACACGTAATGGATATCGCGATTGTCTGCCTGCGCCATAATTACCTCACCACTCCAAATCATGCCAAGGTTAACATCACCGGCCATAAACGGCTCACGTGGCGCATCCGCATTAAACACCAACACATTCGGCATGAGCTTTTGCAAGTCTTCATAAGCCACCTTAACTTCATCAGGGTTAGTGGAATTAGTAGAAAAACCGTTCTTTTTCAGCGCCATGTGAAACACTTCACGCACATCATCGGTCAGCAGCAACTTACCCTGCCACTTCTCATCCCACAAATCTGCCCATGAAGTGATCGTACTTGGGTCAATTTCTTTGCTATTTACGCCAATACCTGTGCTACCCCACAAATACGGCAGGCTGTATTCATTGCTGGGGTCATAAGGCTTATCCAGCAAATCCGGCGACAAGTTTTTCAGGTTCGTGAGCTTGGTTTTGTCGATTTTCTGCAATAAACCTTCTTGGCGCATTTTTGACACCAAATAGGAGGAAGGCACAACGATGTCATACCCCTTACCCTTTTGCAGCTTGATTTTAGAATACATCACCTCGTTATTTTCGTAGGTGGAATATTCGACTTTGATGCCAGTTTCCTTTTCAAAATCAGCAACTGTACTTTCAGGGATATATTCTGCCCAGTTGTACACCACGAGTTTTTCTTCGGCGTGTAATGCCGAGGACATTGCCATTAATACAGCAGCCAGCAAAGCAGGAAGTTTGATCATGTCAGTGTTTTCTCCTGAGCAGTAACGTTGAAAGCGTAACTAAAAACAGCGAAATCGCCAGCAACAGCGTTGCCAACACATTCACTTCGGGCGAGACACCGACCTTGACCATTGAAAACACCCGAATCGGCAAAATTTCAAAGCTGGGGCCGGTGACAAACGAACTGATAATTACATCATCAAGCGACAGGGTAAAGCTCAATAACCAGCCTGCCACAATCGCTGGAAACACCAGCGGCAAGATAATCAGGCGGAAGATGCGACTTTCGCTTGCCCCCAAATCTTGCGCCGCCTCCAGTAAATATTTATCAAAACCTTTGAGTTGGGCATACACCGTGATCACCACAAAGGGTAGGCAAAACGTAATGTGTGCAATCAGCAATGACCAAAACCCCAATTGAATCCCCAGCGCAATAAAAATCACCAGAAACGTGATTGCCAGTACAATGTCGGGGGACATCATCACAATAAACAGTAAGCTACTGGCGGTGGCTTTCAGCGGAAAACGGTAGCGGTGCAAGGCCAATGCCATCAGCGTCCCAATGAGTGTTGCAGCGGTTGCCGCCAGACTTGCCACTAGTAAAGAATTCAAAAAAGCTTGGGTAAGTGCCTCATTTTCCCAGAGCTTGGCGTACCACTCGAACGTGAAACCTTTCCATTCGTAGCCGTATTTGGAGGCGTTGAAGGAGTTGATCACCAAGATACCGATGGGTAAATACAGGTAAGCGAAGATGGCGATTATAAAGCTCCATTTAAAGGCTTTCATCATCCAACCCCCCTTGTCGATTAATTCGACGGTTAGCCAAGAAATATAACCATAACAAACCCGCCATGATCACAATCAACGCCACGCTAAACGCCGCCCCAAACGGCCAATCGCGCACCACCAAAAACTGGTTTTTAATAATATTCCCCAGCAGCAGATTCTTCGCCCCACCCAACAAATCTGCCACGTAAAACATCCCCATGGCAGGCAAAAACACCATCAAACTCCCCGCAATAATCCCCGGCATGGTCAGCGGCACAATAATCAACCGAAACCGCGCCCAGAAACTCGCGCCCAAATCTTGCGCCGCTTCCAACAAAGTTCCATCCAACTTGCCGAAACTCGACACCAACGGCAACACCATAAACGGCAGCAACACGTACACTAACCCAAACACCACCGCAAACGGCGTGTACAACAATTGCAACGGCTCATCAATCAGCCCTGCACCCATCAACGTGCTGTTCACAATGCCTTTATTGCCTAAAATCAACTTGATAGCGTAAGTCCGAATCAGGCTATTCGTCCAAAACGGCACAATCATTAAAAACAGCAATACCCCACGCCAAACATTAGGTAATTTCGCCACAATATAAGCAAACGGATACCCCAACACTAAGCAAATCGCCGTGGTTAGGGTCGACAGCCACAAACTGCGCCAAAATACTTCCGCATACACTGGCTCAAACAAACGCCCCCACGAATCCAGTGTCGCAGGCCACACCGCCAAATGTTGCGAGTCAGGCGACATCACGCTAGTGAGCACCACCAATACATGTGGAATCAGTACAAACAGCCCCAACCACACCAACGTCAGCACAATCGCAAAACGCCGAAAGCTCAATAGATTCATGCTTGACCCGACCTTTCCGCAGGGATCACATGCTCCCAACCCGGAACCCAATCCACCCCCACTTTTTGGTTAATGCTGTAATCAAAATCCGGGTCATCTTCGTCAAAAAACTCGTGTGCCGTTACCGCTTGCCCGTTTTCCAGACGAATATGCGAGTTCAGGGTTTGCCCGGTATAATTACGCTCCAACACAATGCCGGGAAACCCCTTGCGCTCCAGTGCATTAGGGCGGCAATCAATACGCAAATCTTCCGGGCGCAACATCACATGCACCTTATCGCCTGCGGTAAAACGGTGATTACAGCGGATTTCACGTTCCACGCCGTTAATCAGTGCCTGGTACTGGTATTCACCTAACGCATGGGTAATTTCCCCATCGAATACATTGATTTCACCGATAAATTGCGCCACAAACAGATTACAGGGCGCTTCGTAAATTTCACGGGGTGTGCCAACCTGTTGCGCTTGTCCATTGTGCATCACCACAATCCGGTCAGACATCGACAGGGCTTCTTCCTGATCATGAGTCACGTAGACGAAGGTGATGCCCAATTGGCGTTGCAATTGCTTGAGCTCCAATTGCATTTGCTGGCGCAACTTATAATCGAGTGCGCTAAGTGATTCATCCAACAACAAAATTTTCGGTCGATTCACCACAGCACGTGCAATCGCCACCCGTTGTTTCTGCCCACCGGAAAGCTGGTGCGGCTTACGGTTGGCAAAATCGGATAAACGCACAATTGCTAAGGCATCGGCAACCCGCACTGCGATATTTTGCGCATCCACCCCTGCCATTTTCAGACCAAATGCCACGTTATCGAATACCGTCAGATGCGGAAACAGTGCATAACTCTGGAAAACAGTATTCACCGGGCGCTTTTCTGCTGGAATTCCGGCAATATCTTCACCATTCAGCAAGATTTGCCCCTCATTCGGTTGCTCAAACCCCGCAATCAGCCGCAATACGGTGGTTTTACCGCACCCCGAAGGGCCCAAGATCGTGAAAAATTCGCCGTCATTGATCGTGAGGTGAAAATCGGTGAGCACTTCCTGAGCAGCAAACCGTTTGCTGATATTGCTCAGGGTCAGAATGGGTGATCGGTTCAAGCGCGGCTCCTATCGTTAATGGCCTAGCGTGGCGGGGTCGCATCCATTATACTTTGCCCGTGAATAGCTGTTGAATAATGAGAAGCCCTCAAGCAAAGTACGGCTGTTATTGGCAACCGGTCGTCCTTTCCATGATCCAGATAGACTTCAGCGAATCCGATCAAACCGCCTTGAATGAGGGGCGTTACCGCCATGCCCACCCTCGCGTCCGCCAACGGATGGAAGTGTTGTGGCTAAAAAGCCAGGGAATGGCGCATGGGGACATTGAACGGCTGGCACAGGTGAGTTCAACGACGGTCACCCGTTATTTGAAACGTTACCAACAAGGTGGGATCGCTGCCTTGGAACAACTGGATTTCCGTCGCCCAACCCGCCGGTTGGAACCTTTCCGTGAGCCCCTGAAGAAACATTTTGAGAAGCATCCACCGACCCGGATCAGTCAGGCGATCGCTGATATACAGCGCTTAACCGGCCTTGAACTCAAGCGGGAAGCCGTGCGGCTATTCCTGCATGACTTGGGTTTGTCCGTCAGGAAGGTGGGGATGATACCGGCGAAAGCCGACCCTGCTGCCCAGGAGACTTTTAAAAAAAGAGCTGGAGCCGCGTCTTGAGGAGGCCAAGGCCGGAAAACGCGCCGTTTTCTTTGTCGACGCCGCCCACTTCGTGTTAGCACCGTTTCTGGGGTTCCTGTGGTGTTTCACCCGGCTGTTCATCCGCGCCCCTGCCGGACGCCAGCGCTACAATGTCCTCGGTGCGTTGAATGCAGTCACCCATGAACTGGTCACCGTGACCAATGACAGTTACATCAACTCCCAAAGTGTTTGTCAGTTGCTTCGGCAAATCAAGGCATTGGCCCTGGATGTCCCGGTGACCTTGGTGATGGACAATGCCCGTTACCAGCGCTGTAGCCTGGTACAAACATTCGCCCAAACACTCGGGATCGAACTGTTGTTCCTACCCGCTTATTCCCCCAACCTGAACCTGATTGAGCGCCTCTGGAAGTTTGTGAAGAAGGAATGCCTGTATTCACGTTACCATGAAAACTTTACCGCGTTTGCGCAGGCCATTGATGCCTGTTTGGCACAAACCCACACTACGCATAAAAAAGCCTTGGACTCCTTGCTGACTCTCAACTTTCAGACCTTTGAGGAATCTGCAATTATGGGCGGTTGAAGTATATATTTCCCACACGCCCACATTCAATGGATAATATCCCCGCCTACTGAAGGAAATGGAAGAATTCGACCAACCATGAAAATTACCCGACGCTTACGCTGGCTACTCGCAGGCGGCATCTTACTGATGACGCTGCTGTTTTTGCTGTTCTTGTTTTTTGCTACCAAAAACTTCCTCGACTTGTGGGATAGGCTGCTGTTACTTCCGCACTGGCTATTTTACAGCTACAGCACTGTTATTGTAGCGGTGATGGGATTCAGCGGCTGGCTCATCGTGAAATTAGTCACTGGCGGGCGTTCCACCACAGCCATTAAGCGCCCTGCCCCCAAACCCGTCACTGAAGCCTCACTGACCCAAGACATCGCGCAAATCAAAGCAGCGGGCATGGATACAGCGCCGCTAGAAGTCGAAATCGCCGAATTAAACGAACGTAGAACGGCGGGAAATGCGCACATTGCCTTTTTCGGTGACGTTAGCACGGGAAAATCTTCCATTATCAAAGCGTTATTGCCGGAAGCGGGGGTAGAAATCAACCTGCGCGGCGGCTCCACCCGCGAGATTCGCGAATATACTTGGCAAACCATCGCTGGCGACCATTTACTCCTGACCGACCTACCGGGGCGCAATGAAGCAGAAGGCACACTCGATGCTGCTGCCCGCGACGAAGCGATTCGGGCACATATTGTGGTGTATGTCACCGATTCCGACCTCAGCCGCAGCCAATTTCAAGACTTGCAGGAACTGGCAGCATTCGGCAAGCCCTTACTGATTGCGATCAACAAACGCGACCAGTACAGTGCCGAAGAACAGGCACAGCTTGCCCAGCGCATCCGCGCCCGCTTCGACTCTGCGCAGCGGACAGGGACAGCCGAACCGCCGGAAGTATTGTTCATTCAATCCGGCGGCACGGAAGAAATCGTGCGAGTCTACCCCGATGGGCGTGAAGAAACCGTACAGCGCCCCCGCAAGATGGACGTTTCCGCCCTTGCCACTCACCTACAAACCGAAATCGACCGGCGGCTGGAAACGCTCTCACAACAACGCGATGCCAGCGTACTGCATTTGGTACAAGAAAAACTCGACCTCACCCGTGAAGATTATCGACGTACCCAAGCGGAAAAAATTGTGCGCAGTTCCACCCACAAAGCCATACTGGGCGCATTGGCTTCCGTCAGCCCCGGTACGGATCTGGTAATTCAGGGTGTGATTGGGACGCGCATGGTACAAGAACTCTGTAAACTGTACGATAGCCCGGTCAGTCAACTCGACATCGACCAATTCCTGAATTTCAGTCAGGGACAGTTGAAGAAGAGTATCCCACTGCTACTCGCTGTAGCAGGCAATGGTTTGAAAGCCTTCCCCGGCATTGGCACTGTCGCGGGTGGTTTGGTACATGCCGTGGCTTATGGGCTAATTTTTGACGCGCTCGGCAAATCAGTCGCGCACACCCTCGAACAACGCGGCGCACTCAAAGCAGCGCCCGCAGCAGCAACATTTCAGGAGATGCTCAGTGGAAATCTGGAAGAACGTACAAAAACATTTGCCAGATTGGTTATTGAACAATATCGGGGCAAATAAAGCGGACAACGCCGCACCGGAGGACGATACACCGCCACAGAGCAGCGGTGACACGCATTTACAACTGGCAACCGAAAGCCTGCGCCAACTGTTAGACGATACCCGCATCCCGGACGATGTGCGTGAAAGCCTGCGTCATGATTACACCCAAGTACGCGGGATGTTAGATAAATTAGAACATGGGCATGTGCACATTGCGGTTTTCGGGCGCGTTAGTGTCGGCAAATCATCCTTGCTGAATGCTTTGCTGGGGCAACCTGTCTTCAGTGTCAGTGTATTGCATGGTGAAACCCGCAGCGTCAATATGCAGCAATGGCAGGAATACAGCGACAACGGTATTTTCCTCATCGACACGCCAGGTATTAATGAAATTGACGGCGAATCCCGCGAAAAAATGGCACATGAAGTTGCTAATCGGGCCGATTTAGTCCTATTCGTCGTGGATGGCGACCTCACCGATGTGGAATTCCAAGCCCTCAAAACAGTAACCGGTTCACATCGCCCGACATTATTGATCGTGAATAAAGCCGACCGTTACACCGAGAAGGAACAACAACAGTTACGCAGTATCTTACGTACCCGTACCCAAGGCATGATTGCCCCCGAAAACTTAATTTTTACCACAGCGCAAGCCAGCCGCCAAACCATTATTTATGTGGATGAACACGGAGAAGAAATTGAAGGTATCCGCGAACGCCCCATCAATATCAGCGCCCTCAAAACCCGCCTGTGGGACATTATCGAAGCCGAAGGCAAAACCCTTGCCGCGCTCAATGCGTCTCTGTTCGCCGGGCATTTAAGCAAGGAAGTCGGGCAACGCATTCTTGCCATCAAACGCGATCTTGGAGAGAAAACCATCCGTCTGTATTGCTTGGGCAAAGGTGTTGCCGTTGCGCTAAACCCCATTCCGGTGGCTGACTTATTAGCCGCTGCGGTGATTGATGCCAGCATGATTATGCACCTGTCAAAACTGTACGGCTTACCTATTTCGCGCAATGAAGCCAGCGATTTAGTACGTACCATACTGGGGCAAATGTTATTGCTGGCAGGAACGGTTTGGGCAGTGCATTTAGTCTCGGCTGCCCTCAAATTAGGTACAGGTGGTATCTCAACCGTACTGACAGGAGCAGCTCAAGGTGCAGTTGCATGGTACAGCACACTGGTGGTCGGGCGCGTTGCCGAAGAATGGCTTGCCAATGGCAAATCATGGGGAGAAGTCGGCCCTAAATTAACCGTAGAACGTATTTTGGACTCACTCGACCGTGATTCCGTCTTGACGGAAGCCCGTGAAGAAATCATCACCTATCTACATAAAACCGTTAAAAATCCCCAAAGCTAACGCGAATGGTTCTAATGCTAAATTCTGGATAACCCTGCAAAGCGAAGAGATGCTGGGATCATAATTAGCGGGTCAACGTTACCAATAGTTCCTAAAAATACCTAAACACAAAGGGCGACCCTAAAGTCGCCCTTCCTTCGCTCATTTACCTTAAGCGCTTAACGTAACAGACCGAACGGTGACAACAAACCACCGATGCCACCGTAATCTTGCACTGCTTCTTTAGTTGCAGATGTATGTACCTGAATTTTATCACCCGCCATCACAACCGGATCAGCGACCTTTCCTTGGTTCACATCTTCAAGAAGTACTGTATAAGGCTTACCATTGCGGAAAACAGTCACATTGTCTTTCACCGCCAAACGGTTTAAGCCCTCAGCCAAGGCAATTGCCTGAGTAACCGTGGTATCACCCGCCAACGGGTAAACACCTGGCTTATTGACTGCGCCGGAAACCGTTATTTTACTAGCTGTGGATTCCCGCACAATGACATTCACCTGTGGGTTGTGCATGTAATCTTTTTCCAAACGCGTCGCAATTTGCTTTTCCAACTGGCTAGCCGACAACCCTTGAGCATGTACTGTACCAATCAAAGCCAGCGTGATATTGCCATTGTCATCAACCCGCACTTCTTTGGACAAGTCCGGCACTTTGAAAACATCAATTTCCAATAGATCTTGCGGTGCAATCCGGTCACTACCTGAAGTGCCCGTTGGCAAGCTAGCTGATGCTGTACTTACCGTAGAACCGGGTAAAGCAGTGTGTTGCGGTGCGCCGCTGGAACAAGCTGCCAGTGTCATTGCCGCTAAGAAAGGAAACAATAATTTCCATGTCATTTTCATTGGGGATCTCCCTGATAATATTTTTAACAATTAAGTTGGGATAAGGGTTTAAGTATTACATCAAATTCAACAGTAAATTTTCTGACCAGTATTTGCGAAGCTCATCTGACTAAACGTAAGCAATTCGCAGACAACAGGAATATAGACCAAATTCACACAGTCCATCGAAATTTATGACACACAAGGTTTAATTATAACCCTTGGGGTTACTGCTTTGCCAGTGCCACGTATCACGGCACATATCCACCAAATCCTTTCCCGCCTTCCAGTGAAGCAAGTTTTCTGCCAGTGCAGGGTCAGCGTAACAACAAGCAATATCGCCCGCCCGTCGCGCCACGATGCGATAAGGCACTTCTCTTCCGCTGGCCTCACTGAATGCCCTAGCCATATCTAGCACAGAATAACCTTGCCCCGTACCGAGATTGACTACGAGCAAATTAGGCACGTCTCCCCGCTGAAAAGCTTCTAATGCTTTCACATGCCCCTTAGCCAAATCCACCACATGAATATAATCGCGCACACCCGTGCCATCATGAGTCGGGTAGTCACCACCAAATACGGATAGATAGGGGTATTGCCCAACCGCAACACGTGCAATATAGGGCATCAGATTATTGGGAATCCCTTGAGGATCTTCGCCAATTCTACCACTGCTATGCGCTCCCACCGGATTGAAATAACGCAACAACGCAATTTTCCAAGTTGGATCAGCCTTGTAAAGATCGCCGAGAATTTCTTCAATCATCAGCTTAGAACGCCCATAGGGGTTAGTGGCAGACAAGGGGAAATGTTCTTGAATCGGTGTCGTGTGCGGGTCGCCATATACAGTCGCTGATGAACTGAACACAATATTTTTCACACTGTGTTGCTGCATCGCTTGTAAGAGACTGACTGTACCCGCAACGTTATTATCGTAATAAGCTAGCGGCTGTTCGACGGATTCCCCGACAGCCTTCAAACCTGCAAAATGGATAACACTGTCAATAGTGTATTCGCTAAAAATACGCTCAAGCAGTGCGACATCACGAATATCACCTTCATAAAAAGGAATACTGGTCTGCCCAGTCAGTTGTGCAACGCGCCGTAACGATTCGGGTGAACTATTACACAGATTATCCAGCACCACGACCTGAAAGCCTGCACTCAGCAGTTCAATACAAGTATGGGAACCAATATAGCCAGCTCCACCCGTCACCAGAATATGTTTAGTTGTTTGCATGTCGGCCCTCATTAATTAGCAGACGCAACCATTATTGCGTCTGCCATAGGGTAACAAAACAGCTTAGGTTTTGTCGGCTTTAACCGTCGATTTCTCGGATACTTTATCAGCAGCTTCCGCTTTTTCATCTTTAGCCGACGCTTTTTCAGCTTTCACCTCTGTTTTTTCTGCGACTGCTTCTGTTTCTGCTGTGTCAGTCGTCTTTGCTGACTTATCCGCTTCCGCCGTATCAGCATCCGCTAACGAGATGTTGTCTTTGATATTGTCGAATAGCTTGTCACCAATGCCGGAGACTTCTTTCAAGTCTTCTAGGGTTTTGAACTCACCGTGTTCAGTGCGGTACGCAACAATCGCTTCGGCTTTCTTTTCACCGATACCGTCCAGTGAATCCAGCGTGGCAACATCTGCTGTATTGATGTTGACCATTTCCGCTAAAACAACCGGTGATGCAAACAGGGAAACAAGCAGGGATGTAATGGCAATCATTTTTTTCATTGCTGACTCTCGTGAATGTGATTTATTGTTAGGGTTTGTGTGTACACCCGTGAATTATCGCGTTAAATCACCTTATTCCGCAGCTTTTCCAGACAATCGGCAAGAGATAATTCCAATGAACAAACCTTATATCAAACCCATTATTTCCTACTCGATGGTAGGTAGTCTCGGTATGACCATCCTCGCCAGCCTGCAAGGGTGCGGGGGTGATCAGCCCCCTGCCCCGCCACCCAACACAGGCGCTGGCACGATTTCCGAAGCCGCCAAAAGCGAAGCCATGTTCATGGTCATTCAGCAAACCGGCGCAAACCCTGATACGTATGAGCTGGTGGAAAAATATCCCGCCAGCCAAACCCGTGCCATCCTCAAGGACATGAAAGGCAACGAACGTATCCTCACCGAAGCCGAACTCAAAGCAATGGCAGAAGCCGAAGCCAAAAAGGTCGAAGCTGGCACGTCTGCGCTAACGCAACCCGTGGCACAAAATCAAGGTTTGAGCTTGGGTGAAACAGTCCTCGCCGCCGCAGCCGGTGCGCTGATTGGCGGAATGCTTGCCAACAAACTCATGGGCAACGCCAATTACCAACAGCACCAGCAACAACAAGCCAGCAAAGCGCAAAGCAGCATTAGTCGCCCCGCCGCCCGCACCGACACCCGTGCGGTCAACCCTAATCAAGCACAACAACCCAAATCCGGCTTTTTCGGCAACAACAACAACGCCAATCCCAGCAACCGCTCTGGCAGTGCTGGCGGCGGTTCCTTTGGTGGCGGTTCGGTAGGGGGCTAAACTCATGATTCAACTCGAAACCGTCAAGCCCATCAGCCCCGCGCTCATGGAAGAAGTTGGCATGACGTGGCACACCGACCCCGACGGTCAACCCTATGTTGCCGCTGAAATTGTCGTCGTCACCGAAGCAGAAGCAGAAGCCTATTACACCGCTGCCAACGAACTCTACGATATGTACGTCACTGCGGCTCAACACGTCATCGACCATGACCGTTTTTTGGAACTCGACATTCCCTACAATCTGGTCGACCACATCCGCCGCAGTTGGGAAAACGACCATCGCCATCTCTACGGGCGTTTCGATTTCGCGGGTGGTGTCGACGGCTTGCCCATTAAACTGATCGAATTCAACGCCGACACCCCCACCAGTCTGTTTGAAACCGCCATCGTGCAATGGGCGCTGCTCAAAGCCAATGGCATGAACGAAGCCGCGCAATTCAACACCGTCTACGCCAGCCTCGTGAAAAATTTCCGCCGCTTAGTCACTGGCGAGAACGACCCCGACCGGTTTGGCGAGTATTACCGGTATCAAAACATCTTGTTTTCCAGCATTCGCGGCCTGCCGGAAGACGAACAAACCGTGCGTTTTTTGCAGCACCTCGCCAATGATGCCGGATTTCAAACCGATTTTTGCCACATGGATGAAGTCGGCTTTCTCGAAGAGCAAGGCATTTTCAACCCGCAACAAACCCGTTTCGACTACTGGTTTAAGCTTTACCCGTGGGAAGACATTGCGCTGCAAACTGACGGCATCAACGGCATTCTCGACGACATCACCCGCAACACCGCGACCGTCATCCTCAATCCCGCTTACACCCTGCTATTCCAAAGCAAAGGCATTCTGAAAGTATTGTACGAGCTATTCCCCGACTCCCCCTATTTGTTGGAAACCCGCAGTGAAAGGCTGCACGGCAAACAGCAAGTGGCGAAAAAGCTGTTCGGGCGCGAAGGTGCCAATGTCAGCATTTACGATGCAGCGGGCAAACTCCTCACGCAAACTTCCGGCGAATACGACCGCTACCAAACCGTTTACCAAGCATTCGCCGAATACCCCAAAGACGCGCAAGGGCGCAGTTATCAGGCAGGGGTATTTTTCGCATGGGAAGGCTGTGGTTTAGGGTTTCGACGCGGCGGTGAAATCCTCGATAATCTCAGCAAATTTGTGGCGCATCGGGTCGCGTAAGTCGGGTTAGCCAAGTTTATCCCGGCTCATCTTCCCAGTGTGTTACTCTGTAGGCTCGGTATGCACCCCAGTCATGCCATCCACTGTCGTGTTCCGTGGGATCATATTCCAGAAAGGAGCTACCCCTTGTTCAAACGCACCTTGGATTTTCAAGCGCAAATCATCATTCTGCCGCCCAACGAAGTATCACGCCCACTGCATCAGACGGGGGACGGGGCGATGCTTGCCGTAACTGTTCACGAGCTTGCAACTGCCACAGCTTGAGCTATGCTTGATGAATGAACGATCTGACCATCACCACCGATTTTACCGACATTGCGTTGCCCACCGATTTGGCAGCCTCCCAGCAGCTTAACCGTGATCTGCTGACGTTGGTGGTTGCTTTGCAAGCACGGGTCAAACGACTGGAAGCGGAACTGACAGAACTAAAAGAACGCCTGAATGACTCCTCCAGTAACTCCTCTAACCCACCCTCACGGGACACGCCCGAACAACGCGCCCAGCGCGAACGCAAACCCAAAAGCGCGCTAAAACGCGGCGGTCAGCCGGGGCACAGCAAACATGAACGTGCCTTAGTGGAGGAATCGCGGCTGGACGCTATCCAGCACTATTATCCTGAAGGCTGTTGCCGTTGTGGGGGTCATCTGGCGATGGAAACCACACCGAGCCAGCGTCATCAGGTGTTTGACCTGCCGGAAGTCGCTTACCATGTAACGGAACACCGCCTGTATGCGGGTACGTGTACTTGCTGTGGGAAACGTCAGGTAGCTGAGTTGCCCGAAGACGTCCCCAGTGGGCAGATGGGAGCAGGATTGATCAGTTGGATTACCCTGATGAATGGGGCTTGCCGCCTATCCACGCGGCAAATCCAGTTACTGCTGGAAGAACAATGGCAGTTATCCTTCAGTAGCGGTGCGATCAGTGAAGCGACTGCACCCGTCAGCGGTTGGTTAGCGCCTTTATATGCGCAGGCAGGTGAAGCGGTGCGTAGCAGCCCGGTGGTAAACGCGGACGAAACCAGTCACTACCGTGGGCGCGAACGTGAATGGCTGTGGGTGATGTGTTCGCCACAGGTGGTGTACTTCATGACGCATTACTCACGCGGCAAAGGCGCAGCGGATGAGTTATTGGGCGATTTCAGTGGCATACTCGTGACCGACCAGCACGGCGGCTATAACCACCATCCCACTGAACGGCGGCAACTGTGCTGGGCGCATATCATCCGCAAGTTCAAAAAAATGGCACAACGTTACGGGCGGGCAGGCATCTTAGGGAAACGTTTACTGCGTCTGGCACGCCTGATTGTCCACTTACATAACCGCAGGCTCGCAGGCGCTTACGCTGACAAACTCTACCGGCAACGCATGGATAAACTCCGCGAAGCCTTTCGGCAGACATTGTTGGCAGGTAGCGGCTTACGGCAAGCACAACATCCTGATAAGCCCACTAAAACCGCTAACCAGTGCCAACGCTTACTGGATGATGAGCTTATGTTATGGACATTTCTGCGTCATCCCGGTGTTCCTCTGACCAATAATGCCGCCGAACGTGCCATCCGCCCCTATGTCATCTGGCGTAAGACCAGTTTTTTCAGCCAATCTTTCCGGGGCGACCAATTCCGCCCGTTGATACTGACTATTGTGGAAACCTGCAAACGCCTAGGTGTCAGCGCTTACCGAATTATCCGCCAGGCGTGCCAGCAGGCACTGACCAAAAAACCAGTGACGGTGCGTTTGCCGATTCCTCCACCGCAAGTACTGAATCCGGTTACTGGATTTCTTGCCGCTTAAGGGGAGCTGTTCCGTGAACAGTTACTGCTTGCCACGCTGGTACAGCCACGGGCGCAACGCTTGCAATCAGTTGATCAATGGCAAACCGTTCTCGCCCAAGTCGCCAAAATGGATGGGGTTAGCGTGGCTGCGCCAGTAGTATCGGGTGCGGGTTTTATCGTGCGCGGCGAGGCTAACAAAGCCGTCGGCTTGACCGGCATCGAGCCAGAAACCTATTTGCAACTCATCGCCCTCAATAGCAAAATCATCGCTGGCACAGCCAATATCACCGGCACAGACATGCTGGTCGGCCTAGATTTGGCGAAAGATTTAGGCGTGTGGACAGGCGATAAACTCAATCTGCAAACCGCATCCGGCGGCACGGCAACCTTGAGCATTCGCGGCATTTTCGATTACGGCAATAGTGGGGTGAATTCACGCTCGGTGTACATCGCGTTACGCACGGCGCAAAGCCTGCTCGATTTGGCGGGCGGTGTCACCAGCGTCGAAGTGAATCTGGATGCGCCATTTACTCCCGAAACCGTGGCGCAAACCATCCAAGCGCAAACGGGCTTGAAAGTGGATAGTTGGATTGCCACCAATGCGCAATTCTTTAGCGCGTTGGAAGCACAATCCATGTCCAATACCGTGATCCGCTTTTTCGTCGGGTTGACTGCCGCGTTGGGCATCGCCAGCGTGTTGGTGGTGTCGGTGGTGCAAAAATCCAAAGCGATTGGCATCTTGCGGGCGACGGGTACATCGCGGCGGCAAATCCTGCGGCTGTTTTTGCTGCAAGGGGCGTTGACGGGTTTGATCGGTTCGCTGTTGGGCGCATTCGTCGGTTGGTTATTTTTAATCGCGTGGCGCAATATCGCCATTAACGCGGACGGCACGCAACTTTTCCCGATTACATTTGACCCGATGCTGTTTGTGTACGCAGCCGTGGGCGCAACGCTGGTCGGGAGTAAGCGACCATTTCAGCACGTCTAGCCCTCGCGATTTCCACGTCCTAAACTGGTTTCCAACCTGAACAACCGAAGGAAACCTCAATGAAACGCCCTCACCGCCGCGCCAGCGAATGGCAAACCCTCATTAGCCAATGGCAAGCCAGCGGCTTATCCGCCCCGGCATTTTGTGAACAGCACAGTATCGGTTACGCCAGTTTTTGCCAATGGCGGCAGCGTCTACGCTCCGCAGATGGCGTGGAGGAACCAGCCGTTCCCGCCAATACCTTCATCGACTTGGGAGCATTATCGGCGGGTCATGCCGCGCTGGGGCAAGGCTGGCACATTGTGCTGAGTTTGGGGAATGGTGTTGAACTACGCCTGAGCCAACGCTGATGTTTGCCCCCGCAGCCACCGCCCGCATCTGGCTATGCACCCAAGCCACCGACATGCGCAAAAGCTTTACGGGGCTGACCGCTTTGGTGAAAAACCAGTTAGGGCAAAATCCCCTGAGTGGGCATTATTTCGTGTTTGTGAACCTACGTAAAACCCAGATGAAGATCCTCTATTTTGAACCCAGCGGCTATTGCTTATGGAGCCAACGCCTGGAGCAGGGCCAATACCGGGTGCAGCCGACAACCAGCGGGCAGCGCGAACTGACCCGGACGGATTTGCAGTTGATTTTGGCGGGCATTGAGGTGCAAAAATCCAGACAATTCAAGCGTTACCAGTATCCTGTGCAGCCACATTCTGGTACAATAAGCCCATGATTTTAAAGCCATCCACCCCGTCTGACACCAGCGTTCCCATGCCGCCGATTGTGGCGGAAATGCTGGCGTTGCGTGAGGAAAATGCTGCCCTGAAACAGGATATAGCTGAATTGAAACGCCAATTGGCGTGGTTCAGGCAACATGTCTTTGGCAGCAAATCGGAAAAGCGTCCGGTTGAGATACCGGTGGCGCAGTTGCCGTTGTTTGCCCCCGCCGCCGCCCCGGTTGCCGCACCCGAGGGTGAAAGCATTACCGTCACCTACCAACGCGGTAAAGCCCCCAAGCTGCGCCCGGATGACTGCGTGAATGACAGCGGGTTACGCTTTACCGCCGATGTCCCGGTCAAGGTGATTCACCTCACCCCGCCGGAACTTCAGGGGGAAGAGGCTGACCAGTATGAGGTGATCGGCACCCAGGTGACCCATCGGGTGGCGCAACGCCCTGCCAGCTACCTCATCCTGCAATACGAGCGCCCGGTCATCAAACGTAAGGGCAGTGCTTCGGCTTCGCTCAGCAACCCACCACTTCCCAGCCCTGCACCCGCCAACGTGCTGGAACGTAGTGTCACCGATGTCAGCTTTTTGGTGGGGATGTTGGTGGACAAGTTCCAGTACCACCTGCCGTTGTACCGCCAGCACCAACGCCTGACCCAAGCGGGGATCACCCTCAGCCGCACGACGCTGACCAATGCGGTGAAACGTGCCATCGACCTGCTCAAACCCATTGCCGAAGCGCAACTCGCCAGTGTACTGCAAAGCAAGCTGCTGGCGATGGACGAAACCCCCATCAAAGCCAGCCCCGCAGGCAACGGCAAGATGAAGCAAGGCTACTTCTGGCCGCTGTACGGGGATCAGGACGAAATCGTCTTCACCTTCTCCGCCAGCCGTGGGCGGCAACACATTGAAAAGACTCTTCGCCAACAGTTCAGCGGCACACTGCTCAGCGACGGTTACCGTGCTTATGCCAGTTACGTCAACGCCAATGACAAGATTACCCATGCCCAATGCTGGGTACACAGCCGTCGCACCTTCATTGCCGCCGAAACCGCTGAACCACAAGCAGTACGCCAAGCCCTTGACACTATCGCGGCACTCTATCAGCACGAAGCCCAGATTAACGAGAAAAAACTCGACGGGGAAGCCAAACGTACCTACCGCCTCACCCACAGCAAGCCGTTGGTCGACCAGTTCTTTGAATGGTGCCAAACCCAATTACAACGTACCGATTTAATCCCCTCCAACCCGCTGACCAAAGCCCTTGGTTATGTCATCCGCCGCGAACACGAACTGCGCGTGTTTCTGGAAGATCCCGACGTGCCAATGGATACCAACCACATCGAACGCGCCCTGCGGCCCATCCCCATGGGCAGGAAAAACTGGTTGTTCTGCTGGACAGAACTCGGCGCGGAACACGTGGGCATCATCCAAAGCCTGATCACCACCTGCCGCCTGCATGACATTAACCCGTATGTCTATCTGATGGATGTTCTGTTGCGCGTTAGTGAGCATCCCGCTTCTCAGGTGCAAGACCTTACGCCAAGATGTTGGAAACAACGGTTTGCGGATAAGCCATTGCGCTCGGATTTGTTTGCGGATATCAACGACGGGCTAGAATGACCGTTTACGGTCGGGATACTCGCCGCCTTATTCCCTGCCCTGCAAGCAGCGCGGCTTGACCCGGCGGTGGCGATTCGTGGCTGACTTTAACGCCATTACCCTGCAACTCAAGGGCATCCGCAAAGCCTACAATGTCGGTTTGCCAGCGGAAACCGAAGTGCTGCACGGGCTGGATTTAACCATTGCACGCGGCGAATTTGTGGCACTGATTGGTCCTTCTGGATCGGGCAAAAGTACTTTGCTGAACCTGATTGGCTTGCTCGATAAACCGACGGCGGGTGAATTGTTGATTACGGGGCAACCGACGACGCAATTGCAGGATCGGGAACTGACCTTGTTACGCGCCAAAGCGATTGGTTTGTAAACGGTCATTCTAGCCCGTCGTTGATATCCGCAAACAAATCCGAGCGCAATGGCTTATCCGCAAACCGTTGTTTCCAACATCTTGGCGTAAGGTCTTGCACCTGAGAAGCGGGATGCTCACTAACGCGCAACAGAACATCCATCAGATAGACATACGGGTTAATGTCATGCAGGCGGCAGGTGGTGATCAGGCTTTGGATGATGCCCACGTGTTCCGCGCCGAGTTCTGTCCAGCAGAACAACCAGTTTTTCCTGCCCATGGGGATGGGCCGCAGGGCGCGTTCGATGTGGTTGGTATCCATTGGCACGTCGGGATCTTCCAGAAACACGCGCAGTTCGTGTTCGCGGCGGATGACATAACCAAGGGCTTTGGTCAGCGGGTTGGAGGGGATTAAATCGGTACGTTGTAATTGGGTTTGGCACCATTCAAAGAACTGGTCGACCAACGGCTTGCTGTGGGTGAGGCGGTAGGTACGTTTGGCTTCCCCGTCGAGTTTTTTCTCGTTAATCTGGGCTTCGTGCTGATAGAGTGCCGCGATAGTGTCAAGGGCTTGGCGTACTGCTTGTGGTTCAGCGGTTTCGGCGGCAATGAAGGTGCGACGGCTGTGTACCCAGCATTGGGCATGGGTAATCTTGTCATTGGCGTTGACGTAACTGGCATAAGCACGGTAACCGTCGCTGAGCAGTGTGCCGCTGAACTGTTGGCGAAGAGTCTTTTCAATGTGTTGCCGCCCACGGCTGGCGGAGAAGGTGAAGACGATTTCGTCCTGATCCCCGTACAGCGGCCAGAAGTAGCCTTGCTTCATCTTGCCGTTGCCTGCGGGGCTGGCTTTGATGGGGGTTTCGTCCATCGCCAGCAGCTTGCTTTGCAGTACACTGGCGAGTTGCGCTTCGGCAATGGGTTTGAGCAGGTCGATGGCACGTTTCACCGCATTGGTCAGCGTCGTGCGGCTGAGGGTGATCCCCGCTTGGGTCAGGCGTTGGTGCTGGCGGTACAACGGCAGGTGGTACTGGAACTTGTCCACCAACATCCCCACCAAAAAGCTGACATCGGTGACACTACGTTCCAGCACGTTGGCGGGTGCAGGGCTGGGAAGTGGTGGGTTGCTGAGCGAAGCCGAAGCACTGCCCTTACGTTTGATGACCGGGCGCTCGTATTGCAGGATGAGGTAGCTGGCAGGGCGTTGCGCCACCCGATGGGTCACCTGGGTGCCGATCACCTCATACTGGTCAGCCTCTTCCCCCTGAAGTTCCGGCGGGGTGAGGTGAATCACCTTGACCGGGACATCGGCGGTAAAGCGTAACCCGCTGTCATTCACGCAGTCATCCGGGCGCAGCTTGGGGGCTTTACCGCGTTGGTAGGTGACGGTAATGCTTTCACCCTCGGGTGCGGCAACCGGGGCGGCGGCGGGGGCAAACAACGGCAACTGCGCCACCGGTATCTCAACCGGACGCTTTTCCGATTTGCTGCCAAAGACATGTTGCCTGAACCACGCCAATTGGCGTTTCAATTCAGCTATATCCTGTTTCAGGGCAGCATTTTCCTCACGCAACGCCAGCATTTCCGCCACAATCGGCGGCATGGGAACGCTGGTGTCAGACGGGGTGGATGGCTTTAAAATCATGGGCTTATTGTACCAGAATGTGGCTGCACAGGATACTGGTAACGCTTGAATTGTCTGGATTTTTGCACCTCAATGCCCGCCAAAATCAACTGCAAATCCGTCCGGGTCAGTTCGCGCTGCCCGCTGGTTGTCGGCTGCACCCGGTATTGGCCCTGCTCCAGGCGTTGGCTCCATAAGCAATAGCCGCTGGGTTCAAAATAGAGGATCTTCATCTGGGTTTTACGTAGGTTCACAAACACGAAATAATGCCCACTCAGGGGATTTTGCCCTAACTGGTTTTTCACCAAAGCGGTCAGCCCCGTAAAGCTTTTGCGCATGTCGGTGGCTTGGGTGCATAGCCAGATGCGGGCGGTGGCTGCGGGGGCAAACATCAGCGTTGGCTCAGGCGTAGTTCAACACCATTCCCCAAACTCAGCACAATGTGCCAGCCTTGCCCCAGCGCGGCATGACCCGCCGATAATGCTCCCAAGTCGATGAAGGTATTGGCGGGAACGGCTGGTTCCTCCACGCCATCTGCGGAGCGTAGACGCTGCCGCCATTGGCAAAAACTGGCGTAACCGATACTGTGCTGTTCACAAAATGCCGGGGCGGATAAGCCGCTGGCTTGCCATTGGCTAATGAGGGTTTGCCATTCGCTGGCGCGGCGGTGAGGGCGTTTCATTGAGGTTTCCTTCGGTTGTTCAGGTTGGAAACCAGTTTAGGACGTGGAAATCGCGAGGGCTAGACGTGCTGAAATGGTCGCTTACATTGGTTTTGTGTTCCAGTTCCACAACCTGCTGCCCGAATTTACCGCTCTGGAAAACGTGATGTTGCCATTGCTCGCCGCCCGTGGTCGCCCTGATGAAGCCATGCGTTTACGCGCTGCCGAATTGATTGAGCAGGTGGGGCTGACCGAGGTGGGCAAACACATGAGCAATGATTTATCCGGCGGTCAACAACAGCGCGTTGCCATTGCCCGCGCTTTAGTGATGCAACCCGCGCTGGTGCTGGCGGACGAGCCTACCGGCAACCTTGATACCAAAGCCGCTGACAATGTGTTTGATTTGCTGCGCAGCGTGAATGAAGCCAGCGATACCAGTTTTTTAATCGTCACCCACGACCCGCGCTTGGCGCAGCGTTGCGACCGCATTATTGAACTGGTGGACGGGCGGATTGATTCGGATAAAGCCAATGCTCGCGCACGTTAGCACGCTTCCCACAACACCCGCTCAAACCCCAGTGCCACCACCGCCAGACAGTGCAGACGCTCAGGTTGCTGGTATTTGGTTTCCAATGCCTGCCGGTAATCCCGCAACTGGGTTAACGCTGCCTGCATCGCTGTCTGCACTACTGGCAACACTGCCAAGGTTTCGCGTGATTGACCTCGCACTTGCTCCGCTGTGAGTTTGGCATCTGCCAATGACACGTATTTGAATTCCAATACAATATCTTTCAGCAGCGGGAAACGCCGCATATTCGGGCGGATGATCATCAACAAGTCGGAATAACGCCGCTGAATCACCGCTTCCGAATCCATAATGTAATACAGGTCGTTGAATAGCAGCGTCATGAAGGCGGTTTTCACCGTGAGTTCGTTGCTCCAGCGGTAATCGCGGTTGCTGAATACGGCAAAATATTTGTTCTCGACGAATTCGACCAGAGGCTGCAAATCAGCCGTCTGGTAGAAGTTTTCTGCCAAGTGTTGCGCGGTTTGCTGGTCTTCAAAGCGGGGCAAGGTTTGTTCTTTGAGTTGCTCAACGTACACACCACGGATCACCAGATTGGGGATTGCCAACACCAACCGCCCCATGCCATCCACGTCCGCTATGGTTAACACGCCAAAAAAATACAGCAGGGAGAGCATGTAGGTCGGGTCGTGTTGCACCCGTTGCAATTGTTCTACCCCGAAACGGGTTTCCAGTTGCCGCAAAGGGGTGGTGCGGGTTTCATCCAGAATTTGGTCAATCACTGCCGCACCGGCTGGCAGGTTGGCAATGTAACGGATGCACCCCGCATCCATCGCCAGATTGCCGTCGAGCATTTGGCGCGGCATATCGCCGTTCTGTTGATAATGGCGCAAGAAGTAAAAGCTCAAGGTAGGGTTATACACCAGTGGCAGCGTCAACATTTCACAAAAGCGGTAGCCGTTATAGAATCGCCGCATTACATCCAGAATACCCGCAACTTTCTGGGTATCCTGCTGATGGGCTTGCAGGATTTGCTGCAATAACAAGGTCAGTTCGTCTTGCGTCACCCCACATAAGGCATTAAAACGTTCATCCAGATAAATGCTGGTGGCAACATTGTAGCCGCTGGTCATGTCGCTCAATACCACCGGGGAAACGCCCGTGATAAATACCCTTGAAATTTTGCCTTCGGACGCACTCGCTTTGATCACTTTGAACAAGGTTTTCAACACGCCCTCGCCTTCCAGCAAGTCGTGGTAACGCACCCGATCACGCGGGTCGCTGGTGAGGATTTCATTGGCGAAATTATCGTATTCGTCAATCAGCAGGTAGACGGTATGCCCGCTGTTTTTCACTACGCCAGCCAAAGATTCAAAAGAAGCAATCGCATTGTGAGGTAAAATCGTTACCGCAGAGGTCAGGGTATGACGGTACTTTTCCACGAACTCCTCGATCGCCACGTTGATATGCTCAAACAGATTGCGCTTAATCTGTTCAATATCACCCTGCCCCGACACTTTGGAAAAATCCCAACGCAAGATCAGGTACTGGTTATGCTCGGCAGTAGGATTTTTGCCAATGGCAAGATCACCAAATAGCGCAGGAAATTCATCTGCTGTATGACGGTCATAGTAATTCGCCAGCGTTGACAACAGCAGGGACTTCCCGAACCGGCGCGGGCGCAAGAACACCAACTGATCCCCAGCGGCTTCTATCGCGGGAATGTGCGCGGTGCGGTCAAAGTACAACATACCTTGCGAGCGAATCCGCTGGAAATCACTGATACCGTAGGGAAATTGGATCATAGTCACGACAACATTTTGGTTGGGGTATGCAGTGAGTTTAGCACGGGCAGACACAAGGCTGAGGTCATTCATGCAGCATCTCCGGTATCACTATCGACCAATTTATTTTTATCTAATGGGTTCTCTAGCTGATATAAATCGCAGATAAAAGTAACAGCAACTTCGATCATATCCATTGTTTCAGTTGGCTTAAGCCACACCTTTCCAGCTTCTATTTGAATACTAGACATATTGGTGATTAACCAATCTATGAAACATGCATTTTTATGGATAGTAAGATTTGGAAGCTCTATTCTCCAGCCTTTTTCTTCACAGAATGACTCTATATCATCAATTAGAAATAATGGACTCTCCGTTGCATATTGAACATAAGAACTATATTTAAAAACCCGAACCTCCTTATTATTTTTATTCCGCACGCATAAAATACGATTATTATTCGTAATTATATCCCAAACAGTTTTTACGTATGGATTAACATGATACGACCTTAAGTTATCTCCGCCCAACTCCCTTATTTTAAAACTCCCACCCCAAGAATAAATATTTGAATACTCACATGTTATATTTTTATATTTAACAAAATAATATCGCCACTTTCTTGAAAATGCATTTATCTTACATTCTTCTTTTAAGTATTGAAATATTATCTCATCAAGTCTTTCCATAGGAGATAGGTTAGAATCAATAGCACTGTATTTATCTAAAAAGTTAACAAGAAAATTCTTATTTTTTAGACCATACTCAGCTTTACTGTCAATATAATAAGCGAGAATAACATTCCAATTATTTTTACTACCAAAAAACCATAATCCATGCAATTTAGAGCCATTTATCCATATCTGATACTCTTCAAGACTTAATAATGCTCTTAAAATAAGTGAACAGTTTTGACTCCATATTTCATCAAATGATTTTGCACGTTGTTGAAAATTGACAACAAATTCACTACTGAAAATTTCTTCTGTTTCCGGCATGAAATTGTGAATAGCTCCCTTAACTTCAGGATGATCTTCAAGTTTAAAGATAACGTCTCTCAATGCTGGATATTGCGTTATCAATTTGGCTTTTTTGATTTCAGACTGAACGGAATATAACTGTTCGTTATTAATCAAAAAATATTCATGCGGTTTATCTTCTAGTGTCTTGTAAACATTTTCATCACAAGTTAGGCGGCATATGACATTTATACAATCGTGCATTTTTTTATCCTTCAAATCTGATGAAAATGAAATACCAGATTGTTTTCTTACCCTTATTAGTAAGTTCCTAATAACACGAACTAAATCATGCAAGTGATCATCACCTAGCTTTTTTTCATCAAAGTCATGATATACATAGGAGCCACTTGCAAAATTACATTTTCAGCGTGAACCTTCCTTCATCTGAAGGAAAAAAGAAGTGTGGGCTGCCGTTTTCGGCGATAATAGAAGCGTCAAAACAACCATTAAGCCCACGCTATGAATTCTACCGAACGCGCCCTGATTGCACAACGCTGGAGTTTGCTGCAAATTGAAATACTACCTTGCTTCAATGATGCCTTTGGCACATTGACCCCCAAGCTTGAAAAACTCATTCACGTACTGGAGCTGACGCGCATTGAAGATTTTGTGCGCTCTTTTCGTGATGGGTCTGGACGGCCAGCGACGGAGCGATCTTGGTTTGCCAATGCTTTTGTCGCCAAAAGCGTGCTCAATATTGTCAATACGCGAGCACTCATTGACCGGCTGCAAAACGATCGCTCCCTGCGACGCATCTGCGGGTTTCCCCTGACCAAGAAACTGCCTTCCGAATCCACCTTTTCACGTGCCTTCGCTGAATTTGCTGAACAGCGTTTAGCGGAACGTGTGCATGAAACGTTGGTGAAAACGTATTTGGGCGATGCGCTGATCGGCCACCTGTGTCGGGATTCAACAGCCATTGAGGCACGTGAACGGCCTGTTGCCGAGGAAAAGCCAAAGAAAAAACAAGGGCAAACACGGATTCAGCGCCAACGGGAACAGTCACTTCAGCAAGCACTCGATGAGATACCGGTTCAGTGTAACCGGGGGACGAAGAAGAATGCCCAAGGCTACAAGCACAGTTGGAACGGCTACAAACTGCATATCGATACCGCCGATTGTGGTGTCCCGATAGCAGCCATTCTGTCTTCCGCCTCCTTTCACGACAGCGGGGCAGCCATCCCACTCTCTCAAATCAGTGCCCAACGTGTGTAAACGGTCATTCTAGCCCGTCGTTGATATCCGCAAACAAATCCGAGCGCAATGGCTTATCCGCAAACCGTTGTTTCCAACATCTTGGCGTAAGGTCTTGCACCTGAGAAGCGGGATGCTCACTAACGCGCAACAGAACATCCATCAGATAGACATACGGGTTAATGTCATGCAGGCGGCAGGTGGTGATCAGGCTTTGGATGATGCCCACGTGTTCCGCGCCGAGTTCTGTCCAGCAGAACAACCAGTTTTTCCTGCCCATGGGGATGGGCCGCAGGGCGCGTTCGATGTGGTTGGTATCCATTGGCACGTCGGGATCTTCCAGAAACACGCGCAGTTCGTGTTCGCGGCGGATGACATAACCAAGGGCTTTGGTCAGCGGGTTGGAGGGGACTAAATCGGTACGTTGTAATTGGGTTTGGCACCATTCAAAGAACTGGTCGACCAACGGCTTGCTGTGGGTGAGGCGGTAGGTACGTTTGGCTTCCCCGTCGAGTTTTTTCTCGTTAATCTGGGCTTCGTGCTGATAGAGTGCCGCGATAGTGTCAAGGGCTTGGCGTACTGCTTGTGGTTCAGCGGTTTCGGCGGCAATGAAGGTGCGACGGCTGTGTACCCAGCATTGGGCATGGGTAATCTTGTCATTGGCGTTGACGTAACTGGCATAAGCACGGTAACCGTCGCTGAGCAGTGTGCCGCTGAACTGTTGGCGAAGAGTCTTTTCAATGTGTTGCCGCCCACGGCTGGCGGAGAAGGTGAAGACGATTTCGTCCTGATCCCCGTACAGCGGCCAGAAGTAGCCTTGCTTCATCTTGCCGTTGCCTGCGGGGCTGGCTTTGATGGGGGTTTCGTCCATCGCCAGCAGCTTGCTTTGCAGTACACTGGCGAGTTGCGCTTCGGCAATGGGTTTGAGCAGGTCGATGGCACGTTTCACCGCATTGGTCAGCGTCGTGCGGCTGAGGGTGATCCCCGCTTGGGTCAGGCGTTGGTGCTGGCGGTACAACGGCAGGTGGTACTGGAACTTGTCCACCAACATCCCCACCAAAAAGCTGACATCGGTGACACTACGTTCCAGCACGTTGGCGGGTGCAGGGCTGGGAAGTGGTGGGTTGCTGAGCGAAGCCGAAGCACTGCCCTTACGTTTGATGACCGGGCGCTCGTATTGCAGGATGAGGTATACTTTGCCCGTGAATAGCTGTTGAATAATGAGAAGCCCTCAAGCAAAGTACGGCTGTTATTGGCAACCGGTCGTCCTTTCCATGATCCAGATAGACTTCAGCGAATCCGATCAAACCGCCTTGAATGAGGGGCGTTACCGCCATGCCCACCCTCGCGTCCGCCAACGGATGGAAGTGTTGTGGCTAAAAAGCCAGGGAATGGCGCATGGGGACATTGAACGGCTGGCACAGGTGAGTTCAACGACGGTCACCCGTTATTTGAAACGTTACCAACAAGGTGGGATCGCTGCCTTGGAACAACTGGATTTCCGTCGCCCAACCCGCCGGTTGGAACCTTTCCGTGAGCCCCTGAAGAAACATTTTGAGAAGCATCCACCGACCCGGATCAGTCAGGCGATCGCTGATATACAGCGCTTAACCGGCCTTGAACTCAAGCGGGAAGCCGTGCGGCTATTCCTGCATGACTTGGGTTTGTCCGTCAGGAAGGTGGGGATGATACCGGCGAAAGCCGACCCTGCTGCCCAGGAGACTTTTAAAAAAAGAGCTGGAGCCGCGTCTTGAGGAGGCCAAGGCCGGAAAACGCGCCGTTTTCTTTGTCGACGCCGCCCATTTTGTCCTGGCCCCGTTTCTGGGGTTCCTGTGGTGTTTCACCCGGCTGTTCATCCGCGCCCCTGCCGGACGCCAGCGCTACAATGTCCTCGGTGCGTTGAATGCAGTCACCCATGAACTGGTCACCGTGACCAATGACAGTTACATCAACTCCCAAAGTGTTTGTCAGTTGCTTCGGCAAATCAAGGCATTGGCCCTGGATGTCCCGGTGACCTTGGTGATGGACAATGCCCGTTACCAGCGCTGTAGCCTGGTACAAACATTCGCCCAAACACTCGGGATCGAACTGTTGTTCCTACCCGCTTATTCCCCCAACCTGAACCTGATTGAGCGCCTCTGGAAGTTTGTGAAGAAGGAATGCCTGTATTCACGTTACCATGAAAACTTTACCGCGTTTGCGCAGGCCATTGATGCCTGTTTGGCACAAACCCACACTACGCATAAAAAAGCCTTGGACTCCTTGCTGACTCTCAACTTTCAGACCTTTGAGGAATCTGCAATTATGGGCGGTTGAAGTATAGCTGGCAGGGCGTTGCGCCACCCGATGGGTCACCTGGGTGCCGATCACCTCATACTGGTCAGCCTCTTCCCCCTGAAGTTCCGGCGGGGTGAGGTGAATCACCTTGACCGGGACATCGGCGGTAAAACGTAACCCGCAGTCATTCACGCAGTCATCCGGGCGCAGCTTGGGGGCTTTACCGCGTTGGTAGGTGACGGTAATGCTTTCACCCTCGGGTGCGGCAACCGGGGTGGCGGCGGGGGCAAACAACGGCAACTGCGCCACCGGTATCTCAACCGGACGCTTTTCCGATTTGCTGCCAAAGACCTGTTGCCTGAACCACACCAGTTGGCGTTTTAATTCAGAAACTGCCTGTTGCAGGACGGCATTGTCTGCACGTAACCCCGCATTTTCCTCACGCAACGCCAGCATTTCCGCCACAATCGGCGGCATGGGAACGCTGGTGTCAGACGGGGTGGATGGCTTTAAAATCATGGGCTTATTGTACCAGAATGTGGCTGCACAGGATACTGGTAACGCTTGAATTGTCTGGATTTTTGCACCTCAATGCCTGCTAAAATCAACTGCAAATCCGTCAGGGTCAGTTCGCGCTGCCCGCTAGTTGTCGGCTGCACCCGGTATTGCCCCTGCTCCAGGCGTTGGCTCCATAAGCAATAGCCGCTGGGTTCAAAATAGAGGATCTTCATCTGGGTTTTACGTAGGTTCACAAACACGAAATAATGCCCACTCAGGGGATTTTGCCCTAACTGGTTTTTCACCAAAGCGGTCAGCCCCGTAAAGCTTTTGCGCATGTCGGTGGCTTGGGTGCATAGCCAGATGCGGGCGGTGGCGGCGGGGGCAAACATCAGCGTTGGCTCAGGCGTAGTTCAACACCATTCCCCAAACTCAGCACAATGTGCCAGCCTTGCCCCAGCGCGGCATGACCCGCCGATAATGCTCCCAAGTCGATGAAGGTATTGGCGGGAACGGCTGGTTCCTCCACGCCATCTGCGGAGCGTAGACGCTGCCGCCATTGGCAAAAACTGGCGTAACCGATACTGTGCTGTTCACAAAATGCCGGGGCGGATAAGCCGCTGGCTTGCCATTGGCTAATGAGGGTTTGCCATTCGCTGGCACGGCGGTGAGGGCGTTTCATTGAGGTTTCCTTCGGTTGTTCAGGTTGGAAACCAGTTTAGGACGTGGAAATCGCGAGGGCTAGACGTGCTGAAATGGTCGCTTACCAACGTGTCACCAGTCTCTACGACCTGATGGATGCGGCCTATTGCAGTGCTGATTTGCACGAATACAGCCGTCATCTGGGGCATGTCCCTCTGATTGATCACAATCCTCGCGGCGGACAGAAAGAAGCGTTTGAACCTGCTGATGCCGAGCGTTACAAAATTCGCAGCACCGTAGAACGAACCAATGCCCGCCTGAAGGATGAATTTGGTGGTCGGAATGTGTGGGTGCAAGGTGCGCAAAAAGTTTACAGCCACTTGATGTTTGGGATTTTGGTGTTGAGTGCTGATCAACTGATGCGTGTCTTGTTATAAAGCGACTGGGTTTGAAAAAACACGGGAAGACTGACTGAAAAACAGGAGCAGTCGCATCGGTATGGGTGAAATTTAGCAAAAGTTACGGTAAAACTGAAAAAGCTCAGGTTTCGTTGGTCAAATTGAGTAAAAAATCGGCTGAATATGCGGCGTTCGGTCAATGCTGAAAATTGAGCAACTCAGTTTGTCGGATTTTGCAAGTCGCTCATAATTTATTATTGCAAACAAAATTAACTTGCTTTGATGATCAATTCTTTCTGTCCCCTTTTCTGTTTTCATGACTTTAGCAAGAAGATCAAAGTCTTTTGTAAACAAAGAAACTTTTCTTTCTTGATGTTCATGGGATAAAGTACGATCAATTAAAGACTTTATTATTTCTATTTTATTTAAAATCTTGAAAAGGCAGTGAATATTTCTTGGATGACCATCATACACTTCGTCAACAACAGCATAATCAATATCTGGATCACCATCATGATCATATTTGAAATTATGTATCTTTAATTTCCCACTATTGCTTTTTAAAAAATTGCCACTTTTAAAATAAAGCATTTCAGTGATATACCAAAAGAAACGCATGAATGACTTATCAATCGTCAAGTATTTAATACCACAAATTTCTTTTTCTTCAGCATATTTCCAAAAATTTTCAACCCAATCAGTTTCAATCTTATTTGAAAAATAGTCTTTTAGAGAATGCTTCTTTGACTCTTCTTTAAATGTTTCTTTTTCTAATTTATCAGATAAAAGTAGCTTTTCAAATTTTGACTTAAAATTTTCAAACGGTGTTAATGGAACACCTCTCGCATTCATTTTGATATATAAATCATCGGTTAACTTGAAATCATCAAGATTTATAAAATCGAATGTTATCTTATTAAGATTTACTAAAGAATCAATTTTTCCACAGAATTTCTCATGGATTGCATCCAGCATTACTAACATCGCCGATACTGTTGGGTCATGTTCCCAAGATGAAAAAAACCATGTGCAATCTTTGATTTTTTCACTAAGTTTTTTCTTGGATGTATTTTTTATTGTGATACTTCCAATACTATCAACCAGTGCTGTAATGAAATCTGTAGAACTTATTCTTGTTTCGTATCGAAATTTTTTCAGCTTATCCTTTTCATTCAAATACTTACCTCTTGCTGCTACATACCAATGCAATAGAAATAACGTTGTTAAACGTTGCTGACCATCTAAAGGAGTAAATATGAGCAGATTCTCATCAACAGAACCGTATATAAAATCAAGATGCAAACCAGTATCAATTTTTTTAATTATACAAGACAAAATGTCTTCTCTAATTCTTTCTTCTGATT
This sequence comes from Candidatus Thiothrix putei, assembly GCA_029972225.1. NCBI lineage: Bacteria > Pseudomonadati > Pseudomonadota > Gammaproteobacteria > Thiotrichales > Thiotrichaceae > Thiothrix > Candidatus Thiothrix putei. Next base: position 2,681,750 of record CP124756.1, read on the forward strand.
TTCTTCCCTGGGCATAATCACGTTGGATCATAGGTATCACAATGGTATATTTATCGATAAGTTTATAAAAATTCATTTATTTTTACCTTCATCAGCTAGCAATGATGCTTCTAAAGTTACTTTAATGGCCTTTATATAATCATCCGCATCATTTTTACCCCAGTAATAAAACTGAGAGGGATATTTAGTAAAATATTTCATAAAGACATACCGAGTACATGGAGGGACAAAAATACGTGATCCAGCTTTATCAATATCAATAATATTTTGGCGTTTTACTATAAAAATTGAATTACTCAATTTTGTATTTGAACGACTATCCAATAATGCAAGATTACCTATTCCGTGTAGATTATGATGAAAGCATTTATCAAATAAGGAAAAAACCATATCTTTAATTTTTGAATACTGATCTATAATGTCACGACTAATTTCCTGCTCATCCTTAAGTTCACTTATTCCATTTAATTTTTCGTTTTCATCATCATAAAAATTTGATAATTCATGAATAATTTTATCAACTTCCTTTTTATCAACTTCACTTTGAAGATTTGTTTTTTCCTGCAACTCTTTTAAAACACCATGATGATCTTTAAACCAGCGTTCCCATTCCTTTTTGGTTTTCAACTCTTCAGAATTTTGAGCATGGATATGCTCCAAACTCCATGATATATTCTCACGATTATAATATCCAAATGGGAAGCGATATATTTTATTATTTTCATATTGAAGGGATGTATGCTTTATATTGAACCACAACAGAATATTTTTAATTAATTCCTTGTTTTTATCGTAACTTAATCCATCGATAAAATCCGATTTTGGCTTACTGAGTTCTAGTGTATTTTTTATCTTTTCTTTCAAATCCGTCTTAAAGTCAACTTTTGACTTAGTTTCATATTCTATCTTCAAGTCACTAATTTCACACTTTTTTGCTGCAATCAGAAAACCAACCATTTGATAAAGCTCATCATCTTCAAACCACTCTCTGAAAACTAAGTGATAATTCTTCACTTTCATCCATTCTTCATGAAGATCCTTTGATAATTGAATCCCATTTTTCGCTTTTAATTTACCGTAAAAGTACCTAAATGAATGGTCTTTATCACTTTTTTCTTGTTTTTTTGAAATCAAATCAAAGATAAACTCAATTCTGGTCGGTGTTTCGCACTTCTTCTTATTCAAAAAATACCAAAAATCATCATCTTGCAGAGAAAGTTCAATCGTATCCCACTCCATAGCTATTTCGAGTTGTTTACGTCTAATAGTTTCCGCATGATCACCAAAATTCTTTTGTTGCAAGAACAATGCTTTAATAAGTTCCGCATTGGTCAGTTGGATTTTTCCCATATTGAAGCGGGCAAAGACCTCATGTGAATCTTCTTCTTTATTAACATCATACCAAATAAATTTGACGTTATTTAGCAGATCACCAACATTAATCTCATATATTCCACACCATTTTTCTATGGTGTTATAGGCATAAAACATATGTAAGAAATCTACATTATTTTCTGCTTCAGGCTTTGACTTTTCATTGATTTCTTTCAAGAAAACCGCACTACTATGTCCTTGTTGCTCTCTAGTTTCATAACGAATTTCAAAATTTTCAAGATCAATACAAACAGGGAGTTTTTCTTTGAATGATAAATAACTAAAAATAATATGTATAGTTGTCAAACGTTGCTGACCATCTATAACCTCCCAAAAACCTTGATATTCACCATTTTCTATTTCTTTAACAATTAAAGGTTGTAGGCAATAGTAACTGTCTACATTATTTTTGGAGAATTCTAAAATATCATCAAGCAAATCATTGACCTGACGACATGTCCAACGGTAGCCGCGTTGGTAGGAGGGAATCAAGAATTTTTTATTCAATAAATCCTTAACTGGTACAAGTTTATCGTTCGCAATCTGTTCTGACATAGCCCTATTTTCCGCCAAAATGAATTCAATCTGAACACTTTATCATCAACGTGATGACGTACTCAACCATAGCAAATACTTATTGCTATTACTGAATAATTACTGATTGCTATTACTGAATAATTACTGATTGAAATTTTTTCAACTCAATGATTTCAAAATTCATAACTTATTGATTTCCATATATCACTCGACCGGTGTATAACAAGACTATGAACAAAAACTTAACTGGCCTTACCCAAGCCGAAGCCGTCCGCCGTTTGGCAGCCGACGGCGAAAACATGCTCCCCGGCAGTATCCCCAAATCCATGTTTGCCATCGCCTTGAGCGTGTTTACCGAACCCATGTTCCTGATGCTGTTGGGTGCGGGCGGCATCTACCTCGCCTTGGGGGATCGTGCCGAAGCCTCATTCTTGCTCGGTTTCGTATTCGTTGTGATTGGCATTACCTTGGCGCAAGAGCGTAAGACGCAACGCGCTTTGGAATCCCTGCGCGACCTTTCCGCCCCGCGTGCCTTGGTAGTGCGGGACGGGCAGGAAATACGCATTCCGGGACGCGAAGTGGTACGCGGCGATGTGCTGGTATTGCACGAAGGCGACCGCATTCCCGCCGATGCCTTGCTGCTGGATGGACAGTTGAGCGTGGATGAATCCCTGCTCACGGGCGAAGCTGTGCCGGTCAATAAGTCGCCTTCAACCACCTTATCTGCCAGCACCGTCGTCACCAAAGGCGTGGGGATGGCGGAAGTCAGCGCGATTGGTGTGAATACCGCTGTCGGGCGCATCGGGCAAGCCTTGGCCTCGACGCAAGAAGCCCCTTCCGGTCTGCAACAAGCCTCGCGCAAGCTCATTATCATCCTGACCATCGTGGGTTTGACCTTCGCCACGCTGCTAGTACTGCTGGGCTGGCTGTGGGACGGACGGGCGTTTCTGGACAGTTTGTTATCGGGGATTGCGCTGGCGATGGCGATTTTGCCGGAAGAAATCCCCGTCATCCTGACCGTGTTTCTGGCCTTGGGTGCATGGCGTATTTCCAAGCAACAAGTCTTGACGCGGCGCGTGTCAGCGGTCGAAGCCTTGGGCGCAATCACGGTGCTGGCGGTGGACAAAACCGGCACGCTCACCCAAAACCGCATGAAGATGGAAGAATTGGTCGCGGCAGGTACAACGTTCACCAATGAAGGCGCAAACGCCCTGCCGGAAACCTTCCACGAACTCGCCGAATTCACCCTGTTAGCCACGCCGCTCGACCCTTTCGACCCGATGGAAAAAGCCATTCAGACCTTCGCCCAGCAATGGTTGAAGGACACAGAACATTGGCATTCACAAGCACCGGAATTTCAGTACGACCTGTCGGCGGAAATTCTGGCGATGACACAGGTATTTTCCAGCAATGACCCCACCCAGCATTTGCTGGCGTGCAAAGGTGCGCCCGAAGCGGTGGCGGATTTGTGCCATTTGCCCGCCGCAGAACGTGACATTATCCACCAGCAAGTGCTGAGCATGGCAGAGCGCGGCTTGCGTGTATTGGGCATTGCCAAAGGTCAATGGCAAGGCAAGGAATTACCGCCCAGCCAACACGATTTCAGCTTTACGTTTCTGGGATTAGTAGGGTTTGTTGACCCGCCTCGCCCGGAAGTACCCGCTGCTATTGCCGAATGCCGTGCCGCTGGAGTACGCATTATCATGATGACGGGCGACCACCCCGCCACCGCACGAGCGATTGCGCAACAAGTCAACCTGAGTGACCGCACCGCAGTCATGACGGGCGCGGAAGTGGCGGCACTCAGCGATGCCGAATTGCATGAGCAGTTGCAGCAAGTGGATATGTTCACCCGCTTGCAACCCGAACAAAAACTACGGCTGGTGCAGATACTGCAACAAAACGGTGAAGTGGTCGCCATGACCGGCGATGGTGTCAATGATGCGCCCGCCCTCAAAGCCGCCGATATTGGCATTGCGATGGGTGAACGCGGCACGGATGTTGCCCGTGAAGCCGCTGCCTTGGTACTGCTGGATGACAGCTTTGCCAGCATTGTTGCGGCGATTCGGCAAGGGCGACGCATTTACGACAATATCACCAAGGCAACCGCGTTCACCTTCGCGGTACACATGCCGATTATTGTGCTGGCACTGATTCCGGCATTGTTGCATTGGCCGGTGCTGTTGCTGCCCGTGCATATCGTCTTGCTGGAATTGCTGATCGACCCCGCCTGTTCGATTGTGTTCGAGGCTGAACCAGAAGCCAGCGACATCATGACCCGCCAACCGCGCAAATTGACCGATTCGCCGTTTGCGTTTAGTGCGCTACTTTATCCCATCATTCAAGGCATTGCGGTGGCTGAGGTGCTGTTGCTGGGGTATTGGCTGATGGATGGGCAAGGTTTTCAGGCTGAAGAAATACGCGGAGCCATGTTCATGGGCTTGGTGCTGGGTTTGTGCTTGCTCATTCTTGCCAATCGTGATGCGGCGCGGACATTACTGCATGGTTTGACGGCAAGTAATCCGTGGGTTTGGCGGATGTTCGGCGCTGTGGGATTACTGCTCGTCGTGGTATTTACCGTTCCTGTGCTGCGCGACATTATGGGGTTTAGCGTCATGGGTATTCCCCAACTGGTGGCGGGCATGGCTTTGGTGCTGGGGATTGGTGTATCTCTGGAGATTTTGCGCTGGGTCAGCGGTCATGTCAGGGGGAATTAGTCCCTGACATTCCGTTATTTAGTGATGCGCGATAGGTTTTTCAGTGAACAGATAATCTTTGAGTTCTTTGGAAAACCGTGCGTCTTTACGCCGAATCCATTCCAGCACCATCGAGGCGTGTTCTTTTTCCTCGTCACGGTTGTGCTCAAGAATGGCTTTGAGTTCTGGATCTTTACGGGCATCCGCACGCTGATTATACCAATCCACCGCTTCCAGCTCTTCCATGAGCGACACGATGGCACGGTGCATATCGCGGGTTTCAGCGGAAAGTTCTTCCGCAGGTTCGTGATAACCGACACTAGACATTTTCTACACCTTTATTCAGTTGATGTTGATGACGCTATGGGGACTGTTCCGCAACGCCTTAATTTCATCCAGCAATTCCACCGCTAAAGCAGCACCTGCCAGATTGACACCCAAATCGCGCTGAAGCCGGATTATGGTACGCACCCGCCTCACACTATTGCCTGCGAACTGCCAACTGGTGGTGGTTTGCTGGTAATCAACGGGTTCAATAATCCCCTCGTCCACTATTTCCAAAAGCTGTTCGAGTGGCAGGCGACAAGAACGGCACAGCTCCTCCAGCGAAAACAGTGCGTTTTCTTCCAGAATACCCTCGACTATTTCCTCTCGTTTCACGATTTGCATCATTCACACTCCCATTCCGGCACGCGGATTGAAGGCTTGTTCACGCGCCAATTCGCTGTACAGTGCTTTGGCCTTGTCACTGAAGGTGTCTGGCATCACGACTTTCAAGGTGACATAGAAATCACCCGGTGTCTGCGCGGGAATTCCCCGCCCTTTCAAGCGCAACTTACGCCCACTGGATGCACCCGCCGGAATTTTCATATCGACTGCACCATCGGGGGTTGGCACTTTGACACTGCCACCCAAAGCTGCTTCCCAAGGCGCAATCGGTAATTCCAGATACACATCAAGCGCTTCAACGCGGTACAGCGGATGCGGATTGAAGGCGATTTCCAGATACAAATCGCCTGCTGCACCACCACCGATGCCGGGACTGCCTTGCCCTTGCAAGCGAATATGCTGGCCTTGCTTAACCCCTTTGGGGATTTTGATATTGAGGCTGCGTTCTTGCTGGAAAGAGCGCAAGTTCAAACTGCGCGTCGCACCCCGGTAGGCATCTTCCAAATCAATTGACACTTTGGCATGGACATCCTCCCCGTTTTCCTGATACACCCGACCAGCACCACCTGCACCACCCCGCCCGCGTTGCCCAAACAAGTTGGCAAGAAAATCATCAAAATCGGCAGAATGTGCCGCTCCACCACTCCTCGGCGGCGGTGGACGAAAATCACGCTTGGCTTGTAAATCAGCAACCAACTGATCATAGGAGGCGCGTTTCTCTGGGTCTTTTAAGACCTCGTAGGCTTCGCCCACTTCCTTGAATTGTTCCTCAGCGTTGCTTTCTTTGCTGATGTCGGGGTGGTATTTACGCGCTAATTTACGGTAGACGCGCTTAATCTCATCCTGTGTGGCTTCTTTGGTCAAACCCAGAATTTTGTAATAATCCTTATATTCCATCATGCGCCCCCCGGCATTCCATTACATAAAATCAGGCAAATGGGCGCGGATGTCTTCTACCGAATGATGGGTCAGGTCTTTATCCACAGTTTCAGCCAGCAATTCCGTTACACTCTGCTTAAAATGTCCACGTAATAAGCCAAGGAAATGGGGGGATGCGATAATGTACAGCTTGTCATAACGATTAGTATTACGCATCTCTTCCAGATAATTACTTAACTCAAGTGCAAAAGCATCCGCTTGCTGCTCTTTTATATCCGTTTTCGGTTCTATGGCATGACGTGCATGACCCTGTGAATCAAATACACGCGGCGGTGAATCTGTTTCCAAATCACGTCCATGTAAACGCGAGCTAGGGTGAACCTTATCTTCCAGCTCAATAAGCGGAGCATTTGCATTTAACGGCTCGGCACTAAAAAAACGCGCTGCCGCTGCATTAGCAACAACAATTAAGATCGCCATGATGTTAACTCCTTATGTTCTTAAACATTGCCAACCTTATGTTATTTATGATAGCGCACTTCTTCCTCCCACCATTGCCTTTAAACGTATTTTCATGACCAAACTCATCTGAGAATCAGTGATCAGTTTTATTGGCTGGTTTCCAGCAACCATTGCACTGCACTGCGTACCAACTCCGTGTTGCTATTAATGTTCAGTTTAGCCTTGATGCGCTGGCGATAAGTTTCGACGGTAGAAATGCTGAGCATGATGGATTCGGCAATCTGCTGGGTTGATACCCCCTCACCGATCAACTTGAAAACCTCCAGCTCCCGATCCGACAACAGATCAATCGGTAGTGCGTCATCCTCCCGGACTGGGTTATTAAACCTCTCCAGCAAGAGACGCGAGGAGGTTTCCTCTGTCAGGTAGATCTTCCCTTGGGCAACCATTCGGATAGCATCAACCAACTGCTCAGTGGAATCCGATTTATTAAGATACCCCAATGCACCTGCCCGCAAGGCGCGTGCAGCATACAAGGTATCAGGGAACATTGACCAGACCAGCATCCTGACGCTTGGATATTCCGCCTTGACACGCTTGACCAGATCAATGCCATTGCCAAACTTCAGTGAAATGTCGATCACTGCCACGTCAGGCATGAGGGTAGCTATTTGCGGCATGGCATCCGGCACACCGCTGGCCTCACCGCAAATCAGCATGTCCGGCTCGTGGGAGACAATCGCCATCACCCCTTGACGCACCGCCGGATGGTCATCAACGATAAAAATCCGGCACGCTTTGTCCTGTTTCATCGCTTATCCCATACTTGGCAGGATACTTGCGTCCCGCCTGTTGCCAGCGCTTCAATCACGCAACTTCCACCGATAACGCCTGCACGGTATTTCATAATGGGTAAGCCCATCCCCCGATGGTTACGTTGCCCATTAACAGGGATACCACAACCATCATCGGTGATGAGCAGGCTGATCTGCTGCCCGACAGCTTCCAGCACAATATCAATCGTCTTGGCTTGGCTATGGCGCACAGCGTTGTTCACCGCTTCCTGAGCAATATGGAAAAGCTGGTTGGCAACCAAATTACTCTGCACTTGTACCCCATCACAACAGGTGAAGCGACAAATAACCCCATCCAGCCGATTGATTTCTGCTGCCAGTTCCTGCAATGCATGGGGTAAACCTTGAGCATCGACTGCGACGGGAATCAGCCCGTGCGAGAGTGTGCGCAACTTTTGGCGGGTACGGTTCAAATCGGCAATGATGCTATCCAGCAACTGGCGTTCGGGAGCCTTAGAATCCGCACAATATTTTTTCAATGATTGCAGTTTCATGCTCATACCGGTGAGTTCCTGCCCCACATCATCGTGCAAACTCTGACCAATCTGACGCTGGGTTTGCTCGGCAATGGCAAGCAATTGCTGCTCCAACGCCCGGTGTACAGAGAGATCATGGATGGTGGCTGTGAAATATTCCAGATGATCTACCCGACTAACCGCCAGTTCCAACGGGAACAGTGAACCATCCTGGCGTTGCCCGACCAGCTCGCGGCGCATACCAATAATATGGGGCTTGCCGGTTTGCAGGTAGCGGGCCAGATAACCGTCATGCTGCTCGCGGTGCGGCGACGGCATCAACATACTGACATTCTTGCCGATAGCCTCAGACGCTTCATAACCGAACATGCGCTCTGCTGCCGGATTGAAATGCTCAATGCAACCCCTGCCGTTAATGACAATAATGGCATCAGCGGTAGTGTTGACAATCGCCTTGATACGCTCCTCGCGCTCTTTCAAGTCTTGCAAGGCTTGTTTGCATTCGCTGATATTATTGATGGAATTCACCCGTTTATACCTATGTAGCGGTTTACGCCTCAAGAAACTCATGGATATAGCGACATTCCCAATCATCGCTCCTTGGTATGATAGCGTAGCGAGGAAAGAAAGATTGATTAAATTGTTTTCGGTTGTCATAGGGAGGTGATCAACATGACCCCGTATCCTGAAATTGGCAATACTGAAGCCTTGGAAGTGCACGCAAATTATACGAAAAGTAATGGGTGGCGAGCTAACAATCACAGTAAGGTTAAGGTTGCCGCTTATTACAAAGCACAAGCGCGAGGTTTTAAACCCGGAAATGAACTGGAAGATTGGCTCGAAGCAGAAACCGAGATAGCGCGGAAGTTTGTGCCACCACATGAGTTCTTTGTTTAAATCACCCTGACCAAGAAAGAAAACACCAAACGTCATAAATTGACGATCAACTAATTAATAAACGAGGAGTATTATTCATGGCAATCGGTAAAGCTATTCAAAAAGGTACATTGGTTTATATTTACGATGAAAAAGGCAGGCAGCAGACTTCCATTTCAGCAGTAGGATGTAATCCAGAGGATGGGCTACAAGGTTATACACCGGATGCCGTGCATGTACGTAAGGGTATACTGATGTATGCCTACAACGAGAACGGTCATTTAATTAGCAGAATGCCAGTTCATAAAACTCACAGGGCGGCTGCCTGAGGTTGGAAGGACTGCGGGTAGGGGCGGAAATTTTTTCGCCCCTACTTACCTTAGAAAATTGTATACACCCTCAACAAGCCTGCAAGTGTTATGCTGCGTTGTGTCATTTCACTTCTGAATGAACAGTTAGAGCATCACCTTTATGCAACGCTATAAAATCCTACACCGCACCTACTACAACTTCCCCGGCATTGTGCGCCTTGAACCACACACCTTACGCCTGCGCCCTCGTGAAGGCTACGAATTACGCATCGAATCTTCAAACTTAAACATCACGCCCGCTGCCACCCTGCGCTGGCATCGTGATGTGGAAGACAATTCGGTCGCCATCGCCACGTTCAAAACCCCGACCACGCAACTGGTGATCGAAAGCACCATTATCATCCAGCAATACAACGAAGCCCCGCTGGATTTTCTGGTCGCCGATTACGCCACCTATTACCCGTTCACCTACCTGCCGGATGATCAAGCAGTATTAGCCCCCTACCGACAAGCAGGCGATCCACCCAGTGCCTTGCTGGAACGCTGGGTAGCAAGCCTCTGGCAACCGGGTGAAAAAATTCAGACGTACAGCTTGCTGCAACGCCTTGCCGAGCGCATTCAACAAACCCTGAAATATCAGTTACGTGAAGAGCCGGGGGTGCAATCCGTGACCGACACGCTCACCCGTGGCACAGGGTCGTGCCGTGATTCGGCGTATCTGTTCATGGAAACGGCACGGCGTTTAGGTTTCGCCGCCCGTTTTGTCAGTGGTTATCTACACACACAACTTGCCCCGACCGATTTCGGCGCAACCCATGCCTGGGCAGAAGTGTTCCTCCCCGGTGCAGGCTGGAAAGGCTTTGACCCGACCATCGGCACTATCGTGGGAACCGACCACATTGCCGTCGCCGTTGCCCGTCAACCCGAATCCGTGCCGCCTGTGGCAGGCGCATTCATCGGGCCTGCGGGCGCAACGCTGACGGTAGGCGTTTGGGTAACAGAAATATGAGGCTGCCACAAACCGCCATGGTTAATGGCAGTCCAGCCCCAACGCAACCAACCGAGCAGCGCGACAGCTAACCACAACGCCCAAGCCAACATCAGCAAGCGGTAATACAAAATCGGCACGCTGATCACGCCTGCCTGTGGCAATAATCCTGCCACGCGATCTTGATACCATTGCAATTGTTGCGCCCATGAACCGTTGCCGGTGATTTGCATATCCGGCGACCCCAGCAAGCCATTGGCAACCGCCCCCACCAAAGTCGCTAACGCCACCAAGGTCAAGCCTGCCAAACCCACTTGCATCAGATTAAATTGCCAGTAAGGTCGCGCCCAGTCAGCGCGTGACACTTTGCTCCGCAACGCCAAAGCAATCAGCCAGAACGCCATTAACACCATCAAAAACGGCGTACTTTGGCTCAACCCAATGCCCAGCAAGAACCATTGCCAGCTTTTCAACGGCGTAATGTTGGAACGCCCCAACACCAGTGCAAACACCAGCAACACCACGACCATGCCCCAGAACAGCACCGCAGGCCCCAGCAATGGCCCATGCGTCCACAATACCCAACGGTCTTGCGGCACTTGCAAGCGTGATTCGCTATTGACACTCGGCAAACCCAAATCGACCGCCGGGAAGGTGTAATGCAAAGGCAATGCGCCGTTTTCCTGCCATTCCAGCACCGCTTCTTGTTTGCGCGGCAATAACGGCAAGATCACCTTGCCCGCTTGCTGTTGAATCGCTTGTTTGGTGCCATCAATCGTCAAGCTTTGCACCACCGCGTCTTCTGGCAGGCTAATGCTGTGTTGCGAACCCCGACTACTGTGCAAATTCAGGCGCAAGCTGACATCACGGGCGCGTTTGCCAATCTCGACTTGCATCTGGCTGGCAAGCAGCGTCACGGTTTGCCCGGCAGTGCCTTGCGGACGGTTAACCGCCAAGCTCAGGGTTTCGCCTGCCCAGGGTTTCCACAATAACGTGCCTTGTGCGTCGGCTTCTTCATAAGCGTTAGCAGGCAAGCCGGTGGCATCGACGTGCCATACCGGGCTGGCAGCAATGCGCCATTCTTCTAACCAAGCGTTGTTTTGGCTGGCGGTAAGCTGCAATGCTGCGGTCTGCGGTAGACGTGATGTCCATTCCAGCGTGTTTTGCTGTGGTTTGAGATTGATTTGCAGCGCCTGATCTTTGAGGGTGAATTGCTCACTCAATGGCTGTTCGCCCGCCAGCAACGGAATCGCCAAGCTGATCGGCGCGGCACTGTCAGACACGCGGCTAACGGTGGTGGTGACATACCAATCCAGCCCCAAATCCAAGCGCCGCGAAATTTTGACGAACGCGGGCAAGGTCGGCATGTCTTGCACGGTGTTATCGTTGCTGGCGGTGGTGCGGTTTAGTTGAAGCTGGGCTTCTGGCACACCGTTGTCACGGATACCGTCCACCTGCCAGCCTTCGCCTTGCCAAGTCACGCGATGCGGTTTCAGCGGCAAAGGCATGGCGATGCTGCTGCGGGTGGGAATAGCGCCTTGCAAGACCACCTCGTGCTGACCTTGCGCTAAGACCACCCACAATTGTTGCTCAGCATCACGGCGCAAGGCTTGCGTGGGTTGCGCATCCACCAACACCGTTTGTGGCAACCACGTGCTTTGACTCCCCGGCAATGGCACGGCAACGGCGGTAGCCGTGTGTACCCGCAGCCGGATTTGCAAGCCATCATTCCCCACATTGAGGTTCATTTGCTCGATTTGCGCACAGTTCGGCAAACACTCCGGCGCACGTAGCAAACGTTCTTGCAAGGTTTCTAGCAGGCTGGGGTCGGGTGTGTTCGCGCTTTGCACCACTGAGGCGGCGGGCATTTCTGCAACGACAGGAGTCTCCGCCCAAGCCGCTGGCGGCACGATCAATGCCCATGATGTAGTCATCACCAGTAACAGTGCCAATGGCAAACCGCGTTTGGCGGATTGTGTCGCTTGCCACAACGCTGCTAATTTGCCGGAAACCAGTGCCAAACGTGCCGCCAAAATCAGCATAATCATCACCCCCAATACTTTGAGCAGCGAATGTGCCAGCGGCGAAATCAGCCACAAGCCCATGCGCTCATCGGGTTGAATCACCCCTGACCATTCCAGACGCACCTGATTCCATTGCCATGTGGGTAAGCCGGGGCCGGTTTGAATCATGCTATTCGGGTCGATTTCACGCAGATTGACCTGCTGTTTGGCGAGTCGTGCCTCAGGATACGCGCTGATGTTTGCCAAACTACTCATTTTCTCACGCGCATAATTCTCCGATTTCATCATGGAGGCAGGTGCTGGAGCGGCAGGCATAGCGGCTTGATCTGCGAACCTTACCATCTCATCCTCAGCGGCAGGTGCGGCGGCTGATTCATAGACCACGCCATTGATGCCACCACTGGTGCTGTATTCCAACTGCGGATACAGCGCCAAGCGCACCGTATCAATGGTGTATGGCAAAATCACCAGCACCAATCCCAGCAAGCTCAACCAGCGGTAACGCCCCAACCAGCGTTGAATCGCCCCTTCCGGCACGGAACGCAGCAACGCCGTGACCGCCAACAGATTCAACCACAACAAACGTGGCGCATTCGGTTGATGCCAAGTCAGCAATAAGGCAAGCCCTGCCACCGTGCCCCATTGCCAGCCAAATAAATAGCCGGTTGCCACCGTGGTCAGCAACACCAGAAACAAGTCCAGCAAGCTCCATTGCTGCAACCACGTCAGCGGCAAATTGTCCGTGCCACTCGCCGCAAACAGCAACCAGCCGGGCGGCAAGTGCAAGGTGGTGGTCACTTGCTGCAATTCCTGTTGCCAACCGCTGACCGGCGGGCTGGAACGGGCGGCGACGTAACGGCTATCGGCTTCGAGTGCCAGATTGCGCTGGCGGACTTCCACGCCAGCGGCTTGATCGGCGGCTTGTTGGGTAATCAATTGCGGTGTGCCGTCAATGCTGACCCTGCCGAGGTGAATATCGGGCAGCACTTCCAGCCGTGACTGTTGCGCCAGTGTTCCCGTCAACTGGTCTTGCAGGGTGTAGCCGTTGCCGTCGAAATCCAGCCACAGTTGGCGGGTTAAATTGAGTTGCGCCGGGCTGTCTGCCATGCCGCGATGTTGTTCTGCCAAGGTCATTTTGCTGCCACTGGTGAGCAGATAGGCTGGCAAACTTGCCCAGGTATCCGGCAAGCGGGTTTGGCTGGGGTCAACGCTATTCACGCCGTCGACCTGCACTTGGCGCATCGTTGGGTCGGTTTCAAATACCCAAACCTCTTCGCTGGGCCAGGGGGTAGAACTCACGGGCAAGGCTAATTCGGTGACATTGGTGAGGGCGCGTCCGGTGAGTTTGAGCGTCCATTCGCCGGGGCGCAGTTGAACTTGCAGCTTGCCGTCCTGCCCCATGCGCGTGGGTAAGGGGCTGTCGAGGTGCAGCGGGATAAAACCGTCCAGCAACACCGGAGTGAATTCAGCGTAGCGTTGCTTGCCTGCGACGCGCAATTGGATGTGGGTAGTGACTTCGAGCGGGTGCGAATCCAACACTTTGCGGAATACTTGCACTTCGAGGTTGTCTTCGCTGGCTTCTTGGTTGGTTTGACTGAGCCATAAACTGCCAGCGGCGTTGAATTCGGGGGTGGCGATGTTTGCGCCATTGACGCTGAGTTGCACCAAGCCGCTGGTCGGGGCAACGAAGAGGGCTTCGGGGAGTTTATCCCAGACGAATTGCCCGCTGAGATCGTGGCTGCCTGCGGGGAGGGTGACAACCGGATAACCGTCTTTTTCCAGCACTGCCAAGGGGATATTGGGGCTATTTTGCACTTGCTGCGGCCAGTGTTGTGCGTCACCGGGGAGGCGGATTTGGGTTTCGCCGTAGACTTCCCAGTGTTGGGTGAACGTGCCGCCGGTGGTGGTGAGTTGCAAATCTAAGCGCCCCGGCCATGCACATTGGCGTTCTGCGGCGTTGAAGAGGTAGGGGCATTGCAGGTCTTTTTGCCCATCTAACACCCAGCCTATCCACGGTTTGAGCGGGTCGGGGACGTTTTCGGGGGCAAGCGGGTTGGCGTGTGCGGTAGTGAGCAATAACAGCCAGAGGGAGAGGATGCGCAGAAAATGTAACATGGCAGTGCCTTTGGATTTTTATTGCTGTTAACTATACCCATATCATTTTAATTTCACCACCTCCACACGCACGCCATCGCTGCTCCCAATAACACCCTGTAGGTCGGACTTTAGTCCGACAATCACAAGCGTGCCTTGTTAATCATGCCGCATTTTTGAAAGATGTCGGGCTGAAGCCCGACCTACAACGGCGTCCTACGCTCCCGGCACTGCCACGGTCTGTCGTGGCGTCCCGCCACGCCTGCCCGCGTCAGAGCCGTGCGCTTTTACCTGTTTTGCGGCTCCGCCGCCCTGTTCCTAACCTGCGCCCGCATGACCTAGGGCAAGGCGAAAACCCAAGTTGACGTTACTGTCATCAGGCCCGCTCCCGCGACGGTAGGCAGAACGCACGTCCCTACCGTCGTTGAACCACGAGCCGCCGCGAATGACGCGCTCAACGCCTGCTTCTTGTTCTTGACCGCCTCCGGCGGTTTCCCTCACCCCAACCCCTCTCCCTGAGGTAGAGGGGCTAAAGAGTATGTCGTCTTTGCCAAGATTTGCTTGCCATTGGTCTGCGCACCATTCCCAGACGTTGCCGTGCATTTCGTATAATCCCCAAACATTACATGGGTAAGTTTTAACTTCCTTGGTTTCGCCCTTGTCACTCCACTTATCCCACTCACCCGAATAGTTCACTTTTTCCAGACTCAAATCATCCTTGCCGCCAAAGTGGAACGGAGTTTGGGTTCCGGCACGACAGGCGTATTCCCATTCGGCTTCCCACGGCAGGCGGGCGTTTAAATCGGGGTGGATTTGGTTGAGTTTGTCGATGAAGGCTTGGGTATCATTCCAGCTTACTTTTTCGACTGGGCGGTTGTCGCCTTTGAAGTTACTGGGATTTTCGCCCATGATGATTTGCCACAGAGCTTGGGTGACAGTGGTTTCAGCAAGCCAGAAGCCTTGGGTGATCGTGACTTGGTGTAAGTCTTCATCACTATCACGACCTTCTTCATTTTCGGGTGAACCCATCTGGAAAGTGCCGGGTTGTATCCAGCGGAAGGCGTGGCGCACGTCTTTGTAGGTGAAGGCTTGCCACAGGCCGTAGCGGTCTTCGCCCCAGTCGGATGCCCAAGCGTAGGGGAAGGTGGGTGGGGAGAGGTGGTTACGGTAGATCATGGGAAGACCCTCACCCCAACCCCTCTCCCAGAGGTAGAGGGGCTTAAGAGGGAAGAATTTGGGTCGGTATCTTGCTCCCCCTCTACCTCCGGGAGAGGGGGCTGGGGGGTGAGGGTCTTCAACACTGAATGAATTTTATCTAAAACACTTGGCATGGATGCTTCGATGTCACGGTTCCAGAAACGTAAGACATGGTAGCCCTGTGCGATGAGAAATTGGGTACGGATTTGGTCATATTCTACCTGATCAACTTCTGCATGATGGATACCGTCCAGTTCCACAATGAGCTTTTTCGCTCGGCAGACAAAATCCACGATATAGTGACCGATAGCATACTGGCGATGAAACTTGTAACCATCCAGTTGGCGATTGCGCAATTGCTGCCACAAGCACTGTTCTGCGGGTGTTTGTTGTTGCCGAAGCAGGCGAGATTTCTCACGATTTATTATTGTCATAACATCCTACTTCTTAGCCCCTCTACCTCTGGGAGAGGGGTTGGGGTGAGGGTCTTTGGCGGGGATGATGAAAAACTTGTGCTTCATTTTTTCTTCCTGAATAAATTCGTCATGCTTTTGAATCCTTCTGCCACGTACTCCGTCATGCGCTCTGCCACTGTGGGTTTGTCGCCGCTCCCGACGCTGCCACGGTCTGCCGCGTCGCCCGCGACACGTCTGCCCGCGTCCCCGTCGTCCGCTCTTGCGTGTTCTGCGGCTCCGCCGCCCTGACCAGACCTGAGCTCAAGACCTAGGGCAAGGCGAAAACCCAAGTAGGAGTTACGGTCATCAGGCTCGTCCCTGCGACGGCAGGCAGAACGCACGCCCCTACCGTGGCCGTGCCACGAGCCGCCGCGAATGACGCGCCCAACGCCCGCTCCTTGGTCGCCTCCGGCGACACTCTCCGGGTCTTTAACCGGCGAAGCCGGTAATTTTTCTTGCCACACATCCTGACACCATTCCCACACGTTGCCGTGCATTTCATACAAACCCCACGGATTGGCTGGGAGGGATTTGACGGGAACGGTCTTTTCTCTATATAGACCTTCTTTGCCATTTGCGTAGGGGTAATTTCCGTTGTAATTAACTTGCTCTGGGGTGATGTTATTGCCGAACGAAAACGGTGTGGTCGTGCCAGCACGACAGGCATATTCCCATTGGGCTTCGGTGGGGAGTTTGGCTTGTAGACTGGGAATAAAGGTGTTGAGTTTTTGGATAAAATCTTGAATGTCGTTCCAACTTACTCGTTCGACCGGGTTATTGGGGTGATCAGTGAAATGGCTGGGGTTGTTGCCCATGACAGCTTGCCATTGGGCTTGGGTAACGGTGGTATCCGCCAACCAGAAGCCTTGGGTTAGGATGACTGGGTGTTGGGTTTCACTGCCTTTTGTCCACGGTTCACGGTCTGCTTCGGATTCGGGCGAACCCATGAGGAATGTGCCGGGTTCAATCCAGCGGAAGCGTTGGGTAATGCCTTGAATGGAAAGGTCGACATACAATCCTAACCCTGCCAGATAATCATATTTGTCACGCAAGAATTCCTGTCCAAAAGGTTTAGGCCACTGCCAACTGCTCATCACGGCATCGACTGACTCAACCCACTTAACAACATACGCCTCGCCAGCAAAAATGATCTCTGCCTGCAAACCTTTGTTGTCACGCCAAATTTTATTTGCCCAACTCGGCTTAGTGATACCTTGCAATTCAATCCAATGGGTAGCTGATTCGATTCCAACCAATCCCTGTTCGGCTTGATAAACAGCCCCGTCCACTGCGATAAAACGCTGACCACCATCAATAGGAGGAAACAACACCGTCGGCGGCAAACCACGCAACGCACTGAATTCCGCAACAGGTGTTATTGCCAACCCATCTGCCCGTTGTGCTTGTTGTAGCTTAAATTGTCCCTGATCACCGACTTGCACTACCTGCCACTGAACCCATTCTTCTCGTGCTTTTGTATCCAGCACCCACTGCAATCGTGCCGGATCAAAGCCTTTTTCCAATTGCTCAGGCCACTTACCCGCCCGAATGTCTTCTGCATAAGCCACCCCAAACAAGTGATACGCCAGCTCATTATGCTCACTGCGCCAGATACTTTCTGGTTTAGAAGCCAGAATAGTGCGGCATTGCATCACCAAGGTTTTATGCCGTGCTGAACCTTGTCCCTCTTGGGTAACAGTGGCACACAAGCGTTGCAGATAATCCCGCAACGCGGCATCATCGCGCTGCTCCAACACACACTGATTCAGTTTTTCCAGTTGCCGCAACCCCTCAAAAGCAGAGGCGTGATGCGCTTGCACAAGCTGCCACAATGTTTCGGATTGCTGCGAACCGGCGAAATGCGTTTGATAGTCTTGGCGGTAGTGTTCTGCTACCCGCTCATCCAAACGGATACCTAATCCAATGCGGCGAATGTCAGGGTGATTCCAGATTTCGCCTTCCCGCTCACTACCGCCCCAATGCAATGCCAGCCGCAAACGCCGCAATAACCCCGTATCCACCACCGGCAAACACGACAATAAAGCCAGAATCTCACTCATCGGAACAAGTGAAGCTGCCGTCAACGCAAAGCCATTTTGCCCCGGATGACGTGGCAACCGATAAGCATCATTTAAAGGGTGCGGCTTGAATGTGCGGCATAGCCACCGCTGGCGCGGGGAGCGCATCACCGGGCTGAGCGTCAGTAGGGGTGCAGGATGCGAACGCAATACCTTGAGCAAGCGTGACCAGTTGGCACTGGCACTAACATTATCGGCTGTTACCCCCAAATCCCCCAAGACCAAAATCGGCACATCCGCTGGTGGGAGTTGCCACTGTTGCCACTCGTCATCCGCCTGCCCCAGCCACGGGATGCAATCAGGTATTTCCCCAGACCAAGCCGTATCCTCAAAACGGATAGCTTCAACAGCATCCTCACCCAACAACGCCTTGAATTGTTGGATGACACGCGCAAAATCGCCCCAATACGGTTCTAAATGCAGCCCTGCATCCACAATAATATGCAAACGTTGCGCCCAATGTTGGCGCGACATCTGCGGTAAACGCTGCAACGCTTTACCCAATGCCACTTGGCGTGCCAGTCGTTGCTGATCCAAACGTTTGCTGGCGCGAGACACCCCAAGGCTATTCAACAAAAATGGAACAAGACGTGAGAGCGGCAATAAGGGTGGTGGCGGTGCAAAATGGTATGAATCCGTGCTGTTTGCATTAGGCAATAAACGCATGGCGGGGTCATGCAGATAGTCCGACGCTTGTTTGTCCGGCTCTGTTGAACGGGTGATTTTATTGACCCGTAAAAAACGGGCAGGTGGGCGTTGTGGAATGGCTACGTCTGATGTCGTTTCAGACGGTATCAGCGTTGAAGTGGTGTGGTGTGAAGCGGTATCGGCATCATCAACGATAAGCGGTTCTGGCGCAGACTGTTTGACATAACCAAACACTGTCGCCATTTTTTGCAGCTTGGCATCCTCTTCTCCCGCCGCTTGTAGCAGTGCCAACCGCCCCCATGCCATTGTTTAACCGTCCACTTCTTTTTTCAGGGCATAACGGGCTATTTTATTAAGCCGGGTTTGTTGTTCTGTTTTCTCCAACGATTGCAAAGCACTCAACAAGTCGATGTATTCCGCTAATCCCGGTGGATAACGGTTTTGGGTATCCCCTTCCCTATCAGCCCATAGCTGTTTAGCCGCCTGCAAATAGACAGCATCCGCAATACGGCTACCAAAATGCAATTGACCGCGTTCCACTAACCACACATGGCGTTTTTCAACAGTCTCATCATGCCATGTCACCGTTATTTTTTCGGGGGACTCTTCCATTTTCAAAGTGTGTACAAAACAGCGGCGCACGAAGGCAGAGGGCAATTCACGCTCTTCATTCGTGGTAATCACCACCAACACCCGCAAAGGATCAGCTTGCACAGGGTTATTCAATACACTGTTCGCATCAGTCCGCTGGGTATCATGCAGGTAAGGAACACTGAAACGGTACTGCCCCAAGGTTTCCAGCAAACCATTCGGCAAATCAGGCTCGGCTTTATCAATTTCATCCAAGAGCAACACAACACCGCCTGTTTGTGGCTGCCATGTTTTACCTTGCGGGGTTGTGCTGTCGGGCTTTAACGGTTCAGGGCGTAAGCGGGTATAACAGGCTTGATACTGATACGCGGCAGCCTGCCAATCATAAGCCCACCAGAATACACCGGGCGAAAGGAAATTCAGCGGATTAAGCCGGTCTTGGGTCGCGCTGCAACCTGATGCTGGGGGTGAATCGTTACCCATACTACGTGCTTGCGCTTCACCTAAACGCCCTATCGCATCAAAGTGGCAATGCAAATCGCTAAGTTCGGTACTACCGTGTATGACTTCACTGACAAATGCCCAGCCCAATTGTTCGGCTATCGCTTTTGCCATCTGGCTCTTACCTGTCCCCGGTTTTCCTCTCACCAACAACGGTCGCCCTGCGGAATATGCCGCCCACAGTGCGTAGCAATCATCTTCATTGAAAACATGGTGCAACTTACGCCCCGGATTGGAAACGGTAAGACTTGAGGGAATGAAGTCGTTGAGCTTCGGCACTCTTTGTTCAGGCATGGGCAACTACTCGCTTGGGGTTCTTGAGTCGGAGTATAACGGCTAGATCTTCCAGCAACGAACTTTGATCTTCACGACAAGGCGACAACTCATCAAGACTCGTTTGCACACAACAGATGAACTGTACACATCCTGCTAGTTTTTCTTTCAGCTTCGGGTAACAAGCCAAATCCTTTAACATCTCCAAATAAGTATTA
Source organism: Candidatus Thiothrix putei (assembly GCA_029972225.1). Lineage (NCBI taxonomy): Bacteria > Pseudomonadati > Pseudomonadota > Gammaproteobacteria > Thiotrichales > Thiotrichaceae > Thiothrix > Candidatus Thiothrix putei. Next base: position 2,701,951 of record CP124756.1, read on the forward strand.
GAAACGATGTAATAGATCGGTTTACCACCTTGACGTTTCGATAAGGCACGGGCAGTTTTTTGTATATCAGCCAGAAGCCTATCAACATCTTGCGGTGCGCTGTCGACTCGTCGCAATTGCTTAAAAATCTCACTCAATATCTGAATATCGGATGCACCCGCCGTATGCCCATCAAACACCATCGGGTCATGAATACTGCTGGCGGGTATGGGATCACCGTATTCATCAAGATCATAGCGGGCTTGCTGTAATAAACTGCGCGAAATGATGACTTCCACATAGGCTTGCGTATCCAGCGATAAACTACGGGTAACGCTATCTTGGGCAATGCTTTGCAAACTTGCCTCATGTTGAAGCCACCAGTCAGGATCAACGCTATTGATCAACAACCAGCCGCACAATTGCTCAACATCGGTTAAATAATCTTCCCACCGCTCTTTGAGTGATTCCGGCTTTTTCTTATCCAGCTCCAAGGAGATTTGAGCGAGCACTCCAATGGCTTGACCAGCCTCTTGCTTTTCAACAAGGTACGCTGCGATGTCAGTCGCCATAGCACCGGAATCCAGCGTCAAGGCGACTTTCAATTTCTCGCGCAGCACCGCTTGTCCATCCAAAATGCGCGTCGCTTCGGCTTTTACCTTGACGTGCAATTGGGCTGTTACCTGCTTAGCAGGCTTGACGATTTCACGAAATAATTTTTCATTGTGCAATAGCCACGGAATTGAAATGGCTGTGAGCCGCTTTTCCATGCGCTGATCATGTTCAATGATGACGGCGCACAAGCTGTTATCTTTGAACACAGGCGCACCCGACATACCACCCCATTGATCCAATCGACACGTATCATCCAATGTCAAACTAACCACTGCTTTGCCAAGATCAACGCCAAACATTCCTATAGCATCAAACAATTCACAATCATTGACATCGGGATAACCGGCACTTTTCCAGCCCATACGCTCAGGTGGAAGTTTAAACACAGGTGAACAGGTGACTTCCCCCAGTTCGGCTGGTACATCACAACGAAGCAAGGCAATATCATTATCCAGCAGTTCAACACCCATAACGGTGACTGCTTCAAGAAGTGTTGACCATTCAAGCGTAATCGGCGCACTGCTTCTATCACGAAAATCAACGACATGACGGGCAGTTATCACCCATTCATGGCTGATGGGATAGCCTGTCCCAATGGATGACTTTCCATCTGTGTCGGGTGCTTTGATTTTTACAATCAGATTGGGATTCATTGGCGTTGCTCTCTGAACCCATCACATCATTTACGGGTAGAAATTTGAGCCACACCGGCTTTACCCGTTTGGGGATCAGGGTTACTCTCATCAACCACCTGCAAACTGAGTTTGATTTTCTGGGTCACAGCATCTTTCAGTTCACCGTTGGCTTTCGCATCCGCATCAATCACCCAGAAGCGCACTTTGCCAGATACACCCGCATCCACTTTACGTTCAACCACTGTTTGCAGTTCGATGTCCACATTGTTGATGTTAAAACGAATGCCTTGCCTTTCTCCATCACGCTTGGCAAGGTTTAATTCCTCGCGCAACGCCTTAATGACTTCTGCCAGTTCCAGTTTCTGTGCCATTTTCATTTCTCCAGCCCGTAAAAATTATTTTTCTTTATAGCGACTGAACAAAGGATACGCAAGCAATAACAACTTGAAGTTAACACCCACAAACACTAGACTTGTCCGCAATACAGCACAAGTCTGGAGTCCCCTATGCAAGTCGTTACCTTCTCCGAAGCCCGCAATAACCTCAAGACCGTCCTCAACCGCGTCGTCGAAGATGCCGATTGCACCATCATTACCCGCCGTGATGCCGAAGATGCCGTGGTAATGTCGCTCGACTATTACAACAGCCTGATGGAAACCTTGTACCTGCTGAAAACACCGGCGAATGCCGCACATTTGCAAAAATCCATTGAACAGTTCCGCCAAGGCAAAGCTACGCCCAGAGAACTGATCAATGACTAAAAAGTTGGCATGGACAGATGAAGCATGGGCGGACTACCTATACTGGCAAACCCAAGACAAAAAGACACTCAAACGCATCAACAAACTCATTGAAGACACCAAACGCACGCCCTTTGAAGGCATCGGCAAACCCGAACCACTGCGGCACAACCTAGCAGGCTTTTGGTCACGCCGCATTGATGAAACCAACCGCATAGTCTACGCCGCAGACGACGAATACCTAACCATCATCGCCTGCCGCTACCACTACGACTAACCCCACCTCTTACTCCCTTCACCCCCTGCGGGGGAAGGGCCGGGGATGGGGGGGCTTCCCTACTCCCACTCAATCGTAGCCGGAGGTTTCCCCGAAATATCATAAACCACCCGCGAAACCCCGCGTATCTCATTGATAATCCGCCGCGACAACAGATCCAACAACTCATACGGCAAATGCGCCCAACGCGCCGTCATAAAGTCAATCGTTTCCACCGCCCGCAACGCAATCACATAATCATAACGCCGCCCATCGCCGGTCACGCCCACCGATTTCACCGGCAAGAACACCGCGAACGCCTGCGAAGTCTTGTCATACAAATCATGCTTGCGCAGTTCTTCAATGAAAATATGGTCAGCCAAACGCAGCAAATCCGCGTATTCCTTCTTCACCTCACCCAGAATCCGCACGCCCAAACCAGGGCCTGGGAACGGGTGGCGATACACCATTTCCGGCGGCAAACCGAGTTCCACCCCCATCACGCGCACTTCATCCTTAAACAATTCGCGTAACGGCTCGACCAGCCCCAGCTTCATGTTTTCTGGCAAACCGCCGACGTTATGGTGCGACTTAATCAAATGCGCCTTGCCGGTTTTTGCACCCGCAGATTCGATCACATCGGGGTAAATCGTGCCTTGCGCCAACCATTTCGCCGAAGTCAGCTTGGACGATTCCTCATCGAAAATATCAATGAATAACCCGCCAATAATCTTGCGCTTCTTCTCCGGGTCAGTGACACCCGCAAGGGCTGAGAGGAAACGTTCCTCCGCATCTACCCGGATCACTTTCACCCCCATGTGTTCGGCGAACATCGCCATCACCTGATCGCCTTCGCGGTAACGCAGCAAGCCGGTATCCACGAATACACAGGTCAATTGTGTACCAATCGCCTTGTGCAACAATGCCGCGACCACGGACGAATCCACCCCGCCGGACAAGCCCAAAATGACTTCATCCGAACCCACTTTTTCGCGCACCAAGCGGATGTTTTCCTCGATGATATTCGCCGTCGTCCACAACCCTGCACAACCGCAAATGCCCTGCACAAAGCGTTGCAAAATGCGCTTGCCCTGTTTGGTATGCGTCACTTCCGGGTGGAATTGCAGCGCGTAGAAATGCCGCGACTCATCCGCCATCCCCGCAATCGGCGCGGAATCGGTGCTTGCCATCAGCTTAAAGCCTTCCGGCATCGCGGTGACTTTATCGCCATGCGACATCCACACATCCAGCAAGCCGAAGCCTTCAGGGGAAACGTGGTCTTCAATTTCACGTAATAATTCGGTATGCCCACGCGCCCGCACTTGCGCATAACCAAACTCGCAATGGCTGGACGATTCCACCGCACCACCGAGTTGCACCGCCATCGTCTGCATCCCGTAGCAAATGCCCAACACCGGTACACCCAGCGTAAACACATTCTCAGGCGCTTTCGGCGGTTCAACATCCGTCACCGATTCAGGGCCACCGGACAAAATAATGCCCTTCGCACCAAATGCAGCAACAGCCTCGGCCTCCACATCCCACGGGTAAATCTCACAATAAACCCCAACCTCGCGCACACGCCGCGCAATCAACTGCGTATATTGCGAACCGAAATCGAGGATCAGTACACGATCCGCATGAATATTCTGTGTCATCAATTACACCCGATAGTTTGGCGATTCTTTGGTAATAGTCACGTCATGAACGTGCGATTCACGCATACCCGCGCTGGAAATCCGCACAAACTGCGGCTTGGTGCGCATTTCTTCCATATCCTTACAGCCCACGTAACCCATGCTAGAACGCAACCCGCCCATCATCTGGTGAATGATTGGAGCCAAGGGCCCTTTGTATGGCACACGGCCTTCGATACCTTCCGGCACGAGCTTATCCGCCGCATTTTCCGAACCATCCTGGAAGTAACGGTCGCTAGAGCCTTTTGCCATCGCCCCTAGTGAACCCATGCCACGGTAAGACTTGTACGAACGTCCTTGAAATAATTCCACCTCACCCGGTGCTTCTTCCGTCCCTGCGAACATACCGCCCAACATCACGGTGTGCGCTCCAGCAGCCAAGGCTTTGGCAATATCGCCGGAATAACGGATACCACCGTCAGCAATCAACGGTACACCCGTGCCTTCCAAAGCTTTGGCAATGTTCATCACCGCCGAAATTTGTGGCACACCGACACCTGCTACGATACGGGTGGTACAAATAGAGCCAGGGCCAATACCCACTTTCACCGCATCCGCGCCTGCTGCTACCAACGCCAGTGCCGCATCACCCGTGGCAATGTTGCCGCCGATGACTTGGACTTGCGGGAAGTTATCCTTAACCCACTTCACCCGATCCAACACGCCTTGGGAATGCCCATGGGCGGTATCGACAATGATCACGTCCACACCTGCTTCGACCAGAGCACGCACGCGATCTTCTGTGCCATAACCGACACCGACTGCCGCACCGACCAGCAATTGACCTTGGTCGTCTTTACACGCATTCGGGAAATCGGTGGATTTTTGAATGTCTTTTACGGTGATCAAACCGCGTAACTGGAATTTATCGTTAATCACCAGCACTTTTTCGATGCGGTGCGTGTGCAGCAACTTACGGATTTGACCTTTGCTTGCACCCTCTTCCACGGTCACTAACCGCTCTTTCGGGGTCATGATGGTGCTGACAGGCTGATCCAGCTTGGTTTCAAAGCGCAGGTCACGTCCGGTGACGATACCGACCAAATCTTCGCCTTGTACGACAGGCACGCCGGAAATGTTATTAGCACGGGTCAACGCCAACACATCGCTAATGGTGGTATCAGGAGCAACCGTAATCGGGTTTTTAATAATGCCGCTTTCGTATTTTTTAACAGTGCGCACTTGATCAGCTTGCGCTTGTATGCTCATGTTTTTATGGATAATCCCCATGCCACCCTCTTGGGCAAGGGCGATCGCTAGACGCGCTTCTGTGACCGTATCCATCGCCGCCGACAGCAGCGGGATATTCAACATAATGTCACGGGTTAGCGGCGTTTGTAGATTGGCGTCAGCGGGCAAGACGGTAGAATGAGCAGGCACTAAGAGAACGTCGTCGAAAGTAAGGGCTTCCTGAAGGATACGCATGGGGCTTATGTCCATCTGTGAGAAAGAAGCACCTCATTATAGGGTTTGACCTTCAGTCGGTAAACTGCTATCAATACGCCTCAGAGTAATTCAAGCAATTTGATTTATCTCATTGACGTAATTTAAAAGAGGAGGAACTCATTGATGAACTTAAAAGCACTATTCGCAGCACTTGCACTGTCCCTGATGGCATCCGTGGCTTTTGCGGCTGACGACAAAAAAGCCGAAGCCAAAAGCGACAAGCCAGCGGAAGCTAAAAAAGAAGAAGCAGTTGAACTGAAAGCCGATGTTGATGCTAAAGTAAAAGCAGCTATCGAAACGGCAAAAACAGCCAATGATGCGGCGAAAAAAGCCGGTTTTGAATGGTACTGGGATAACAAGCCTGCTGGCAAACATCTGGAAGCTGCGATCAAAGCCGCCAACGATGGCAAAAACGACGATGCCATGAAAATTGCTAAAGCCGTTGAAACCGCTGGCGTACAAGGTCAAGAACAAGCAGAAAAAGCTAAAACGGCTGGCCCTGCGGCTCCCGGTGCAAAAAGCTAAACGCTGATTGCAACCAGCCAATCTTGAAAAAGCCGAGCAATGTCTCGGCTTTTTTTATACAGTTAGCGGATGCAAAACGAACGAATCACTTTCAGTGTCTCTCAACTCAACGCCGAAGTCGGACAACGCCTGTCCCAAGGCTTCCCTGCTTTGTGGGTGGAAGGCGAAATATCCAATTTCACCCGTGCCAGTTCCGGGCATTTGTACCTCAGCCTGAAAGATGCCAGTGCCCAAGTGCGCTGCGCCATGTTCAAGGGGCGAGCTTCCAGCCTCAAACTTATCCCCAAAAACGGCTTGAAAGTGTTAGTACGCGGCAAAGTCGGCTTATACGAACCACGCGGCGAATACCAGTTTATTATCGAGCACATGGAAGATGCCGGGGTTGGCGCATTGCAACGCCAATTTGAAGAACTCAAACGCAGCTTGCAGGCGCAAGGACTGTTTGCCCCGGAACATAAACAGCCCCTCCCCGCCTTGCCGCGTTGTATCGGGGTGATCACCTCACCAACCGGGGCAGCGATTCGTGACATCCTCAACGTATTGAAACGGCGTTGCCCACAAATTCTGGTCATGATTTACCCGGTACTCGTACAAGGCGAAGGTTCCAAAGAACAAATTGTGAATGCGCTCCGTCAAGCTGACCGTGAACAGCGTTGCGATGTGCTGATTCTGGCAAGGGGCGGCGGTTCCATCGAAGACTTGTGGTCATTCAATGAGGAAGTGGTTGCTCACGCCATCCACGCCTGCTCCTTGCCCATTATTAGCGGGGTGGGGCATGAAATCGACTTTACGATTGCCGATTTTGTCGCGGATGTCCGCGCTCCGACCCCATCAGCAGCGGCTGAACTGGTCAGCCCCGATATGGCGGCACTGCAAACACAAGTGCAACGCCTGTTCCTCCAATTACACCGCTATCAGCAACGGCGTTTACAGGTAGCCGGTGAACACCTGCAACGCCTGCAACAACGTTTGGAAAACCAGCGACCCACCAATCGCTTACAGCAAAAAGTACAACGTTTAGATGAACTGGAAATGCGTTTGCAAGCTACTTTGCTGCGCTATTTACACAGCCAGCAACAAAAATTGACAAACTTATCCACACGTTTGCAAGTGCAATCTCCCGTGCGCCAAATTCAGCAGCAACAAGCACAACTGAAACACTGGCAACAATACTTGCTTGTTTTAATTCAGCAACGTCTAGATAAAGCACACGATAAATTGCAAATACAGGCAGGGCAATTGCACACCTTGAGTCCGCTGGCAACGCTGGAACGTGGTTATGGCATTGTGCGCCATCTGGAAACAGGGCAAGTTATCCGCAGCATCGCACCACTACGCCTAGGGCACAGCGTGACGACTCAAGTGCAAGACGGCAGTTTTGACAGCATTATTACCCGCATTCAAGCAGTTGATCCCAAGTAGCGGCTTGAGTTTGCCAGAATTTCCAGGCAGGTGGAGGCTGACAGCGCAATATACGTCCATCACCAGCCGTCAGACTGACCGAAAACTTGCCTGACTGCACACCCGCTAACACTGGCTCCAACCAATTTTTCTCAATGGCATCCAGCGCTTGCTGCCATGCATTCAGGTCATCGCTCACACTGGGAAGGTGCAAATCGTCGAGGATAATGGCATAACGTTTACCTGCCGCCAAATGGCTATCCGCCAAGCTTGCCGTCATTTGATGTGTAGAATGCGTCGCTAACGCCATGACTTGTGCCGTAGAGCTAAGGCCAAGCCAAGCGTCAAATGTTTGTGTTTGCAAGGCTGGCAAAGCAGTCGGATTAGTCGCTCCCCACAACCAAACGGCATTCATGGCTGGCATATCCAACGTATGCAGCAGCATTTGAATTTCATTTAACAAGCGATGCCAATAGCGTTTATCGCCTTGGGGCAGCAACGGGAAAATACTTTGCCCTTTTGCCTGCGATAAGGCCACCGTGCGTAACGGTGTAGCCGTTCGCACCTTATCCCCCAACAAATACCAACGTTGCGGGTGTCGCGCCACCAATTGTAAGCCATCTTCTGCCAGATGCTGATTCAGCATGGTCAATGCGGTTGCCATCTCCGTCATCGTTAAGACAGGCAAATTCGGCTGCAATATCACACTGTCTAAACCACTGCTAAGGTATACAGGGTCAGCACACAGCAAGGCTTGTTCGGGTGGTACACCAAAATCGAGTAAGTAACGGTAATACGCAAACGGGAGTTCCAGCCCTGTTGGGTGTCCACTTTGCTGAAACAGCGTATTTTCCAGCCCCTGTACGGGAGAGCTTTCCACACTCAACTTGGCACACAACCGCAACAACGCCTGAGCAACTGGCTGAAAAGCAAAATCTTTACGCCACAACCTCAAGGGTTGCCATAAGCCGGGAATGAAAAAATCCAGTTTAATCATGAGTATCGTTAATCATTAACTTAAAGCGTTAACTTAACTGAGGTAATATACGAAAAGCTAGACTCAACAACATTTCAACTAAAGAACTTAATAACTTCTCGAAGGACTTCAGCCGTTGCTCTTACAACCCAACCACCACCAAAACCCATTTCCTTTTTTTGCTGTGGATGCCGCCTTCTCTGGAGAACAATGCGCGATGCTTGAGCAGCTATTTGTGCAAGACAGTGAGTGGCAACATCGGGATGGGGCGTTTTACCGCTGCTCACTGCGTGACGTTACTGACGAGATTCCTGCAACGTTTCATGCCGACATACTTGCTCGAATGCGTGAGATTACGGGATTGCCGCTTGTAGAACGTTTTATGGTCACGGCGCAACGGATGCTGCCCGGACACGTCATTGGCATCCACAGCGACCGCCCGTTTTTGGGCTATGAAATTGCGCGATTGGTCTTGCAACTCAATAAGCACTGGCAAGCTGAACATGGCGGGGTGCTGGAATTATTTGCCTCACCAGAGGGCGAAGCGGTCTTCAAGGTTAACCCTGAACACAACAAAGCTTTTGGCTTTTTACTGCACGCAGCGTCTTATCACGGTGTCACCGAAGTGACCCAGCCACGCCAAACCGTGGTCTTCAATTTCTGGCATGTAGCGAATACGCCCGAACTTGAGGCGCACATTAAAGCCTTGTTTGCTAACCTGCATTTCTCGGAATTACCCGCAGCACTCGACCCGATTGCCGCCGATGCTGAAGCAAGTTTGCCTGAAGAGGTGACATTTCGGGCAGGCACGGCGGCGATTGCGCTGCATCGTTGGGGTTATGATGCGGCAACGGTTGTGAGTGGCTACCAGTACAGTGCTGGATTGGATGGCAGTCATTCTCACGATGCAGAAACCTATGCAGCCGTGCGCCTCGCGGACTGGGTGGCGTACTTGTATCGGGATTCGTTTGATTTGGCACGCTGGGAAATCTTGCGCAGTGAACTGGCGGGAATGGAAATGTTTACGCGCTTGTTGTCTACATGGCATCTTTGTTTACCGGAAATGTCTTGAACTGGGATTTTTAGGATTTAAGGATTAATAGGATGAAGAGGGGGTCTTCTCTTCCATCCTGCTCATCCTTAAATCCTAAAAATCATGGTTCAGACAATCAAAGGGGTTTTACCGCTCTGACGTGGCCCCCGTAATCGACATCACCGGGAAACCCACAGCCAACTTTTTCAATAAATCCGCAGCGTTACGCTTAATCATGGCTAATCACAACCTCAATTCCTGATTAGCCAAGTATGCGGTTCTGGCAGGCAAAAGAAAACCCCGCCTTACGGTTAAACATGCCACTTCCCACTTTTCGGTTAGGTCGTATTACACGGGAGGATACGCTACAATCCCTTGAAATTACTGGCATCCAGTCAGGATGACGTTTTTAAGAACAACATTAGGCCACCTAATAGTAGGAGGAAGCGTTTGTGCAACTCACCCCATTCGAAGAAGAAGTGTTGAGTAGTATCCTATGGCAGCTTGAAGGTTATAGACTTGGTAAGGTTACTGAAAGGGTTACAAAGAGAATTTTGCGTGCAACTCTCAGAAGAATTAAACCGAAGCTCGTAGCGAGAAGTGCGAGCGTGGTTCCTAGTGTGGCTGTGGAAGTTGGCCATGCTGTACCTGTAAACGTTATTGTTCAAAAGATAATGGATAGTAACATTATGGATGAGCGCGAACTTATGGATGTGGTTGGATTGCTTCTTGTGGCTGTTGAGCTAACAAAGGATGAACATAAGGTTATTCTCAAACATCACAAATTGCAGAGTGATATGCCTGCTGGGTGGGATGGTATTTGTCCATTTGCCAGATACAAGACGGCTGGAATAGAAGTCAAGATGCTATGATATTCATCATCTAACTATTGGAGCGCACTTCCGCTACGCGGAAGGTGCTCAACGCGGCATTAGAGTGAATTCAATAGCTATCCACTAAACCCAATTCTCCAACCTCAACTCAACAACCCGCTTAAACTCATCGGTGTTATTGGTCACTACCGTCAAGCTATTAGCTAACGCTGTCGCGGCAATTTGCAAATCATAAGCCCCAATGGGCGTACCTTTTTGCTTGAGGTCGGCACGAATCCGGGCAGCTTGTTTCGCATCCTCAGAGGTAAAGTCGAGGATAGTCATCGGACGCAGGAATTTTTCCAACGCCGCCAAGTTGCGTTTGTGAGCCTGACTATTTTCAACGCCATAATACAATTCAAACACCGTAACGGCTGAAATGAACACTTGCGCTGGTTTCAATGCCGTAAAGCGCAGCAACACTTCTGGTGGTTTTTCCTTGATGAGGTAAATACAGATGTTGGTATCCAGCAGGTACTTCATCACCACTCCCGCTCTTGCACGGCAGGCTGGTCGCGCCCTTGCGCCATGAAATCGTCTGAAAACTGTTCGATGGCAAGCAGCCAATCGTCCCAAGATTGCTCTAGTGGTTCAAGGATAATGCGATTGCCATCACGGGAAATTTTGACTTCAGTACCCGACAACCGGAAGGCTTTAGGTAAACGAATAGCTTGTGAACGCCCATTCTGAAAGATTTTTGCTGTTTGCATCACGCGCCCCCTCATCAAAAAGTATATACCAAAAATATAGACTTTTTACCGCATGAATTCAAGCCTTACCCACAAAAGAAAACCCCGACTAGCGGGGCTTTCTTCGGAAGCAGTGAAGCCGCAGCTTACATCATGCCGCCCATACCACCCATTCCGCCCATATCAGGCATTGCAGGAGCTTCTTTCTTCGGCAGTTCAGCGACCATTGCTTCGGTCGTGATGATCAAGCCAGAAACAGATGCCGCGTTCTGCAAAGCAGTACGGGTAACTTTAGTTGGGTCAAGGATGCCCATTGCGATCATGTCGCCGTACTCGGAAGTACGTGCGTTGTAACCGTAGTTACCTTCGCCCGCTTTCACCGCGTTCAGCACCACAGACGGCTCATCACCTGCGTTAGAGCAGATTTGGCGCAGTGGCTCTTCCATCGCACGCATAGCGATTTGGATACCCACGTCTTGCTCGTGGTTTTCGCCTTTCAAGCCAGCAATGCCTTGCAGGGCGCGAACCAGTGCAACACCACCGCCAGGAACCACGCCTTCTTCAACCGCAGCGCGGGTAGCGTGCAGCGCGTCTTCTACGCGGGCTTTCTTTTCTTTCATTTCGACTTCAGTTGCCGCGCCGACTTTGATAACTGCAACGCCGCCTGCCAACTTGGCAACGCGCTCTTGCAGTTTTTCACGGTCGTAGTCGGATGAAGTGGTTTCGATTTGCGCACGTACTTGGTCAACACGCGCTTTGATGTCATCAGGTGAACCTGCGCCATCAATGATAGTGGTGTTGTCTTTGCTGACATTGATGCGCTTGGCTTGACCCAGATCGTCCAGCGTGACTTTATCCAAAGCCAAACCGACTTCTTCAGAAATCACAGTACCACCAGTCAGGATAGCGATGTCTTGCAGCATAGCTTTACGACGGTCGCCGAAGCCAGGTGCTTTAACCGCAGCCACTTTAACGATACCACGGATGTTGTTCACAACCAGTGTCGCCAGTGCTTCGCCTTCGATGTCTTCCGCAATGATCATCAGTGGCTTGCCTGCTTTAGCCGCGCCTTCGAGGGCTGGCAGCAATTCACGGATATTGGAAATTTTCTTGTCGTACAACAATACGAACGGGCTTTCCAGTTCAGCAGACATGCTTTGTTGGTTGTTCACAAAGTATGGGGACAGGTAGCCACGGTCGAATTGCATCCCTTCAACCACGTCCAGTTCGTTGTCCAGACCTGAGCCTTCTTCAACGGTGATAACGCCTTCTTTGCCTACTTTATCCATTGCAGTGGCAATGATGTTACCGATGGCTTCATCAGAGTTGGCAGAAATGCTACCCACTTGGGCAATCGCGTTGCTGTCTGCGCAAGGCTTAGACATATTGTGCAGTTGCTCAACCGCAGCGATAACCGCTTTGTCGATACCGCGTTTCAGATCCATTGGGTTCATGCCCGCTGTGACCGCTTTCATGCCTTCACGCACGATAGCTTGTGCCAGAACGGTTGCAGTGGTAGTACCATCACCCGCCGCATCAGAAGTCTTAGAAGAAACTTCTTTAACCAACTGTGCGCCCATGTTCTCGAACTTGTCTTCCAGTTCGATTTCTTTAGCAACGGAAACGCCGTCTTTGGTCACAGTCGGTGCGCCGAAAGATTTTTCCAGCACCACGTTACGGCCTTTAGGACCCAGTGTAACTTTTACAGCGTTTGCCAGAACATTAATGCCGCGAACCATGCGAACGCGAGCGTCATCACCAAAACGTACTTCTTTAGCACTCATTTCATAATCCTCTTAAAATTTAGCCTTCGATAATCGCCAGCAGATCTTCTTCGCGCATGATCAAGACTTCTTGACCATCCATTTTTACTGCTGTACCGGCGTATTTACCAAACAGAACTTTGTCACCGACTTTTACTTGCAGCGCGATACGCTCATTGTCATCGCCAACTTTGCCGGGGCCTACCGCGAGGACTTCGCCGCGATCAGGCTTTTCAGTAGCATTGTCAGGGATGATGATGCCGCTGGCAGTTTTGCGCTCTTCTTCCATACGGCGTACTACAACGCGGTCATGTAATGGACGGATATTCATGGTCAGTATTCTCCTCAAACCAATAGGATTAGGACATTAGGGTTGTTGTTAGCACTCAAGGCTAGTGAGTGCTAATAATAGGGATGGCTAGGGCAAAGTCAAGGGCGGTCGAGTGAATTTTTTGTATCATCGGTATGGCGAATGACTTCGCCTTCGATGTCAGAGCCGTGAGTGCGTGACGTTTGTGTGTATTGAAACCCCGAAGCAGACACCACTCCGTTCTTGAGAACAGCTTTGACCAATAGGTAACGGGTTGGAGGAAACAGCAAGATTAACCCCAGCATGTCAGTAAAAAAACCGGGGATGATGAAGAGCAAACCGCTGAGTAACATCATGCTGCCTTCCAGCAAAGACTTTGCCGGACGTTGCCCAGCTTGCATATCGTGTTGAAATTTTGCCAACGAGGATAGCCCTTGGTGACGTAATAAATACATCCCAAAGAAGCCAGAAAGGATTAATAACAGAATCGTCGTCAATGCCCCAATGGCACTGCCGACTTTGATGAGCAACCACAATTCAATGAACGGAATCGCTAACAGTAACCAAAAAAACACGGGGAAACGACGCATGACACAAGATTCCATTCAAACCAATTGTGTTGACTATATCGGTCTTAAGAATGGCTTTTCAAGGCAACCCTATAAAAATCAGGCCGCTTTCACGTCAACACCCCGCTCACTCTGAAGGCGATCACGCAACTGCACCAGCGGAATCGGGCGACCACAATAATACCCTTGAGCAAAATCCACCCCAATCTGCCGCAGACGCACCAAGGTTTCACCGTCTTCCACTAATTCGGCAATGGTCAGTAAATTCATCACCTGCCCTACTTCATGCACTGCTTTTACCATTGCCGCATCGACAGGACTGGAAACCAAATTATGTACAAAATTACCGTCAATTTTCAGGTAACTCAGCGGCAATTCACGCAAGTAACTGAGAGAAGAAAAACCGCTGCCGAAATCATCCAGTACCAAATGGCAACCCAGACTATGCAAGGCGTTCATCACCCGTTTCGCGTGGACGAAATTACTGATGGCCACCGATTCGGAAATCTCGAAACAAATCATGCCGGGATCAATACCAAACTGCTTAATCTGCTGCTCCACATAAGGAAATAATCTCGCATCCTGCACGGACTGTCCTGACAAATTAATCATCAAACGTGTTTCCATGCAGGGAGTACCATTGTTGTTATCACCACGGCAACCTGCCAACATTTCCAAGGCTTTACGGATAATCCAACGATCAATGCTCGTCATCAAATCAAGACGATCAGCAACTGGCAAAAAACTACCGGGGTTCAGCAGTGCCTGGCGGAAAGGTAAACGTAGTAACACCTCATACTGACGAAAGCTTTGATTACGCCCTGTATGCAAAGGAACAACCGGTTGCGCAAACAGAATAAAACGGTCTTCACGTAGCGCATCTTTGAGTAACTTGCTCCAGTCATGCACCCGCTGGTTGGACATTTGCTCACGCTTTTCTTCGGCATGAATAAAGACTTGATTACGACCCAAAGCTTTTGCGGTATAACATGCCTTATCCGCGTCCGAGAACAACTGCTTAATCTGAAGATTAGAAGCTGGCATAAACTCTATTAAACCGACACTAGCCCCAATAGAAAACACCTTACCTTCCCAGCTAAAACGGAAATTACGCAGCTCAGTTAAAATAGACTCCATGATGGTACGGCCTTTTTCTAAGCCGCAACCCTCTAAAAATACTGCAAACTCATCCCCGCCAATACGCGCCACCTTATCAGAGCGACGTACCGAACGACGAAAGATCTGTGCGACCTGCTTAAGTAACTCATCGCCAGCCAAATGCCCACAAGTATCATTGATAATCTTAAAATTATCCAGATCCACACTTGCCAACACATGACTGCGGGTAAGCGCAGAAGTATCATGTGCAAGTTGCTCGACATATTGTTCAAAACTGGTACGATTCATCAAATCCGTTAATGCATCACGCGACGCCTGACGGTATAGACGGTTAATGACTTTTCGATCAGCGGTAACATCCCGGAAAATAAAGACAACTGCTTTACAGTGTTCCAATATACACGTTGTATTTAACTCAACGAAACGCTCTTCTCCAATACGCGGATATAACTTCACCTGTCCAAATTGCAGCGGGTAATTAGGGTGAAGTATATTAGTCTCAAATGCCTTCTCACCGATGGGATTACCCTGTAAATCTTCCAGTTTCAATACATGCCTGACATGCTCTCCCAATACTTTGTCACGTTGCCATAATGTCAACTTTTCAGCACTCGTGTTCATATAAGTGATAACACCTTGCTGATTCGCAACGATCACCCCACCTGCTAATGCATCTAAGACCCACTCGGTATTAACCTGTTCTGAAGAAGATTTAGGCTCTATTGCCTTGTCATGCATTTTCATAACGTCGGTTACTACCTCACTCCGCCTAAGACGAACGAGCAGGAAAACCGCAGCAACTTGAGCAGTAAGCATCACTAACAATAAATGAGGCACACTATCTGTCAAAAAAGACAGCTTATCTGCCATCGTAGTCTTGTTTAGCTGGCCGCTGGACATTACCCAGACAAAAACAACTGCCAACGCAACCAATGACAGGATTGAAATGACAAATCGCATCAAATCCCCCTAAAAATAGGCATTTCTATAATAATTATGATTAAATATTACCCCTAATTATAACTAAACCACTTGACAATTGCCACTCCGTCTGTCTGATAAAAAACAATCAACAGCAAAGCATTACATCTCCAACCTGCCATTAACAATATAATCTTATTTTCTAAAATAATATTCATTTTATTAAAACCCTGCTTGACAATTTGATTAAAGAACGAGAACATTAAGAAACTATATTTTTAAACATAATGCAAAAGGAAAGGTGTTATTCATGTCCAATCTTGACATTTCCAATCTCAGTGTTGCAGAACTCGAAAGACTTAAAGGTAGTATTGACAATGCCATTGCCAATCGCCGTGACAGTGAATTATCTAGTTTACGTGAGGCAATCGAAGACATGATTGCTCAATCAGGCTTTACCCTAGAAGAAGTCATGCAAGCACGTTCAACTAAAAAACGTGTTGTTAAAGCCAAATACAGTAACCCCAATAATCCAGAACAAACATGGAGTGGGCGTGGCAGAAAACCAGGCTGGGTCGAAGAATGGACATCGACAGGTCGTGACTTAAATGATTGCTTAATTCCAGAATGAGTCTAATCGGTATCTAAACCATGACGAAAGCCTACTTACATCAGGCTTTCGTCACTGTAGTTCTTAACCAGCCAGTGTGTTGTACTTAAACCACTAATGTTGCATAAACAACAACTTTCAATGTCGACATCAAATATTTCTTTTGCATAACAAACAAAAACACTCAATATGAAGCAAAATGGTGCGAAGATATTTTGCTGATCCACTGCATTTACTCTACTATTACCCGAACTCAATTAAACCACGCTGAAAGATGACGGACTGTCTACTTGTAATGACGACCCTGCCGGATCAGGCTACCGCCTTATTCCTTGTGTGCAGGTTAGAGAGCACCCAACAATGAAAAAACTACTCTGCTTCCTGCTATTGCTTGTAGCTTCGATGCAAGTTCACGCACTCAAGCAGGAAGATTTGCTGCCACCTGATGAAGCCTTCAAGTTTAAGGCTGAGGTCATCTCACCTGAGAAAATCAAAGCCACGTGGGAGATTGCAGAAGGCTATTATCTGTATCGAGAACGTTTTGCATTTGAGTCAGAAACACCCAATCTAGTCTTATCATCACCAACATTTCCAACAGGTGAAAGCAAAAACGACCCTAATTTTGGTAACACTCAGGTGTACCATAAGCAGGTTGCTGTTGAGTTCCCGGTTGAACGCGGTCAAACGGCTACTCAAGCTGTAGAATTAGCACTTAAAGTCAAGTATCAAGGTTGTGCCGATGCTGGCTTATGCTATCCGCCCCAGAAAAAAACTGCCAAACTGCAATTAGCAGCACTTGATAGTTCTAATGGCTCCAGCACTCAGGTTACTTCTCAAACAGACACACCTACTGTTGATAAGGGTCTGACAGATATTATCAAAAAAGCACAAAAACCTAATGCTAACAGTGGGATTCCGGTTGATCAGGCTTTTGTATTCGAGCTAACAGCACTGGACAAAGGCACTCTAAATGCTCATTGGACTATTCAACCAGAACATCATTTATACCGCCCTAAAATTAAATTTACGATTAAAGAACCACAAGGTGTTACCTTAGGCGCACCTATTTTCCCAACCGGTGAAACCGTTGAAGATGAATATTTTGGTAAAATTGAAGTGTATGGACACGATATTGATGTCAAAGTCCCTATACTACAGTCTTCCGGTCTGCAAAAACTCATTGTAGAAACGGAATACCAAGGTTGTTCAGATAGTACCGGTATTTGCTATCCACCCGTCAAACAAAGTCGTGAACTCACACTAGCTGGATTGCCTGATGCAAAACCACTGGATGAGGCAACACCGGATAATAGCACTGCTGCGAATAAAGCCACCTCGGCAGAAGATGCTATTTCCATGCGAATGCGTGACGATAGTTACTTCAGTATTTTATTATTCTTTTTCATTGCAGGTTTAGGGCTGGCGTTTACACCTTGTGTATTCCCCATGATCCCGATTTTATCGGGTATTATTGCCGGTTCTTCTAATGACTTATCCCCACGCAAAGCATTTCTGCTTTCCTTATCTTATGTCATGCCGATGGCACTGACTTATGCCATTGTCGGGGTCATAGCAGGTCTGAGTGGCGCAAACCTTCAGGTTATGTTCCAGAATCCGTGGATTATTGGTTCGTTTGCTGGCCTCTTTGTATTGTTAGCGCTCTCGATGTTTGGTTTCTATGACCTGCAAATGCCGACGAGCATCCAAAGCCGTTTGACCGAAATCAGTAACCGCCAGCAAGGCGGTAGCTTTTTAGGCGCAGGTATCATGGGCATTCTGTCTGCCTTGATTGTTGGCCCCTGTGTCACCGCCCCCCTGATAGGTGCATTGGTTTATATTGCACAAACGCGTGATGCATTGCTTGGCGGGTTGTCATTATTCTCACTGGGTTTGGGCATGGGCTTGCCACTGCTCATGATTGGCACCTCAGCCAGTCGCTTACTACCGCGTGCCGGGGCGTGGATGGATACCACCAAAGCTATTTTTGGCATTATGATGCTAGGCTTAGCGATATGGATGCTCAACCGCGTTGTGCCACTGGAAGTCACCATGGCATTAACCGGGGTGCTATTGGTGAGTTCTGGCATTTACATGGGCGCTTTAGAACGCATCAACGATGAAGCCGGAGGCTGGGGACGTTTCTGGAAAAGTCTCGGATTGATTATGTTCTTTTACGGCGGCATGATTTTGTTCGGGGTTGCGGCGGGTAGTAGTAACTTGTTGCAACCACTCAAAGGGATTTTTGGTGGCTCTGGCTATGCTGCGACAACCACTAACCAGCAAACTGCACTAAACTTTCAACGTATAAAGGGGTTAGAGGGTCTAGAACAAGCACTTGCCCAAGCTAAAGCTCAAAACAAGCCGGTTATGCTCGACTTTTACGCTGACTGGTGTATTAGTTGTAAAGAGCTTGAACACAACACGTTTAAAGATCCACAAGTGATCGCTGCATTAAGCAATACCCTGCTCATTCAAGCCGATGTCACTAAGGATGATGAACAAGATCAAGCTTTAAACAAACGCTTCGGGTTATTCGGCCCCCCACAAATCTTGTTTTTCAAACCGGATGGTGAAGAAATCAAAGCAGTGCGTTTAGCCGGTTATGAAGCACCTGAGGCTTTTCTGAAACGGGTTCAGCGCTTCCAACAAAACCTTCCATAGTTTATTGAAATCAGCACAAATTCAGCTACTGCTTCTATACTATCGTGAATAACGGTTACAGGAGGTATAATCCATGCGTGATAACAAAGACTATTATATTGAACAAGAAGATGAACTATTCCAGCTAGAAAAAGCAGCCGTACCAACGGATGGAAAAAAATTAAACCACATATTGTACGACGTAATCTAGAAGACTACTTAGAACGCAAAGCACTAGAGCGTCGTCTTAAAGATGTGTTCGAGGATGATGATTTCTGAAACAATACGGCCTAGCAGTAGAGACGCAAAATATTACGTCTCTACTGCCCCCTCCCCAATCAACTTTGGTTGCTAACTTGTTCAGGTAATTGCAGCGCCATACGCAAATCTGCCAAATACGTTTTTTCTGCCTCATTGGCTACGTCAATAATCGCGGCAGAAACCAGATAAATCTCGGTAGCCATTGCCAAATCATTGTTAGCCAAAGCAGCAATCTGCTTCACATCCAATGGCTGAGACAATTCATTCAGAATCATGTCATTGACATCGCCTTCCACTTCAACGCCCGCTAATTGCTGACGAATATTAGCCAACTCAGCAGAATCCACATGCCCATCGGCCTTAGCCGCAGCAATCATGGCTTTTAACAGGATTTCAGCACTTGCTTTGGGGGCTGATGCTTCCAATAAAGCCGGTTCGCCTGCTGGCGCAGCACCGCTCGTACCGGCACTCGTTTCCCACTGACGGTACATTTGATACGCGAGACCACCTAAAGCAGCCAAACTGCCCACTTTAACTGCCGCCCCTGTTACACGCCGCCCTGCACTCGTTCCCAGCAACAACGCCAGCACACCTGCTGCTGCGGCACCGGTTTTCATACCGGACAACATCTGATCACGCTGCTCGCCTTCAGCCGGAATCCCCAACTTTTGCTCTGCCATATTCTGGCCTTTTTGTGCGATTTCCTTGCCAGATTGCAGCATTTGATCCAAGAAACTTTTCACGTCCATATCAATCTCCTTGTTTTAGAGGTAATGCATTTGCATTTTTTTGCATAACTTCACGGATAAATTCACGGGTAATTTTACGCCCTTTCGTTAAACTGGCGGTATCTAACCGATCCAACACTGCCATGAGGGTAGTCATGTTTTGAGGATAATGCCGCTCAATATATTTCATGACCTGTTCTGATAATTCAAAGCCACGCTGATGCGCACGCCATGCCATGGCTTGCAAACATTGCGCCCCCTGCACCGGATACACCCGATAATCAGCTCCCCACAATAAGCGCGATGAAAAATCGGGTAACACACACGTCATTTCACGGGGATTCATGCGGGCTGCCATAATCAAGGGTTGATGATTTGCACGGCAACTGTTGATTAAATTCATGAGCGCCACTTCCCAATCACGCTGCCCAATAACTGCATCCAGTTCATCCACAGCGACTAGGTGTTTGCCTTCCACCCCTGCTAACACCCGGATACCGTATTGAGCACAACTACCCAGCGGCACATAAGCCGCCATTAAACCCCGTTGATAATAACGTTCGCAATACGCCTGAAGTAAATGCGACTTTCCAGCCTGGGCTTCTCCCCACAAAAAAATTTGCGGAAATTCATGCTCAAAACCGTTTTTTAAAATACCCAGTAACTCAGCATTTTCAGGTGTCACAAAAAATGAACTGAAACGATGACCTTCGCGCATTCCCACATTCAGCGTCAGTTGTTGTTTCATGCCTGTTCTTTCACCTCACTGCCGTTATCATCCCCTTCTGTAACTAAATGCGGTTCATCCATATCAATGCCATAAATCTGACTTTGCTTATAGGTATCGTGAATATGCCGTAAAATTACTGCCAACACCGCAGCTACAGGCAAGGCAAGTAATATGCCAAAAAAACCAAACAATTGCCCGCCTGCCAATACCGCAAAAATAACCGTAACCGGATGCAGACCAATACGTTCACCCACTAATAATGGCGTCAGAATAGTCCCCTCAATCATCTGCGCCACACCAAACACCGCCAACACCCAAAACAAATTAAACACATCTTGTGTTTGGAACAAAATGGCAATACCGGCAATAGTCACCCCTACAATTAAACCAAGATAGGGGACAAAACTTACCACACCCGCAATCAGACCAATTAATAAAGCAAATTCCAAACCAACCAATGACAATCCAATGGAATAAATGACAGCCAAAGCCAACATGACGGACATCTGCCCACGCAGAAACGCCCCCAACACTTCATCGGACTCACGCGCCAATTTGGCCACTAACGGCTCAATCGAGCGCGGCAACAAGTCGTCAATATACGCCACCATGCGATCCCAATCGCGTAACAGATAAAACGTAATAATTGGAATCAGTGCCAAATTAGCAACCCAACCCAAGACGACAAACCCTGATTTAGAAATGGTCTGAATCGTATTGCGGATAAATCCCCCGGTTTCCTTCCAGTGAGAAGCTATCACCGTTTTAATCTTATCCACTTCCAACACACTGGTATCGACACCAAAGTTCTGTTGCAAATACGGCCCCAAAACATTCACAACCCAGTCAAGATAATCAGGGAATTTATTAAGAAACAGCTTCACTTGTGTTTCTAGTACCGGCACCAGGAATAAAAAGAACAACAATAGAAACAGCAAGATAGTTAGAAATACCGTCACCACCGATAAAGTACGCGATAATTTCCAAGATTCTAAGCGATCAACCAGTGGATCACCCAAATAAGCCAGAAATGCGGCTGCTAAGAAAGGGGTCAAAATAGGCGCGAGGATATACAGCAACGCAACCGCAATGCTTCCTGTTGCCAACCAAAACCAACGTCCACTATCGAGTATCATGCCTTATGTTTCCTCCATGCATAGCGGCTCCACAGCAATACATAAGCCAAACCACTCAGAACTGTTGTCACTGCCACAGTCCACTGTAACCCCAGATTAAACCACCCCGGCAAGGGGTAGATTGCCACATGCAGTAATGTGGCTGCCAACAGAAAAATCTGCAACCCTGTGTTGAGCTTACTGATAATCAGCGGGCGCACATCCAGCTCCCCTATCACCAGACGATAGGCAATTGCCCCTAGCACAATCACCACGTCACGCCCGATGACTAAAGCGATCAGCCACCAAGGCAAACTGCCTTTCAAACCAAACACGATAAACACAGAAACGACAAAGAGTTTATCCGCTAACGGATCAAGAATTGCCCCCAAACGTGTAAACCAGCCATAGCGCCGCGCCAGAAAACCATCTAAGGCATCAGATAAGCCTGCCAACACCAGCAAAGCTAGTGCAAAACCATAGATACCCTTCCACAGCAACCAGCAAATCGGTGCAATAGAAAGAATACGAATCACTGTGATGATGTTTGGAATTTGTTCCCGCACGTTAAATCCATTTTTGTATACAAAGAAGGCTCCCTACGGAGCCTTCATCATATAACGGATTATAGCCTATGTGCCGGTTTTCCGACTATTGTGGCTGTATTACTGTTGAACAGGGATCAAGGTAATTTCAACACGGCGGTTTTGCGCACGACCATAATCGCTGCCGTTATCCGCAACGGGACGGCTTTCACCGTAGCCAACCGCCTGCATACGCTGTGCCGCTACGCCAGTGCTTGCCAAGTAAGTGCGCACACTGTTAGCACGTTGTTGTGACAGTTGCAGGTTAGAGGCATCGCTACCGACGTTATCTGTGTGGCCTGCAATCTGGAGACGGGTTTCAGGGAACTGGTTCAAGGTGGTTGCCAAGTTATTTAACACACCATAAAACTGAGGTTTAACATCCGCACGCCCGAAATCGAAGGTAATGGCATCAGGCATGGTCAAAATGATGTTGTTGTCTTGACGGGTGACTTCTACGCCTGTGCCTTGCATTTGCTGACGCAATGCGGCTTCCTGCTGATCCATGTAATTACCGATAGCAGCACCGGCGATACCACCAACCACAGCACCGGCAATGGTATGGCCTCGGTCTTTATCGCCTGTATTTTTACCCACAACAGCACCGCCTAGAGCGCCGATAATGGCTCCTTGTTGTGCACGAGTCATTTCACCAGTAGGACTACAACCCGCCATCATTGCCGCAGACACAGCACCAATCAACAGAGCACGCATGGAAATTTTCATAATAAACACCTCAATAATTTATAATATACCGTCACGGCGTTAGAACCGAGTTAGCCCAGAGAGTTCCCGTTGACGATTGCGCAGATTTTGACGCAATCGCGTGCAGGATACCAGCGCTTAAAAAGGAATTGGGCTATGAATGGTTAAAATATCCGCTGACAATGGGTGTGGCAAGCGAACCCATGCCGCGTGTAAGAGCAAACGCTGTGCCTTAGCACACACCGCCGCACTGGCATACAATTCATCACCGAGGATTGGATGCCCCAACGCCTGCAAATGTACCCGTAACTGGTGAGTACGCCCGGTAATCGGCTCAAGCTCTACACGGGTTGTGTCGTTTTCTTTATCAACATCAATCACTTGATAACGTGTACAAGACGCTTTACCCAGTATAAAGCTGACCATCTGACGCGGGCGATTAGGCCAGTCTGTCAACAAAGGTAAACGTATCTCCCCGCGAGTGGGGGATACCTGCCCCGCTACTACTGCCATATAACGTTTACGTACCTGCCGGGTTTGGAACAAAATACTCAAAGCGCGTTCCATCGCCTTACCCCGTGCCATGACCATAATGCCGGACGTGCTCATATCGAGCCGATGCACAATTAACGCATCAGGAAATTCAGCCTGCACGCGGGCAATCATACAATCTTGTTTGTCTGCACCACGCCCGGGGACAGAGAGTAACCCGGTTGGCTTATCGACCACGATCATTGCTTCGTCAATGTAGAGAATGTTTAAGCCCGTGTGGGCAGGGGGGGTATAGAGAATCAAATCACATTCCGTAGAAACTAGCCGTTGGGTCATTATCCGTAATCACGTAAAACCTCGCCCTTACTTCGGCAAGCTCAGCACGAGTCAGGGCGGGGATATAAGCGTCTTCGGCTACCGCTGATGAAGAGTCATCCATGCAGTGGTTTTTGCCGTAATGCCGCTACACTCTACCCCATGAAACCTGTCACCACCACCCTGAAAACGCTCAACGTTCGCATCCGCGACAAACACGCGCCGGTATTGCGCCAATGGGCGTTTGAGTGCAATCAAGTGTGGAATTTCGCCAATGCCTACACCACAGAATACAGCAATATCGCTATTCCCAGCGTGGGTTGGGTACGCAGCAATATCACCGCTTTCGACAAAGCCCAATGCGCCACGCAAAACGGCGGGTGAAAGCCATTCACGCCAAAATCAAACACCAACGCAAGGACGACACCCACAAATTCACCACTGCACTGGTGCAACACGCCATCGCATAGCACCGCGCATTGCTATACTGCGGTTCATCCCCACAGACGCGGGGGAACACCACGGTACTTTTCACGGCGGGCATTTAGGCGACGGTTCATCCCCACAGACGCGGGGAACACTTCAGTACTCCCGTCATGGTCTTCAGCCGGGCTTGCAACGACTCAAAGGAGGTGGCAGCAGCAATGGCATAGCCGCCTGCATGAGTGATGGCGCTCAGGCCAAGGAAACTGGTGGCAGCAGCAATGACTTCTTGCCGCGTGGAGGCAAGCTGTTGCGAAATGGAGTCAAGCCCTTCGCGGGTGCTCCGGGCATTCTGGCGGGTAATATCCGCCATGCCGTTCGTGGCATTGCCAATCTCACGAATGACACGGGTGGCGTTTTCGCCATCCCGCACCACGACGCGCAACACTATTTCATTGACTGTCGGCATGTTATGCTTGACTCATTAATTGATGGAGAGTAACTACTCAGTCTCCTAAAAAATCAGCTACACTATCGATATGAACCAGCTACCCCGCCCAACACGAGAAAGTCTCCAGCAGTTAAGCCACGCCGAATTGGTGGAGTTAGTGTTGACGCTGTTTGACCGTATTGATCAGTTGACCGCCCGCGTGAATGAGCTGGAAGCACAGCTCAACAAAAACAGTAAAAATTCACACAAGCCCCCGTCATCGGATGGACTGAAACGCCAACCCGCACAGCCGCGTCAGCTTGGACAACGCCCAAAAGGTGGCCAGCCAGGTCATAAAGGGCATAGCCTCGTGATGCACCCATCACCCGATCACGTGGAATATTACGGTGTTGCCGGGCATTGCGACTGTGGTTTGCCGCTAACCGAAGCCCTGATTGAGACAGGTGAATGTCGGCAACAGTGGGACATTCCCGAACCCCAAATCGTGGTCACGGAACACCGCCAACTGATTTGCACGTGTGGTTGTGGCAAGGTTCATAAAGGCGAATTCCCGGCAACACTCGCCCCTTACATCAGTTACGGCGCACGTTTAAAGGCCTATACGGTGGGTTTGGTACAAGGTCATTTCATTTCGCTGTCACGGGCAAGCGAGATTGTATTCGACCAATACGGTGTTAAGCCTTCCGATGGCAGTGTGCAGCACTGGATCGGTCAGGCGAGTGAAAACCTGACGGCCACTTATACAGCTATTCAGAACACCATTAGTAGCAGCGACGTGGCTCACTTTGATGAAAGCGGAATGCGGGCGCAAGGCAAAACCCAATGGTTGCATGTAGCCGCAACACCCGAAGCCGTTTACTACACTGCCCATGCACGGCGCGGATACGAGGCCATGACAGCGGCGGGAATCCTGCCGGTATTCCAAGGCGTTGCGGTTCATGACCATTGGAAACCGTATTTCCGCTTTGATCAGGTGGTACACAGCCTTTGTGGGGCGCATCTGCTGCGGGAGTTGAACTACTTTGATGAAACCCTCAAACATCAATGGCCTGCACAACTCAAACAGGTCTTGATTGATGCTAAGACCGCAGTGGCTGAAGCAAAAGACGCGCAACAAACGGCATTGTCGCTGGAGCAAATGACTGAACTCAAGCAACGTTATGACCAATGGGTGAATCACGGACTGTTGATTTTCCCTGAACAACCTAAAATCAACCCTAAACAAGGCAAAGCCAAACAAGACCCCGCCAGAAACTTGTTATGCCGTCTACGTGACTTCAAGGATTCGGTGTTGCAGTTCATTCAGCGGTTTGATGTACCGTTTGACAACAATCTGGCTGAACGAGCCGTTCGACCCGTCAAAGTTAAACTCAAGGTGGCGGGTGGATTCCGCGCAATGGGCGGTGCGGAGGCTTTTTGTGTTATCCGTTCCGTGTGGGAAACCGACAAGATTCAGGGGCGAAATCCGTTTGAGTCTCTCAGAGCGGTTTTTGGATAGACTGAGTAGTTACGATGGAGATTGACATGTTTCGCTACCTTGTTTTCATCCCCGCAGGCTTGGCGCTTATCCTACTGGCTGGCCTGATCAGCAGCGCAGCACCGTGGGCAACACTACCACTGACACTTATCGGCTGCGGCGTGGCGGCGTTATCGGTGCTGTTGCCTGTGTGGAGCCTGCTGCGTTAAAACCTTGCCAATGTCTGTCGCATCTCAACCACAACGCCACTCACACCCATGAACGGTTCATCCCCACAGACGCGGGGAACACACCGAACATGATTAATCCGAGGCTGATGGCGGCGGTTCATCCCCACAGACGCGGGGAACACATAGAAATCATCAGGGGAAACAATCCCAGAAACGGTTCATCCCCACAGACGCGGGGAACACAAAACATTAATGGTGCGGTCACTATGTCGATGCGGTTCATCCCCACAGACGCGGGGAACACTCATTCACCACGCGCACGGAACCACTGGATGGCGGTTCATCCCCACAGACGCGGGGAACACAGTATCCAGCGTAACAGGGGAATTAGCATTGACGGTTCATCCCCACAGACGCGGGGAACACGTCGTCATTAAAGTCAACATCACCATACTCAGCGGTTCATCCCCACAGACGCGGGGAACACAAAACATGTTTATCACATCGCCCCTTCAGTGGCGGTTCATCCCCACAGACGCGGGGAACACACCTCAAAAACGGGCGCGTCCTAAAAGCAAGACGGTTCATCCCCACAGACGCGGGGAACACCCGGATATACCCATGCCCAATTGGATCACCAACGGTTCATCCCCACAGACGCGGGGAACACGACCCCAGCGCCTACAGCGGCAAGGCACACGGCGGTTCATCCCCACAGACGCGGGGAACACTCAAACCCTGATTTTGCTGGCAACCATCAGCGCGGTTCATCCCCACAGACGCGGGGAACACCATCGCGTAGACCTTTTTCAGGAAGGTCAAGGCGGTTCATCCCCACAGACGCGGGGAACACTTGTGCCTGTGCGATTTCCGAGTATCGGAGTCCGGTTCATCCCCACAGACGCGGGGAACACAATGAATGCGCAACGCGAACGCGCCCGTGCTGCGGTTCATCCCCACAGACGCGGGGGAACACCACGGATGCAACCTGACAGCCCCGCAGGTTTGCGGTTCATCCCCACAGACGCGGGGAACACCTCATCAAAGCAGTGATGTGGAAAGAATCCAGCGGTTCATCCCCACAGACGCGGGGAACACGATGCGTTCCGCAACAAATACCTAAACATTTTCGGTTCATCCCCACAGACGCGGGGAACACGTGGATGCATTCCAGCGCAAGGGCATGGATGCCGGTTCATCCCCACAGACGCGGGGAACACCCAAGTGGGCGAGCGCGAAGTGGGGAATCCATCGGTTCATCCCCACAGACGCGGGGAACACGTGGATGCATTCCAGCGCAAGGGCATGGATGCCGGTTCATCCCCACAGACGCGGGGAACACCCAAGTGGGCGAGCGCGAAGTGGGGAATCCATCGGTTCATCCCCACAGACGCGGGGAACACGGAGTAGGTATCGTGCTAACGGGAACCGAGCGCGGTTCATCCCCACAGACGCGGGGAACACCTCATCAAAGCAGTGATGTGGAAAGAATCCAGCGGTTCATCCCCACAGACGCGGGGAACACGATGCGTTCCGCAACAAATACCTAAACATTTTCGGTTCATCCCCACAGACGCGGGGAACACGTGGATGCATTCCAGCGCAAGGGCATGGATGCCGGTTCATCCCCACAGACGCGGGGAACACCCAAGTGGGCGAGCGCGAAGTGGGGAATCCATCGGTTCATCCCCACAGACGCGGGGAACACGTGGATGCATTCCAGCGCAAGGGCATGGATGCCGGTTCATCCCCACAGACGCGGGGAACACCCAAGTGGGCGAGCGCGAAGTGGGGAATCCATCGGTTCATCCCCACAGACGCGGGGAACACGGAGTAGGTATCGTGCTAACGGGAACCGAGCGCGGTTCATCCCCACAGACGCGGGGAACACGGGGCGAGTTAACCGCGCAGGCAGTTATCGCCGGTTCATCCCCACAGACGCGGGGAACACCTGGCTATCCAGATGTTGCGCAAGGTGTAAACCGGTTCATCCCCACAGACGCGGGGAACACGCCAGATAGAGCAACATCGGGAATATTCGCGCCGGTTCATCCCCACAGACGCGGGGAACACTTCAGTGACCCTGCCTGCTTCTTTCGCCACGCCGGTTCATCCCCACAGACGCGGGGAACACCTCATCAAAGCAGTGATGTGGAAAGAATCCAGCGGTTCATCCCCACAGACGCGGGGAACACGATGCGTTCCGCAACAAATACCTAAACATTTTCGGTTCATCCCCACAGACGCGGGGAACACGTGGATGCATTCCAGCGCAAGGGCATGGATGCCGGTTCATCCCCACAGACGCGGGGAACACCCAAGTGGGCGAGCGCGAAGTGGGGAATCCATCGGTTCATCCCCACAGACGCGGGGAACACGTGGATGCATTCCAGCGCAAGGGCATGGATGCCGGTTCATCCCCACAGACGCGGGGAACACCCAAGTGGGCGAGCGCGAAGTGGGGAATCCATCGGTTCATCCCCACAGACGCGGGGAACACGGAGTAGGTATCGTGCTAACGGGAACCGAGCGCGGTTCATCCCCACAGACGCGGGGAACACGGGGCGAGTTAACCGCGCAGGCAGTTATCGCCGGTTCATCCCCACAGACGCGGGGAACACCTGGCTATCCAGATGTTGCGCAAGGTGTAAACCGGTTCATCCCCACAGACGCGGGGAACACGCCAGATAGAGCAACATCGGGAATATTCGCGCCGGTTCATCCCCACAGACGCGGGGAACACTTCAGTGACCCTGCCTGCTTCTTTCGCCACGCCGGTTCATCCCCACAGACGCGGGGAACACCTCATCAAAGCAGTGATGTGGAAAGAATCCAGCGGTTCATCCCCACAGACGCGGGGAACACCGGATGCCATCTTCGCCGAACATACCCCACTGCGGTTCATCCCCACAGACGCGGGGAACACGGCGACTGGGTAGGAAATAGCTGCGGCTGTTACGGTTCATCCCCACAGACGCGGGGAACACTTTGCATTCATGAGGACAAGCCTGCCGTGCATCGGTTCATCCCCACAGACGCGGGGGAACACGCGTTCGCGGATGCGGTTGCCAATCGTTTCGGCGGTTCATCCCCACAGACGCGGGGAACACAAGCAGCCGCCTGCCCGGTAAACCCGCACCAGCGGTTCATCCCCACAGACGCGGGGAACACCCGACGGTGTGGTAGGAAATGTGTTTGAGGTCGGGTTCATCCCCACAGACGCGGGGAACACAATACGCCCTTGCTGGAGTTGCTGGAATCAACAGGTTCATCCCCACAGACGCGGGGAACACTAGTATGGCGGTGTGGCTAAATAACAGAGGGGCGGTTCATCCCCACAGACGCGGGGAACACGCCGACATTGTTTCGGCATTTGCCGACATTGCCGGTTCATCCCCACAGACGCGGGGAACACAGGATGGCTGGCGCACAGGTGGGGGTCGTAAACGGTTCATCCCCACAGACGCGGGGAACACGTAGTCGGGTTCGCGTTGGTGGCGTAGCTGGTCGGTTCATCCCCACAGACGCGGGGAACACTGGCAACGCTTATGGCGGCTCCAACGTAACCGCGGTTCATCCCCACAGACGCGGGGAACACGTCTTGGTCAGTCTATCCGCAAAATCCTCAAACGGTTCATCCCCACAGACGCGGGGAACACTGATCACCGTATTGCGGGTTAATCAACTGCACCGGTTCATCCCCACAGACGCGGGGAACACTTCCTGCTAAACTGTGGCGAATTTAAAAATACTAGGTTCATCCCCACAGACGCGGGGAACACACCTGCACCGCAGCATGAAACGCGGCTTGTTCGGGTTCATCCCCACAGACGCGGGGAACACTTACGAGATGAACCGCGAGCGTTTCATGCAGCGGTTCATCCCCACAGACGCGGGGAACACGTGGTACTGAATCGCGCCCCTGTAATTGCCGACGGTTCATCCCCACAGACGCGGGGAACACTTACGGCGGTAATCAGTCAGGTCTTTCCAGACCGGTTCATCCCCACAGACGCGGGGAACACCGTCGGCGCAACCTAAAGATGGCGTTTACTGGCGGTTCATCCCCACAGACGCGGGGAACACTGCTCTTGCGGATTCACACCCCGGCTATAGCTCGGTTCATCCCCACAGACGCGGGGAACACGAAGGCACACTGGTCAATGCCACTGCTGCATCCGGTTCATCCCCACAGACGCGGGGAACACAGGACTGGCAGACTCAACAGCGTGATTGCTTGCGGTTCATCCCCACAGACGCGGGGAACACCAAATCAGTGAAGCCGCTCGCAAAGTCAGTGTCGGTTCATCCCCACAGACGCGGGGAACACACCAATTCTACTTCATTGAATCGAAAAAGAAAAAACAGCCTTCCGAAATCTACCGATTTTATCGCCTAATTTTTGTATATTGTTAAAGAGCATTTTCACCCGCCTCAGGGAAAAAAGACACCAGCCGCAAACCATCCATATCCACCGGAATACGCCGATTTTTGCCCGTTGTCTGAAAATCAAAACCCGACTCGGTATTGGTCGCCCACGCCATCACGATATTGCCTTCATCGCACAGCTCGGTGCATTGTTGCCAGATCATCTCCCGCACCCGCCGCGACACATCGCCCACGTACACCCCCGCCCGCACCTGCAACAACCAAATCGCCAACCGCCCACGCAAGCGAGGAGGCACACTTTCCGTCACAACCACCAACATCGACACGTCATTTACTCCTATGCCCCGCCTCGCCCAACGACTCAGCAGGCGGAATCGCAGGCGGCACAGACTCCGGCGGCATTTCCGGCGGTTTGATTTCGCCTGCTGCCAAAATCTCCTCAATCACCGGAATAATTTTCGCCAGCGTATTCTGCGCCCGAAACGCATCCCGACACGCCAAGCGCACCTCACGATCAGGGTTGCGCGGATTCTTCGCCGCAATCTTAAATGCTATCGGCACAACGGTATCAAACTTGAACACATCCGCAATGTCATACACAAACGACAACGGCTTACCCCAATGGATAAACCCAATCGCAGGCGCATACCCCGCCGCCAACACCGCCGCCTCGGTAATCCCATACAAACACGCCGTCGCAGCACTCATGCACCGATTCGGCACATCGCTCATATCCCAATTTTCCGGGTCATAATTGCGCCGTTTCCACTCCACCCCGTATTTCTTCGCCAGCAACTCATACGTCTTGCGAACCCGCGCCCCCTCAATGCCACGCAACTGCTCCACACTACGCTTTGCCGGAGCCGCCTCACCGAAGCGGATTTCGTACATCTTGCGCACCACTTTCAGGCGCAACTCATCATCCAACGCCAACTTCGCCTGATACAGCAAACGCTCAGAACGCGCCCCGCCCGGTTGCCCCGACGAATACACCCGCACCCCAGCCTCACCCACCCACACCAACAACGTCCCCACCTCCGCCGCCAGCTTGATTGCCGCATGAGAAACCCGCGTCCCCGGTTCGAGCATAATGCACGCAATCGACCCCACCGGAATGTGGGTACGCACCTCATTCTCCTGAATCAGCACGAAGGCATTATCTTTCACATCAATCTGCCCGTATTGCAGAAAGATCATCGACACGCGGTCTTTCATCATCAGCGGTTTGAGCGGGAGGTAGGGGGTGTCAGCCATGATTACGCTCTCCGAATTAACATAAGACCACAACCGAAGGCTTTAGAACGCCCCAAACCTTTGAATAACACTTCACGGATAAACACTTCAGCATCTGTCACTTGCAATATGCCCCGCAAATCCGCACTGGTGAAGGTACGGCGATTGGGATCACCCGGCTTGATCACTTCATGAATTTGCGTGTTCTCGACAACCAAAGATTCTGACTGAAGCTGAAAACCACCTTTTTCACCTTGCGTCAATAACCAATCGTGCAATTCATCCGACTTCAGCAAACCAACCCGTTTACGCTGTTTAATCTCCTTTGGACGTTGAAGTGTTTTCACCGCATTAGCCCGCAAACTGAATTGCAAGCTATCTCCTGTTGACAACGTTGGCTCATACAAACGGCTGGAACAATTCAGGTAATCAACCTTCACTTCTGGCTCACGTTCCGACAACAGATAGTAAAAAGGCAGATCACCCTCATCCGTGCGCCGGTACATAAAATTCCGTTTTGCTGTTTCATCCTTTGGCAACAAATCCCAAATCATCTGATGCTCGTAAAACAGATTTTTATCGACCTGACTCAACACTTCAACCATGCGTTGCCAACGGGAGCGTACAAACTCAACTTTACTTAAATACATCAACTTTTCCCCGCTGTTAACAACACATGCTCTTCACGACTGACAAACTGCCAACGCGCACGGCTTAATGGCTGGTCATAACGGGGTACACGATAGGTTGCCTTTAGCTCCGTTTCACAGCCAGCCGTTTGTTCCCAGTAGTAACGAGGCTGACTATCTTTGAACAATCCGAATAAACAGCCATCAATCGAATATTGGTCTAACGCCTGCTCAAAGTTAGTCACTTTAAAAATCAGCGGATTTAAATGCACTGCAAGCGGGCAAGATTTACGCCCCAAATACAAGTGGTAATGCGGCTGCTGCAAGGCTTGTTGCAGTTGAGTTAAATCGTATGTGCTTTGCCCCTCCAACCAAACCGCAACCACGCTCAAACTCTCCTGCTGGTAGCTGCGAAAAGACAAAATTGTCCCTAATTTCGGTTCAGACAATTCATCCTTACGGGTAGCTAAATGCTTGGCTTTTTTATTCTGCGGTGGCACTTGCGCGGTATGGAAATCGCGCAGTGCTAACCCCGGCGTATAGAGCTTAACGGCAAAATGACAAGCATCACTGAGTTGCTGATGTTGTGCCTCATCGTCACGCTCAATACCCAACGCAGCACCCAACAAACCCAGCAAGGCAGAACGCGAAGGGTGGTCAGCCGTCGGGCGCTCCTGCCCCACTGCTTGATCGCCCCATGACACCAGCGGCGCATAAAGCTGGAATACCAGATAATCCCGCATACTTACTCCGCAACAAATTGGAGAATGGCGTTTAAACTACCTTCACCCTTTTGGGCATTCATGCTGTGATGAGCATCGGCACACGCACCATAAACCGCATCAAAACGTTCCCGCTGCATTTCAAGTGCGCTAATTGCAGCACTCATCGGATCATCACCCTTGACTGCTTTCAAGAAGGCAACCGACAAAGAACGGGGTTGTTGTGTCCCTTTTTCTGCCAGCAAGTACGATGTGTAAGCACGGGAGGCAAATGAATTTTGTTTGCCCGTCGGGGAAACTTTCGCGGCAGTTTCCACTAAGGCTTGAATCGCTTGATTGGCTAATGCCTCATCCTGCAAATTATCCACCAACTGCGTTTTGTTGATGCACAGGTACAAGTAAAAAATACCCGAACCAAAAGCCGCTTCACCCATGTGACCTGCACCAGCGTCTTCATCATGCTTATTCAGATCATCAACCGCAGTGAAGAAATCATCTTCAATCTTTACCGAATTGACAGTAATCGCATGAGCAACCTGCACCGCTGCCTCAACATTTTTCAAGGGGTCATCGGCTAACATACGTCCAAACATCGCAATGTCTACCGCTTTAGGGCGTTGACGCAGCAAATCCACTTCTTTATCGGTTGGTTCACGGTTTTCTGTGGCTACTAGATCAGCCAAATCCAAGGCTGCTTGCTGCTCTTCAGGCGCGATATGCACTAATTGCGACAGATGAGCCTTGAAGATTTTATGTGCCTCAACCTTACCAAACTTACTGACTATTTTCTCTGCCCATTTTTCGGCAGCTTTTTCTTTAACACCTTTAGTAATCAGGTGATTATAAACATCATGCCCGAAACGTTTGGTTCTAATGCCTTTCCATCCACTCAATGCACCTTCTTCAAATGCAGGGGAAGTACGCCATGCACGTTTTAAACTTTGCGATGAAACCCGTAAACGCTCCGTACCACCAACTAATGCCGTTTTTGGCCTACCCAAATCATCGCGGTTCAAGTTGGAAGGTGGATAAGCAGTCAGTAAATGCAGTTGAATAAATTGCGACACAATCAAGCTCCTTATTTGTCTTGTTGGTAAGTAAATATTTCTTGGTAATAGTCTTTGGCGAGTTTGAATTGAAAGCTCTTCTCGCCACGGTACTCATCAGGTTTTTTCAACGCTCTAAAGCGGTAAAAAATATCATCGGCCAAATAGATGGGATTGATTTTCTTATCTAAGTGTTTAGCAATACGACGCAGCTTTTCGAGAAAGTCATCATCATCTTGGCTGTTGGCTTGTAGTAATCGCTGAAAGCGTAACTCGCTAATCACGGGCTTCTTCGCACCACTATCCCGTTCAGCACCCATTTCTATTGCCAATCGTGTCTTACGCTCTTGCATGAGTTTTTCAAAACGTTCCTCCACCTTTGCCTCTAATACGGAGTTGGGTATTTTAATATGTACTAACACACACGCAACGCTAGCAATTGCCTCTGGAAAAACCTTGAGTCCTAACTGCCGTAACGCAAACTGCAAACGATGAAAGCCTATTTGTTCCATAGCAACATTGATACTATCACAGCGTTTCAAAGCAGCCCGCTCTCCTTTACGTTGTTCCAATCCTATCCACCAATTGAAAATGGCGTATTGTTCCTGCGTATTTCTTAATACCAAAAACCACGGTTTATCACTCATTAAACGGACTCCTGTACTTTTAGATGTCTTAATGCCACGTCGAGGAAGTAGGCTAAACCATCACCTTTTACTTGCTTACCAGTCTCTGTTTTCTTGATTGCTTTACCATGACGAGCTTTAATCACCCGCTTTAAATCACCATCTTCGTTGGCACTGGTCAAAGCGTAATCATCAAATAGCTGGAAGGCAAAATGCTTCAAAGTTTTGCCCCACTCCTGAAGAATCGGGGGAATGTTATCTTCATTGCCTTCATTAACAGCAACTATTAGCGGTTTTAAGAGTGAATAGAATGCGCTTTCTGTCCCAGCCCAAAAGTTGGCATCAATATCGACTGCTTTTTCATTGAATTTTTTGGCATTTTGGTCGTTTTTCGGATTAGCAAACCATGCGGTTTTAATCGCACTTTTGACCGCATTCAGGGTATCGCTTGCTGCTTTCAGCATGACCTTGACGGCATGTTGCAAATCTTCATAAGCGGCAGGTTCAATATCGTAAAGCGGCATGGTAGCTTCATACCAACAACGCGCTTTCATATTGTCCATGTCATAACCGAACGCCCATAACCTTGCTTCAAATCCACCCTTTATCCAACTTCGACGCGAATCATCACGGTATTTTTGTACAATCAAGGCGGCTGCGCGTTTTTTATTGCCGTCTTCATTCACGGCTGCCAATTCCAGCCAATGCCGATAACCTAAGCCACCGGGTTGTGCTTTAATCGAGTAGGATTCTTTACCCGTTTCGGAAGCATACGGTGTCAATGGATGCGCCCATGAACCGGCATAATTCACGCCGTAATTTTGGGTATGGTATGCACTCACCAACGTATCGCTGGTTTCACCACTAATATCGCACATTCCTCCCGTGCCACCCCAATGCAGACGGATACGGCGCGGCATAGACCAATACATTTGTAACGGATGCGCATGTTCGGGATAGGTTTCTGAACCTTTGTCTTTACTGACACGAGTCTTAGCCATCCACGGAAAAATGGCACTATGACCTTCCAAACTGCTATTACCTTGCAGCTCAAACATTTCATCCTGCGTCAACACATTCAACCACAGGCGATGCCAAAGCGTGTTGTATTCGGGTTTATCGGGCGGCAATACCAAGGTCGTCAATGGGCCACCACCCCGCAAGGAAACCCGATGCCCCTGCCCTCCAGCAGGTGCATTAATTTGCAGTGTAAACAAAGCAATCGCCGCCCAATACGGTGAAATATTCTCAACTGCTCCATCTTTGATGAAATGATCTTGATTGTTTTTAATCGTATTCTCACCCGGAGCTTCGATAAGCAACCCTGCTATGTCGCTCTCTGCCCCCTCAGGTAAATCAAAATCCTGCATAAAAGCGGATTTGCCGTTTGCGGTATCCATGTTAAAAGCGGCTTCAAATCCAGTAAATGCAGCGGAGAGTTCTGCCCCTGTCGGTGGTTTTTTCCAGTATTTCACCCACTCCTTGCGGTCAGCGGGTGCAAATGTGGTTTGCAGTAAACCGATTAAAAGCTGATATAACGCACCTTTGAAATCGGCACGGGGAGCATAGAGATCAATATAATCGGGGTTGCCAATTTCACTGATAGTGACTTTTTGTCGATTTTGAATAGGCGTTTGTACATTTAACCAAACATCGGTCAAAAGATTCATGACTTTCCTTTATTTCCCAACTGTTTTAGTTTTTCAACACAATAACTTGCGCTGGGACAATTCTCATGACTGGCAGCACGTTCAAGATCAAAGCGTTGATCACGGATAAATTTACGGGCGAATCCGGGTTTTGAACCGGGGCCACGATTGGCTGCTTTGCCATAATTTTTCAACGCATCCCAAGGCTGCATATGACTTTCTGGCACAGGTTCATAAAACTGACCATCACGTAACCACGAGCGCATTGCTTCAGTATCTGCTAGAAACCACGCCTCTAGCGCATTACGTGCAATCACCACCAGATCAATGTGGCGACTACCTATCCGTTTTTTACGTTCAGTGATGCACAATACATCAGCATCAGGGTCGAGATCGGCTAAAACGACAATCACATCGGGTGCATCCTGCTTACGAATTTTTTCTGCCAATGCCTCCAGTTTCGCGGCGCACATATTGCCTTTCCCTTTGCAGTTGCCATCCTTTGGGTTGCCAATGAGTTCAATGCCACAATATTGCATGAGCCATTTCTTGAAATAATCGCTGCGTACCAATTCAATTTCAGTTTGCCCTTCGACGATAAAACTGGCTTTTACCACGGCACACCTCCATCAAACAGATTGGAGAGCCATAACTCATCCAAACTCAGCGGCGCAAGATCCTCATCTGTCAAACGACCATCCGAGGCATGTTTCAAGGTAGTACGTCCCAAATGCTTGTTGACCATCCAAAACTCATGCAATTGTAACTGCCTCACAATGGCCTCACTGTGGGTTGTTATCCAGACAGGGCTACGTTCATGAGCAGATTCACGCATCAGGTTAACCATTTCCTGAATCGCTTTGGGGTGAAGACCCTGCTCAGGCTCTTCCAACAAGATCATCCCGTATTTTTTAGGCGCATCAAAAATAGCAACCAACAAGCACAACAGATACATCGTTCCATCAGAAACCATATTGGCTGGAAAAGACTCCTTTGTACCTACCTCTTTAAAAGAAATACCCGTTGTTTGGGTAAGGTTCTTCCTGCCAATGGATATTTTCTCCAAGCCAGAAACAACCATTTCCATCCACTCTATAATCTGTTCGCGAGTATTTTTATCGCGTTCTAGGCGTTGTAAGACTGAAGCTAAATTGCCACCGTCACGATGTAAAACTGAGCTATCCTCTGCACCTCTGTTAGCTTGTGCAGCACGTAATGGCTGAATCCGGTAAATTCGCACATTTGTCAGAAATTCCCGTAACGGTAGATTGTCGTACAACAATAATGCCGAATGGTTTTCGGATAAATTCTGTTCTTTATCATCGACAATGGGCTTATTATTTTCTCCCCATTTTCTTGAGAGCGATATTTTGCCGTCGATGAGCAAACGCTCTTCGATGCCTGCTTTGCTATCCAGATTGTGCAATATCAGCGTGTAGTGATATTGCTTGCCGCCCAACTCACACACCAACACAAAACGGAATTTAGGAGCAGCACTAGGATAAGGGTGTTTTGCAGGTCGAAAATGCTGATAACCGCCCTGTTGGTTCACAGCCGCCTCTACGCCATTGCGAATAAACTGCCCAACAAAGTCTAGTGCATCAAAGAAGTTACTTTTGCCGCTGCCATTCGCCCCCGCGAAGACAGAAAAGCAGCCCATATTTTCCACACGGAGATCATCGAGACTTTTGAAGCCCCTAATGTGTAATTTTTTGATAAAAACGCTCATGTGCCTATCCCAACCATAAACCAATCTCCTCATTGTAGTGGACAATCACGCCACGACCACTGGAATCTATTGCACTCCCAACCCATGATTCACCAGAAGCCTCGTGGGTTAACGGTACAATCACACTGTACTGGTCAAACAGCTTTTCAGTCTCCCGCAAACGCTCCAGTGCCGCAACTAAGGCAACATCCTTGATCACTGCTACTTTCTCCAACTGTTTGGAACTCACCCTCACACTGCTTAAATCCCAGCAATAGCGATCATCACTCACCCACGGACGCAACAAACCATCCTGCCAACAAGCAAGGTAAACAGTATGGGTATCATCCCCCAAGCGCGTTGCCAGCTTGACCTCCTCATCCCAAGCACGGCTGTTGACGGTGTAACCTAATGCCAGTTTCAACGCCAACGCATCACCCATATCTTTCTTGGCATGTGTTTCGCCCAAGGCTTTTTGGGTACTACCCGCCAGGGCTTCTGGTATGCCCTCATCTGCTTCGTCATACACAAACTCCAGCAACTGTCGAGCGTCTTCCGGCATTGTCCAACCTTGCATCCGTGCCAATATCTGACTGGTACGCCACAACACCAGCGTATGCGGGTACACAAAGTGGGCTTTCGGGAATAGTTGCTTATACCAATCTTGCTGGGGTTCATCTGTCAACGCAGGGGAAAAGACAGTGAGTGTTGGCGTACCACGCTGATCCAGTTGCCCATGAGCGAGTGGCTTGCCCAATGCATCACGGCTGTGCCGCTGCAAACGCCCTGCCCGCTGAATCAACAAGTCGATAGGCGCAAGATCGGAAATCATCACATCGAAATCCAAATCCAGCGACTGCTCAACCACTTGTGTTGCAATCAATACACGCCCTTGACGTTGTTCTGGGGTGGATTGCTTGCCAAAATAATCAAGTACTTGCCGCTCAATCGTCAAACGGTCATGCAGAGCATAACGGCTGTGGAATAAATGCAATTTACCGCTTTCGATCCACTCGTAACCTGCCAATTGCTGCCACGCATCGCGGGCATCTGACACCGTATTGCGAATCCAGCAAACGCTTTTTCCTAATGCAACCGCTTGCTGAATCGTTTGCAATACGGCTTTTTCATCATGGCAAAACTGTACTTGCACCGCTCGCCGCACGGACTCACGAGTCTGTAAAGGTTGCTCCAAAAGAGGTAAATCCTTGGCAACACGGGTCAATAAAGGGTAATCGGTTTTATCTGTGTAGGGTTTGACCGCGTATTTCTTACCAGAGAAAGCGGCAATTAGGGCTTCCCGTTGGTATTGGGTCAGGGTAGCCGACAACAAAATAATGCTGCCACCCAATGCCGCATGAAACTCCACCAGCGTTTTTAGCAGTTGATTGGTGTAAGCGTCATACGCATGGACTTCATCCAGAATCAGTACCTTGTTGAGCAAACCCAGCAAACGTAACGACTGGTGACGGGCAGGCATCACGCCCAATAAGGCTTGGTCAATCGTGCCAATACCCACATCAGCCAACAATGCTTTTTTACGGTTGTCTGCTAACCAGCGATTACACTGAGCCGTAATATTTTCTTCATCGGCATAGTTCTGTTCTGCCCGCTGTGCAGCCAACAGTGATTCCTGAAACTTTTCCGATAAGTGCCGTGCGCTATGGCTAAGGATTAAACTGGGCTGACTACCTTCTGCATAAAAGCGCAGGTAAGCATCAGTCATACGCTCATACATCGCGTTCGCCGTTGCCATCGTCGGCAACCCTACATAGACACCTTCAGCTTGCCCAGCCTCCATCAAACGCTGTGCCAACATCAGGGCAGCTTCTGTTTTACCTGCGCCCGTCACATCTTCGAGGATGAACAGTTGTGACTCAGCACTGATCGGTACGGTCGAGCAGTATGCTTGCAAGGGAGTCGGGTCTTGGATAAAGGGGAATAGGCTTTGCAAGTTTTGATGATCAACCCTTGGTTTGGGCAACAAACCCGCTGCTCTGATGGCCGTCTCTGCCGCTGGCAATGCCACATTTTGCCAATACCGAGGCAAATCCATGTGTTCATCGTGGTAAGTAAACAAAGCATAGTTAGAACCCAACCAGTCACACAACACCGCAAGACCTGCCAGTATCCAACTCACTTTGGCTTGCTGCTTTACCCAGTCAGAGTCAGCACCAGCATTGACTACGCATTCAATATCCGGGCTTATCAGTTGTTGCCAATCATTGAAATACGCTAACGCTGCGGCTTGATCAAAGTCAGTGAAGTGATTTTTGAGGGGTTCGTGTTTATCAGGAGGCCAACCGTGATGACCGAACACAGGCTGCAACCAATATTTGATGGCATCTGCAAGGAAATCTTCACATTCAGAGGCTTGTTCTAGCCATTCATCTTTCAAAAATCGCTGCCAAAGCATTTCGCCCAAACTATCATGACGAACACTGTAGTTTTTCTTTTTGATGATGGTATCAGGCCAAAATTGCTGGCGCAAATCCGGGCGCAACTGCTGGAAACTTTCGGCAAATTTCCCAAGGTCATGAATACCCAATAAAAATACGCACCATGACATGGCATCTGCTTCGGGCAATTGCATCAACTCTGCTAAGCGTTTACGCAAGAAAGCATGTTGTTGTAGCAAAACCTGCCCCACCGCCGCCACATCCAGAGAATGATACGGCAACAAATGCCATTGCGCCCCCGCCTCATCCAGCCCCGGCCTCGCCTTGCCCCAATACTTAAAATACGGCAATCCAGCACCCCTTCACAGCCCCAATTAATAATAGAAATATGTCCAATGAATGGATTATTCACCTTAAATACCGCACATTCAATAAAAATTAACCATGTGTCACCGTATAGCCAAAAATCTGTAACCCTCCCTGCCAACCCTGTATACACTCACTCCCAATACAACAGGAAGCCGCCATGCAAACCGATGCCACGTCAGTCACCAAACCCCGCAAACCGCTATTAGCCGTGCTCATGTCCGCCCTCCTGCCGGGTTTAGGGCAACTTTATAACGGCGAATTCCACAAAGCCGTCTGGTTGTTCCTAGGGTTCGCGTTGCTAACCGTACCGGCGATTGCCGTCGTTGCTTTGTACTTGCCAGTGAGTTGGACATCACCCACCCTGTTTATTGGTCTGGTTTTACTGATTGCTCTCTGGATTTATGGCGTAATAAATGCGTGGCGTCGCGCTCGCCAACAACCCGATTACGTACCGAAAAACTGGCAAAGTGGTGGTATTTATCTCTTGGTATTTTTGGTGTGCAGTGTCATTGCACTGCCGCTATTGAGTGCGCAAATTCGGCAACACGCCGTAGAGAGCATGTTAGTCCCCTCCTCCAGCATGGAACCGAATGTGCTGAAACTTGATATGATTTTCGTCGACAAGCGTTATAACCGTATCGGTGCAACGCAAGGGATCAAGCGTGGTGACATTGCCGTATTCATTTACCCTAACGCCCGCAACACCTATTACATCAAGCGCATCATCGGTTTGCCGGGGGAAAAGGTCAGCATCAAAGGCGCGGAAGTCTTTATCAATGGTAAACCGTTGCGTTTACGCACCCAACCCACCACCGATGGTTTATTGGTAACAGAAACCGATGGAACAACAAGCTGGCAGGTCTTCTGGAACAATAAGAAACAGCAATTACCGCAGACAGAATTGCACATCCCACCGGGGCAAGTATTTGTATTGGGAGATAACCGTACCGATAGCAACGATTCACGCTTTTTTGGTACAGTCCCCTTGCAAGATGTGGTCGGTAAAGCCCGCCAAGTCTGGTTCTCTGCGCAAGGCAATCAAGTACGTTGGGAACGCCTCGGCAAACTGTTACATTAGAATGGCATGAATGACTTAAACATTTTCATGAAGGGGCTAACCGTTGAAGCGGCCTCCCCCATAGGAGCAGCGGCCTGAGCCAACGTACCAACTTTTTGATTCATTTGTGCCACATTGCCACTCATGTACGCGACGTTATTATTCATGTAATACATCGACTGATTCATCGCCTGAGTGCTTTGCGCCATCGCTTGGGTATCGGTTGCCATCGTGCCAATGTGCCCGTTCATGGTGTTGATATTACCCGACATGGTGATCATGGAAGCTTGCATACTGCTCATGATGTACATCATGT
This sequence comes from Candidatus Thiothrix putei, assembly GCA_029972225.1. NCBI lineage: Bacteria > Pseudomonadati > Pseudomonadota > Gammaproteobacteria > Thiotrichales > Thiotrichaceae > Thiothrix > Candidatus Thiothrix putei. The sequence continues at coordinate 2,744,341 of CP124756.1, forward strand.
AACCACCTGCCGCTCCCGCCAACACGATCACCGGAAACAACCACAAACGTTGCTTGAGTTTCGCCACTGCCAGCGTTTGCTGCACCTGTTGCAACTCATTCATCTTCGCTTCAAGTTTTTGCTCGCGCTCATTGAATTCCTGATGCAAACGCTTGAATGCATGTTCCAGCCGTTCACTCACGCCGTCCACTGTTGGCTGATGTTCTACCGATTTGTTAGCCGCTTGCACCCACCATGGAATCAAACGCTCCAACAAATTCGGTGTCACCGTGACTAAGGCTTGGGAAGTGGACTTTTTTACCCGCGTTGCTGCACGCACGCGTTTAGGACTAGGCTTCAGCACCATGTCATGACGTTTGACAATACGCATGGCGATGGCTTTGCCCGTTCCCTCCACCTGTGCGGATTTTATTTCAGGGATGGCATTGCCGAAGACATCCAGCCCAACATTCACTTGGTGAGCTTGTTTGCTCTTGGTGTTAGTATGTTTCATATCGCCAGTATATAAGCGGATTCTGATACACACAAGCAACAGAGCGGGCAAATTTAGCCCACTCTGTCGGCCCGTTGGTTAATCCAACAAGTAAGAAACCACACCATCCGCCAGTTTCGGCTCAAACCAGGTGGATTTCGGTGGCATCACATCGTTGTTATCCGCCACCGCCATCAGGTCTTGCATACTGGTCGCAAACAGCGAAAAAGCCACTGCCATTTCACCGCTATCCACCCGTTTTTCCAAACCCGCCAAACCACGAATCCCACCCACAAAATCAATCCTGTCATCACGGCGCGGGTCGCTAATCCCCAAGATGGGTTCAATCAAATAACGCGCCAAACGGCTGACATCCAAACGTGCTACTGGGTCATCATTGGGCATCAATTCAGGATTTAGCGTCAGTTTAAACCACTGCTTATCCATGTACATGCCAAAGACACCGGGGGCGTCTGGTTTCACCGGCATAGCGGAAGGTTCCAGCGCAAAATGTTCTTCAATAGCAGCAAGGAACTGGGTGGGGTCTAAACCATTTAAATCCTTAATCACGCGGTTGTAGTCAAAGATTTTCATCTCGTGTGCAGGGAATATTACCGATAAGAAATAATCCGACCCTTGCTGATTATTACGCATCTTCGCAATCCGCGAAGCTGCTGCCGAACGGTGATGCCCATCAGCAATGTACAGCGCGTGCATGGCATTAAAGGCAGCCGTCAGTTGCGTAATACTGTCAGCTTCATCAATGACCCACAGGGTATGTTGAATACCGTCATCTGCGGTGACATCCAATGCAGGCTCAGCTTGCGCAGCCGCTGCAAGAATCGCATCGACCGCTGGTGCATTCGGGTAAACCAGCAACACCGGACCGGTTTGCGCATTCACCGCATCAATCTGGCACACCCGATCGTCTTCCTTCACCGGGCGGGTGAATTCGTGCTTGCGAATCCGGTTGGTGTCGTAATCAGCCACCGATGCACCCGCCACCAAACCGGTTTGCGTATGCCCATTCATAATCAGGCGATAGGCGTAATAACACGGCTGCTCATCCCGCACCAGCAATCCCGCCTCAACAGTACGCGCTAAGTTTTCCGCTGCTTTGGCATACACAGCAGCGCTGTACGGGTCAGTATCCTCAGGCAGATCAATCTCTGGCTTGGAAATATGCAAAAAGCTCCACGGCTTACCGGCGGCTTGCTGCCGTGCTTCAGCGGAGTTCAATACATCATACGGTGGCGCAATAACTTCGGCAGCCCGACCCGGAGCAGGGCGTAAACCTTTGAATGGCGAAATCAGATTCATGCTGGAAATCTTCCCACAACGCTAAAAATCGCTGCATTATAACTGCCATTGGCAACGACGGCTATGCAATCGCACCGTTACCGTCGGGCAAAACCGTTAACCATTCAGCTCATGAACAAGGCTTGTACCGTTTTCTGCCCGTAAACGTTTATAATCCCCAATATGAATAGATATATCACCCTACCCCTGTTGCTTGCGATTCTGCTATCCGCCTCCGCGCTGGCAGCACCGCAGGATGTCCGCACCATCCCCATGACCAACGCCCAACAACCCTTCGAGCTTGCCGCCAAGTTGCAATGGAACCCGCACGACAAAGCGTGGGACAAAGTGCTGGTACTCTACAACGGCAACCCCAGCCCCCCACCCACCCACCCGGTGTGGACGTATCTCGACAGTATGCAAATCCCCGCCCACGCCGCGACCAAAGCCGGGGAAAACCTTTACTACAAAGCCTTCCACAGCAACGCCTTTTGCGACGGCAACACCCCGCTCACCTCCGGCAAACCGCTACGCATCACTTTCGACCAGAACACCCCCGGCAATTACACCGAAAAGGACTACTTCCGCGACTGGAACTGCCCCGGCTGGAGCATGGGCTTAAACAACGTCAGCATCGTCGGCAAACAAGAAGCCCGCAACGCCCAAGGCCAAGCCTTACGCCTCCACATTCCCAAAGGCACATCCGGCTGCATCAACGAAAAAGACTGCGCCAACTGGAAACCGCACATCGGTGCACAACTCGACAGCCTGTATTACTCGTACTGGGTAAAATTTCCCGACAATTTCGACTTCGTGCGCGGCGGAAAACTCCCCGGCATTGGCAGTTTTGAACCCCGCGTCGGCGGCGTAAAACCCAATGGCAACGACGGTTGGAGCGTGCGCGTGATGTGGGATAAAGACGGCAAACTAGGGCAATACGTCTACCACCCCGACCAACCCAAAAATTTCGGCGACTTCTTCGTGTGGGATATGCCGCCCGTGGAAAAAGGCAAGTGGTATCAAATCAAAACCCTGGTGCGCCTCAACACCCCCGGCAAACGCGACGGCATTATCACGACTTGGCTGAATGGCAAACAGGTGCTGGATAAACGCGACCTACACTTCCGTAACAGCAACAACCTTCAGATCGAACGCTTCCTCTTCGCCGTCTTCTTCGGCGGCACAGGGGCAGAATGGGCACCGCAGCGTGATATGCTGCTCTACCTTGATGATTTCACGCTCTCAACCACGCCACACTGATCATGAACAACTTGCTTATTATGTTTGCACACCTCTGGCGTTATTTGCTCCTGCTAACCCTGCTGGCCTTACCGCTACCGGCTAACGCTGATGAGTTTGCTGCTGAACGTTTAGATGCACTCAGCGCCCAACTGAGTGTCGCTGAAACCGCGTTTCGGCAACAAACCCGCCAAGACATCAGCAAACTCGACAACCTGACCACCACCGCCGCCAATTTGGAACAAAGCGCCAAAACCTGCATCACCCAACAGGAACAACAGCAAACCCAAACCCAACAAGCGATGGATAGCTTGGGTGAAGCCACCACCGACGAAGATGCCGACGTTAAACGCAAACGCAAAGAACTGACCGAGCAAAAGCAGCAAATTGAAAAAACCTTATCCCAATGCCGCTTGATCAGCCTCCGCGCCACTACCTTATTAATCGAAACACGCCAAGCCCGACAAACATTGCTCAAACAACAACTGTTTGCGCACAGTGCTTCGGTGTTTGACTATGCACAGGTCATTCTGCTGGAGCCGGGAATCTGGAAAACAGAAATTAATGGCATGTTGCACACTTTCGGTAATCTGCCCCTACACCGCAATAATGTGTGGATGGCACTGCTGTATGGTGTAGCAGGGCTGGTTGCTGGCATGTTCTGGAGTATTCAGAAACGACGGCAATACCGCGAAACCTTACCCCCGATTCATGCTACTAGCCCTACCCTAGCAGCAGTGTGGATTAGCTTGTTACGCTTTCTGCCGTATACCTTGTTTACGGGATTAACCTCGCTATCGTTATACTTTTCGCCACCAGGTGTGCCGATTATTTTGCAGTTGATGCAAATGTTACTGTTATTTAGTTTGAGCTACGGTGTCATGCATTCGTTACTACGCCGTGCCGTACAGGTCGAAGGAGTGGTTCCCCCCAACCAACGCACCGGACACAAACTGTACTTTTGGGCGCGTCTGCTGATTATCACAACGCTAATTGGGACTATTTTTCATTCACCCTTACTCGACTCTGCCACACAAGCCAGTACCGACCCCAGTCATTTAGTCGGGTTGATACGCATCGCCATTGGCACGGTTGTTGGATTTTCACTGGCTCGCCTGATTTGGCTGATGTCTGATCATTTTTTGTTTATCCAGCGTATCCGCTTGCATTGGCTGGCAGCCGGAACATTGGTCATTGCCGTGCTTAGCCTGTACGCGGGTTATCGCAATTTTGCGGTGTTCTTGTTTAGCGGGGTGTTTGGCACGTTGTTTTTGTTATTAGCCGCCTGGTTATTGCTCAAAATTCCCACCGAAATATTTGACGGTTTGGATGCAGGCGCAACACCTTGGCAACAACGCTTACGCCAACAACTAGGGCTAAGAAACAACCAGCTTGTACCGGGGTTATTATGGGTACGGCTGACCAATACCTTAGTGGTTTCCGGGGTCGCCTTGATTCTGTCACTGCGCCTGTGGGGGATGCCGGAACAAAACTTCACACTGTTGCTCACGCAACTGGCTAACGGCATCCAGCTAGGTGGTTTCACCTTAGAACCGCTACGCATTGTGAGTGGTTTGCTGATCTTAGCCTTGTTAGTCAGCCTCACCCATGTATTCAAAAAGAATCTGGCAGAAAGCTGGCTGCGGCGCACTACCCTGAGCCGGGGAGCGCGGGAAGCCATTACGACGGTTTCGGGTTACGCGGGTATTTTATTCGCCATTTTGATTGGCTTGTCGGTAGCAGGCATCCAGTTTGAAAATCTGGCGATTATTGCGGGAGCATTATCGGTCGGTATCGGTTTTGGCTTGCAAAACATCGTCAATAATTTCGTATCTGGGTTGATTTTGCTGTTTGAACGCCCGATCCGGCGCGGTGATTGGATCAGCGTAGGCACAGCGGAAGGCTATGTGCGGGATATTAGCATTCGCTCCACCACCATCCAAACCTTTGATCGTTCTGACATTATTGTACCAAACTCGCAAATCATTTCCGGGCAAGTCACCAATATGATGCTGAATGATAATTTCGGCAGGGTGATTATTCCCGTCAATGTGGCTTACGGTGCTGACACCGAACGTGTCATGGCGGTATTGCAAGAAGCGGCTAATGCACACCCGTTGGTATTGAAAGATCGTAGTGATATGAAAATCAACGTATTCTTTCGGTCATTTGGCGATCATGCGCTACAGTTTCAATTACGCTGCTTTATTCGTGACATTGAAACCAAAGCCAGAGTCACCAGCGACTTGAACTTAACGATTGATAAAGCGCTACGTCAACAAGAAATACCCATGCCATTTACCCGCAGCGAACCGTATACATGGTCAGGAAAAACTGTCAAATCGCAGGATTTAAGCTAGAATACGCGCTTCTCGCCGTTTGGCCCCATAGTTTAATGGATAAAACGGCCCCCTCCTAAGGGGCAGCTACAGGTTCGATTCCTGTTGGGGCCGCCAATAGATTGTTTCAGCATGTTTCAGACCGTCTCAAAAACCCTTACAGGCCGCATTCTGTAAGGGTTTTTACGTCTCAGGGTGTTGCATACCGTGTCAGGTTATCTCACGTCATTGGCTGCATTATTGTCTGCATACTCCACAATCGTCATAAAGGATGCAGCCAAAATGGAAAGAAAGCTAAGAGATTCAAAGGTTAAGAACGCAAAAACCAAATCAGATGGACAACCTAACATTCTTACTGATGGGGGAGGGCTTTACTTGTACGTCACGCCAAAAGGTAAACACTGGCGTTTCTCGTACCGTTACGATAACAAACGCCAAACCCTATCCATCGGCAGTTATCCTGAAATCAGCTTAGAACAAGCCCGCGAACTGCACCGGCAAGCACGGGCGCAACTGGCTAGGGGAATCAAACCTAACAACCACAGGCATACCTCAAGCAAGGTAAACACTTTCCAAGCCATCACCGCAGAATGGTTAAACCGTGGTAAATCAGGCTGGTCAGATGGTTATGTTGAACGCATGGAAAGCTGGTTTAGACGTGATGTTTTCCCAGCCATAGGCGCAATGGACATCAGCGAGGTTAACCCAAGCGACATTATTAGAATTCTCCAAAAGATAGAAGCAAGGGGAGCTGGCGATAGCGCCCGACGGGTGAAACAGTCCATTAACCAAGTATTTCGGTACGCCGTCACATTGGGACTTAGCAACCGTAACCCGGCTACTGACATAGATACCCGCATAATCCTAAAACCACTGGTTAGCAAACACTTTGCTGCGATCACGGAGCCGCTCAAGGTCGGGCAACTGTTGCGGGATATGGCGAATTATCAAGGCTCGTTTGTGGTGCGGTGTGCTTTGCAACTTTCAGCCCTGGTGATGTTAAGACCGGGGGAATTACGGGCGGCGGAATGGGAGGAAATCGACCTTGAAGCTGCTATATGGACAATCGAAGTTAGGCGCATGAAAGCCCCCACCCACATTAAGCAGGCTAACCAGTCAAAGCACGTTATCCCGCTATCCATGCAGGCGGTAGCGATCTTGCAAGAATTGCAACCACTGACAGGGCGGTTTAAATACGTGTTCCCCAGTGCCAGAGGTGCAAGCCGCTGTATGAGTGAAAACGCAGTACGAGCAGCCTTACGAACCATGGGATACGACAACGACACCATGACCGCGCACGGATTCAGGGGCATGGCATCCAGCTTGCTAAACGAACTAGGGTTTAACCCTGATGCGATTGAACGCCAACTGGCACACAAGGAAACCAACAAAATCAGGGCGGCATACAACCGGGCGCAATACATGGAAGAACGAACCAGAATGATGCAGGCGTGGGCAGACTACCTAGATCAACTGAGGACGGGTGGGCAGGTGATACCCTTTAAAACCAAGGTAAAATAGGCTGATACCGTCACAGTAACGTAACCAAGCCGGGTAAGTTCCCGGCTTTTTTGTGCCTGTTCTTAGAAAAAGAAAAATATCCCAACTTTCCCAACTTTTAAAAAATGTATATATAAGTATATGTATTATATAGATATTCAGAGTTGGGATTTATCCCAACTTTTCCCAACTTATCCCAACTCATTGAAAATAAAGCGCTTTATCTCATGGTTTTCTATTCCGGTGCTTGCCCCGTCAACCCCGAAGTGAAAAGCGCAGCGCAAAAGCGTAGCTTTTTTTCACGTAGCCCGCAGGGTTGGGTTGTTACCACCCCACGTTCCCCGCAACCAACGGGCGCGGCGGTAGCACCTCAATACGGCTGATGAAAGAAACAAGCTATTGGCAGGGGTGCAGACGTATTCCGGCTGCACCCCTTGCCCCATGGCGAATGTGGGGTTTGGGGCAAAGCCCCAAGGGTCTTACTCCTTTAGTTGACGGTTGTTTTCTTTATGGAAAACTTCACTATAATGGAAGCGACCAACACGGAAAGGAGAAACCCGAATGACCACCGCCACACTACGCACCGTCGGTAATTCCGTCGCTGTGGTAATCCCCAAACAATGGTTAACCCTGCTAGGGCTGGAAGCAGGTGCAAAAGTAGAACTGAGTCTCGACGACGGCAAGCTCACGCTACAGCCAAAAACGGCGGCTAGACGTAAAAAGTACAAACTAGCGGACTTGTTAGCCAAGTGTGACCCATCCGCGCCTATCCCAACAGCCGTAACCGAATGGGACAACATGCCAGCGGTAGGGAATGAAGTATGGTAAAGCGTAGCGGATTTGAGCGCGGTGACATTGTGAGGGTAAGTTTTAACCCGACAGTGGGGCGGGAAATGCAGGGCGATATGCGACCCGCGTTAGTGCTTTCAACCCGTGAGTTCAATAACACCGTTGGTACTGCTTTGGTAGCGCCGATCACCCAAGGCGGCAATCTTGCACGGGTAGCGGGTTTCGCTGTGCCATTGATGGGCAGTGGAACGGAAACACAGGGCGTTATTTTGGTTAGTGCGGTGCGTACCCTTGACCTCGTGGGCAGAGGGGCAAGGTGCATAGAAACGGCACCTGATAGCATTGTTGATGAAGTGCTTGAAATACTCGCTGGCATTATTGAGTAACGTAAGGTGTAGACATCCCCATGACGCTTGATTTACTGGTTCTGCGGTGCAGAGATATTGAAAAAACCAGAGCCTTCTATGCTCAGCTTGGCTTGATATTTGAGCGTGAGCAGCATGGCAATAGCCCTGTTCACTACTCTGCTCATATTGGCAGTATGTTACTGGAACTTTATCCGGCAACCGGTGAGCCGGATAACGTGCGCTTAGGTTTTGTCGTTTCGTCAACGATATTGGCGCATTTTGGCGTGAGCCATCATGGCGTTATTCGTGACCCTGATGGCAGAGGTGTCGAGCTTTCCATGGCTGGTTAGTGCTTTTTCTGGCGGTTGGTGAGTTTTGGCGGTCGCCCACCTAAACCTCTGGTAGGGTGGTGATTCCAGTCACCGCGCAAATGCGGCTCCCAGTCGGGCCATTTGCCCAACGCATCCGCTACTGCCCGACAAGTACGCCAGTAGTCGTAACGGGTAGCGTTGGCTAAGCTGCTGGTTTGGGTTTCCAGATACCATCTTAGGTGCTTAGCTTGCCACTGGTAGGGCGTTTTGCAAGGGTAGTGTGCATGGATAGCCTGTGCTAACTGCGTCGCTCGCTTGAGGTGAGCATTTAGTGTGGATTTCGCACCGGGCACTGAGCGTTCCAGCAAACTTTTTATGTTCATGATCTACCGCCAATGTAGGCGGATACCACATCAATCCGCCCATGCCCCAATTCTTCGGTGAGTATTTCCCGTGCCTCTCTGTCGCTTTCCCTAGAGGCGCTCATTCCATCACCCAGCACGGGTGCAAGATGCCCGGTCAATTGTTCGTAGCGCTCGCAAGCGTAAGCGGCGCGTAACTCATGGTATTTTCCTATTCCCGCTTCCTTGAGGTGTTCCCGCGCTTTATTCAGCTCCCCATGGACAAAGCTGATGTAGATTTCATGGGTTGCCAGCAAGTTGCGGGAACCTTCCGGGCTGGCGGCGATTGCCCGTTCAAGTGTTTGCAAACCAGTTTGGCTAACCGGAACCCAGCGATCCACCTCATGACCACGACCGCCTTTTGTGCCTTCCGTTACGTTGATTGCGCCTTTTTCTTTTGCTTCTTGGTGCCAGCGCTCCAAATTGCCAAGAATCGCCTCCCGCTCTCTCAAACCAAATTCCCTTGCGAGTTCAGTGACGGCAGCGGCGCGTTCTAGCCCTGCATGTCTCATGTTTTCGCTGGCAGTCCGTACCTCTGTCCGATCAAGGCCATCGGGTGCGACCGTGCGGACATGGGAGCGTTCGCCGACCATCCCGGAAGGGCTGACGCTAATGGACTCGTCCCCACGCAGGCAAGCCAGTGTGGTATTGACACTGGAAAGCAAATTTTGAGCGTAGGAAACCGCCATTTCGCCAGCAGCAACCTTTTCGTTTAATTGTTGCCCGTACCGTTCCACGGCGTCTTGGGTGATGTCTTTCGCATCGCGTATGCCTTCCTCTGTTTTTAAGTAATCCGCGAATTGGCTAAAACGTGACTGATGCGCCGCAACAGCGTTGAAGTGCCCCTCACCGTAATGCTCTTTGAGTGCTTGGCTGGCAGCGTAGGACATGCTTTTACCGTAGCCAAAATTTCTACCTGACGTGAATTTACCCATTATTTACCCCACAGAAAACCTTAAATCTTATTGCTTGTATTAAGTTGACCAGTGAGCAGACCACAATAACTACCCTTTATTTTTTGGTGAGTGAAAAAGAGGATTAAGCGCCTCCCGCGCCTGTGGTTTGCCCATCCGGGTCGGTTACATGCTTGTTTTTACCGGCGGCATGTTGCCGGTGCTTTGCTTGTGTATTGTCTGATTCCCCCCCATCGCGTCTCCGGTTATCCGGCGGTAGTGGATGGTTGCCGCGTTGCCTGCGGCAGGGAAGCTCAGCTAAATCCTGTGGCTGATGGTCGAGACAAGGCAAGGTGGAGTTGCTGACAAGTGGTTAAAATCTTGTCGCCCCGTCATCATCCAATAGGTTTTAGTGCAGGTATTTGCGCTGCGGCAGATACCTTATTGCTGTTGTAGATCAATTGGTTGTAGCAGGTTTCCGGCGTCTGTCTCTTTTGACAAAGAGACAGACGCAGACCGTGCCACCCCATCCGCTTGGCTGTGCTCCCGTTGGTCGCCTGTAGCGGACGGGTGGCACAGCAGCCTGCTCCCGCTGATCGCGGGTAGCAGGCTATGCCGTGCCAGAAAGCTTGGCGGGTAGCTATCGCTACTTGCCAAGGCATTTCCGGCACGCTGGCTTGAGGCGCACTTCGGGTGCGCTCAAGCGTGAGTCCAGACTGATGCAGGTATTTGCCCCTTGCTGGTAAGCCCTGTACGGGACAGTAGTCCATGACGAACGCAGACCTCACAATCCCAACGGTTAAATGGTTGGTCTTGGTAAGTTACCCAATTTTTCCCGTCTTTTTCGGTCGGTGTCAGGGTAATGCGCTTGCCGTTTTCCAGCAGCATCAAAAACTGACTGTAACGTAAGCCGTCATCAGGGTGATGGCAGACCGTAGAGTTAAGCCACTGAACACGGATGCTCGTCTGATGCTGGATTTCACCATCAGCAGAATCACGGAACAGATGGACAATGACCGCTTTCTCCCCAAAGAGGAGGGTCTTGGTACGTTTGTACAAACTTAAAGACGCAGGCTCAGGTTTTAACTTTGCCCGTTTTGGTGGTGTTGCGGTGAGCCGCACAGTTTTGACTTTGCCAGTTTTCCTGACAGCTTTGATAGCAACAAAGATCAGGATCGCAAACAAAAGGATAGTTGTCATGATGAGTCTCCGGGGTGATAACCGAGTAGACGCATCTTTCCCGTGGGAGTGTGTCTCCCAGTAGGGTGGATTGAAAATAGCCTAGTGCTTAGGCGAGGTGAAATACAAAAAAGTAGAATATAGCCACCAGATCACCCGAAGGTGAGCCGCATCCAGCAATGGCATAGGATGCTTTAAGGGGTTGTACATTTAGTCCTGTTACGGACGGCTCCCGCCAAAATGGCTGTACAGGGAGCGAAGGGCGTGTTGAGAATGCAACACCACACAAGAAAACTTCATCTTGCTTTTTTTAGTCTGGGCAAGACACTTCATGGAAATTATAAATCATTTATCTTACTGTTCAAGAATAACTATTATTGATGGGCAAGAATAAGTGCCTGCTAATTTGATACGGGCGATGATGAAACAGGAATCCGGCGGTGATCCCAATGCCACCAGCAACAAAGGTGCGGGCGGCTTAATGCAGCTTATGCCGGACACCGCAGCAGGCGTGGCAAAGCAACTGGGAATGAGCAACTTCGACCGATATGACCCACGTGACAACATTATGTTGGGAACTGCCTACATCAAGGAGCAACTGGACAGGTACGACGGGAATATCAGCCTAGCATTGGCTGCCTATAATGCCGGTCCCGGCAGAGTTGACCAAGCTAACGGGATTCCTAACATCAAAGAAACTCAGAACTATGTGGCAAAGATCAGTAAAACCTACCGGAAATTAGAGGGGTAAGACCCTTGGGGCTTTGCCCCAAACCCCACATTCGCCATGGGGCAAGGGGTGCAGCCGGAATACGTCTGCACCCCTGCCAATAGCTTGTTTCTTTCATCAGCCGTATTGAGGTGCTACCGCCGCGCCCGTTGGTTGCGGGGAACGTGGGGTGGTAACAACCCAACCCTGCGGGCTACGTGAAAAAAAGCTACGCTTTTGCGCTGCGCTTTTCACTTCGGGGTTGACGGGGCAAGCACCGGAATCATTCCATGTGCCAGTCTGTTTTGCCATTGTGTGGGTTATGGCCATGCGTCCATTCGTAATCATCCTGCTTGATTCCTGCCCGATTCATTGCCCAACGGAGCAGCAGGATTACCCCAAAAACAAAAAACATTTCCATGATGCTATTCCCTTCTTCTCTCTGGTTACTATTTGCCCGCTGATTCCAGTGGAATCAGTGGTTTCTTTTTAGTCACTGATTCCTAGGGAATCACCGGCTGGTTTTTAGTCACGCAATTCTTATACAGTGCGTCAGTGCTTAATAACTCTGCGTTTTGGGTGCATTCAGACGGTAGCGGCTGAATAATCGCCTTGATCGTGCCGGATATATCCTATGGTGCTGGTCTGAGCCACGCATAAAGGAAAGCACTTGCCCAAATGCCCAAGACGAGTAATGCCACTACTGTAACCCTGTGTTCCCAGAAGCTATTGATGGATGGATTGAACATGGATAACCCCGTGTTATTGTTGATTTTGCAAGGTTCCATTCTGGCAGACATCGGCTGGTCTGCAAAGTGTTGGACTAGCCCAGTACCTTCATTCGACTGATTCAGGCCAGAAATTTACATCCATCACTTGCTCAAATGTCCACGGGCTTTCTTGGGGGAAGTGAGAAGCACTGATGCCCGTTTCGGATTCAGCATCATCTATTGCGAAGTTATAGGCGCGTTCCATTGATGCAGGAACTTCAGGCTTCAAGCTGGGGTTGTCCTTCATCAGGTAAAAGATTTCCTTACGCTGCACCTTGATGGTACGTTCCCAACTTGAACGGCCTGCATAATTGGGCTGGTACTGCCATTTCAGCAGGTGCATGAGGAGGACGCGGAGGCGGTTTACCAGTTCCTTGCGTTCGCGTAACCCCATGCTTTCCACTTCCTCTATCAGGTGTTCCCAATCAATCTCGTTTACTTTACGCGCCTTCATCAAATTGCTTTGTTCTTGCGTCCAGCCGTAGTAATCCTGTTCGTAAGCTATAGCACCCATTGTCAGTGCCTCCTGTGTTTCGATAGTTTGAGTGTAGTAATACAGCCCTTTCTTTTCACCCTTTGCCAACCCTTTGGGTTAGCTTGCTCCCTTAATCGCCCTTTATTTCGCTCTATTGGTTATCGTCAGGGATGGTAATACCGGCTTTAGCAAATTGTTCTTTTACAATCTCAATAGCGATAGTTCTCACTAAATTATTCAAAGAGTTCTCATATTTAACTTCGGTAGCTCTCGGTTTTTTAAGATTTTTTTTACATGGATTTTCTAATAGCACGGGGTAATAAGCTTCATCATCTGGAAGGTCTAGTTGTTCATACTCGAATATGGCTTCGTTTTCTTCTTGTTCTCTGTCCGCTTCAAGAGATTTTTCCAGTCGCCATGCGATTTCCTTGCCTATTGTCCATCCATGGGTATCTGCATTGGCTTTTAATCTTATGCGCATATCAGGACTAAGGTTTGTGAAGGAGTCTTGAATAGCGATGCCAAGGGCTTCTTTCAAACTCTCCCCCAACCTCATCAAAATTTCCGCATGTAAGGAACGTCCAACCATGCGGGCGGAGTCTTCTAGTTTTTGGCGCATTTCAGGGGGAAGACGCACTGAATATGGCTGTGGCTGCTGGTGTGTATTGCTCATGTATTCATTTTGAATCACATGCGGGCTGTCACGCAATTCTTTTTAAAGTATTTTTATTGACTACTAAGTAATTATATAGAATACTATGAGTTCAGGTAGTTATTATGAATACAGCAGGCAAAGATGACATGAAGGAAAAAAAATTACCCCGTTCGATTCGGTTGGATCCGGAAATGGAGAAGTGGGTGATAGATAAAGCGAAAGCTGAAGATCGTAGCTTTAATGCCCAAATAAATCGGTTTGTTAAAAAGATGAAGGAGTTGGAAGAGCAACAGAAACAAGGATTCGCCTAGAAATCGCCCTACCACACGGATTAGGCCCCGTGAGGCAGGACTTCACAACACAATTAAACAGGAATTGAGTTATGCAACGCGAAAGCATACACGATGCGCGTGTTTCCGTGCGCGAAAAAACGGATGAAATCACCTATCCAGCAACCTTTGAGGCATTGTTAGAGTATTACCAAGCCGAGCGGGAACCCTCCCCCGACACGTTGCGGGATTATCGCGCAGTGGTACGTCAGTTTGTGGGTTATACGCAATCCAACCGGCTGGAATCCATCACCCGCGATCAAATTGCCGCATGGCGCACCTATCTACGGGACACGCGCCAGCTTGCACCGGCTTCCATTAACTCTTACTTGCGTCATCTTCGCGCCTTATTGCGGTTTGCCGATTTGTACGGTTATCACTCGGACATCGTGCTTAATGGCATTAAAACTGTGCAAACAGTCAAGCCGACCAAGAAAACACTAGAGCGGGTAGCCATCCGTGAGGTGCTGCAATGGTTACAAGACCCGGCTCAGAGCAACCTACCCGGCTGGTTTTGGGAGGCCGTAGTTAAAACGTTTTACTACACCGGTATGCGGCGTAGGCAGCTTGTTGGCCTGACTTGGGGCGACATTGACACCAAGCAGCAGACCATCCTGCTACGAGGCGAACACAGCAAAACCAAAAGGGAATGGAAAATCCCCCTGCCCTCGCAACTCATTCCGGTACTGGCAGATTTGCGAAAACTCGCGGAAAACAAGTTGGAGCGCTCATGTCGTCGTGCTGATCAAGTTTTTAATGCGACTTTGTTCCGTGCTGCATACAAAGGCAACCGGATGACCGTTGAGCAGCTCTCAGAGGCGCTCAAGCGCATTAGTCGTGGGTCAGGGGTTTTGATTAGCTCCCACCGGTTCCGGCACACCTTTGCAACACAGCTTGCAAAAGAAGGCAATTTGCGTGACCTGCAAAAGATGCTATACCTTACAGCGTCAAGACCTGAACATTTTTAAAGGTTTGAAAATTTGTTGTCATCAACTGGGTCAGTTCTTTCTTGTGATCGGTATCCAGCTTGTCGAGACAGTTGGTGATGGCCGCCTTGAAAGCGGGAAACTTATCATAGTATTTCGAGTACAAGCATTTTTTCTTGACGAACTTCCACAACCGTTCAATCAGATTGAGGTTGGGTGAATAGGTCGGTAAAAATAATAGTTCAATATTGAGCCTTTTCGCACAGGCAAACACGGCTTCACAGCGTTGATACTTGGCATTATCCAAGACCAAAGTGATCGGTATTTTGAGTGCTAACGCTGCAATTTTTTCCAATAATTCACACACGCTGTTAGCGTTGATATAGGAGTCGTTAGTGATCGTGATGAGTTGTAGCGTTATCGCATTGAGTGCGCCCAATACGTTGTAGCGTTGTCGACCACAGGGGGCTTTGATGAATACGCGGGAAAATGACCACAAAAACCCCAGAAACGGTGCTAACACGAAGTGGGCGGCATCGACAAAAAAAGGGCGCGTTTGCCCTCCTTAGCCTCCTGAATGCGCGGTTTTAGTTCATTTTCCAGGAACTTTTCTTGTGCTTCCACATCAGCTTTGGCGGGTATCATCCCCACTTTATGGATGTCCATCCCTATTTTCTTCATAAAGACACGTACCCTGTCCTCACTGCGTTTGATGCCTGTCAGCTCCTCAATCTTAGCGGCTGCCGCCTTGCTGGTTGCGGGGGGATATTCACGAAAATAGGCTTCAATCTTGTCTTTATATGCCATCAAATCACTCTGTGGTTTATTGAATCGTATTTCTTTAAGAGCTTCTAAACCGTTAGGTTGTAGGTAGGCGTTTAGGTAGGCAAGCAGCGTGGCTTCTGTAATCCTTTCCAATCGTTTGATTTCCTTATGCGTCAACTGTTGGGATTTCAGGTACAGCACGGACATTTTCTTACGGACTCTGGGATGAGGATGGCGCTCCTTCCAGTAGAACAGCTCCGCTATCTCATCCTCAGTGAAAGTGATTTTTAATGTCATACATTACTCATGGCTGCTTTTGTTACCAGTCATCTAACCATATTTCCCTGATCAAAAAAACTATTTTATGGCACGGACTGGTATAGGTCACACCAATCTCAGCACCACCATGGAGTATGTTGAGCCATCTGTTAACCAAATGCGCACCATGCTGGGGGCAATCCATGAACTCTAATAACCACGACCTAAACACCCTACTTCGTGAAATCTATGCCCGTGCCGACAGTCTGGCGATATTCGCGCAAGCGGCTAATGAAACCCTGTTACCCAGTGACAGAGAGCAGCAGCCAGTAATGCTTGAAAACGTCCTGTACAGCTTAGCAGTACTGGAACAACTCCATGCAGAACTTAAGCAGGCAATGGAGGTGCAACCGTGAGCAAATACGCACCTCTCATCCTTCGCACCATTGCAGCAATCACAAGTGCCACCAGTGCAGCAGCAGCGTACCCAGCGGCAGCTAACCTGTTCGGCATGTTCCCCGGTGGTGTGATGGTTGCCAGCAGTGCAGCGGCAATTTATGCAGGCTGGCACATCGTCGCCACCTCAGAGAATACCGATTACCGCATTGTATCCGGTGTTACAGCGGCGCTATTCGCTGGCGTTATGACCGTGGGCATTCATAGCAGCGGTCAACTGAAAACCGCAACACAAGCCACTAGCGCGGCGGAACAAGCCGACATCCTGTATGCAAATCAGGAATCAACCCGTATGGCGACACTGGCAACCGTAGCGGCTGAATTGCGGGCGACACAGAAAAGCAAATACCCGGCGGAATATGCCGCGTTACAAGCGCAAGTCGATAAGCTATCAAGACCTACCCCACGGGTAGAAACCGCTACCCAAGCAGCAACCCCAACAACTAACGGCCTCTACCCGTGGGTAGTGGCGGGATTGCTCGAAGTGGTTAGCCCTGCTTTGTTGCTCTTGGCTGGCATGTTCACCCGGCGTGAAACATTGGACACGCCACGGACACGCGCAGGACACGCTACCGAAAAGCCGGACACGCTACCGGACACGAAAACCCTGAAAGCAAGCTGCGAAGCCGTGGACACGCTACCGGACACGCTGGACACGGGCGAAAATGGCAGTGAAACGTACCGCTATGCAGAACCCTACGAAACTGCTTTAACAGGTATCCGTAATCGTAGCGTGTCCACTACAGACGCGGGCAATGTTACGCGGCAAGCGGTACAGGATTACGCCAAATGCACAAAGCAAGACGCAATGTATGCAATGGGGCTGGCTGTACAGGAAGGCTATTTAGAGAAATCAGGCGATGGCGCTAACACCCGCTACCGCTACGCAAAACAAACACTGAGGGCTGTGAAATGAGCTTAATTCGTGCAACAAACAGCAGTATGCCCAATCTCGTTGGGTTGAGCTTATTGGTCGGTGGCGGCGCGTCTGCTTTGTCGGTCATGGTCGGCGGCGCTCCCATCCTGAACTTTCCGGGTAGAGAAGTGGCTGACTTTGCCTTCGGTGCAGCCGCCTCTGTTACCGGCTTTTTTGTATTGAAGGAAGGTTCAGCGGTGGCGGCATGGCTGGCGGGTATTTTGGTAGTGGGTGCAATGGTCTATGCAGGACTGAGCATTGACGCGGATCAGGCGGGGCGGATGACTAAAGCCGCCATCAATGCCGCCAAAACCGGCGCAACCACGGCTGCCGACGGCGTGGCTAATGACACTCCCATCAGCCAATACCGTGCAATTCGCCAACTACACCCGGCGGAAAACGCGGAATGTGAAGAAGTGGCAGTGCTTGAGGCAAGCGTGGCGGATACCGGCAAAGGCGTAACCCTGCCCAAACGCCTTGAATGGACACAATCCAAACAAGGAAAACTCAACTGCTCGATTGCTTCAGACGGTAAACGTTGGGTGTGGAGCGCGAACTAATGAGCCTAGCCACTTACTTTAGCCCTGTTGCAACGTGGTCGGTTTCCATCGCCTTGGGCGTGGTAATCCTGCCACCACTGTATCAGGGCTTTGTGTTTGGTGGCGGCGCTAACCTGATGGAACAGGCCAGCCAAGAGCTTGCCACCATTTTTTCATGGACTGCACCCCGCTCGATCCGCAAACCCTTAGACGGTGATGCGGTAGTGACATCAGGGTACGGGATGCGCAAACACCCAAAAACAGGACTGCAAGCCATGCACTACGGCAAGGATTACCGTTGCACCATCGGGCAACCCGTGGGCGCTATTGCTGGCGGCGTGGTGAGTCATGCAGGCACGGCGGGCAATGCGGGCTTGCTGGTAGCCATCGACCATGCAGAGGGTATGCAATCGCTCTACATGCACTTATCCGCAACAACCATGCAACCGGGCAATCAGGTAAACGCGGGCGATGTTATAGGCGCGTGTGGCAATACCGGGCGATCCACTGCATCACACCTGCACTTAGGCATAAAACAAAACTGGCAATTCATCGACCCGACCACCAAGGGATTATGAACATGGAAACTGAAGTAGCACTTGAACGCATTGATGCACGTCTTGAACGTATCGAAAAACTCACCCGCAAGACCTACCGCCAAACCCTGCCAGAAATGCCGTGGCTATTCGCGGCAATCGCAGGCGTAGCAGTGGTTAGCCTAGGCTATGTGGCTTACCCGCAACTGCCTGCTGAAATCAAAGACGTAATCGAACCGCGTGTCGACGTGGCACAAAACAAGCTTTTCACCATTGGGCAAGCGTTCGCGGACTACACCGGCAACGTTGACCGTTCATACACCTTACCCAGTGGGACATTAACGCTCGTTGGTTTGTCGCCCTTGCAGTCATGCCGGTGGCGTTCAGCCATGCTTATGCGCGAATCCAGCGGCAACTATCAACACCCCGGCAACCAGTATGGCTATTTTTCAGGTTACGCGATGGGCGCGGAATCACTGGCAATCGTCGGCTTAGTGAAACAAGAGGCGTTTGATGATGCACCCCGGCATGTTCGTAACGGCACGGATCAAACGTAAGCGACCATTTCAGCACGTCTAGCCCTCGCGATTTCCACGTCCTAAACTGGTTTCCAACCTGAACAACCGAAGGAAACCTCAATGAAACGCCCTCACCGCCGCGCCAGCGAATGGCAAACCCTCATTAGCCAATGGCAAGCCAGCGGCTTATCCGCCCCGGCATTTTGTGAACAGCACAGTATCGGTTACGCCAGTTTTTGCCAATGGCGGCAGCGTCTACGCTCCGCAGATGGCGTGGAGGAACCAGCCGTTCCCGCCAATACCTTCATCGACTTGGGAGCATTATCGGCGGGTCATGCCGCGCTGGGGCAAGGCTGGCACATTGTGCTGAGTTTGGGGAATGGTGTTGAACTACGCCTGAGCCAACGCTGATGTTTGCCCCCGCAGCCACCGCCCGCATCTGGCTATGCACCCAAGCCACCGACATGCGCAAAAGCTTTACGGGGCTGACCGCTTTGGTGAAAAACCAGTTAGGGCAAAATCCCCTGAGTGGGCATTATTTCGTGTTTGTGAACCTACGTAAAACCCAGATGAAGATCCTCTATTTTGAACCCAGCGGCTATTGCTTATGGAGCCAACGCCTGGAGCAGGGCCAATACCGGGTGCAGCCGACAACCAGCGGGCAGCGCGAACTGACCCGGACGGATTTGCAGTTGATTTTGGCGGGCATTGAGGTGCAAAAATCCAGACAATTCAAGCGTTACCAGTATCCTGTGCAGCCACATTCTGGTACAATAAGCCCATGATTTTAAAGCCATCCACCCCGTCTGACACCAGCGTTCCCATGCCGCCGATTGTGGCGGAAATGCTGGCGTTGCGTGAGGAAAATGCTGCCCTGAAACAGGATATAGCTGAATTGAAACGCCAATTGGCGTGGTTCAGGCAACATGTCTTTGGCAGCAAATCGGAAAAGCGTCCGGTTGAGATACCGGTGGCGCAGTTGCCGTTGTTTGCCCCCGCCGCCGCCCCGGTTGCCGCACCCGAGGGTGAAAGCATTACCGTCACCTACCAACGCGGTAAAGCCCCCAAGCTGCGCCCGGATGACTGCGTGAATGACAGCGGGTTACGCTTTACCGCCGATGTCCCGGTCAAGGTGATTCACCTCACCCCGCCGGAACTTCAGGGGGAAGAGGCTGACCAGTATGAGGTGATCGGCACCCAGGTGACCCATCGGGTGGCGCAACGCCCTGCCAGCTACCTCATCCTGCAATACGAGCGCCCGGTCATCAAACGTAAGGGCAGTGCTTCGGCTTCGCTCAGCAACCCACCACTTCCCAGCCCTGCACCCGCCAACGTGCTGGAACGTAGTGTCACCGATGTCAGCTTTTTGGTGGGGATGTTGGTGGACAAGTTCCAGTACCACCTGCCGTTGTACCGCCAGCACCAACGCCTGACCCAAGCGGGGATCACCCTCAGCCGCACGACGCTGACCAATGCGGTGAAACGTGCCATCGACCTGCTCAAACCCATTGCCGAAGCGCAACTCGCCAGTGTACTGCAAAGCAAGCTGCTGGCGATGGACGAAACCCCCATCAAAGCCAGCCCCGCAGGCAACGGCAAGATGAAGCAAGGCTACTTCTGGCCGCTGTACGGGGATCAGGACGAAATCGTCTTCACCTTCTCCGCCAGCCGTGGGCGGCAACACATTGAAAAGACTCTTCGCCAACAGTTCAGCGGCACACTGCTCAGCGACGGTTACCGTGCTTATGCCAGTTACGTCAACGCCAATGACAAGATTACCCATGCCCAATGCTGGGTACACAGCCGTCGCACCTTCATTGCCGCCGAAACCGCTGAACCACAAGCAGTACGCCAAGCCCTTGACACTATCGCGGCACTCTATCAGCACGAAGCCCAGATTAACGAGAAAAAACTCGACGGGGAAGCCAAACGTACCTACCGCCTCACCCACAGCAAGCCGTTGGTCGACCAGTTCTTTGAATGGTGCCAAACCCAATTACAACGTACCGATTTAATCCCCTCCAACCCGCTGACCAAAGCCCTTGGTTATGTCATCCGCCGCGAACACGAACTGCGCGTGTTTCTGGAAGATCCCGACGTGCCAATGGATACCAACCACATCGAACGCGCCCTGCGGCCCATCCCCATGGGCAGGAAAAACTGGTTGTTCTGCTGGACAGAACTCGGCGCGGAACACGTGGGCATCATCCAAAGCCTGATCACCACCTGCCGCCTGCATGACATTAACCCGTATGTCTATCTGATGGATGTTCTGTTGCGCGTTAGTGAGCATCCCGCTTCTCAGGTGCAAGACCTTACGCCAAGATGTTGGAAACAACGGTTTGCGGATAAGCCATTGCGCTCGGATTTGTTTGCGGATATCAACGACGGGCTAGAATGACCGTTTACGGATCAAACCGCATTCCTCAACAACCCGAATAACTGGCGCTTGAACGGCGGCAAACAAGCCTTCTTGCATGACAACCTCCTCCAAGACCGTGCCGTAACCGTCTTGGCAAACGCCAACATTGCCGATGGATTCAAGAGCCGCGTCCTCCTCGAATCGCAACAAGAGAAGATTGCAGGATTCGCAGCAGCGGCGCATCTGAAGGGCTTAACAGCGGCAATTAGCTGGTACGCAAGGGGGAAAGATTCCCATGATGCATTCGGTACAAACACCTCAGACTATGCCGCGATGGGTGAAGCATCCATTAATAAGCGCTCGAATTTATGCGCAGAAAATACCAGAGAAGTGCCTTCATGGCTGAAGTGGCTCGAAGTGAAGAATTGACGGGCGTCCCCCCCGCTTTTCCCGTAATTTTCTAACGGACAGCTAAAGGACACCTAACGGACAGCGAAAAAGGTTAAAAAATGAACACTGAAACACTTGACGATATGCAATCAGAATTACTTGAAGCACTCAGTAAAGACGAAATGCTTAACAAAAAAGGTCTATCCGCAATAGCCAAGCTGATTAAAACCGATGATGCGCGGGCGGTAATTCGCCATGCTATCAAGTCCAGCAATAGCGACAAGGCGCAATACGTTGAAGGGATGAAGCGCATCCTTTGCCAATACAACACAAGCGCGGCTATCTCCATGCGTAGCTTGTGCGACGAAGCCGCTACCAGCGATATGTCGGGAAAGTCTATTGAGAGAAACATCATCCCGTTATTGATTGAGCTGGGCATCATCATCAGGACTGGTGAACGGTCAAGTTACTGGCAGGCATACGACAAGATCGGACACAGGCCCGGTTTGCTGGATACGGTGCTATCCAGCTTTGCAGCAACACCCGAAAAGCTGGCAGCAAAAGCGGAATCAGAACGCGCCTACGCTGAAAAGTGCAAGCTCGATACTGCAAAGAAGGCTGAAGCATTCGCCCAACGTCGCAAGGAATCGTTAATGCGTACCGTAAATGCCACCCAAGAGGCGGAAAAGCTCACGGCAAGCCTACCGGCGCAACCCGCTACCCTTGGGGATAAGGTCAAAGCAAATCCAGCGGCGGCGCTCTTGGCTGGATTGCTGGCGGTGGGCGTTATCGCCTCAGTGTTGACCGCAGAACCACAGCCACAACTGAATACCCCGTTGCTTGCCGATGTAAACGGCTCACCCACACTCGACCCGCGCATTCTGGAAGGAGAATAAGCCATGAGAATCGGAACATTTGACTTAGATCAATTTTACCCTGAAACCAACTTACAGACAGTGACAGCCGCAACCCTGTTGACCGTGCCGACATTGGCGACGGGTAGCTTTGTGGCTGGCGTTAGTGCGTTAGGGCTGGCATGGGTAGCACGGCAAGCACTGAGCGCGTGGAAGCGCGATAACTGCTTATTAGGTAGCGACCTTGATGCAGTGGATACCCACGAAGTGGTAAACAGCGAGATTACCGACACGCTGGCAGATTACGGCTTACCTGATGCGCGGCTGTATCAATCCCTGAACGGTCACGTCCTAACCCGGCATCTGGTGCGTATCCCGCGTGGCACGAAGTTGGGGAAATTACCAGAGGATGACATTGCGCGGGATTTGGGCGTACCGGCTGTGACCATCGGCGCGAATGCAGGGCGTGGGCTTATCTCTGTTGACGTACCGCGTGACGACCGTCAAACCGTAGTGTTCGCTGATTTGCTGCAATCACCACAATGGGCGGATCGTACCGGCGCGTTACCCTGCATGACAGGCGTTGATGTTGTTGGTAATCCGGTTATTTTCGACTTGGAGCAAGCACCTCACCTTATTGTCGGTGGCACAACCGGACAAGGTAAAAGTGTGTGGATGAATGCCTTGATTCTGAGTCTGATGCAGTCAGGGGCAGACTTTCGCTTAATGATAGGCGACGGCAAGGGCGAAGATTTAGCGCCTTTCTACGGCAATTCTAAGCACCTGTTAAAGCATACCGAAGTAACCGCGATTGAAACCGAAGTAGAAGGAATTGCGCATCAAGTCAAATGGCTTGCTGGCGAAATGGATAGACGTTTTAAAGAATCGGACAAGCCTTATTCCATCGTGCTAGTAATTGATGAATTAGCGGATTTGGTTATGCAGGACGATAAAGAGCAAACCATCGTTAAATCACTGGCGCGAATTGCTCAAAAGGGACGTAGCGCGAAAATCCATTTAGGAACTGTCCCGAAATAACTTCCCGAAATCAGGGGGACTGAGGGGTAGCGGTGTAGTTCCATTTTGGCAGGAAATCATCGAACTGGATGGTCATGTTATCCTTAAACGCTTGGGTATACTTGCGCCCGGTTTCAAAAACTTTACTGATGATGCGGACAGCGACCTTCAAGCCAGTGGTGGTTTCCGTTTTTGCCATGTAGACAAGCTGGATACCGATCACAAGAAAGAACTGACCCAGTTGATGACAACAAATTTTCAAACCTTTAAAAATGTTCAGGTCTTGACGCTGTAAGGTATAGCAGAAAAGAGGGAAGTTATTTCGGGACAGTTCCTTAGTAATCGGCACTCAATACCCAAGTTCAAACATTCTGCCCGACCTGTTGCGTATGAATATTCCAAGCCGTGCCGGGTTAACCGTAGCGAAGGATTATGAATCGAAGGTGGTATTAGGTGAAACCGGCTGTGAAAAATTACTGAGTAAAGGCGATTGCCTGTTAAAGCTGATCGGTACGCAACCCCAACGGATGCACGGCGCATTGATCGAAGAGGCTGACATTCAGCGGTTAAACGCGAATTAGCAGAAAAACAGCCTCAAATGTGAACCCGATACGAAATGAGTGCCTTGATCGAATGGCAGCGGAGGGAATTCTGAAGCCTAACACTGATTATATTGAAGGTAGCACTTACCCACGTTACAAAAGAGCCTATTAATTAACCCAACAGGGCAGGGGATTAATAACCCTCTGCTCACTTTTAACACTCACTGGAATATTTAACATGCAAAGACCTGCCAACATAATGAACTTTGACTTTAACCAAATGAAACGCAAGATCAAAGAAAGACTCGCAGCAGCGGAGTTTACAGACAGACTAATAAGCCGTGCCGATCTTTGTAACAAGTTGGGCGTAGACCGATCAACAACCTACCGGTGGGAGTCAGCTAACTTTTTACCCAAACCAGTATTAAAGCGTGGTAAAACTATTCGCTGGTCAGAAAACGAAATTGATGTATGGTTAGCAACCACAAAAAAGAATGATTTATGAGCATCAAACAAAAAGGGTAATTTATGGAAAGCGCACAAAGAAAAGCCCCTAGCGCTACCAACACTAGAGGCCATACAAATATCAACGATTCGAGAGCTGATTATAAAACATCAGGCGCAAAACCGCTATTAAGTCATCTCCTTATACACAAATCAGTCCATTCCCAACTCACTAGCCATCTGAATGCCATAAATGCAGTCCAGCACGCGTGAGTAGCCTAACCAGATACTTTTAGCCCCCGGTTCGCCGTCGGATTTTCTGCCCAGAAAGCCCCCCAGTTCTGCGAGATTGCGGATCACTTGATTGAGGGTAGGTATGCCATCGGGTAGTGCTTTTTTGCCGAGTCGGAAGGAGACTTTCCATTCCAAGGGGTCAAACACCAGATCAGCAGGAAGTTCTGGACAGGTACGCCCCAACCGCATCAGAAACATAATCCGCCAGGCCACCATGATGTAGAGCGCGAGGGCTTTTTCGATGCGCTCTTTGGTGTCCAGTTGCAGTTTTTCGACGCGACAACCGACTTTCAGAACATCAAAAAACATCTCGATTTCCCAACGCGCCCGATACCAGTCGATGAGTTCACAGGCGGCATCGGCGGTCTCTACACAACGGTTGGTGACTAAACGCCAAATGAGGGGCGATTTTCCGGCGGGTGGGTTGATTTCTTTGGCTTGCACCAAGGTCAATAGCATCGGATGCTTACTCTTGGGACGCAAGGTATAACGTAACACCTTGATTTCTTGTACCACTTTACGGGGCTTTTCACCCTGCTTGCGCGGTTTGGTAAAAGTGATACGAGTCAACGCTTTTTGTTGATCAATGGCATCCCACAGTTTGAGGTCATCCCCCAAAGCCCGGTTATGTTGCGCCCGTATCAGCAGGTCAGCCGGGTAATCCAAGGCTTGCGCCCGTTTGAGTAAGTCATAAAAGTCGCTTTCACGGTCGCCAGTATAGATGAGGCGGTGTTCAGGGCAGCGTGCCGCCAGTTCAGCTACCCGTTCATACCCTTCAATCCAGCGGCGGCTTTCTTTGATGCTGGGGTTGGCTTGGTCGGCAGCTTTGCTCAATCCCCGTGACCACATCCACGTATCGGTGATGCCCAACGGCAAACGTTCTGGGGTAATACACAAGGTCGGATGCAGGTACATCCCGCGTTGCTTGTCGTAGGATAACCGCCCTAAACCCTCGGTTTCTTGTCCATTGAAGTCCAGTTCGGTCGTATCTTGAATACACAGGATAATCCGCGAATCTTGTTGACGAATTCGGCACTCTGTCGCTTCAAAGTGGGATGCCATCAAAGCATCATGGCTCACCGCTTCATTCCAGAAGAAACGGTACGTCGCCAAGGTGCTTGACCAACTTTGGCAAGCCTTAGGGATGCTGGACTGGGGGGCTTTCAGCATGGCTTTGAGGATATGGGCGGCTCGTGTTTCGAGACGCTTGTCTCCCAAATCAAGATCGGTGAGTTCGGTAGATGACCAGTTCATGAGTGAAAATTGCTTATCTTACATCAGCTTGGGAACTTGTCTATAAGGAGATGCTATTAAGTACCGCTGATATTCTTGATAATTTCAGGCAAGCGCTAATAGAGAATATTGGTCATGCCCCTAATACGATTGAATGCAGCGGCAAATTAGAACGCTTTTCTAGCAATGGCAAAAGTGACGATAAAGCGGGCTGGTATGTGTGTCATGAACACACCCTGATGATTGATCAAGCCTATCAGTGGGGCATTGTTTGCATTTTCGGCAACTGGCGTGAAGGTTCTACCCACACGTGGAACAGCTTTAGCACGTTTTTTCGGTTGAGCCGTGAAGCCAAGCAACAACTTGAACGCAAACAACAAGAGCAAGTCGCCCAACAACAAGCGGAACGTGCCGCCAAAGCGGAACAAGCCCGCCGTCAAGGCGTAGCAATGTGGGAATCTGCCCAACCTGCCAACCCCTCACACCCTTACCTGATGCGCAAGCGGGTAGGGACATACAACATCCGGCAAGCGGGCAACCTGTTGCTGATTCCCCTCTGTGACCTTGACGGCACGTTACACGGCTTGCAAACCATTGCCCCCACAGGTGAGAAACGCTTTTTGACCGGTACACCCAAGCGCGGCAAGTTCCACCTCATAGGCGACAATCTCACGCACTCCCAAGGTGTGTACGTCTGCGAAGGCTACGCGACCGGCGCAAGCCTGTATGAAACCTATGGCTTACCGGTACTGGTAGCCTTTGACGCGGGCAACCTGCTACCTGTTACCCAAAACTACCACAACCGCTTTCCGCACATTCCCCTGACTGTATGCGCGGATAACGACCGCAAAACCCCCGACAACCCCGGCTTAAGCAAAGCGCGTGCCGTGGTTGCCTGCTTACCCAAGGTCGGTTTGATCGTGCCGGAATTCCCCGACACTACCCCCTTGCACCTTTCCGATTTCAACGATTTAACGGCATTGCTGAGAAGCAACGCCCACAAGGACACTACCCCATGACTAACACGACACCCCACAACGCTACCAGCGGCAAACCTAACCTGTCAGTAGTGACTAATTTTGTACGCACGGAAAAGCCCACCCACAAACCAACCGAACCGGAACAGGCGAAACCGCACACGCTTGACCTGTTGAAGCACCTCCCTGACGGTGATTTTAAGCGGTACGTGGGCGACGTAGCGCGGATGTGCAACATCTATCCGTCAACTAGCTTACTGGTAGCGCTAGGCATTGTTTCATCTGTAGCGTGTCGTTCTGTTGCGGTCGCTTATCAGGATGGAAGTTTGTTACCCGTTGGGGAATACATCATCTGTGGCGGTATTCCGGGTGATGCGAAAAGCCGAATGCTAAAAGCCTTCCAGCGCCCAATATTTGAGGCACAAAAGGAAGCTGATAAAGCGTGGAAGCAACGTAAAGAAGCACACGAAGATTCGGGAACCGAAGGCAAATTTGATGAACCCAGACCGCCCCGTATTTTTATTACTGACTCAACAGTAGAGGCACTTGAATCAGTATTGGCAGAATCAGGTGGTTATTTTGCCCTTGCAAGCGCGGAACAAGCCGTGGTGAACACCTTAACCGGCGCAGCCTACGGCGGCAAAGACAAAAAGAACAATGGAGACTTACCCCTAAAGGGCTTTAACGCTGAATATCATGCAGGTGCGCGGGCGGCAAAAGAACGAACCACTTACACCGGAATTGTAGTAGGGGCTATTACTTGCTTTGCGCAACCAGCAGCGATTGAAACCATATTGGCAAAATCTGAAGGTTCTGGGATGGCGGAACGCTTCATGCTGGCACGAGAGCCTACACAACAAGGCACACGCGACCACACGCGCCAATATTACCCGCACGAGTATAGCCAGAATGTTTACAACCGCATTGTGAAAGATATAGCGGCGCAAGCGCTAACACTGGCGCAGGATTTTGACGACTTGCCAGCGTACCGAATCAACAAGGAAGACTGGTATAAAATCCAACTGTTTAGAAATGAGATGGAGCCACATCTAATAGAGGGCGGGAAGTACAGCACCGCTACCATGTGCGGCATTGTCTCAAAAGTAGACATGCACATCATGAAAATTGCCACTCTATTAGCAATCTTGGATGAAAAGCCAGTGGGTGAAGTAGGGCGGGAATACGTGGAAGCAAGCATAAACATCATGCGCGATATGCTGGAATACATACTAAGCCTGTTGATCGACTTAGAGGTTATCGGCTTCAACGCTTTTGAAAATTCGATCATTGCCTACCTTGGCAAACAGCAGAACGCCACCCGCAAGCTGATACGCACCAACAAATGCGAAGGCAAACCATGGTCGGAAATCCCGCGTAGCAGCCTAACCAACAAGATCAACGAAACCGTTGACGAACTTATCAGAAAGGGCGTGGTTGTGGAGGAGGAAACCTTCTACCCCAACGGCTGGAGCCAAGGCAAATACCTAAGACTGATTGCTTGATTATCTTGTAAATTTGCCACCATCAAGCCGCGTCTATCGCGGCTTTTTATTGTAAAAAATAAATATAAATCTAAAAACAGCAATAAATATTTCATCGGCACTTGTGATTAATTTTTAATCAAACCTCAAATTTACCCAAAAAACTCCAACTTTACCCCCAAAAAGTTGGGATAAGTTGGGAAAAGTTGGGATTTTTCCCAATCTCACAAACCTTTTATATACAATAACTTATAGGCTTTTTAAAAAAGCCATCCCAACTGACTTTTTCGTTTAAATACAATAACTTACGTGAAAAGTTGGGAAAAGTTGGGATTTTTGGGAAAACCCACCCCCACACCCCACCCATACCGCCCCAAAACCCACCAAGATGAAAAACCAATATTATTCATTTTATTATTCATAATTTATTCTTTATGCTATTTATTATTTACGTGCTTACCACGCAACAACCACACAAGGAAAAACCATGTTTAATGATGACTTCATTACCGTTAACGGCCTGTATGCATGGGCGCGTTTCATGCTGGCTTGTATCAGCCTGTTCTACATGCTGGAACACGCGATCAGGGGGGAATGGTTCCCGGCGGGTTTGCTACTAGTAGCGGCGGGCTTGTTCATCCAATGGCACGGGCTAGGCAAACCACAACCACGGAAAGGGCAGGTAATCGCGGGCGGGCTGGTGTTGTTGGTGGTGGGTGTTTTTGCTTAAGTAAAGATGGTTGGCTGCATATTTGGCTGTATAGCCAGCAAAGTAATTTCGGGAAATTGTTCTATATTAACGGCTTGCAGATGTTTTGCAGTTGTTGTTGGGGCCGCCATTAACGGCAGTCTACCGTAGGGTAAACCACCGTTAAACTCGGAGTGGCTTATTTCTTCTCAGCCACAGGTGCTGCGGCTTCCCCAATAGCTGGGGTTGCTTCGATTTTCACTTTCTCAGCAGCACCGTCACAATAGCTCCACGTCGCTTCCCAGCGTGAAGGGAAACTCTTGTCGATAAATTTGATCTGGTAACGCCCCCAATAACGGGTCATTTCACCAAAAATACCGGGGCGTTCGGTAGTGCATTCCACCTTAGCTTTCTTTTTTGCCCAATAACCATCATACGTCCCACGGTTTTGGTAAACCTTTGCTAAGCCCAAAATGTATACCACACCCGGATCTTCCGCAGGCCCATAAGCAAATACGGCGGTCGGCCCGATTTCATCAGCGTACACAATACGCCCGACGTTGCTGTTCCACACTTCATCTGCCAGCGCATTGCTGCCCGTGGTAATCAGTGCAGCTAACCCTAGTGCTTTCAATACCTTCAATTTCATTCCATGCCCTCTCTATCATTGATGAATGGTCGCCACATCATACCAGACTCTTGCTTACGATTTCATACACATCCCCCGACAAACCCGCATGTGCCTGAATACGCTCTAACTGCGTTTTCATTAAGCCACTACGGGTCGCTTCGTAATGCCGCCAGTTCATCAATGGACGCACCATACGTGACGCAATTTGCGGGTTCATCGCATCCAGCTCCAACACGCAATCCGTGAGGAAGGTATAACCACGACCATCCTGCGCGTGGAAATGCAGTGGGTTGCGCATTGCAAAGCTACCCACCAACGCACGGACTTTATTGGGGTTGCGCATATCGAATAACGGATGCTGCATTAAAGCCTGCACTTGTTGCAGCGTTTCCGGCAATGAGGACGTGGCTTGCAAAGCAAACCATTTATCCATCACCAAGGAATCGTATTGCCAACGGTCATGGAAATGCTGCAACGCTGCTTCACGTTGCGGGCATTCAATCCGGCTCAATACCGACAATGCCGCCAGCGCATCCGTCATATTGCCTGCCGTGAGGTATTGTTGCAGGCAAGTTTCATGGATACCCGCATCCTGAATCCGCCCCAAATACGCCAAGCAAACGTTTTTCAGACTGCGCCGCCCAATGCTGGCTGCATCGGGGGAATATGCTCCCTGCCCCTGCGCGAGCAATTCGGTGTACAGCGCTTCCAAATCCAAACGTAAGGCTTTTGCCAAGGTCGCGTGAATAAATTCGCGTACCGTGTGAATCGCCTCAGGGTCAGAAGGCCGCGCCCGTTCTGCAATATCTGCCTCAGACGGCAGAGTCAAAGCTTCGGCACGTAAGGCGTGATCCAAGCCACTATCCGTCAGAATCGCTTGGTAAGCACTGATGAAATCGTGTTCCAACCCGAACGCTTCTTGCCGTTGCTGTGCTTCCAACAACGAGAGGATAGTACGCATTGCTAAACGTTGCCCCGCATCCCAACGGTTAAACGCATCGCTGTCGTGCTTCATCAGAAACACCAAATCGGCTTCGCTGTACGGGTAGCCAAGTTTTACTGGCGATGAAAAACCGCGCAACAACGACGGTATCGGTTGTTCAACCACATTGCTAAAGCTGAATGATTGCGTGGCTTCCGTCAGACGCAACACTTGCGTACCGAGCATGTCTTGTCCACGGCTATCCAGCAAACCGATTTCGACCGGAATCAAAAACGGCAGTTTTACCGCTGCTTCTGGCGTAGCGGGACACGATTGGGTGAAATGCAGCGTACAGGTTTGCGCCGCTGCGTCATAATCCATGCTGACCGCTACTTCCGGCGTACCGGCCTGATCATACCAACGCTGAAACTGGCTTAAATCAACTTCATTGGCATCCGCCATCGCCGCAAGGAAATTTTCAGTGGAAACGGCTTGCCCATCGTGGCGGTGGAAATACAGATCAATACCCTTGCGGAACCCTTCACGCCCCAGCAACGTTTGGTACATACGCACCACTTCCGCACCCTTCTCGTAAACCGTTACCGTGTAGAAGTTATTGATTTCCATATAGGAAGATGGGCGAATCGGGTGTGCCATCGGGCTGGCATCTTCCGCAAACTGATGGGTGCGCAACATCCGCACGTCTTCAATGCGTTTCACCGCACGTGAATGTAAGTCAGAGGTGAATTCCTGATCACGAAATACCGTCAAGCCCTCTTTCAGTGATAACTGAAACCAATCGCGGCAGGTCACGCGATTGCCCGTCCAGTTATGGAAGTACTCGTGCCCAATCACGGCTTCAATGCTGACATAATCCATATCCGTTGCCGTTTCAGGGCTGGCAAACACTAACTTGGAGTTGAATACGTTCAAGCCCTTGTTTTCCATCGCCCCCATGTTGAAATCATCGACCGCGACGATCATGTAAATGTCAAGATCGTATTCCAAACCGAAACGCTGCTCATCCCACCGCATCGCCCGTTTCAGTGACTGCATCGCGTGATCACATTTGTCGATATTGTGTGCTTCGGTATAAATGCGTAACGTTACCTCACGCCCCGAACGTGTGGTGAAATGGTCTTCCACATGCTGCAAATCGCCTGCCACCAATGCGAATAAATACGCAGGCTTGTGGAACGGGTCTTCCCAACGCGCCCAATGCCTGCCATCTGGCAAATCACCGCTGCCCGTAAGATTGCCATTGGACAGCAATACCGGATATTTTTGTTTATCTGCCAAAATTTGCGTCGTGAACACCGTCATCACATCGGGGCGGTCGGGATAATAAGTAATTTTGCGAAACCCTTGCGCCTCGCATTGCGTGCAAAAATTGCCGCTGGACTGGTACAAACCTTCCAGCGAGGTATTTTTCTGCGGGTAGATTCGGGTGACGATTTCCAGCGTACACAATGCCGACACATTGGGGATACTCATGCCTGTACTGGTAAGCTGATAATCACCCGTTTGGAGCGGTAAACCATTCAAACGTATTTCCAGTAACTCCAGCTCTTCACCGTACAATTCCAGAGGCGTATTCGCTGCAACCCCAGCCTCACGCCGGTAATTCGCCACACTGGTCACACGCGTCGCGTCTTCACCCAATTCAAAAACTAACGACAATGCATCCACCCGGTAACTGGGTGCTACATAATCTTGTAAATAAACCGTTTTAGGTTGGCCTTCTTTCATTTTTTTGTCTCTTTTACATTACCAGCAATATACAGACTGTTGAGGATAGCTGCATGTTCAGGATGTTGCGGTGAAATCATTCCCATGCGCAATAAAAGATCAATATTCACCAGATTACAATTGTCTTTGAAGGCTTCGGTGGTTTCCGTCAACCGGGCAATTTCCGCTAATGGCATCCGCTCAAACGCAATCACTTCACCATCGGTATTTTCGGGCACAAAATCTTCCGGCAACCACAAGTCATACACATAAATCGTGGAATTATCCAAACCGCGCCAGCCTTCTTGCCGGTATGGAATCGTGCCGATAGCCTGCGCTTGTTGGGCTAACTCGGCGGGAATATTGGCTTCTTCCTGCGACTCTTTGATGACATTTTCCAGCAAACCTAAGCCCACGGGCTGACCACCTGCGACCATTTGATCAAGCTTACCCGGCCAGAACGGTTTATCCAGCGAACGTGTACCCACCCACACTTCAATACCCTTAGCGGTTTTAACCAAACCGTTAACGTGAATACCAAACGTTTTCACCCCGAAAAAATTGGTAGCAGCACGTTCAATTTCCAATTCGGCATGACCACCAAAGCGATGCGTGACGGGGTAAGCCTCAGCTACCCACGTATCAATTACCCCCTGCTCATGCAAAGCACGTAACACCGGCGCCACGCTTTCAGTGCGGCTGGCATAATCGGGCAAGTGCGGATTTAAGGCAACGTGCGTAGCCGTTACCGCAAATACCTCTCCCCAGTTTGCCAAATGTTCAGCAAAAGCAGGTTGTACCTGCCCATACACCTGATCAGCGATCAGCAATTCACGGTAATGGGTAGACTCAAAATTGTTGCAAGCACGAATGCGGTCAAGGTAACTCATGTTTATGTATCAGCGGTTGTTGTTGGGCGAATTTCGTCATACTGGTGTTTAACATCCAGCCTAGCCAGAGTACAACCAGCATGGTTAATACCGCAACTATACCTTACAGCGTCAAGACCTGAACATTTTTAAAGGTTTGAAAATTTGTTGTCATCAACTGGGTCAGTTCTTTCTTGTGATCGGTATCCAGCTTGTCGAGACAGTTGGTGATGGCCGCCTTGAAAGCGGGAAACTTATCATAGTATTTCGAGTACAAGCATTTTTTCTTGACGAACTTCCACAACCGTTCAATCAGATTGAGGTTGGGTGAATAGGTCGGTAAAAATAATAGTTCAATATTGAGCCTTTTCGCACAGGCAAACACGGCTTCACAGCGTTGATACTTGGCATTATCCAAGACCAAAGTGATCGGTATTTTGAGTGCTAACGCTGCAATTTTTTCCAATAATTCACACACGCTGTTAGCGTTGATATAGGAGTCGTTAGTGATCGTGATGAGTTGTAGCGTTATCGCATTGAGTGCGCCCAATACGTTGTAGCGTTGTCGACCACAGGGGGCTTTGATGAATACGCGGGAAAATGACCACAAAAACCCCAGAAACGGTGCTAACACGAAGTGGGCGGCATCGACAAAAAAAGGGCGCGTTTGCCCTCCTTAGCCTCCTGAATGCGCGGTTTTAGTTCATTTTCCAGGAACTTTTCTTGTGCTTCCACATCAGCTTTGGCGGGTATCATCCCCACTTTATGGATGTCCATCCCTATTTTCTTCATAAAGACACGTACCCTGTCCTCACTGCGTTTGATGCCTGTCAGCTCCTCAATCTTAGCGGCTGCCGCCTTGCTGGTTGCGGGGGGATATTCACGAAAATAGGCTTCAATCTTGTCTTTATATGCCATCAAATCACTCTGTGGTTTATTGAATCGTATTTCTTTAAGAGCTTCTAAACCGTTAGGTTGTAGGTAGGCGTTTAGGTAGGCAAGCAGCGTGGCTTCTGTAATCCTTTCCAATCGTTTGATTTCCTTATGCGTCAACTGTTGGGATTTCAGGTACAGCACGGACATTTTCTTACGGACTCTGGGATGAGGATGGCGCTCCTTCCAGTAGAACAGCTCCGCTATCTCATCCTCAGTGAAAGTGATTTTTAATGTCATACATTACTCATGGCTGCTTTTGTTACCAGTCATCTAACCATATTTCCCTGATCAAAAAAACTATTTTATGGCACGGACTGGTATATCCGCCATGTTCGACGCGACAAACCGGACATACGTTCACAGTACTGCATATCAAGGTACATTTCGCGTTCAACGTACCCCTGTAACTGGTTGAATTCGCTAAAGTCGATAGTGAATGTATCCCCTTCATGATGCAGCAACAGTTCATTCACCAACGGAATTTCCCGCGCATAGATGGAACGTACTGACTCAATCGCCCCTGATTTATCGAGCGTAGTTACACCATTCACTTTACGCAAACGCCCATCGGCAGCATCTAACAATTGCCAAACGATTGAGCCTTTTTCAGGGGAAACAGCGTTGCGACTAACGGATTGGATGGTATACGTTTTTTTCATTATTATGCGCCAACTAGCGAGTTAATTGACGCAAGTTTACCACACTGATAATCGGCTTAGCTTAGATCAGATAATCGGCTTAGCTTAGATCACGATGAGCTGCATCACAGAACGGTGCATTTTTAGTGTGTTTGCAAGCGCATAACCCGTACTTCTTGCTTTCCGGCACGGTAAATTCCATTGGGGTGAAATCCGTCCCCTTGTGTGAACCGTCGCAAAACGGCTGATTGGCGGAACGTCCGCAGCTACACCACCAATAGCTTTCGTCAGCTTCCAGCTCCACTACACACGGTTTTTTCTGCGCAATAACGGGGTCACTCATGGCTTACTCCTCATGATCGGAATGAATTTTTCGGGCAATTTGCTGGGCAACAGGGTTGGTGCCCAGGCGTGACCATACACCACTTCGTAGGTGGCGGGATAAAGCCCATCTTCCTGACGAAAGTATTCGTAAGCCTGCAAAAAAGCCTGTAGATGTGCTTTGCCGGTCAAGCCGTGATTGCGCCCGTGCG
This sequence comes from Candidatus Thiothrix putei, assembly GCA_029972225.1. Classification (NCBI taxonomy): domain Bacteria; kingdom Pseudomonadati; phylum Pseudomonadota; class Gammaproteobacteria; order Thiotrichales; family Thiotrichaceae; genus Thiothrix; species Candidatus Thiothrix putei. The sequence goes on from CP124756.1 coordinate 2,779,501, forward strand.
TGGCATTGTTTGCGCCAATGCCTTTCAGATCCCGCAATAAACCACGCACATCGGCGTAGGTCAGCGTGATGGTTTCCATATCCACCACCGGATCGCGGAAACCGGCTTGTAACAGTGCATCGCCCACGTCGTGCATATCCACAAATTGGCTGGCGTGGGTGAAGCCATCCACCCTGCCCCAACTGGCGCGTAATTCTTTCAAGGTATCCGGGCCGAAGGTGGCAAACATCAGCAAACCATTCGGCTTCAGCACTTGCACCCATTCGCCAAATACGGCGGGCAAGTCGTTGCACCATTGCAGCATCAGGTTAGACAGCAACATATCCGCGCATTGCGGCTGGAATGGCAGGTGATTGGCATCGGCACACACGCCTTGTGGCTTGCGAAACCAACCGCCGCGTTGCCGGGTTTTTTGCACCATATTGACGGCAAGATCGACCCCGATAATGCGGGCTTTTTTGTAACGCTTCAGCAAGTGTTCGCTGATCATGCCCGTGCCGCAACCGAGGTCGAGGACGATTTCCGGCTGCATTTTGATGAAATCCAAACGTTCCAACAGACGCTCGCCGATTTCACGCTGCAACACCGCGTTAGCATCGTAAGTGTGCGCGGCGCGTTCAAAGCCTTGGCGGGTTTTACGTTTATCCAGCAAGTAGGGGTTGGCAGTGTCAGAGCGCATTCAGAAATGCCCCGCAATGTTCCATGAAAAGCTCCGGGTGGGTAACGAAGGGTACATGTGCCGCTTGTTCCAGCACCGCAATGTGCTTATACCCCATTTCCGGCAGCGCGTCAGCCAGAGACGCGGGAATCAGCTTGTCGAGCTTACCCAGCATCCACAGCGTCGGCTGTTTCACTGGCGCTTGGGAGAAATCGGCGGTTTGCAAGATGTTCAGCCCATCTTCCAGCGCAGGGACACTTGCTGGGTGTTCCATAATACGGTCACGCAAGGCATTCACCACGCGGGTATCAGTTTTGGTGCTGAGGAATTGCAGCGCGAAAAAGCGTTTTACCGTGCCAAGGTAATCAGTTTGCAAACTTCTGCCAAACAGGGCGAGCAAGTCGGGGGAAACACCGTGTGACCAGTCACCTTCCGCGACGAATTTGGGGGTGCTGGCAATCAGGATCAGCGCGGCAATCCGGTCAGGTAACGCGTGCGCCAGACCTTGCGCAATCAGACCGCCGAGTGACCAGCCCATAATAATGGCATCTTGCGGAATGTGCGGGGCAAGTTGTTCCACCGCTTCCGCCAATGTTCCCAGCGGCAAATGGCTGTTTGCGCCATGCCCCGGCAGGTCGATGCAAATAACTTGGGCATGTTGTGCCAAGCTCGGCAACAAGGGTTGCCAGACGTGGCTGTTCATGCCCCAGCCGTGGAGCAGGACTAACGGTTTGCCCTGCCCCGAATACTTAATTTGCTGAATGTGCTCAAAAGTCGCCTCAATGTCCCCCGATAACTGCTGCATCACAAGCTGCTGCTGTGCCGCTTGCTGGCGGGTCTCTTCCTGAATCTGTTCCAACGTCATATCCAAAGCGTTTTCAGCCTTGTTAGGCATATCGGTTGTGGGGCTATCCGCTATTTTCTGTTGATCACTCATTTCTCTTTCCCCCTGCGCAAATCGTCTGGTATTAAAAGTTGGCTACTTTAGCATAAGCATAGATAGGCAACGAGACAATCAGGAGGAAACACGGCGGATGCTGACTGTATGCCCCCCTGCTTATCTGATAGCATTGCGACTTTACATAACAACGTTACACGGGTCTTCACCATGGTCTATCTGCTGATTGCACTGGCTTACCTGCTCGGTTCCATTTCTGCCGCCATCATCACTTGCAAGCTGATGGGGCTACCCGACCCGCGCACGGTGGGTTCCAATAACCCCGGCGCAACCAATGTGTTACGCCACGGCGGTAAAAAAGCCGCTGCGATTACCTTGCTCGGCGATGGTTTAAAAGGCTTGATTCCGGTCTTAATCGGCAAAGCCTTGGGCGTGGAGGAGACGGGGTTAATCTTGATCGGTATCGCCGCGTTTCTGGGGCATTTATACCCGGTATTCTATGGTTTCAAAGGCGGCAAAGGGGTTGCCACCGCTATCGGCGTATTCCTTGGTGTGAATCTGTGGGGCGGCATCGCCTTCGTCGCCACTTGGCTAGTCATGGCGAAAGGTTTCAAAATTTCATCACTCGCCGCGCTGATTGCCACCGCACTATCGCCGGTTTACTTTTGGGTATTGAGTGATGGCAATGGCTGGCTAACCTTGGGTGTGTTGTTCATGGCTATCATGATTTTCTGGCGGCACGAATCCAATATCCGCAACCTGCTATCGGGCAAAGAAGACAAGATTCAGTCCAAAGAAGGCGCAGAATCGGTGACAGACGAGGAGTAAATATTACATCTCTTCCATAAAGAATTTTTCGTCAAACATCTCAATAAAACGCTTTGCCTGCGGGGTGAAAAACTTGCCCCGCCGTACAATCAAGCCATAGCTGCGTGCAGGAAAGTAATCACTGAGCGGAATTGCCACGATTTTCTCATGCCCAGTCAAACAGACTTCGGTAACAATCGAAACACCCAAGCCCATTTCCACATACTTTTTGACAATTTCCCACCCACCGGCTTCCATTGCCACCGAATAGGGCACTTCATTTTGGCGGAATACGGTATCCACCATGCGCCAGGTACTCATATTACGCGGCGGTAAAATTAAGCCATACGGCCCAATATCTTCCAACGTAATCTTGCGTTTTAATCCGGCTAACGGGTGATCTTCAGGCGTGATCAGAATAGATCCAAATGAGGCAAACGGTTTATACACGATCGTATCAGGAATCTGTAATAACGGCCCAACCGCCAAATCCACTTGGTCTTCAAGCAGCTTTTTCATGCCGCTCTGACCTTCAACATTATGCAAATTGATGCGAATACCGGGATAAGCGGCACAAAAATGTTCTAAGTATCTAGGCAATACATACAACGCGGTAGACTGCCCTACCGCAATATTTAGCTCCCCCTGTTCCATTTTACCGAGGCTCGCCGCAAAGGTTTCCTTGAGAGAATCAATCCCCGCAGCAATCGGCTGCACCAATTGGTAGAGAATGCGGCCTTCTGGGGTTAAACGTACACTAGGCCCACGACGCTCCAGCAACTTTTCGCCCATTTCACGCTCAAGTGCCTGAATTTGTAAGGAAACTGTCGGCTGGCTGATATGCAACTGATCGGCTGCATGGGTGATGTTTTCCTTTTGCGCCACCACGCAAAAAGTTCGCAATAATTTGTAGCGCGTCTGCTTGTAGTAGTGCATTGCCAAGGTTATTTACCCTCCTCAATTATCTCATTATTGTGCAATACAATGGTAATAATTGAAACAATTGATTTTTTACAATGCATTATTTTCGGTATCTTACGCGGCAGCTAAGCACCCATTACGAGTGCTTATCTATGCTAACAGTGGTGCTTGCGGCGTTCGCTGAAGAACGCCGCTCTTTTTATCCCCCACCCCTTATGAAACAATAACCTAAACTACACCCAAATAAAGATCCAGAAATTCCAAACTCGACTGACGGAGATCGCGCAATGGCAGATTACATTCTTTGGTTCGACCAATTGGGGATGCACGATGTTAACATCGTCGGCGGCAAAAACGCCTCCCTTGGGGAAATGATCAGCAACTTGGCAAACGTGGGCGTTAGCGTCCCCAACGGTTTTGCCACCACCACACACGCTTACCAAGATTTTATCCGCGCTGACGGTCTGGCTGACCGCATCAACGCGCTCCTGAACTCCCTTGACGTAGACGACATCCACGCTCTCACCGATGCCGGTAAAACCATCCGTGGCTGGGTGATGGATACGCCATTGCCCGAAAAATTGCTGGAAACCGTGCGCGAAGCCTATGACACACTGGCGGCTGGTTCAGGCGACACCGCTTCTTTCGCAGTGCGTTCTTCCGCCACGGCTGAAGACTTACCGGATGCGTCTTTCGCCGGTCAGCAAGAGACCTTTCTCAACGTGCGTGGGCTAGATAATGTTATCGCCGCCATCAAGGAAGTGTTTGCTTCGTTGTACAATGACCGGGCGATTGCCTACCGCGTCCACCAGCATTTTGAACATGACAAAGTGTTCCTGTCCGCTGGTGTGCAAAAAATGGTACGCAGCGACATCGGTGCAAGCGGCGTATTGTTCACCCTCGATACCGAATCCGGTTTCCGCGATGCGGTATTTGTCACAGGCGCGTATGGCTTGGGCGAAACTGTGGTGCAAGGCGCGGTCAACCCCGACGAATTCTACGTCTACAAACCCAATATCGAAGCGGGTCGCCCTGCAATCCTGTCACGCCGTTTAGGTACAAAAGCGATTGAAATGGTCTACGCTGCCACCGTAGGTGACGCACACAACAAAGCAACCCTGACCCGCGAAGTGGACGCTGCTCGCCGTGAACGTTTCTGCCTGAGCGAAGCGCAAGTCGAATCCCTCGCCCGCCAAGCCATGATCATCGAAAAGCACTACCAGCGTCCGATGGACATTGAATGGGCACTCGATGGCGGCGATGGCAAGCTTTACATTGTGCAAGCCCGCCCTGAAACCGTCGAAAGCCGCGCTTCTGCCACCATTATCGAACGCTACCAGCTCAAAGAAAAAGGCACGGTGGTTGCCGAAGGTCGCGCCATCGGTCAAAAAATCGGTCAAGGCCCTGCTCGCATCATTATGAGCATCAGCCAGATGAACGAGGTAAAAGAAGGCGACGTACTCGTTACCGACATGACCGATCCCGACTGGGAACCGATCATGAAACGCGCTTCCGCCATCGTCACCAATCGCGGCGGACGTACCTGCCACGCGGCAATCATTGCGCGTGAAATGGGCATTCCCGCCGTCGTCGGCTGTGGCGATGCGACCCAACGCATCAATGCTGGCGACGAAATCACCGTGTCTTGCGCAGAAGGCGACACCGGTTTCATCTACAGCGGCTTGCTGCCGTTTGAAGTACGCACTGCTGACACCGGCAACCTGCCCGACCTTTCCGTGAAAATCATGATGAACGTGGGTAATCCATCCCGCGCCTTCGCCTTCTCACGCCTGCCGAATGCCGGTGTGGGCTTGGCACGCTTGGAATTCATCATCAACAACACCATCGGCATCCACCCGAAAGCCTTGCTAGAATTCGATAACCTGCCTGCGGATCTGAAAGCCAAAATCGGCGCGAAGATTGCCGGATACGCCAGCCCGGTCGATTTCTACGTGGAAAAACTGGTCGAAGGCATCGCCACCCTCGCGGCTGCTTACGCGCCTAACAAGGTCATCGTGCGCATGTCCGACTTTAAGTCGAACGAATACGCCAATCTGATGGCAGGCGACCGTTACGAACCGCACGAAGAAAACCCGATGATCGGCTACCGTGGCGTTTCGCGCTATTTGTCTGCCAATTTCCGCGATTGCTTTGAGTTAGAATGCCGTGCGTTGCGCAAAGTCCGCAATGACATGGGCTTAACCAACGTCGAAATCATGATTCCGTTCTGCCGTACCTTGGAAGAAGCGCAACAAGTCACCGAATTGCTGGCAACCCAAGGCATCCAACGTGGCGAAAACGGTTTGCGCCTGATCATGATGTGCGAAATTCCTTCCAACGCGGTGCTGGCGGAAGAATTCCTCGAATACTTCGACGGTTTCTCCATCGGCTCTAACGACATGACGCAGTTGACGCTGGGTCTGGATCGCGATTCCGGCTTGATTGCGCACCTGTTTGATGAGCGTAATCCTGCGGTGAAAAAGCTGCTGAAAATGGCGATTGACGCTTGCCACAAGCAAGGTAAATACATCGGCATTTGCGGGCAAGGGCCTTCCGATTACCCTGATTTCGCGGTGTGGTTGCATGAGCAAGGCATTAGCAGCTTGTCATTGAACCCGGATACCGTGGTGGATACTTGGCTGCACTTGGCTAGTTTAGATGGAAAATAACCCCACCAGACAGCGGCGGACAGTGTTTTATCTGTCTGACCGCACGGGGATTACCGTCGAAACGCTGGGTCACAGTTTGCTGACCCAGTTCGACGGCATCCAATGGCGTAAAGTTAGCATCCCGTTTCTCGATTCCGAGGCAAAAGCACGGGAAACCGCTGAACAAATCAACCTGATGGCGCAATTGGATGGTTGTCGCCCGCTGGTGTTTAGCACCCTGATCAACCCTGATATGCGTCAGCATATCGAAACCGCCGATTGCGCGATTTACGACTTTTTTGACAACTTTATCGGCTCGATGGAAAAAGAACTGGGGCAATCCTCTTCCCATGCGATCGGGCGTTCGCACGGCTTGCACAACAATGCGTCGTATTCCAAACGCATTTCCGCGATTAATTTTGCGCAAGCCAATGACGATGGCATCAGTGCCAAAAGCTTTGCCGAAGCTGACATTATTCTGATCGGGGTATCGCGCTCCGGCAAAACCCCGACGTGCTTATATCTGGCGATGCAATACGGCATTTACGCGGCGAACTACCCGCTCACCGAAGAAGATATGGATGTGTCGGGCTTGCCTAAAATCCTGCATCCTTTCCGCAATAAGCTGTTTGGCCTGACGATTACCGCGCAGCAATTGCAACGTATTCGCCAAGAGCGCAAACCCAACAGCCGTTACGCATCCTTGAGCCAATGCCAGCAGGAACTGCAATGGCAGGAAAGTTTGTATCGGCGGGAGAAAATCCCCTTCATTGAGACAACGGCAACTTCGATTGAGGAAATTGCCACGACTATCCTGAATCGCAGTGGCTTGAAACGGCAGTTGTACGGGGAGTGAGTCCAATGCGACAATACGCGCTTTTCCCAGCCTCGCAGGAATGCCATGACAGCCCAGATCATTGATGGAAAGAAAATCGCCGCCGAAGTCCGCACCGAAGTCAAACAAGGTGTGGATGCCCGCCTGCAACACGGCAAACGTCGTCCCGGTTTGGCGGTCATTCTGATTGGTTCTGACCCTGCGTCGCAAGTGTACGTCAGCCACAAACGCAAAGCCTGCGATGAAGTGGGCATTATGTCACGTTCTTACGACCTGCCCCCACAAACTACCCAGCACGAATTGGTCGAGTTAATTAACGAGCTGAACCACGACCCGTTGATTGACGGTATTCTGGTACAACTGCCATTACCTGCGCATTTGGATGCCTCGCTGATCATTGAGCAAATCAACCCCAGTAAAGACGTGGATGGTTTCCACCCTACCAACGTCGGCAGATTAACCTTACGCATTCCCAGCCTGCGCCCTTGCACCCCGTATGGCGTAATGCGTTTGCTGGATAGCACGGGCGAAGTCTACAAAGGACGTCATGCCGTGATCGTCGGCGCATCCAACATCGTTGGTCGCCCAATGGCGCTGGAATTATTGTTGGCGGGTGCTACCGTCACCGTTACTCACCGTTTCAGTGGTGGTATGACGCCTGAACTGGTGCGCCAAGCCGACATCGTGGTGGCAGCCGCAGGCAAACCGGGGCTGGTTAAAGGTGATTGGATCAAACCGGGCGCAACCGTGATTGATGTGGGCATTAACCGGCTGGAAAATGGCAAACTAGCAGGCGATGTGGAATTTGCAGCAGCGGCTGAACGTGCAGCGTGGATTACGCCTGTGCCGGGTGGCGTGGGGCCAATGACGGTTGCCATGCTGATGAAAAACACGCTGGAAGCTTGCGAAAAGCATTCGTTTTAAGATCCCCCCATCCCCACCCCTTCCCCCGCAAGGGGTGAAGGGAGTAAGAAGCACAACGTTATTTTTTGTCGGCTTGTTCTAGGAGCTTTTTGACGGTTTCGGCATCCAATGCACCGGATTCTTGCAAGCGACGAATCACAGGGGCTGGCAAGCAAACCACTTCAGACTCTTTGAAATCCACACCACCGGATACACCGCCGCATTTCTGGCGTTTTGCATCACCAGCTTTAGTACGTGCTTCGTCGTAGGTCATTTTAGCTGCATCAATCCAACCGTTTTGGCCTGCCCAACGTACCCGCTCCAGCGCAAATGCACCGGCTTCTGCCCGTTGCCCCAGCTTCACGATATTGGTAGCGTTATGGGGAAGCTCCACCGCAATGGCATTATCACCGTGATCCACATACATCATCAGGCTTTCACCCGCTGACAAATCCTGCACCGCATAAACCGGAATGGATTTGAACAAACCACCCTTTGCCGCTTCTGGGTAACCACAACATTCTTTATCTTGTACAGCGGGATCAACCAAGCACTGGCGACGGGCATTCGCAGCTTCGGTCGCTTTAGGGTCTTCCTCTAGCGCATCGGATAATACCCAGCCGGTTTGATCATCCCAGCTCACCTTTTCCCACACCTTATCGCCGATGGTCATTTGCGCATTACGCCGCGCAATCCAAGTCGCATTGTGAGGCAAATTCACGACAACCTCTTTGCCCGGTTCTTTGTACATTTTCAACACATTACCCGCATCCAAACCTTGCACACGGTAAACCAACGAAGTATCCGCTGGCATGGGCAGTGCTGCCATACCCACTAGCGGCACGGCTAAAAGTATGAAGCCTCCCAGCAATGGCACGGACGTTTTTTTAAAGACACTCTTTTTGTTCATAATCACTCTCCGACACATCCCGACTGACAACGGGGCGTCATCTCACAAGTTAAATAGCCCAGCAGAGGTTGGGGATAAAACAAACTGCCAGCCTGATCTAAAATCAATCAAAAATAGATTTGATTAATCCTTGATAAACATAGATTTAGCTTAGGTGATTATGATCTTACAGTTACCGACAAGTCACAACCTTGATGGACGAAATAGCTATTTATTCTGTCTATAGGTTATAAACATGGCGTCGCCGTAACTAAAGAAGCGATATTCCCGATGAACGGCATATTGGTAGGCTTGCTTGATGTTTTCATACCCAGCAAACGCTGAAACCAACATCAACAACGTAGATTCGGGCAGGTGGAAATTGGTAATCATGACATCCACTACACGGAATTCATAACCCGGTGTAATGAACAAACGTGTATCACCCTGAAACGGTTTTAATGTGCCATCACGGGCAGCACTTTCAAGGCTGCGCACCGACGTTGTGCCGACTGCCACCACACGCCCACCACGTTCACGGCAAGCCGCTACCGCGTCACACACGTCATGGGAAACATCGGCGTATTCAGCATGCATGACGTGCTGTGATAAATCCTGCACCCGCACCGGCTGGAACGTACCCGCCCCCACGTGCAACGTAACCGCAGCAGTTTGCACCCCTTTTTGCCGCAATGCCTCCAATAACGGCTGATCAAAATGCAAACCAGCGGTCGGTGCTGCCACCGCTCCCGGTTGTTGCGCAAATACCGTTTGATAACGTTCCCGGTCGTCTGGCGTATCCGCACGCTCGATGTAAGGCGGCAAAGGAATATGCCCGTACTGCTCCAGCAAACTCAACGCCGAATCCGTGTGCAAGAACTGCACCTCAAACAAATCGTCTTGCCGCCCGGTTACTTGCGCATCAATCACCTGTTCCAAACGCAAGCGCGTACCGGGTTTGGGCGCTTTGCTGGCACGAATGTGAGCCAATGCGGTATGTTCGCCGGTAATGCGTTCCACCAGCACTTCAACCTTGCCGCCCGTGGCTTTTTCGCCATGCAAGCGGGCAGGAATCACGCGCGTATTGTTGAATACCAGCAAGTCTTCAGGCTGGATCAAATCGAGCACATCGGTAAACTGACCGTCACGGCATTCACCGCTGTCACCGTTCAAAATCAGTAGCCGACTGGCTGTCCGTTCCGTTAAAGGTTCGGAAGCAATCAGCGCTGGAGGAAGGTCATAATGGAAGTCACTTAATTTCATGGCTGCGGAGTCTAACATTTTGTAAAAAATGTTTCGACAAATCGAAAAGCTTATGTATAATCACCGCCTTCACACTCTTAGCCGGGATGGCGGAATCGGTAGACGCAGCGGATTCAAAATCCGCCGATGGTGACATTGTGCGAGTTCGAGTCTCGCTCCCGGCACCACTTGTTGTGAACCAATCACCAAGTGAAAATATCTAACCCGCCAGTAGCGGGTTTTTTTGTGCCCGTCTCCCGCACATTCCACAAGGGGCTAACAATATGTCACACCACGCTAAAGACCTGCTTACCCTTGCCAAAGCGGTCATCGATACTGAAATCGCCGCCCTCGCCGCCCTGCCCTCGCGTTTAGACGCTGACTTCCTCCACGCTTGCGAAGCCATTCTCGCTTGCAAAGGGCGCGTTATTGTTACGGGTATGGGCAAATCCGGGCATATCGGTAACAAAATTGCCGCCACCCTCGCCAGCACCGGCACACCCGCATTTTTCCTGCATCCCGGCGAAGCCAGCCATGGCGACCTCGGCATGATCGTCAGCGGCGATGTCATCATTGCGCTTTCTAATTCCGGTACCAGCGCCGAAATTCTTGCAATTCTGCCGGTCATCCGTCGTCTTGACGTGCGCATTATCGCCATGACCGGCAACCCGCAGTCGCCAATGGCAGAGGCCGCCGATTTCCACATCCATATCGGGGTCGACAAAGAAGCTTGTCCTTTGGGTCTTGCGCCCACCTCCAGCACCACCGCCACCTTGGTCATGGGCGATGCGCTCGCGGTAGCCTTACTGGAAGCACGTGGATTTACTGCCAATGATTTCGCCCGTTCCCACCCCGGCGGACGTTTAGGCAAGCGCTTGCTGGTGCATGTGCGTGACATTATGCATACTGGCGCGGACATTCCCCAAGTCCGCCCCGATGCGAGCTTGCAACAAGCAATTCTGGAAATGACGCGCAAAAAACTCGGCATGACCGCCATCACCACTGAGACGGGAAAATTACAGGGTATTTTTACTGACGGCGATTTACGCCGCTCTTTCGAGAAAGGGCAAAGCTTACACGAACAACCCATCTCCGCTTTGATGACCATCTCATTTCGCAGTATCGACGCACACAGTCTTGCTGTTGAGGCTCTCAATCTGATGCAGGAATACGCCATCACGGTACTACCCGTTATTCAGGATGGCAGTGTTATCGGTATTATTCATATGCATGATCTATTACGCGCTGGTATTGCCTAAGGAACTGTCCCGAAATAACTTCCCGAAATCAGGGGGACTGAGGGGTAGCGGTGTAGTTCCATTTTGGCAGGAAATCATCGAACTGGATGGTCATGTTATCCTTAAACGCTTGGGTATACTTGCGCCCGGTTTCAAAAACTTTACTGATGATGCGGACAGCGACCTTCAAGCCAGTGGTGGTTTCCGTTTTTGCCATGTAGTGTTTGGCGGTTTCGACCGTTTCCAACGGCACACCCCGGCAGGCACGGGTCACATGGGGGAACAGTCGGTGTTCAATCGGGTTGTATTTGGAGCAATAGGGCGGGTAGTGGGCGATGCGTATTGTCAGGTTCAGGCTGTCCGCCAATGCCTGCAAGTCTTGCTTGAACAGGTACGCAGAGGAACTGTTGCTGCCACCACCGTCACATAAGACCAACAGCTCGTCAGCTTCGGGGTAGTTGGGTTTCCCTTGCTCACGCCACCATAAGCCAAGGCTTTCGCAGGCAAACTCGGTGGTGTCGTGGCTGGTGTTCAGGTGCAGTGCCGCTTCGTTGCGGGCAAGGTCGTAGATGCCGTGGGGGATCACCTGACCATTGCCATAGCTGGGGAAGTCATGGTCATTGACCTCCGTGGGTTCGACGGCATCCGTTACCCCTTCACGGTAAAAGTTGCCCAGCAGTTCCTTCTTTTTGGTGTCAATGCTGATCACGGGTTTGCCTGCTTGCAGGTAGGTTTGTTTGAGTTGGGCAATCTTTTCAAACTGGGCATTACGGTCAGCGTGTTGCCCCATGGTGCGTTTCTTCTGGGGCTTGCGGCGGCGGTAGCCGTGCTCCCGTAATAGGCGCGACACCACGTTTTTCCCAGCCGATGTCCCCAATGCCTGCATCCGCCGGGCAATCTGCCGACGTGACAGGTTCGTCCATTTCACCGCCTCCCGCATGGGGTCGCCTGCCGTATGATCCTTTAAAACTTGGCGAAAATGCTCATCCAATTGCAGGTGCGTAGCGTTCAGCCGTTTGCGCCCGCCCCTTTTTTTCGCTGCCTTACGGTGGGCAAGCCATCTTCCGATTCCAACTCCGTCAACCCGTGGCGGATGGTTTTGGGGTCACAGTCCAATAACCGGGAAATGTAGTCCTGCCCCCCGTGCCCAAGCCGGACGGCTTCCACGGCGGCGTAGCGGCGGCGGTCACGCTCATTGAGCGATTGGTAGAACCGCTGCATTTGTTTTTCTATGGCTGATGGGTAAACATCCATTGGCTCATCCTCGGTGTTGATTGGCATTACAAGGGGCTATCTTCCCCCTTTCGCTGTTAGCAGAAAAGAGGGAAGTTATTTCGGGACAGTTCCTAAGGAAAAAGGTTTGACCTGAGTCAAGGCCGCTCACCTATCCATTCCTCTACCCTCCTAGCAGTAACACTATTACGGAGGGATTCACACCATGCAGGAAGTTTTCACCAAAAGCATGGCGAGAAATATTTACTATGGCGGCTCAGCGTTTTTCCTGCTGCTCTTTCTTGCCCTGACATTCGACACGCATCAGGCTTGGCCTGCGCGTGACAACCATCAAAACCTCACCGAACAGGTTGCCGCAGGCAAACGCTTGTGGGAACGCAATAACTGCATCGGCTGCCACACCTTGCTGGGCGAAGGCGCGTATTTCGCCCCCGAACTCGGCAATGTCTACAAGCGTTTCGGCGAAAACTAAGGACGCGATCAAAGCCTTCATCAAGAGCCGACCCGTGGATGGCATCCCCGGTCGCCGCAGTATGCCGCAATTCAATTTTACCGATGCGGAACTGGACGAGATTGTTGAATTCCTGAAATACACCAGTGAAATCAATACCGAAAACTGGCCACCTAACATTCAGGGTTAAGGAGGACATATCATGCAATATCAATCTCAGTCAGTTGCAAAACTGTATTTTATGGCTGCCATCGCACTGTTTGTCGCGCAAGTCCTGTTTGGCTTGATTATGGGCTTACAGTACGTGATGGGTGATTTTCTGTTCCCGGAAATTCCGTTTAACGTAGCGCGGATGGTGCACACCAACTCGCTGATCGTGTGGCTGTTGATGGGTTTCATGGGCGCGGCTTACTACCTCGTGCCGGAAGAATCGCAACGTGAACTCTATTCCCCGAAACTCGCGGTGCTGATGTTTTGGGTGTTTCTGGTAGCTGCGGCGTTAACCGTGGTCGGCTACTTGTCTGTGCCTTACGCAACCTTGGCGCAAATTACCGGCAATGATTTGCTGCCGACGATGGGGCGCGAGTTCCTCGAACAGCCGACCATTACCAAAATCGGCATTGTCGTGGTCGCGCTGGCGTTCCTCTTCAATATCGGCATGACGGTGCTGACCGGGCGTAAAACCGTGGTCACGATCGTGTTGCTGACCGGCTTGCTCGGCTTGGCGGTGTTCTTCCTGTTCTCGTTCTATAACCCTGACAATCTGGTGAAGGACAAATACTACTGGTGGTTTGTGGTGCATCTGTGGGTTGAGGGCGTGTGGGAACTGATTTTGGCCTCTATCCTCGCGTTCGTGCTGATCAAGATTACCGGCGTTGACCGCGAAGTGATTGAAAAATGGTTGTATGTGATCATTGCGATGGCGTTGGTTGTGGGCAATGGGGACGGCGGTATTGGCATTCCTAGGTGCAGGCGTTTGGGGTTTCATGCACACACTTGCACCCGTCAACTATTACACCCACGGCTCGCAAATCACCGCCGCACATGGGCATCTGGCATTCTTCGGCGCGTATGTGTTGGTGGTACTGACGATTATTTCGTTCGCATGGCCGCTCATGCACGGGCAGCAAGCCAAAAGCAATGGCAAGCAAGTGATGGAAATGTGGTCGTTCTGGCTCATGTCGGTGTCAATGGTATTCATCACCCTGTTCCTGACGGGCGCAGGCATTTTGCAAACTTACCTTCAACGTTACACCGATGCGCCGCAAGCGTTTATGGTGGTGCAAGAGAAGGTTAACCTGTTCTACTGGATGCGCGAAGTGTCTGGCGTGGTGTTTCTGGTCGGGGTAATCCTGTTTTTCTGTTGATGGTACAAGCCCATTTGCCTATGCCGCGCTTACCAGAAAGCATGACTAAAGCAATGGTTGATGTGCTGAACACTTTGCCGCTAGGTGCCGCGCATGGTCGATAATCCGGTTATCTTGCTGGCGGATGCGGGGCCGTTGATCACGTTGGCGTATGCCGATGCGCTAGATGTGTTGCTGTTACCCGGCTGGACGGTGCAAATGGTCGATAGGGTGTTGCACGAAGTGACCCGCAATCAAACGCCTACCAGCCAGAAAATTACCGCTTGGGTAGCGAAACACCAATTGCAGATTCGCGAAACCACGCTCCTGCGGCGTTACACACAAGCTTTAGCAAGCGGTGAAACACCCCGCAAAGCCAATTTGGGTGAACTGGCGGTGCAAGAAGTGATGACTGACTTTGCGCTGTTGACTGAACCGCCTACGGGTGTTTTTCTGTTTGAAGATCACAAGGTTGCGCGTGCCAGTTTTTTGCTGCCCGAACATTGCCACAAAATCAGTACCCGCGCTTTCCTGCAATTTCTGGAGCAACAAGGTTTGCTGGCTTCAGCCGCTGACATTGAGCGTAACGCTGTGCAAGCGGGGCGGGCGTTTTCGCAACTACGTTTTCCGCCCGCCTAATCTCCGCAATCTACTTGACCTGAATCAATGTCCCCTACGCCCCTATGCCCTACCCTTGCGCCATGCTTGACTTCAATGGGTATAACAATGGCTTACACTGAACCTTACGCTGCGAATTGGGAGGCGTTGCCGAATGTGGCAATGCCGTTTATGAACACCGTGCATGACGATGAATTGGCGCTGGTTTCACGCTTGCTGGCAGATCTTGAAAACGCCGCCGAACCTGCCAGCATTGACGCGCAAATTGCCGCCTGGGTGGAACACACTAGGGCGCATTTTTCCCGCGAAGAACGTTTGATGCACGAATACGATTTCTTCGCCACGCCCTGCCATCAGGGTGAACACGAGACGGCCTTGCTGCAATTGCTGGGTGTACAACAGCAATGGTTACGCGAGCGCGATATCGCGATGTTGCAGGATTACATCCAGTATTGGCGCGAATGGCTGCAACAACACATCGGCACGATGGATTTTGTGACGGCGCAATTCCTCAGCCAGTTGAATGTGCAGGTCGAGCTGTAAGCAAGGCGGCGGATTGGCGCATACCGTGAAGCGGGACATCTGCGTATAATGGCGCGTTTGCTACCCAGCCTTCACACCATAAAGATACCCGAATGAGCCAAACCGCCAATAACCTCGCCGCCTACTGCTGGTCAATCGCTGACCTGCTGCGCGGTGATTTCAAATAGTCCCAATACGGGCGCATTATCCTGCCGTTCACCGTTATTTCAAACCTACCCAAATCTACTTATAGCTAACTAAAAGTAGTCATGGTGTTGAATTCCTGCTTCACGGGGGCTGGTTTCGTCTTCGGCTTGCGCCCAAGACCAGAGCCTTCCCCTCCACAGGCAGACACCGTGTAACTCACGGCGTATTCTTCTAAATTCTTGGCGGCATTTACGTCACGGTCATGGACTGCACCGCAAACGGGGCAAGTCCATTCACGTACCGACAGTGGCAGCTTCTCCACTTTATGCTCACAGCCAGCAGCAGAACACGTCTTGCTCGAAGCAAAAAACCGATCAGCCACCACGACCACCGCACCCCGCATTTCCGCCTTGTATTCCAGTTGCCGCCGGAACTCGAAGAATCCCATGTCACTGATGGCACGGGATAAATGACGGTTTTTCACCATGCCCGATACGTTCAAATCTTCAATGCCGATGGTGTGGAATCGGCGGGTCAAATCCGTGGTGAGTTGGTGCAAACTGTCTTGGCGAATGTTGGCAATACGTGCGTGAAGTTTTGCCAGCTTCTGCTTCGCCTTGTGGCGGTTGGCACTGCTTTTGACCTTGCGGGACAGGCTGCGCGAGAGCCGTTTTAGGCGGGAAAGCAAGGCTTTATGCGGCTTTGCCCCAACCACTTTTTCCCCCGTTGATAGGGTTGCCAGTGCAGATACGCCCAAATCCACCCCTACCGTGCCTTGGTTTTTGGCAGGCGGGAGGTGGTTTGAGGTGGTGTCCACGGTGATGCTGGCGAACCACTGGTCAGCGGTGCGGGAAATCGTGGCAGAGAGGATTTTGCCGGAAAAGCGTAACGTTTCCCGCATCCGCACTAACCCAAGGTTGGGAATGCGGATGCGGCAACCGTCAAGGCTGAACTGGTCGTTGGTGAGGGTGAAACTGTCGCGGCTTTTGCCTTTCTTTTTGAATTGCGGGTACTGGGTGCGTCCCGCAAAGAAGTTTTTGAAGGCTGCACCGAGTTGGATAATCGCCATTTGCGGGGCGTTTTTGGTGACTTCCAGCATCCAGGGGAATTGTTCGCGTTTGATGGCGTTCAATTGGCGGCGCAAGCCCATTTGGTTGGGTTTTGGCTGGGTGTTGTCGTCTTTCCATGCTGCGTATTGGGTTTGCCATTCTGCCAACGCCCAGTTGTAGGCGAACCGTGCTGTACCAGCGGCTTTCGCCAAGTACGTCGCTTGCTTATGGTTGGGGTCAAGGCGGATTTTGTGGCTGATGATCATGGCAAACAGAATGCAGCACGGTGTGATAGTTGTCTAGTCATCCGTGCTTTTGCTGCTATCTTTTACGGATAAACGGCACTACGCTTTTATAAACCTAACCAAAATGATAAAGTTTGAATAGATTTATATAGATTTTATGGTAACTGTTTCAAACCCCTCACAGCCGGTCGATGTGCTGGTTGATGTCTATTTCCGGCGCGAAGTGTTGCCGCACGTTGTGGATGCGTGGATTGATGGCAGCAAGCGCGATCCCAAGGATAACGAAGTTGGTTTGGTTGGTTATGAAATTCCGTTTAACCGGCATTTCTACGTCTATCAGCCGCCGCGTGACCTTGCTGAGATTGACGCTGATTTGGATGCGGTTTCGGCAGAGATTATGGCGTTGTTGCGGGAGGTGCATTCATGAGGTTGATGCATGAAGACCCTCACCCCAACCCCTCTCCCAGAGGTAGAGGGGCTAAAAAAACTGATTTCCGCCGAGGTTCATTTACAAGAATTCGAGTTATGGCTATTCTATAGCTATAGAGTGAACCAAGGGGATAATGATGGAACTGACTACGATTGCTGAGGCAAAAAATAACTTGCCGCGTCTGATCCATGCGGCTGAAGCAGGGGATGACATTCATATTAGCCGTTTCGGTAAACCTGTTGCGGTGCTGATTTCTGAGGAACGTTACCAACAATTGTTCAATATGGGCAAAACGGTGTTTCAGGCGATGTTGCAATGGCGGGAACAGTATGGCGATCTTGATCTTGCGGATGAAGAAGTGGCTAGTTGGCGTGACCGCACCCCTGCACGGGAGTTTTCATGGGACTGAAATACTTGTTGGATGCCAATATTCTGTCCGAACCTACTAAAAAACAACCTAATGCCAATGTCATGCACAAACTGGGTATACATGCGGGTGAATACGGCACGGCAGTCACTGTTTGGCATGAAATGCACTATGGCGTGGAGCGGTTGGAGGATTCGCGGCGCAAAGCCAGCCTTGTGGCATATTTGGAAGCCTTGGGGCGGAGCGGATTGCCGGTGTTGCCTTACGAAAAAAACGCAGGATTATGGTTAGCGCAAGAGCGTGGCAGGCTTGCCCGACGTGGGATTACTATCCCGTTCGCTGATGGGGAAATCGCTGCTATTGCTTGTGCCAATCAGCTTATTCTCGTGACGCGCAACGTAGACGACTTCAACATGTACGAATCGCTACCAATCGAAAACTGGTTTGCACCAGAAAATCAGGAGTGATTTGGGTGACAACAACCTACAAACCCTACCCCGAATACAAAGACTCCGGCACTATTGGTCTAGGATTAATACCTATTGGATGGGAACCAAAAAAGATTAAATTTTTATTTTAGACATTATCTATAAAAAACTGAAATATATAAATAATAATTATCAATGGCAAGATACACAGCCAGAGTGTAAATTCCTGACAGTAATAATAGCCTAGAGTAGGGACTAACGGCATGGCGGAGTACAGTTTTAACGCATTGAAATCCAATGAAAAGGCATTTGTTGCCATGACCAGTCTCAATGTTAAGGAGTTTTTGGGTTTGCTCGAACGGTTCAGTGCAGCTTACCAAACTGACCTACACGCACGGGGCAAACGTGTTGATGAGACGCGGGGTCGTTCTGATGGGAAACTGGCATTAATAGAAGACAAACTGTTTTTCATTCTGTTTTACCTGAAGACCTATCCTTTACAAGAAGTGCTGGCGTATTCATTTGAGCGACTTGCAAAATCCGACAAACTGAGTTGCTCAATTTTCAGCATTGACCGAACGCCGCATATTCAGCCGATTTTTTACTCAATTTGACCAACGAAACCTGGGCTTTTTCAGTTTTACCGTAACTTTTGCTAAATTTCACCCATACCAATGCGACTGCTCCTGTTTTTCAGTCAGTCTTCCCGTGTTTTTTCAAAACCAGTCGCCTTATAACAAGACACGCATCAGTTGATCAGCACTCAACACCAAAATCCCAAACATCAGGTGGCTGTAAACTTTTTGTGCGCCTTGCACCCACACATTCCGACCACCAAATTCATCCTTCAGGCGGGCATTGGTTCGTTCTACGGTGCTGCGAATTTTGTAACGCTCGGCATCAGCAGGTTCAAACGCTTCTTTCTGTCCGCCGCGAGGATTGTGATCAATCAGAGGGACATGCCCCAGATGACGGCTGTATTCGTGCAAATCAGCACTGCAATAGGCTGCATCCATCAGGTCGTAGAGACTGGTGACACGTTGGGCACTGATTTGAGAGAGTGGGATGGCTGCCCCGCTGTCGTGAAAGGAGGCGGAAGACAGAATGGCTGCTATCGGGACACCACAATCGGCGGTATCGATATGCAGTTTGTAGCCGTTCCAACTGTGCTTGTTGCCTTGGGCATTCTTCTTCGTCCCCCGGTTACACTGAACCGGTATCTCATCGAGTGCTTGCTGAAGTGACTGTTCCCGTTGGCGCTGAATCCGTGTTTGCCCTTGTTTTTTCTTTGGCTTTTCCTCGGCAACAGGCCGTTCACGTGCCTCAATGGCTGTTGAATCCCGACACAGGTGGCCGATCAGCGCATCGCCCAAATACGTTTTCACCAACGTTTCATGCACACGTTCCGCTAAACGCTGTTCAGCAAATTCAGCGAAGGCACGTGAAAAGGTGGATTCGGAAGGCAGTTTCTTGGTCAGGGGAAACCCGCAGATGCGTCGCAGGGAGCGATCGTTTTGCAGCCGGTCAATGAGTGCTCGCGTATTGACAATATTGAGCACGCTTTTGGCGACAAAAGCATCGGCAAACCAAGATCGCTCCGTCGCTGGCCGTCCAGACCCATCACGAAAAGAGCGCACAAAATCTTCAATGCGCGTCAGCTCCAGTACGTGAATGAGTTTTTCAAGCTTGGGGGTCAATGTGCCAAAGGCATCATTGAAGCAAGGTAGTATTTCAATTTGCAGCAAACTCCAGCGTTGTGCAATCAGGGCGCGTTCGGTAGAATTCATAGCGTGGGCTTAATGGTTGTTTTGACGCTTCTATTATCGCCGAAAACGGCAGCCCACACTTCTTTTTTCCTTCAGATGAAGGAAGGTTCACGCTGAAAATGTAATTTTGCAAGTGGCTCATTTGATCTTCCCCAAAGTGTGGCAAACCACTGGATACACCGCTTGTGTCCCGTATTACAAAGTGCATTGGATAACATGGGACATAAGCCCATTCGACTATCCTCAGAATTAATGGAACGGCTAGCAGAAGAAGGGCAACAGGAATTGATTATTGACGGAACAGAGCGGAGAATCCAGCGCCCTGTGGATAATGATGTTCAGCGTGAATACTATAGTGGGGCGAATTCGTATCATAAGTGCATAGCCTGTTAATCAAGACGGGATGCGATTTTCCTTATCAGGTCAGAGGCAAAATGTGGTAAAAAGCATCCCGAAAAACCACTGACAGGAGAGCTTCATGGCTTACACACACCTTACCTCTGAGGAGAGGCATTATATCGAAACCCGGCACAAGATGAAGGAATCGACGGCAACAATCGCGTTAACCTTGGGGCGCAGTCAATCGACGATCAGTCGTGAACTGACCCGCAACCGAGGGCAACGCGGCTATCGGCACAAGCAAGCGCACACCAAAGCGCAACAACGCCATGCGGACAAGCCCAAAGCGGTCAAGTTGACCCCGGAACTGGCGGTCAGCATTGATACGCTGCTGGAACAACAATGGAGTCCTGAGCAGATCAGCGGTCGACTGAAAGCGGAAGGCAAAACGACTATTTGCCATGAAGCCATCTACCAGCATGTACTCAGGGACAAGCGTGCGGGCGGCAAGCTGTACCTGAACCTGCGCCGCCATACGAAGAAATACCGCCAGCGTTACGGCAGTAAAACGGGCAGCGTCAAAGGCATCCCCAACCGAGTGGACATTGACGAACGCCCAGCGGTAGCCAACCAGCGTGAACGGCTCGGTGACTGGGAAGCCGACACCATGATCGGCAAGGGACACCAAGGCGCACTGGTGACACTGGATGAACGCAAATCCAAGCTACGCCTAGCTTTTCCAGTGGCAAACAAGACCGCAGAAGCCGTAACCAGCAGCATTATCACCTTGCTGGACAGCTTCAAGGATTGGGTGCACACGCTCACCTTCGACAACGGCAAAGAGTTTGCCAAACATGAGCAAGTTGCCCAAGCCATTGGGTGCGAAACGTATTTCGCCAAGCCCTACCATTCGTGGGAGCGTGGGCAAAATGAGAACGCCAATGGGCTGTTACGCCAATACTTCCCTAAAGCAATGGGGCTATTGGACGTGACCACCCGACAGGTACTGGAGGCTGTACATAAACTCAACAACAGACCAAGGAAGTGTCTGGGGTTCAAGACACCTTACGAGGTGTTCCGAGAACTATCCGGCATAGAGGCCGAAAAGTTGGTGGGTTATGCACTTATTACTTGAATTCACCTAAATTCCTGACAGTAATAATAGCCTAGAGTAGGGACTAACGGCATGGCGGAGTACAGCTTTAACGCATTGAAATCCAATGAAAAGGCATTTGTTGCCATGACCAGTCTCAACGTTAAGGAGTTTTTGGGTTTGCTCGAACGGTTCAGTGCAGCTTACCAAACTGACCTACACGCACGGGGCAAACGTGTTGATGAGACGCGGGGTCGTTCTGATGGGAAACTGGCATTAATAGAAGACAAACTGTTTTTCATTCTGTTTTACCTGAAGACCTATCCTTTACAAGAAGTGCTGGCGTATTCATTTGATCTTCCCCAAAGTGTGGCAAACCACTGGATACACCGCTTGTGTCCCGTATTACAAAGTGCATTGGATAACATGGGACATAAGCCCATTCGACTATCCTCAGAATTAATGGAACGGCTAGCAGAAGAAGGGCAACAGGAATTGATTATTGACGGAACAGAGCGGAGAATCCAGCGCCCCGTGGATAATGATGTCCAGCGCGAATACTATAGTGGTAAAAAAAAAGCCCATACGGTTAAAAACAATGTCATCGTTGGCTGTGCTGACAGACATATCAAATACTTAGGGGAGCCACTTGCAAAATTACATTTTCAGCGTGAACCTTCCTTCATCTGAAGGAAAAAAGAAGTGTGGGCTGCCGTTTTCGGCGATAATAGAAGCATCAAAACAACCATTAAGCCCACGCTATGAATTCTACCGAACGCGCCCTGATTGCACAACGCTGGAGTTTGCTGCAAATTGAAATACTGCCTTGCTTCAATGATGCCTTTGGCACATTGACCCCCAAGCTTGAAAAGCTCATTCACGTACTGGAGCTGACGCGCATTGAAGATTTTGTGCGCTCTTTTCGTGATGGGTCTGGACGGCCAGCGACGGAGCGATCTTGGTTTGCCAATGCTTTTGTCGCCAAAAGCGTGCTCAATATTGTCAATACGCGAGCACTCATTGACCGGCTGCAAAACGATCGCTCCCTGCGACGCATCTGCGGGTTTCCCCTGACCAAGAAACTGCCTTCCGAATCCACCTTTTCACGTGCCTTCGCTGAATTTGCTGAACAGCGTTTAGCGGAACGTGTGCATGAAACGTTGGTGAAAACGTATTTGGGCGATGCGCTGATCGGCCACCTGTGTCGGGATTCAACAGCCATTGAGGCACGTGAACGGCCTGTTGCCGAGGAAAAGCCAAAGAAAAAACAAGGGCAAACACGGATTCAGCGCCAACGGGAACAGTCACTTCAGCAAGCACTCGATGAGATACCGGTTCAGTGTAACCGGGGGACGAAGAAGAATGCCCAAGGCTACAAGCACAGTTGGAACGGCTACAAACTGCATATCGATACCGCCGATTGTGGTGTCCCGATAGCAGCCATTCTGTCTTCCGCCTCCTTTCACGACAGCGGGGCAGCCATCCCACTCTCTCAAATCAGTGCCCAACGTGTCACCAGTCTCTACGACCTGATGGATGCGGCCTATTGCAGTGCTGATTTGCACGAATACAGCCGTCATCTGGGGCATGTCCCTCTGATTGATCACAATCCTCGCGGCGGACAGAAAGAAGCGTTTGAACCTGCTGATGCCGAGCGTTACAAAATTCGCAGCACCGTAGAACGAACCAATGCCCGCCTGAAGGATGAATTTGGTGGTCGGAATGTGTGGGTGCAAGGTGCGCAAAAAGTTTACAGCCACTTGATGTTTGGGATTTTGGTGTTGAGTGCTGATCAACTGATGCGTGTCTTGTTATAAAGCGACTGGGTTTGAAAAAACACGGGAAGACTGACTGAAAAACAGGAGCAGTCGCATCGGTATGGGTGAAATTTAGCAAAAGTTACGGTAAAACTGAAAAAGCTCAGGTTTCGTTGGTCAAATTGAGTAAAAAATCGGCTGAATATGCGGCGTTCGGTCAATGCTGAAAATTGAGCAACTCAGTTTGTCGGATTTTGCAAGTCGCTCAGGGGATACTCACTCAGGCAAGAAGCATGACAAGAAAATTGCCGATGAGGAGCAGACCCAATTACCGGAGGGTTCTGTGATTTTACGTGATTTAGGCTTCAAGGGGGCTGACATGGGAAAAGGTGTCACCGTCATTGAGCCAAAAAAGAAGCCACGGAATAAATGTCTGACCCCACAAGAAAAAGAAGAAAACCGTCAAATTTCTGCCCGCAGGGTAGTCGTTGAACATATCATCAGTGGTATTAAACGCTGCCGATGCCTGAAAGATGTGTACCGTAATTTAAAAGATGACTTTGATGACCAGATTATGGAAATTGCTTGCGGACTACACAACCTGAGAAACTCCATGCGAAATCCAATCTATTGAAAGTTTTAAAAACTTTTCGATAATTATTATTTATAGATAATGTCTATTATTATACTTCAACCGCCCATAATTGCAGATTCCTCAAAGGTCTGAAAGTTGAGAGTCAGCAAGGAGTCCAAGGCTTTTTTATGCGTAGTGTGGGTTTGTGCCAAACAGGCATCAATGGCCTGCGCAAACGCGGTAAAGTTTTCATGGTAACGTGAATACAGGCATTCCTTCTTCACAAACTTCCAGAGGCGCTCAATCAGGTTCAGGTTGGGGGAATAAGCGGGTAGGAACAACAGTTCGATCCCGAGTGTTTGGGCGAATGTTTGTACCAGGCTACAGCGCTGGTAACGGGCATTGTCCATCACCAAGGTCACCGGGACATCCAGGGCCAATGCCTTGATTTGCCGAAGCAACTGACAAACACTTTGGGAGTTGATGTAACTGTCATTGGTCACGGTGACCAGTTCATGGGTGACTGCATTCAACGCACCGAGGACATTGTAGCGCTGGCGTCCGGCAGGGGCGCGGATGAACAGCCGGGTGAAACACCACAGGAACCCCAGAAACGGGGCCAGGACAAAATGGGCGGCGTCGACAAAGAAAACGGCGCGTTTTCCGGCCTTGGCCTCCTCAAGACGCGGCTCCAGCTCTTTTTTTAAAAGTCTCCTGGGCAGCAGGGTCGGCTTTCGCCGGTATCATCCCCACCTTCCTGACGGACAAACCCAAGTCATGCAGGAATAGCCGCACGGCTTCCCGCTTGAGTTCAAGGCCGGTTAAGCGCTGTATATCAGCGATCGCCTGACTGATCCGGGTCGGTGGATGCTTCTCAAAATGTTTCTTCAGGGGCTCACGGAAAGGTTCCAACCGGCGGGTTGGGCGACGGAAATCCAGTTGTTCCAAGGCAGCGATCCCACCTTGTTGGTAACGTTTCAAATAACGGGTGACCGTCGTTGAACTCACCTGTGCCAGCCGTTCAATGTCCCCATGCGCCATTCCCTGGCTTTTTAGCCACAACACTTCCATCCGTTGGCGGACGCGAGGGTGGGCATGGCGGTAACGCCCCTCATTCAAGGCGGTTTGATCGGATTCGCTGAAGTCTATCTGGATCATGGAAAGGACGACCGGTTGCCAATAACAGCCGTACTTTGCTTGAGGGCTTCTCATTATTCAACAGCTATTCACGGGCAAAGTATAGTACACTTGTCAAATGACTGAACCTTGCACCCCCGACTTTCTACAGCAACCTGTCACCGCCCTGCGTGGGGTCGGTGATGCGGTTGCGGAAAAACTGGTGCGGCTGGGTATCTTGCGCGTGGCCGATTTGCTGTTTCACCTGCCGCTACGCTATCAGGATCGCACCCGTATTTACCCCATCGCCAGCCTCAAAGTTGGGCAAGAAGTGCTGGTCGAAGGCGAAATCGAGTACACCGAAGTGGTGCAACGCGGGCGCACCATGTTGCTGTGCTACCTCAACGACGGCAGCGGCACCTTGATCTTACGCTTTTTCCACTTCACCTCCGCCCAGAAATACAGCTTACGCAAAGGCGTGTTGCTGCGCTGTTTTGGCGAAGTGCGCCAATCTGGGATGAAGCTGGAAATGGCGCATCCCGAATGCCATTACCTCAAAGCCGATGACCCCGAACCGATTGCCAACACGCTCACGCCGACATATCCAACGACCGAAGGTTTGCAGCAACGTAGCTTGCGCCGCCTGATTGATTTAGCGCTGGAGCATGTGGAGGAATTGCCGGATTTGTTGCCGGAAAGCGTGGTCAGGCAACACCATTTTCCGCCACTGGCAAACGAATTACGCAAGCTGCATACACCGCCGTCGGGTTCAACGGTGGAAGGAATGCGTCCGTACCGGCTGATTTTCGAGGAATTGCTGGCGCATCAACTTGGCGTGCAGCAAGCGCGGCACGAACTCAAGCAAGTGCAAGCGCACGTCATGCCAGAAACCAATCACTATTGGCGGCAATTGTTGCGCACCCTGCCCTTTGCCCCCACGGGCGCACAAAATCGCGTGATTGCGGAAATTACCACCGATTTGCAACAAACCGTGCCGATGAATCGCTTGGTGCAAGGCGATGTCGGTTCAGGCAAAACCTTGGTCGCCGTTGCCGCAGCGTTACACGCCATTGCCAACGGTTTCCAAGTCGCCATGATGGCTCCGACCGAATTGCTGGCGGAACAGCATTACCAGAATCTGGTACGCTGGCTGGAACCGCTGGGTATCGAGACAGTGTACATTTCCGGCAATCAAACCCCACGCCAACGCCGCCGCAAGGTGGAAAATTTGTTGCTGGGCATCGGGCATATCGCGGTGGGGACACACGCCCTGTTCCAACGCACGGTGGAATTCCTGCAACTGGGGCTGATCATTATCGACGAACAGCACCGCTTCGGCGTGTATCAGCGCATGGCCTTGCGCGAAAAAGGCAAGCAGGGCGACCATTACCCGCACCAGTTGGTGATGACGGCGACGCCGATTCCGCGCACCTTGGCAATGACCGCTTACGGCGATCTGGATTATTCGGTGATTGATGAATTACCGCCGGGGCGCACGCCGATCACTACCGTTGCCCTGAATAATGAGCGGCGTGATGAGGTGATTGAGCGCATTTCAGCCGCGTGTCGCGAAGGTCGGCAGGTGTACTGGGTTTGCACCCTGATCGAAGAATCGGAAGCCTTGCAATGTGAAGCGGCAGAAGTGACCGCTGCGATGTTGCACGAACGTTTGCCACACGTTGCGGTGGGGCTGGTACATGGGCGGCTGCACGGTTCGGAAAAGGAAAGCATTATGCGCCAGTTTAAGCTGGGGGAAATTCAGCTTTTGGTGGCAACAACGGTGATTGAAGTCGGGGTGGATGTGCCGAATGCGTCCTTGATGGTGATCGAAAATGCTGAACGCATGGGTTTGTCGCAATTGCACCAGTTGCGTGGACGGGTTGGGCGCGGCAGTGTGGCGAGTAGTTGCGTGCTGCTTTACCAGCATCCACTGGGCAAAACGGCGCGGAAACGGCTGGATGCGATGCGCACCACCACGGATGGTTTCATGATTGCGGATATTGATCTGGAATTGCGCGGCCCCGGCGAGGTACTGGGAACGCGCCAGACAGGGGATGTGCGGCTGCGGATTGCGAGTTTGCTGCGCGATCAACATTTGCTGCCAGCGGTACAAATGGCGGCGCGGGAAGTGGTGGCGCATTACCCAGAGCGGGTGGAAACGTTGACGCAACGTTGGTTGCAGCAGCCGGATGGCGAAACGGCTACGCAGTTTTTCCAGAGTTGAGACATCCTCACTTTCTGCTGTGCTAACATCAGCATGATATAAGCGGGTTAAGCACAAAGAAGGAGCATGACAATGGGTGCAGCAAAAAAATTACAGGGACACTTTACCTACGCCGATTACGCCAAATGGCCGGAAGATGAACGTTGGGAACTGATTGATGGGGTCGCGTATGCAATGGCTGCTCCGTCACGCATACATCAAAAATACATCTTGGAGATGAGTGTGCAAATTGCCACTTATTTACGGGGTAAACCCTGCGAAGTTTATCCCGCCCCGTTTGATATACGTCTGCCTAACCACAACGAAGCCGACAACGATGTAGACACCACTGTGCAGCCCGATCTTGCCGTGATCTGCGACAAAAATAAGCTGGATGACAAAGGCTGCCGGGGTGCGCCGGACTGGATTATCGAAGTGTTATCTCCCTCCACCGCGCTCAAGGATATGGATAAAAAACGCTGGTTATATGAACGGCATGGGGTGCAAGAATATTGGATTATCCACCCCGTTGACCGTTGGGTGATGGTGTATACGCTGAAAGATGACGGGCAATACGGCTTGCCGCTGATGTTTGGGATGGATGAGCCGACTGCGGTGGAGTTGTTTCCTGAATTGCTGATTGATTGGGCGTTTATGCAGGAAACAGCCCTCTAACATGCCCACCAACCTCCCCCGCTTCGGCGAATTCGTCGCCCTCATCGCCATGCTCAGCTCGCTAACCGCGCTGGCGATTGATGCCATGCTGCCCGCACTCGTCACCATTGGGCGCGAGCTGGGTACACAACACGACAACGACGCGCAATTAATCCTCACCACCTTGTTTCTGGGTTTGGCGTTGGGGCAAGTATTTTTCGGCCCCTTATCCGATGCAACCGGGCGCAAACCGCTGATGTACGTGGGCTTGGGTATCTTTATGCTTGGCAGTTCGCTCTCAATGTTGGCGCAAGACTTTTCACACATGCTGATCGGGCGATTTTTGCAAGGGGTCGGCGCATCAGCCCCGCGTGTATTAACGATGGCACTGGTGCGCGATTGCTATTCCGGGCGGGCAATGGCACGGGTTATGTCATTCACCATGAGTATTTTTATCCTTGTGCCGATGATTGCGCCATCATTAGGGCAAGGTATTTTGCTGGTGTCCGGCTGGCGCAGTATTTTCACGCTGTTTTGTGTGCTGGCGCTCAGTGTGGCGGTATGGTTTTGGTGGCGAATGCCGGAAACCCTCCCCACCACCAAACGCCGCACTTTCCGTTTCGGTGAGTTTTGGGAGGGGCTGAAAGAAGTCGTCAGCAACCGTACCAGCATGACCTACACCCTCACGACGGGGATTGTGTTTGGTGCATTTCTCGGTTATTTGAGTTCAGCACAACAAATCCTGCAAATCCAATACGACTTGGGGGAACGGTTCCCGCTGTATTTCGCATTGCTGGCGCTGGCGATTGGCGGCGCTTCGTTACTGAATGCCAAGCTGGTAATGCACTACGGAATGCATTGGATCTCAAGACGGGCATTGCTGCTGTTCACACTGCTATCGGGTGCTTTTTGGCTCGTCACTTATAGCAGTGCCGGACACCCCGCATTGCCAGTGTTGATGGCGTATTTCATGCTGGCATTTTTGGCATTAGGCATGTTATTTGGCAATCTGAATGCGCTGGCGATGGAACCGCTGGGACATATTGCCGGAATCGGTGCATCGGTCATTGGCTCACTCTCAACCTTACTCGCAGTACCGCTAGGGACATTTGTTGGACAAGCCTACGACGGCACGGTATTGCCCCTGATCAGCAGCTTCTTTATTTTCGGCTTAGCCGCCACCGTAGCCTTATTTTCACAGCGAAAACCCGCATGACAACTACCCTGACATTTCTACGCCACGCCACTGCGGAAGATCACAACCTGCTCATTCCTGATGAAGCACGTCGCCTCACGCCCAAAGGTCACAAGCAAGTGCAACGGGTTGCCGACTTTTGCCAGCGTCACGCCTTACTGCCCACCCACCTGCTATGCAGCCCACTGGTCAGGGCGTTAGAAACCGCGCAAGGTTTACGTAAACACTTAGCCAATTGCCCCAAAGCCGTCATTGTGCCGTGGTTAGCACATGGCACAGATACCCAAACCACGCTGCAAGCACTGGCAGCCTTAGCCGCAAACGGTGACAACAATATTTGGCTGGTGGGTCATGAGCCGGAATTTTCAACCTTAATCGCCCACTTGCTAGGCAGCCCTAACAGCCGTATTAAAGTCAAAAAAGCCGGGTTGATACGCCTAGAGGTCGATATGACGAGCGGCGTTGGGGAACTCCAATGGAACATCCCCAACGCGCTGATGAAGTAGTAGCGGGGAATCCCTTACACGTTAAACAAGAAATTCAACACATCGCCATCCTTCACGATGTACTCCTTGCCTTCCGCCCGCATTTTCCCGGCTTCTTTCGCGCCCTGCTCACCCTTGTAAGCAATGAAATCTTCAAAAGCGATGGTTTGTGCACGAATAAAGCCGCGCTCAAAGTCGGTATGAATCACGCCAGCCGCTTGTGGCGCAGTCGCATTTTTGGGGATCGTCCATGCACGAACTTCTTTCACACCTGCGGTGAAATAGGTCTGCAAGCCCAGCAAATCGTAACCCGCTCGAATCACGCGATTCAAACCCGGTTCGTCCAGCCCCATACCGGCTAAAAACTCGTCGCGTTCTGCATCATCCAACTGGGAAAGTTCCGACTCCATTTCTGCACACACCGGCACTACCACCGCATTTTCACGCTTGGCAATCTCGCGCACTTGCTCCAAATACGGGTTATTCTCAAAACCGTCTTCGTTAACATTGGCGATAAACATCAAAGGTTTGATGCTAATCAGGTGAAACTCACGAATAGCCAACGCGCGTTCTTCGGGGGTCATAGCCATTGAACGTGCCGAATGCCCTTCAGACAAATGCGCAAACAAACGCTCTGCCAACACTTTTTGCGCCACCAAATCCTTACTACCGGATTTAGCCGAACGGGTCAAACGGTTCACTGCTTTTTCCGCCGTATCCAGATCCGCCAGTGCCAACTCGGTATTGATGGTTTCAATGTCAGAGGCGGGGTCAATCTTGCCCGCAACGTGAATGATGTCGTCGTTGTCGAAACAGCGCACCACCTGCGCAATCGCATCGGTTTCGCGGATGTGCGCGAGGAATTTGTTGCCCAAACCTTCGCCCTGTGACGCACCTGCAACCAAACCTGCAATGTCGACGAATTCCATCGTCGTGGGTAAAATCTTGATTGGTTTAACGATTGCCGCTAGTGCATCCAGACGTGGATCTGGCATGGGCACGATCCCCACATTCGGCTCAATCGTACAGAAAGGGTAATTCGCTGCCTGAATGCCCGCCTTGGTCAACGCATTAAACAGGGTGGATTTACCCACGTTTGGCAAACCAACAATTCCGCACTTGAATCCCATGATGTCTTACCTTTATTTGGTGTGCAGCGCGTTCATCGCTTTCTGCATATCACCGGCTAAAATCAATTCAATTTGGTCGGCTGCTTTGTCAATCGCCCGTGAGATGACGATTTCATCATCCAGTGAGGGGCGTGATAAAACATAATCGACCACTTTGTTACGGTCGCCGGGGTGTCCGACACCCAAACGCAACCGCCAATAATCCGCGCCCAAATGGGCATGGCAATCACGCAAACCGTTATGCCCACCGTGACCACCCGCTTGTTTCAAACGCACGTCACCGGGTGCAATGTCCAGCTCATCGTGCGCCACTAAAATTTGTTCCACCGGAATTTGGTAGAAACTGGCTAACTGCTTGACTGCTAGCCCGCTACGGTTCATGAAGGTCATGGGCTTGAGTAGCCATACCACCGCACTGCCGACTTGCAGTTTACAGACTTCGCCGGAAAAACGCTTCTCGATGGCAAACTTGCCGGAGTAACGCCTTGCCAGTTCGTCAACAAACCAAAACCCGGCATTGTGCCGGGTTTTGTCGTACTGGCTACCGGGGTTGCCCAAGCCTGCAATGAGGCGGATAGGGTTTCCCATCGGTATAGACCTTAGTGAATCGCCGCGATGGCGTTGTCGTGGTCTTCGCCCAGAGCCAAAGCTGGCAGGCTGACACCTTCTGGCAATTTCAGGTCAGACAAGTGCACAATCTGGCCTTTTTCGACGTTGATCATGTCAACCTCGATGAATTCAGGCAGGTTCTTAGGCAAGCAAGAAACTTCAACTTCAGAAATCATGTGGCTAACAGTACCACCTTGCTCTTTTACGCCTTTTGCCACGTCATCATTGAGGAAGTGCAGCGCCACGTGGACGTTGATTTCTTCGTCATCACGGATGCGCTGTAAGTCAGCGTGCATAATGATTGGCTTGGCTGGGTGACGTTGCAGGTCACGCAGGATCACTTGCTCTTTACGATCGCCGAAATCCACCGTAATGATTTGCGAGTAGAAACCTTCTTCCTGCAAGTTACGCAGCATTTCATTGTGACGCAAGGAAATGGATTGTGCTTCACCGCCTGCACCGTAAATAACGGCAGGAACCATACCGGTGTTACGCAGGCGGCGGCTCGCACCCTTACCCTGCAATTCACGTGCCTGCGCTTGCAGAACGTATTGTTTTGACATGTTACTTCTCCAACAGAATCGTTACCGAACGCGACCGGACGGCAACTAAAAAACCCGCGAACGGGGACTAAAACTTATATACCATCAAACAGGGAACTCACTGAGTCATCCTGATTAATGCGTAAAATGGTTTTCGCTAACACACCGGCTACCGAAAGCTGGCGAATCTTAGCACAGTTTTTAGCGGCGTCGCTTAATGGAATGGTATCGGTGATAACCACTTCATCAAGTTGAGAATTCTCGATATTGCTCACGGCTTTGCCGGAAAACACCGCATGAGTTGCATACGCCCGCACACTTAATGCACCATGCTGCTTTAACGCAGTAGCGGCATTGCACAACGTACCGCCAGTATCGATCAAATCGTCGATCAAAATGCAGTTACGCCCTTCCACATTCCCGATGATATTCATGATCTCGGATTTATTCGGCTCAGGGCGGCGCTTGTCGATAATCGCCAGCTCGACATCACCCAAACCTTTAGCCAAAGCACGGGCACGGACTACACCGCCAACATCCGGTGAAACCACCATGATATTATCCAGCCCACACGCCAACACATCCTTAATCAACACACCCGATGCGTAAACATTGTCTACTGGTAAGTCGAAAAAGCCTTGTACTTGGTCTGAATGCAAATCAATAGTCAGCACACGGTCAACATGACCTGTCGCGATCATATCTGCCACCAATTTGGCAGAAATCGGTACGCGCCGTGAACGCACCCGGCGATCTTGCCGCGCATAACCGTAATACGGAATAACAGCCGTGATTCGCCCTGCGGAAGCACGATACAACGCATCAGCGATAATCAGCAATTCCATCAGGTTATCGTTAGTGGGCGCACAGGTAGATTGTACGATGAAAACATCACGACCACGCACGTTTTCCAAAATCTCGACGTGCACTTCACCATCGCTGAAGCGTTCTGCTTTGATTTTACCGGAGGGAATTCCGAGGTGATCGACGATTTTGTCGGTGAGTTCAGGATTAGCGTTACCTGTAAACACCATCATTTTATCGTCAGCCATGACATATCCGCATAGATTGGGGGAAGAAAATGGCAGGGCCGCCAGGATTCGAACCTGGGAATGCTGGAATCAAAATCCAGTGCCTTACCGCTTGGCGACGGCCCTTCTGAAACTAATTGTAAAGCGTTGACAATGTTACTAGCTTTTGCTGCAAAGGCGAAATAGTCATGCCTTTTGCGACAAATCCGAACCATTCAGCAGGTAGGTTTTGTAGGATTATTTCACCTTCTTGCCTACTGTTTACTGATCCGAACAGACAACTGCCTGAACCTGTTAACGTTGCATTTGAGTATCCAGAGAGCCAGTTTATCGCTTTAGCTACTTCAGGATAACGCTTTTCTACGACTGGCTGGAAGACGTTGATGCCTGCCCCGTCGTGGAAGGTCGCTAATGTAATCGCAGGGCAGTTGCGTGTCAAGTCTGACGCTGAAAAAAGTTCTGCCGTCGGAACATGAACCTGCGGGTGGATCACTACATACCAAGACTCAGGCAAATCAACCGGTGTTAATTGCTCACCGACCCCTTCCGCCCATGCTGCATGACCCTGTACAAACACCGGTACATCCGCGCCTAAACGTAGCCCTAACGCAGCCAACTCATCATTACTCAAACCGCATTGCCACAGGTAATTTAACCCGTGTAACACCGTCGCTGCATCCGAACTGCCGCCCCCCAAACCGCCGCCCATCGGGATACGTTTTAACACCTGAATATCCGCACCGAGACGCCCCCTCGTTGCCTGTTGCAGCAATCGCGCTGCCCGCACCGTTAAATCAGCGTCTGCGGGTACGTTCTCGGCCCCCTGCGGTCGACAAATTTCACCATCACCGCGCACGGTCAGCGTAATCTCATCCACAAAATCAAGGAATACAAACAGGGTTTGCAACAAATGGTAGCCATCTGCCCGCCTGCCCGTAATGTGCAGAAACAGATTGAGTTTAGCGGGCGCTGGAAGTGTTAACGTTTGCATGGAAACTTAGTAACGGGTTTGCCAGTCTTTCGCGATTACCTTGACCTTGGTGTTATCAGGCACACGGCTCAAATTAATCTTTTCAGGCAATGCTTTCCAATCGTTGCCTTGCCAACCCGCATATTCGATCAACCAGCCGGATTGTTGTAACGATTCGGGGCGGCCTTGCGCATCCAATTTAACTTGCTGTACGGATGAGTCAGGTGAAGGTATGCCACGCACCCAATATTTCATTCCATCCAATGGCAATGACACGCCTAATTGTCCTTGCAACAAACGCTCAGCATTCGCATCCTTGTAAGTCTTGCCGTTGGCTTGCAACGTCACTTCGGAACGGTCGCCCTTGAGGTAAGCCATAACCGAACCCGTCAGCGGATTCTTAATGTTCATTTCATACTGGTCTTTTCCCGTCTGGAGCCAGGATAGATTAAACGAAGCACTTTGCTCCTGAAACTGCATTCCCACCTTACCTTGTAAGCGCCAGCTACTCATGCGGGCAAAATTAGCCTGCCGTTGTTGCCATGCACTTTGAGCGTTTACCGGTTTAGTTGATGCATCTGCATCTTGGGAAGGGCTTTTTGTCTGCGTCGCACACCCACCAAGCGTCAACGCGCAACAAGCCACCACCAGCATCCATTGTTTCATAATTCGTTATCCTTAAGTAATGAAAAGGTTACAAGCCAACTAGCTTTTCCTTAACCTTCAGCAACAAATTGTCATCAGGGAATTTGCTGAGCATGGTATCGAGAATGGCCTGAGCCTCCGCCTTATTGCCACGTACTGCTAACACTTCAATCAAGTGACTGGCCACTTCGGGGTCTTGTAATTGAGTATAGGCTTTGCGTAACCAAGTTTCTGCATCTTCCGGTTTGCCCG
Source organism: Candidatus Thiothrix putei (assembly GCA_029972225.1). Lineage (NCBI taxonomy): Bacteria > Pseudomonadati > Pseudomonadota > Gammaproteobacteria > Thiotrichales > Thiotrichaceae > Thiothrix > Candidatus Thiothrix putei. The sequence goes on from CP124756.1 coordinate 2,813,737, forward strand.
TGAGATATAACACCCAGCCCATGCTATCCATAATCGCGGGGTCATCTGGGCGGCCAGCCAAGGCTTTCGTAATGAGTCCGCTGGCTTCCGAATAACGTTGCGTATTCACCGCCAGCATATACCCCAATGCATTTAATACCGTCGTATTATCAGGCTGTGACTTAAGCACTTCTTGTAAATCAGCCTCAGCCTTGCTGAAATCACCCAGCTTTTCAGCACTCAGGGCACGAGAATACAACACATCAGGGTCATTTGCTTTTACATCCAGCGCCTTGCCAAAGCTGTTGATAGCCTCAGCGTATTGTCCCTGATCATGCAACAGTTGCCCGTCTAATTGTAGCAATAGCCCCTTACGTTCATTATCAGCGGCTATCTTAACTTGTTCTGCCACCCATTCACGCGCGCTGGCTAAATTGCTTGTTTCCACTAACAAACGTGCCACACGCACCGTCGCTTCACGGTCGTATTTCCCCCCAACAGCCTTTTTATAAACCTCGATGGCTGGTTTGGGACGCTGCAATCCTTCATGAATTTGCCCCATGAAATAATTAGCCTCCGCAGCACGGTCTGGCACTGTCAGCAACTTACTGATTAACGGCTCTGCCGCTGTGAAAGATTTTTGTTCCAGATGCAATAAACCCAAGGTATAGAGAATATCAGGGTTATCGGGGAAGCTGGTGTAAAGCTGTTGGTAAATCGGTGTCGCTTCCGTGCGGCGATCTGCCAAAATTAGCAAACGTCCATAATCCAGCTTTAGTTCGGTATCCTTAGTGTTTTTATTGACAGCTTCTAACGCCGTAATCGCGTCAGGTAATTTATCCAACCCCACTAATGCCTTAGCAGCCCAGCGAGCAGCTTGCACTTTTTCAGCCGCATTACCCTTTTGTTGCGCCACTTGACTCGCCTGTAACGCTGCCTCAAATTGATCCGCATTCAATGCCAGTGAAGCCAGCGCTAATTGTGCACGGGGTGAACTATCCACGCTATTCACATAACGTTTGAAGGTTTCGTAGGATTTAGTAGCATCAGGCTCTAAAGCCAACAACGACACAATGAAAGCAAAACCGTGTTCATTTTCTTTATCCGCTCTATCACGGATTTTCACCAAATCTTTCACCGCCTCATCGTACTTTTCGGTGCGTAAATTTGCCAATGCCTGATATTGAACGGCTTCGGAAGAATCCGGTGATAAAGTAATCCAACGCTCCAAAGCCCGCCCTGCTAAAGACGTATCTTCAGCGCTCATTGCCAACTCTACTGCACGCTGTGCAATCGCAGGATCATTAGTTTGCTGAGCAGCGGCGACATAATGCAAGGCAGCCTGAGACACATTACCCTGTTTAACAAACATTTCCCCCGCGAGGATATTGTAAACCTGATAACTCAAGGGACTGCTAAAAGTCGCTACATTACTGACCGACTGATCCGCCAACGGGGTATTCCCCAAAGTGCAACCACCAATCAATAAAGCCAAGGAAAGGCTCACAAAACGGCGCGGCAAACGAGTGCTGGGCATGACTTTCTCCGGTCTACCACAATCCCCGATTGTGATTGATCGCGTTATGTTGCAAGAGGATTTAAGGATATATTCAACGAATTACCTTGTAATAAGCCATAACGTATCAGAAAATTCGCGGTTCCGAAAGTTAACTACCTCGTTCTGAAAAGGTGCAAAGGCTGAAATGTATCCGTTGGTGAAATACTGAATGTCCATCCTGATCGTTGGAGTCAATCATAAAACCGCCCCAGTCTCCATCCGGGAAAAGGTTTCGTTCTCACCTGACAGCCTGCCATTGGCATTGCACGCTGCCCATCAGGTTGTGCCTGAAAACCTGATACTCTCGACCTGCAACCGTACCGAAATTTACGCTGCGGCTCATCCGCAGCAATCCGTGGAAGCCTTGGTCGAGTGGCTGGCAAGCTGGCATAAAATGCCCGCAACACAATTACAACCCTACTTGTATATCTACCAACAAGACGAAGCAGTGCGTCACGCCTTGCGCGTAGCCTGTGGGTTAGACTCACTGGTACTCGGTGAACCCCAAATCCTTGGGCAACTGAAAACTGCCCTACAAGCTGCCAGCGACCAGGCCACCACCGGCAATCAATTAAACCGCCTGATGCAACATGCGTTTTCCACCGCTAAAAAAGTCCGTACCCAAACCAGCATTGGTGCCAATCCCGTCTCTGTTGCTTTTGCTGCGGTGAGTCTCGCCAAACAAATTTTCAGCAAACTCGAAAAACAAACCGCACTGCTGATTGGTGCAGGTGAAACCATCGAACTCGTCGGCAAACACCTTGCCACCAACCACATTGGTAAAATCATAGTCGCCAACCGCAGCATCGACAAAGCCCAAAAACTCGCCGCAGAATACGGCGGCAAGGGCATCGGCTTGCCAGACTTAGCCGATCATTTACCCCAGGCGGACATCATTATTTCTTCCACTGCCTCTCCCGTTCCCATTCTCGGTAAAGGCGCGGTAGAACGTGCCCTAAAAATTCGTAAACACCGCCCCATGTTCATGGTAGACATTGCCGTGCCACGAGATATTGAACAAGAAGTTGCCAACCTAGATGATGTCTACCTCTACACTGTTGACGACCTACACTCAGTGATTGAAGAAAACCTCCAATCACGGCGGGCTGCTGCCGAGCAAGCTGAAGGCATGGTGCTAGAAGAAGTCACTAACTTCATGGCATGGCTACGTGCACAAGACCACATGAATACCATTCGTGCCTACCGTGCACGCACCGACACTATTCGTCAGGAAGTCTTCGATAAAGCCAGTGCCTTATTACAAAATGGCAAAAGCCCCGCAGAAGCCCTACAATTTCTGGCACACACGCTGGCGAACAAACTGTCTCACGACGCCACCCAAGCCATGCACCACGCTGCACGCAACGGCGACCATCAATTGCTGGAACACGCCCGGACCCTGTTTAACCTTTCCACTGACGATAACGGCTAAAAATCTGTGAAAGCATCTATCCTACAAAAACTCGAAGCCCTGAGCGAACGTTACGCCGAAATTGCAGCACTGTTAGGTGAGGCTGACGTGATCAGCGACCAACAACAATTTCGCAAACTCTCGATCGAATACAGCCAACTTGAACCCGTGTCGCAAGGCTTTCACGCCTACCAACAAACCGCCGCCGATATAGAAGCTGCCCAAGAAATGTTGTCAGACCCCGAAATGCGTGACATGGCCCAAGAGGAAATCGAAGCCGCCAAAGCTCGCCGCGCTACGCTCGAACTCGACCTGCAAAAACTGTTGTTACCGCAAGACCCGCACGATAACAGCAACGTGTTCCTCGAAATCCGGGCAGGCACGGGCGGGGATGAAGCCGCGATTTTTGCGGGGGATTTATTCCGCATGTACGCCCGTTACGCCGAAAGCCGCCGCTGGCAGATTGAAATCATCAGCCAAAACGAAGGTGAACACGGCGGTTTCAAAGAAATCATTTCCCGCGTGATTGGGCAAGGCGCGTATTCACGGCTCAAGTTTGAATCCGGTGCTCACCGGGTACAGCGCGTTCCTGCCACCGAATCCCAAGGGCGCATTCACACCTCCGCCGCCACCGTTGCGGTCATGCCGGAATTGGATGAGGTCGAAGCAGTTGATATTAATCCAGCCGACTTAAAGATCGACACCTATCGCTCCTCTGGTGCGGGTGGGCAGCACATCAACAAAACCGAATCCGCGATTCGCATTACCCACCTGCCCACCGGCATTGTAGTGGAGTGTCAGGAAGAACGCTCGCAGCACAAAAACCGCGCCAAAGCGATGGGGCTATTGCAATCACGCATCTTTGAGGGTGAACGCCAAAAACAAGCCGCCGAGCAAGCTGAAACCCGCAAAAACCTCGTTGGCTCTGGCGACCGCTCGGAACGCATCCGTACTTACAACTTCCCGCAAGGGCGCGTCACCGATCACCGCATCAATCTGACGTTGTATAAACTGGACGAAATCATGGCGGGTAGCGTTGATCAAGTAATCGAACCACTCATCAACGAATACCAAGCGGATCAGTTGGCGGCATTGGCGGGTGAATAACCAAAACTTACTGGCTGAGGCGATTCAACAACTGCAATCCCATTCAGATTCAGCACAGGCAGATGCCGAAATATTGCTAACACATTGCCTTCAAAAGTCCCGAACGTATTTATACACCTGGCCTGAAAAAACCGTAGACAGTGTGACAGAAGCCACCTTCCGGCAGTTGTTGGCAGAACGCTTGCGCGGTGTGCCGATTGCCTATCTAACTGGCCAACGCGAATTCTGGACACTCAATCTGAAAGTCACTCCCGACACCCTAATCCCCCGTCCTGAAACCGAACTCTTGGTGGAAACTGCCCTCTCTTTACTACCAACATACCCAGCAAACATCCTTGATCTTGGCACTGGCACTGGCGCAATTGCTTTGAGCCTCGCCAGCGAACGCCCTGACATTAGCATCACCGCTTGCGACTTTTCTACCGCAGCTTTAGCCGTTGCGATCGAAAACGCCCACAACCATCAGATACGGAATGTAAACTTCCTCCACTCAGACTGGTTTGCTGCCCTGCCCTCCCAACGGTTTGATGTGATTGTTTCCAACCCACCTTACATCGAAACCAATGACCCACACCTGACCCAAGGCGATGTACGCTTTGAACCCATCACCGCCCTCACTGCCGGTCACGATGGGCTGGATGACATTCGCCACATCGTACAAAACGCACCGCCTTGGCTAGTCAACGGTGGCTGGTTATTACTCGAACACGGTTATAACCAAGGTACTGCGGTCATGGCTTTGCTGCAAACGGCGGGGTTCCAACAAGTACGTTGCCTACCGGATTTGGCAGGCAACGACCGTGTTACCCTAGGGCAATGGCAGGCGACTTAGTCCGTCACATTGTGATCTAACCAGAACATGCGCGGTAACACATCGGTCAAATCGACACTGCCGGTTACACCACCCACACCTGTACCCTGCTCATCATTACTCGCATCCAGAATCGGCATTTCCAACTTGCCAACCCGAATTTCCACGGTTTGCTGACAATCACCTTCCACACACGCACCACCATCCGCTGCGCTGGGCAAACGGAAGATGATCTTGGCGGCATCCAAAATTTCATTGAACCCCGCGACCACAAAATCATCTTTGCCGCTTGTCCCAGTACCCGCATCGCGGTCAAGATTGGCGACTGCTTTACCGGTGAACAGATCCAGCACATACGCACGTGCACTGTTTGGTGGCACTTCGCACGGGTCAGGCGATGGCCCTTGTCCATCTTTATCCACCGGTGCGAACGTGGTGAACACCACTTTATTGAGGAACGTCACCGCAGGTGCAAGTACCTTTTCCCCGCTATGGCTAAAGTCGTAATACCAACCTTTGTAGGTGGTATCGGCAGGAGGGGTGAGTAGATTGTCATTCACACCAGTGAAGCCGGTTTTAGCATTCACCAAATCCGCATTGTTGAGTGCCACAAAACCCGCTGGCGGCTCATTGTAAACATTCGGATCCATCAAGACATAGAAACGGTCTTCCGTATTCGTATTCAAGGGGTGAGTGCGGTAGCCGCTGCCCAAGGAAATGGTCATGTGAACCTTGCCATTATTTTGAATCAAGGCAATATCCGGTTCATAGAAGAACTTGCGCGTATCCGTTCCATTGTCACCATTGGTTCCCAAATCGGCTATTTTGGTGAGAATCGCCTCATCGTAGTTGTACATATCCAGGTCACTGTCACGCAGATCGTGATCCATATCGACCCGCCACACATTCCCCCCCGTATCAGAAAAATACAGACGGTCGAGTGCGCCGTTACGATCCATATCCATGACACGAATATCACCCGGAATGCTGTGTTTGACTGGGTTATCAGCCGCGACGTTATTATACAAATCGCGCTGTAATGACCAGTGAATTTCGCCGCTGAGTGCATCCACAATCATGACATCCCGCCCTAAAGTATCGGCTAAGCGATCGCTCACCGTTTCCACGTCTTTGTTGGGGTCGTACCCTGCCCCAAAGACGACAACATCACGCAATGTATTGGAGGTTCTGCTACCAACACGCATCTTGGCAAGCGTGGGTTTTGACCAAGTTTCACCCAAGGAATCTAATACGCCGTCATCAACGTCGGGAGCGTTTTCTTTTTTCCACAAAATAACGGGGCTATCGGGTTCGGTAATATCCAGCGCGTAATAGGCGTTGCCACCACGGCGCAAACCAAAAAACAATATGCGCTTATCTTGATCGGCTGTTTCAATGTCACCGTCCAGATTTTTGTCGTAATTCCACAAGGTTAACGGGCCATCAATCCCGTAAACATGGTCTTTAGTCGGTAAGTTTTCCATGAACGTTTTGATATTGGGTAACAAGCCTTTCGGCATGAATGCCCATTGCTCCTCACCGTTACCCGTATCAATCGAATGCAGGAAACCTTCGTTAGTCGCCGCGAAGATACGTTCCTCACCATCACCGTAGTCCACCACTAAAGGCTTGCTATTCAGTATATCCCCCATTTGTTTGCGCACAGTTCCGTCAGGATTTTTACCTCTGATAAAATCAATCAATTGATTTTTCAGTGTGGTGCACTCGCTTCTGCTGTTAGCATCAGGGTTATCGGGATCGCAACCGTTAGGGTTATCGCCATGACCACTATTACCGTCATTATCTTGGTAAACACTTGCAATCGGTAAATTAGCATTAGAGCCTTTTAGTGCATTCTCTGCTGCGGTCAGATCACTATTAGCACTCACATCGGTGTAAAGATTGCGGCTGTCAGGTACTGGCAATTGGCTGGCAGCTCCCCCACTGGTGACATCTGCACCACTGATCGGCCCCCACAAATCATCAGCCGTTTCCAGAAACTCACCCTTGTCATTCACCACAGCTTTTCCACTGATCACTTTATTAGTCACTGGATCACGTACCAGCGGCTCACCGACAATTTTACCGTCGACCGTGCGGGCAAATTTTTTCACATTACCCGACCACATGGCGGTGGTACTGCGGTCAAACATCGGGATGTAAACTTCATCGCTGTGTGCCAGCATATTGTTGGTGTCGATGGCATAGGTAGGAGAACTGAACGAAGAAGAAGCCTTACTGATGGAATTCAGAATGGCCTTGAAAGCTCCTGCTAACTGTTCCGCATTATCCGCAGTAAATGCACCGTCTTCTTTCGTCGCCAAATCTTTCAAATAAGCCGTGCCGGTTGGCTCATCACCCAAGGCAAACGCGACGGTATACGTATCAATCCCCTGTTTGCCTTTCAACGCATCGTTATGGTCGGTATCTGCCAACCAGCGAGTAAGTTCAGGGCCACAACGACCACTGTTGTAACCGCGCGGTGCGGCAGCAGTCGTGCCACAATTGTTGGCGGCAGCCCCCAGGTAATCCTGCAATGGCGGCGCTACTTTGATTTGGCTGTTATTGGTGGCAATCAGGCCGGTGAAGTAAGCCGTCCAATCAGGCGCGGGCATGGGGTTGAAATCGCTCATCGCTAGATTTTTCACGGAAGGCGGGTAATAGCGCGTGCCGTCCGTATCCCCCAAGCCGGGAAAATAGGGGTATTCGGGCTTGCCATCCGACATTAGTACTAGGTAATTGGCTTGGCAACTGTATTGAATCGGGGACTTGTAGGTGGGATCCCCCTCTACCTCATCGCAAATCGTATGTTGGCACTTCTCAATGACCGTCGAACAGGTGTAATCATCATTTTTGCAAGAGCCAGAGCCATCGCCCCCGGTCGGAATCCATACACAACACTGGTTGTGACTGGTTGAAGCACAACTGCCCGGTACAATATTGGTGTTGCATTGCCCCCAACTCTTCACGCAGGGTTCAGGATGAGAAGTCTTACAGGTCGGTGCATTGTCATACGTCAGGGGATGCGCGGCCCAACCAATCGTGGGTACATCCATACCCCATTCAACCGTGTCACCGCGAAAATAACGTGCCGCTTCATACAGTGAGTCCACAATCGGTGTGTAACCATTGGCTTCCCAATCGTGCACAATGTCAGCGAGAAATTTGCGCACCACCGTGCCAACAGCAGGATTCGGTAAATTATCATCACCTAGCGGCGGCACTTCTGCATCAATCGGGGAGATTGGGAAGTTCGTTCCTTTAATAGAACTCCACCAATAGTCATTACCCAAGCCATGGTTAGCATAATGCATCAATCCCACATTCAAGTTGCTCGGCGCTGTGTTCATCACTTCCTGAAAGGAATCTTTCAAAACCTGCATTCGCGTGCGTTTGGGATTTTGGGTATCCGTTGTCACCACTTGCTTCATGCTGCCTGAGGCATCAATAACAAACAAGACGTTGGGCGCAACAGTGCCGCTTTTGTCTGCAAAATAGATTTCGGTTTCATCCGCCATGACGACTGAAACAAGCGATAACGCTACTGTCAGCAGTAACCAACCCATCAAGTGATGCTTATTTTTCATGCTTATTACATCGCTAGTAAAATTATTTTATTAACCATTCGCCAATACTAATACGAAAGACCATCCTCGCGCCAGAAAGTCCGAGGCAGAATATCGGTCAAATCTACACTCCCTGCCACGCCCGCACCCACTGCATTATTCTTATCCATCACCGGCAGCAGCATCTTACCCACCCGGATTTCCACGGTTTGCTGGCAATCACCTTCCGTACACGCATCCACCCCATTGCCACCCACAGGGTCAAGGAACACAATCTGCGCACCACCGAGGATTTCATTCACACCCGCCACGACCGACTTATCCTTAGTGGCATCGACCGTACCATCGCGATCCAAGTCTGCAACTGCCTGCCCGTTAAACAAGTCGAGCACGTAAGCACGCGCGATATTCGCAGGCGCATTACAAGGGTCATCGCTAGTGCCATCGCCAACCGCAAACGTGGTGAACAGCACTTTATTGAGGAAAGATACCGCTGGGGCGAGCACTTTCTCAGCGTTATTCGGCAGGTCGTAATACCAACCCGCATAACCCGCATCCAATATAGACTTGCCTGTAGCCGCCAACGCATCCGCTTCGGTCAAATCAGCATCCGTCAAGGCCGTGAACGTTTCAGGTGCAGGCGCATACACATGCTCATCTTTCAATACGTAAAAACGGTCTTGAATAGCAGCACTCTGCGGATGCGAGCGATAGCCGCTGCCAATCGTCAATGTCATGACCGTTTGACCTTGATGCTGCATCAGCGCTATATCCGGCTCGTAATAGAACTTGCGCTTATCTGTTCCACTACCGCCCAGATTGGCTAAGTTGGTTAAACGGGCATCAGCATAATCGTACATACTGGCATCGGCATCACGTAAATCCATGTCCATATCCACGCGCCACACCTTGCCCCCCGTATCGGCGAAGTACAGGCGATCGAGTGCGCCGTTACGATCCATATCCAGCACCCGAATATCGCCGGGAATACTGTGTGTCAGCAACGCATCAGCACCCAGCACATCCGCACGTAATGACCACAGCTTGTTACCCGATAAAGCATCGACGATGAACACATCACGCCCCATCGCATCCGCTACCCGACTTGCTGGGTTCTCTTCCTCTAACGCAGGGTCGAAGCCCCCCCCAAACACCAGCACATCTTTCAATTCCACCGGGTCAGCGACGGCTTCCTGTACACGCATTTTAGCCAAAGCTGGTTTTGACCAACTTTCGCCCAATTCGGCAAAATCCGTCTGGCTGCTGCTGAGCGTCCACGCCACGCTTGGGGCGGAAATGTCGGTCACATCCAGCGCGTAATACGCCTGCCCACCGCGCCGCAGCCCAAAGAACAAGTAGGCTTTTTCACCTTTGCTGGCATCAACTTTGCCATCACCATTCTTATCCAGCAGCCACGGCACCAATTGCCCATCGACACCGTAGAAATGGGTTTTGGGTTGGTTGTTGTCGTAAAAATGACGGATGTTTTTCAACAAGGATTGGGGCATGAATGCCCATTTTTCTGCGCCAGCATCGGTATCAAAGGCGTGCAGAAACCCTTCATTAGTCCCCACCAGCACATAACTTTTGCCATCAATGTAATCCAGTACGGCGGGTTTACTGTTCATGATGTCGCCCATGTGGTGACGTGGCGTCGTGCCATCTTTGTCATAGCCGCGTGCAAAAGCCAACAGGCTGGCGTGCAAGGCATCGTCCATCCCCGCATCACCCAGCAATGTTTTGGTAATGGCCGTATTGGCGACACCAAGATTACCCATCGCGCCACCCGCATCGGTGTACAACGTGCGGCTGGCAGGGTTCAGCAATGCCGCAGCCCCACCTGCCTGTACTTGATTGCCATCCGCAGCGGCTGAAGTTGACCATTCATCCCAAGCATCATTGGCAAACTGCCCCTTGTCATCCACCGCAGGCTTGTTATTTTTAGTGCTGTAAATCTGGCCTTTTTGAATATCAACGACCCCATCACTATCGCTATCAATGGGCGATTTCGCCACCTTGAATTTTTTCAGATTACCTGACCACAACGGCAACAGGCTGCGCTCAAACACCGGGATATACACATTGTCACCGTGCGCCAACAGATTGCTCTTGTCGATACTGTAAGCCGGAGCGCTGAACGAGGCAGATGCCGCATCAATTTTATCCAGAATACTGTTGAAACTCTTGGTCAGGTCATCCAAGTTACTGGCAGTAAACGCACCACTCCCCACCGCCGCCAGATTTCCCCAGTAACGCAGCGGATTCAACAGCTCCCGCAAACCAGAACGGACGTCTGCCATCGCCACGCCAGCACCCAGTACCCCAAAGACTTGCTGATACACATTCCGGGGTTGTTGCGCTAAGGCCAGCGGCTTGGTAACGGTATAATCCTGCGCTTGATACGCCACACTGGCAGCGGCGATTTGCCCGCCCTCGATGCGGTTAACCTTGCGGATCACTTGATCAAAGGCCAGTTTCAAGCTGGCACTGTCGTTGGCGGCCAATGCCCCATCGGTCATATTGGCAAGGCTGGCAAGGTAGTCAGTGCCCGCCTTATCTTCCACGCCAAACGCGACGGTGAACGTACCAATCGCTTGTTTGCCGTCAATACTGCTGGCTTGATCGCTATTCGCCTGAAAATGGGTTAACTCAGGGCCACAGGTTCCGCTTTTATAACCATTTGGCGCGTCATTGCCACAATTCTCACCCTTGCCTGTCAGGGTTTGCACGTCATTTTTGCGTAACGGGTATTGGTTAATCCCGCCGCCGCTGCTGGCACTGCCTGCGTATTCGGGGCGACCATCCGACATCAGCACCACGTAATTGGCTTGGCATTCGTGTTCAATCGGTGAAATATAGCGCTTTGCACCACCACAAACGGTTTGCTGCTGCTGACAAATTTCTTCCTCAATCACCTCTTCTTCTGCACAAACCGTCTGGGTATTGGTGGTCGGGGTAGAACAAGAGAAACCACCGATACACTTCTGCACATCTTTGGTACAAGCCACATCGGTACATTGCTGCACATCTTTCATGCAAGCGACATCGGTACATTGCTGCACATCCTTCATGCACGCAACATCTTTGCAACTGTTGATCGGCTTACCGGACTCATCGTAACCACTGACCGTGCATACTTGGCAGGTACTCGCTTGTTGTACTGTTTTGCAATCCTGGCACATGCCCGGTTGTTTGACGGTTTTGCAATCTTGGCAGGTACTGGCTTCCTTAACGGTTTCCCAGCCGCAACATTGATTCGTTAACGAAGAAGTCACTGTCTCGGTTTTGTAGGTTTTACAGACTGTGTGCGTTTGGGGTTTGCAATCCGTGATCGGCAACTCGGCATTGCATTGTTTTGCCGTGTTATTGCACGACCATTGATTGGTTTGGCAGTTTAAGGTCGTATCGTTGACGTAAGTGGCAGGGTGCGCGGCGCGTACTTGATCCGGTGCGAGATTTCCGAAATCGACCGCATCACCACGGTAGTAACGGCTGGCTTCGTATAACGCATCAACGATGGGCGTATTCCCGCCCGCTTGCCAACTGTTAGCAACGTCTTGCAAGAACGTCCGCACCGGCTGCTTAGCACCCGTAGGATTGGGTAAATTGTCTTGCCCCAACGGAATGCTGGCTTCGATAATGGCTTTAGCACTGCCGTTGCCATCCTTATCCAAATCAATGGGTTTGACAGGAAAGCTCACGCCGTTGGCTTGATTTTCGCCGTGCCCGCCGTAGCGCATCAACCCGATATTCAGATTGCTGGGTGCAGAGGTTAATACCGCGCTGACCGCTTCCTGCATCACCTGCATCCGCGTTTTGCCGCCGCTATCGGGTACGGTGTTTTTATTGACGCACGTTGTGTCTGGTTTGTCGTACAGCCCGTTGCTATCTGCTTGGCATTCCATACTGAGTGAGGTATCCAACACAAATAAGATGTTGGGGTTCACACTCACACCTTGCGAGTAGTAGATTTCCGCATCATCCGCCATCAACACAGCAGAAAATAGCAGCGGAATCGCGGGCAATAAGCGACTAAACAGACGTTTCATATTGTACCTTCTTATTCTTGATTACCAACAGACCGTGGAGGCAGCATCGCTGCTATCTTTGGCTGCTTTAACGCCACGATTATTCAGCGTTAATACTTTGCAAGGGGCATCGTGCGCCTGCGGTTTACCCGTGGCTGCGGTCGCGGTCGCAGTAAAAGCGGTAGCGCTAGCAGTGATGGATAGTGTGTAATGACCATCCGGGCTGCTAGTGCCGTAGCCCAACGCAGTCGTGTCGCCATAACTGCGGTTACGCAAGAAATAGCTCTCTTCACGCTGGGCGATTTCCATCAAAGCTACTTTAGCATCTGCCCGGCGGCTCTTCTGCACGCTCGCGGTATAGATTGGGTAAGCAATCGCTGCCAGAATGCCGACAATCGCCACGGTGATCATAAGTTCAATCAGGGTGAAGCCTTGGTTGCGGTCTTTTATTGTTATCATTGTTGGTATCTCTTGGCTAACTTAGTTGATTTTAGGAACAGGTTTCAGCACACCTTCAGAATGTTTACTCTTTGCCCCTGTGCCTGTCAGGGAAGCATTGGCGTTCGTCGTAAAGATACGGCAGGCAATTCCTCCGGCATCCGGTGTCATTTCAGTGGTCATCGCGATCCCTTTGAGGGGTGGGCAGCCTTCTTCCTCGCTCATCGCCGCCTCCCCTGTTACCGTCACGTTGCTGGCGGCATCATTGAATATCCCCGTCCCCACCCCTGACTCACTCAAAGAACTGTTCGTCGTACCCACGTTTTTCAACTCACGGGTTTTAACCTTATTTTTATCGTAAGCACCCACTGTAGGTGTCGTACCCGTGGAGGCTGTCATCATGATCTGGTACAAGTTGGTGGATTTATTCAGCATCGAATCCGCCCCTTGGAACGTCAGCATGTACATCATCTGGTTGCCCGCAATGCGGCTATCCACCGTTGCCATCCGCGTGGCAGCAATACCAATCACGGTCATGGTCATCAAAATAACCAACCCCCACACCAATACTGCACCGCGTTGCTGTTTGCCTGCTGTTCTCATGCTAATTCTCCCTTAGCCATCAACCACATTACGTAAATGGATCACGGCGGAATACACCGCCCGCTGGTAACGGTCATTACGAGTCAACGACACCCCCAACACATTGTAAGTTTTCGATTCTGCGGTGGGTAACACGGGTTCCAGTGACCTGACCAGTATGCCCGCCTTGATGCTGATGACCTGTTGCCAACCTCCGGCGGCGGTAACGTCATTTGCATCCATATACTGATCCACCGCCCCATTAGCATCCGCATCCACACCGTAGAGAAATTGGATATTTTCAATCCCATTCACAATCGGCTTTTTGGACTGATTCGCATTAGAACCCGCTCCATACAGGATCGGGATCAATACACCCAACGAATCTTTGGTGGAACCATCAGTAGCCACGTGAAAAGCGTTATAAACTAACGAGCTTTCTAGGTTGGGCGTGCCACCAAAGCAAGCTGCATTAAGATTGCTTGATAGCACATCTGAAGACAATGTTGCGTCACCAATAAAGCGAATGCTAACGGAGTCACCATAAACAGTACTGAATCCTTCTTGCGTCGCACTACCCTTGATTGCATTGGATAACGTAGTGCTACATCCCACCTTCGGATCGGTAGCACCACTCACATAGAAATACCCCCCCACGCTATCCATCGGTAATTTATTCGCGGTTGCATATCCCGCGTGTTCCAGATGTTTGGTCAACGTAGTCAAGGCCACACGGGCACTTTCATCCATCAGCGATAGCTGATCACGCGCTTGGTAATTGCGCTTACTGCTCATGTAAACCGTGCTTATCCCCGCCACCAACACCAAGCTGACCAGCATGGCAATCATCAACTCGATGAGGGAAAGCCCCCTCTGCCTATTATTTTTCATCGTTTTCCCCTACAGAATGGCATTCAGGTTGATAGTGAAAGATTCCACGCCATCCGTGCCGCCATCAAAATCAGCCTGACGGGTAGCATTGCGCTCATCCCATTGCAGGCTAACGCTCAAACCTTGATTGCAATCGGCGGGCGGATCAACAGAGGGGCTACCCGCAGGAGGTGGGTCAAAACACGCCACGGTCAGTGCACCATTGATCAAGGTATTGCTGATACTGGTGTTCGTCGCACACAGGTCATAAGCCGCCAAGTTAGCAGGCGTACAGACTCCACTCCCACAAGCAAGCAGAGCCGCCGCCGCCGGGCAAACAGTCGTAGGCGTAACATTGTAGTTTCCGGCCAAAGCAGCCGCGCGGTTAGCACGCATGTGTTCCAATAAATCATGCACGATCCAAGTGGCTTGCTGCATCTGGTAAGAATTGTGCGTGGTTTTCATACCAGCAATTTGTAAGCCAGCCAGACCCAGTAATCCGGTCGATAGCACAACGGTTGCGACCAGCACTTCTATCAAGCTCAAACCGGCTTGTTGACGAGGAAACGATGAACGTATCGGCATAGAGCCACCTATTACTATTATGATTGGGGCGTATTAAGTGAAGCTATTATACTGCAAACCGAACTCTATGCATGAAAAATACAACTTATACCGACAAGCTGTACTATTCAGGGAATCAATGGTAATTGCACATTGATTAAACAGCCCATAAAAAAACCCCAGTTACCTAGGGCTATAAACTCTCAACTCATGACTCTGACACTGTTGTGCTATTCTAGCAGTCGCTACATCTGTCTCATCGGTTCATGTGTTTGTCTCATGTTTTTAGTGAAGTCTTAGTGAAAAAGTAGGATCTAAACTTGACCTAACTCCACCTTCACGTAGCAAGCGCTCTAATTGCTTCCCTAAATCACCCAAATCCTGGCGATAAAGAACTAAACCATCTAACAAAAGCTGAGCGGTACTCCGCTGCCTTACACTATCCCTAGCCAAAAGTCTTCTATTCATCTACCAGCTCCCCGGCTTTGACCACTAGTACTAACCCTCAGCTTAACTATAGTGCAAAAATAATTTGGCTCAATATGCGTTTCAGGGTCTTATCCCAACAGCAGCGAAAGCAAGGACTGTAAGGCAGCTTGCCCCCGTTTCCTGATGTTGTGAAGAGACTCGAAGAATGCAAGGTAACACGGTAGCTTTTCTTGTGAGATCCCCCGATGAGGTCGTAACCATGAGCGTAACAGTGACCAAAAACCTTCCATCGTATTGACGTGGACTTCATGGAAACCGTCACCATCTTCGTCACGGGCATATTCGCCTGCGCCATGGTTGACGGTTTTGTGGGCATAGCCCCATTCTTCCAATCGGCTGTAAATGTTGTACTCATCGGTGTAGACCAGCGTGCCTGCTGCCACCGTTTCCACAATCAACGGCTTGATCGTCGTCTGTTTCACATTCGCCAGCATACGGATCACGACCTCCCCGGAACGCTGGATCATGCCGAAAATGGGTGGTTTGTCCTTTTCCAGTGTCCCACGCCCCGGCGCACCTTTCAGGGCGCGGCGGCGACCTTCACGCCCAGCATCCGCGACGGCTTCGGGGTTTCCCTTGTGTCCAGCCTTGACATAAACCTCATCAAATTCAACATTCCCAAACAGGTTTACTGGCGTTTTTTTCTCGACACCACGCCGTAACTGTTCCGTCATCGCCTGAACATCATCCTTGTTCAACCCCAATTCGCGGGCGATTTGTTGGTTGGACAGGTTCAACGACATCAGGTACAGGCACAACACCCACACCTTCAGCGGCTGGTGGTGGCCTTCAAACACCGTGCCCGTCAGGTCATCAAAACGCTTTTGGCAATCCTTACACTGGTAACGCTGGCGTTCCTGCTGGGTGTCATCCTTGCCTCGACGGATAGTGTCCTGTGAACCGCAGTGCGGACAAATCACCCCATTAGGCCAACGCACGGAACGGACTTGCTCGAAACAGGCGGCATCACTGGTCAGGCTGGAAATACTGATGAGCGAGGTCATAAAGCCTCTCCTTGGCTATCGGAAATGACTAACTTTACCGCTATCCATCACGTTTGCAATGCCGGGGAAAACAAGACCCTGAAACGCATATTGAGCCATAATTTTTTGGTGTTGTCTTTCCACTAAGTTTGGGGATAATACAAGAAATTTAGTATATTACCTGTTACTGATTGAGCATAATGATGACCGAAACGCTTACCTATGAATCACGCACCGTATTCGTTGACGAACTAAGCCCTCAACAAATTAAACAGTTACAATTAGAAACAGCCAAGGCTCATGGCTTGTCAGCGCATTTCCACGATACCTTGCAAGCCGGTATCAATGGCCCTGAATTAGCGGTCATCCCCACCGGGCGCTTTGAAATGGGTTCAGAACCTAGTGAATTAGGTCATCAGCGCGATGAAGCCCCACGCCACCTCACCATGATCCGAAAACCATTCGCTATCGGCATCTACCCGATTACCGGCGAAGAATTCCGGCTGTTTCGCCAAGAAACCGAATGGTTTTTACGTCCAGAACTCATCTGGCACGAAGGCCGTTACCCCGCTATTAATATCCGTATGGAAGATGTCAAATTGTTTCTGGCATGGCTGAGTATGCAAACCGGTCAAACTTATCGACTCCCGACTGAAGCAGAATGGGAATACGCCGCACGTGCTGGCACCACTACTCCGTTTCATCATGGCGAAGACGTGAGTTGCCGGGAAGTGCATTTCAACCCCTTCTTTCCTTACCGAGAACAACCTGAAAAGCGCTCATGGTTCATACCACGTTGCTTCCCTAGCCCTAAAGCCAGTGAGGTTGGCTTGCAAGCTCCAAATGCATGGGGGTTGCATGACATGCATGGTAATGTTTGGGAATTTACACAAGATCATTGGACAAGCTCACACCTTAATGCTAATCGTGATGGCAGCTCATCAGTAGCCGCCAACCCCTACTGGTATGTCACCAAAGGTGGGTCATGGTTCGATCCCGCCGCACGTGCCAGAAGTGCAGCCCGCAAGAAACGCTACATGGATGAAATGGATACGAACCTCGGCTTTCGGGTAGTACGCGAACTTTAGCGATCAAATTCCAGCGCCATACCTGTTGGCACGACATCCAGCAACTTGCTGTCCTTCCAGACCAACTGTCCGTTCACAAGGGTAGCGGCAATGCTTGAGCGGAATTCATAACCATCAAACGGTGTCCACCCGCACTTCGACAAGCTGTTAGCGTGCGTCGAGGTGAATGGCTGTTCCAAATCAACCAACACCAAATCTGCCCAATAACCTTCACGGATATACCCACGTTCTTTGATATTGAACATCTCAGCAACCGCATGACTGGTTTTCTCGACAATGAATTCCAATGTAAAAATGCCATCCTGATAATGCTCTAACACCAGAGGAAGTGCGTGTTGCACCAAGGGCAAACCTGAAGGAGCTTTGAAATAGCTAGGGTTGTGTTTTTCTTCCCAGGTATGCGGCGCATGGTCAGTGCCGATCACATCCAATCGCCCATCCAGCAATGCCTGAATAATACCCGCCCGATCTTCAGCGGTTTTAATCGCAGGGTTGCACTTGATTAACGCGCCTTTGCTGGCGTAATCTTCATCCGCAAAATGCAGGAAATGCACACAAGCCTCTGCGGTAATACGTTTATCTTTCAAGTCAATATCAGCAAACATCTCCGCTTCTTTCGCGGTCGAAATATGCAGAATATGCAAGCGTGTGCCACAACGTTTTGCCAGTTCCATCGCCATTGACGACGATTTATAACAAGCCGCCTCACTGCGAATAATAGGATGCAAACTAAACGGAATATTGTCACCGTAGATACTGCGGTAACTTTCCTCGTTTTCCATAATCGTCGGCGTATCTTCGCAATGTGCCGCAATCAGTGTAGGAGCATGTGTAAAGATTTGCTCCAATACATCAGGGTCATCAACCAACATATTGCCGGTTGACGCCCCCATGAATACTTTTATCCCACAAGCATCCTTAGGGTTTAAGGCTTTAATCGCCTCAAGGTTATCGTTGGAAGCGCCAAGGTAGAAAGCATAATTCCCCACCGACCGACCAGAAGCCAACTGCTTTTTCTCATTGAGAATCGCAGAAGTCAGGGTGTTAGGCACAGTATTCGGCATATCCATAAAACTGGTAATGCCCCCCGCTACCGCTGCACGGCTTTCTGTTGCCATATCGGCTTTGTGAGTCATGCCCGGTTCACGGAAGTGTACCTGATCATCAATCATGCCCGGCAACAAATGGCGTCCAGCAGCATCCAGCACTTCAATCCCAGGTGCTGACAATTGCTGACCGATAGCCTCGATACGCCCATTACGGACTAATACATCGGCTTCAAGAATCTGCCCTTCATTAACCACATTAGCATTGACAATCAACAGTGAACTCATGGGGAAGAGTCTCCTTGGGATCAGGATTCCCGTTCAAGAATCAGGAAAGAATAAGGATAAGGGTTTTTAGCGTCGGCAGAATGATTAACCTGCTCTACGGTACGCCATTGGTGATGATTATAGTCGGGAAAAAAAGTATCACCTGCAAAATCAGCATCAATCAGAGTTAAATACAGACGATCGGCATGCGCCAGAAAGTGCTGGTAGATTTGCGCCCCACCCACAATCATCACTTCGGGGGCAGCCCCGACAGCCTCCCAAGCCGCATCCGGTGAAGCAAAGCGCTCTGCACCACAGGGCTGGAAGGTTACATCACGTGAAATCACCAGATTACGTCGCCCCGGCAAAGCACGCCCTATCGAGTCCCAAGTTTTGCGCCCCATAATAACGGGCTTACCCACGGTATTTTGTTTGAACCAAGCAAGATCAGCGGGTAAGTGCCAAGGCATATTACCGTCACACCCAATCACCCGCTGGTGTGCCATCACTGCAATTAAAGACAGCATGGGGTTTACTTCACCACTCGTAAGAAGGAAGGGCGTGAGGTTGGTTTCTGTGGCGGTGGCGGTTCATCGTCATCATCCACTGCATCTGACACATCCGTTTCACCACTCGTATCACTGTCACTCGTCGTTGCATCCGGCACGCTCGCCAACGTAGGGCGTGGTGTCGCTGTCTCTGCTGTTGCTAACGCCATGCTTTCGGCGTATTCCTCCAGCGGAAAATTCAAACCATCGTGTGTTTCACGCGAATAAATTGCCATGATTGACCACATGGGCAGCCAAATCGACATGGCTTTACCACTGAAACGCGCACTGAAAGTGACTTGATCGTTATCCATCAGCAGATTATTAGCTGCGGTCATGCTGATATTAAGCACGATGTTGCCATCTTTGACGAATTGACGCGGCACTTTCACTTTAGGCGAACGTGCATCGACCATAATGTGTGGCGTCATGCCGTTATCCACGATCCATTCATAAAACGCCCGTAATAGATAAGGGCGCTTCGGCGTGGCAATAAATTCAGGAGGATTCGGCTGACTCATGGGCGGATCGACTTTTCAACCTTGCTTAATGATTGCTGGAACGCATCCCGTGAAAAGACCCGCTCCATGTACTTCAAAATAGGCTTGCCCTGTTTCTCTGGCACATCAATGCCGTATTTCGGTAAACGCCATAAAACCGGCGCAATCGTGCAATCCACCAAGGAAAAATCGTCACTGAGGAAATACGGTTTAACCGCAAAGACTTCAGCGGCTGACAACACACTTTCACGCAAGATTTTGCGTGCTTGTGATGCCGTTGCTTCATCGCCGTGTTCAATATCATGCACCAGTGAGAACCAGTCTTTTTCGATGCGGAACAAGGCCAAACGGGAATGCGCACGCGTCACAGGGTCAACCGGCATCAGTGGTGGATGCGGGAAACGCTCATCCAAGTATTCCATGATAATACGGGCGTCATACAACACTAAATCACGATCCAACAAGGTCGGTGTAGTGTTATAAGGATTCAACTCCGCGAGATCTTCGGGTTTGTTATCGGGGTTGATGTTGAGAATATCGACGGTAATATCTTTTTCCGCCAGCACAATACGCACCCGATGACTGTCTGCGCAGTCGGGGGCGGAAAATAATGTCATCACAGATCTTCGGCTGGAAAGCGAAGCCATATAAGCGGGACTCCCTGTACTGAAAACAAAAAAGCCACTCTATAGTACACTAGAGTGGCTTCAAGGTGTTATACCGATGAAAGATTAATGAACATCCTTCCAATATTCCTTCTTAAGGAAATACGCAACCACAGCGAACAATACCAAGAACAGCAACGTAAAGATGCCGTAAGTAGTACGGTGCAGCTTGGCTGGCTCACCCACATACGTTAGAAAGTTAGTAATATCACGCACGGTTTGATCATACTCAACCGGGGTCATACTACCTGCCTTAGTGAGTTTTAACTCACAATGTTCGGTCGCGTGTTCACCTTCACCCTTGGTGCAATGCTTCTCCTGCCAACCTTGCAATTCCCACAAAACGTGAGGCATACCGGCATTGGGGAAAACCACGTTGTTCGCACCGAGCGGACGGGTCGGATCAACATAGAACGCTTTCAGGTAACTGTAAATCCAGTCAGAACCGCGTGAACGCCCCACCAGAGACAAATCCGGTGGTGGTGCGCCGAACCATTCAGCAGACTGTTTCTGGGACATGCCGTTTTTCATCAACGCGCCCGGTTTTTCCAACTCACCATCGGCATCACGGGTAAAGATCAGGTTTTTAGCCACCTGCTCTTCGGTCAGACCCAAGTCAGCAGCTACACGGTTGTAACGGCTGAAATTCAAGGAGTGACAACCCATACAATAGTTAACGTAATACTTAGCACCACGTTGCAAGCTAGGCTGGTTGTGAATATCGACTTTCGCATCTTCCAGTTCAACACCACCACTCGCCATCGCAGTAGTGGTCATCAAGGACGCGGACAGTGCGAACATTACACTGACAATAAATTTTTTCATGTTGCTACACCTCAACCTGTCACACGGTCTGGAACGGGCTTTTCCGCATTGCAACTTGCTTTGAAAGCAGGTAACAACAACGTCAACGCCAAGTAAGCCACGGGCCAAATGAACTGGATCAGCATTTGGTTAGTTGCTTCTGCATCACCGGGGATATAGCGGAACATAATGTCATATGCCACAACTGCTGCCAGCAAAATCCCAAACCACATCACATACTTCGCTTTCGCCGGAGTGCTGTGAATCCACAGAACCACAAAGAAGATGAAGTAGATTTGTGTCATCCGTGTACCCAGTTCTTTGAACGCTGGCGTAACGGCTTCAACACCCATCCAGCCCAACACAATGAATACCGCTGCGAATAAGAGCAAGTTGATCTTGTGAGCGCTGTTACGATAACGCCAAGATTTAACCGGGTTACGGTCAATCCACGGCAGCACGAACAGTACCGCAATCGCACCAAACATCGCCAAGGTTCCCAAGAACGGGTCAGGAATTGCCCGCAATACGGTGTAGAACGGTGTGAAATACCAAACCGGTGCAATGTGCTCAGGTGTTTTCAAGGCATTTGCAGGCTCAAAGTTAGGCGCCTCAATGAAGTAGCCGCCGCCTTCTGGTGCGAAGAACAAAATGGCAAAGAAACCAATCAGGAATACCACCACACCCAAGATGTCTTTCACCGAGTAGTAAGGGTGGAACGGAATACCATCAGCCGGAGCCGTTTCGCTCCAACGGTTGCCTTTAGGGCCTTGCTTGATTTCAACGCCATCAGGGTTGTTAGAACCCACTGCGTGCAATGCCACAATGTGAACAAACACCAAAGCAGGCAAAATCAGTGAGGGCAGGAAGAAGTGCAGCGCAAAGAAGCGGTTCAAGGTTGCATCGCCTAATACGAAGTCACCACGAATCCACGTAGACAAACCTTCGCCGATGTACGGGATGGTGTTAAACAAGTTAATGATAACCTGCGCACCCCAGTATGACATCTGACCCCAAGGCAGCAAGTACCCCATGAACGCGGTTGCCATCAATACCAGATAAATCGCCATACCGATCAACCAAATCAGCTCACGCTTACCTTTGTAAGACCCGTAAATCAGGGCGCGGAACATGTGCAAATACACCACGATAAAGAATGCTGACGCGCCTGTGGAGTGCATGTAGCGGATAAACCAACCACCTGGCACATCCCGCATAATGTATTCAACCGACGCAAACGCCAGCGCCGCATCCGGCTTGTAATGTAATGCCAAGAACAGGCCAGAGAAAATCTGGATAACCAGCACCAGCATCGCCAGTGAACCGAAGAAATACCAGAAATTGAAGTTTTTAGGCGCATAGTAACCAGCCAAATGCGCTTGCCACGTTTCCATTAGCGGGAAGCGGTCTTCGACCCACCCCAAGAAACCGGTATAATTATGTGCAGGACGTTCAGCCATTATGCAGTGCCTCCGTTTTCACCAATGACGATGGTGTTATCATCTTTGAAATAGTAAGGGGGAACTTCAAGGTTTGATCCGGCTGGAACATTCTTGTAAACCCGACCTGCCAAGTCAAAACGTGAACCGTGGCATGGGCAATACCAACCACCTTTCCAGTCCGCACCCAAATCTGCCGGAGCCACTTCCGGGCGATAAGTCGGTGAACAACCCAAATGGGTACAAATCCCCACCAACACCAGATACTGCTCTTTGCCTTCACGGGTACGTGCCAAGTTTTTGGCATATTCCGGCTGCTGCTTCACATTCTCAGAATTCGGGTCTTTCAATGCCTCAGCCAACCCTTCCAAGGTAGCGAGCATTTCTGCGGTGCGGTTTACCAGCCAAACCGGTTTACCGCGCCAAATGACACGAATTTGTTGTCCTGGCTCGGCCTTAGTCACCGAAATCTCCACCGGTGCACCAGCGGCAAGCGCCCGCGCACTAGGATTCCAGGAATTAAGGAACGGAGCCGCAACCGCTGCCACACCTGCTGCCCCAACCACGGATGTGGCGGCAATCAGGACGCGGCGGCGGCCTTTATCTACTCCAGAATTTGCCATCGTTAGCACTCTCCCAAATGTTCAAAACGTAATCTGTTGCACACCTGCAAACACACCGTCATGATGTTTGCAGTCGCACTAAATATCTGAGCCATTAACTTAGGTATAGCTATATTAGCATATACTAAAAGACTACGTAGGATGTCCGAACTCACACGTAAAATCAAGCGGAAATCCGTGTCTTAATGGGTAAAACGCAAAGGTTTTGATTTAGATCATTTACGGCTGACCCATCAGCAAGGCGCGGCAATAGTAGCATAAAAACAAACAAAATAACCTGACTTATGCCGGGTTATTGATGTCCAGAAAATAATGTTCCAGCCCGAATTGGGCTGCCAAATGGTTTCCTAGCGCCTGAATGCCGTAACGCTCGGTCGCGTGATGCCCTGCTGCAAGATAATGAATGCCGTTTTCTCGCGCAAAATGCACCGTGTGTTCGGAAATTTCACCGCTCAAATACGCATCCGCCCCCAGCTCAAAAGCTTGCTGGATATAACCTTGCGCCCCGCCAGTACACCAAGCAATGCGTTGGATGGGATGCTCACCGCCTGTAATCAGCAAGGGTTCGCGCCCTAACACTGCCGCAACGTGTTGCCCAAATGCATCCAAACTCACGGGTTCAGCCAGCGAACCGACATTGCCCACGCCTTGCAGTTCACGTTCATCCATTACGCCTTCGGTGCGAATGCCCAGCCGTGCCGCCAGTTGTGCGTTATTGCCTAACGTCGGATGCGCGTCCAAGGGCAAGTGATAACCCAACAAACTGATGTCATGCTGAAGCAAAGTCGCAATCCGGCGTTTTTTCATGCCGCGAATCACCTGAGATTCACCTTTCCAGAAATAACCGTGATGCACCAAAATCGCATCAGCATTGCATTCCACCGCAGCATCCAGCAACGCTTGCGAAGCGGTTACGCCCGTGACAATGCGTTTCACTTCCGCCCTGCCCTCGACTTGTAAGCCATTCGGCGCGTAATCGCGGAATTTGCCGACATTCAGCAAGGTATTAATGTGAGTTTCGAGTGCGTAGAGGTTCATAGCTCTGCCAATACGCTCAGGAAGGTTGCCATTTCCTCATCCGTACCGATGGTAATCCGCAAATACTCGTTAATGCGCGGCTTATTGAAGTAACGCACCAACACACCGCGCTGCTTCAAAGCCAAATACAAGCTTTCTGCATTACCCGCCGGTGGACGCGCAAACACGAAATTCGCCGCTGACGGCAATACGCTGAAACCCATCTCCGTCAAGCTTTGCACAGTCATCTCACGGGTAGTGATGATTTTCTGGCAAGTATCCTCGAAATACACCTTATCACGCATCGCCGCCGCTGCTCCCGCAATCGCCATGCGCCCCAAGGGGTAAGAGTTGAAGGAATTTTTCACCCGCTCCAGCGCATTGATCAAATCAGGATGCCCCACCGCAAACCCAACCCGCAAACCCGCCAGCGAACGCGACTTGGAGAACGTTTGCACCACCAACAAATTTGGGTACTTGTCGATCAGCGGAATCGCGGTTTGTGCCCCAAAATCGACGTAAGCTTCATCCACAACCACCACGGATTCCGCATGAGTTTGCAATAAGGCTTCGATAGCATCCAACCCCAATGCCATGCTGGTGGGCGCATTCGGATTGGGGAAAATAATTCCACCGTTATCCACCGCATAATCGCCCAAGCACACCCGAAAATCCTCACGTAACGGGATTTGTTGCGCATTAATCTGATAAAGATTGGCGTAAACGGGGTAAAAACTGTAGCTAATATCGGGGTATAACAACGGCGCGTCGTGCTTGAGCAAGCCTTGGAAAACGTGCGCCAACACCTCATCCGAACCGTTACCGACGAAAATATTGGCGCGTTGCACGTCGTAATAGTCGGCAATCGCATCCTTCAGCTCGTCCGCATTCGGGTCGGGGTACAGCCGCAACCGCTCATCCGCCGCCGCGTGAATCGCCGCGAGTGCATTCGGCGAGGGCGGGTACGGGCATTCGTTGGTATTCAGCTTGATGTAACGCTGGTCTTTCGGCTGTTCACCCGGTACATACGGGTCGAGATTGTGTACCAGTTTACTCCAGTATTGGCTCATGCGTGCTTCCGGTGGCGAATAGAAACGTGTGATGATATAGGGATGAAACGAATCCAGCAATCGACCTTTCGCCCCGCATGGTGGTTACGCTCACCCCACCTGCAAACCCTCTGGCCAGTATTCTTACGCCGCCGCGTACAACTGCCCCTGCAAGCCGAACGGGTGGAACTCAGCGACGGTGATTTCATCGACCTTGCTTGGTATCCGCGCCCAGATACGCCGCTGGTGTTGGTGATTCACGGGCTGGAAGGTTCGTTGCAATCGCACTACGCGCAAACGCTGATGAAAGCGTTGCATCAAGCAGGTTTTGCTAGTATTTTCATGCATTTGCGCGACTGTAGCGGCACACACAATCGCTTGCCGAGCAGTTACCATTCCGGGCGCACGGCTGACATTGCGGAAGTGCTGGTGTATTTGCAGCAAACCCAACGAATGCCCAACGCCGCCATCGGTTTCTCACTCGGTGGCAACCTGATTTTGAAACACCTCGGCGAAATGGGTGCGAACCGCTGGTTTGCAAGCGGCAATTGCGGTTTCCGTGCCATTCCAATTGCAGGAATGCGCTTGCAAGCTGGAACGGGGTTTCTCTGTCGTCTACGGACGTTATCTGGTCAACAAACTCAAGGCATCCTATCGTAGAAAATTCAGCCAAATGACCAGTCCGTTAGCGGTCGATTTGAATACACTCAAGACGCTGTTTGCTTTCGACGATCAAATGGTAAATTCACATCGGGTAGAAATTTTGGTTACGGTAAAAGCATGTCCTACGCTGCGAGCCAAGCACTCAAGGAACATTACGGTGAGGGGCATTTCAATGCTGTTGCGGCGCATCAGTCACGCTTTAGGAACTGTCCCGAAATAACTTCCCTCTTTTCTGCTAACAGCGAAAGGGGGAAGATAGCCCCTTGTAATGCCAATCAACACCGAGGATGAGCCAATGGATGTTTACCCATCAGCCATAGAAAAACAAATGCAGCGGTTCTACCAATCGCTCAATGAGCGTGACCGCCGCCGCTACGCCGCCGTGGAAGCCGTCCGGCTTGGGCACGGGGGGCAGGACTACATTTCCCGGTTATTGGACTGTGACCCCAAAACCATCCGCCACGGGTTGACGGAGTTGGAATCGGAAGATGGCTTGCCCACCGTAAGGCAGCGAAAAAAAGGGGCGGGCGCAAACGGCTGAACGCTACGCACCTGCAATTGGATGAGCATTTTCGCCAAGTTTTAAAGGATCATACGGCAGGCGACCCCATGCGGGAGGCGGTGAAATGGACGAACCTGTCACGTCGGCAGATTGCCCGGCGGATGCAGGCATTGGGGACATCGGCTGGGAAAAACGTGGTGTCGCGCCTATTACGGGAGCACGGCTACCGCCGCCGCAAGCCCCAGAAGAAACGCACCATGGGGCAACACGCTGACCGTAATGCCCAGTTTGAAAAGATTGCCCAACTCAAACAAACCTACCTGCAAGCAGGCAAACCCGTGATCAGCATTGACACCAAAAAGAAGGAACTGCTGGGCAACTTTTACCGTGAAGGGGTAACGGATGCCGTCGAACCCACGGAGGTCAATGACCATGACTTCCCCAGCTATGGCAATGGTCAGGTGATCCCCCACGGCATCTACGACCTTGCCCGCAACGAAGCGGCACTGCACCTGAACACCAGCCACGACACCACCGAGTTTGCCTGCGAAAGCCTTGGCTTATGGTGGCGTGAGCAAGGGAAACCCAACTACCCCGAAGCTGACGAGCTGTTGGTCTTATGTGACGGTGGTGGCAGCAACAGTTCCTCTGCGTACCTGTTCAAGCAAGACTTGCAGGCATTGGCGGACAGCCTGAACCTGACAATACGCATCGCCCACTACCCGCCCTATTGCTCCAAATACAACCCGATTGAACACCGACTGTTCCCCCATGTGACCCGTGCCTGCCGGGGTGTGCCGTTGGAAACGGTCGAAACCGCCAAACACTACATGGCAAAAACGGAAACCACCACTGGCTTGAAGGTCGCTGTCCGCATCATCAGTAAAGTTTTTGAAACCGGGCGCAAGTATACCCAAGCGTTCAAGGATAACATGACCATCCAGTTCGATGACTTCCTGCCAAAATGGAACTACTCCGCTGTCCCTCAGTCCCCCTGATTTCGGGAAGTTATTTCGGGACAGTTCCTTAGCCAGTTCGTTGACCACCTAAAAACGGAAGAAGGCATACGCGATGCAAAGGAGATTACCCAAGACACGGTAGAACGGTACGGGCAACAATTAAACGAAAAGGTTGCTGCTGGCGAAATGGCAGTTTCTTACGCTCAAAATTTGCTTTCCAGTGTCAATACCACACTGGCTTGCCTGCGTGGGGACGAGTCCCCTTCCGGGATGGTCGGCGAACGCTCCCATGTCCGCACGGTCGCACCCGATGGCCTTGACCGGACAGAGGTACGGAATGCCAGCGAAAACATGAGACATGCAGGGCTAGAACGCGCCGCTGCCGTCACTGAACTCGCGAGAGAATTTGGTTTGAGAGAGCGGGAGGCGATTCTTGGCAATTTAGAGCGCTGACACCAAGAGGCAAAAGAAAAAGGCGCAATCAACGTGACAGAAGGCATAAAAGGCGGTCGTGGTCATGAGGTGGATCGCTGGGTTCCGGTTAGCCAAACTGGGGTGCAAACACTTGAACGGGCAATCGCCGCCAGCCCGGAAGGTTCCCGCAACTTGTTGGCAGCCCATGAAATCTACATCAGCTTTGTCCATGGTATTGCCATGCTGCTCACGCTCAAATATCAAGCCAAGCTGAGTATAGAAGGCTCTGGTTTTTTCAATATCTCTGCACCGCAGAACCAGTAAATCAAGCGTCATGGGGATGTCTACACCTTACGTTACTCAATAATGCCAGCGAGTATCTCAAGCACTTCATCAACAATGCTATCAGGTGCCATTTCTATGCACCTTGCCCCTCTGCCCACGAGGTCAAGGGTACGCACCGCACTAACCAAAATAACGCCCTGTGTTTCCGTTCCACTGCCCATCAATGGCACGGCGAAACCCGCCACCCGTGCAAGATTGCCGCCTTGGGTGATCGGCGCTACCAAAGCAGTACCAACGGTGTTATTGAACTCACGGGTTGAAAGCACTAATGCGGGTCGCATATCGCCCTGCATTTCCCGCCCCACTGTCGGGTTAAAACTTACCCTCACAATGTCACCACGCTCAAATCCGCTACGCTTTACCATACTTCATTCCCTACTGCTGGCATGTTGTCCCATTCGGTTACGGCTGTTGGGATGGGTGCGGATGGGTCACACTTGGCTAACAAGTCCGCTAGTTTGTACTTTTTACGTCTAGCCGCCGTTTTTGGCTGTAGCGTGAGCTTGCCGTCGTCGAGACTCAGTTCTACTTTTGCGCCTGCTTCCAGCCCTAGCAGGGTTAACCATTGTTTAGGGATTACCACAGCGACGGAATTACCGACGGTGCGTAGTGTGGCGGTGGTCATTCGGGTTTCTCCTTTCCGTGTTGGTCGCTTCCATTATAGTGCAATTTTCCATAAAGAAAATAACCCCACGCAAACCCCGCGCCGCTTATGTTTCAGGGGTAAATCAACTGCATCAGACTGCACCAGATTTGCACTAGAAAATTGCAGTGGCTTAAAAAAAGGCGGTCGGCTTGCGTTCAGGTTAGTTCTCAGGAATCGCAGGCATAAAAAAGCCGGGAACTTGCCCGGCTCTTTGGTGGTGGCGTTGCGGTTATACGGGTGTTGCCGTGCTGATAGCGTTGCGCACGAAGTCGTTTAGGCTGATGCCAAGTTCTTTAGCCTTCACCGCCGCTGCTAGGTGAAGATCGTGACCGACACGCACATTGAAACTACCTTTACAGGGTAATTCAGGTGCATAGCCTTTGGCTTCGCAAGTGGCTAGGTAGTCATCAACGGCTTCTTCAAACGCTGCTTTGAGTGCTTGCACGGTTTCGCCTTCGTAGTTAACCAGTGCAGCAATGAATTCGAGCTTGCCGTACAGAACGCCGTCTTCAACTGAGGCTTCAATGCTGCCGTAATAGCCTTTGTGTTCTAACAGTTTCATAACATCCCTCCCGTTGTTAATTTTTCACGAACTTGCCGAATAACATAAGCCTTCACCTCATTGCCGGGGTGTGGCTTGTGCAGGTTAATCAAGTCGGTGGCGTTGCCGTTGTCGAACTTGACCCGCGAACCGTCGCCCTCTTCTTGGGTATAGCCAAGCTTTACCAGCAGTGAGCAAAGTTCTTGCCATGTCCATGTGGCTTTGTGGTTGCCCATCTTTTCTAGGAGTTTTTCCAACTTACTCATGGTGGTTCCCTTGGTTACTTGGGTTTAGTTTAGGGCGTTGGGGTGTATGGTGCAACTGTATCTAGTCGCATTATTCAAGGCACAAAAAAGCCGGGAACTTGCCCGGCTCTTTGGTGGTGGTTTTCTTGATCGGGTTTTGATTGTTGTTACAGATTTCAAGCAGCCGCCGTGATCGGTTGCCACCATGCCTCCCGTTAGCCGCTGCTACTTGCCACCCTGCCCGCCTGCCCTTCGTTCTGTTACACCTTGCTACACCTTGTTATACCAGTCCGTGCCATAAAATAGTTTTTTTGATCAGGGAAATATGGTTAGATGACTGGTAACAAAAGCAGCCATGAGTAATGTATGACATTAAAAATCACTTTCACTGAGGATGAGATAGCGGAGCTGTTCTACTGGAAGGAGCGCCATCCTCATCCCAGAGTCCGTAAGAAAATGTCCGTGCTGTACCTGAAATCCCAACAGTTGACGCATAAGGAAATCAAACGATTGGAAAGGATTACAGAAGCCACGCTGCTTGCCTACCTAAACGCCTACCTACAACCTAACGGTTTAGAAGCTCTTAAAGAAATACGATTCAATAAACCACAGAGTGATTTGATGGCATATAAAGACAAGATTGAAGCCTATTTTCGTGAATATCCCCCCGCAACCAGCAAGGCGGCAGCCGCTAAGATTGAGGAGCTGACAGGCATCAAACGCAGTGAGGACAGGGTACGTGTCTTTATGAAGAAAATAGGGATGGACATCCATAAAGTGGGGATGATACCCGCCAAAGCTGATGTGGAAGCACAAGAAAAGTTCCTGGAAAATGAACTAAAACCGCGCATTCAGGAGGCTAAGGAGGGCAAACGCGCCCTTTTTTTGTCGATGCCGCCCACTTCGTGTTAGCACCGTTTCTGGGGTTTTTGTGGTCATTTTCCCGCGTATTCATCAAAGCCCCCTGTGGTCGACAACGCTACAACGTATTGGGCGCACTCAATGCGATAACGCTACAACTCATCACGATCACTAACGACTCCTATATCAACGCTAACAGCGTGTGTGAATTATTGGAAAAAATTGCAGCGTTAGCACTCAAAATACCGATCACTTTGGTCTTGGATAATGCCAAGTATCAACGCTGTGAAGCCGTGTTTGCCTGTGCGAAAAGGCTCAATATTGAACTATTATTTTTACCGACCTATTCACCCAACCTCAATCTGATTGAACGGTTGTGGAAGTTCGTCAAGAAAAAATGCTTGTACTCGAAATACTATGATAAGTTTCCCGCTTTCAAGGCGGCCATCACCAACTGTCTCGACAAGCTGGATACCGATCACAAGAAAGAACTGACCCAGTTGATGACAACAAATTTTCAAACCTTTAAAAATGTTCAGGTCTTGACGCTGTAAGGTATACACCTAAAAATGCCCTAAGGTGTAACAGAGGCGTATCAGCATAAATTCATGAAAATAAAAGAAAATAAATATGTATTCACATTCTTTTTCTTTCTGTTACACCTGTTACACCCTAATTTCATTCTTTCCAACAGAAAAAAAATATTTTTTGTGTGCCTGCCCTTCCGATTTCAGCTAACCCTCTGAAATACAGACATAAAAAAACCGCAACGTGTGCGGCTCTCTGTGGTGTTGTGCAGTAGCTTGGCTAACTGGTTGCCCGTCGTATCGGTATGACTTGCGCCCCATCCCGCAAGCTGTCGAGGTAGTCCGCCCATTGCTGCATCATGGCGGTACGTTGGTCTAGGTGCTGTGATCGGTCGTAAGCCCTGCGAACCTCATTCCCTACCGTGTGGGCTAACTGCCGTTCAATCAGTTCTGAGTGAAAGCCCATCTCATACAGCCGGGTACTGGCAAGCGCCCTAAATCCGTGTGCGGTCATGGTGTCGCTTTCATAGCCTAGCCGTACCAGTGCCGACCTTACAGTATTTGCGCTCATTGGCTTGCTGGTATCCGTGCGGGACGGGAACACATAGCGCCGTTTACCTGTTAGCGGTCGCATTTCTTCCAGCAAAGCTAATGCCTGTTTGCACAATGGCACTACATGCACACGCCCTGCCTTCATCTTTTCCGCTGGGATTGTCCACACATCCCCTTCTATTTCCGCCCATTCCATTTGTCTGAGTTCGCCCGGTCGTGTGAACAGGTAAGCCGACAATTGCAAAGCTATACAGGTTTCAATAGCCCCACGGTAGCCAGCCATAGCCCGCAACAATGCCCCTATTTCCTTCGGGTCTGTGATCGCTGCAAAGTGGTTGCCTTTTGCGGGTGGCAGTGCGCCTTTTAGGTCTGCGGTTTGGTCACGTACCGCCCGACCTGTCGCCACGGCATAGCGGAATACTTGCCCGATGATGGTTTTCACCCTGTGGGCAGTTTCCAGCGTTCCAGCCGCTTCGATGCGCCGTAGCACGGCTAAAATATCCGGTGGCTCAATTTCCCCAATGATGCGCCCGCCTATCCACGGGAAAACGTGACGTTCTAGCCGCCGTTTCTGCCTGTCGGTGTGTTCTGGTGCTTGGTCTGCGGTGAACTTCACAAGCCATTCTGTCGCGATTGCCTGAAAGGTATTAGCCGACTCTGCCCGCTTTGCGCCCTTGGTGGCTTGCTTGTGTTGTGATGGGTCAACACCACGCGCCCACAATGCCCGCGCCTCTTCATGCAGTAACCGTGCATCCTTCAAGCTGATTTCTTGATAACTGCCAAGTGCTAGAACTTTCTCTTTTTCTAACTTGTACTTGTAACGCCACAACTTAGAACCGTTGGGCTTAACCAGTAAGTACAACCCTCCCCCGTCGCTCAATTTGTATTCTTTGTCTTTGGGCTTGGCGTTCTTAACTGCGGTGTCGTTCAAGCTGCGTTTCATAAAAGGGGTATCGCTTTTCTGAGTTTGGAAGATACCCCCCAAGATACCCCCAAAAGTGTGCGATGTCATGACACGGGATAAGACGCCATGCAACAAAAAACCCCTTACAGATTGCCGCCTGTAAGGGGTTTTAATACTTCATGAGACTGCATGAAACAGTAAATTGGTGGAGGCGGCGGGAATTGAACCCGCGTCCGCAAACCCTCCATCTGAAGGCTACTACATGTTTAGTCAGTCGTTTATTTAACCCGATTGCCGCCAACTGACAGGCTGCTCACAGGCTGTCCCAATACTGTTTAGTGGTTTGGCCTTGGGCGAGCCTCCCGCACGATCTTATGATTGGATGATGCCTGAATATTCGTACTGCATAAGCACAGTAGCGATCAGACAGCTAACTACCGGTTATTAAGCGGCGAGAGCGTAAGAGTCGTCGTTTGCGACTATTGTTTGTGACTAGGATTTAAGTGGTCACCACACCCACTACATGCTCCCCAGACTTTGTGATCCACGTCGAAGCCAAGTCGCCCCCGTAGTTCCGCAAAAGTTGCTGGATTCACGATTATACGGCTTGATACAGCAAGTGTCATGCAGTTCCGTAAGATCGCACCGATTTAGCTGATCAACGGTGAAAAAGAGAGGGGAAGATACACCTAACGTGACCATAAAACAGGCAATTATTAAGCGTTTATTAATTAAGCTGGTGCTAAACTATTCCGCACTAATGGAGAGAAGTGATTCACCTATCACTGCACGGGCACAGGGAAATTAATCAATAAAAACAATCGGAGGTATCGTTATGGATATTGAATATAAATTTATCTTGATGCTAATCTCAGTGGCAATGATCAATCTAATGACGGCATACCACCTCATTTAGGCATCACGCCACCTACAAAAAAAGCCCCGTAATGGGGCTTTTTTTATGGCAAAGCAAATAAGCGCTTACTTTGCTTGGGCAACCATCCAATCAACGGCTGCTTTCACTTCAGCATCAGACAGTGCCGGGTTGCCACCTTTTGCTGGCATTGCGCCTTTACCATTCAAAGATGTTGTATAAAGTGCATCCATACCCGTAGCGATACGTGGTCCCCATGCCGCTTTATCCCCTAACTTAGGTGAACCAGCAACACCCATGTCGTGACAACTGAAGCACAGACCTTTGTAAACCTTTTCGCCGTCAACAGTACCCGCTGCTGCCACTGCATCAGTCGCTGCTTTAGCGGTTGCATCGGTTGCTTGTGTTGCCGCATCACCAGCAGCTTTGGCAGCGTCACCAACCGCTTGAGTCGTTGCATCTGCTGCTTGCGTTGCCGCATCACCAGCAGCTTTGGCAGCGTCACCAACCGCTTGAGTCGTTGCATCTGCCGCCTGAGAAACAGCGTCACCGGCTGCTTTAGCGGCATCAGTCATTGCCGTCATTGGATTATTGCTCGCGGCTGGTTCAGCGGCAGGTGCTGGAGCAGCAGCTTGAGCTGGCTCTGCCACTGGTGCTGTTTGCGCGGCTTGTTCAACAGTTTTTTGTTCCGCAGCAGGTGCTTCCGCTTTTGGCGCTTCTTCTTTTTTCTCGCCACAACCACTCAGAACACCCAGCGCGAGGAACAAAGCAGAAATACTGATGGTGATTTTTTTCATGACTAACTTCTCCTGAATTTGTAATATGGAATGCTAAATACATTATTGTGAAAGGAATATCAATGGGCGCTCATCCTAATGGAGGCATTATAGTGATGTCAATTAAGTGTATTCAAAAACACACCAGACTTGAGAATCCAGTGACTGCGAATTATGCTGACACCTTTTTCCATCGAATCAAGCCAATATGAGCGAAATACACCCTTTTCTACAAGCCTTTCGAGGCAACTTTTTCGGCGTACTCCGCTGGCATCAATTGGATGAACTCTGGCAACGCGTACTTATCGGCAAACAAGTAGGCTGGTATATTTACGCAGTAGGAGAAGAACCACCTACCACCCCTCACACCGGCGAATCGCTGGAAAACATTATCCGTGAACTCAACACCTTGTTACACCGCGAACACCAAGAAGATTACTGCGGCATTGTGTACGTCGATAATATGCAACAACCCACTTACATAAAAGTATTCGACCCACATAACTTAGGTTCCGCCTGTGGCTCAAGTGCCATCCCCCCCTTACCGGGCTGGATACTCTCCCAAATGCAACCAATCAATTTACCTGCCGCCCTCCCACAACCCAACAACCGCCGCCGCTGGTGGCAAAAGCTGTTTAACCATGCCCACTAAAGACCCCATTACTGTCGTAAGCGTACTCGCCAGCATCTTATTGATTACAGGCGGTGTCATGCTGTACCTAATGCCTGCCCTGCAAGCCCCGCCTGAAGCTGCCGTGATCCTCAGCAGCCCGTTCAAAGAACCAGCACCCCCTAAAACAGCCGCCGAACCCGTTTTACCACCCACCAACAGCACTCCACCACCACTGCTCACCATTCCCGAACTCACACTGGATGATTTGAAAAAGTTGAGCGCAGACGAACGCAACAACTACGACAAGATGCGCGAATCCCTAAAACAAGCCCTGCAACAACTGCAAGCCATCGAACAAGAAAATCAGCACCTGCAACAAAAATTGGAACAAGGCGAAATCACCCTTCAAACATTGGATGCTGAAATCAGTAAAATACGTGCCGCAGAACAAACTGCCACAGCGTCCCAGCCCTAACCACGCTTAAGCTGACGAATCAGAAAACGCGCCGGATGCAGGTTGCCATACAAGGTTGCCTGTAACGGCAGCGGCTCTCCCATCAGCAGCGCCGCCAGTAATTCCGCGCCTAAACCACTGGTCGTCAAACCACGCGAACCGAAACCAGCCAACACCCACACCCCCGGCTGATAACGTGCGGGAGGAAACGCTTGGTTCACTCTGCCATGCCGCAAATCCGCATACGCTCCTTGAAAAAACTCCCGATCCGGCAATGCTCCCACCACAGGGTAACGGTCGGGTGTCGTCATCCGAATCGCTGCATGACTCGCTGTCACTGTACCAAGTGAGGCGGCAAAATCAGGTAAATAATCCGCCAGTTGCTGTGTATTCACTGCATTAGCCGCCGCCGTTAACACCGGCTCGCGCACATTGCGCACAAACGTTGCCCCGAAAATATGTTGCCCCGCCACTGCTGGGGTCAAATAGCCTTCATGCCCCAAGGTTGTTTTCAGACGGCTACTATCCGGCGTTGCTGCGGCGACACTGGTTTGCCCCATCACTGGCATAAACGGCAAACCAGCGCTGGCTGCGAACTGATCCACCTCCCGCCCACCGGCAATAATCGTCACGCCATTAGCGGGTAATGCTTGCATCGCACTCAGGGTACGCACCTCAATACCTTCATGAGCAACCAAAGCCGCGCATAAACTGGCGGGGTTCAACCACCCGGCTTGCGGGAAATAACTCGCCCCCGTTGGCAACGCAATACCCGCCACCGCCGAAGCCGCTGCTTGGTTCAGTATTTGAATAAAGTCGACTGGCAATTCACGCGCCAGAAGCGCTTGCTGCCGTGCTGCTTCACGCGGCTCATGTGCCAATTGCAATGCGCCGCATTGCGCCCAGTCGATGTGTTGTCCCATTGCTTCCAGTTGGCGAATGTGGCGAATAGCAGACAAAAAGGCTTGGCGATAAAAGGTTTCACCCCAGCTTGCCTCAGCCGTCATCTTGGGGGTCAATACCCCCGCACGATTGCCTGAAGCTTCCGTCGCAAGGCGAGCATGGCGCTCCCATAACGTTACCTGCCAACCCCGTTGCGCCAGCGCGTATGCCATTTGGCAACCCGCGATTCCACCACCAATAACCGTAGCATGAGCAGGCTGGGGCTGGGTAGGTGATGGAAGAGCAAACCACGGTTCCACACGTTGGCATACACAACTTTCCGGTAGTGTAGCGGTGAGCATTTCACGCTTTTTACCAAAGCCTTTGCGTTTGGCGACATGGAAACCCGCCGCTTGCAAGGTACGACGCACCTCGCTGGCGGCAGTAAAAGTGGCCAAGGTCGTGTTGACATGGCTGAGTTGGGCAATGCCTTGCATCACAGGCAAACTCCACATAGCGGGGTTGCGAGCGGGAGCAAAACCATCCAGATACCAAGCATCGACACGGGCGACAAGTTCGGCAAGGGCTGCTTGCACATCCATAAAGCACAGGGTGAGGGTGACACGCCCGTTAGCGAGATTCAAGCGGTGGAATCCGGCGAGTAATGGCGGGTAGTTTGCCAACAGTTCAGTGCTGAAGGGTTGCAATTCCGGCTGATTGGCCAACAGTTCGCGCAAAGTATCGAGGCGAATCGGGTGCTTTTCGATGGAAATAAAATGCAAACGTTCGCAACGCAGTGAATCAGCTTGCCATGCCTGCCAAGTGGCGAGAAAGTTTAACCCAATACCGAAGCCGGTCTCAGCAATGGTAAATTGATGCCAGCCCTGCCAACGTTGCGGCAGTTGATTGCCTTGTAAGAAAACGTGGCGTGTTTCTGCCAAAGCGTCTTGCTGGGAACAGTAGCAGTCCGCAAAAGCAGGCGCATAGGGCGTACCCGTGGGGTCGCGTTCGATGTGAGCGGGCGTTAATTCTTGCATGGGAAGGAGTATAATGCTCATTTTTACCAAAGAGCCACCCCATGCCTGCTTCTTTTGCTAATCTGAATCTTCCTACCCAACAACTCGCCAACCTTGGTAACTTGGGCTATAAACTCATGACCGGCATCCAAGCCAAAGCCCTGCCCCCTGCCCTACAAGGCGCTGATCTTATTGCACAAGCAAAAACTGGTAGTGGTAAAACCGCCGTCTTTGCCATTACCTTGTTGGCAAAACTTGACCCGCAAAACTTTGCCGCGCAAGCATTAGTACTCTGCCCTACACGTGAACTCAGCACTCAAGTCGCCACCGAAATCCGTCGTATAGCGCGTTATCAACCCAACATTAAAGTAGTAACGCTAACCGGTGGGCAACCACTCGCCCCGCAAGCAGCCTCCTTAGAACATGGCGCACACGTCATTGTCGGCACACCGGGGCGTATCAACGACCACATCGGCAAACGCACCATCGACCTCAACCAAATTCACACCTTGGTACTCGACGAAGCCGACCGCATGTTGGAAATGGGCTTTATGGAAGACATTGCCAAGATTATCAGCCTCACCCCGAAACACCGCCAAACGCTGCTGTTTTCCGCTACCTACCCCGACGACATCAAACGCTTGAGTGCACAACTTCAACGTAATCCCGTTGAAGTCAAAGCCGAAGCCTTACACACTGCTGGCGTGATCAACCAATACTCCTACCTCTGCAACAAGACCGAACGACTACCCGCACTGGAAACTTTACTAGCACATTTCAAACCACGCTCTGCCGTGATTTTCTGCAATATGAAAGTCGGAGTACGTGAAATCACTGAGCATTTGAGCCAACTGGGTTTCAGTGTCAAAGCGCTACACGGGGAAATGGAACAACGCGATCGTGACGAAGTACTCGTGCAGTTCAAACACAACAGCCTCAATTTTTTGGTGGCAACTGACGTCGCAGCACGCGGCTTAGACATCGAAGATTTGCCCTGCGTCATCAATTACGAGTTGCCTCATGACGCTGACATTTACATCCACCGTATCGGGCGCACCGGACGGGCAGGTAAAGAAGGCATGGCACTCAACCTGCTCACCGATGCGGAGCGCCATAAACTCGCTGACATCGGCATTGCACAAAAAACTGAGCTGGATTACGACGTGATTTCTGTTCTGCCTAAGGCTCCCCTAAACCCACAGCCAGCTACCAACGTCACGCTCTGCATTGCGGCGGGACGTAAGGACAAAATTCGCCCTGGTGACATCCTCGGTGCTTTGACGGGCGAAGGCGGCATTAGCGGCAAATCGGTTGGCAAAATTGATATATTGGATTACGCCGCCTATGTCGCGATCGAACGTGGTGCCGCCAAACCAGCACTCAATTGCTTACTCAATGGCAAAATCAAAGGGCGTAAATTCAAGGCAAAACAATTGTAAGGGATGTTTCATACTTCCCAAAACCCGCTACTATATGCCCCTACCCCGTCTTTATAGAGCATTAACCAACCTATGAATAGTCTGGAATGGCGTGTCACCGCCTCGCTTGCAGCCATTTATGCCGTGCGAATGTTAGGTCTGTTTATGATCCTGCCTGTGTTTGCACTGTATGCGGAAACCTTGCCGGATTCGACCCCGTTTCTGGCTGGCTTAGCCATTGGCATTTACGGCCTGTCACAAGCGGTGTTTCAGATTCCACTGGGAATCCTCTCGGATAAAGTAGGCCGCAAACCAGTGATTATTGGCGGGTTACTGATTTTTGCCGCAGGCAGTGTGATTGCAGCCCTCGCCCAATCCATGTGGCTCATCATCATTGGGCGCATGATTCAAGGCATGGGAGCCGTTGCAGCACCAACCATGGCACTTGCGGCTGATTTGATCCGTGAAGAACACCGTATCCGCACCATGGGGGTTATCGGTCTAACCATTGGCGTATCTTTTATGCTAGGGATGATTCTAGGGCCAATTGTCAGTCAAGTCGGTGGTGTACCTAGCATTTTCTGGCTCACCATGCTATTAGCATTACTGGGCATTGTGTTGGTCATGTTTGTTATTCCCACACCAGCCCGTACCCTCCAACACCGCGACGCAGGCATTATCAAAGGCTATTTGGGTACTGCTCTCGGCAATACGGCACTGTTACGCATGAATGCTGGCGTATTTATCCTGCATTTGGTGATGACAGCCAACTTTTTGGTATTACCGACGCTATTTACGCATGAGCTAGGGCTACCTACCGCAGAACATTGGAAAATTTATTTACCCGTATTCATCGGCTCATTTTTACTCTCTATTCCGTTGATTATTTTGGCAGAGAAACAACACAAGATTCGCCCTCTACTGCTAGGCTCCACGGTGGCATTAATTGCCGCAGAACTGCTCATGGCGGTGGGTCACGCTCAGATTAGTGGGTTATTACTTGCTTTTGGGCTATTTTTTATTGGCTTCAATTTTTTAGAAGCAGTGCAACCCTCCTTGGTCGCTAAATATTCCGACGTCAATACCAAGGGAACGGCGATGGGCATTTTCAGCAGCTCACAATTTCTCGGCATTTTTGCGGGTGGCTCATTGGGAGGCATGGTCAATCATACCTGGGGTGCAACCGGTGTCTTTTTATTTAGTGCCGTTATTGTCGGCTTATGGCTGTTAGTTGCCCTGCAATTGCCCCAACCCACCTTCTATACGAGCAAGTTGCTGAGGCTTGACCCCTTACTGTTTTCAGATCCGCAACGCTTACACGCTGAGCTGTTAGCCGTATCCGGGGTCAAAGAAGTCGCTCTCGCCGCCGATGAGTGCATTGCTTACCTAAAAGTTGAGAAAGCCATACTGGATCAAACAGCCTTGGATGCATTCTCCCCCCCTTCAGCGTAGAATCTCACAGAAATATTTACATAAATAAGGAACGAACATGGCACGAGGTATCAACAAAGTCATTTTAGTCGGCACACTGGGCAAAGACCCTGAAGTCAAATACATGCCCAGCGGTGGTGCCATTACCAATGTCAGCGTCGCCACCAGCGAACAATGGAAAGACAAGCAAAGTGGTGAGAAAAAAGAAATCACCGAATGGCATCGCGTAGTCTTTTTCAACCGGTTAGCAGAAATTGCCGGTGAATATTTGCGTAAAGGCCAACAAGTTTACATCGAAGGCAGATTGCGTACCCGTAAATGGCAGGGTCAAGACGGTCAGGATCGTTACACCACAGAAATCGTCGCCGATGACATGCAAATGCTGGGTGGACGCCCCGGTGGTGGCATGGGCGCAGGCAACTACGAAGACTCACCACGTAGCAGTAGCAACCCTAGTCGTCCCCCGGCATCTGCACCCGCCGCTGACAGTCACTCAAACCGTGGCTTTGAATACTTCGACGACGACATCCCATTCTAAGTATTCATCTAGGGCATACCCTTGCACAAGCTGGCCTTGTTGCCAGTAGGCAAGTATTCCTCCTCTACCTATAATCTCCCCCAGTGCTTGTACTGGAGAAGCGCATAGACGCCAGCTAGGAGGAATACAAGCACTCATTGATGTTGT
Organism: Candidatus Thiothrix putei; assembly: GCA_029972225.1. NCBI lineage: Bacteria > Pseudomonadati > Pseudomonadota > Gammaproteobacteria > Thiotrichales > Thiotrichaceae > Thiothrix > Candidatus Thiothrix putei. The sequence continues at coordinate 2,854,477 of CP124756.1, forward strand.
GACAACCTATTAATACACAGACACAACACTAAAATTAGAAAAGCCACTCAAAGCCACCTACTAATAGGTGGCTTTTTTCTTTACTCAATTCTCAAAGCCTTGACCAATCCATGCAGTAAGTGTTTCGTGGAACATCACATCAGTCAGTTCCTCGGCAATCGCCGCTTCAATGTCTTCAGCCTCATGTTCTTGCACTTCTGTTTGCGCTGTTTCCAGCATTTCAGCACGCACTTGCTCCAGATAAGCCAAAATCTCTTCGGCTTCGGTGCGCTCAATCGGCAGCATCCCGAAACTAAAAATATTCTGGTCATTCGGCAGCGTCAACAAACGCGAGGCAATACAAATATTAGTGGGAATATTGGTGGCATCCAATTGCGCCAGCACACTTGGCTCGTCCGAACCTAAACGCCGCACTTTCACTTTTTTGCCCACTTTACCCATCACTTCCCATAAAGCGAGTTCGGAATGCGCAAACGCTTCCAGATATTGGCAAGCGAAAGACTTTTCCTCCTGTTGCACACGGGCGCGGATGAACTCCTGTAACACACTTTCGCCATCTTCATTGGTTTCTGTCGTCACAAAATGTTCAAACACATGCGAATGCACCATTTGCCCTAAGGGTTCTTCGTCAAGATAATCGAGCACTTCATCGCCGGATAATTCCAGCATTTCAGCGGCATAAGCAATCGCATCCGAGAAGACTTCAACCATCCACTCTTCCCACGGCGGGTTAGCAATATAAGCGCTCAGCAGCTCCATTGCGCCGCTGACTTGTTGTTCCTGTTCGGCTGTAATCATGGGATAAATCCTTTTTTAATGGTGGTAAACGGTTATTCTACAACAACCCACGCTCAGCAAACGAGACTACTTGATCGCCAATCACAAAATGATCCAACACCCTGACATCAATTAAATGCAAGGCATCTTTGAGCTTTTGGGTAATGCGCTCATCCGCCTGACTGGGTTCGGCAACGCCGGAAGGATGATTATGCGCGAAAATAATGGCCGCTGCATTGTGATGCAACGCACGGCGCACGACCTCACGCGGGTGTACACTTGCCCCATCAATCGTACCGCGAAACAGCTCTTCGTACTGAATCACCCGGTGGCGATTATCGAGAAATAAACAGGCGAATACCTCAAAACGGTAATCGCGCAATTTGGAGGTCAGGTAAAAACGCACGGCATCAGGGTCGCTCAACGCATCACCGCGCCGCATTTTTTCACTGAGGTAACGTTTGGACATTTCCAATACGGCTTGCAGTTGCACGTATTTGGCTTCGCCCATACCGTGCGTTGCACAAAAATTTTGTGCGTCTGCATCAAATAATTGCCGTAAACTGCCAAAGGTTTGCAGCAGTTCGCGCGAGAGGTCAACCGCCGTTTTGCCCTTGACCCCGACACGCAGAAAAATTGCCAGTAATTCGGCATCGGACAAGGCTGGTGCGCCGCGTAACATCAATTTCTCACGCGGGCGTTCATCAAGAGGCCAGTCAGTAATTGCCATGGGTTTCGCTTTTATTGTTGAGTATAATTCAAGGGTTTAGAACACAAATTTTATGGCATTCCTTCCTGGTAAGAACATCCTTTTAGGGATAAGTGGCGGTATCGCTGCCTACAAATCCGCTGAACTGACACGTTTGTTAGTGAAAAGCGGCGCAAATGTGCGCGTGTGTATGACCGCCTCCGCCCAAGCCTTCATTACCCCGCTGACGCTACAAGCCTTGTCCGGCAACCCGGTGCATACCGAACTGCTCGACCCGCAAGCCGAAATGGGCATGGGGCATATCGAATTGGCACGTTGGGCAGATGTGATTCTGATTGCGCCCGCCACCGCCAATACCTTGGCACGCTTAACCTGGGGCATGGCGGATAATTTGCTGAGTACCGTTTGCCTTGCCTCCACTGCCCGCCTCATCGTTGCCCCGGCGATGAATCAGCAAATGTGGAAACACGCCGCCACCCAGCACAATCTGCAAACCCTGCAAACACGCGGCGTGACGGTGTTTGGTCCGGCGGAAGGCGTGCAAGCCTGTGGCGATACCGGCTTGGGGCGAATGCTCGAACCCGCCGACATTGTGCGCGAATTAGAAGCATGTTGTGCCACCAGTCAATTGCTGCAAGGAGTGCGCGTCTTAATCACCGCAGGCCCCACCCGCGAAGCGATTGATCCGGTGCGTTTTCTCACCAATCGCAGTTCCGGCAAAATGGGTTACGCCGTTGCATCAGCAGCAGTCAGCATGGGCGCAGAAGTCATGTTGGTTTCCGGGCATGTGGCGTTGGATTACCCCGCTGGGGTTAGCCGCGTTATCACCGAATCGGCAGCCGATATGCTCAACGCCACCCTTGACGCCGCCAAACAAGCCGATGTATTCATTGCCACCGCCGCCGTTGCCGATTACACCCCCGTTAACGTAGCAGACCGCAAAATCAAAAAGAACGCGGCAACCCTTCATCTGGAAATGCAGCGCACCACCGATATTTTGGCTACCATCAAACAAACCTACCCGCACCTGTTTACCGTAGGCTTTGCCGCCGAAACCCACGATTTAATGACCTACGCCCGCAGCAAACTGGAACGCAAAAACCTCGACATGATCGCCGCGAATTCGGTGGCGGATGGCAAAGCCTTCGACCAACCCACCAATGCGCTCGAAGTGGTGTGGAAAGATGGGCATACTTCCCTGCCTGAAATGGATAAACACGCGCTTGCCACCGCCTTGATGCAATTAGTGGCGGCTCAATACCTGCAACGGAAACAACCGACACATGACCACGATTGAATACAAAATCCTCGACCCACGCATTGGCACTGAATTTCCGCTACCCGCATACGCCACCACTGGCTCAGCGGGAATGGACTTACGTGCCTGTTTAGATGTGCCGCTGGTATTGAATGCAGGGAACACGGAACTCATTCCCACCGGTATTGCGATTCACATCGGCGACCCGACGCTTGCTGCCGTCATCTTGCCGCGTTCAGGCTTGGGACATAAACACGGCATTGTTTTGGGAAATCTGGTCGGTCTGATTGATTCGGACTACCAAGGGCAATTGTTTATTTCCTGCTGGAATCGGGGCAGTAGCAACTTCACCATTCAACCGGGCGAACGCATTGCGCAACTGGTGTTTGTGCCGGTGGTGCAAGTCACGCTGCAAGCGGTTGAGGATTTCGACCAGTCCCACCGTGGCGAAGGCGGTTTTGGGCATTCTGGTAGGCACTAAACCATGAGTCTTCCACAACCGCTCATTTCACATTCCTTATTCCGTGCTTATGACGTGCGTGGTGTGTATGCTGATAACCTCACCGAACACAGTGTGCGCTTGATCGGGCAAGCCATCGGCTCAGAATTGCGTGAGCGGGGTGAGCAAGCGGTGGTGGTTGGGCGCGATGGGCGACTTTCCAGCCCAGCATTAGCGCAAGCAGCGATTGAAGGCTTAATGGCGGCGGGTTGTCGTGTCACCGATGTGGGTTTAGTGCCAACGCCAGTATTGTATTTCGCCGTGCAGTCGGGGCTTGCGCCGCACGGGGTGATGATTACCGGCAGCCACAACCCTCCCGACCAAAACGGCATTAAAATCGTGATCAACGGTGAATGCCTGTACAACGAGCGCATTCAACGCCTGTACGAACGCATTATTCGCGGGGAACTCTGGCATCAACCCACAGCGGGAAGTGTGCGAACCGCCAGTATTCTGAGCGCGTACCAACACACGGTATGCCAGCAAGTCCACCTGCAACGCCGCTTGCGGATTGGGCTGGATTGCGGCAATGGCGCTACCGCATTGTTAGCAGAACGTTTTTTTCGGGATTTGGGTTGCGAGGTTCACCCGCTATTTTGTGAAGTCGATGGCAATTTTCCCAATCATTCCCCCGACCCGACCCAACCTGCGAATCTGCAAGCGCTGCAAACCTTGATACGCGCACAAGGGCTGGATATTGGCATTGCCTTTGATGGCGATGGCGACCGCTTGATTGCCGTCGATGGTAATGGGCATATTCTCTGGCCGGATCGTATCCTCATCCTGCTGGCGCAAGCGGTATTGCCACAACAGCCGGGGCGCACCGTTGCCTATGACGTGAAATGCACCTATCGGCTCGATCAGGCTATCCGTGATGCAGGCGGCATTCCCGGCATGTGCATTAGCGGGCATTCCCTGCTGAAAAAATACATCCGTGAACACAACGCGGTATTAGGTGGGGAATTCAGTGGACATATTGTGCTACGCGATCGCGGCATGGAATACGACGATGGCATGTACATTGCCGCGCGTTTGCTGGAAGTGTTATCGCAGGAAACCGCTACTCCGGCGCAAGTGTTCGCCCGCATCCCCGAAGGTTTCAGCACCCCAGAACACAAGGTGTATTTTGCCTCCTATGAAGCAGCGACAGCAGCCATGCAATGTTGGATACAAGATCAGCAACTGCAAGCGCAACGCCTGCTCACACTCGATGGAATGCGTGCCGAATACGCCGACGGCTGGGGTTTGGCGCGTGCCTCCAATACCAGCCCCACCATTACTTTGCGCTTTGAAGCCGATACGCCGCAACGCTTAGAAGCCATCCGCGCCCTGTTCCGCGCCGATATTCAACGCCTGCAATTGACCCCGGAGGCATTGCCGTTTTAATCTTGCTCCCCTTACCCTCAAGGATTCTCACCACATGAGCAAGAAACAAAGCAGTTCGCAAGACAATGACCCGGAATTCTGGGACTTGGCAGAGAAATTTATTGAGTTGGCGAATACTTCGGTCGATACCAGCGATTTAGGCAAAGTTGGCGCTGCCATGCTGTATGCAGCGGCACGCTTCAACACTTTCGTGGTTGCTGCCTCTTCGCTTGACCGCAAAGAATTCATCGAAGACGCTGACGACACGATGGATTACCTCAGCAAACAATTCCGCCACATGCTCGGCGACAACCTGCGTGATTTCAAAGACAACTACAAGGTCTATATCAAACATGACGACGAACAGCCCGAATAATACCGCTGCTATTCTGATGGAGGCGTTGCCTTACATCCAAAAATATTCTGGCAAAACCATTGTGGTCAAATACGGCGGCAATGCCATGACTGACCCCGCATTGCAACAAAGTTTTGCCCGTGACATCGTGCTGCTGAAACAAGTCGGCATTAATCCCGTCGTCATTCACGGTGGCGGCCCGCAAATCGGCAACCTGCTCAAACAAATCGGCAAGGAAAGCCATTTCGTGGATGGAATGCGTGTCACTGATGCTGAAACCATGGACGTGGTGCAAATGGTGCTAGGTGGTTTGGTTAATAAGCAAATCGTCAATATGATCAACCAAGCAGGCGGACGCGCGATTGGTTTGACCGGTAAAGACGGCAATATGATCATTGCCCGCAAGCTGGTACTGGAACGCAAAGCTGCCGAAAACCAACCCTCTGAAATCATTGACCTTGGTCATGTTGGCGAAGTCATTGAGATTGATGCCAGTGTGGTGCGGATGCTGGAAGAGGATCGCTTCATCCCCGTAATTGCCCCCATTGGCGTAGGGCGCGACGGCACGAGTTACAATATCAATGCCGACATTGTGGCGGGCAAAATGGCGGAAGTCTTAAATGCTGAACGTTTGCTACTCCTAACCAATACTCCCGGTGTACTCGATAAACAAGGCACTTTAATCGAAACCCTGAGTCAGGCTGGCATTCAAGACTTGATCGCCGACGGCACGATTCAGGGCGGTATGTTACCGAAATTGGCTTGCGCTACCGATGCCATTTCAGCGGGCGCGAAAAGTGCCAGTATTATTGATGGTCGAGTGCCGCACGCAGTGTTGCTGGAGCTGTTGACGGATCAGGGCGTGGGAACGATGGTGACTCCTTAAGCAACTTGCTCAAGCGTTCCCGGTCTTTTTCATAACGCTGGCGCAGACGGTCTTGCTCGGTTTGGTTTTCCTGCAAGGCCTGATCGTAAACTGCCAGCGTTTTTTCAGCATCGTCGACATAACCTTGGAGTTTTTCACGCTTGGTGAAGTCGTCTATTTTACTCACCTGTGCTTTCACAGAAGCTAATTTAGCCTCCAAAGAGGCGCGGCGCTCATTGATAGACTCGGTATTTTTAGCCAGCACCGCTAACTTACTATGAAAAACAGCTTCAAGCTCACTGGTATCGGCATAATTAGCCAGCAGGTGATTGTCTTGTTCTTGTTGTTTATTTTCCATAGCATCGCGTAGTTTTGCTAAGGTCTCACGGCGTTTAAGTGCGGCAATGTCTTCCTCACTCGGTGCTGCGGGGAAGGTTTCAATCGTCATGCCTTGCTTATTGAGCTGACTATGCCCTTGCTTTTCGATAGTGGGGGGTACAACATCTGAATAATGCACTGCACCAGCAGCATCTACCCAGCGGTATAAGCCAGCTTGCACTCCATTAGCGCAGAGCAACATGGCAGCTACAACGATACGCGATAATGTGATAAATGGGCTCATAATCTATAAAAATATCAAATGATTTATATACCCAGATTTTTATCACTTACTCACTCATAAATCGCTGTACAGGCAGAAGAGCGGGGGAATTAGCGTTACGAAATGCACAATGCCCCAAAGCAAGGGGCATTGCAGCACTTAAATGTTAGCGAACGGTGTAGAAGGCATCCGGCACGCTAGAGCGGATACGCCCCAAGTTGGCTTTAGCTTCACTTTCGCTACTGAATGGGACGCGCACTTTATAGTAGCCACCGACTTGATCAACCACCGCATTGAAGCCCATGGATTGCATCTGACTACGCATCGCTTCTGCCGTGCCGCTATTAGGGCTAGCAACGACCTGAACTGCATAAGAACCACCAGCAGTGTTGCTATAAGAGCCTGAATAACTACCGCTGGTACTACTGCTCGGTGCAGAATAATCGTAATAGCTGCCGCTGGTAGAACCAGTCGTTGTGCTGCCATAAGCAGAACTACCGGTTGAACTGCCTGCACCGTAGTCATAATAAGAGCTATTATTAGGCGTTGTGCCAGTGTTATAACCGTAATCAGTGGAAGCCGTAGTTGTCGTGCCATAACTATTAGCACCGTAATCACCGCCAGTCGTTGCCCCTGCTTGCGGAGCTGTTCCAGGTACAGGTGCGCAACCAGCCATTAATGCTGCCAAAGCCAGCGCAACCGCGCTCATTTTCATTTGATTGTTCATAAGTCTAAGCCCCAAGTGCTAATGGATTGTTGTTTTGATAGACAATGCTATGTTTACGAAGGTTCCCAAACAAGCTGTCATTCTTAAGAAAAATGTTCGTAGCCCTGTCGGTTATCAGCAAAGGTGTAATCAATGACCAAACCGTCCTGATTCGCATCCACTTCCCCGATAACCGTGACCTGAACCTGTTGCCTACCTGCTGCTTGCTGCACCTCGCATAAATTTTGCTTGGGCATGGTAAACAATAATTCGTAATCATCGCCTCCCCTGAGTGCAAAGTCCAGTCTTTGTGCTAATGCAATGTGTTGTAATGCCGCAGAAAAGGGGATCAAAGTATGTTGCAACCGCGCCCCCACCCCCGATGCACGTAACAAATGCCCCAAATCAGCCAATAAGCCGTCGGAAATATCCATGCAAGCATTGGCTCTTCCTAACAAGCTATTCGCGAATGCCAAACGTGGCGAAGGGTAATTCAAACGTTGAATGCAAAACGCTGCTGCCTCCGTCGGTAATATCAAACGTTGTTGCAAGACGGCCAAGCCTGCCGCTGCATCCCCTAAAGTACCAGACACGCAAATAAGATCACCGTGTTGCGCTCCGCTACGCAATAATGCTTTACCCGACTCTACGAAACCCATGACCTGAATGGTGATACTCAAAGCACCCCGCGTCGTGTCACCTCCAATCAAAAAGATCCCATGCTGTTCCGCCAACTCCCGCATTCCCCGCGTGAACTCCCTGACCCAGCCCTCATCAGCCATAGGCATCGATAAAGCCAAGGTAAACCAGACCGGTTCCGCCCCCATCGCCGCAAGATCACTCAAATTCACCGCCAAGGCTTTATAGCCGATAGCATGTGGCGCAGTTTCCAGCGGAAAATGTACTCCCGCATTTGAGGTATCAACCGACACCACCAACTGTTTCGCTGCCGGAACCTGTAAAACAGCCGCATCATCACCCACACTAACGCACACATTGTCAGGCTTAGGTTGCCAGAAAAAATATTCGCGGATTAGATTAAATTCCGACATACTACCGCCCGTTAATCGCAAAATAATAAACTCTGGCAGATTTTCACAACCTCAGCCAGATGTTTTATGCTAAATGCTAACAATGGAACAGCCAACGCGGGCTGTACGTTTTCTTGCTGGAGCATAAATGGATACAAGCTCAGAAACAAAAATTGGATGCTTACACGTCGTTGGCGTGATTTTATTAACAGTATTTATCTCTGTAAGCGTCACGCTGTGGGTTATTCAATACTTTTTATTTCCCAAACCGTTTCAACCTGTCACCCTTGATGAGCATGAAACGACGGTATTGGAACAAAAGCTCCAACGAATCGGTTTACCCACACCTGCGGACGATCTCACACCCGAACCGTATACCGAAGTTGGTGCAAGCCGTGAAATTTCGCTCACGGAAAAAGAGCTGAATGCTTTGCTTGCCAAAAACACTGACATGGCAGAAAAAGCGGTCATCGACCTTGCTGACAACCTTGCCAGCGCCAAAATCTTGCTGCCACTTGACCCCGACTTCCCGTTTATTGGCGGCAAAACGCTCAAAGTGAATGCGGGCATGGAATTGGCTTACGCCAACAATAACCCGATTATCAAGCTCAAAGGCGTAAGCGTCTGGGGCGTACCCGTGCCCAATGCTTGGCTGGGCAACCTGAAAAACGTGGATTTGGTCAACGAATTTGGCGGCGATGCAGGTTTCTGGCAGTCCTTCGCCGCCGGTGTCGACAACATCCATGTTGCAGAGGGGCATTTGCTCATCAAGCTCAAGGAATAACGCCTACAGCACCGTACCACCGCGTGTGGTCGGGTCATACGCCAAGGTCATGCCAGATGCGCTATCCGCCGCGAACTGCGCCAATACCGCCTCCGCTTCCGCCCAAGTCGGCTGTTGTTTTACCTGCTCAAGCGGCGTGAAATGACGGCTGTATAAGCGTGCCAACCGCGCTTGTGCCGCCGTGTCGCGATAATCCGCCAAGGCTTCCACCACCGCAATGGCGGCTGCACGGTTATTACACATCAACAACTGATCGCAACCCGCTGCCAACGCTGCTTTTGCCCGCCCCACAAAATCGCCTGCGGCTGCCGCTGCTGCCATATCCAAGGCATCGCTGAAGATTGCGCCCTGAAAACCCATTTGCCCGCGCAAAATGTCTCGCAACCACCGCGTTGAAAACCCGGCTGGCGCAGCGTCCACGCACGGATACACCACGTGTGACGGCATCACCGCCTCCAGTCCTTGAGCAATCAAATGCTCGAACGGCGCAATGTCTTCCGCCCACAACGTTTCCCAGCCACGCTCGTCACACGGCAAGGCTTCGTGCGAATCCGCGCTCACACCGCCATGACCGGGGAAATGCTTGCCGACCGACACCATGCCCGCCAAACGTGCGCCCTGCATCCACGCGCAGGTCAATGTCATCACTGTTTGCGTGTCTTGCCCAAAGGCACGATCACCAATCACCCGACTTAACCCACGATCAATATCCAACACGGGCGCAAAGCTGAAATCCACGCCCACCGCTTGCAACTCGGATGCCATCAACCAGCCCATGCGTTGCACCGCGTGCTTGGCAACGTCTGGTGAGTGTTGATACAACGCCGCGTAATACCCCGCTGGCGGCAAACGGTGGAAACCATCCCGAAACCGTTGCACACGCCCGCCTTCCTGATCGACCGCCACCAGCAAATGCGGTTCGCGCACTGCCCGAATCGCCGCTGTCAACGCCGCCAATTGCGCCGGATTTTGGTAATTACGCGCAAACAAAATCACGCCCCCAACGGCGGGATGTTGCAATAATTCACGGTCTTCGGCACTCAACTCCGTACCGGCTACATCCAGCATGACTGGCCCCAATGACATTTGCTTACTCCTTTTGCTCACACAGTTGTGATACGTTTACGCCATGATACAAACCTTACACCACAGCGACGATGAATTCGGCTCAATCACGGTACTCGATGATGGCGAATGCCGCATTCTAGCCTTTGCCCCCAATGATGAGCAAAGCCGCTGTTTAAAAGCCGCCCCGCACGTCTTGCAATACGAATACACCCAAGCGATGTTGCTGGTACTGCTGTTTTGTCAACCGAAGCGCGTGCTGATTCTGGGCTTAGGAGGCGGCAGCTTAGTCACCGCTTTGCATCGCCACATTCCCGGCATTCACATCACCGCCGTGGAGTTACGCGCCACCGTCATCGACATCGCCCACCGTTTTTTCCAAATGCCGCGCAGCAAACGCCTGCAAATTATCCAGCAAGATGCCGACGATTTTCTGAGTAATGCAGAATTACGCAAGGTTGACGTAGTATTCGCCGACCTCTACCACGGCGATGGTGTCGATCAAGTGCAATTACGTGCCGATTTCGTCGCCCGCTGTGCTGCTAATCTCAAGGAAGACGGCTGGCTGGTGCTGAATTGCTGGACAGAACACCGCGAAGACCCGCTGTTACGCGATGCTTTACGCGCACACTTTACCGACATTCGCACCGTGCTGACGGGCAGCAAAAACTGGGTGATCCTCGCGGGCAAAGTGCCTGACTTTCAAACGACCCGCGCTTTGAAAGACACCGCCGAACACCTCAGTGCGTCCCTAGGGTTTCCGCTCATGCGTGCTTTGATGCGCTCGCGGGCATTAGGCGAATAGCCTGTGTTATCATGCTTTCTACCCACTTAATCGGAAAAAACCATGCGCAAACTGCCACGCTTGTTCCTCGTTCTCTGTTTAACCTACGCCCCGTTTGCCTTCGCCGAAACCGTGTTGAAGCGCGGCAATGGCACTGAACCGGAAACGCTGGATATTCACCAATCCTCCGGCGTGTCTGAGGCGAATATTCAGCGCGATATGTTTGAAGGGCTGGTCACAGAAGATGCGTTTGGCAAGCTGCAACCCGGTGTGGCAGAAAAATGGGACATCAGCGCCGACGGTAAGCGCTACACCTTCCATTTGCGCAAAGACAGCCAATGGTCAGATGGCACAGCGTTGACGGCTGACGATTTTGTGTACGCCTACCAGCGGGCGCTTGCCCCGGAAACCGCTTCGGACTATGCCTTCATCCTCTGGCCGATTGCAGGCGCGGAAGCCTTCAACAAAGGTGAGCAAAAAGACCCTGCCAGCATTGGCGTGAAAGCCCTAGACCCGCAAACCCTAGAAATCAACCTCAAAGCACCCACCTCCTATTTTCTTGGCATGTTAATGCACCCAATGGCATTCCCCATCCCGAAACAAGCGGTTGAAAAAGCGGGTAAAGACTGGCTCAAGCCTGACAATATCCGCTGCAACGGCGCATATTGCCTGAGCGAATGGACACCGCAAGCCCACGTCAAATTGGTGAAAAACCCGCATTACCGCCGCGCCGCTGAGGTGAAAATCGACAGCGTGTACTACATCCCCACCGAAGATCAGAACAGCGAACTCAAACGCTACCGTGCCGGGGAAATCGACATTACTTACGATGTACCTTCTGATCAGATTAAAACCGTCGCGCAAGATTTCGCCGCAGAATTCCACAGTACGCCGTACATTGGCACGTACTACTACGCGCTCAATCTGGAAAATCCCGCCTTCAAGGAAAACCCCAAGTTGCGTCGCGCCCTCTCTCTGGCGTTAGATCGCGACATTCTCACCGAAAAAATTACCCAAGCCGGTGAAATACCCGCGTGGGGTTGGGTTCCGCCCGTCAATAATTACACCCAGCAAAACATGGAAGAAAAAGCGCTGGATAAAGCCGCTCGCACCAAACTTGCCCAAGAGCTGTATGCCGAAAGCGGCTATGGCGCTGACAAACTGCTGGAACTCGAAATCCTCTACAACACCAGCGACAACAATAAAAAACTCGCGATTGCGGTCGCTGCGATGTGGAAACAAACCTTAGGTGTAAAAACCAACCTACGTAATGAAGAGTGGAAAGTCTACCTCAACTCACGCAAGCAAAAGCAGTTCCAAGTAGTACGCTCCAGTTGGATTGGCGATTACAACGATGCACACACGTTCCTCAGCCTGTTCAAGTCAGATGTGGGTGAAATGAACACCTCTGGCTACAAGAACCCCGAATTCGACCGTTTAATGGCAGAAGCCGAAACCCAAACCGACGCCAAAAAGCGCCAAGAAGCGATGGAACAAGCCGAACGGATCCTACTGGCGGATACGCCGATCATCCCGATTTACTACAACACCACTCAACACTTGGTCAGCCCGAAAATCACCGGATGGGAAGACAATGTGATGGATGTGCATCCAACCCAATATCTGGGGCTGAAATAACCCTTGGCAACCGACCATGCACAGTCTGTGCTCTTATAGCCATGGCTGTGCATGGTTAACATTCCAGCGCCTAAACATAATCCAATAAAATAGAGCGGCTACCACCACAAAACTGATTAAGCTGATCAATGGGTCAACCTGACTGGCGGTGAATAATGCAGGTGACGGCAACGCTGAATTAGCATAATTCATAATCAATACGGTAAACAGATTATTAGCGGCATGAACACCAATCGCTAACTCCAGTGAGTTGCTCTTCACGGTAATAATGGCTAGGAACAATCCCATTAACAAATACAACAGAGGAATTAAATATTTATCCTCACCCATTTCTGGGTTTGCCAAGTGCGCTGCCATGAATAGCAAGGAAGACCCAAGGACAGGAATAATCGCTCTGCGGCTCAACAAACCCAAACCCTGCATAAAGTACCCGCGAAATAAAAACTCTTCCGCTGCCGCCTGAAGCGGGGTCACAAATAATGCGATGGGTAAAAATATCAAGAATTGCCTTGGGTCAAATGTCACTTGATAAGTATGGGGATGCCATAATGAGCGACTTGCAAAATCCGACAAACTGAGTTGCTCAATTTTCAGCATTGACCGAACGCCGCATATTCAGCCGATTTTTTACTCAATTTGACCAACGAAACCTGAGCTTTTTCAGTTTTACCGTAACTTTTGCTAAATTTCACCCATACCGATGCGACTGCTCCTGTTTTTCAGTCAGTCTTCCCGTGTTTTTTCAAACCCAGTCGCTTTATAACAAGACACGCATCAGTTGATCAGCACTCAACACCAAAATCCCAAACATCAAGTGGCTGTAAACTTTTTGCGCACCTTGCACCCACACATTCCGACCACCAAATTCATCCTTCAGGCGGGCATTGGTTCGTTCTACGGTGCTGCGAATTTTGTAACGCTCGGCATCAGCAGGTTCAAACGCTTCTTTCTGTCCGCCGCGAGGATTGTGATCAATCAGAGGGACATGCCCCAGATGACGGCTGTATTCGTGCAAATCAGCACTGCAATAGGCCGCATCCATCAGGTCGTAGAGACTGGTGACACGTTGGGCACTGATTTGAGAGAGTGGGATGGCTGCCCCGCTGTCGTGAAAGGAGGCGGAAGACAGAATGGCTGCTATCGGGACACCACAATCGGCGGTATCGATATGCAGTTTGTAGCCGTTCCAACTGTGCTTGTAGCCTTGGGCATTCTTCTTCGTCCCCCGGTTACACTGAACCGGTATCTCATCGAGTGCTTGCTGAAGTGACTGTTCCCGTTGGCGCTGAATCCGTGTTTGCCCTTGTTTTTTCTTTGGCTTTTCCTCGGCAACAGGCCGTTCACGTGCCTCAATGGCTGTTGAATCCCGACACAGGTGGCCGATCAGCGCATCGCCCAAATACGTTTTCACCAACGTTTCATGCACACGTTCCGCTAAACGCTGTTCAGCAAATTCAGCGAAGGCACGTGAAAAGGTGGATTCGGAAGGCAGTTTCTTGGTCAGGGGAAACCCGCAGATGCGTCGCAGGGAGCGATCGTTTTGCAGCCGGTCAATGAGTGCTCGCGTATTGACAATATTGAGCACGCTTTTGGCGACAAAAGCATTGGCAAACCAAGATCGCTCCGTCGCTGGCCGTCCAGACCCATCACGAAAAGAGCGCACAAAATCTTCAATGCGCGTCAGCTCCAGTACGTGAATGAGCTTTTCAAGCTTGGGGGTCAATGTGCCAAAGGCATCATTGAAGCCATCTCCTTATACACAAGTCCCCAAGCTGATGTAAGATAAGCAATTTTCACCCATGAACTGGTCATCTACCGAACTCACCGATCTTGATTTGGGAGACAAGCGTCTCGAAACACGAGCCGCCCATATCCTCAAAGCCATGCTGAAAGCCCCCCAGTCCAGCATCCCTAAGGCTTGCCAAAGTTGGTCAAGCACCTTGGCGACGTACCGTTTCTTCTGGAATGAAGCGGTGAGCCATGATGCTTTGATGGCATCCCACTTTGAAGCGACAGAGTGCCGAATTCGTCAACAAGATTCGCGGATTATCCTGTGTATTCAAGATACGACCGAACTGGACTTCAATGGACAAGAAACCGAGGGTTTAGGGCGGTTATCCTACGACAAGCAACGCGGGATGTACCTGCATCCGACCTTGTGTATTACCCCAGAACGTTTGCCGTTGGGCATCACCGATACGTGGATGTGGTCACGGGGATTGAGCAAAGCTGCCGACCAAGCCAACCCCAGCATCAAAGAAAGCCGCCGCTGGATTGAAGGGTATGAACGGGTAGCCGAACTGGCGGCACGCTGCCCTGAACACCGCCTCATTTATACTGGCGACCGTGAAAGCGACTTTTATGACTTACTCAAACGGGCGCAAGCCTTGGATTACCCGGCTGACCTGCTGATACGGGCGCAACATAACCGGGCTTTGGGGGATGACCTCAAACTGTGGGATGCCATTGATCAACAAAAAGCGTTGACTCGTATCACCTTTACCAAACCGCGCAAGCAGGGTGAAAAGCCCCGCAAAGTGGTACAAGAAATCAAGGTGTTACGTTATACCTTGCGTCCCAAGAGTAAGCATCCGATGCTATTGACCTTGGTGCAAGCCAAAGAAATCAACCCACCCGCCGGAAAATCGCCCTTCATTTGGCGTTTAGTCACCAACCGCTGTGTGGAGACCGCCGATGCTGCCTGTGAACTCATCGACTGGTATCGGGCACGTTGGGAGATCGAGATGTTTTTTGATGTCCTCAAAGTCGGTTGTCGCGTCGAAAAACTGCAACTGGACACCAAAGAGCGCATCGAAAAAGCCCTCGCGCTCTACATCATGGTGGCTTGGCGGATTATGTTTCTGATGCGGTTGGGGCGTACCTGCCCAGAACTTCCGGCTGATCTGGTGTTTGACCCCTTGGAATGGAAAGTATCCTTCCGGCTCGGCAAAAAAGCACTACCCGATGGCATACCTACCCTCAATCAAGTGATCCGCAATCTGGCAGAACTGGGCGGCTTTCTGGGCAGAAAATCCGACGGCGAACCGGGGTCTAAAAGTATCTGGCTTGGCTACTCAAGGGTGCTTGACTGCATTTATGGCATTCAGATGGCTAGTGAGTTGGGGGAGGACTGATTTGTGTATAAGGAGATGCATTGAAGCAAGGCAGTATTTCAATTTGCAGCAAACTCCAGCGTTGTGCAATCAGGGCGCGTTCGGTAGAATTCATAGCGTGGGCTTAATGGTTGTTTTGATGCTTCTATTATCGCCGAAAACGGCAGCCCACACTTCTTTTTTCCTTCAGATGAAGGAAGGTTCACGCTGAAAATGTAATTTTGCAAGTGGCTCCTTTACAAGAAGTGCTGGCGTATTCATTTGATCTTCCCCAAAGTGTGGCAAACCACTGGATACACCGCTTGTGTCCCGTATTACAAAGTGCATTGGATAACATGGGACATAAGCCCATTCGACTATCCTCAGAATTAATGGAACGGCTAGCAGAAGAAGGGCAACAGGAATTGATTATTGACGGAACAGAGCGGAGAATCCAGCGCCCCGTGGATAATGATGTCCAGCGCGAATACTATAGTGGTAAAAAAAAAGCCCATACGGTTAAAAACAATGTCATCGTTGGCTGTGCTGACAGACATATCAAATACTTAGGGGATACTCACTCAGGCAAGAAGCATGACAAGAAAATTGCCGATGAGGAGCAGACCCAATTACCGGAGGGTTCTGTGATTTTACGTGATTTAGGCTTCAAGGGGGCTGACATGGGAAAAGGTGTCACCGTCATTGAGCCAAAAAAGAAGCCACGGAATAAATGCCTGACCCCACAAGAAAAAGAAGAAAACCGTCAAATTTCTGCCCGCAGGGTAGTCGTTGAACATATCATCAGTGGTATTAAACGCTGCCGATGCCTGAAAGATGTGTACCGTAATTTAAAAGATGACTTTGATGACCAGATTATGGAAATTGCTTGCGGACTACACAACCTGAGAAACTCCATGCGAAATCCAATCTATTGAAAGTTTTAAAAACTTTTCGATAATTATTATTTATAGATAATGTCTGAGCCACTTGCAAAATTACATTTTCAGCGTGAACCTTCCTTCATCTGAAGGAAAAAAGAAGTGTGGGCTGCCGTTTTCGGCGATAATAGAAGCATCAAAACAACCATTAAGCCCACGCTATGAATTCTACCGAACGCGCCCTGATTGCACAACGCTGGAGTTTGCTGCAAATTGAAATACTGCCTTGCTTCAATGATGCCTTTGGCACATTGACCCCCAAGCTTGAAAAGCTCATTCACGTACTGGAGCTGACGCGCATTGAAGATTTTGTGCGCTCTTTTCGTGATGGGTCTGGACGGCCAGCGACGGAGCGATCTTGGTTTGCCAATGCTTTTGTCGCCAAAAGCGTGCTCAATATTGTCAATACGCGAGCACTCATTGACCGGCTGCAAAACGATCGCTCCCTGCGACGCATCTGCGGGTTTCCCCTGACCAAGAAACTGCCTTCCGAATCCACCTTTTCACGTGCCTTCGCTGAATTTGCTGAACAGCGTTTAGCGGAACGTGTGCATGAAACGTTGGTGAAAACGTATTTGGGCGATGCGCTGATCGGCCACCTGTGTCGGGATTCAACAGCCATTGAGGCACGTGAACGGCCTGTTGCCGAGGAAAAGCCAAAGAAAAAACAAGGGCAAACACGGATTCAGCGCCAACGGGAACAGTCACTTCAGCAAGCACTCGATGAGATACCGGTTCAGTGTAACCGGGGGACGAAGAAGAATGCCCAAGGCTACAAGCACAGTTGGAACGGCTACAAACTGCATATCGATACCGCCGATTGTGGTGTCCCGATAGCAGCCATTCTGTCTTCCGCCTCCTTTCACGACAGCGGGGCAGCCATCCCACTCTCTCAAATCAGTGCCCAACGTGTCACCAGTCTCTACGACCTGATGGATGCGGCCTATTGCAGTGCTGATTTGCACGAATACAGCCGTCATCTGGGGCATGTCCCTCTGATTGATCACAATCCTCGCGGCGGACAGAAAGAAGCGTTTGAACCTGCTGATGCCGAGCGTTACAAAATTCGCAGCACCGTAGAACGAACCAATGCCCGCCTGAAGGATGAATTTGGTGGTCGGAATGTGTGGGTGCAAGGTGCGCAAAAAGTTTACAGCCACTTGATGTTTGGGATTTTGGTGTTGAGTGCTGATCAACTGATGCGTGTCTTGTTATAAAGCGACTGGGTTTGAAAAAACACGGGAAGACTGACTGAAAAACAGGAGCAGTCGCATCGGTATGGGTGAAATTTAGCAAAAGTTACGGTAAAACTGAAAAAGCTCAGGTTTCGTTGGTCAAATTGAGTAAAAAATCGGCTGAATATGCGGCGTTCGGTCAATGCTGAAAATTGAGCAACTCAGTTTGTCGGATTTTGCAAGTCGCTCGTCTATTATTTCCATACCACTTACGAAAATCCCCTCCTTTTTGACAAGGAAACCATCTATCAGTTTTAAACTTATTTTCATGCCAGAATCTTAGAAAATAATCATTGTTTCCAGTATCAAGACCCTTGCCAACATCAGAAAAATCTGACACTAATTGACTGTTAAATACTTCTCTCATTTTCTTTGTAACCCAATAAGCAATCGGGCTACTAGGAATTTTCTGAAAGTCGGCAGCAGATGCGCGAAAAACATTGCCTTTTACTTTATTATTACGATCATTATTAGGGGGAAAAGCAATCGGTTTATCATTGCAAATATCTTCGTATTCGATATAGCAAAAAGCTCCACTACTTTTTACACTTCCACTTAACTTCCAAACGGTTGCTGCTGTACCGAAAGCAATACCCATAACCATGTTCGCCATGTGAGCCATTGATTCCATAGATGTTGTTCTCATCAATTTAGCACGCAGCTTTTCATAGGATGATAGGAACATCCAGCTTTGCATAGTTACCATTGCACTGTAACCATACTTTGGAATCAGTTCCAAACCGCGTTCGATGAAGGCGGCGAACAGGTCGGATTTGGAGTCGGGATAGTGGTCTTTTAGCCAAGTGGCGAGGCGGGGGTTCATGCCTTTGCTGCCCATGTAGGGTGGGTTGGCGATGACGACGTGGTATTGGGGGCTGAGGTACGCCGCTTGCCGCAATACCTTGAGGACGCTGGCGTGCGTACCCGTCAAAAACAATTGCCCCGCCACGTCTTTGGCCTCCAGCGTCGCCAGTGCATCCGCCGCATTCCGCAACGCCGGGCGAATCAACGACCCGACATTATCCGCCTCCTCAAACTGCTTCAAAGTCTGGCGCAAATCCGCCGTAAACAAATCACGCCCCACAAACCCCACATAATCATCCACCGCCTGCGCACTCACCACCACCTTTTCCAAGCGGCAAATATTCGGCTTCAACGGCTTGCGGAAAAACCGCCGCCGATTATTCCCCGCCCCCAACGGATCACCCTTTAACGCCTTCATCGCCAACGCAAACGCCGCCAATTCCGCCGCCCGCTCATCAATCTCAATCCCATACAGATTATGCGTCAGAATCTTTTCGGGAATCTCCGCCGCGTCATACCCCGCATCCACATAAATCGCAAACAACAAATCATACGCATACGTCAATATATGCCCCGACCCACACGCCGGATCGCAAATCTTCAACTCCTCCGGCGTGCGGATTTTCAGAAAATCGCGCTCCGGCGTTTCCGGCTCAATATAATAAGCCATCTGCGCCCGAATTCCCGACTGCGGGCGATTCAATAACCACAAACGTCCCAGCGAATTCTCCACCAGATAACGCACAATCCAGTGCGGGGTAAATAACTGCGTCGCCGCCGGAATATTTTCCGCCGTAATCTTCTTATTGTTTTTCAGCCCCTCAAACACCTCATCTTTCTTTTCCGAGATGTAAAACTGATACAACCAGCCGATCACCTCCACACTCTCGCAAGCCTCCGGGGTCATCGCCTCGCGGGTATACGCCAGAATCGAATTTTCCGACAGCAAATCATCCGGCATCAGCAATTCGCTGTAATCATCAATCCTGGCAAACAAATACGGCATCAGCCGGTGATAATCATTGCACACCGCCACCACCAGCAAACGGTACGCCTCGCCCTGCGGGTCACGGCTGGGTGCTGCCCCACTCAATAATGCCAGCACCTGTTCACGCAACTTGCCGTGCAATAACCCCTCATCAATATGCCCCGCCTTGGCTTCCGCCAGAATTTCCGGCTGAAACTGCCCATCGGCAGGCGACACCACGCGGATGCGGTTGTAAGCGTTGGCATCCATAAACCGCAGCGCACACAAGCGGTTAAACCACAGGTAAGCAACCTGTTCCACCACCTGCTTGTCGCTGCTGGCGGCAAGCTGCTGCTCCAGTTCGGCGACCGCCAGCGGGTTTTCACGCCGCGCCGCACTGTCATGAGCCAGCACCAGCTTCAGCTTGCTGCCGACTTGGGTGAGCAGGGTGCGGCGGGCGGATTGGGCAAATTTTTTGAGTTTGGTGGTTTCCATGCGAGCTTTTTCTACTAAAGAACTAGAGGGGAAGGATAACAGGAAATAGCACTCCGAACATTCCCCCCCCCATCCCCAACCCTTCCCCCGCAAGGGGTGAAGGGAGCAAGAGGGGGCAGTCTGTCGGTGAATATTGCTTAGCCGGGTGAGGTTACTGACACTGGTTGGATGGAAAAACAAAATAACAAGATTCATCGTGATCTTGCCCGCAACCTGCGCAAGAACATGACAACACCCGAACAACAATTGTGGGAAGCTTTGAGGAAACGCCAACTCGACGGCTACCGTTTTCGCCGTCAAACACCATTGGGGCGTTACATCGCTGATTTTGTTTGCCTGGAAGCCCGGTTAGTGATTGAACTCGATGGCAATCATCATAACGACCAACAAGATTATGACCGTGAACGCGACAACTGGATGCAGCAACAAAATTTCCAAGTATTACGCTTTTGGAATCACGAAATCCTGAATGATCAGCAAGCCGTTTTACAACAAATTCGGCACGCCTTACACCGATAGGTGAAACCCCTCTTGCCCCCTTCACCCCTTGCGGGGGAAGGGCGGGGGATGGGGGGAACGTTCGGAGTGGGAAGGTAAATTCAATTACAACTGGTTAGGCTAATTTTATATGATAGCCATCTTGCAACAGGAAATACCGAATGAACGCTACTACACACATCAACATCGAAGTGGATAAGCAGACAGATGATGAACTGCAATTAGCCAAACGCCAGAAACAAATCTGGCGGGATAGTGGCTTTATCGGTGGTTTTAGCGGCCCAGAAGATTTGTCTGCCCGCTACAAACAATATCACTCCGAACGTTCCCCCCATCCCCAACCCCTTCCCCCGCAAGGGGTGAAGGGGCTAAGAAGTTAAGAAGTGCATTATACCGATAGGTGAAACCCCTCTTGCCCCCTTCACCCCTTGCGGGGGAAGGGCGGGGGATGGGGGGGGAACGTTCGGAGTGGTGCAGATTCAGTTACAACTGAACACGCTTCCCCGCCCGAACCAGCTTCAGCAATTCCCGCCGATAATGTTCAAGATAATCGTCGACCTCAGCCTCTGTCGACAACCAAGGCTGCGGGTAAGGCACACGGATGCTGCGGACAGCGACGGATTCGATGGCCGGTTCAGGTTCATTAACCACGGGTTTGGCAGGCGTAACACCTGATTTACCTGTCGGTTCCAGTTTGGGGCGCGACCACAACATCAGCTTCTGGATCAGCCCCGCATAAGTTTCATCCTCAAAGCGGCGTTGAATATCACGGATTACGGCAATCAACACTTGCTGCCCAATGTGCTGGCGGACTGTCTCGAAAGGCTGTAACAGCTCCTGCCGCCGCCCGCTATCCAGCGCATTGAATTGTTCAAACCCAAGCAGTTTTTGCTGCAAGGCTTCAATACCCGCCAACGCCTGTTGTTCCTCGTGCTGCCGCGCCTGAGCCAATTGTTGCTGCAACTCAGCCAGTTGCGCCTTGATACCCTGAATTTTATTGCTCTTGTAAACTTCAGGGTCAAGCAGGGCGGAATCCAGCAGTTCCGGCAAGTTACTTCCGGCATAGCTCAGGTTGGCTTTTTGCTCATCCAGAAATTGCCGTGCTTCCAGATAACTCGCTTTGTGCGCCCCCTTCATGAAACCCGTCAGCGGGTCGATGAGCTTTTCCTTGCGCTCAAACCAGATCGCTTCCTGATTCACCAGCTCACCAATGAACCAGGTATAGGGCTTGTCTTGCAGCGCCTTGAGTTCCTTGACCACTGATTCCAGCATCCGCAGGAACGGGAAACGGTTGCTCTGTGCCTGCAATTCCCGTAACGTTTCCAGCAATTCCCCGAAAGCACGTTGCACGTCCTGCGCCAGTGCCTTGGCTTCTGCCGCCGAGGTCATGCGCTCAAAAAAGTCGTTGTAGAATTCCTTCACGGCGCGTAATTGCGACTGGCTGAATTCCACCTGCGGGTCGAGGATCAGTTTGTCATGGGTAGCGGTATTGCGTAACGCCCGCGCCAGTTCCGCCTCATCCAGCAGATTGGTCGATTCGCGTACTTCCACCTTGCCACGGGCGCACAAGTAGGCCAGCGTACACAGCACCGCTGCAAACGACCAGCCGTAGGGCTTGCGTTCGAATCTGTCCAGCAGGGACTTGGCAGTGGTGCGCACTCCGCCCCGATGGTTGCCCTGAATAAACGACAGTACTTCCTGCTGGGCTTCCGGCAACGCGGCCTCATCACCCAACAAACCCTGCCCGCTACCTTGGCGGAGAATATCGGCAAGGTTGTTCTCGCTGTACTGCACCCCACGCAACATCCTGAGATTGGGGTAAGTGCGTTTGACCAACGCCTGAAAAGCGCGGATGGTTTTGTTCTGACCGTCTTCGCCGCTTAACTCGATTTCATGCCCTGCCACGAAAAACTTGGCGCTGCCCATCAGCTTGTTCACCAGCACCTTAAGCTGGTTGAGACGCTCCCCGTTCTGGCGGTTTTTCTCATCCAGAATGCGCTTGATGCTGTCCTGCTGGGTGGCGCGGGTTTCGTGGGCGACGTATTTTTCGGTTTGCTTGTACATCAGCAAATCACGCACCAGCCGCTCGCTGGCAGGCAACAGGATCACCAGCTCGTCCTTGTAGATACTGTCAACCCGGTGTTTTTCTTCTGCGCCAGCGTATTCGTGAAACGAGGTAATGACATTGATGGCGAGTTCATATTCACGCCCAGCCGCGTTGTCATCCAGCCGCCGGGTAAAGGCATAATCGCGCAGGTCTTCATCGGAACGGATTTTGCGCTGCTTCAATACGCCGTCATACACCAGCTTTTCCAGTTCGGCAGCCACCACCGCCTGGTCAATCGTGGTGTTTTTGATTTCCTGCTCTATGTCCTGCTCTTCATCGGTAAGGTAGGCGTATAACTCGCCATTACGCTGGATATAGGTTTCCTTTTCCAGCAGGTTGAGGGCTTCTTCCACCTGTGTTTTGAGGCTGGGCACATCGCGCTCAAAATGGTCATGCATCAACACGCACAGGTTGCGCACCGTCGGCTTGAAGTCCTTGACGTATTTGACCAGAAACAGGGCTTTCAACAAACGGATGGCAAACGGGTTATCCAGATGCCGCTCGGCTTTGAGAATGGATTGCTGGATGGCGGTTTTTAGGGCAGTACGGATACCTTCAAACATCAGGTCAAAGGTCGCCAGTTCCCCCAGTTCATGCGCCTTGATCGAAATGGCAACCTGCTGGAACACCCCCAACATGGAACGCTCACCCACAGAACTGTGTTTGCCTTCAAACGCACTGTGCAGGGAAAGGTTCTGGATCGCATCCTGAAACAGGGCAAACTGGTAGGGCACAAACGGGTAGCTATCGACAAAATGTTCCTGATCGCGGAAGTTGGGGCGGCTTTGTGTGCCATCAGCAAAATCAAACAGGGTTTTGAAGTTATTGGCGTGTTGCTGATACAAGGCTTCCAAGGATGGCGCAGCCCCAGCCTTTTTTTGCAACAGACGCCGCTGGATGACTTCCGCCACATTCTGACTGGTCAGTTTCATGCGGTTTTTGAAACGCGCCTGAATTTTGCTGAAGTCATTGCCCTGCTGCTTGCTGGTATCACCAATCACATTTTGCATGTCTTCCTGCGCCGTCACGATCACCCATGCCTGACCGTTGCATTTGGTCGCAAGGCTTTCTGCCACGGTTTGCAGGTTGGTCATCAGCTTGGTGTTGTCGGCGACGTATTGCCCGACTTCATCGACGAAGAAATTCAGCCGAAAGTTTGCGCCCTTGCTGTCAATATACTGTTTTACCTGTTCCGCAAAATCCTCGATGGAAAGGCGGTAGTCGCTGCGATACTTGTCGAGTATGTTGGTCGTCGCCTGCCCTGTGACCTGTTGGTAAGCCGCATCTATCTGCCGTGACACCCGCTTGGCACGCACCCGCCCCCATTCCCAGCTCTCCCCGGCCTTATCCTGAAAAGCCGCCTTGAAGGGTTCAAACAGCTTATCCATATCCAGCTCACGCTCAAACTGGGCAAGGTAAGGCTGTTTACCGAAATAACCGCAATGTTCATCAAACACTTTCACAAAAACAGCGATCAGCGCATTCAGTTCGGTTTTGCTGATGACATCGGCTTTCTGCTCGATATTGAACAGGATACTTTCGGAAGGGATGGTGACTGCCCGCTTCAAATTGCCGGAAAAGATACCGTCAGCGCGGCATCTGGGTTTATCCAGAAAGATGTCCAGCGCACTCCAGCCATCAACCGCCCGGTTTTCCAGCAACAACGCCAGCATTTTTAACAGATGGGATTTACCCGAACCGAAAAACCCGGAAATCCACACCCCGTTGGCTCCAGCATAATTCAGGTAAGCATCCAGAAACGCATCCAGTTGTTTGCCGACTTCATCGGTAATGACGTATTCATCCAGTTCCAGCAGCAGGCTGGCATCATCGTCCGCCTTGATGACACCCTCTATCGGGCGGGCTACATCCCGTTCAAACAGTTGTTGCAGTTGCATGAAAAATCCTTGTCAGATAGCGCGGTCGAGAATATTGAAAGCGCGGTAATATTTGTCGTCGGTGATACGCCCAAACAAATTCAGTGACGCGCCTTTTTCCAGCGAGTGCTGATAAATGCCGGGGAAAAACATCAGGGTAGGTTTTTCTTTGGCGTAGCGCTGCAAATTATTCAGGATATTGTGCGAACGGATATACGGGAATACTTCGCCCACGCCGGTAATGAACAACACATCGAAGTTTGCCGCCGCCATCTGTTTGGCAATAGCAGGGGTTATCACGGTTTCAACATCCAGAATAGCCTGTAAATCTTCCTTAAGGTTTGCCCGGCTCAGTTCAAACTCGCTTTCCTGCAACCACTCCCAATCCCCTTCCGCCTGTAAAATCTCCACCACCAAATCGTACAGGTTGATTTCCAGCACCCGCTTACCGGCAGCGTGCAGGTAATTGACCAGTTGGCGGATCAGTTGTACCACGTCATTGCGTAGTTCCGGCTGAAACGGGCAGATATGGAACGGAATGTCGTTGTTCAAGCCTTGATTCGTCAAAAATGCTTCGCTGGCAAGCACATCCGTCAGGTGGGCGTAAGCAGCATCCCGGTTGTGGCGGGATATACAGCCCTGAAGTTTTCGCTCAATCATGCGTGGTTCCCAACCCCCGGAAAAATCCTGCTTTTTACGTCAACGTCCCGCCCCATCGCCAGTATGAGTGAACGACTTAAGGACTGGGGAAGAATCAGGTTATCAGCATTCAGCAAGCCACACTCCTTCAACATTCTGAATACAACCCGTCGGGCTTTCTTGAGGGTCACGGATGCCAAATTTTCCAGCTCAACATGGCATTCCGCCTTGCGATGGTAAAATGCCTCAAACGCTTCTTCGGCAAGATGGAGACGTGACTGGTGGTGGTTTTCAACCAGCACTTCCAGGGCAAAGTCATGGATGGGTGCGTAACGCTGACAAATAGCCAACCATACCAGTTGCCGTTGTTCAGCTATATTCCCCGTCGCCAGCAAGTGAACCTCTGCATCGTTAAGTGTCTGCAAACGGCTGGCGATTTCCCGGAACAGCCGCTCTGCATAGCTGACGGTACGTGCCTGAAAAATATTTTCCCGCAACACTTGCTCACGTACCAAACCCCAATTTTCTAGGCGAGTAAACATAGCCGCTAATGCTACCGATGCCTCAACAGCGGCAGCAGCAGAAGTGAAGGAAAAATGGTAGGGGTAGGATTTCAAGGTAATGTGATTAATCCGCAGGCCGCCACACCGTGACGGTAAACAAACAACCCTCACGATCATCCTTGAAATCAATCTGAGGCCACGCTTCCAACGCTCGCAGAATCCCTGAACCTAAGCCACGGTAAGGCAATAGTTTCTTGGCAATGAACGATGCCAAGATAGGATTGCGCAAATTCGAGTTACCCGCTTTAACTTTTTCAACAGTAAGATTATTGGGCAAGTGACCGGGGCTGATAATTTCAATGCGGTTAGCGTAAACCAGTACCCGAATCGGCGCACTGATAAAATAATCCCTATGAATCAATGCATTAACTAGCAACTCTTCAAATACCAAACGCGGTACTTCAGGCTCACCCACCGAATTGAAACTTTGCTGCCCTTGCCGCTTATGCAGGTTACGCATAATAAAACGCAAGGTATCATCAAACACGTCGCGTAGCCTGCCACCAATGTCTTCGCTATCCACGTAGCTGCTGGATTCAATCACATTGCCGGGAAATGCCACCGCTTTGACGATGAAAGCAGGCTTCACCCATTCAGGGTGTTTGCCAAACAACAATACCCCCGCGAGGTTTAAGAAACCCTCACCTGTCGCAAGGTTCATATTTTGCAACAAACGTAATAAATCAGCACCTTTTTCGGGAATATCCAAGCCGTAAGTTGCCTGCAAGAAATCCGCCAAACTGCGACTATCAATCGCCTCAATACCCACTCTGCACGGCACTTCATCAGCGTGTAACAAATCCACGCTCTGGAACAGACGGCGTAATTCTTCCTTGGAATTGACCCGGCGTTTATCCGCCCCACTTTTTAGCCAAATCACCCCATTACGATCAAAATAAGGTTTATCCAAACCTTTGGGAGTCGTCAGGGCTATCAATAAACGTCCGTCACCCAGCGCAATATTTTCAGTCTGTACCGCCAGCGGGCTACGGATATGCTGGGAAGCCGCATTGCTAATCATCTGGTTTAAACGCGCCACGTCCGCCAAGGTCAAACCCGGCAATGTGCCGTCATCCGCAACACCCAAGAAAATCACGCCCCCGTCAGTATTGGCAAACGCTGCCATTTCAGCCGCTAACGCATCGGTATTATTGATGTCTTGCTTAAACTGACGGCGACTGTCTTCACCGAGGGCAATCTGGGTGTTGAGTTCCTCAAGCGTCATACCGCCGCAACCCTATCGCGGTAAGTAGGAATACCGGCAAATTCGACCTGACGCACGGGGTACTCAGTGAACGGTTGTTCGGTACTAATGGATTGCATCATTATCATTTCCTCCTTAAAGGCTTTCATCATACGAATTAGCCACCCCCTATTCAACGCGATTCCACTAAGGTTGGCGTGTACGCTCCACCTGCTTCACCCGCAAATGCAACGCCGCCTTCGCCATCATGTGCGCACTCACCGGTGCTGTCATGAACAAAAACAGCGTCACCAGCACTTCATGCAAGCTCACCCCATCGGTATTGAACGAAAAGTACAAGGCCGAAGCCACCAACACCGCTCCCACGCCAATGGTCGTCGCCTTAGTCGGCCCGTGCAGGCGCATGAAAAAGTCCGGCATTTTCGCCAGTCCCCACGACCCCACCAGCGTAAAAAACGCCCCCACCAACACCAAAATCGCTAACACTGCATCCAACATCGCCCTACTCCATAATATCGCCGCGCAGCAAATACTTGCTCAGCGCAATCGTACCCACAAAGCCCATGACCGCAATCAGCAAGGCCGCCTCGAAATACAACGCACTGCCTTGCAGCAAGCCGAACAACACCAGTAACGCAATCGTGTTCAGGTACAGCGTATCCAGTGCCAAAATCCGATCCGGCACATCTGGCCCCACCAACAAGCGGTACAAACTCAATAACAACGCCAACGACACCATACCGAATGCCCAAGGCAACACCATACTCAACATTCGCGTAACACCTCTATCAATGGTTGCTCGTAACGCTGCTTCATTTCTCGAATGCTGGCTTCCACATCCGTCACATGCAGCGCGTGAATCATCAGGTGCTGTCTATCAGCCGACACCTCACACGAAACCGTCCCCGGTGTCAGCGAAATCGTATTCGCCAGCAAACTCACACCCAAAGGCGAACGAATATCCAAATCCAGCCGCATAAACGCAGGCTGGAGCTTGTGCGTCGAACCCAGAATCAACACCGCCACATTCAGATTCGCGACCACAATATCCCACAACACCACCGCCACAAACTTCAGCAATACCCACGGGCGGCGTACACACACCCGTTCCGGCCAAAATCCCACCGTCAAAAACGGAATCAGCAACGCCAGACCCGCCCCCAACACCACATGCCCCATTGCCAGGGTATTGTTCAGCAACAACCAGATCAGCAACAAAAACACGCTCAATAGCGGATGCGGCAAGAATCGTTTCAACATGCTCATTTACCTCCCACCGCAGAGTCAAACACTGCCGCCCGATACCCCGCCGTATCCAAAGTTTGCGCAACAATTTGCTGCATCACGTCAGAAACCGGCTGCGCCAACACCACCAGCAACGGCACTGCCACCAGTAGCCACACCACCGCCACCAGACTCATCCCAAATGCCGGAATCTCTGTAGGCAATACCGGATCTGCCGCATCAGCATGATCTTTCACTTTGTAAAACAACACCGAACCGCTACGCGCCAAGGCAATCAACAACAAGGCACTGCTCAGCAAAACTATTGCCAACACAGCCCAACGCCAGGGATGCTCCAACGCCACCTGCAAAATCCACAACTTGCCAAAAAATCCCGACAACGGCGGCAAACCCAAAGCCGCCACCGCCGCAAACATAAACAAACCACCCAATAAACGATGGTGTGGCAAGCGCATACCGGGGTCAAAACGGTCGGCATACGTCCCACGCCCGCGCACAATCACATCCGCCAACAGGAATAAACCGCCCGCCAGCAAGGTAGAATGCACCAAATAGTACAACGCCGCCGCCAACCCCGTTTCAGAATGCAGCCCCACCGCAATCAGCAACATCGCCACCGAAGCCAGCACCAGATACGCCACCTGAAAGCGCAAGCGAAACGCCGCCAGCACGCCCAACGCCGCCAGCACCAAGGTAATCAGCCCCAGCCCCAGCAACCAAGGCGCGTAGAAATACGCCAGATTTCCGGCATCCGCCCCAAACACCGTGCCATGCACCCGGATAATCGCGTACACCCCAACCTTGGTCATAATCGCAAACAAGGCCGCCACCGGCGCAGAAGTCCTTGCATACGCCGCAGGCAACCACAAATACAGCGGAAACATCGCCGCCTTCAGCCCGAACACCAGCAATAGCAACAAACCCGCCGCCATCACCAACCCTTCACGCTCTGCCGGTAATGCCGCCACTTTCGCCGCCATATCCGCGATATTCAGCGTCCCCAACGCGCCATACAACGCCCCCAACGCAAACAGGAATACCGTCGAACCGACCAGATTCACCACCACATAATGCAGCCCCGCCACGGTGCGTTCCTTACCACCGCCATGCAGCAGCAAACTGTAAGAAGCCAGCAACAACACCTCAAAGAACACAAACAGGTTAAACGCATCCCCGGTCAGGAACGCCCCATTCAAGCCAAACAATTGCATCTGGAACAACACATGGAAATGGCTGCCTTGCGCATCAATCTCGGTGACAATCGCATACCACAACGCCCCGACCGCCAGCACTGCCGTTACCAGCAGCATCAAGACCGCAAGCTGGTCAAACACCAAGGTAATGCCGAATGGCGCAGGCCAGTTGCCCAACGCATACACCTGCCGCTGCCCAGCCAGTGCGCCATCAAACAACCACACCACCAACATCAGCAAGGCAAACGCGGCGGCAAAACCCACCATGCGTTGCACCTGCAAACCCAGCGGACGCAGTAACAGCAAGAGGATTCCCGCCAACAACGGCAATAGGATCGGAAGAATCGGCAAGTGCATCATCACACCTCACCCCCTTTCCCATCCACATGATCACTGCCCGTTTCGCCCCGCGCTTTCAACGCCAGTACGATGGCAAACGCGGTCATCCCGAAGGCAATCACAATCGCCGTCAACACCAATGCCTGCGGCAACGGGTCGGCATATCCCGCTGCATCCGGGCGCACAATCGCAGGCACACCAATGGCCAGCCGCCCCATCGCAAACAAAAACAGATTGGTCGCATACGACAATAACGTCAGCCCCATCACCACCGGAAAGGTACTGGCACGCAACACCAGATACACCCCGCAAGCCACCAGCACCCCGATACTCAAGGCAATCAAACCTTCCATTACACCTCTCCTTGCAGCACAGGTGCGGGCGCATCCACTCGGTTAAGCTTGCCCAGTTCCACCAGAATCATCACCGTTGCCCCAACCACTACCAAAAATACCCCAGTATCAAAGAACATCGCACTTGCCAGCTCAAAATCACCCACGACAGGCCAATGCACATGCGTATAAGCCGACGTGAGGAACGGATACCCCAACGCCATCGCCACCATCCCCGTGCCTGCTGCCACCAGCAAACCCGCCGCCAGCCACGAATGCATGTCAGTGCGAATCCGTTGCGCCGTCCAGCCAATCCCATTCGCCAAGTTCTGCAACACAATCGCTAGGGCCGCAATCAACCCCGCAATAAATCCGCCACCCGGCAAGTTATGCCCACGCAGGAACACAAACACCGCCACCATCAACATCAGCGGGAACAACACCCGACTAAACGTTTGCAAAATAAACGGATTCGCCTCCAACGCCCAAGCGCGTCCACTGCTATCTTCCGCAGGCGCATACAATTTAATTTGCTGCAACAAAGCAAAAATCCCTAAGCCCGCCAGTGCCAGCACCGCGATTTCACCCATGGTGTCAAAACCCCGGAAATCCACCAGAATCACATTCACCACATTCGCACCACCACCGCCCGGCACGCTTTGCGTCACAAAATAATCCGCCAACGTCGCTGTCTCACGGGTCATCACCGCCAACGCCAACGCCGCTGATCCCAACCCCAACAATCCCGCCAAAATACCGTCACGCCACTTACGCCACACCGCACTGACACGCGGGGTATATTGCGGCAAGAAATACAAGGCCAGCATCAGCAGCACAATCGTAACGATTTCCACCGACAATTGCGTCAAGGCCAAATCCGGTGCGGAAAATTTCACGAAAGCCAGCGACACCACCAAACCAACCGCGCCCAAGATTACCAGTGCAATCAAGCGTTCGCGGTGCAATACCACACTCAATAAGCTGGCCAGAATCAAGGTTGCCCCCACTGCCAAACTCACCGCATCCAACGGCAACAATGCCCGCTCACCCAACAAGGGCGCAGCACTCAACAAGAAACCCGCCGCGCCCATCAACAAGGTAAAACCTAATACCCAGAACAATTTATCCTGCAACGCCCCCCGGTCAAACCCACGGGTCACGCCACGCGCCACCTGCAACAGCTTGTCGATTTTCCAGTCATACAAATGCCGCAATTGCTGACCACGCACCCGTGATTCATACCAGGCAAACAAAGGCTTGCGCACCGCATACACCGTAATTCCGCCCACCAGCGCAATAAAACTCATCAGCAACGGCTCATTAAACCCGTGCCAAATCGCCAGACTGTATTCAGGCGGAACGCCCTGCAATGTTCCCTGCACAGCCACCGCCAGCAACGGCGCGACCGTAAACATCGGCAACATCCCCACTGCGATGCACAACACCACCAGCACATCGACCGGAATCCGCATAAACGGCGGCGGTTCGTGCGGCGTTTTCGGTAAATTCACCGGCTCACCGTTGAAAAACACGTCATGGATAAAGCGCAGCGAATACGCCACCGAAAACACCCCAGCAAGCGTTGCCATCACCGGAATCGTCTGCCCCCACAACGATTCCCCGGAAGCCACCACCGCCTGATCGAAGAACATTTCCTTACTCAAAAAACCATTCAGCAACGGCACACCCGCCATTGCCGCTGCCGCAATCATTGCCAACACCGCCGTGTGCGGCATGTATTTCAGCAAACCGTTGATGCGGCGCATGTCGCGCGTGCCGGTTTCATGGTCAATAATTCCCGCCACCATGAATAACGAAGCCTTGAAGGTGGCGTGATTGATAATGTGGAACAAGGCCGCCACCGCCGCCAGTTCCGTTCCCAACCCAAACAGCAAGGTGATCAGCCCCAGATGGCTAATGGTCGAATACGCCAGCAAGCCTTTTAAATCGTGCTGGAACAACGCCACGAATGCGCCCAGCAGCAAGGTAATCATCCCCACCGTGCCAATCAGCCAGGACCATTCCGGCGTACCCGCCAACACCGGAAAAAATCGCGCCAACAGGAAAATCCCCGCTTTCACCATCGTGGCGGAGTGCAAATACGCGGAAACAGGGGTCGGTGCTGCCATCGCATTCGGCAGCCAGAAATGGAACGGAAATTGCGCCGATTTGGTAAACACCCCAATCGCAATCAACACCAAAGTCGGCAAATACAGCGCATGGGCACGGATTTGCTCACCCGCCAGCAACACATCCGACAGGTTGTAACTGCCCGCCATCTTCCCCAGCAGCAAAATCCCTGCCAGCAAAGCCAGCCCGCCGCCACCCGTGATTGCCAATGCCATCCGCGCCCCTTGCCGCGCATCTTTACGGTGTTGCCAGTAACTGATCAGCAGGAAAGAACTCAGTGAAGTCATTTCCCAGAACACCATTAATTGCAGCAGGTTTTCCGACAACACCACGCCCAGCATCGACCCCATAAAGGTAAGCATGTAGGCAAAAAATCGCCCCATTGAATCTTTGGCAGACAGGTAATAACGCGCATAGAGGATAACCAACAGGCCAATGACGAGAATCATCAGGGCAAACAATGCACCCAGACCATCTAAGCGGAAGGCGAAATCCAGCCCGATAGCAGGCATCCACGCCCAAGATTGAACCACCGTCTCACCGTCAAACACGGCAATCAATGCAGGGTACAACACCCCCAACGCCAGTAATGTCGTGACTCCCGCCAGCCATGCCGCCGCCACCCGATGAAAATGCGCAGCCCACGCCACCGCCACCGCCCCCACAAAAGGCAGCAACACCGCTAACGGCAGATTAATCGTTGAAACATCCATTCAGCACCATTGCAACAAAGCCGGGTCATTTCCGGCGGTGTCCCGATTCTACCCTAACAAAAGCATGAAGTGCTGATTTCGTCACGCTATACCAGTCCGTGCCATAAAATAGTTTTTTTGATCAAGGAAATATGGTTAGATGACTGGTAACAAAAGCAGCCATGAGTAATGTATGACATTAAAAATCACTTTCACTGAGGATGAGATAGCGGAGCTGTTCTACTGGAAGGAGCGCCATCCTCATCCCAGAGTCCGTAAGAAAATGTCCGTGCTGTACCTGAAATCCCAACAGTTGACGCATAAGGAAATCAAACGATTGGAAAGGATTACAGAAGCCACGCTGCTTGCCTACCTAAACGCCTACCTACAACCTAACGGTTTAGAAGCTCTTAAAGAAATACGATTCAATAAACCACAGAGTGATTTGATGGCATATAAAGACAAGATTGAAGCCTATTTTCGTGAATATCCCCCCGCAACCAGCAAGGCGGCAGCCGCTAAGATTGAGGAGCTGACAGGCATCAAACGCAGTGAGGACAGGGTACGTGTCTTTATGAAGAAAATAGGGATGGACATCCATAAAGTGGGGATGATACCCGCCAAAGCTGATGTGGAAGCACAAGAAAAGTTCCTGGAAAATGAACTAAAACCGCGCATTCAGGAGGCTAAGGAGGGCAAACGCGCCCTTTTTTTGTCGATGCCGCCCACTTCGTGTTAGCACCGTTTCTGGGGTTTTTGTGGTCATTTTCCCGCGTATTCATCAAAGCCCCCTGTGGTCGACAACGCTACAACGTATTGGGCGCACTCAATGCGATAACGCTACAACTCATCACGATCACTAACGACTCCTATATCAACGCTAACAGCGTGTGTGAATTATTGGAAAAAATTGCAGCGTTAGCACTCAAAATACCGATCACTTTGGTCTTGGATAATGCCAAGTATCAACGCTGTGAAGCCGTGTTTGCCTGTGCGAAAAGGCTCAATATTGAACTATTATTTTTACCGACCTATTCACCCAACCTCAATCTGATTGAACGGTTGTGGAAGTTCGTCAAGAAAAAATGCTTGTACTCGAAATACTATGATAAGTTTCCCGCTTTCAAGGCGGCCATCACCAACTGTCTCGACAAGCTGGATACCGATCACAAGAAAGAACTGACCCAGTTGATGACAACAAATTTTCAAACCTTTAAAAATGTTCAGGTCTTGACGCTGTAAGGTATAGCAGGGTTAATACCATATGTCTGTTTTCCCGCTTAAACGCGCCATTTTTTAAAACAACTTACTCAGCTTCTTGCTCGTCAACCACAACAATAATGGCTGATCGGGCAAACTCTCAAACCGTTATTTCAAACCTACCCAAATCTACCTATAGCTAACTAAAAGTAGTCATGGTGTTGAATTCCTGCTTCACGGGGGCTGGTTTCGTCTTCGGCTTGCGCCCAAGACCAGAGCCTTCCCCTCCACAGGCAGACACCGTGTAACTCACGGCGTATTCTTCTAAATTCTTGGCGGCATTTACGTCACGGTCATGGACTGCACCGCAAACGGGGCAAGTCCATTCACGTACCGACAGTGGCAGCTTGTCCACTTTATGCCCACAGCCAGCAGCAGAACAGGTTTTGCTGGAGGCAAAAAACCGATCAGCCACCACGACCACCGCACCCCGCATTCCCGCCTTGTATTCCAGTTGACGGCGAAACTCGAAAAACCCCATATCACTGATGGCACGGGATAAATGGCGATTTTTCACCATACCCGACACGTTCAAATCTTCAATGCCGATGGTGTGAAAACGGCGGGTCAAATCCGTGGTGAGCTGGTGCAAACTGTCTTGGCGGATATTGGCGATACGTGCGTGAAGTTTTGCCAGTTTTTGTTTTGCCTTGTGGCGGTTGGCACTGCTTTTGACCTTGCGGGACAGGCTGCGCGAGAGCCGTTTTAGGCGGGAAAGCAAGGCTTTATGCGGCTTCGCCCCGACCACTTTTTCCCCCGTTGACAGCGTTGCCAGTGCGGATACACCCAAATCTACCCCCACTGCGCCTTGGTTTTCGGCAGGCAGGAGGTGGTTTGAGATGGTGTCCACGGTGATGCTGGCGAACCACTGGTCAGCGGTGCGGGAAACCGTGGCAGAGAGAATTTTACCGGAAAAGCGTAACGTTTCCCGCATCCGCACTAACCCAAGGTTGGGAATGCGGATGCGGCAAGCGTCGATGGCAAACTGGTCGTTAGTGAGGGTGAAACTGTCGCGGCTTTTGCCTTTCTTTTTGAATTGCGGGTACTTGGCTCGCCCCGCAAAGAAGTTCTTGAAAGCTGCACCGAGTTGGATAATCGCCATTTGCGGGGCGTTTTTGGTGACTTCCAGCATCCAGGGAAATTGTTCGCGCTTGATGGCGTTCAATTGGCGGCGCAAGCGCATTTGGTTGGGTTTTGGCTGGGTGTTGTCTTCCTTCCATGCCGTGTATTGGGTTTGCCATTCCGCTAATGCCCAATTGTAGGCAAACCGCGCTGTGCCTGCGGCTTTCGCCAAGTACGTCGCTTGCTTATGGTTGGGGTCAAGGCGGATTTTGTGGCTGATGATCATGGCAAACAGAATGCAGCGCGGTGTGATATACTTCAACCGCCCATAATTGCAGATTCCTCAAAGGTCTGAAAGTTGAGAGTCAGCAAGGAGTCCAAGGCTTTTTTATGCGTAGTGTGGGTTTGTGCCAAACAGGCATCAATGGCCTGCGCAAACGCGGTAAAGTTTTCATGGTAACGTGAATACAGGCATTCCTTCTTCACAAACTTCCAGAGGCGCTCAATCAGGTTCAGGTTGGGGGAATAAGCGGGTAGGAACAACAGTTCGATCCCGAGTGTTTGGGCGAATGTTTGTACCAGGCTACAGCGCTGGTAACGGGCATTGTCCATCACCAAGGTCACCGGGACATCCAGGGCCAATGCCTTGATTTGCCGAAGCAACTGACAAACACTTTGGGAGTTGATGTAACTGTCATTGGTCACGGTGACCAGTTCATGGGTGACTGCATTCAACGCACCGAGGACATTGTAGCGCTGGCGTCCGGCAGGGGCGCGGATGAACAGCCGGGTGAAACACCACAGGAACCCCAGAAACGGGGCCAGGACAAAATGGGCGGCGTCGACAAAGAAAACGGCGCGTTTTCCGGCCTTGGCCTCCTCAAGACGCGGCTCCAGCTCTTTTTTTAAAAGTCTCCTGGGCAGCAGGGTCGGCTTTCGCCGGTATCATCCCCACCTTCCTGACGGACAAACCCAAGTCATGCAGGAATAGCCGCACGGCTTCCCGCTTGAGTTCAAGGCCGGTTAAGCGCTGTATATCAGCGATCGCCTGACTGATCCGGGTCGGTGGATGCTTCTCAAAATGTTTCTTCAGGGGCTCACGGAAAGGTTCCAACCGGCGGGTTGGGCGACGGAAATCCAGTTGTTCCAAGGCAGCGATCCCACCTTGTTGGTAACGTTTCAAATAACGGGTGACCGTCGTTGAACTCACCTGTGCCAGCCGTTCAATGTCCCCATGCGCCATTCCCTGGCTTTTTAGCCACAACACTTCCATCCGTTGGCGGACGCGAGGGTGGGCATGGCGGTAACGCCCCTCATTCAAGGCGGTTTGATCGGATTCGCTGAAGTCTATCTGGATCATGGAAAGGACGACCGGTTGCCAATAACAGCCGTACTTTGCTTGAGGGCTTCTCATTATTCAACAGCTATTCACGGGCAAAGTATAGTTGTCTAGTCATCCGTGCTTTTGCTGCTATACCTTACAGCGTCAAGACCTGAACATTTTTAAAGGTTTGAAAATTTGTTGTCATCAACTGGGTCAGTTCTTTCTTGTGATCGGTATCCAGCTTGTCGAGACAGTTGGTGATGGCCGCCTTGAAAGCGGGAAACTTATCATAGTATTTCGAGTACAAGCATTTTTTCTTGACGAACTTCCACAACCGTTCAATCAGATTGAGGTTGGGTGAATAGGTCGGTAAAAATAATAGTTCAATATTGAGCCTTTTCGCACAGGCAAACACGGCTTCACAGCGTTGATACTTGGCATTATCCAAGACCAAAGTGATCGGTATTTTGAGTGCTAACGCTGCAATTTTTTCCAATAATTCACACACGCTGTTAGCGTTGATATAGGAGTCGTTAGTGATCGTGATGAGTTGTAGCGTTATCGCATTGAGTGCGCCCAATACGTTGTAGCGTTGTCGACCACAGGGGGCTTTGATGAATACGCGGGAAAATGACCACAAAAACCCCAGAAACGGTGCTAACACGAAGTGGGCGGCATCGACAAAAAAAGGCGCGTTTGCCCTCCTTAGCCTCCTGAATGCGCGGTTTTAGTTCATTTTCCAGGAACTTTTCTTGTGCTTCCACATCAGCTTTGGCGGGTATCATCCCCACTTTACGGATGTCCATCCCTATTTTCTTCATAAAGACACGTACCCTGTCCTCACTGCGTTTGATGCCTGTCAGCTCCTCAATCTTAGCGGCTGCCGCCTTGCTGGTTGCGGGGGGATATTCACGAAAATAGGCTTCAATCTTGTCTTTATATGCCATCAAATCACTCTGTGGTTTATTGAATCGTATTTCTTTAAGAGCTTCTAAACCGTTAGGTTGTAGGTAGGCGTTTAGGTAGGCAAGCAGCGTGGCTTCTGTAATCCTTTCCAATCGTTTGATTTCCTTATG
This sequence comes from Candidatus Thiothrix putei, assembly GCA_029972225.1. Taxonomy (NCBI): domain Bacteria; kingdom Pseudomonadati; phylum Pseudomonadota; class Gammaproteobacteria; order Thiotrichales; family Thiotrichaceae; genus Thiothrix; species Candidatus Thiothrix putei. The sequence continues at coordinate 2,891,986 of CP124756.1, forward strand.
CGTCAACTGTTGGGATTTCAGGTACAGCACGGACATTTTCTTACGGACTCTGGGATGAGGATGGCGCTCCTTCCAGTAGAACAGCTCCGCTATCTCATCCTCAGTGAAAGTGATTTTTAATGTCATACATTACTCATGGCTGCTTTTGTTACCAGTCATCTAACCATATTTCCCTGATCAAAAAAACTATTTTATGGCACGGACTGGTATATCTTTTACGGATAAACGGCACTACGCTTTTATAAACCTAACCAAAATGATAAAGCTTGAATAGATTTAAATAGATTTTATGGTAACTGTTTCAAACCCCTCCCTGCCTTCTTCCAAGACATTTAACCTTCCTGCAAAATAACCGTCATCCCAGTGTCACACACCTTTCATAAGCTGGCGCGATATTATGAAAGGAGTGCAACCATGACCGCCGCTATTCACCACGAGACACATCAAAACTTACGCCCGCATCTGCCGCAATTGCGCGTAGAACTCGCTGCCACCCCCGCCGATGTGTACGCATCCCAACGCCTACGCTACGAAATCTTCGCCAAAGAACAAGGCGCACAATTAGAAAGTGCGGCGGAAGGCATCGACCGTGACCATTACGACGACTACTGCCATCACCTACTGGTGCGTCGCACGGATAATAATGAAGTGGTTGGTTCCACTCGCATTCTTACCACCGAAAATGCGCGGAAAGCAGGCAGTTTTTACTCCCAAAACGAATTCGACCTGCGCGGTCTGTTCCCGCAATTAAAAGGCAATGCGATTGAAATCGGGCGCACCTGCATTCACCCCGACTTCCGCAATGGCGCAGGCATCGGCATGTTGTGGTTAGGTTTGGCGCAATTCATGGAAATGCACCGCGTGGATTTTATGTTCGGTTGCGCCAGCATCAGCATGAACGATGGCGGCGCACAAGCCTCGGCGATTATGCAGGAAGCGCGTGCCAATAACCTCGCCCCCGTGGAAATGCGCGTTAAACCCTTGATGCACTTACTCCCCGCGCAACCCGCAGCCAAAGTAAATATGCCGCCACTGCTGAAAGCCTACCTGAAACTGGGCGCGTGGGTAGCGGGCGAACCGTGCCTCGACCCTGATTTCAACGTCGCTGATATTTTCATCCTGCTGGACGTGAACAACCTCAATACCCGTTACCACCGCCATTTTGTACAGGGCAGTTTGCAACGTCGCCCTGTCAGTGACGTGGGTTTATTGCAGGCTGCATAAAACCATTAACTACCTGTAACATTACTGTCATATTGCACGCCTACAATTCGGGGCGCGATCTTTCAACCTGACCGAACAGTCCCCATCAGGAGTTTTCATGAGTACCTTGGGTATCTTGCTGACGCTAACGGTGTTAGCCGCATTCAGCTATTACATCGGCCGCAAACGCTCTCTTGCACTCGCCACCCCCGTAAAACGCGGTGGTAATGACCTGCACTCCTTGCCCAGCTATTACGGGTATCTGGTAGTGGTATGGGCGGTTATTCCTGCCCTGCTGGTGTTTACCTTGTGGTCAACGCTGGAAACACCGCTGTTAACCTCCAATGTTATGTCGCACTTGCCAGCGGAATACCAGAACAAATCGGCGGATGAGCTGAGCCTTACTACCAACCGCATCCTCAATTTAGCCAAGGATCCGGCACAACTGGCAAAGGCTGACCCAACACTCAAAACAGCGGCAGAAGAATACCAGCAACTGCAATCCATGAGCCAAAACATCAAAACCATCTTGGTGCTAGCGCTCGCGATTGCAGGCGTATTCATTGGCTTGCGCCATGTGAAACCCAAAACCCGCGCCCGTAACCAGGTGGAACGGGTGGTGCAGTTCATTATGATTGGCTGCGCCTCCATCGCGATTTTGACCACCGTGGGAATTGTGTTCTCGGTATTGATTGAATCCTACCGCTTCTTTGAGCAAGTGCCAGCGACTGACTTCCTGTTCGGCACACACTGGAGTCCTCAAACGGCACTGCGAGCGGATCAGGCAGGCAGTTCAGGTTCATTCGGGGCGATTCCACTGTTTGTGGGTACACTCTTGATTTCCGCGATTGCCTTGCTGATTGCCGTGCCATTAGGTTTGATGTCTGCCATTTACTTATCTGAATATGCCGGGCCTAAATTGCGAGCTTACGCCAAACCCGCAATGGAAATTCTGGCGGGTATCCCGACCGTGGTTTACGGCTTCTTCGCGGCACTCACGGTTGCGCCGTTTATTCGTGAACTGGGCGAGTCCCTTGGCTTAAGCGTGGCATCCGAAAGTGCGCTGGCGGCTGGGGTGGTCATGGGCATTATGATTATTCCGTTTATGTCATCGTTATCTGATGACGTTATCAATGCGGTTCCACAAGCCATGCGTGACGGCTCCTACGGCATGGGTGCTACCAAATCGGAAACCATTAAACAAGTTATCCTGCCTGCGGCATTGCCGGGGATTGTGGGCGCATTCTTGTTAGCCGCTTCACGGGCTATCGGTGAAACCATGATTGTGGTCATGGCAGCAGGTCTAGCAGCTAATCTAACCATTAACCCCTTGGAAGCCGTCACCACCGTTACCGTGCAAATCGTCACCTTGCTGACAGGCGACCAGGAATTTGACAGCGCCAAAACCTTGGCGGCATTCGCGCTGGGCTTGAGTCTGTTTATTGTTACTTTGATTCTGAACGTGGTGGCGTTGCATATCGTGCGCAAATACCGCGAACAATACGATTAACCGGGAGCAACTGTCATGAGTACCACGACTGAACGGGTTAAAGCGACCTTAGGAAAACGCTACGCACGCGAAAAACGCTTTCGCTTCTATGGCCTGGCTTCGATTGCCTTGAGTATTTTGTTCCTGGTGATTTTGCTGGCGGATATTATTGGCAAAGGCTACCCCGCGTTCACCAGCACTTACATTAAGTTGGATGTGCAATTGGATGCGCAAACCTTGGGTGTTAGCGCCGACTCCACCCCAGAACAATTACGCACCGCCAATTACAATGCGGTGATACAAAACAGCCTGAATACGCTGATCCCCGGTGTCACCGAGCGTAAAGAGAAAAAAGCCCTGAAGGATTTAGTCAGTGGCGATGCGCAATATGAGCTGCAACGCCGTGTTATGGATGACCCTGCATTGATTGGCACGAATCAATCGGTTTGGGTGTTAGCCGATGACGACATTGACACTTACTATAAGGGCAATATCGACCGTACCCTGCCAGAAGATGATCGCCGCATCAAAGATTTCCAGTTAACTTGGCTGGATAAATTGGAAGCGGATGGGCGTATCGACAGCAAATTCAACACCATCTTCTTCACCCGTGGCGATTCGCGTGAACCGGAAGAGGCAGGGATTATGAGTGCCTTGATCGGCTCGTTCTACACCTTGCTGGTCACGCTGGCACTGTCCTTCCCGATTGGGGTAGCGGCGGCGTTGTATCTGGAAGAGTTTGCGCCGAAAAACAATTTCTGGGTGGATTTGATTGAGGTCAACATTAATAACCTTGCCGCTGTGCCTTCCATCGTGTTTGGTTTGCTGGGTCTGGCGGTGTTTATCCAGTTGTTTGGTGTGCCACGTTCCGCGCCGTTGGTGGGTGGTTTGGTGCTGACACTCATGACCTTGCCGACGATTATTATTGCAGCGCGGGCAGCATTGCGGGCAGTACCACCCTCCATTCGTGAGGGTGCGTTAGGCATTGGTGCATCCAAAACCCAGACCGTGTTCCAGAACGTGTTGCCACTGGCAATGCCCGGTATCCTCACCGGCACCATCATTGGTATGGCGCAAGCCTTGGGTGAAACCGCCCCTTTGCTCATGATCGGCATGATTGCTTTTATTATGGATATACCGAGCAGCGTGACCTCACCTTCCACGGTATTGCCCGTGCAAATTTACCTGTGGTCGGACAGCCCGGAACGCGCCTTTACCGAACGTACTTCAGCCGCGATTATGGTGCTGCTGGCCTTCCTGGTAACGATGAATCTGCTCGCCGTCATACTGCGTAAACGCTTTGAGCGTCGCTGGTGATTCCTGATCATCACATTGTGTATGACTATTAACCTGAATTCCCTTACCCTTTAGAATGTGAAGGTGAACCCGATGACTGAAGCGACAATTGATATGACAACGACAGCCTTACCCAAAGCCAATACCGCCACCAGTGGTGGACGTGAAGAATTTGCCCACACCATCAGCGGCACGATTGGCAAGCCGTATCTGGATGGCAAAGACGCGAAATTTTTCTGCCGTGGCGTGAACGTGTTCTACGCAGGCGAAAAGCAAGCGATTTTCGATGTCAATATGGACATCGGCAAAAACGAAGTGATTGCCATGATCGGGCCTTCCGGTTGCGGTAAATCCACGTTTCTGCGCTGCTTAAACCGCATGAATGACACCATCGCAGGCTGCCGCGTCACCGGCGACATCAAGCTCGACGGCGAAGACATTCACGACAAGGAACAAGACCCTGTGTTGCTCCGCGCTCGTGTGGGCATGGTATTCCAGAAACCGAACCCGTTCCCCAAATCCATCTACGACAACGTGGCGTATGGCCCGCGCCTGCACGGTCTGGCTAACAACCGCGCGGAACTGGATGAGATCGTCGAAAGCAGCCTGACCAAAGCCGGTTTATTCAAGGAAGTCAAAGACCGTCTGCAAGCACCCGGCACAGGGCTTTCCGGTGGTCAGCAGCAACGCTTGTGCATTGCGCGTACCATCGCCGTCAGCCCGGAAGTCATCCTGATGGATGAACCGACTTCTGCACTTGATCCGATTGCGACCGCGACTATCGAGGAATTGATTGACGAATTACGCGCAAGCTTTACTATTTGCATCGTGACCCACTCAATGCAACAAGCCGCACGGATTTCCCAACGTACCGCTTACTTCCACATGGGTTATCTGGTTGAATTGAACGACACCAAAACAGTCTTCACCAACCCACAACACCAATTAACTGAAAACTACATCACAGGCCGCTTCGGCTAAGGCGGCAACGGGGTATGAATGACATGAACACTACACAACACACGTCCCAGCAGTACAACCACGAGCTGGAAGAAGCCCGCAGCAAACTGATGACAATGGGCGGCTTGGTTGAAAGCCAAGTCACTAACGCCATCAAAGCGTTATTGGAACGCGACAGTGCCTTGGGCGAAAAGGTTGCGTATTCCGACCATGAAATCAACGCAATGGAAATCACCCTCGACGAACATTGCGCGGAAATCATTGCGCGTCGCCAGCCAGCAGCCAGCGATTTGCGTTTGCTGATCACCATTATCAAAGTTATTACCGATCTGGAACGCATTGGTGACGAAGCCGAAAAAGTCGGGCGTTACGCGGTGGAAATGGCGGAAACCCCGACTTACTGTGACTTGCACAATTCCCTGCGTCACTTGGGCGAACACGTCAAAGCCATGTTGAGCGACACGTTGGACGCGCTGGCACGTTTGGACGTTGCCCAAGCTATGCAAGTAGTGAAAAACGACCAGCAAGTGGATGACGAATTTGATTCCATTACCCGCCAGCTCTACACCCGTATGCTGGAAGACCCGCGCAATATCAAAGACAGCCTGAATGTCACCTGGTGTGCGCGGTCATTGGAACGGGTCGGCGATCACTGCAAAAACATTTGCGAATACGTGATTTATTTGGTGAAAGGCAAGGATGTGCGCCACACCAATTTAGAAAGCATCCGCGAGACGCTGTTGGGTGAGTAAAAAGCGCATTCTGTGCATTGAGGATGAAGCGGCGATTCGTTCCATGATTCGTTTTTCATTGGAACGCGAAGGCTATCAGGTGATGGAAGCCGCTGATGCACGGGCGGCGCGGGATGTGGCAGCAGACCAGTTACCCGACTTAATGTTGGTGGACTGGATGCTGCCGGATCTTTCCGGCCCCGAACTCATCCGGCGGTTTCGCAGCGACCCGCTGACCCGCGATATTCCAATTATCATGCTCACTGCCAAAAGCGAAGAGGATGACATGATTCACGGGCTGGATGCGGGTGCGGATGATTACCTGATCAAACCTGTGTCGCTGAAAGCCCTGAGTGCACGGATCAAAGCCCTGTTGCGCCGTACTGATGGTTTCGACGAACAGCGCATCATCAACGCCGGACGCTTGCAACTTAACCAAGATGCGCATCAATTGCGCATTGACGGCGCACCTGTGCATCTCGGCACGACCGAATACCGCCTGCTGGAATTTTTCATGCAGCACCCCGAAAAAGTCTATTCCCGCGCTCAATTGCTGGATTTTGTGTGGGGTCAAAATACCTATATCGAAGAACGCACCGTTGATGTGCATGTGCTACGCTTGCGCAAAACATTGAAGACCTACGCTGCTGATCAGGTGATTCAAACCATTCGGGGCGCAGGCTATTTGTTTAGTGCTACCGAAACAACAGGTGAATAATGGTCGTGGATTATTGGAGTGTCGAGCGTTACCGCTTTGGCCTGGTGATTGGCTGTGGTGCGTTAGTGGCGTGGTTTACCCCTTACCCTTTAGTCATTATGTTGCTGGTATTGCTGGGCTATATCGGCTGGATGTTGCACAAACTGTATCAACTGCAACGTTGGCTTACCAATGGGCAAAAGCCTGAGGAAATGCCCGATAGCGATGGCGCGTGGGAACAAATTGCTTACCTGTTCCAAAAATCGCAGCAAAAAAGTGCCGACCGTAAACGCAAACAACAGGAATTGCTTACCCGTTTTGATAATGTGCTGTCAGCATTGCCGGATGCCGCCGTATTGCTGGATACCGACAATCACATTCAGTGGGCGAACAAATCCGCTGCCAAATTATTAGGTGTGAAAGATGCTACCGACCGGGGCAAACGCATTGACACGCTATTACGCAACCCCGACCTGCACAAATTGCTGGAAGAAAACAGCGAACGCAAAGTCACGTTTCCCTCGCCACGCAATAGCAACCTGACCTTACGGGCGCGGTTATTGCCGTTGCAAGGCGGCTCGCGTGTATTGAGTGTGCGCGACATCAGCGAAGGCGTGCAATTGCAAAAAACCCGTAAAGCCTTCATTGCCAACGCTTCCCACGAATTGCGCACGCCATTAACCGTGTTGACCGGCTACATTGAGCTGTTTGAACAAGACCCGGAATTGCCGGAGTATTTACTCGGCCCCTTGCAGCAATCCCGCGAACAAGCTGCCCGAATGCAGCAAATCATCAGCGATATGCTAGCCTTGTCACGGCTGGAAAGTCAGGAAACCACCCCGCTGATGGGCAACCGGATTGATGTACCGACGATGCTGGAAAGCAGCATTCAAGCCATCCGCGATACGTTGGCCAGCGATACGCACCATTTGGAAACCCAAATCGAACCCGATTTATGCGTGTGCGGCTCGGAAAAAGACATTAACAGCGTCATTACCAACTTGCTGGCGAATGCGGTGAAACATACACCCGTTGGTACAACCATCCGTATTCATTGGGAAAGCACTGACGATGGGCAGGCGTGTTTGAGCATTATCGACAACGGCCCCGGCATTCCTGAAAAGCACTTGCCGCATTTGACCGAACGCTTTTACCGCGTGGATGAAGGGCGTTCGCGTGCCAGTGGTGGTACGGGCTTGGGGTTAGCGATTGTGAAACATGTGATGCAATGGCATAACGGTAAGCTGACGATTACCAGCAAACCGGGGAATACCGAGTTTAAGGCGTGTTTTCCGGCGAAGCGGGTGTTGGATTAAACGACTGGCAGAGTGGTAGCAAGAGTGATACCATTTTGAAATGAACATAGTATTGGATACCAACATTTTCCTTGGTGCTTGTCTCGGTCAAGGGGCGGCAAACAAGCTGGTGGTGAATTGCTTGCAGGGGCTGTTCACGCCATTGATGGGTGTTGCTTTGCTGGCTGAATATGAAGATATATTGAGTCGGGATGATTTGTTCACCAAGTCGCGCCTGAACCAGCAGGAACGCGAGGAATTGTTGGATATTTTTCTCAGCTACTGCCAATGGACACCGATTTATTATGCGTGGCGACCTAACCTGCGTGATGAAGGCGATAATCATCTGATTGAATTGGCTGTTGCTGGTAATGCTCGCTATCTCATTACTTATAATCTACGTGATTTCAAACAGATGGAGTTAAAATTCCCTGAGCTTCATATCCGTCCACCCGAACAGTTTTTTGCGGAGGTATTCTCATGACAGCCATCACCTTACGCCTACCCGATGACAAACACCAACGCCTGAGCGTGTTGGCAAAGCAACGCGGCATGAGCGTCAACCAACTCATGAACGAAATGACAACCCTACTGCTGGCAAGTTTCGACGCTGAAACCCGCTTCAGGGCAAGGGCAGAACGTGGGCGTGGCAAAACCGAACGCGGGATTGAGCTATTGCGGAAGGCAATGGGGGAGACAGGATCATGAAACAGACCGTAGAAATCAATTGCCCGCCTGAGCTGCTCATCAGCTTACACCTGAATGCAGAAGGCTTCGCCGACTATTTGAAACGCCAAGCTGCCATCAGCTTGTGTAAGGAAGGCCGTATCAGTTCCGGCTAGGCATCCCGCGTGCCGATTGGGACGCAGGTGCAGTGTTACTGGAAAACTCCAGCGATGACCTACAGCGCGAAACCAGCCTGTTATGAGCAATCCTGATAGTTAGATCCCCAAGAAAGAAATCCCTCCTAACCTCCCCTTATCAGGGGAGGAACAAGAAGGTGCAGCCTCTTTCTTGCCCCCTTCCCTGATAAGAGGAGGGCTGGGGAGGGGTTTCTTCAAGACGGCAGAGTGGAACTGAACAATTATGTTTTCTCCGCCAACCACAGCAGCAACACCGCCCGCAATTGCGCCACATCAAACGGTTTCGCCAGATAATCGCTCATTCCACTGGCGAGGCAATGTTCGCGAATTGTGGTCGAAGCATGAGCACTCATTGCAATAATCGGCAACGTTTGCCAACGCGGATCGGTACGCAATTCACGGGTCAAGGCATCGCCCGTCATCCCCGGCATCTCAATATCCATCAACACCAGATCGAAGGTATTCGCCATCAATGCTGCCCGCACTTGCGTGGCATTTTCCGCTTGCTCGGTGATGCAACCGAAAATTCGCAACAGCTCAATGCTGATCATCAGGCTCAACGCATCATCATCCACCACCAAAATCCGTGCCCCCGTCAGCAACGCCTGCGCGTCATCAGCGGCGGGCGTTGGTGGCGCATCGGGCAACAGCGTAGACGTGGCTTCACCCCCAAAATCCGCACAGAACGTAAACTCGCTCCCCACGCCGGGAATGCTTTCCACGCTAATCGCACCGCCCATCAACTCCACCAACTGGCGGCTAATGGATAAACCCAAACCCGCGCCTTTCACTGCTTCATGTTCGCCCGAATCAATCCGCACGAAGGGTTCAAACAAACTCTCGCGCTGATTCGCCGGAATCCCGATCCCCGTATCGCGCACACTGAATTGCAACCGAACGTTAGCCGTCGTGTGCGCTTGCAAACTCACATGCAGGGAAACGCTGCCCTTATTGGTAAATTTAACCGCATTGATCAGCAAATTATTCAGCACTTGGCTCAAGCGCAACGGGTCGCCCACCAGCACCCCCGGAATGTCGTCCTGCACTTCCAAACAAAACGCCAAACCCTTGCTCGCAATAGGTTCTTGCACAATGTGCTGAACACTTTGCAGAATTCCCCGTACATTGAACGGCACAGGGCGCAACACTACCTCCCCCGCTTCGATGCAGGAAAAATCCATTACATCTTCCACAATTCCCAGCAATAAGCGTGAGGAGCTATGCAGTTTTTCCGCGTAATCCCGCTGTTTACCCTGCAAACTTTCCTGTTGCAGCAATTGCGCCAAACCCGTGACTGCATTCAACGGCGTGCGGATTTCATGACTGATATTCGCGAGGAAAATGGATTTGGCGCGAGTCGCCGCATCCGCTTGTTCCTTGGCTTGCTGCAATTTCTGCTGAACATCCACCTGTGGGGTAATGTCCATAATCAAGCCTTCCAACATCAGCGGTTCACCCGCTGCATCGTAAGTCACGCAATGCCCCTGCTCCCACATCCAACACCATTCACCCGAACGGTGCTGTATCCGATAACTCAACTGGAACGGATGCCGCGCAGTGCTGGCTTTAACCACCGTCGCCGCCACCTCAGCACGATCATCGGGATGAATCAAGCTCGCCCACGTCAACCGCTGCGACGCAATCAGCCATTCAGCGGGATACCCCGTCAGGGCTTCGCAGCCTTCACTAACAAATTCCATCGTCCAATCGGCATCGTTATGGCAACGGTAAGCCATCCCCGGTAAATTGCCGATCAAACTCTGCAAGGAACGCTGGCTTTCCTGCAACAACTGCTCACTGGCTTGCTGGGCGTTGACCGATTGTTGCAATAAGGTATTTTTTTCCTGCAAACGCCCATTAACCCACGCCACCACTCCACTGCCGACAAAACCCAACAGCGCCACCACGCCAAACCCGCCGAGTACCCACCACACCCAGCGGTAATCAGGTTTCTGGTCGGGATCATATAAAAAGCCATCCAGCTTGCTGGTGTCGTTGACCATGGGTGTGAACAAAAGTGCGGTGTCCTGTAGACTAAGATGGCAGGGTGTGAACAAAAGTGCGGTGTCCTGTAGACTAAGATGGCATCCCCTAAAACCAGAGAAAAAGGACTTTCCCATGTTGACAGTTAGCTCCCGCGACCAAAAACTTTTAGAAGCCTTGAACCGCAACCCCGCATTAAAAGCTCGGATGGAAGGGCTAATCGAGGTGGTTGAAAATGCCGGTGATGACATTATCAAAGCAGCAGACGCCGAACAGCGGGTGATAGAAGAACTGCGCCAAATGGGAAATGATGCGATCACTGCATGGGCAAACAAACGTGTAGAAAAATGCACAGCCCCAGCCTGTGAAGAAGGCATTGGGAAGTATGTAAAGAGTGGAAAAAAAACTGTCATTGGCACACGACCTACGGAAAAATCCACATAAGCGAACCGGTCTACCGGATTCCCGGCAAGCGTGTCCGCCCCTTTAGCCAGAGTGCCGAGGTTGTTTGCCGAGGCTGTTCGCTCCCGCTGCAACGGGCGGTGACGGACTTTGGGGCGGACTGTTCATTTGCTCAAGTGCCTGATAAATTAGAAGAACATTACGGGATACGGCTGGCATCCAGCAGCATCCGACACATCACCGAAGGTCACGCCAAACGCATCCATGAATCCCAAGTGTTGATAAAAGACTATCCAAGCACGTTGGGAAAAGCCTATGTCATTGCCGAAATGGACGGCAGCATGATCCCCATCGTCGAGATTGACGAAACAGCCCCCGACAAGCGCAAAGGCAAAAAGGAAAGCTGGAAAGAAGCCCGCCTGTGTCTTGCCCACGCCAAAGGCAGTGCTACGCCAACGTTTGGCGCAATATTCGGTGGCACGGTAGAAGATGCTGGAAAAATCTTATTCGACACCGCCTGCCGTGCTGGATTTGGAAAAAGCACGTTCCTCCATGCGGTGGGTGATGGGGCAAGCTGGATCAACCGTCAAGTGGATGAACAATTTGGCACACAAGGACATTACCTGATTGATTTTTATCATGTTTGTGAATACCTATCAGCAGCATCCGCAAGCTGTTCATGCCTCAAGGACAAGGATAAATGGTTTGCCAAACAGAAAAAAGCCCTACAGGATGGTCAAGCTCAAGCGGTCATCGACACACTGAAACCTTTCCTCGAAGCAGAAACGGTAGAAGACAGTAACGCCCCAGTACGAGCTTGTCACCGTTACCTGAGCAACCGCATTGAGCAACTGGATTACCCGACAGCAAAATCCCTCGGATTGCCCGTGGGGTCGGGCGAAATAGAAAGTGCACACCGTTACATCATCCAGCAACGCTTAAAAAAATCGGGGGCATGGTGGAAAAGTGATAATGCGGCGGATATGTTGGCGTTGAGGGTCATGCGGGGAAACCAGCAATGGAAGCATTATTGGCGAAACACCGCTGAGGCGGCATGAGGTTTACCGCACTTTTGTTCACACCCGTTGACCATGCCCAACTTGACGAAGGTATCCGCCATGCGCCGCCAGCGTTCTGAATTCATGTGACCGATTTTAACAATATCCGGCTTCACCAAATCGTGGATACGCGCCGCCTCAAACTGCAACGCCTCACGGTTCAATTGCGGGTAACGTTTCAGCAAGACGTTGATCATGTCATCGGGGTTTTCCAGCGCGTATTGCCAACCGCGCACCACCGCACGGCGTAACGCTGCCACTTGCGCAGGGTGTTCCTGCAAGTGCCGTTCGCTGGTAAACAGCGTATCGCCGTAAAAATCCACCCCGTAATTGACCGGCTGGATGTAGTGGATGTCGCGCCCCGCCTGCGTATTAAAGAACGGCTCACTGGTCATGTAACCGTATTCCGCATCCACCTGCCCCGACAGCAACGCCGTCATGCCCGGTCGATTCGGTTGCAACGCCAAGGCATCCAACGTCACGCCCTCGTTAACAAACATCGCGGCGATTTCCACCATCGGCTGCCCACCGACCTGCATTCCAATGCGTTTGTGGGCTAAATCGTGTGGGGTGCGTAAACCTGCTTTACCCTCGGTCATTAACATCGCGGGCGAATGCTGGAAAATACTCGCCAACGCCACCACCGGCTTGCCTTGCAAACGGTAGTACACCAATTCCCCCGCTTCAATCGCGTAGTCCGCACGACCTTCCAACACCTCAGTCAGTGGCGCAATGTCCGAACCACCCGGCAATAAGGTGACATCCAGCCCTTCCTCACGGAAAAAGCCGTATTCCAGCGCAGCGTAATACCCCGCAAACTGGAACTGCGGTCGCCACTTCAATTGCACGGTCACGGATTCTAACGGCGGTGCGGAAGCACCTACAGGCGGGGGAAATAATACACAGAGGCAGACCAGCAAAACCCAGCGCAACACGGCTGGGTTTGCTTGCTTGAACGATGAAATGTGCTTAGACAAATATACCGCGCAATAAATAGAAGAACATCACCGATAGTAACGCACCCGCAGGCAACGTGACGACCCACGACATAAAGATACCGCCAACTACGCGCAAATCAATCGCCGCAATGCCACGCGCAAAGCCTACGCCCAAAATTGCGCCCACCAAAGTATGCGTGGTCGATACCGGAATCCCCGTGTAAGACGCCATAACGACCGTCATTGCCGTGGAAATTTCTGCCGAAAATCCCCGGCTGGGTGTCAATTCCGTAATATCATGCCCTACGGTAGCAATGACTTTGTAACCGTAAGTCGCCAAACCCACCACGATACCGATAGCGCCCATCAGCAATACCCACGGCGGCACATTCGCTTTGGCTGCCATTGCACCACTTTGTGCCACATCAATCACCGCCGCCATTGGCCCTACTGCGTTGGCTACGTCGTTTGAGCCGTGCGCAAATGCCATTGCCGAAGCGGTAAACACCATCAATACCGCAAAGATTTTTTCCACATTGGTATAATGGAAACGCTTTTCCGCCTGTTGGTCGAATTTCACGCGACTAATCAAGAAACGCCCAACCAGCGCAATCATCACCCCGATCACCACTGACAATAACAAATCCATGCCATCATCCAAATGCAAGCCGACGTGCTTTAAACCCTTCTTAATGGTCAGCAACGACAACACGAAACCCACCATAAACAGGTAAAATGGGCCGTATTTAATCGCATTTTGCAACGGCGTTTTGGTATCCATCACCAATTTCTGGATACTCATGAAAATCAAAAAGGCAACCACGCCCGCAATCACTGGCGAGAAGACCCAACTGGTAGCCGTTGTACCCACCGTATCCCAGTTAACCGCATCCGTACCCACGCCCACAGCAGCAAAACCGACCACCGCACCGACGATACTGTGCGTAGTCGAAACCGGCCAACCGCGCATGGAGGCAATCAGCAACCACGTTCCCGCCGCCAACAACGACGCCAACATTCCCCACACCAACAACGCCGGGTTGGCACTGAAGGCATCCATATCCACCAAGCCTTTACGGATGGTTTCTGTCACTTGCCCACCGGCAAGGTATGCCCCCGCAAATTCAAAAATCGCGGCAAGGATCAATGCCTGCTTAATGGTGATGGCTTTAGAACCCACCGACGTTGCCATCGCATTCGCAACGTCATTCGCACCAATGCCCCACGCCATAAACAGACCAAAAATAGCCGCGAGGGCGATATAAATCGTCGTCGTATCGCTAAAAAATTCCATGAGATCCCCTTAACGTGCCAGCATCAGTTGTAAACGGCTGCCCACACGCTGGGCATCATCAGCGACACGCCCCATCCACTCAATCAAGCGGTAGGTAAACATCACATCGGTGGGGCGCAAGCTGTCCTCCAAGGTAAACAGGATTTTGCGCAGTTCCACTTGGCATTCATCGGTTTGGCGCTCAATCCGGCTGAGTTCTTTGAGCATTTCCTCAACACGTTCGACTTCCAAGCCTCTAAAGCCGGTTTCCACTAATTCATCCAGCTCATTAATGACTTCCAGCGCCTGTTTGACCGAAGCAACACAACGCTGGGTGTATTGCAAAAACAGCTCCTGCATGTTTTCCGGCAGACGCATTTTGCGTCCTACCACCATGCCTGCAATGTCTTTGGCTTGGTTGATGATTTGGTCTTGCATCCACAACACGTCCAGCAAATCACGACGGTCTACCGGCATGAAAAAGCCGCGAGGCAAGTTATGGCGTAAATCTTTTTTCATGTCGTCGGCGAGGTGTTCGCTTTCCACGATAGCTTGATGCGCAGCGGTAATTTGCTGCTCATCGTCGCTATTCATTCCCTCGACCAACATGTTTAGGTGCTTGATCCCCTTGTAAACACAATACATGTGTTCCTGGAGTGGGCGTATCGGCGATTTGCCAAACAAGCCTGCGATATGGTTTTTAGGCATGGCACTTACCTTCTCGAAGCTAAAAAACTCGGATAGTATGAACATGCCGTGAATCAAGTCAAAGGCAAATCATCAAGTTGACACAATCTTTTGGTACGTAGCCACTCTTGCCGTGACAAACCCCACACATCATTGCACAATGTCATCCGACTAAAAATTCAGTCTGGTAGATAAATAAACGAAATGCACTTAAAAACCAAACATCTCGACCTGCTTGCTGACAATAATCTTCCCCAATCAGTCTTATTTAATGTCTTCGACACCGTGACCCTAGAACGCGGCATCGAGTATTACGATAGCGGTAAAGTCAGCAGTTTCCGGGCCGAAAAAAGTGGTAACGGCAATGTGTCGATCACTG
Organism: Candidatus Thiothrix putei; assembly: GCA_029972225.1. Lineage (NCBI taxonomy): Bacteria > Pseudomonadati > Pseudomonadota > Gammaproteobacteria > Thiotrichales > Thiotrichaceae > Thiothrix > Candidatus Thiothrix putei. Next base: position 2,907,240 of record CP124756.1, read on the forward strand.
CAAAGGTTCAAGGTAGCGGTCAAGCACCCTATGTTACTGTCGTTAATTACAACGAACACTCCCCGCGCTGGATTACCGGTGTCTGCACCTGTGCCGTTACCATGGCGTGCAAACATGCCGTGGCTGCTTTGTTTGAATACCTCGAACATGCCCGTAAGCAAAAGGTCAGAGAACCCCAGCGTAAAACCGTGCCTGCTTTTATGGCAGCCACCATGCCGACAGCTAAAAATACAACCCGTTCCCCTGTCGATTTGTGGTTACAGGCACTCAGCAATGTCCACAAGCCTGTGGAATCCTCATTGTTTGAAGGTGAAACAGAATTATCCAACGCCCACTTGCTGTATTTTCTGGATACGGATACCTACGATCACCCCACACTGAGCCTATACAAAGCCAATCTGTTGAAAAAAGGCGGGTATGGCAAACCCGCCCATGTCCAGCTTGAAGCCCTACTCACCCCGTACCGGGCGCGTAATTTCAGTTACGAACCCCATGACCTAATGATTGCCCAATTACTTGCCATGCCCGGAATGCGCTTTTTACATCACTGGAATAAAGGCAATCTCAGCGGCAAAACCGGTGAACAGGCACTTTTAGAAGTCCTCAAAACCGGACGAGCATTTTGGGCTACCGTAGACACCTGGCAACGCGAGGCACAACCGCTGCATCTTGGCAGCCCACGACACTTACAATTCACCTGGCAACAGAATGACCAGCACGAATTCACCGTCGACATGCACACCACTCCCCCTATTGCCCAGCATTTCTGGCTCAATGCTAAACTGTGGTACATCGACACTGCCACACTCACCTGCGGTTTGCTGCAACACCCTGACCTTAACCCACAGCAGGTAGAGAAATTCCTCAATGCACCGCCTATCCCTGCTGCACAAGTCGATAGTGTCAGCGAGCGCCTGCTGGATGTGTTACCGGATGCTGACATTCCCGCCCCTTCCCCCAACGTTAACCACCCCATCGAAGACCAATACGCCCCCCCTATTCCCGACCTTTACCTACGCAGTACCACGTTGCCCGAAACCGGTCTGAACACGCATATTGCCAGCTTGCGCTTCAACTACGCGGGCAAACTGTTGCAACCCCAACAGCACAAACCCAGCACCTTGCTCAAAGAAGGCAAGCAACGCTACCGCATCCACCGCGACTTATCCGCCGAACAACAAGCCTTGGATACCTTAGCCGATTATGGCTTTGAAAGTGCCAGCAACCGCTTTGCAGATTTACACCGTCTCGAACTCTTGATGCACCCCGACACCCCGGCACTGACCGCATTACGCTGGAATGACTTTCTGGATCACGGTGTCGACGCACTGCGCCAAGATGGCTGGAATGTGACGCTGGACGCCAACTTTGACCTGCATTTCGACATCGTGGGGGATTTGGATGCAGCATGGGAAGCAAGTGCCAACGGCAATGACTGGTTTGAAATCAGCCTAGGCTTTGAGGTAGAAGGCCAACGTATCAACCTGTTACCGATTTTGGTCGACATGCTGGGGCAAATGGAAAGCCCGCAAGCCTTACGTGAGCTATTGGAACGCCAGCCTTACGTATTCGTGCCACTGTCCGGCAATCGCTGGGCAAAACTCGAATCACAACGCCTCGCGGGGATTCTGGAAACACTGGTCGAACTGTACGACCACCAGCCCCTCAATGCGGATGGCAACCTAGAGTTCAGCAAATACCAAGGCACCAGCCTTGGCGCATTGCTCAATGCGCCCGGCATGAAATGGAAAGGCGCGGAAGAACTGCTACTATTAACCCAAAAACTACGCGATTTCCAAGGTATCCAAACGGTGGAATTGCCCGACAGTTTGCAGGCAGACTTACGCCACTATCAACACGAAGGCTTAAACTGGTTGCAGTTTCTGCGCGAATACCAGTTTAACGGCATTCTCGCGGACGATATGGGCTTAGGCAAAACCTTGCAAACCCTCACGCATGTACTGCTGGAAAAGCAAGCGGGACGCTTGGAGCAACCGGCACTCGTCATTGCCCCCACCAGCTTGATGGGTAACTGGCGGCGTGAAGCAGCGCGTTTCACCCCGGATTTACGGGTACAAGTGATTCACGGCAATGATCGCCATAAACATTTCGAGCATCTCAACCACTATGACCTCATCCTCACCACTTACCCCTTGATTGTGCGCGATGAAGAGCAATACCTGCGCCACACCTTCCACTACCTGATTTTGGATGAGGCGCAAGCCATTAAGAATGCTGCATCCCGCACCACCCAAGTGATTTACACACTCAAAGCACACCACCGTCTGTGCCTGACAGGCACACCGCTGGAGAATCACCTTGGGGAACTGTGGTCGATGTACCATTTCCTGATGCCCGGTTTTTTAGGCACGCACGACAAATTCACCCGCCTGTTCCGCACCCCAATTGAAAAACAGGGGGATGTCGGCAGGCAACAGCAATTGCGCCACCGCGTGCTGCCTTTCATGCTACGCCGTACCAAAGAACTGGTTGCCAGCGAATTACCCCTTAAAACCGAGATCATTCGTAGCGTTGCCTTAGACGGCAAACAACGCGACCTCTATGAAACTGTGCGCTTGGCGATGGATACCAAATTACAGGAGGAAATCAGTAAAAATGGTTTTGCCCGCAGCCATATCATGATCCTTGATGCTTTACTGAAACTGCGCCAAGTGTGTTGCGACCCGCGCTTGGTCAAACTCGATAAAGCAAAAAAAGTTGAACAATCTGCCAAGCTTGAGTTGTTAATGACACTCTTGCCGGAAATGTTAGAAGAAGGCCGCAAAGTACTGCTGTTCTCACAATTCACCTCAATGTTGGCGTTGATCGAACAAGAGTTGTTCACTGCCAACATCACCTACACCAAATTGACCGGGCAAACCAAAAACCGTGATGAAGCCATTGCGCACTTTCAAGAAGGTGACGCGCAAGTTTTCCTGATTAGCCTCAAAGCAGGCGGCACGGGGTTGAACCTCACCGCTGCCGATACCGTGATTCACTACGACCCTTGGTGGAATCCAGCCGTCGAACAACAAGCCACGGATCGCGCTTACCGTATCGGGCAAGACAAACCCGTCTTCGTCTACAAACTCATCACCGAAGACACGGTAGAGGAAAAAATCCTGAAGTTGCAGGAAAAAAAGCAGATGCTCGCCAATGGCTTGTATTCAGAAACTGGCGCACAAGAAGGGGTGCGCTTCAGCTCCGAGGATTTGATGGATTTATTGAAGCCCTTGGAGCAGTGAACTGCTAAACAACACTTTACCGACGTATTTGGCTCCGGCGGGAGTCAAATGCCCGCCATCATACGACATCAGCTCCAACTCATCGGTGAACAAGCGGCACGTTTCCCCTTCTCCGCAAATCAAACGTTGTTGATCAATAAACACCGCATCCCCCAAACTCGCACGTAATAACTGATTCGCTGCCAGAGGCTTAGGATCAACCTTATTACGCAACTCACGTAATTCCGTATCAGATAACTTCAAATAATTTCTCACCGACACTTTACCAAAATCTTTTGCACCCACGACCACCAATTGCTGATCAGGGCGCAGCTTCAGGTTCTGAAGCGTGGCAGGCAACAGTTTTGCCGCCCACTCTTGCCAACGCGCCACTAAAATTATTACATCAGCCTCAGCAATTTGGGCAGCGGCTTGTGCAAGACTATCGGATTCAGCGCACAAAGCCACGTCTTTCGGCTGGATGAATGCAGCGCCCTCATCCCCCCAAAACAGTTGGCAACGGGTCGGAATGTAGCGAGTACGAAGCTGATACTTCGACAAATAACCATTTTCCAGCACCCCATTGAAAAAGTCCTGTGCATGGCTATCTCCGATAATCAGCGCTTTTTTACGGGAATCGCTCAGATCAAAGGGTGTTTTTTGCACCGCTAGAAAACGCTGGCGGGTATATTCACCGCTGACGTTGGTGTCAGCCGCTTGCAGCAAAGCTTCGCGACTGTCAGCAGCCACTGGCAATGCCATGTTTAACAACCCTGTCAATATCAGTGAAGTGCACCACAAGCGCATGATATTCCCCTTACCCTTAAACATTAACTGATCGCTTAATCTGCAAAACGGCTGGCCAAACCTTCTGTCCACACTAAGCCAGCGCCAAGCGCTATGAATAGCGCACTACCGATGACAGCCCCGCTAAAAATCTGAGTACGGGTAAAACGATGCCGATCACGGAATGGCTGTTCCACAAAACGCCAACTAAACCACGCCAATCCCAACGTGATAACGCACAAACCTGCCATTAAGCCGACACTGGGTTCTTCCAGTGCTTGTAAACGCGCAAACACGAACACCGGCTGATGCCATAAATATGCACTATAGGAAATCAGCCCAACCCACACCAAGGGGCGGGTCGCCAACAACTGACCGACCCACGTTGCAGGCGTTGCAAACACGATCAGCAACACCGCCCCTAAGGTCGGCACCAGCGCATACACACTCGGAAACGGCATCCCCTCATCAAAGAAAAATACCGCGTAACCCAGTAGCACAAGCCCGGATACACTGGCTATTTGCGCCATGATACCGTTTGTTACCAACGCCTTGATCTGAAGGTAAAACGCCGCCAAAGCCCCCACCATCAATTCCCACGCACGGCTGGGAATCAGGTAGAAATTGGCTTCCACCGCGCTACGCCATAACCATTCCGACCAAGCTAAACTCAATAGCGCCACCAAAGCCAACACCGCCACCAGCCAACGTTTCCCCAAGCCCCATGCCAGTACCATGATTAGCGGAAACACGAGGTAATACTGCTCTTCGACGGCGAGGCTCCACGTATGCAGCAACGGTATTTGTTCCGCTGTCGCCGCAAAATAATCGGTTTGCAACCAAAATAATACATTGGAAGCAAACACTGCCACCGCCATCACACTCTTACCAAAATCCACCAATTCAGCAGGCAACAACAGCCACCAAGCAAACGGCAAACAGGCGAATAACACAAAAAACAGAGCAGGCAAAATACGCCGCGCACGACGTTCATAAAAACCGGCAAGCGTGAATTTTCCCACTGCCAGTTCTTCCGCAATAATCGAGGTAATCAAAAAACCACTGATGACAAAAAAGACATCAACTCCGACAAAACCACCACTAAAGGTAGAAAATCCGGCATGGAACAGGATAACGGGCAGTACCGCCAAAGCACGCAGCCCGTCAATTTCGCGTCTGTAAATCACGTTGCGTTATTCCACCAAACCCAACACACCTGCACCACGATCTTCCGGCACATCCGTAATGCCACGCAACTGGCGACTGGTGTCGATCAGGTCATGAATAATCGGCATTAACACCAATTCAATCGCCATTAACATCTTGCTGCTCGGTACAACCAAGGTGTTACGCCGTGACATAAAAGCACCCGGAATATCAGACAATAATGGCGGGAAATCCGGTAAAAACTTAGGGGAGAAACGGATCACCAAATAGCATTCATCAGGGGTCGGCAACACCTCTGCGCCAAAGGGGTCAGAGGTATCCACCAATGGAATCAATTGGAAATTGATGTGGGTACGCATGAATTGCGGGGTGATGTGATGCACATAATCATGCAAACGCTTCAGCAACCCCGTTTTAGCTTCTTCCAACGCCACTCCCCGGTTCTTAACTTCATGCTGAATTTTAGCCATCCATTCCAAATTTGCATTCGGTGCAATACCAATCGACAAATCAGGGTATTGGGAAATGTCAATGTCATCTGCTACCGCTGCACCGTGTAACCCACGATACAATAACAAATCACTGTCAGGATCCATCGGTTCCCAAGGCGTAAACGTACCAACGTCTTGTCCGTACTTAGCCGCTTGCCCCGGTGTGTGCAAATAGTGACGGTATGAACCTTTACCCACCGCAGCATACTCGAAAAATAAACTTTCCAGCTTTTCCAGATGATTACCTTCGGGGCCGAAATGCCCTAACACTCGCCCTGCCTCCTTCGCTTTACACACTTCCTCTCGCATGGCAACGCGGTCATAACGGCGAAATGCGCTGCCATCGATATAAACCGCCTTGACCCGTTCACGGTAAAAAATCCGTTCTAACGCTTGAATAACAGACACAGAACCGGATTCCATCGCACCGGTAATCGCAACAATAGGGTGTTTTGCTGACATGAAACCTCCTCCTGAAAAAACGTTATGGCGTAGAGCATAACATCACCCCATTCTGTTGGGATAGCTACCCAAAGTGAGCGTGGTGACTTCACCTCATTGCAGCAAACTAACCCACAGCATAGAATACAGGGTTTTTCGCCCCCAGGATTCACACACGATGACAACCGCTTCCAATCTGCCCGTCACCCGCGCCCTGCTAAGCGTTTCTGACAAATCGGGCGTGCTCGAATTTGCTCGTTTCTTACACAGTCAAGGCGTACACCTGTTGTCCACAGGGGGCACTGCTAAATTGCTGGCAGACAATGGCGTACCCGTCACCGAAGTTTCTGACCACACGGGTTTCCCTGAAATGATGGACGGGCGTGTTAAAACCCTGCATCCCAAAATCCACGGGGGTATTTTAGGGCGTCGCGGTGTCGATGATGCCATCATGACCGAACACAATATCGGGCGCATCGACCTGATCGTGGTTAATCTCTACCCGTTTGAAGCGACTGTTTCCAAACTGGGCTGTACCTTTGAAGATGCGGTCGAAAACATCGACATCGGTGGCCCTACCATGGTACGTGCCAGTGCCAAAAACCACGCACACGTCACCATCGTGACCGAACCCGGCGATTACGCCCGCATTCAGGCGGAAATGGAAGCCAGTGCAGGCTGCATCAGCCCCGCAACCCGTTTCGACCTTGCGATTAAAGCCTTTGAACACACGGCACGTTACGATGGCATGATTGCCAACTACTTCGGTGCGCGGGTCGGTGAAGCCAGCCACGCACAACCCGCCACCTTCCCGCGCACTTTCAGCCTGCAAGTCGCCAAAAAACAAGATTGCCGTTACGGTGAAAACAGCCATCAAGCAGGTGCATTCTATGCCGAATACAACGCTCCGGCTGGCAGCATTGCCACGACCACTCAGATTCAAGGCAAAGAACTGTCTTACAACAATATTGCTGACACCGATGCAGCATTGGAATGCGTCAAGCAATTTGACGGTGCACCGGCTTGCGTCATCGTCAAACACGCGAATCCTTGTGGGGTTGCGGTCGGTGCGAACCTGCTGGAAGCGTACAACCGCGCTTATAGCACTGACCCTGAATCTGCTTTTGGTGGCATTATCGCCTTCAACCAACCACTGGATGGTGAAACAGCCAAGGTGATCGTCGAGCGTCAGTTTGTCGAAGTCATTATCGCACCGGGGGTTTCCCCTGAAGCGGTTGCCGTGGTTGCTGCCAAGAAAAACGTGCGCTTGTTGACCGTCGATCAGTGGGGTTCTGAAGTTGCTGCTCGCTTGGACTTCAAACGTGTCAACGGTGGCTTGCTGGTGCAAACGGCTGACCTTGCATTACTTGATGAGCTGAAAGTCGTGTCGACGCGCCAACCGACCGAAGCGGAATTACTGGATCTGCAATTTGCTTGGAAGGTTGCCAAATTCGTTAAATCCAACGCGATTGTGTACGCGAAAGGCAATATGACGATCGGCGTGGGTGCGGGTCAGATGAGCCGCATCAATTCCGCACGGATTGCAGGCATTAAAGCGGAACATGCCGGGCTGGTTGTACCGGGTTCGGTCATGGCATCGGATGCGTTCTTCCCATTCCGCGATGGTATCGACAGCGCAGCAGCGGCGGGCATCAAAGCGGTCATTCAACCGGGCGGTTCAATGCGTGATGAAGAGGTGATTGCGGCAGCGAATGAGCATGGCATGGCGATGGTCTTTACTGGGATGCGCCACTTTAGGCACTAATAGAATAGACTTAGCAGCAAGGGCGAGAAATGTTTCGCCCTTGCCTTACTTGCAGTGAAAGCATTAGAAATTAGAAGGGGACGTGAAAGAGCTGGCGAATGCCTTTTTTCATACGATTACTGGCACTTTCCGATTGTTCTTGAGTAGCAGCAAACACTTCACGCGGTGTATAGCCAAAGGTTTCATTGAATATACCAAAATCAATGCGGAAACTTTCACCTTCTACATAATAAGAAAGCAATTCCACCAATGGCATTTCACGATCGTGATGGGGTTTAACTGTTTTAATAAAGCCTTGACGACTCAGTTCAGTCGTTGCTTTTACGATTCTTTTACGGTTATTTTCATCAATTACATGCCATGCGATTAAACCACTTTCAGGCGTTGCTTGGTCATGGTCAATGGCTCTCAGGGTAAATGTCTTAATCATCGTTATATTTCCGTCATCCACCAATGGCATTCAAGTTATCATAAAAAACATGAATGATATACACAGCTCAATGAATCAACGATGAACGGCATGATTGATTATTAAACAACTCTAGACCAACCGCCATTGAGCAGTCCTTCTATCGGCTGAAAATGAATTTTATAACGCATCTTTTGTGATTCAGCGATCCAATAACCGGGATATACAAACGGCAAACCGCGTTGACGTGCCCATTCAATTTGCCATAACACGGCGAACGTACCTAAACCTCGCACTTCACCTTCTTGCGGGTCAAAAAAGGTATACACGGAAGACAAGCCATTTTTCAACTCATCAACCGCCGCGACGGCTAATAAGCGCTCTTGCCCCCAAAACTCGACTAACAGCGTATTGCACCAACGTGCCAACAAAAACCCCGCAAAGGTATCACTGCTGTCCGTATCCATACCCCCGCCACTATGACGCTGCTCAATGTAACGCCGATATAATGCCTCGTATTCTCGCTTAAAACCGCCACGATTCATCACGACCTGTAAATCTTGGTTACGCTTCAGATTACGACGCTGAGAACGGCTGGGTTTGAAATCATTCACCGGAATACGTGTAGAAACACAGGCACTGCAATGCCGACAATGGGGCCGATAAACATCACCACCACTACGCCGGAAACCACTATCCAATAAACGTCCGTACAATTCAGTGGTCATTTTATAGCAGGGGTCAACCAGCAGATTCATGGCCTGACGTTCCGGTAGATAAGGGCAAGGGTGTACAGCAGTGATATACAGATTCAGACTGGCTTCTGCTGACATCCTATTCATGCCTTAGCAACTCCCGTTGGAACAAGCCGCTTTACGCAAGCCTTCGACATTTTCTAGCTGGATGCTACCGCGTTGTTCATTCAGAAAGCCCTGCCGTTTCCAGTCAGACAGAAAGCGGCTGACGGTTTCAATCGTCAATCCCAATAGCTCCCCGATTTCTGCACGCGACAGTGACAATGCCACCCAACCACCCTTGCTGTTTTCACACCAACGAATCAAGAAGGAAGCCAAGCGTTCGGCTGCTTTTTTCGCACCTAACTCCAACATCATGTCTTCAGCTTCACGTAGGTGCTGAATCCAACGTTTCATCATGGTGTTTTCAATTTCAGGATTTTGTTTTTTTAATTCGGCTAAATCCATTAAGGGCAAGCGGCAAACTTCGATCTCATTGAGAGGGATAGCTGTGTGATTATAAGCCTCCCCAGCAAAACCGTCGAAACCAAATAAATCACCGGTACGCAAAACACGCACAATCTGAGTACGCCCATTGGGTAGTGTTTTAATCAGTTTTACCAAGCCTTTACGCAACGTAAAAGCATTCAGGGAGTTATCACCCTGATGATAAATCGTTTCATCGGCAGCATAGGTGACAACAGACGGTTGAAACGCCTGTATTTCAATCAACCGATTCATTGGCAACTGAGCAAAAATACTCAAATGCCGAATCTGGCACGATTGGCAGTGTCCCCTGCCTTTGATGTTTGACATACCCTCTCCTTAATTACACCGCTTAAGCAACGGTATCTTACCAATATACTCTAAGTGTATGGAGAGGGTATGGCAAGAAGCCAGCGTTACTGAGTGAGATTTTTCACAACAACGAATGCCCCACGCAAGTCGCCTTCTTGGTAACCGGTCGCTTTATCGTTAGGGTACAATTCAGTCAGCTTGGCACTGACCGCTGGGCTAAGTTCAGTACCATGGCATTTTAAACACACGGCGGCGGTTGGAATCGCTTTCATGAAACGGAATTCGTTATCCACCACTTCCGCGTAAGCAAGCGTTGCCGGGTCTTCACCCGCTGCTTTTTTGGTTTCAAAGTCGTTCAATACGGCGGTTTGCCATTCATTTGCCTGCCCCATCACTGGGTTACGGTTTTTCAGGCTGACGCGGCTAACTTCCATGCCTTTTTCAGCAGAAACCGCTTTAGCAATTTCAGGTGCTTTGGTGTGGCAAATACCCATTGCGTCAACCGGGCCACCCGCTTTCATAGCAGCTTCGAGTTCGCCCTTGAGTGTGCCACCGAGTGCTTGCACGGCTGCTTTGGCTTCTTCTGCCAATGCTGCTTTATCAACCGCAGGTGCTGCTGCTTCAGCAGTAGGAGCTGCTTGTTGGGCTTGTACTGCGGCTTTTGGTGCTTCTGCTGGCGCAGCCGCTTGCTCAACTTTTTCTCCACAGGCTGTCAATAAAGCCGCCAAACTTACCATGACTACATACTTATTCATCTCGATACCTCAAATACGCTAAACATTATCTAAAACAGGGGCGGAAATTGCCTAAAACCAGCGACTACCGCATTGATACAAATCAAAAATTGTCCACTAACGTGGCTTCATCCTTGATGAACAGAATTTTATCGACTTTGCCCGCCTTCACTTTCACCAGCGTGACATGATCTTTTTGGCGTGGCATGAATTCCGCCTCTTTCGCATCGTGCGCCAACAGGATCGAATAAGGGCGTTCACGCATGTTGGGCAGCGCAAACATTTTGGTAATCATGCTCGGCATCCCGCTAATATCTGCCAGAAAATACGCCTTTTTCGTGGTCAGGAAATCTTTATCCTGCTTCATCAAGTAAGTATTCAGCAGCTCGGAAGGCGGTTTTTCAATCGCAAACAGCAGGGTTTGCACATCCGCCGCCACCGTGATGGCTTTATCGTGCTGATCTTTCAGGCTGATAGTGGGCAAGGTATCGCCGACTTTCAGTTCAGCCGCGAATGCCGTGGCACTCAAGCCAATACACAATAGTGTAAGGAACAACAGTTTTTTCAACATAAAAACCTCTCAGGTTTGGGGTTAGTGGTCATGGTGTTTGTGGTCATGCCCGCCATCCAGACTCCACTGGTATTGCAGCATGAACTGGTCAAAGGTTTTGTTGACGGCTTCGCTGCGCCCATCGCCGTTGGTGTCTTCGCCGACATCGAAGTTGTTGTGGGCAGTTTCTAGTCGTAATTGGTGTTGCTTGGCGGGCTGCCAAGTGACTGCAACTGTATTGCGCTTCATGTCATTGAAATAGCTAGTCTGGGTTGGAAACGGCGGCGCACTGGGGCGACGCGCTTCATGTGTACCACCGACTCTTTCATGACGCAAACCAACCTGCCATTTTGGGGCTATTTGGTAGCTACCTTGCACCGAATAACCATCAACGTGCAAATCGCGTGGCTGCCCGACCAAGTTAGGTTTATCTTCGTGGAAATTCAGTGTCAAATCCTTGTTCTGGTAAAGGTATTCCGCTGCCACTTTGAAATTGCCTACATCTCCACTTTTTCCCGCATCGTGCGCATACGCTGCATTAGCACTCCACATCGACGCTTCACCATTTAAACCGTGGTCAGCTTCGTTGATGCCGGGGTGGTATTGGTGCAATTCCTGATGCTGGCGCGATTTGAGGTAAGACACGCCGCCGCTGATGGCGTGTTTTTCGCCCAATTCTTTTTCGGCTTTGAGGTAAACATGGCTGACTTGCGGGAAATCGGGGTGTTCGGGGTAGCTAATATTGGCGGTTTTACCCTTGCTGGTTTGATACCCCGTGACACTTTCCTCTTGCGCGGCAATGCCACGATTGCCACCATCCAACAGTTCCACGCCGGTTTTTAGGTGCGCTCCGGCGATTTCCGGCTGCCATTCGAGTTGCACACCTTTTTCGATCAAACCACCGTCCAGCAACATTTGCACTGGCAAGTTTTGCTGCACGAAGTCGGACTCGTGCGGGTGAATATTATTCGCGCCGAAAGCACTCAAGAGCTTGCCCGCTTTGACGCTGGTATGGGCAGGCAGGTGGTAACGCGCCCACGCTTCTTCCAGTTCTGCTTCACCGGCTTCGGGCAAAATCACGCCTTTGATGCGCCCGTCGAGCTTGTCGCTGGCTTGCCAATCCAGCCCTGCTTCGATGCTGCGGAGGTGTGCGCCCTGCTCCAAGCCGCCGTGCGAATGACCTTCATGCCCACCAGCGCCATCTTCGTGAACGTTGTAAACACCGAGGGCTTGCCCCGCATAACTGCCTGCATCACCGCCTTCCGAATCGCCGTAAATCACGGAATCGACATACAACAGCGGTTCAACGTCCACCGCCAGCACCTGACCCGACATCAGCAACACACTGAGTGCGATATTTCTTTTCATTTTCTCATCCTCAACTTGCAACAAAGTTGCAAGTTATAGCACAAGAAAACCAAACTGCCGATTGAAATTCCGCAATCCACATTAGAGTTTGCGCGGTTTTAATATTTTATGTTCAAACACAAAACTGCCGAAGGGGATAAATGCGGCAAACAAACCCATCCCTAGTTGCTGCAAATTCAAATGTTTACCGGCAAAAAAAGCGATTAAAGCCACCACATAAGCGATAAATGCCGCGCCGTGAATTGACCCCACGAGTGTGACCGCTTCGGGGTAGCCAAACAGACGTTTAGCAGGGACGGCTAAAAATAGCAGCAGCAACAAAGTGCTGCCTTCGAGGATGGCAATTTTACTCAGCATGGGAATTCTCGGTAGCCTTGGTTAAGGGGCTAGGATGGGGATTTTCCGAGTATTTTACTTTGATATTTCTAAATTTAATAAAAGTTTAATCAAAAATCAGGTACAACTTTGCGATTTCACAAAACAATCTAAATTAGAAATTAATAATATAGTTACATATTAACTTTTAGATGGAGAACATCGCTATGTTCAACTTACGTCACAAACTAGGGGATGCTTATTCCCCTTTGTATTTTCTATCTGCATTGGGGGCAGGTGGCGCGGTTGTCACCTTTTTTATGTACCTGATGTTCATGACTCCGCATAAAAGCACTCCGATACCCACGTGGGAATCGCTGCAAGCCGTGCTGCAAGGCGACAATATTATGATGCAACTGCTGGTAGGTATCGCACTGCTGGGAATTATCGTGTTTGCGGTGCTGCATGTGCGCATGTTGGTATGGAATGTGAATGAATTCCGTCACTTCCGCCAATCTGCTGCCTTCCAGAAATTGCGCCAAAGCAATGCCGAAGTGCAATTGATGGCGATCCCGCTGACCTTTGCGATGAGCATTAACGTCGGTTTCATTTTAAGTGCGTTATTTGTACCGGGACTGTGGAATGTGGTGGAATATTTGTTCCCGCTGGCAATTGCCGCATTTGCCATTACCGGCTGGTTTGCAGCCCGCATTTTCATTGGCTTTATGAGTCGGATACTGGTCACTGGGCATTTTGATTGCAGCCGCAATAATAACCTGAGCCAAATGCTGGCAATCTTTGCGTTTGGCATGGTTGGGGTCGGTTTTTCAGCCGCTGCTGCCATGAGTAAAGTACCGCTAACCTCTGGCATTGGCTTGGTGTTGTCACTGCTGTTCATTAGCACGGCAGGTTTGTTGGCTGTGACCAAGTTGATACTGGGTTTCCGCTCGATGTTGGAACACGGCATTGACCGTGAATCCTCAGTATCGTTGTGGATCATTATCCCCATCATTACCGTGAGTGGGATTGCGCTGTACCGCCTCTCAATGGCGATGCACCACAACTTTGGGCTGCATATTGAGCCGATTGAAAGCCTTGTGCTGCTGACCGTGCTGATCAGTGTGCAAATTCTGTTTGCGGTACTCGGCTATGCGGTGATGAAAAAGCTCGGCTACTTTGATGCTTATGTGTATGGCAAGGAAAAAAGCGCCGGTTCATTCGCACTGATTTGCCCCGGTGTGGCAGGCTATGTACTGGGATTTTTCTTTATCCATATCGGGCTGGTGGGTACTGGCTTGCTGGAAAAGAATTCGCTGGCGTATTTCTTCCTGCTCGTGCCACTGGTCGTGCTGCAAATCCAAACGTTGTGGGGTTTGTTCCACCTGAACAACAAGCTGTTAACAAAACAGCCAGAGCCTGTGTTAGTAGCGGCGTAATTACAGGGTAATCCCCGCCGCTTGACGTAATCCGGCAGCATCCAACATCTGGATGTTGCCGCGAGGCTCACCGATAAAGCCTTGGCGCTTCCAGTCCGCAAAAAAGCGACTAACCGTTTCAATCGTCACGCCCAGCAATTCACCGATCTCAGCACGGTTCAGTGGCAACGCCACCCAGGTATCCGGCGCATTGCCCGCACACCAGCTCAATAAAAACGAAGCCAGCCGTTCAGCCGCTTTTTTCGCGCCTAATTCCACCAACATGCTTTCCGCACGGTGCAAACGCTCCAACCAACGTTTGGTCATTTCCGTTTCAATTTTGGGGTGAGTTTGTTTGAGTTTGAGCAAATCCGCCAAGGGCAAACGGCAGACTTCCACCGTGTTTAAGGCAATCGCCGAGTGCTTGTAATTCATCCCGGACAGCCCGCCGAAACCAAAAAAATCCCCATCCCGCAGCAGTTGCACGATATGGGAACGCCCATCCGCTAAGGTATTGACGACCTTGATAAAACCTTGGCGCAACGTGAATGCATAGCAAGCTTCCCCCCCCTGATGGTAGATAATCTCATTCGGCGCATACTGAATGATATTGGGTTGGAAGGCTTGAATTTGCTCCACTTCCTGAGCATCCAATGCCGAAAAAATGGTGATAGGTCGAATACTACAGGTCATGCAGTGACCTTTGGCTTGGTGGTGTGGCACGCTCGTTACCTTTAGGAAATCATTATTAGTGAATAATAATATACCCATACTTCACATAGGTGCAAAAGGTAAGGTTAATCGCGCAACTGAGCTATAGTTAATGGTAAAGCGGATTTTTATGCCGCTTTACATCAGCGAGGGCAATACCATGAAACGCTTATTCACCAGCATCCTGTTGTACGCAGCAATGACGGGGGCAAACGCCACAGTTTCCGAATACACCGAATTTTTCATCCCTTACGAACGGGCGCAAAGCGGTTACGTGTGTTTAGACAAGCAGCTTATGGAAGCCGAATTCGGCATCCCCCTAGCCAGCTTAATGGAAGGCATTTTTTCCGAAACCAAAACCTTGCACCAAGTCTTGGGCGGCACCAGCACTTATAAAAATATTAACCTCTTGGTCAATGGCACAACCACAATTCCCTACACCTACCACTTTGACCGTTACACCAGCAGTGGGGTATACGAATATTCCTTCACCTTGGATATGGCGGGTTTTAATGCCTTAAATGGCGCAACCGTTGCCGGGCGGCAAAAAACCAAAAATACCGCAAAATTGGCGTTGATTGCGATGCTCAAAACCGCCGAAGCAATACACGGGGCAGGCAATTTTCGCGTGTGGGTTAAGTTCACCAACTTGCCCTTGCAAACCGGTTTAAGCGGGAGTCTGGTGCATGGTGGTGGTGTGGACTGGCCGACATGGCCTTACACCGCCTCCAGCAGCGTTTACAACACCTACAAAGCAGAAATGCTTGCCTCAGGGTGCTAAGCAAAAAAATCCCCGACCGAAGCCGGGGAGACGTGCTAGGAGGAGGAAGCACTAACGAAACTTATAATCCTTGGTAATACGCCGCCAACTGCCGAATTTCTTCATCGGTCAACTTACCGGCAAACTGTGCCATCGACTTGTTCACATCATTATCGCGCTTGCCATTTTTATACAGCGTCATGGTGCGGATAAACGCTTTTTCCGACTGCCCCGCCAATGCCGGAGCCGCCTCCTTGCCGCCCTGCCCCTTCACCCCGTGGCACGACGCACATGGCGTAATCAGACGGGTCGGATCGCCCTTACGCACCAGCCGTTCCGCATCCGCGTGCGCTGGGGCTTTCACCTTGGCTTCATGGGCAGGCAAACTCGCGTAATACGCCGCCACATCCGCCATATCCTGCTGGCTCATTGGCTCGACTGCCACCGTCATCAGCTTGCTGCGCTCATCTTCGCTACGCAAACCCGACTTATAATCCAGCAACATTTTATAGGTGTAATCGGTTTTTTGCCCCGCAACGTTTGGCCAATTGCTGGTCGGAGCAACACCGTTTTCACCGTGGCACGACGCGCACATCAGTTGCGAATTGAGGTTTTTACCACGGGAAATATCACCCGTAGGCATATCCGCCAACGCCACGCGCAAGGTTGAGGGCTTCCATTTAACCGCATCCGCTGCTTCATGCGCGGCATCATTTGCCCATACCCAACCGGACACCAACAGCGTCGCGGCTACGCCAATCAAGGAAAGTTGTAAAGTTTTCATGCAAAACAGTCCTCCGTGAAGGATTTCAGCCAAGCCTGCTGATACACCGCGCCCATGCGAATTTGCGCCGGAGTCGCATCCAGCTTCAAATAGCGGCTGAACTTGCCCACGCGCTTGATCTTGTTTTCGGCTTCCCCCAGCTCGAATACGTCGGCAACATAAAGCCCGTAATCCGAACCCGCCAGCGCGTAACAGGTGTTTTCCCAGCTAGGCGTAGGAATTTCACGCCCTGCCAACGCTTCGACAATGGCACGCGCCACACCCTTCGCCTGCGTATTCGCCGAAAAACCGGATTTCGGCATCACGTCGGCATGGCAGGCATCGCCAATCACATGCACATGCGGGTGCAGGCTGGACTCGAAGGTTTTGCGGTTATTCGGACACCAGCCTTTTTCGTCGGTCAGCCCCATCGCGGTGGCAATCTTGCCCGCCCGCATCGGCGGTACGATATTGATCACATCCGCCTTGATGTCGCCACCGTCGGTTTTTACGGTCATTTTTTCAACGTCCAGCGACACGGGTGTGCCGCCATCCGCTTTCGGAATCCAGCTCAGGATACCGGGGTTGCTATGCTGCTTGATCTCCACACTCGCGGGCATATCCTTGCGGAATTTTTCCGGGATATTAAAACCGTACAAGCGGTTCCAGCCCAGCATCATGGTTTGGTCGGTGACGAATTCGTCTTTCGGGTCAACGATAATGACTTTGGCTGTCGGGTTGTGTTTTTGGCACCATTCCGCCACCAATGCCGGACGCTCGTAAGGCCCCGGCGGGCAACGATACGGCGCGGGCGGAGCGACCATCAGGAACGTACCGCCTTGCGGCATGGCTTTGAGCTGTTCGCCCAGCAAGGCGGTTTGCTTGCCCGGAATCCAGCCCGAAGTAATTTTGCTTTCCGCCACCTCGAAGGAATAGCCCGGAATCTTGTCGTACAGCAATTCAATCCCCGGCGACACCACCAGCTTGTCGTAGCTGACTTTACGCCCACCTTTCAGACTCACGCTGCGCTTGTCGGGGTCGAAACCGACCACTTCGTCGATAATGACATTCACGCCGTATCTGGATTTGAGCGCGTCATACGTCACGTTCAAATCGTCCATTGTAATGTGTCCGGTCACGACTTCGGACGAACCGTAAGGGCGGATGTAGACCGGATTTTTTTCAATCACCGTCACTTTCAGATTGGCATCCAACAGCCGCAGGTATTTGGCAGCGGTTGCCCCGCCTACCCCGCCGCCGATAATAACAACGTGCGGTTGCTCCCCCGCAAACGCGCTACGCAGGGGGAATGCGCCCGCCAGCACAGTTGCGCCGAGCAGCCCCAAAAATTCACGTCGATTCAAACTCATGGGGAAACCTCCATAAAATAACGTGCCATGTCGCGGATTTGCTGTTCGCTCAAGCCGTTGGCAACCGTGCCCATCAGGGTCGATTGGCGTGCGCCATCGCGGAAATCCAGCATGGTTTTAACGAATTCCTGCTCCGGCATCCCTGCCAGTGGCATGAACGCTTCGTTTTCCAATACGCCGTTCGTGCCGTGACATCCCGCGCAGGTATGGGCAAGGATTTCACCGGGTTTAGCTGCGGCAGCAGGCGCAACCGGTTTGCTTTCCGTGTTGCTGGTCGGTTGCAGATTCGCCATTTCTTCCTGAATCAATTCGCGGATCATCTCGCGCAATTCGTCTTTGGAAACGCTGTCGGCAGCAGGTGCTTTGGTTTCTGCTTTGGCTTCAACCGCTTTCGCGACTTTTTCAACCGCTTTTTTCTCGTCTGCCTGTACTGTGCCAATGCAGGACACCAGCAACAGCGGCAATAGGATTGTGTTCAGTTTCATCATTGCCCCCTTAGCGCAGCCACACCCACAACCCCAGCACAAAGAAGTGGATAATCCACAACGTGATGAGGAGGATGGAAAGATTACCCAAACGTGTCACCGCAGGCGAAGGCGTATACACCCCGTCGGTTTGCCCCGCTTGCCAGGCCACCGTGAGGAAATAGCTCAACACCAAGCCACCAATAATCACAAACGTACCAAAGAACAGCAGCGTGCTGTACCAGTCCATATTCACCGGATAATCCAGCGCGTTGTAGCCAAATTCACCAAACAATATATTCCAGCGCAACACTTCCCGCGCAATCGCCACCACAATCACCGTGATGGCTGCCAGCCCAAACAGACCGTAACCAAACAGCGGCGCATTCACCCGACTACCAATGAGTTTTGGCATGACAGCGGTAAGGGAGATAAGCACCGCTGCCAGCCCAACCCAAGGTGAGAACCCAAAACCGGCTTGACTGTCTGGCAGTGTTGCCATCCAGCCAATGCCGAAGGCCAGTGCAACGATGCCACCGGCGAGACTCAAGACCGTTGCCAGCCCTTTCAACCATTGCAGATAACCGTTATCCACATCGGTGCGGTGGCTAATATAATGGCGGTAAGCAAACAACCAGCCGCTGATCACCAGCACCGACAAGCTGATGAAAAACCCAAAACGCCACAAGTTGTAATCGTGCAATTTGCGCCCGGACGCATCAATTTCACCATTCGGCGCATACCACTGCATCCACTGATCCGGCGACAGCATCTGATAAGTCAGGACGTGCATAATGAAACCGACCACTAGCATCAACGCCAGTGACAAGATCATGGAGCCGGGGCAAACGGTTTTCTGCGTTGCCAGATGATGGTTTTTCGCGTAGAAAAAATACATCAGCAAATACGCCACGGTGAGGATCACAATAAACCCAATTACCCACCAGGCCGACAGCACGTTCGAGGTGTACCAAAACGGGTCATAAATCACCTGCACAAACAGCAAGGGCGCAACCCCTAACACCACCGCGACCGACACGGCAATTTTCGCCACACCCAACATCGCCTGTGCCAGTTGGCGTTGATAAGCCGCTTTCGACAACGCGCCCCAAATCACCAGACCGGACGCGCCCAACATCACCTGCACCGCGAGGATGTGCAACGCAAACGTCAACACCCCCAAAACCAGGAACAACACCGGGTGCGAAGGCACACCCGCCACATCACGCAAGGCGTATAACATTTCAGCATTCATGGTTTATTTCTCCCCTGCTTGTGCCAATGGCTTGCGGGTAGCGGCATAGTTTTCTGCCACGGTGTCATCTTTCAACGCGCCAATGTAGACCGCCAGTGCTTCGGCTTCGCTATCAGTCAGCGGAATTTTCGGCATGTACAAGGTATTGCCCGTCGCCAATGCGCCCAGCAAATAATCCTTGATGTCACCCACATCGGTATTGCCACCGAAATATTTTGCCAGCGGACGCATCCCCGTATCGGTCAAGGAATGGCAGTTAGAACACGCCGACATTGCCAGCGCATGACCCACTGCCCGCGCGTTATCCGGCGTGACGGTACGCAAGTTTTCCGGCAAAAATACATGGCTTTGCAGAAACCCTTTTTCCTCCAGCAACGGAATTTCCGATTTAATTCCCATCCCCGGCACATCCCGCGCAATTACTTGGTTGGAATACACGTATTGCCCCGCCACAAAAGGCTTACGGATGGATTCACGCGCCACTTCCTCAGGCCACAAGCCGAACACCAGAATCGCCACCGTCATCACGCTCGCAATCGCGGGCACAATCAAACGCGGCATCACCAAGGTAAACAGGAAATACGCCAAAATACCGCTCAACACCATCATCAGCGCAGGCTGGAAATAATCCGGCAAGCGATTTTCCAACACGATATGCGCCTGTTCCGGCAGGGTATGCAAATACCACTGGAACAGCAGCGAACCCGCCAAGGTGGAGACAATCCCCAGCACTGCCAAACGGCGCAACATGGCTTTCTTGAACGCCAATTCCTTAATACCCGACGCGACAATGCCACCAACCACTGCCGTCATGGTGAACATGAACGCGGTACGCATCGCCAGTTGCGCAAAGGTATTCGCGCCGTAGAAACCGTTGAGGTAGCCGCCTTCGGTGAACCATACTTCCTTGCCCGGCCACATCATGAACGACAAAATTCCGATAATAATCAGCATGGTGGTGTAAGAAGCCAGCCCGAAAATGACCGCAATGCGCATGTGCGTTTTCTGGTCAACCTTACCGACCAGATACACCACTAAATACACCCCGACCACTTCGATGACGAAGAACACCCATTCGGTTGCCCACTTCCATACAAAGCTGTGGATCAGTGCCGAAATCCCACGCGGGCTGGCAACGGTGGTCGAAAACCAGATACCGGGGCCAGTGATCGAGCCAATCACATAAGAAAATACCAGCAAAAACATGCCATACTTTTTGATGTAATCGAGCAATTCCGGCTTGTCTTGCCGATAAGCCACCACCGCGAGGTAAGCGAATACCATTGCCGCGCCCACCGAGGTGTGGGATGCCAAAACGTGGATGGTCGAAATGACAGCGACAACCCAACCGCTCCCCAACATTGGCTCTAGCCAAGTGGGGTATAATCCGAGCATTTCCATGGAAATCTCCTTGTTATTTACCTAGCAACAACCCTGAAGTCATTGCACCCTAAAGCAGGATGTGGAGATTCCTCCTTTTC
Source organism: Candidatus Thiothrix putei (assembly GCA_029972225.1). Taxonomy (NCBI): domain Bacteria; kingdom Pseudomonadati; phylum Pseudomonadota; class Gammaproteobacteria; order Thiotrichales; family Thiotrichaceae; genus Thiothrix; species Candidatus Thiothrix putei. The sequence continues at coordinate 2,928,241 of CP124756.1, forward strand.
CGAGTAATCAGCTTTGACATTTTTAAAAGATCGAAAAAATCAATGAAAAAACCGTGAAATTTCACGTTTTTTGACAAATATCAATAGAAAAAATCATCGACTGAATGCAACTGGTTTGCAGTTTCGCAATGCAATCAGGTGCTTAACCCAGTAGTTTACTCAGTCATCGCGGGTTTAATACCGGCATTCATTTTCAGGAGTCACTGTTGCATGACACACACAGACATTAATCAAGGCCGCCGTCGCCTGCTCGTTGCTGCCACGTCGGTCGTCGGCGCGGCGGGTGTGGCGGCGGTTGCCGTCCCGTTTCTCAATTCATGGTCGCCGAGTGCGCGGGCATTAGCGGCAGGTGCGCCGGTTGAAATCAACATCAGCAATGTCGAGCCGGGACAATTGATCCGGGTCGTTTGGCGCGGCAAGCCGGTGTGGGTAGTGAACCGCACCGACGAAATGCTGGCGAATTTGCCCGCGAACGATGGCAGCTTACGTGACCCTGCCTCCGCAGTGGTTGAGCAGCAACCGACCTACGCACAAAACGCACACCGTTCCCGTGACCCGAAATACTTGGTACTGATCGGGATTTGTACCCATCTGGGTTGTTCACCGACTTACCGCCCGGAAGTTGCGCCAGAAGATTTGGGCGCAGACTGGAAAGGCGGCTGGTATTGCCCCTGCCACGGTTCACGCTTTGACTTGGCGGGGCGCGTGTACAAAAACGTACCCGCAGCCACTAATTTGGTCGTCCCGCCGTATTACTTCAAGGATGACAACACCATCCTGATCGGCGAAGACGGTAATGTCGCTTAGGAACTGTCCCGAAATAACTTCCCGAAATCAGGGGGACTGAGGGGTAGCGGTGTAGTTCCATTTTGGCAGGAAATCATCGAACTGGATGGTCATGTTATCCTTAAACGCTTGGGTATACTTGCGCCCGGTTTCAAAAACTTTACTGATGATGCGGACAGCGACCTTCAAGCCAGTGGTGGTTTCCGTTTTTGCCATGTAGTGTTTGGCGGTTTCGACCGTTTCCAACGGCACACCCCGGCAGGCACGGGTCACATGGGGGAACAGTCGGTGTTCAATCGGGTTGTATTTGGAGCAATAGGGCGGGTAGTGGGCGATGCGTATTGTCAGGTTCAGGCTGTCCGCCAATGCCTGCAAGTCTTGCTTGAACAGGTACGCAGAGGAACTGTTGCTGCCACCACCGTCACATAAGACCAACAGCTCGTCAGCTTCGGGGTAGTTGGGTTTCCCTTGCTCACGCCACCATAAGCCAAGGCTTTCGCAGGCAAACTCGGTGGTGTCGTGGCTGGTGTTCAGGTGCAGTGCCGCTTCGTTGCGGGCAAGGTCGTAGATGCCGTGGGGGATCACCTGACCATTGCCATAGCTGGGGAAGTCATGGTCATTGACCTCCGTGGGTTCGACGGCATCCGTTACCCCTTCACGGTAAAAGTTGCCCAGCAGTTCCTTCTTTTTGGTGTCAATGCTGATCACGGGTTTGCCTGCTTGCAGGTAGGTTTGTTTGAGTTGGGCAATCTTTTCAAACTGGGCATTACGGTCAGCGTGTTGCCCCATGGTGCGTTTCTTCTGGGGCTTGCGGCGGCGGTAGCCGTGCTCCCGTAATAGGCGCGACACCACGTTTTTCCCAGCCGATGTCCCCAATGCCTGCATCCGCCGGGCAATCTGCCGACGTGACAGGTTCGTCCATTTCACCGCCTCCCGCATGGGGTCGCCTGCCGTATGATCCTTTAAAACTTGGCGAAAATGCTCATCCAATTGCAGGTGCGTAGCGTTCAGCCGTTTGCGCCCGCCCCTTTTTTTCGCTGCCTTACGGTGGGCAAGCCATCTTCCGATTCCAACTCCGTCAACCCGTGGCGGATGGTTTTGGGGTCACAGTCCAATAACCGGGAAATGTAGTCCTGCCCCCCGTGCCCAAGCCGGACGGCTTCCACGGCGGCGTAGCGGCGGCGGTCACGCTCATTGAGCGATTGGTAGAACCGCTGCATTTGTTTTTCTATGGCTGATGGGTAAACATCCATTGGCTCATCCTCGGTGTTGATTGGCATTACAAGGGGCTATCTTCCCCCTTTCGCTGTTAGCAGAAAAGAGGGAAGTTATTTCGGGACAGTTCCTTAAACAAGGAAAATGCACATGAAAGTTGGTTCTTTAAAAATTGGCGTCAGCAGCCAAAATTTCCGCACCATTACCGGACATGCCGGTAAAGGGCGGCGTTTTATGGTGTACGAAACTTATGACGGTAGTGAAATACAGGAACTTGAGCGGCTGGACTTGCCCAAGGAAATGGCTTTGCACGAATGGAATGGTCAGGGCGAACACCCCTTGTTTGAACTGGACTATTTAATTACCGGCGGCTGTGGCGAAGGTTTCGTGCGTAAGATGAGCAGCCGGGGCGTGATGGTGCGGGCAACGGCGGAAACCGATCCGATGACGGCGGTGAAGGCGTTGTTATCGAATACCCTGCCACCGGCAGCGCCGCATGAACACGATCATGAGCATGATCACGAGCATCACCACCACTAATTCACATCCCCCACACCCCAATATCCCGCTCTTGCCAGCTTTCTTGGCGTTGCCAGATTTTGGCATCCCACGGGGTGTTGGGGTTACGGTCGAAAATGATCAGGTACATTTCCTGCGCACCGCATTGGTCAGCATAACCGGCGGTTTGTTCCAAGCCTTCAACAAGGGTAGCAGCTAAACCTTTGTGCAAAAGCTTGAGTTCCAACACAATACGCTGGACTTCACCGTGGAAACCTTGCTGCTCATCAACAGGCCATTCGATGTACAGGTCGGTGCGTTTGCGCCCTAAGCCGTATTCGCGGTTGATGCGCCCACCACCGTTGATAATCCGCTGCAAAAAGGCTTGTAACAACAATTGTGGCCCGGCTTCCTTGTAGTCAAAGCGTTCCAGCCAGCTTTCGGCATGTTCGCGGAAAAATTGCTGGAATGCATTTAACAACTTGGGCATATCGACCCGCCGCTGTGGAGTCAGATACCAGGCTTGGCTTTGGGTAATCGCCATCTGGCTGCCCCACGACAATTCACGCGGAATCACTTCCTGATAAATTCGGTTGCTGATGCGGATAGCACCGTTACTGGCGCGTTCGATCAAGCCCAAATCACGCACGTATTCTACTGCGTCTGGGTTAAGCGACTGGTCACTGTCTGCGCCTTTGAGGATTGGCTCGATGACCGAACGTACCCGTGCTTCCTTGAGTTTGTCAGCCAGTTGTTCGAGATGCGTGGCACGGGATTGAATCAAGCGTTCGCGGGCGGTGCGGTAACGTTCCAGCGTAATGGGGGTGCTGCGGTCACGGGCGGTTTTGTCTTCCCAAATTAATTCATGCCCCAATGCATTGACCAGCCAAGGTTGCCCGTGGGTATCTTCCCAAAGCTCCGGGAAAATTTCTGGGGAAAACACCTGCCCGGTTTCGGCGGTATGTTGTGCGTACAAGGTTTCGACTTCGGCACGGCTAAAGCTGCCCATTACCAAGGATTTAGCCTTGACGTTGAAAGCACTGCCGCCGGTAATGATTTCATGGTGCGAGGTATGGATGCGGTAATCACGCACATCCCGCACCCCGCAGAGGATGACGCTTTGCACAAACGGTACGCCGGGGCGACCGATGTAGCCTTCGCGCAATTGGCGTAACAGGGAAATCAGCGTGTCACCGACGAGGGCATCCACTTCGTCGATCATGAGCACAATCGGCAAGGCGGATGCTTGCGCCCAGCGGTTGAGGATGGCTTTGAGCGCCCCGGTTGCGCCGTGTTTTTGCCATATTGCTTCCAGCCATTGATTCAGGCGGTCGTCTTGCAGGCGGTAATACGCGCCATCGGCGAGTGTGCCGAGAATCGTCTTCATCCCCAGAGCCACATCATTACGCGCAGCTTGGGCGGCTTCCACATTGATGTAGAGCGCGGTGTATTCACCGGATTGGTTGAGGGTATCCATCATCGCCAGCAAGGTGCTGGTTTTGCCGGTTTGGCGCGGGGCGTGCAGGACAAAGAACTTTTTGGCGGCAATGAGGGTGTGAATTTCAGCCCAATCCATACGTTGCATGGGGTCGATGCAGTAATGCTCACTGGGAATGACCGGGCCGGTGGTGTTGAAATGTTTGGGCATGAGGTGGTGTCGGTGGCTGTTGGTTGGGGTTAGTGTAGCAGAAGCGCCGCAGGCTGGCTGCCATCACGGTCTGGCGCTGCTCCGCAACGCGCCTGCCCGTGCTTGCTGCCAGCCTGCTCTACCGGTTGGGCGGCTCCGCCGCGCTTGAGCTCGGATGACCTAGGGCAAGCCGAAAACCAAGGGTGTGGAGACGGCGGTCGGGCGCGTACCCGGGGCGGTAGGCGGATCGGCAGCACCTGCCTTCGCGGTCCCACGAGCCGCCGCGCACCACGCGCCGCCCTGTGTCGCCTCCGGCTCCATCCGGGTCTGTTACCGGCTCCGCCGGTAATGTTGCCTGCCATGCATCCTGACACCACTCGAAGACATTGCCGTGCATTTCGTATAAACCCCACGCATTGGGCGAATAGCTTTTCACGGGTTTGGTTTCTCCATCAGAATTATAGTTATTCCACTTGCCAGAATAATTGACCTTTTTGGTGTTCAAATCATCTTTGCCACCGAATGAAAACGCGCTGGTTGTTCCGGCACGGCAAGCGCATTCCCATTCCGCTTCCAGTGGTAAACGCACGTCGAGCAACTGCCAATGTTGTTGCAGTTTTTGGATAAAGGTTTGGGTATCGTCCCAACTGACTGTTTCGACTGGGCGTTGTGCGCCTTTGAAATAGCTGGGGTTTGCGCCCATCACGGTTTCCCAAAAGGCTTGGGTTACAGTCGTATCAGCCAGCCAGTAGCCTTGGGTGAGAGTAACGTTATGTTGGGTTTCACGGTCGTAATGCCCCGGTTCATCTTCTGGGGAACCCATCAGGAAGGTTTGTGGGGGGATGTAGCGGAAGCGTTGGGTGAGGTGTTCCCTTCGGCTTCGCTCAGGGAACGGTTGGGATGCAGGCAACACTAAATCAAAATACACGCCATATTTGTCTTCGCCAGTGGGTTGAATCGCCGGTTTTTCCCAGCCATTTGCACTGCAACTGAAGCCCCCCGCCCATTCAGGTCGGGTGAGTGCTTCAACCACCAACCGCTGCCCCCCAATGTGCAGAATCCGTGATTTGCCCGTGACCGCCCATTGCAGATAGCCGTCATTGCTTAGGTAATGATCGGTTGTTTCACCTTCATATTCGGCAATCACCAAATCCTGATCAGCCTCGACTTCCGCCAATACATAAGGCTGGAAAGCGAAACCGGGTACTTGCAGGCTTTGCAGGGCTTTGGGTGTCCCCAGATAAAAACGCTCGCCATACTGGATCAGTTGCACCCGCTTACGGTCAGTGGGGTGCGTCAGAAACGCATTCGCTGCCCCGTGATTGAGCCAGTCAGGGCGCGGCGCGTTGCTGCCAAGCCGCTGTTGGGTGATTGCCCACAGCGATGAAAAATAATCGTTGTGCCGACGGCTACGGTTTCCCTGCCGCTCCAGCAGCAATTGACCATTGAACAACAGCCCCCGGTGCTGTGCCTGCTGATGGGTAGCGAGGATATATTGCTTCAGGTAACGCTCGGCTTCTTCCAGCCGCTCGTCACCATTGATACCCGCCAACGCCCCCAGAAAACACAGCGCATCGGCGTAATCCAGCGTAAAGGTATGCGCCAATTGCTGCCGGACGTGCCAATACAAAGGCTCTGCCAGTTCCGGTTGCCGGGTCAGCAGCGTTGCCAAGTGATCGCGGTAATGCTGTTGTGCCTCTGCATCCAACACCACCGCGTTACTGCCATATTCAACAGCGGCATGATTCCAAACCAGCAATTCATGCCCAATATCCCACGGTTTGCCGACGCTGAACTGATAGCGCAGGCTTCGCAGGAATGCCGGTTCTATTTCCGTGGCAGCAATCGCCAGCGCCAGCAGTTCCCCTGCGTGGTGCTGATCTTCCGCCATGCGCTGTTGCACCGTGTCAGGCGTGGTGGCAGTCGGGCTAACCGGTATCAGCTTGCTGTAACGATCCCAACTGATGCACTGAAAACACTGGGTCAGTTCCTCCGATAAATAGCGCACGGGTGCAGGGACTAGCGCAAATGCCTGACAACCCGCCTGCCGCAAACTCTGCCCAAAGCGTAACCATTGGCGGGTGATTTGCCCGCTACGCTCATAAATCCCCAAATCACTAAGAATCAGGATGGGCGTTTCTGGCGTGGGCGGATGCCAGGTTTTCCGCTCATCCCCCAACAACATACTCCGGGTCGGCAAATCCAGCACAAACCAGCTTTCTACCCCAACCTCGCCGCGCTGCTTGCCCAATTGCGCTTGCAGCATCACGTAATCCCGGTTCAAACCATCCAGCCGGGGCGGGCGGTCTACCAAGATCACGACTTTAGCCGTCCAGTTCAGCCGCTGCTGTTGGGGAATACGGCGCAGTTGCTCGGCTTTGGCAACCTGTTTCACCAGCTTGGGAATATCCGGGTGTTTGTGGGTTTGTTGCTGACTGAGCAACTTGCGCAACAAAGGCCACAAGGTTGTCCAAGCCACCAATGGCTGATGGGGCTGCGGTTGGTTGGCGTAACGGCGTTTGCCTGCTTCCAAATCCAGTGCTTCGTGCTGGATGCTGGCTACCCAGTCGGGGACATCCGGCTGACCGGGTTGTTTGGGTGCGGGTAACAGGCTGCTGACTTCCTGCCCTTGCACAACATAAAACACTTCGGGCGGGAGTGCCGAGGGAACTAAACCACTGTCACGCTCAAGCAATGGCTTGCGCCGTTCCGGTGCGGAGGACACCTCTTGAGCATCACCGCCAAGGTTCAACGGACGTTGCGCTGGCACATGCTGGTAGCCAAAGCAATCCAGAATGCTATCCAATTCCCCGCTATCCTGCTGCTCCAAAAACAGCAACAGGTCGGCGCGGCTCACCCGTGAACTCACGCGGCATCCTCGCCTGCATCTCCCGCGTCGGTATCCATGCGCTGCTTCATGCCGGGGTGTTTTTTCAGGGCAAAATCCTGAATCTGTTCCAACTTTTTCAGTTGCTTTGCCTCATTCAGTTCCAACCGCGCTAACACCCGCAATATATCCAGAAACTCTGCCTGACCGGGCGGTTTGAAACCAAGGGTTGCGGCTTCAAGCCTGTCCTGATGCAATTGTTTAGCAGCGGTTTCCATCACTTTGCGGCTGAACAATGGCTGATTCTGTGCGTCACTGAAATGTTCGCCACCACGCTTCACCAAATGTTCCACCAAGGCGGATTCTTTCTCTGGTAACTCAAGGTTCAGCACCAGACAACGGCGCACAAACGCGGCGGGTAATTGGCGGTCTTCATTGGTGGTGATAACAACCAGCGGTCGGATGGCGTTTGCATCATCAGCACGGTAGCCAATGCTTTCATTCACCCACGGAATGCGGAAACGCGCATTATCCAGCGTTTCCAGCAGGCTATTGGGCAAATCGGCATCCGCCTTGTCGATTTCATCAATCAGTAAGACAACGCCCTTGGGTAAGGTTTTGTCTTCCTCATTGGCAGGATTGGGGTGGTACAACCTGAAATCACTGGCGGTGTAATAATCCTGCGCCGTTTGCCAGTCATACGCCCACCATAATGCCCCCGGACTCAGGAACTTGCGCGGATCAAGCTCGGTTTTCAAGGTTTCCGGGGTAAACCTGCTGCCAACCGCACTCAATAATTGCGCCTGCCCTAAACGGCTAACCGCATCAAAGCGATACCACAAATCCTGAATTTCCATGTGTGCGCTGACCACTTCCGACACCAGTTGCCAACCCAAAGCGACGGCGACGGCACGCGCTAACTGGCTTTTGCCTGTGCCGGGGTCGCCGCGTACCAGTAGCGGGCGTTCCGAAAGCCATGCCGCTGTCAGCGCATTGGTGGTACGCTCGTCGAAGACGTGGACGCTGGGCTTCCATGTGCCGTAGGCGGGCAAGGTGTATTTTTTATGTGGAGTGATGGGGAGGGTCATGCTTTATTACCTAATTTCCCGTTAATTTCTTCGTAGAACAAGTCAATGGTATACCTTACAGCGTCAAGACCTGAACATTTTTAAAGGTTTGAAAATTTGTTGTCATCAACTGGGTCAGTTCTTTCTTGTGATCGGTATCCAGCTTGTCGAGACAGTTGGTGATGGCCGCCTTGAAAGCGGGAAACTTATCATAGTATTTCGAGTACAAGCATTTTTTCTTGACGAACTTCCACAACCGTTCAATCAGATTGAGGTTGGGTGAATAGGTCGGTAAAAATAATAGTTCAATATTGAGCCTTTTCGCACAGGCAAACACGGCTTCACAGCGTTGATACTTGGCATTATCCAAGACCAAAGTGATCGGTATTTTGAGTGCTAACGCTGCAATTTTTTCCAATAATTCACACACGCTGTTAGCGTTGATATAGGAGTCGTTAGTGATCGTGATGAGTTGTAGCGTTATCGCATTGAGTGCGCCCAATACGTTGTAGCGTTGTCGACCACAGGGGGCTTTGATGAATACGCGGGAAAATGACCACAAAAACCCCAGAAACGGTGCTAACACGAAGTGGGCGGCATCGACAAAAAAAGGGCGCGTTTGCCCTCCTTAGCCTCCTGAATGCGCGGTTTTAGTTCATTTTCCAGGAACTTTTCTTGTGCTTCCACATCAGCTTTGGCGGGTATCATCCCCACTTTATGGATGTCCATCCCTATTTTCTTCATAAAGACACGTACCCTGTCCTCACTGCGTTTGATGCCTGTCAGCTCCTCAATCTTAGCGGCTGCCGCCTTGCTGGTTGCGGGGGGATATTCACGAAAATAGGCTTCAATCTTGTCTTTATATGCCATCAAATCACTCTGTGGTTTATTGAATCGTATTTCTTTAAGAGCTTCTAAACCGTTAGGTTGTAGGTAGGCGTTTAGGTAGGCAAGCAGCGTGGCTTCTGTAATCCTTTCCAATCGTTTGATTTCCTTATGCGTCAACTGTTGGGATTTCAGGTACAGCACGGACATTTTCTTACGGACTCTGGGATGAGGATGGCGCTCCTTCCAGTAGAACAGCTCCGCTATCTCATCCTCAGTGAAAGTGATTTTTAATGTCATACATTACTCATGGCTGCTTTTGTTACCAGTCATCTAACCATATTTCCTTGATCAAAAAAACTATTTTATGGCACGGACTGGTATAGTACGGATGTCTTCTTCGGGTATCACAAACAAAACGCTTTGCTCGTCACCGCCACCGTATTCAATCACGGTCATTTCATGCAGCTTACTCAACAAATCCTGATAAATACCTGCGATGAAATCAACACAACCTTGATAATCTGACTCGGTAAATGAGAGGTAAAAATGCTCAGGATGCCGCCGATGTTCGCGACGTTTGGCCAATTGTCGGTTTAGATAGCGGATGTCGTCAGGCGTATAGTGGCTATGCAATTCTTTGTGTTTTGAGGGAATCTGTATCACGCGATTCCATATTTTAATGAACACACGCCGTACACTTTCCTCGCCATCCCATTTGAACAACCCTTTCGGCAAGGTTATCCGATACCGGCTTTCATGCTCAGAATCGTATTGGCTGTTAAAATTTGGCTTACGGTTAAACCGACGAGCCATAGCAATTTCAATACCCGCCAATGACTGCACACTTTTCAACTTGAAAAACAGACTGCTGCGATGGGTACACACTGGCAAGATCGTCTGCAATTGGGCTTCATCAATCGCACGTAACACCAACCAGCCCAACACACCTTCAACCGCCGAACGAACTTGTTCCAACGGCAATTGCGCTGAATATTTGCGTCCACCCTCAAGCAAACAATCGCTGGCAGCCGCCGCCAACACATCAACCGCGCTTTCAAATTCATATTCTGTCAGTAAGATTTGGGCAATCTGGCTACTGGCATCTGCACTAGTCACTTCCAGCTTGCCACTCAGCCCAAGCTCCTTGATCAACTGTTCATGGAGTACAAGAGTTCTGGCTTTCAGAGCCTGTAATTCTTCTGACAATTCATCAACCAACCACTGCTCAAAATCAACGGACAATTTAGGTGCAGGTAACAACGCTTCTGCTAGTTTTTGCTGACTGACTGCTTCCAGAAAACCAGCGCATTTTCCTGCCCGTAACAGATACGGGATAGATACAGCTACCAAACGGTTTTCAAACACTGCTTCAACCGTCGTTGTCTTCTGTCCATCCGCATACTTGATTACTTTGTCATATTGGTTCGGGGTGCGAATCAGAACGCCCAATAACTTACCCGTTTGACAGCTAAACACCGGAGCACCGGACATACCTTTCCAGAGTGTACCGACATCGGCATCACCTTCGGATACCAACTGTTGAATGTAGTAGTCTTCGTCAGGCGTGAAACAAGTACCACCGGCTGGTGTTTTCTTTCGTTGCGTCGCTTCTACCCCCGCTCTGGGGTAGCCCATTGCCGTCCAAGATTCCTTTGGTTTCGGGAAAACATCGCTCAACACCGATAACGGCAGCTTCAATTTTGAAGTATCGCACCTGACCACTGCCACATCGAAGTTTTCGTCTTCAAACACAATGTCAGTCTGCGTCACTACTACTTGATGATAAGGCGCGTCTTCATCCGAACGTCGCCAACTGAAAATGCGTTGTTGCTCAGCATTGATGCTGTCGTGGTACAACACATGCCGCGCTGTCAGCACCAACCCATCCCGTATTGGATAAACTGTGCCAACCGCTTTTTTAAGCTGCCCGCCTTCCCCCCGAATGGTGGTTGGCACTTCAACCAGTGCCACCAGCTCAGACTTCAGCATGGCTCATGCCCCTTAATCGAGGTCAGACATAACGACACCCGTTACCGTGCCATCTGCGGTGTGGAGTTTGGGCTTCAACTTCAAACGGATGGTATGCGTATCTTCCTTGCTATAGCTCCCAGTCCCTTCAACGCCTGCACTGCCCACTTCAAACCCCAGAACCTTGAACTCAACCCCACCGTTAATTGTCAAATCGCCGGTTTTGGTAATCTGGGTGTGCAGCTCGACCTCAATTTCATCAAGGTCAAACTTGACGCTTTTGTTCATACCTTCTGCAATCGCCGCTTCAATGTCGCTGCGTAATGCTGCGACGATTTCAACCAATTGCCGTTTACCTACACTCATAGAAAGCCCCTTTATTCAGTTCAAAAAAACAGCGCAACAGTGGCTGTGCCTGCCCTTGCGTCGATCATACAGATGTTCAAATTATTGGACAAATTAAGAACAGCGTTTGCATCTCTCAAAGCGTACTTTGTGATTTTTCAATGTTATCGTTGCCATGACCGACTAATCTGCTGGGAAAACAACATCATCACCACTAATTCAGGATTTATTTACATGGATGTATTGACCCGATCGGCAGCCCTTGCCTGCTTAACCCTCGCCAGCATCGCCCCCGCCCACGCCTTGGAATTGCGCTACGGCAGCGGCGATTTCGACATGGGCGCAGCCGCCAAGCCGTTTGTCAGCATGGATACCTCTCTGGAAGTGGATACCTGGACGCTGGCAGAACCCCACCGCAATATCAACGGTTCGCCGCTGTACTACCAATTCCGCGCCGATTATTTCGACTCAGCGACCGTGAATAAAATGACCGATCTTGCCAGCTTGCCGCTGACCAGCAGCCTACCCGTGATTGGCAGCAGCGTCACGGATTTGATTGCGGACAATACCGCGATTCCTGTCCCCGCCGATTACCGCATTCATGGCGTAAACCTTGACGTCGGCGTGGGTTACGATGTGCTGAAAACTGCGCGTGGGCATGTGGGCGTGGGGGTCAATACCGGCATCAGCACCCCGTTCATGAAAGTGCGCAATGCCCTGCCCGCCGCCAATCTCGCGCTGAAAATGCTTGATACCTTTGATACCGAAATCACCACTTACAAAGCCGGTGTCGCGGTGCAAGGCAGCTATCAGGCAACCCCTTGGCTGGAAGTGGCGGGCAATGCCTCCCTCAATCACCAAACGGGCGAGATGGATAACGGCTGGGTCGGCTCCGGCATCGACATGGACGGCACCTACCGCACGCTGGAAGTCGAGGCCAAAATCAAACCCGCCAAACTGCTGAATCAACCGCAACTGAAAAATGCCTTCGTCAGCATCGGGCATAACCGCAGCGACTGGAATTACGACAGTGCCGACATCAACACCCCTATCGGCGGCATCAAGGTTTCCGGCATGTTTGATGCCGATTTCGCCCATGACAGTACGTGGGTCGGGGCAGGCTACGATTTTTGACGCTGGTAATATTCACCACCTAGGACAGCGACAAAGCGGTTACTTGTACCCAAGCCCAAAAAAATTAAAACTATAACTTAATAATCAATAACTTAAATAACTGGCACGATTCCTGCTTGAGAGCAAGCAGGCTTCCTTGAGAAGTCATACTCAATAAACCTGACTTACAAGGAGTAACATTATGTCAGAGACAAGAAATCCCATCATCGCCATCAATATGGCGAGCGTAGCCAACCGCCCCGAAAGCTACACCACCATGATGAAGGTCGGCCCAAAGGTATGCATCACCACCGCATCACACCCCGGTTTTCTCGGCTTTGAGCAATTGCTGCAAATCGGCATCCACCCGATGGCTGGACGCTACGGCGGTGGCGCGATGGATATGCGCAACAGCGAACCGCCGCTCAATCCGATGGGCATGTACCAGTACACCGTGTGGAAAGACGTACATTCGCACGAAGAAATGCATCACGACAATTTCAACACCATTTATGAGCTGTGCGGTCACTGCCTCGACATGGTAGTGGAAGGCCCGTGGGAACCGTATTTTGAAAGACCAAGTGCATTCCACCCCGCCGATTCCAGCCCAAACACCGGCGCAATACCTCGTACACATGGAATGGGAAAGCCCTGACCACGCCCACATGGGCTTGGGTCATGTCATGGTCGATCACGAACTGCGCAAAATCCACAATGACGGCGTATTGCAGCATCTGGATCGCGGCCCTTACTACAAAGTGTTTGTCCCCATGATGGAACAAGGCTTATGGCGTCGTCACCTCAAACAGTAATCGCATACAAGGAGATTTATCATGACAATTGAAACTACAACCAACAATACCCTTGAGCCACCCAGCTTCCGGCAACTCTTCCGGCGCAATACCCTAGCCATTGGCATCCTGCTGCTGGCGCTGGGCATGGTTGGCTTGTTGCTGCCCACCATCGCCTCCATCGCCACCGACATCATGATCGCCAGCCTGCTGCTGGTCGGCGGGGTGTTCTGGGGAGCACACAGCATCAGCAGCAACCCAAAAAACGTCTTCAACTGGCTGAAACCGCTGATCCTGATCGTTAGCGGCGTCATCATGCTGCTGTTCCCCGCTGCCAGCATCGAAGCTCTGGCTCTGTGGCTGGCGGTTTACCTGCTGCTGGACATGAGCGGCAGCATGATCCTCGCCATCCGTCAGCGTCCCGCACCCGGCTGGGGCTGGATGCTGTTCAACGGGCTGGTGTCGCTGCTGCTGGCAGTGATGATCCTTGCCAACTGGCCAACCATTTCCGCTTGGTTCGTCGGTGTCTACGTCAGCATCAGCCTGTTGATGGATGGCGTGGCCTTACTGGCGCTGCGTTCAACCGTAAAACAGGCTGGATCACCGCAAACAAACCCTGATCCACAACACTGAACAAACTATTTATTACACAAGGAGATTGACATGAAAACCCCAACTACCCGTAAATCCGCCTTGGCACTGGCTGTACTGCTGGCAACCACACTGGTTTCCGGCACACCTTACGCCGACACCGCCGCCCCTGCCCCGGCCCCGGTGGCGGTCGAAGCCGGTACGGCTGTCCAGAACGAAGTAGCGGTGGAAGCTCTGAAAGCCATCCAGCAAGCCAGCACTGCCGTCAGCAACAAGGACATCAAAGCCGCTCAAACCGCACTGGATCAGGCTGCCACCCACCTCAAAGCCATTGAGGACAGCCTGCCCACCGCCAAAATCAAGCAGGCACTGGCAGCCGCCAAAAGCAACCCTGACAGCGCCGACTGGACCAGCATTTATCAGGAACTGGACAAACTGACCGTGTTCCTGCCCGCGCATAGCACCAAAGCCGCCGCCGACAGCAAACCTGCCGACCCTAAAGCCACCGACACCAAGACAGACACTGCCAAACCCGGTGCGGAAACACTGGATGCCGCCCTAGTCGCCCTGCAATACACCGAAATCGACATGCCGGTAGCCAACACCCTCAAAAACGTGGAACAAGCCCAAGCCGACCTGCACAAGGAAAAACTGGAAGCCGCAGGCAAGGCACTCAAACAGGCTGAAAACAGTGTCGTGGTACTGCAAAACATCACCGCAGAGCCATTGTACCAAGCACATTATTCCCTGTGGCAAGCACTCGCCACCCTCAAAAATGGCACGGAAGCCGACGCCAAACGCTACCTGGATGATGCCATCGGCTTCCTCGAAAAAGCCGCCAGTTCCACCGACAAGGCCAGCAAGGAAGCCGCCGACAAATTGCTGGTGGAAGGCAAGGCACTCAAGGCTGATCTGGAAAAAGGCGGCAAGGACACCGCCAGCAGTCTGGAACGTTTCGGCCTGCATACTGAAGCATGGGCGGAACGCGCCATCAACTACGCCGCCAGCAAGGCCGCAGAAATGAATGGTGACGCATTGCACACCGACCTGATCGAAGCCCGCTTCCACCTCACCAATGCCGCCATTGACCTCGGCAATGGCTCTGACCAGACAGCCGCCAAAGCCGAAATGGAACTGGCGCAAACCAACCTCAATGCAGCGCTGCAACAGGCAGACAACCTATGGTCAGACGCCGCCTACAAGCAGAAAGTGACGGATGTGCAAGCACAAGTCGCCAAACTCTTGCAGGAACAACCGGAAACACTGGCTGGCAGCAGCAACCAGTTACACCAGTTCCGGCAGGAACTGCAAACCATTATCCATAGCCTATAATTCCAGACGACACCCGCCGGTACGCCTACTGGCGGGTGTTAGCGCAATCAATGCCATTATCCTTGCAGGCATCAACATGGACAAAACCTTCACTGCCAACCACGCCCCCGGATCACCCGGCATCTTGCCCAACTGGTGCAATGGCGCGAAACAGATGGTGGGAACCAGCCTCGGTCACGCACGGGTCTGGTTCACCATCGGTCAAGGCATCCTCAACGAAATCTACTACCCGCGTGTGGACATCCCGCAAGTGCGCGACCTCGGTTTCATCATCAGCGACGGACAAGGCTTCTGGCAGGAACTCAAACGGCTGGAGGATTACACGGTAGAATGCGCCGAAGCGGGTGTCCCCGCCGTCACCATCACCCACCGCCACCCGCATTTCACCTTCACCCAGCGCATTACCCTGGAACCCAACCGCGACGTGCTGCTGGTGGAAATTGACCTACAAGGCGACCACAATCTACGCCCCTATGTCTTGCTCGCCCCGCGTCTGGGCGGCACAGGCCACGACAACCATGCCGAAGCCAGCCACGTTAACGCCCGGCGGGTATTGTGGGCATGGCAAGGCCCATTCGGGCTGGCACTGGCGGCGGTGGATGCGCAACAACAGGAAGCCTTGGGACAATGCAGCGCCGGGTATTCAGGCGCTTCCGACGGCTGGCAAATCTTCAACCGCCACGGCTGCCTCGACGAATGCTACCGGGAGGCTGGCCCCGGCACGGTGGCACTCACCGGCGAATTGCCACGTTATGCGGTGCTGGCACTGGGTTTCGGCAGCAGTCAGGAAGCCGCCGCCACGCTAGCCGTTTCCGCCCTGTTACAACCGTTTGCTAGCGTCTGGTGGCAGCAAATCGGGCAATGGCTGGAATGGCAGCAACAATGCCGCTTACCCACCCCGACAGGTGCGGCACACATCCCTGAACCACTGCTGGATCTGGTCAAAACCAGCGCGATGGTTTTGCGCACCCACCATGACCAAACCTTCCGGGGGGCATTGGTTGCCAGCTTGAGCATCCCTTGGGGCGAAACGCTGGAAGAACGCCCCGGCTACCATCTGGTGTGGCCGCGTGATCTGGTGGAATGTGCCGGGGCGTTGCTGGCGCTGGGTTGCGAGGGCGAAGCCCGCGACATCCTGCGCTACCTGATGGCAACCCAGCGGGAAGACGGCAGTTGGTTCCAGAACCAGTGGCTGGGCGGCAAGCCCTACTGGACGGGCGTGCAGTTAGATCAGGTGGCGTTCCCGGTATTGCTGGCAGGCACGCTGGCTGAGCGCAATGCGCTGGATGGCATCGAAGTGGGGGTAATGGCGCAGCGGGCTATGGGTTTCATCGCCGCCCACGGCCCGGTCAGCCCGCAAGACCGCTGGGAAGAGGACAGCGGTGTCAACACCTTCACTTTGGCGGTGTGCATTGCCGCACTGGTATCCGGCGCACGTTTCCTACCGGTAGCCGACGAAGGCTTCGCGCTGGAACTGGCGGATTACTGGAATGCGCAACTGGATAACTGGGCGGCGGTGCGCAACACCGACTTTGCGCGGCGCTATGGCGTTGATGCCTACTACCCGCGCATCATGCCCGCCGCCGTATTGACGGATGATGCCGCGCTGAGGCGGGCGATGCCGATCAAGAACCATTTGACCGACCCCGGCCTGCCGCCGACCGAACAGATCGGGGGGGATTTCCTGCAACTGGTGCGTTATGGCCTGCGTGACCCCCACGACCCGCTGATCCGCAACACCCTCAAGCTGGTGGACGAACTGCTGGAAGTTGACCTGCCGCAGGGCCCCTGCTGGTATCGCTACACCAGTGACGGTTATGGCGAACATGCTGACGGACAAGCCTACGACGGCAACGGCATAGGCCGCTTGTGGCCTTTATTGAGCGAGGAACGCGGGCATTACGAACTGGTGCGGGGCACGGATGCGCTGCCTTTCCTGTACGCGATGGCGGGAATGAGCGACGGCTGCGGCATGTTGCCGGAACAAGTGTGGGATACCGAAAGCATCCCGGAACGTGGCCTGACATTCGGCAAAGCCACCGGCTCCGCCATGCCGCTGGCGTGGGCGCACGCTGAATACATCAAGCTGGCCTGCTCCATCCTGCTGGGGCGTCCGGTAGACAGGCCGGAAGCCGTATGGGCGCGTTACCACGGCATCCGCCCCGACCCCGAAGTCTGGTTCTGGACGCCGCAAGCACCGCTGCGGACATTGCCTGCGGGCAAGCGGCTGGGTATCTGCCTGCCATCTGCCGCGAGCATCCACTGGCGCGAGGATAGCGGGGAAGAACAAACG
Organism: Candidatus Thiothrix putei; assembly: GCA_029972225.1. NCBI lineage: Bacteria > Pseudomonadati > Pseudomonadota > Gammaproteobacteria > Thiotrichales > Thiotrichaceae > Thiothrix > Candidatus Thiothrix putei. Next base: position 2,945,522 of record CP124756.1, read on the forward strand.
CTGGCTACCCGCCCGCTGGCAATGGGAGTGCATATCGCCCGCTTGCCGAAAATGGATTTGAGAGTACAGAAAATCACCTTCCGTCTGGAAAGTGCAAATTATCCGGCATCCAGTTCTGCGGTAGTAGTGACGGTTGCCAATGGAAGTTAGTGCATATTATGCTATGATGCTTACATCACACTTAAATGCACACCAAAGGTGTTAACCATGCAAACCCTGTTGACCCGCAAAACCATTTCCATGACCGAGTTGCGCGAACCTGCCAAGGTGTTCAGTCAGGCGGGGGATAGCCCTGTTGCCATTCTGAACCGCAATCAGGTAATCGGGTACTTTGTCCCGGTGGCAGCGGTGGAAAATATCCAGGCCCGTCCGGCTGGACTGGATGCAACTAAACGCGCTTTTGCTGCGCAAAAGGAACGGCTTGCCCCGGCGCTCGCTTATTTGCGGGATAAATGATGGAGTTCGTGCTGCTGACGGTGGAGGATGTGGAATACCTGCACGAACAAGTGCTGTATCCGGGCGAACTGGTAGGTTTTGCTGGTGACAAATCACTGGCTGGTGTGCTGGCACGGGTGGAAAACCGTCTGGCTTATGGCTTGCTCAGCGATGTGTTTGAACTGGCGGCAACTTACGCTGTTGTGCTGGCGGTTGGGCATGTGTTCAACGATGGCAATAAACGTACTGCCTTTGCTGCCATGAATATCAGTCTGGTGCTGAATGGCATCGAACCTACCTTTGATGTGATGGAAGCCGCCGACCTGATGGTCAAAGCCGCCCAAGGCCATATGGACGAGCCTGCATTGGCTGAATGGCTCAGGCAACAAGTTTACCCCACAGCCTGAACCCACCGGTGAACGCGGCGAGGTCATCCCCCAGCCGCGTCCCTTCCGGCAATTCCTCCAGCAACTTGGCATTGCCGCCGCCTAGCACCACCTCTTCCGGCTCCAGCGCAGCACGCAAACGTTCCACCACATCGGCGACGGACTTGCGCCATTTATGCTTGCCGCGCTGTTCCAACCCGCGCACCCCGACGTAATCCTCGAAAGTTTTGCCCCTTTTGTAGGGCAGGTGCGCCAGTTCCAAGGGTTCGATTGCACCATCCACGATCAGCGCCGACCCCAGCCCGGTTCCCAGCCCCAGAAACAGCAGCTTGCCGCCCTGATAGTTGCCCAGCGCCTGCATTGCGGCATCGTTGACCAGCTTGAGCGGGCAACCGAATGCGCCTGCGAAGTCGAAACCGACCCAGCCTGCCGCCAGATTGTGCGGATCGTGTACCGGCTTGCCGCCCAGCACTGCGCCGGGGTAGCCGATGCTGACTGCCTCATAAGGCCAGTCTTCGGTCAGCGGTTTGAGGTTCGCCAGCATGGTCTGTGGCGTCATCGCCAGCCCGGAACCGAATTTGCGCCTTGCGCCGGGGTGGGCAGAATGGCTGAGTTTGATGTGCGTACCGCCAATGTCGATAACCAGAATATTCATGAGTGTCCTCCCTGCAACGCAAACGCCGGTTCCAGCCAGCTACGCCCGTCCTGCGCGATCAGCATTTCGGCAGCTTCCGGCCCCCAACTTCCCGCCGCGTAATTGGGGAAATCGGTCGGGGCGGATTGCCACGCTTCCAGTATCGGTTGCACCACCGCCCACGCAACTTCCACCTGATCGGCTCGCATGAACAGGGTAGCATCGCCTTCCAGCGCATCCAGCAGCAGGGTTTCGTAGGCTTCCGGCGGTTCGGTCTGGAAGGCTTCGGCGTAACAGAAACGCATTTCCTGGGTACTCAGGCGCATCGACACCCCCGGCAACTTGACCTGAAACCGCAACACGATGCCTTCGTCGGGCTGGATGTCGATTTCGATGCGGTTAGGTCGCCAGTCGGGGTTGGCAGCAGTCGGGAATGAATGGTGCGGAACCGGGCGGAACTGGATCACCGCCTGCGATGCCTTCTGTGGCAGGCGCTTGCCGGTGCGCAGGTAGAACGGCACATCCTGCCAGCGCCAGTTGTCCACAAACAGCTTGAGCGCGGCAAAGGTTTCGGTGCCGGAATCACGCGCAACATCCGGCTCAGCGCGGTAGCCAGCGTATTGCCCGCGCACGGCAAAGCGGTGCAACTTATCCAGCGGCAGCGGGCGGATGGCGCGTAACACATCCACCTTGCGGGCGCGGATTTCATCGGCCTCGAATGCCACTGGCGGTTCCATCGCAATCAGCGACAGCACCTGCAACAGGTGGTTCTGGAGCATGTCACGCAAGGCACCGGAATGCTCGTAATAGCTGCCCCGGTGTTCCACCCCCACCTGTTCGGCAACCGTGATCTGCACATGGTCGATGTAGCGGCGGTTCCACACCGGCTCGAACAGCGCATTGGCGAAACGGAAGGCGAGGATGTTCTGCACCGTTTCCTTGCCCAGATAATGGTCGATGCGGTAAATCTGGCTTTCGTCCAGCACGCTGAGCAATGCCTGATTGAGGCTGCGGGCGGAAGCGAGGTCGTGGCCGAACGGTTTTTCCACCACCACCCGGCTGCGTTGCGGGTCGCTGACCAGCCCCGCCTGCCCCAGATGCTGCACAATGCTGCCCACGATGACAGGCGGGGTGGCCAGATAGAACAGGCGACTGGCGGGTTGTTCCCAAGCAGTCTCCTGTTCGCTGAGGGTTTGCGCCAGTGCCGCATAAGTCGCCGGGTCGTTGAAATCGCCGGACTGGTAAGCCGTCAGGTGGGCGGCGAAGGTTTGCCATTGCGCATCCTCCGCTTTGCCGCGCCGCGAGAACTGGTCTACGCCATCACGCAAGCGGCTGCGCCAGTCGTCCAGTCCGGCGGGTTTGCCGTCCACGCCAATGATGGCGAACTGTTCCGGCAAGAACCCGCCCAGCGACAGGTTGTAAAGGGCTGGCAGCAGTTTGCGCCAGCTCAGGTCACCACCCGCGCCGAAAATCACCAGCGCGGTGGGCGGAAGTTTGCTGCTGGAAGTCATACGCCCTGCCCTCCCTTGCTTGCCAACGTCGCCAGCAACCCATGCCAGGATTTGACAAACGCCGCTGCGCCATCGCGTTGCAGGGTTTCCGCCAGTTGGTGGTAGTTGACCCCAGCCTGTGCGTGCGCCGCAATCAGCGCATCCGCGTCACCCCTCGCCACTGCCAGCGGCTCCCCGATCTGCCCGTTTTCCGCGCAAGCCAGCAGGGTTTTTTCCGGCAAGGTGTTGATGGTGTAAGGGGCAACCAGCGCGTCGGCGTAGAAAGTGGCGGGCAGCGCCGGGTCTTTGCTGCCGGTACTGGCCCACAGCAGGCGTTGCGGTTGCGCCCCAAAATTCATCACCCGCTGCAAACGGCTGGAGGCAAGGAATTCGCGGTAGGCCTGGTAAGTGCGTTTGCCCACTGCCACACCCAGATGGTTGCGCAGTGTTGCAGGCACGTTGGCAGCGGCAGCGGTATCCCAGCGGCTAATGAACAAGGAGGCAACCGACCGCACGTCCGGATTCAAGCCCGCTGCGATGCGCCGTTCGATGCCGCGCAGCCACGCATCGGCAGCAGCGCGGTATTGTTCGGCAGAAAACAGCAGGGTCACATTGACCGGCACTCCGGCGAAGGTGGCTGCCTCAATCGCGGGCAAGCCTTGCGGTGTACCGGGAATCTTGATCAGCAGGTTGGGGCGCTCAGCCAGCGCGTGCAGGCGTGTGGCTTCCGCCAGCGTGCTGTCGGGGTCGTAAGCCAGCAGCGGCGAGACTTCCAGCGATACCCAGCCGTCCAGCCCGTTGCTGTACTGGTGGACAGGGCGGAACAGGTCGGCGGCACGGCGCAGGTCTTCCAGCGCCAGCTCGAAGAACAGTGCCTCGCCGCTGCTGCCTGCCTGCACCTTTTCACGGATGGCGGTGTCATACGCACCGCTGCCGATGGCCTGATCGAAAATGGTTGGGTTGGACGTCAGGCCGGTGATGTGCAATGTGTCGATATAGCGTTGCAGCGTGCCGTCATCCAGCAGGCGGCGGGTGATATTGTCCAGCCACAGGCTGATGCCTGCCTGACGCAGTTGGTGGGTATGGGGTGTCATGGTTTGCCTCCTTTCTTTTCGTGATGGCCGCCAAAGCCGTAGCGCATGGCGGAAAGCAGTTTGTCAGCAAATGCGTTGTCGCCACGTGAACTGAAGCGGGCGAACAGCGCGGCGCTGATGACTGGCGCGGGTACGCCCTCGTCGATTGCCGCCTGCACCGTCCAGCGACCCTCGCCGGAGTCGGACACGCGCCCGGCGAAGCCAGCCAGTTGCGGGTCGTCCTGCAAGGCTGTCGCCGTCAGATCCAGCAACCACGAGCCGACCACGCTGCCGCGCCGCCACACTTCAGCGATGTCGCGGATGTCGAGGCCGTACTGGTAGAAACCGGGGTGGCGCATCGGTGCAGTTTCGGCATCGGCGGCGTGGTCGCGCTGGCCTGCGTTGGCGGCGTGCAGAATGTTCAGCCCTTCGGCCAGCGCCGCCATCAGGCCGTATTCGATGCCGTTGTGTACCATTTTCACGAAATGCCCTGCCCCGTGTTGCCCGCAGTGCAGGTAGCCTTGTTCGGCGGGGGATGGCTGCCCCTGCTTGCCCGGTGTGCGCGGGGCAGCATCCACACCGGGGGCAAGCGCGGCGAAGATGGGGTCGAGTTGCAACACGGGGCCGGTTTCACCGCCGATCATCAGGCAGTAGCCACGTTCCAGCCCCCACACGCCGCCGCTGACGCCGACATCGACGTAATGCAGGTGGCGGGTTTTGAGTTCGCGGGCGCGGCGGATGTCGTCCTGATAAAAGCTGTTGCCGCCGTCGATCACGCTGTCGCCTGCTTGCAGCAGGGGTTTGAGGTCTTCCAGCACCCGGTCAGTGACGGCGACTGGCAGCATCAGCCACAGGGCGCGGGGTGGTTCGAGTGCTGCCACCAGTGCCTGCAAGGATGCCGTGCCGATGGCACCTGCCGCTTGCAGGGCTGCGACGGCTTCCGGGTTGTGGTCATGGACGACGCAAGTGTGACCAGCGTGTAGCAGGCGTTGGGTCATGTTCGCGCCCATGCGTCCGAGTCCGATTATTCCGATTTGCATGTTTTGTCTCCTTGGTGTCCGGGTGGGGTGTCCGCCGCGTGATGAAAGGGTTACAGCAAGAATTGTTCCAGATATTTGTTACAGTTAAATCAAGGAGTTATTTTTGATGATTTTCGTTATGGTGGAAAGCAACCAGTGGGTGGGGAATATTCCCCGTATCAGCCTGACATTGTTACCGTTAGCGTATTTAGCAAAAAAATTCACTATTATTCAATCTATTACAATTTTGGCATAAACCATGCATCTATCCCTGTACACCGTCAAAGATGATTCCCGACAGAGACACAGGAGATAAATGACATGGAGCAATCCACCGACAACACCGCCACCCTGCTTACCATCGGTGTTGACCCGGCCAGTCAGCAGCGTAACTGGCAATGCACCACCCGCTGGCTGCACGGCTTCATCGCCGTCGGCATCAGTGGTCAGTTATTGCTGTCGCTGGTGATGGCTAACCCGCACCGCTTGCAACAGGCCAGCGGGTTTGGTCGCTTTGCCCTGGAGGTGCATGAAATGCTTGGGCTTGCCACCCTGCTGTTCATGGTTGCCCACTGGGTTTGGGTGATGCTGCCGCGCAGCGACATCAGCTTTGCCCACCTGTTCCCGTATACCCCTGCCGGGTTGCGGCGCGTGCTGGCGGATATGCGCCACCTGTGGCACGAACGCAAGCTACCGCCGATTAGTGAGATAGGTGGCCTATCCGGTTTCATCCACGGACTGGGCTTCCTGACTGCCAGCGTGATGGTGTCCAGCGGCTTCGGGCTGTATCTGGCGCTGGAACTGGGTGGCGGCGTCAAAAGTTCCGCGTTCCATACGCTGGGTAACATCCATGGCTTCTTCGGCAACCTGATGTGGGCATATCTGACCGGACATGTGTTGGCGGCAGCATGGCATCAGTACCGGGGTGAGCCAATCATTACCAACATGTTCCGCCGGAACCCTGTGCAATGAGTGGGAAAGGAGCCTGAACATGGACGTTATCCCGGTTTCACTGTACGTACTGCTGGCCTACTGGGGATTTCACCAGTTGGGTATTTTCCCGGCAGATCTGGATCAGGCCGTGTTCGCGGTGCAACTGCCTTCTGGGGCTATCTGGCAACCAACCTATGGCGACCTGATGCTGGTGCTGGGTCTGGTTGCGCTGTTCATTGAGATCTTCAAATCCACCCGCACCACAGACACCTCCATCATAGACCATGTACTGTCCACCTTCGTGCTGACTGGCTATCTGGTGATGTGGCTGATCGACCCGTGGGCAGGCAATTCCTATTTCCTGCTGCTGTCCTTGATGGCGCTGATCGACGTGATTGCCGGTTTTACCGTTACCATTGCGGCTGCACGGCGGGATATTGAAGTGGAGAAATAGGTGTGTGCAGACACACACATTCCCGGCATGGCACGTATCGGAGAATTTCATGGATAACAACCCACACACCCACGGCAAGGTTGGTCTGTTCAGCGCCTTGGGCATCGGTATCGGCGGCATGGTCGGCGGCGGTATCTTCGCAGTACAGGGGGAGGCGATCCTGCTGGCAAAACAGGCGACCCCGCTGGCATTCATGCTGGGCGGCATCCTGGCGTTGATTACCTTTGCCGGTGTGGCTGTCGCCAGCGGTTTTATCTTTATTGCGTTTCAGGGATTTGAACTGATAGCCAACGCCATCCGTGACATCCAATACCGTTATTCTGAACCTATACAAACCTACTCATGATAGATTTATTGTCAGATTTCTGCTTCATCGAGGCTGCCCAGAGGAACGGCTTGGTTATTGCCATTAAAACTCCCACAGTGGGGGGCTTTACGCTGATGAGGCGACCGCTTGCTCCCCCAGGTCTCACGACCTCTCCACAGACTTTACATCCGGCGTAACTCGCCGTAGGTGATTGTGCCAAAGCAACCGGACTTACCTCTCAAAACAGGTTCGAGAAAACCGTCAATCACCCCAATAATCTAGTAGATAGTGCGCTATTTCTCCACATTGATAACGACAAAGTTACCCATTTTGATGATATTTGGATAATTAGGTGCAACTTTTATAATAACTGTTATTAACCCTACCCACACATTACCACGTGCCTTTTACGGCTCCATCATCCTGACCAGCCTGCTGTACCTGTTCATCACTGTGACCGTGATCAGTGTGGAACCCCTGCAACATATCGCCGACATCAAGGAAACCGTGCTGGCGGAAGCCGCCCGCCCATTGCTGGGCGATACCGGCTACCGGCTGATCGCCATCGCTGCCATGTTTTCTACCCTGGCAGCCATTACCGTCACGCTTTATGGCATCAACCGGCTTGGGCATGAACTCGCCCGTGAACGGGAATTGCCCGCTTTCATGCTGGCAACCAGCGGCTGGAAACCCTTACTGTTACGCCTGTTACTGTTCAGCAGTGTTGCCATCGTGCTGGCTAACACCCTGGACATAAACACAACCGCCATTCTGGCCAGTGGCTTGTTCCTGCTGGTGTTTGGCGTGGTCAATGCCGCTGCACTGGAGCTTGCTGAACCGATCGGAGCTAACCGCTGGCTACCTTTATTGGGTGCACTGTCTGCCTTCTTTGCCCTGACCGCCCTGCTGCTGTTTGCCATGCATAGCCTGCCCAATGCTGCACTGGTGTTGCTGGATACCCTACTGGCGGCATTGATGTACCGAACCCTGTACCGGATTTACGCCAGCAAAACCTCCCGCTGAACCTGCATAACACCGCCGGTAATATCCACCAGGTCGAGGACACCGGTTGCGGCATACCGGAAGCGGAACTGGACGCAGTGTCCAAACCGTTTTACCGCGCGGGCAACAGCACCGAACCCGGCAGCGGGCTGGGCTTGGCGATCAGCCAGGAAATCGCCAAGCGGCTGGGGGGAACATCCGTCTGATAAACTGGGCGGGCGGTGGCTTGGCATTCATCTATCGACAAGCGCTTACCGGGTGAATCCAAGACATACTACAGTTCACTGATCCTGTTACTGGGAGCCTGCTTTACGTATATGTTTGCGCAGCACAAGAGCCGATAAAAGCCAACCTGCTGTCGGTATCCCTACTGGCGCAGCTTCCAGACCACGAACACCAGCACCAGCGCAATCATCACCACTGCCACCAGCACGATTATCCACAAAAATTCTTCCACATAGGTTGCCAGCAACAGAGTGAGCAGCAGCAACGTCCCCACCACGTACAGCTTCCACGACACCAGCATCCCGTCAACGAAAGTGGCAAATGCCAGCACCAGCAGAATCAACAGACCGGTGGTTTCGTAGTTAAGCCGCCCCGTACCCAACAACAGGTAAATCACCGCCATGGCGACCAACGCAGCCCCCCATAACACCATCTGCTGGAACAACAACTTGCCACTGCCCACCAACCCCAAACGCCGCGCACGCCACATCCCCCATAAGGTACTCGCCAACGCTATCAGGATCAGTATGTAGCGCCAGTAACCGTGAGCACTTTCGCCTCGGTAATCGGTCATCCCCACCCCCAACAGCGCCAGAAACATAATGCCGACGAACAACATGGCGTCAATTTTTAGGACATGCCGGAAAGCTGCCATCCGCTCCGTCAAGGGCAGGTCAGTATCAACCTTGCCAACCCCATCCTTTGGTTTGTTCATAACGTTTTCTCCCGTGAATATTTGCCAATAAATAAGTACCAGACCAAAGCAGCCAGTGCTATTAACACCAGGCCAACCACGTAAGGCTCGACACTGTGCAACACGTGTTTCACCTGCACAAAATGCTTGCCCAGCAAGAAGATGCCGCCGCCCCAGAAGCCGACCCACAAGGCCGCCCCCAGCGCGTTATAGGTAAAGAAACGCCACCAGGGCATCCCCATGCTTCCCGCGACTATACCGTTGATCTGGCGCAGGATTTCAAAAAACCGCGCCGTGACCACCATGCCGCCGCCGTAACGGGTGAAAAACCGTTCTACATGCGCCAGATGGGTAGGCTTGACCCCAACCTTCAGCAACAGGGAACGCCCGCCCCAGCGCCCGATGGCATAACCAAGGTTGTCGCCCAACACTGCCGCCAGCCACGCCGTCAACAGCAGGACGGGAAGCTGCATTTCCCCGCGCTCCGCCAACAATGCCGCAGCAATGATCAGGGTTTCGCCGGGTGCGGGGAGGCCGAAGCCTTCCACGAACACCCCGCCGAACACGGCGAAGTAACCGTACTGGTCGAGCCAAGGTTTGGCGAGGGTGAGGTAGTGTTCCAACATGAGGTGGGTCTCCTGAGTGCAATGGGCGTGATGCAAGGGATACTGCAAATCCCGTTCCAACAACATTAATCGCTGTTAAATGAATGGGTTGGATTTACCGGCAGCAGCGGAATACAGGGGGTGGGGAATATTACCCAGCGGGCTTGCCTGTTTCCCCCAGAAACCCGCCCACCAGCGCCGCCACCGCGTCAGCATGGGTCACAGGCGCGGCATGGCCTGCCCCCGGAATGACCACCAGCCGCCCATCCCCCAACCACCACGCCAATTGCGCCGAATGTTCCAGCGTGATCACATCACGCTCCCCCACCACCACCAACACTGGGGCGTGGATCGCCTGCAAATCCGCCCGCAACAAGCGCGGGCCGTGATGCCACAAACGGTGGATTTGCCGTTTGAGTGGGTCGCGCTGCGTGTCCGGCTGCAACTCCGCCAATGCCTCTTGGGTCAGGCCGGAAGCATCGAAATTGGCACTGACCGCCACGATCCTGCCCACCCGTTGCGGTGCATCCCGCCCCAGCAGCAGGGCAATAATGCCGCCATCACTCCAGCCCAGCAGGTCGGTGTGGGCAATCTGCAAACGCTCCAGCACTTGCAGCACATCCTGCGCAAACAGCTCATAGCTCAGCAAAGCATCACCGAGGGTGGACTTGCCATGCCCGCGTGTATCCACCAACACCACCCGCCAACCTGCTGCCACCAGCCCCGGCACTTGCGCAAACCAGCTCAAGCGGTTGCTCAGACCACCGTGCAGCAGCACCAGCGGCTTGCCCTCGCCGTAAACCGTGTAATGGATACGCGCCCCGTGCCAGTCAACATGCCCTGCTTCAAACGCGGCGGATGAGGTCAGCAACCACCACAGGTAACGCCAGAAATACCCTACTATTTGCCAGTAATGCCTCATTTCATCAGCACCTGCCGGTAGCCGCCCGCCACCAGCGCCGCCACATCCAGCAGGATCGATGCCAGCGATGCCCGACGCGGATAGGCCAGATACAAACTGCGCCACTGCGGGTTGAACTTGTTTTTATAATCGCGCAAACCCTTGAAATTGTAGAAATGGTTGCCGTACTGGTACACCAGCCGGATCAACCGTTCCTCACGCCGTGACCAAGCACTTTCCCCTACCCCCGCCAGCGGCGCTACCCCCAGATCAAACCACGCATAGCCCGCCGCCGCCGCGTGCTGCATCAGGCTGACGAACAGGAAATCCATCGTCCCACCCGGTGCATCCGCCAGATGGCGCATCAAATCAATGCGGTATTCGCTATGCTCAGCGAAATCCGGCGTCACGCTGGCAAACGCCACCAGCCGTTCGCCCTGCCACACCAGCGCAAACCCGGCACATTGTTCCAGAAAACCACGCTCAAACCGCCCCAGCGAAAAGCCTTTTTCCGCCGCCTGCTTTTCCTCCATCCACGCTGCCGACACCGCTGCCAGCTTGTCCCACAAGCCCTCCGGCAAGGGCTGTTGCACCACCTCAAAACGCAAGCCGTCACGAGTACCGTGGTTCAAGGCTGTGCGGTATTTCTGCGCCTTCTTGCCGACCAAGGTGAAATCCTGCAACGTCACCCGCGCCTTTTCCCCCAGTTTCAACAGCGCGAAACCGGCATTCAGGTAGTGGTGCAAATTGGCCTCATCCACCTGATAGAACACCGCCACCCGGTTGTAATCCTCCGCCATGCGCCGGAAGGCATTGATCCCCGCCACTACCCCGCTGGCGTCTGCCGCCGCCGGGTCGCCCATCACGATCAGGTGGTTGCGCTTTTCCCCGTACTGGAGCAGCGCGGTGTTCCCCTCGCTAAAAAACAGGTACTTGTCGCCCAAAAAGCTCAGGTAGGAATAGCCGGTATTGCCAACACGCTCATAAAACTGCCGCGCCCGTGCCAGCAGTGCCGCATCCGGCAACACCATCCCCTCCGGCAGGGGCATGGAAAACCACGTCCACCTCAGCCACGCCAAAAAGGTCAGCAACATCACCACCAGCGCCCGCGCATAACGGGCCGCGTCGGCATCGTGGGCAAACGTCCCCAGCCGCACGGTAAACGCCTGCGAGCCGTACAGGGCTTCCCCCAGCATTGCCGCCACTGCCAGCGCCAGCAACCCTGCCGCCAGCCAGCGCAGGCTACGGCGGCTGGTAAGCGGATAACCGCGCCGCCGGAACGCCGCCCGATTGACCCACAACAACCCCGACACCGCCAGCAACAGCAAGGCTTCCTCTAGCGCCAGCCCTTTCAGCAAGCTCAAGCCTATCCCCAGCCACAACACCACTTGGGTAGCCGGATAAGCCGCCCGCATCCCGGCGCTGATCCCCCGCGCCAGCCCCAGCAGCAACACCCCCACCACCACGCTGGACAGGTGAAAACCTTCCCGCAGCAACAACGGCATCCACGCCGCCAACACCTCCAGCCGCCCCGCCAGCGCCGGGAATGCCGCCGACACCAGCAGCAACACCCCGGCGACAAAGGTCAGGTAGGCCAGCATCTGGGTTCCCAGATGCCCAGCCCCGTGCAACAAGGCATGTAACAATTTATGCAGCAGGGTTTTCATGACAGGTACTCACGGTTGGCAACAAGGTGCAGGGGGAACAAGCAAGATTTGTTCCAGCCCCGCATAGTGCCAATTTGGGGAATATTCCCCAATCCTGTCCTGCCCCTTGGCAAATATCCCCAAACAGTCTGCCCCAGCGATAGAGAACCCATTCAACATACTGATTTACAAGTAACTAAAACAGATGGCATGGAATATGCTGGAACACCGGCAAGCCTTATCCATTAGCCAAGGAAGCCATGCCATGACAACACACACCCCACCCAAACGCTTCGCCACCCTGATGGTGGTCGGATTAAGCGCCAGCCTGCTGTTCGGCCTGACCGCCTGCGGGGCGGATACCGGCAACCCGCCACCCGCCAACGAAGCAAGCCCCCACGGCACTACCGCCCCAGCCCTTGGCATCAAACCCAATGCGCTGGAAAGCACAATGGCTGATACCTCGGAAGCCTTGCTGACGCACGCCCAAGCGGTTTACGGCAACTTGCAGCTTGCCCGCGAAGCCGCCCTCAACCAGGACAAAACCGGCTTCATCAAAGCCTTGGGCGATGCCCGTGCAGCCCTCAACCAGTTGCCGGACACCCCAACCGCCATGGCAGAAGTAGTGGAAAACCCCGATGACTGGGCGTTGTTTCCGGTGCAGGCTGTCAAGGAAGACCTCGACGCTGCTGCCAGTGCTGCCGACAACGACAGCCCTTACTGGTCGGGTGCGTTGGAAGCCGCCGAGGATGCGCTCGCCACCTTCCACTGGTACGGGCAAGCCCCCAGCGCACCGTTGCTGGCGGCCTACAACGACGTGCTGAACGCTTACGCCATCGCATCCGCCCCCGATTTCCGCCCTGACCAGAACCAGACTGTCATTGACCAATTGGGCAAGGCCGCAGACAACCTGCAAACCCTTCCCGCCGCCGCCGATTTGCAGGCCGCCACCCGCGCCCTGATCGACAAGGTGACGCCGGAAAGCGGTGCCATCAAGCAACTGGCACACGACATCCACCTGCTGATCAGCCAGCAGCGCCAACAGGCTGCTACGGCGGCACAGCAACCCACCCCGTAACGCCAGCGGAGCTTCGCTATGGACTTCCTGCACGACCCAATTTTACTCTCGCGCTTCCAGTTCGCCTTCACCGCTATGTTCCACATCCTGTGGCCGGTGCTGACCGTGGGGTTAGGGGTGTTCCTACTGGTGCTGGAAGTGCTGTGGCTGAAAACCGGCGATGACGATTACTACCGCCACGCCCGTTTCTGGGCAACCCTGTTCACCCTCAATTTCACCATCGGAGTAGTGACGGGTTTGCCACTGGAGTTTGAGTTCGGCAGCAACTGGGCAAACTTTTCCGCTGCTGCCGGGGATTTCTTCGGCAATATCCTCGGCTTTGAGGGCGCGATGGCCTTCATGCTGGAAGCCGGTTTCCTCGGCATCATGTTGCTGGGCTGGCAGCGAGTCCCGGCAGGGATGCACTTGTTCGCCACCCTGATGGTGGTGTTCGGCGCGTCGCTGTCGGTGTTCTGGATTCTGGTGGCGAATACTTGGTTGCAAAACCCGGCGGGCGGTGTGTTCCAGCACGGCATTTTTGTGATCAAAGATTATTGGGAGGCGATCTTCAACCCGATGCTGCTGGCGAGCGTGGCGCACATGTGGCTGGCAGCACTGGAAACCGGTCTGTTTGTGATCCTCGGCATCACCGCATGGTATTTGCTGCAAGGGCGGGAAACGGCTTTTTTCCTCAAGGCATTCCGTCTCGCCCTGTTGCTGGCAGTGATCGTCGCGCCGTTGCAAATCTGGATGGGCGATACCAGCGGACGCGGGGTATTTGAACACCAGCCTGCCAAAGGGGCGGCAATTGAAGGGCATTGGCACACTAACCCGGCGGGCGAAGGTGCGTCATGGGCATTGGTTGCATGGCCGAATGCCACCACCCAAAGCAACGATTGGGCAGTTACTATCCCAGATGTACTTAGCCTGCTGGCAACCCATACCCTGGACGGCAAGGTGGTGGGCTTGAAAGACATCCCGGTGGCTGACCAGCCGCCTGCATTGCCACTGCTGTTTTACAGCTTCCGTATCATGGTGGCGGTGGGAGTGTGGTTCTGGCTACTGGGATTGTGGTCGGTGTGGGTGTATTGGCGTGGTGGCTTGCGGCCTGCAACGGTGGGGCAACAACGCTGGTTGCTGCGGGCATGGCTGTATTCCTTGCCGCTGGGTTATGTGGCGGTGGAATGCGGCTGGATCGTGCGCGAAGTCGGGCGGCAACCGTGGATCATCTACGGGGTGATGCGCACCACAGAAGGCGCGTCCACGCTGCCTGCCCCACTGGTGGCGGCCTCGCTGGGGCTGTACCTGTTGCTTTACGCCGGTCTGTTGCTGGCATTCTGGGTATTCGCCCGCCGCTGGTTGCGGCAAGGGCCAAAACCACTGGAGGCATTGTCATGAATGAACTGCACGCTTTTCTGGTGACCGCTTGGTTTGTGCTGCTGGGGCTGATCATTGTGCTGTATGTGGTGCTGGACGGCTTTGACCTCGGCATCGGGATGCTCAGCCTGCTGGAGCCGCAACTGGAGTTGCGCCGCCGCATGTTACTGCCCATTAGCGGGGTGTGGGATGCCAACGAAACTTGGCTAGTGCTGGCGGGCGGAGTGCTGTTTGGCGCGTTCCCGCTGGGCTATGCGCTGATCCTCAGCCAGTTGTATGTCCCGGTGCTGTTGTTGCTGGTGGGGCTGATCCTGCGCGGGGTGGGGCTGGAATACAGCCACCATGCCGAACACCCGCGCTGGTGGCTACGTCTGTTCGGGGTGGGCAGCGTGTTAGCGACGCTGGCACAGGGGTTGCTGCTGGGCGGTATCCTCAATGGCTTGCCCGCAACCGGGGCAAGCACTGCGGGTTTCATTGCCAACTGGCTGAATCCGTTCACCTTGCTGGTGACAGTGGGGGTGGTGCTGGGTTATGCCCTGCTGGGGGCAACGTTCCTGCTGCAACGCTGTAGCGATGGGCGGGTGCAAGCTCAGGCGCGGCGCTGGGGCAGGCTGGCGGCAAGCGGCATGTTGCTGGCACTGGCGGCGGTGGCGGTATGGACACCGCTGTTACACCCTCCGATGGCGCAACGTTGGGCAACCCCGCCTACCCTGATGGTCATGACCGGGGTCTTGCTGTCCGGCAGCATTGCCGGGGTTGGGTTATTCCAGAGCCTGCGGGTGCGGGATTACGGCTCGCCGTTCCTGTGGGGCTTGCTGGTGTTCGTGCTGGCATTCATCGGTCTGGCGGTGAGCCTGTACCCGGAACTGGTTCCCGGACGCTTGAGTCTGGAACAGGCGGCAGCGTCCAACCAGACCCTGTTGTTCATGATTGTGGGGATAGGCACGCTCATGCCGCTGATGCTCGCCTATAATGGTTTCCAGTATCTGGTTTTCAGCAAAACCGACCAAACACAGGAGTGACCATGCCCAGCCCCCACCAAACAGCCCGCCGCCTGCAACCGCTGTGGATTCCGCTGGCAATCCTTGGCGGTTTGCTGCTGCTCTCCCTGCTGGCGCAACTGGCACTGGCGTGGCGTTCCTATGAACGCATCCTGCCCACCGACCAGCATGTGGCACATCTGGAACAGTTGCAGCAAACCCTGAGTACCGTGGAAACCAGCCTAACGCAGCAACTGCCTGCCGACCGCCCCCTTGTCCCCGGCTGACCAGCAAACCCTGCATCAGGCGCTGGAAGATCTGCTCACCCAAGCCGGACACATGGTGGACACCACCCCCGCCAACCTGAAACAGGCGCAAGCCCTGCTGGCAAACCCAGATACCCCCGCCCGCACCATCCTGCTGGATACCCTCACGCTGCTGCGCCAGATATTCCGTGCCGAATCCGTAGCCCACCAGCAACTGACCGGCGACATGCTGGCTGCCGCACGCACCGAACTGGAAATCGGTGTGCTGGTGCTGCTGCTGTTACCGCTGGGTGTCATTACCCTGCTGGTGCTAATGCGGCGGCGGATTTTTTCCCCGCTCAACCTGATGGGCGAACTGATGGAACAGCTTGGCGAACGCCGTTACCAGCGC
The DNA here is from genome assembly GCA_029972225.1 of Candidatus Thiothrix putei. Classification (NCBI taxonomy): domain Bacteria; kingdom Pseudomonadati; phylum Pseudomonadota; class Gammaproteobacteria; order Thiotrichales; family Thiotrichaceae; genus Thiothrix; species Candidatus Thiothrix putei. The sequence continues at coordinate 2,961,397 of CP124756.1, forward strand.
ATCCCTCCCGACCACATCGACCCGCTGTTCCAGCCGCTGGCTGACAATTACAACCAGATGGTGGTGCGCCTGTCGGAACTGGAGGCCGAACACCTGCAATACCAACAGCGCCTGGAACAGCAGGTGCAGGATGCCACCCGTACCCTGATCGGGCAGCAGCGCAATCTGGCGGACAGCGAACGGTTGGCGGTACTGGGCGAAGTGATGGCGCGGATTGCCCACGAATTACGCAACCCGCTGGCAGGCATCAAAATGGCCTGCCGCAACCTGCACGAAGACATGACCGACCAGCTTGACGCCGACAGCTATCCTGAACGCCTCGCCCTGATCAGCACCGAAATCACCCGCATGGGCAAACTGCTCGACAGCTTGCTGGATCAAGCCCGCCACCAGCCCGAAACGGCCCAGAACGTGGCGGTGGACAAGGCGGTGAGCGAACTGCTGGCACTGGCGCGTTACCAGATGCCCGTTCATATTTGCCTGCAACAACAAATACCTTCCGGCATCGTCTGTCACCTGCCCGGCATCCGCTTACGGCAAGTGCTGCTCAACCTGATTCTGAATGCGCAACAAGCGATGGGGGAACAACCCGGCACGATTCTACTGACAGCCGACGTGCAGGCGGGTATCCTGCACCTCAGCGTGTGCGATCAAGGCCCCGGTTTCCCCAGCAACATGCTCGGCAACAGCGTGCAGGCGTTCCACAGCCAGCGCGACGGCGGCAACGGGCTGGGGTTGTCGATGGTGCAACGATTTGTACGCAACCTCGGCGGCAAACTGGAATTGCGCAACCGCGAACCCCACGGCGCGTGCGTCACCCTCCAACTCAACTGTCCGGTAGTCACACCCCATGTCTGAAACCCTGCTCATCATCGAAGACGAACCCCTACTTGGCAGCGAACTGCAACGCCATTACCGCAAGCTCGGCTATGAAGCCATCTGGGCGCAAACTTGCGCCGATGCCCGCCGCAAGCTGCACAGCCGCAGCCTTGACCCGCTGGTGGTGCTATCCGACCTCAACCTGCCAGATGGCAATGGACTTGACTTGCTGGAAGAACAGGTAAGCCCGCGCACTGGTTGCGAATGGATTTTTCTCACTGGCTACGGCGACGTGCCGGACTCGGTACGCGCCTTGCGGCTGGGCGCGTTCGACTTCCTCACCAAGCCTTGCCCGCAGGAATTGCTCGACCTCACGGTGCAAAGTGCCGTCCGCAGTGCGCAGGCGCAACGCCGGTTGCAGGCCGGGGCGCAGGATGCCAGCCAGCGTTACGGGGTGGCGGCTTTCCTCGGCAGCAGCACGGCGGCGGCGCAAACCCGGCAGATGTTGCAGCAGCTTGCCCAAGTACCGTTCAGTTCGCTGATCCTCACCGGCGAAACTGGCACCGGCAAGGGGCTGGCGGCTCGCATCCTGCATTACAACAGCTCCCGTACCCAGCAGCCACTGGTGGAACTCAACTGTGCTGCCCTGCCCAAGGAACTGATGGAATCGGAACTGTTCGGGCATGAGGCAGGCGCATTCACCGGCGCTAAGGCCCGCCATCGCGGGCTGGTGGAACAGGCCGACGGTGGCACACTGTTCCTCGATGAAATCGGCGAAATGCCGCTGGACTTGCAAGCCAAACTCTTGAAAGTGCTGGAAGACCGCAAACTGCGCCGTTTGGGTGGGGAACGTGAACTGGCGGTGGACATTCAGGTGATTGCCGCCACCAACCGCAACCTGCCCGCCGAAATCAGCGCGGGCAATTTCCGCGCCGACCTCTACCACCGCCTGAGCGTGTTTGAAATCCGCCTGCCCGCCCTGCACGAACGCCGGGGCGACCTGCGCGAACTGGTGCCGGTGTTCATTGCCGAATTCAATGCCAAATCCGGGCGCAAGGTCAGCCAGGTTGCACCCCGCATTTGGGCGCTGCTCGAACAGCACGCCTGGCCTGGCAATGTGCGCGAGTTGCGCAATGTGCTGGAACGCTGCGTACTGCTGGCTACCTCCCAGCAGTTGCCGGAACAGTGGTTGCAATTGCAGCCAGCACCCCTGCCGGAAACAGTGGCAGATGCAGTTCCGGCAACGCCTGCCCCCATTGCGCCAGCCAGCCCGCCGCTTGCCCCGCCTGCCCCGGTGGCCATATCTGCCAGTGACGGGGCTGCTGACGGCGAACGGCTGTGCTTCCCGCTGGATGGTTCAATGGGGCTGGACGACATGGTGGGGGAAATCATCAGCAAAATGCTGGACAAGCATAGCGGCAATGTGATGGAAGTGGCGCGGGTATTGAACACCACCCGCGAGAAAATCCGCTACCGGATCGAGAAGTTCCAGTTGCGTTAGGTCAGTTTTTTTGCCATCAAGCCGCCCGCAAACACGCTACAATCCCCACGTCTTCCCTGTCTGGATTGCTTGCAACCAATGATCAAACGCTACACCGACCATTCCGCCAACGAACGCACCTACCTGGCCTGGATACGCACCGCGATTGCGGTGATGACGTTTGGCTTCCTGATTGAAAAGTTTGACCTGTTCCTCTCCTACCTCAGCAAGGTGATGGGCGCAACCGAAACCCTGCATTCCTCGCGCACGGTGGAACTGGTAGGCATCGGGCTGTTCCTGATCGGTATCCTGATCATCGTTACCGCAACGGCACGCTTTTTCCAGTACAAGTGCATGATCGAAGCCGAAGAACCTTACACTTACGGGGTCAAGCGCACCAACCTGTTGCTGTCGGCACTGATGATCGTGGTGGCGGGCTTCTTGCTGGTTTATATCGCGCACAGCCTGTTTGCCAGCCCTGCCCCCAAACCGCAGGCCACGCCCGTTGCAGCCCCTGCCCCGGTTGCTCCGCCACCCGCGCCACAGCAGACGGCGGAACCCGCAGCAGCCGAAGGCAAGCCTGCCAGCAAAGCGCACGACAAAACCAACAACAAACACCATGATCAAAAACAATGATTAACAACTTTGTGTCGCATGTCGCCAATGAACGTACCTTCCTGTCATGGGTGCGCACCGCCATCGGGGTGATGGCGTTTGGCTTCCTGATCGAAAAACTGGATCTGACCTTCCAGCAACTCAACCACGCAGGCAAGCTGGCGTTCCCCTACCCCTCCTCTGGCAACGTCAAGGTGGTCAGCCTTGGTCTGCTGCTGGCTGGAGCTGTCATCATCAGTGCCGCCACTTGGCGCTTTTTCCGCAACAAGTGGCTATTGGATGCGGATGCGCTTTACCCGGTTTCGCTCAAACGCCACAACCTGTGGCTGGCGCTGCTGATGGTGGTGGGCGGCGGCATGGCACTGGGGTATATTGCCCTGCATTTCGGCTGATACCACGCAACCGTGGGGAATAATCCCCATCTTCAAATTAATTCTAATAAAAACAAAGCACTACAATAGTGGCACAGATAGTGCATTGGCTCCTGTACTTTTCATCATACCAGGAGACCGTCATGAACAAGCCCCACGTCATCATCCTCGGCGGCAACTTTGCCGGATTGGGCAGCGCCCAGAAAATCCGCGAATACGCTGATGACACCGTTGACATTACTGTCATCGACCGTAAGAACTACCTGCTGTATGTCCCCAACATCCCTGCCGAAGTGTTTGAAAACCGCGACCCGGAAGAGTCGTTGCGGATGGATTTGCCCTCCACCCTCAAGCACGACAACATCGGTTTTATTCAGGGCGAAGTGACTGCGCTGGATGTGGATAGCAAAACCGTCACTTACGTCCCCAGTGAACGCCCCGGAGCAGAAACCCAGCACATCCGCTACGACTATCTGGTGATAGCCGTCGGCTCACGGCTGGCCTTTGACAAGATTGAAGGGTTCAGCGAATTCGGCGACAGCGTGACCGATTTCTACCACGGCAATAAATTGCGCCGCAAACTGCACGACGGCACATACCAAGGCGGCCCGGTGGTGGTGGCATCCGCCCGTTTCAACCAAGGGGATGGTGCATGGGGGCTGGAGCCTTACCCCGGCGGACACATCCCCAACGCGATGGCGGCTTGTGAAGGTCCGCCAGTGGAAGTTGCCCTCGCCATGGCGACCTGGCTGCAACAGCACAAGCTGGGCGATGCCAGCAAGATTACCCTCACCACCCCTGCCGACATGATCGCCGAAGATGCCGGGGAACAGGTGGTTGGGCAATTGCTGCAAGCCGCCAGCGCAATGGGTTTCCACTACCTCAACAATACCCGTGACATTGTGCGCCTGACCGCCGACAGCATCGAGTTTGCCAATGGTCAGACCGTACCCGCTGAACTCAAACTGGTATTCCCGGACTGGGAGGCGCACCCGTTCCTCAAAGGGTTGCCGATCAGCGACAGCTCCGGCTATGTCATCACCGACCTGCTGATGCGCAACCCGCGTTACCCGGAAGTGTTTGCAGCGGGCGACTGCGCCGCCGTGACCGTTCCCAAGCTGGGCGCTATCGGTCATCAGGAATGTGACATTGTGGGCAGGCAGATTGCTTACGACCGTGGCTTGCTGAGTGCGGAAGAGGCTAACCGCCCGTTGCAGCCTGTGGTGTTCTGCATCGGTGACATGGGCGCAGGCAAAGGCTTCTACATCCGCTCCAATAGCTGGTTTGGCGGAGACACCCAAATCCTGAAAATGGGGCGCATCCCTTACCTGTTGAAAATGCAGTACAAGACCCTGTTCATGAACAGCAAGGGCAAGACCCCGGTCTGGGGCAACGATGTCGCCGAATTCCTTGCTGAAAAACTGTAAACCAACTGTCAACTGCGACCAACGGGCAAGCCTCCGGCTGCCCGCCGGAGAATGCCATCATGAAAGCCCTGAAAATCAGTCTGTTGCTCATTGCCGTGCTGGCTCTGGTGGGTGGAGCGTGGTTCTGGTCGGATTACAGCAGCCAGCACCCCAGCACCGACGATGCCTACGTCGCTGCCAACACCGTCAACATCAGCCCGCAAACGGCTGGGCAAGTCGCCGAGGTGCTGGTCAAATCTTTCCAACCGGTGAAAAAAGGCGACGTGCTGCTGCGGCTGGATGACAGCAATGTCCGGCTGGCGGTGCAACAGGCGCAAGCCGCCGTCACCCTTGCGCAGGAACAAGCCCAATCCACCCAAGCACAATCCCGCGCCAGCAAAGCACAAGCGGATGCCAGCCGTCAGGAACAGGCCAACGCCGCCCTCGACAACCAACGCAACCAAATGCTGGGCGACAAGGGACTGGTTCCCCGTGAAGATGCCGACAATGCCCGCTTCAAGCTGAAGGAAGCACAAGCTGCCTTCGCCGCCGCCAATGCCACCATTGACTCGGTGCAGGCCAGCAGTGCACAGGCTTCCACCCAAATCCTGACAGCACGCCTGAAACTGGCACAGGCACAACTGGACTTGTCCCACACCGTGATTACCGCGCCTGCTGATGGTGTGCTGGGCGAAGTCAGCATTCAGCCCGGCGATTTCGTCAGCATCGGCGAAGACCTGTTCCCGATGGTGGACAGCAGCAGCGTCTGGGTAGCCGCCAATTTCAAGGAAACCGATCTGGAACGCATCCACCCCGGCCAGCCAGTCAGTGTTGAGTTGGACATGTACCCCAAACAACGCTATCAGGGTGAAGTGGAATCGGTCAGCCCCGCCAGTGGCTCGTCTTTCTCGCTGATTCCGGCGCAAAACGCCACCGGCAACTGGGTTAAAGTCACACAGCGTTTCCCGGTGCACATCCGCATCCTCAACCCGGACGGCAACCTGCCATTACGGTTAGGCGCAAGTGCCAGCGCCACCATTGACGCCACCTCCCCTCCACCCGCCAAGGATTAAGCCAATGGACACCGCCAGCAGTACAACCAGTATCGCCAAACCCGGTGTCTCGCGTGGCCTGATTAGTATCACGGTCATGTTGACCACCATCATGGTGATCCTCGACATGACCATTATCAACGTGGCACTGCCGGACATGATGGGCGCACTGGGCGCGACTTCCGACCAGATTACCTGGGTGCTGACCAGCTATATCGTGGTGGAAGCGGTCATGATACCGCTGACCGGCTTTCTGGTGACGCGGGTCGGGCGCAAGCGGCTGATGCTGGTGAGCGTGGCGGGGTTTGTCATCGCCTCCGCGCTGTGCGGGCAAGCCGGTAGCTTGCAGGAAATGATTGCCTTCCGCCTGTTGCAGGGGTTGTTTGGCGCGTCGGTCGTGCCGTTGTCGCAGTCGGTGATGGTGGATGCTTTCCCCAAGGAAGAACGCGGGCAGGCAATGGCGCTGTGGGGCATCGGTATTATGCTGGGGCCGATACTGGGGCCAACGCTGGGCGGTTATATCACCGAACATCTGGGCTGGCGCTGGGTGTTTTACATCAACTTGCCGGTCGGCATCCTCAATCTGTTGATGGTGTGGACGCTGCTGCAAGCGGAAGCGGGGCGCAAGGTCAGCGGCGACTGGCTGGGGGCTGCGTTCATGGTGGTCGGCATCGGTAGCCTGCAACTGCTGCTGGATCAGGGCAACCAGAAAAACTGGTTCGATTCCGGCCTGATTCAGGCACTGGCACTGATCAGCGTGTTGGCACTAGGGTATTTCGTGCTGCGTTCGTGGAATCGCCCTGACAGCATCGTCAAACTGCAATTGTTGAAAGACCGCAATCTGGCGACGGCCTGTTTCATGATGTTTGTGTTCGGTCTGGGGATGTTCGGCACGATTGCGCTGCAACCGATCATGCTGGAAAACCTGTTCGGTTATAACGCTGAAACTGCCGGACTGGTGATGGCTCCACGCGGGTTGGCCTCGATGGCGGGCATGTTTCTTGTCTCTCGCCTGATCAATCGGGTGGATTTGCGCCTGATTATCCTGACCGGTTTTGCGTTTTCCGCTACCGGCACTTGGATGTTGACCCAATTAAGTCTGGAAGCGGCGCAAGCGAATTTTATCTGGAATAGTATCGTGCAAGGTTTCGGGCTGGGGATGATCTTCGTGCCACTCTCCACCCTCGCCTACGAAACCCTCAGCAAGGCGCAAACCAGCCAAGCGGCGGGCATTTACAACCTGTCGCGCACCATCGGCAGTTCGGTGGGAATTTCGGTGGCAACCGCCCTGCTCAGCCATGCCGATAAAATGAGCATAAGCGGGCTGAGCGCCCACATTACTGCCAGCAATCCGGCGGTGACGCAATGGCTGGCGACCCAGCACCTGAGCTTGCACAGCCCGCAAGCCATCAGTACGCTGGCGAATGAAGTGCAGCAGCAGGCGATGATGTTGGCGTTCAACGATACTTTCTGGGTGGTGATGCTCAGTTTCCTGATACTGGCTCCGCTGCTGTTGTTAATCCGGCGACCCAAAGCCAGCACCCATGACGCAAGCCTGCCGCCGATGGAATAAAGGGAGCATATACCAGTCCGTGCCATAAAATAGTTTTTTTGATCAGGGAAATATGGTTAGATGACTGGTAACAAAAGCAGCCATGAGTAATGTATGACATTAAAAATCACTTTCACTGAGGATGAGATAGCGGAGCTGTTCTACTGGAAGGAGCGCCATCCTCATCCCAGAGTCCGTAAGAAAATGTCCGTGCTGTACCTGAAATCCCAACAGTTGACGCATAAGGAAATCAAACGATTGGAAAGGATTACAGAAGCCACGCTGCTTGCCTACCTAAACGCCTACCTACAACCTAACGGTTTAGAAGCTCTTAAAGAAATACGATTCAATAAACCACAGAGTGATTTGATGGCATATAAAGACAAGATTGAAGCCTATTTTCGTGAATATCCCCCCGCAACCAGCAAGGCGGCAGCCGCTAAGATTGAGGAGCTGACAGGCATCAAACGCAGTGAGGACAGGGTACGTGTCTTTATGAAGAAAATAGGGATGGACATCCATAAAGTGGGGATGATACCCGCCAAAGCTGATGTGGAAGCACAAGAAAAGTTCCTGGAAAATGAACTAAAACCGCGCATTCAGGAGGCTAAGGAGGGCAAACGCGCCCTTTTTTTGTCGATGCCGCCCACTTCGTGTTAGCACCGTTTCTGGGGTTTTTGTGGTCATTTTCCCGCGTATTCATCAAAGCCCCCTGTGGTCGACAACGCTACAACGTATTGGGCGCACTCAATGCGATAACGCTACAACTCATCACGATCACTAACGACTCCTATATCAACGCTAACAGCGTGTGTGAATTATTGGAAAAAATTGCAGCGTTAGCACTCAAAATACCGATCACTTTGGTCTTGGATAATGCCAAGTATCAACGCTGTGAAGCCGTGTTTGCCTGTGCGAAAAGGCTCAATATTGAACTATTATTTTTACCGACCTATTCACCCAACCTCAATCTGATTGAACGGTTGTGGAAGTTCGTCAAGAAAAAATGCTTGTACTCGAAATACTATGATAAGTTTCCCGCTTTCAAGGCGGCCATCACCAACTGTCTCGACAAGCTGGATACCGATCACAAGAAAGAACTGACCCAGTTGATGACAACAAATTTTCAAACCTTTAAAAATGTTCAGGTCTTGACGCTGTAAGGTATATGAAAAAGCCCGGTATCACTACCGGGCTAAAAGCTGATCAAATCTCAACTTATTATTGATTTCCCTTAAACAGCAACTTTGCCGCCATCATTACGAGTAATCACCACGGTAGCCGATTGCGGACGTGCAGTGCCACCTTTCGGCCAGTGGCTGGTGAATTTAGCTGGGTCAGTGACCGATTCGCTATTTTCGCCCGGATGCTGGATATTGACGAAAATTGCCTTGCCGTCTGGAGTTTCCGCAATTCCGGTGATTTCGCAATCTTTGGGGCCAACGAGGAAGCGGCGTAATGCGGTGGTACTGGCTTTTTTACCTGCACGAGTTTTCACGGCGGTTTGACCAGAAGGCACACCCTGATTGGTAACAGTCGTTTCTGCCCCGTCACCCACCGTACCCGGAACGGCTGCCAACATCATGCAGTTGGTGGTATCGGTGTAGTAACCATCATCGGTTTGCACCCACAATAAACCCGGTGTGGCGTAGCTGAACCATAAACCATCAGGGCTAGAGAAATCGTTTTCAGCCGTCAAACCCGACAGATTAACGTCTGCGGCAGCATCCGCTTGCGCCCCGAACAGGTAAATATCCCAGTTGAAAGCCGTCGCCGCATGATCACTACCCGCTTCTTTCCAACGGATAATGTGACCGTTGACATTGCCTTTGCTGGTGGTCGCACCTTTCGCATCAGAATAGTAACGTGGGTTAGCCGCATCCAACGGTACAGCCGTCGAACCGCGCCCGCTGCTGGAAACGTTGTTGGTCAGGGTCATGTACACTTCGCCGTTGAGCGGATTAACCGCGCCCCATTCCGGGCGATCCATTTTGGTTGCCCCCACAGCATCGGCAGCAATTCGAGCATTCGTGACCACATCAGCCTCATCCGCAAACGCATAAGTGGCGTAAGTGGCAACTTTGGTGTTGCTCAGGCTCAGCAACTCCCACGTACCCGTGCCATCAGCATTGAACTTGGCAGCGTACAATTTGCCGGCATCCATGTATTTATCGCCTGCGGCTGCTCCGGCATTCGCATCAGCAGCACTCCACAATGCAGTGGAAACAAACTTATAGATATATTCGTTACGCGAGTCATCACCCATGTAGAACACCACCGGTTTGCCCACTACTGGCTTGGCAGGCCAACAACCTTCGTGACCAAAACGCCCAAACGCGGTACGTTTTTTCGGGGTAGACGTGGGGTTGAACGGGTCAATTTCCACAATCCAACCAAAGGTGTTCGCCACGTTGCGGAAGTCATCGGCAGCCGTTGCGCCCGTTGCACCCGCATTCCAGCGGCGGTACAAGTCTGTGGTATCGTTTGCCCCTGGACGTGACCAGTTGTAACGCCCAGAAGTCGCACCACCTACCCCATAACGCTTAAATGAAGCAACTTCTTTAGGAGTACGTGCTGTATCGGCTTCTCGGCGGTAGAAATAACCCGCCCAGTTTTCTTCACAGGTTAGGTACGTACCCCACGGGGTGTAGCCGTTACCACAGTTGTTGATCGTGCCACGGGTATTGGTTCCGGCAGTGGAATAGGCGGTGGTCATCATCGCACCACGCGCAGGGCCGGTGATTTCCATATCAGTCGCCGCGTTAATACGGCGATTCAGGGTAGAAGCGCGATTCAACTGATAGGTAGCACCGTTTCTAGCTACTTCAACGACCGTGACACCGTGCAGTGCCACTTCCTTGTCGATTTCAGTGGTCGGGCGAGCAACAGTACCTGTGGTGTCGGTGATACCTGTAGGACCATTCGCGTGTACAAACCCAAGATCTTCCGCAACTTCATGGTTGCTGCACAATACGCCCTTGCTGGAGTTGCTGGAATCAACACCTGTACCGGCAGCATTCAGACCGAAATAATGCATACCGTCATGATGATCGCCAACACGGAACGCAAAACTGGCAGCATCATCGGTTCCCTCGTTACTGTAAGCTGGGGTACTGGCATTGATCGGGTCGCCAGTGGCCATCAAGACAGTCGCGGTGTAACCTGCTGGCACGGTCAATGCATCGGCAATACTTTTAGCAACGGGGTTAAAACTCAATGTCAGGCCACTCGTGCCATCACCAGTAGTCGCTACCGTTGCATCATCACTACCACAGCCACTCAAACCCACGCCGAGTACTGATGCTGCCATTAAGGCAAAACTGCCACGCAGCAATCCACGACGGGTCATTCGAGCTTCAAGAATTTGTTCAAAGGAAGGATTATTCGAGGTGTTGTAACCAATGTCATCTGGATCAACCAAATTACTCATGCCTATATCCTCAACAAGTGTTGGTAAAGGGAATGTACGGGCAAAAGCCTAACGCTTCATTGTGAAGGTTATATTTCAATTGGATTAAGAGATGATGTCAGTGTTTGGGTAAGCCCCAGGAATGCCGTACACTGCTTGGCATAGAGCCAATCAACTAATGAAGTCACCACTAGCATGAAAAATCTTGCCCTCCATTCCCAAACGGATGACAGCATCCGGGTACGTGCCGCCTTAATCGGTAGCCGCATTGATACCAAACCCTTCCGCGCTGATGAAACTCTTGCCATCAATCCTTTGACCATTGCGATTCCCGGCGGTGGCTGTGTGGTGTTATTCCGCTACGGTGTCATCGTATTCTTTGGCATGAGTACCGAACAAGAAGCCGCTTTCATGGAACGCTTGCTGCCACTGACACACGATGTACGTACCTGGCCTGACGAGGAGTCAGTCAACTTACGCATTGACTCCACACAGTTGGAAGGTGTTGATGCCCAAGGTTGCTTGTGGTTACACGATACCTCAGTGCAACGCTTGCAATTGGTGGCGGAAATGCTGGCACGCAGCACGGTACTCTCCGATGACGAAGCCCGCTTAACCAAAACCTTCGAGAAGATCGAACCTCTAGCACAAAACCTTAGTAAACAAGGGCATGTGCGGCAAAAACAGCAGGAATTGCTAACCTACATCGGTGATTCATTACTCAGCCAACAACGCATGGTCGGGCGTGCCGAAGTTGCTGATAAACCTGATCTGCTGTGGGAACGCCCCGAACTGGAAGGCTTATACCTGCGACTGGAAGATGAATTCGAGTTGCGCGAACGTCATCTGGCATTGGAACGCAAGCTGCAAGTCATCTCGAATACCGCCGAAACCTTGCTGGATTTATTGCAAACCCAGCGCAGTTTACGGGTGGAGTGGTATATCGTCGCGTTGATCGTGATTGAGATTTTCCTGACACTGTATGAAATGTTTTTTCGGGGGCATTAATGATCGCGTTCAGGCAAGGCAATATTTAATTCCAACACATCAAAATCCGCGCCTTTCTCGAATTGGACATTGACCTGTTCATCGCTAATCGGTACGTATTTGCGGATGACCTCCATAATATCACGGCGTAATTGCGGCAGATATTCAGGTCCATTACGGTCAAGGCGCTCATGAGCAATGACAATTTGCAGGCGTTCTTTAGCAACCTTGGCACTGGTGGGTTTCGATTGCTTAAAATAATTAAACCATCCCATAAATCACCCGAACAACTTTTTAAAGAAGCCCTTTTTCTCCACTTCCAGGAAGCGGTGCGGGACGGTTTCGCCTAAAAAGCGGCGTACAAAGTCATCATAGGCTTGGCCTGCGTCACTCACTTTATCGAGAATAACGGGTGCGCCACTGTTAGATGCCTGTAATACACTTTGTGACTCTGGAATCACCCCAATTAAGGGTACTGCCAGAATTTCCAGAATATCCTCCATCGCCAGCATTTCACCTGCCTGAACCCGTGTGGGCGAATAGCGTGTAATCAACAGGTGTTCCCGCACGCTTTCGCCACGTTCTGCCCGATGTGTTTTGCTTTGCAGCAAACCTAAAATACGGTCTGAATCACGTACTGAGGACACTTCAGGATTAGTCACCACAATGGCATCATCGGCATAATACATCGCCATGTGTGCCCCTCGCTCAATACCTGCGGGGGAATCGCACACAATGAAATCGAAGCCTAGTTCGTGTAAGTCATCCATGACTCTACCTACACCTTCCGGGGTCAGTGCATCCTTATCACGGGTTTGAGAGGCAGGCAGAATATGCAAGTTTTCAACATGCTTGTCGCGAATCAAGGCTTGCTTGAGGGATGCTTCATTATTAATAACATTGACAAAATCGTATACGACACGGCGTTCACACCCCATGATCAGATCAAGATTGCGCAGCCCGACATCGAAATCAATGACAGCAGTTTTATAACCATGCATAGCAAGCCCCGTAGCGAACGCCGCACTGGTGGTGGTTTTACCAACGCCACCTTTGCCTGAGGTAACGACAACTATTCTGCTCAAAAGATGCTCCTTCTTATTGACACGGTATAACGGGTACTTACCACGAAATACCTCAGCGATACTACCAGATAACGCACATATTATTTAGCATAAAAACCCGAAATATTTAGAATATGGGGGTAATTTTCAATTTTTCGCCATCCAGCCAAACCATCGCCGGAGAGCCTTTCAGATTCGTGTCCATGTCATCCAGCAAACGGTAATGTCCTGCAATCGAAACCAATTCTGCCTCTAGCTTCTGGCAAAAAATGCGGGCGCTGGTATCCCCGGTAATTCCAGCCAATACCCTGCCACGCAAGGAACCGTACACATGTACTGAACCACCCGCGAGAATTTCTGAACCTGCACTAGTATGCTGCAATATCACCAGACTACCTTCAGGGAAATACACCTGTTGACCTGAACGTAATGGGCGATCAACTACCTTCACACTCGTGGCGGTGCTGGCGGTAATATCTGGCTCTATCGCTACCATTTCCGGCTCTACGGAGCGCTCTGGGCGGCTGGGAGCACCGGTAGCTCGTCCTGCTCGTAATACCGCCCAACCTGCTTGCATGGCTTTTTCGACACACTCTTCAGCAATGTTGCGTATCCCAACAGGGATAAAACCCAAAGTCAGTAACATTTCCCGCAACCCTGCCATATCCAACGCTACACAGGCTTCTCCCAAAGGACTGCAATCCACCAATAACGGGCTGTTGTCGAATAATTGCGGCAAACTGTCGCGCTTCTTTTGCAGTTTTTCCCGAATGGTCTCCAAATTAGCAGAAGCCAACCGCAACACGCTGAGCAAGGTCATTTCGCCCTTTATTTCAACCAATTCTCCAGACAAACCGCGTACTCCTGACTAAACAAATGCATGAACCTGACAGTAACCTCAACCGACAAAAGGTACAACATTGCTGGCATATTTTGCACAAAATCATTTTATTGAAATATTTTATGTGCGTATAATTGACACAATAAATGCTTTTGCTGATTTTTTGCACTAGAGGCTTCAATTATCATGTACAGGGGTACATCTTCGTCAACTCTCGGCGTAACTGCCGCGTTACTACTGGTATTAGCTATACCAACACTGGCTGCCACAGGGCAAACTGCTATTACAACAACATCCTCCCCAACACTCACAACATCTGATGACACACAAGACGAGCCAATCTATTTCGACAAAGCCACCACACTCTTGGTTTCTAAAAACGGCAGCAAACCAGACTTAAGCAATGGCCTAAAATGGCTCGAACGTTCTGCGGCACTTCGTTACCCACCCGCCTTGTTTGAGCTTGCTAATCTGTATGAAAACGGTGTTTACGTAAAGCAGGATACCCACAAAGCGGTCAGTTTTTATGAACAAGCGGCGCAACAAAGGCATGTTGATGCCCAATACAATTTAGGGATGCTGTACTTACGCACACTCAAAGAAACAGATAAAGCACGTTACTGGCTGGAACAAGCAGCACAGCAACAAGATGCTCAAGCCCAATATAACCTTGCGCTATTGCATGACTTCGCCACAGATAAACAAGCTGACCCAGAGGAAGCGACGCATTGGTATCGCCAAGCCGCACAAAATAAACATATCAATGCCCAGTTCGACTTAGGGGTACGCTACCTGCAAGGCATTGTCTTGCCAAAAAATCTTTCACAAGCCGCTTACTGGTTCCGCAAAGCGGCCGAACAAGGTGACCCCGCTGCGGCTTTCAATCTAGGCTTGATGTACGAAGAAGGTAAAGGCTTAACTCAGAACCTGCCAGAAGCGATTCGCTGGTATCAAGAAGCCGCCCAACAAGGTGAAGCCGGGGCGCAATATAACCTTGGCATTAAGTACCTCATGGGTCAGGGGATTACACAAGATATGCCCAAGGGTATTGATTGGATACGCAAAGCGGCTGAAGGTGGCAACCCTGCTGCTCAGTACACGGTAGGCTTCATGTATGACCAAGGTTCAAATCTGCCTAAAGACGACCATATGGCGCTGCACTGGTATCGTCAATCCGCCGAACAAGGGTATACCGATGCACAAATTGGGCTGGCTATCATGTTCACACAGGGGCAAGGTGTACCCGTCGATCTAACAGAAGCCCAGCAATGGTTCCTTAAAGCAGCAGAATCAGGCAGCGCTGTTGCTCAATTCAATTTAGGTACACACATGGCACACGGTATTGGCACGGCTAAAGATTTGCTATCGGCAGCCTTTTGGCTCTCCCGTGCAGCCGCGCAAGGGCATGAAGCCGCAATTGCCAACCGCGATTATGTATTACAACGTCTGACTAAACAGGAACATGATGAATTAGTACGTCGATTGAAAACGGTCACAGACACAACACGGATTCAGGACAAGCAACTCGCCATCCAGTAGAATGCGGGGCTTTAAGAAAATAAGCTCGTACTCATGTCTGCATTGCTCAAGCCCCAATTCCCCGCAAACCCCAACGGTCACATCCGCTGGGGACAGTTATACGGAGCATCCCTCGACTGGCTGATTGCCCAATCTGCACAAGGGTTTGATGGCTTGACCCTGCTGGTTGTGCCGGATGTGCATACGGCTTACCAGATGGAATCCTCGCTACAATTTTTCGCCCCGGAAATTTCCCGCCACATTTTCCCGGATTGGGAAACCCTGCCCTACGACGTGTTTTCGCCGCACGAAGACATTATTTCCGAACGCTTGAAAACGCTGGCGACGCTGCAAAACCTGAAGCGCGGCATCCTGCTCGTACCTGCCACGACGATGCTGCACCGGGTTGCACCGACCAGTTACGTACACGGACATACCTTCGTGGTGCGCAAAGGCTCGCCGCTCAATATCGACAAATTGCGCAAGCAACTGGAAGAAGCAGGCTACCGCAATGTCAGTCAGGTGATGGCACATGGCGAATATGCCACCCGTGGTTCGCTGGTCGATTTGTTCCCGATGGGCAGCCATACGCCGTATCGGATTGATTTGTTCGACGAGGAAATTGACTCGATCCGCACCTTCAACCCGGAAACCCAGCGTACTGAAGAGGTGGTAAACAGTATTGAACTGCTGCCTGCGCGGGAATTTCCGCTGGATGAAGCAGGGATTCGCACCTTCCGCCAGAACTACCGGGCGCAAGTTGAAGGCGATTTGACCCGCAGTCGCATTTACGAGGGCGTGAGTCAGGGCAAGCCGCCAGCGGGGATTGAGTATTACTTGCCGCTGTTCTTTGAGCATACCGCGACGTTGTTTGATTATTTGCCGAAGAAGACGCTGCTGGTGTTGGCGGAGGGCGTGGATGCGGCGGTTAAGACATTCTGGGAGACGGTGGAATATCGCTATGAGCAACGGCGGCATGATATTGAAAGGCCGTTGCTTGCGCCGGAGAAGTTGTTCCTGACAGCAGAGATGTTGGGGAGTTGGGTTGGGGATTATCCTCGGGTTGAGGTGCAGCGGTTTAAACACGAAACCGAAGGGCTGAACTACCCCATCGCTGCCCTGCCCTCGCTCCTAATCCACGCCCGCCAAGAACAGCCCCTGTTCCTGCTATTCAACTTCCTCAAAGACCTGAAAGGGCGGGTGCTATTCACCGCCGAATCTGCCGGACGGCGCGAAGCCTTCCTCACCCTGCTGAAAGACAACGGTATTGCGGTCAAAACGCTGGAAACCTGGCAGGATTTCCTCAACAGCAAAGCGGAAATGGCGGTCACGGTCGCGCCGTTGGAAAACGGTTTCTGGCTGCCCGATGCGAAGATTGCGGTCATTCCCGAAAACCTGCTGCACGGGGTGCAAATCCAGCAGCAACGCCGTCGCCGTAAAGCCACCCGCGATGCCGATGCCATTATCCGCAACCTGACCGACCTCAACGAAGGCGCACCCGTAGTCCACGAGGAACACGGGGTCGGGCGGTATCTGGGGCTGGAAACGGTCACGGCGGGCGGGGTGACGGCGGAATATTTGCTGATCGAATACGCCAACCACGACAAGCTGTACGTCCCCGTTGCTGCGCTGCATCTGGTCAGCCGTTACACGGGCGCAGACCCAGAACACGCGCCCTTGCACCGCCTCGGCAATGAGCAGTGGGACAAGGCACGGCAAAAAGCGGCGGAAAAAGCCCGCGATGTGGCGGCGGAATTGCTCGACATCCATGCCCGCCGTGCCGCGCAGCAGGGGCATAGCTTCCCGTTTGACGACAACGATTACCGCCTGTTTGCGGGCGCGTTCCCGTTTGAGGAAACGCCGGATCAGGCACTGGCGATTGAAAACGTGATCAAGGATATGCGTTCTGCGCAGCCGATGGATCGGGTGGTGTGCGGCGACGTGGGTTTCGGCAAGACCGAAGTGGCGATGCGGGCGGCGTTCGTGGCGGCGAATGCGGGCAAGCAGGTGGCGATGATTGCGCCGACCACCTTGCTGGCGCAGCAGCATTTGAACAATTTCCGTGACCGTTTTGCCGACTGGCCGTTCAATATCGAATCGCTGTCGCGCTTCAAGACTGGCAAGGAAACCAGCAAGGCACTGGAGGCACTCGCCTCTGGCAAGATCGACATCGTGATCGGTACGCACAAGCTGTTGCAGGACGATGTGCATTTCAAGCAACTGGGGCTGGTGATTATCGACGAAGAACACCGCTTCGGGGTGCGCGACAAGGAGCAGATGAAAAAGCTGCGTGCCAATGTCGATATGTTGACCATGACCGCGACGCCGATTCCGCGCACCCTGAATATGTCGCTGTCGGGCTTGCGCGATTTGTCGATCATTGCCACCCCGCCGACGCAACGCCACGCGATCAAAACCTTTGTGTGCGAGTGGAACAAGACCATCATTCAGGAGGCGTGTGCGCGGGAATTGTCACGCGGCGGGCAGGTGTACGTGCTGCACAATGAGGTCAAAACCATCGACAAGGTGGAGCAGGAACTGAGCGCGATGTTGCCCGGTGTGACGGTGCGCCATGCCCACGGGCAGATGCGGGCGCACGATCTGGAAAATATCATGAGCGACTTTTACCACCAGCGTTTCCAGATTCTGATTGCCACCACCATCATTGAAAGCGGCATCGACGTGCCGACCGCCAACACGATTTTGATCAACCGTGCCGACAAGCTGGGGCTGGCGCAGTTGCACCAGTTGCGCGGGCGGGTCGGGCGTTCGCACCACCGCGCTTATGCCTATTTGATTGCGCCGCCGAAATCCGCGCTCACGCCGGATGCGGTCAAGCGGCTGGAAGCGATTGAATCGCTGGAAGAACTGGGGGTCGGTTTCACGCTGGCGACGCACGATCTGGAGATTCGCGGCGCGGGCGAATTGCTCGGCGAAGGGCAAAGCGGGCAGATTCAGGAAATCGGTTTCAACCTCTACAACGACCTGCTGGAACGCGCGGTGAAGGCGTTGAAATCGGGCAAAGTGCCGGAACTGAGCGCGACCAGCCGCCGCACCACGGTGGAATTGGGTGCGCCTGCGCTGATCCCTGACGATTATTTGCCGGATGTCCATGCGCGGCTGATCCTCTACAAACGCATTGCCAGCGCGGAATCGCAGGCGGCACTCGACGAATTGCGGGTGGAAATGATCGACCGCTTCGGGCTGCTGCCAGAGCCGACCAAGACGCTGTTCAGCGTCACGCGGGTCAAGCTGCTGGCGCAGGAACTGGGCATCCGCAAGCTGGATATGCACATCAAGGGCGGGCGGATTATCTTTGACGACAAGCCGAATATTGACCCGATGAAGGTGATTACGCTGATCCAGAAACGCCCGTGGGTGTTTAAGCTGGATGGGCAGGATAAGTTGCGGTTTGAGATTGAACTCCCGACGGTGGAGGAGCGAGAGGAGTGGGTGATTGGGTTGATGGGGGAGATTGGGGAGTGAAAAAACGACATTTAACAGTCATAAAAAATACATTGACAAACAATTAAGCTATCTATATAAATCCTGCCTATGGAATTTACAGACAGGAATTTTACGTGATAATTGACCTAAGCAAGCAAGCAAGCAAGCAAGCAAGCAAGCAAGCAAGCAAGCAAGCAAGCAAGCAAGCAAGCAAGCAAGCAAGCAAGCAAGCAAGCAAGCAAGCAAGCAAGCAAGCAAGCAAGCAAGCAAGCAAGCAAGCAAGCAAGCAAGCAAGCAAGCAAGCAAGCAAGCAAGCAAGCAAGCAAGCAAGCAAGCAAGCAAGCAAGCAAGCAAGCAAGCAAGCAAGCAAGCAAGCAAGCAAGCAAGCAAGCAACTAATTCTCTAGCCTCATGGCTGCTATTGCCAGCCGTTTTCCTGCTCTTTTCATCCCCTGCCTCTGCCGACCTTCCGCTCACCGTTGAAAACCTGCTCAGTGACAAGGGCAAGCTGCGCCTTGAACTGTCCGCCAGTTATGCCAACTCCGAACGCCGGGGCGTGGAAACGAGTGATCCGGTAGAAATCCAAACCGGGGCGAATAGTTTTGTGTACATCCCCACCTTGGTAGGCGAACGCCTCAGCAACAGCGACGCGCTGGTGACTACCGCAGGCATCCGCTACGGGCTCACCAAAGACACCGAAATTTACGCCCGCGCCTCCGCCATCGGCATTGACCGCCGTGCCGAAACCGCCAGCGGGGACACCCTCAAGGATAGTGAAAGCCGTTTTGCCGACGCATGGCTGGGGGTGAATCAGCGTATCCGCGATGATGCTGACAAGCCCGCCCTGTTTGTATTTGGCGAAATTCAAGCGGCTGAACGCCAAGACAGCGGCAAAAATATCTATGGCAAATCCCTGACGGCAGGCTTCACCACTTACCAAACCTATGATCCAGTTGTGCTTTCCCTCACGGGGGCAGCCCAACTCAATGCCACGCGCAAGGATGGCAGCACAGAACACCGACCCGGCAATAGCCTGAGCCTTTCGCCTTCCGTGGGGTTTGCGGTCAATGACAAGGTGACGCTCACAACAGGTCTGACGTGGCGACTGCGCCAAGCTGACAATGTTGACGGGAAAGAAACAGGAATCCGACGCACCACCACCAGCCTTGATCTGGGGCTGGGTTATGCGCTGGGCAAGCGTGACACGCTTAACCTCAGCGCACGTCCCCAAGTTTCCGGCAACGGTGATGTCCAAGTTGTAGCGAACTGGATTCACCGACTGGAAAAGTAGCGAAAGCTAATTTCAACATGACGCAATCAATTAAGGAGTTAATGTCATGAAAAAACTGTTGATCACATCTCTCTTGGCAACGAGCCTCGCTTCCGGTAGTGTACTGGCAAACTCTGCCTCGCAGCAAGGCGACCTCGACCAAAGGGTGTGAACAAAAGTGCGGTGTCCTGTAGACTAAGATGGCATCCCCTAAAACCAGAGAAAAAGGACTTTCCCATGTTGACAGTTAGCTCCCGCGACCAAAAACTTTTAGAAGCCTTGAACCGCAACCCAGCATTAAAAGCTCGGATGGAAGGGCTAATCGAGGTGGTTGAAAATGCCGGTGATGACATTATCAAAGCAGCAGACGCCGAACAGCGGGTGATAGAAGAACTGCGCCAAATGGGAAATGATGCGATCACTGCATGGGCAAACAAACGTGTAGAAAAATGCACAGCCCCAGCCTGTGAAGAAGGCATTGGGAAGTATGTAAAGAGTGGAAAAAAAACTGTCATTGGCACACGACCTACGGAAAAATCCACATAAGCGAACCGGTCTACCGGATTCCCGGCAAGCGTGTCCGCCCCTTTAGCCAGAGTGCCGAGGTTGTTTGCCGAGGCTGTTCGCTCCCGCTGCAACGGGCGGTGACGGACTTTGGGGCGGACTGTTCATTTGCTCAAGTGCCTGATAAATTAGAAGAACATTACGGGATACGGCTGGCATCCAGCAGCATCCGACACATCACCGAAGGTCACGCCAAACGCATCCATGAACAGGGCAATCGCTTGAAAGTTTGGTTGCAAAACATGCATAAATAAGGTTTTTCCCGAAAGGACAAAACCGATGCCGAACTTGCCGTCCAGCGCTATCAGCCGCCTACTGGAGGGTGTGAACAAAAGTGCGGTGTCCTGTAGACTAAGATGGCATCCCCTAAAACCAGAGAAAAAGGACTTTCCCATGTTGACAGTTAGCTCCCGCGACCAAAAACTTTTAGAAGCCTTGAACCGCAACCCCGCATTAAAAGCTCGGATGGAAGGGCTAATCGAGGTGGTTGAAAATGCCGGTGATGACATTATCAAAGCAGCAGACGCCGAACAGCGGGTGATAGAAGAACTGCGCCAAATGGGAAATGATGCGATCACTGCATGGGCAAACAAACGTGTAGAAAAATGCACAGCCCCAGCCTGTGAAGAAGGCATTGGGAAGTATGTAAAGAGTGGAAAAAAAACTGTCATTGGCACACGACCTACGGAAAAATCCACATAAGCGAACCGGTCTACCGGATTCCCGGCAAGCGTGTCCGCCCCTTTAGCCAGAGTGCCGAGGTTGTTTGCCGAGGCTGTTCGCTCCCGCTGCAACGGGCGGTGACGGACTTTGGGGCGGACTGTTCATTTGCTCAAGTGCCTGATAAATTAGAAGAACATTACGGGATACGGCTGGCATCCAGCAGCATCCGACACATCACCGAAGGTCACGCCAAACGCATCCATGAATCCCAAGTGTTGATAAAAGACTATCCAAGCACGTTGGGAAAAGCCTATGTCATTGCCGAAATGGACGGCAGCATGATCCCCATCGTCGAGATTGACGAAACAGCCCCCGACAAGCGCAAAGGCAAAAAGGAAAGCTGGAAAGAAGCCCGCCTGTGTCTTGCCCACGCCAAAGGCAGTGCTACGCCAACGTTTGGCGCAATATTCGGTGGCACGGTAGAAGATGCTGGAAAAATCTTATTCGACACCGCCTGCCGTGCTGGATTTGGAAAAAGCACGTTCCTCCATGCGGTGGGTGATGGGGCAAGCTGGATCAACCGTCAAGTGGATGAACAATTTGGCACACAAGGACATTACCTGATTGATTTTTATCATGTTTGTGAATACCTATCAGCAGCATCCGCAAGCTGTTCATGCCTCAAGGACAAGGATAAATGGTTTGCCAAACAGAAAAAAGCCCTACAGGATGGTCAAGCTCAAGCGGTCATCGACACACTGAAACCTTTCCTCGAAGCAGAAACGGTAGAAGACAGTAACGCCCCAGTACGAGCTTGTCACCGTTACCTGAGCAACCGCATTGAGCAACTGGATTACCCGACAGCAAAATCCCTCGGATTGCCCGTGGGGTCGGGCGAAATAGAAAGTGCACACCGTTACATCATCCAGCAACGCTTAAAAAAATCGGGGGCATGGTGGAAAAGTGATAATGCGGCGGATATGTTGGCGTTGAGGGTCATGCGGGGAAACCAGCAATGGAAGCATTATTGGCGAAACACCGCTGAGGCGGCATGAGGTTTACCGCACTTTTGTTCACACCCCCTACTGGAACAGTTGTCAGTTTTAGAAGACCCACGCCAGCAAGCCAAAGTTCTCTACCCCCTACCTGAAATCCTATTGCTGGGTTTGGCAGGCAGCTTAGCAGGGGCAGACGATGTGGTGGAAATGGTGCGCTGGGCAAAGCTAAACGCGGATTTCCTGCGCCGCTATTATCCCTATGCACGGGGCTTTCCCAGCCATGACACGGTGAGTGACGTGTTCAACGCGCTGAATGCTAAGCTGTTTTCGGAACTGTTTATCCGTTGGACAAACAGCCTGTCCGCAGGGGAGGCTGACCTATTGAACATTGACGGCAAAACCTCACGGCGCAGTGGTGGCAACGGGCAGAGCCCTCTGCACCTGGTGTCAGCGTGGGCAAACCAGCAAAATCTAGTGCTGGGGCAGGAAGCCACCGACCAGAAATCCAATGAAATCACTGCCATCCCCGCCTTGCTACGCAAGCTCGACATTGAAGGCTGCTTGATCACCATTGATGCGATGGGGACACAAAAGGCCATCGCCAAGCAAATCGTGGAAGCAGGCGGTGATTACCTACTGGCAGTCAAAGACAATCAGAAAACGTTAGCAGAAGACATCGCCCTGTTTTTCGAAAAGCCGCCTGCCGGTTATGTGCTGGATGAAGACACCCAGGTGGAAAAAGACCACGGGCGGCTCGAAACCCGCCGTTGCCGCATTTGCACCGATGTTGCTTGGTTGGAACAACGGCAGGAATGGGCAGGACTTGCCAGCATCATCTGTATCGAGTCCTGGGTCGAAAAAGCAGGAAAATCAACCTATTCCATCCGCCACTACATCTGTTCACTGGCGATGATCGCCAAGGCCGCACAATATGCCGTCCGCTCCCACTGGGCAATCGAAAACAAGTTGCATTGGGTGCTGGATGTCCTGATGCGGGAAGATTTGGCGAGAAACCGTAGCAACCATGGCGCACATAATCTCGCCATCCTGCGCCACATGGGTACTAACCTGCTGCGCAATGACAAAACCAACAAACATAGCCTCAAAGTCCGTCGTAAACAGGCAGGGTGGTCAACTGACTATCTGGCACAACTGCTGGAGCAAGTCATGTAAGTAAGGCGATTATTCAAGCGATTGCCCTACATCCATGAATCCCAAGTGTTGATAAAAGACTATCCAAGCACGTTGGGAAAAGCCTATGTCATTGCCGAAATGGACGGCAGCATGATCCCCATCGTCGAGATTGACGAAACAGCCCCCGACAAGCGCAAAGGCAAAAAGGAAAGCTGGAAAGAAGCCCGCCTGTGTCTTGCCCACGCCAAAGGCAGTGCTACGCCAACGTTTGGCGCAATATTCGGTGGCACGGTAGAAGATGCTGGAAAAATCTTATTCGACACCGCCTGCCGTGCTGGATTTGGAAAAAGCACGTTCCTCCATGCGGTGGGTGATGGGGCAAGCTGGATCAACCGTCAAGTGGATGAACAATTTGGCACACAAGGACATTACCTGATTGATTTTTATCATGTTTGTGAATACCTATCAGCAGCATCCGCAAGCTGTTCATGCCTCAAGGACAAGGATAAATGGTTTGCCAAACAGAAAAAAGCCCTACAGGATGGTCAAGCTCAAGCGGTCATCGACACACTGAAACCTTTCCTCGAAGCAGAAACGGTAGAAGACAGTAACGCCCCAGTACGAGCTTGTCACCGTTACCTGAGCAACCGCATTGAGCAACTGGATTACCCGACAGCAAAATCCCTCGGATTGCCCGTGGGGTCGGGCGAAATAGAAAGTGCACACCGTTACATCATCCAGCAACGCTTAAAAAAATCGGGGGCATGGTGGAAAAGTGATAATGCGGCGGATATGTTGGCGTTGAGGGTCATGCGGGGAAACCAGCAATGGAAGCATTATTGGCGAAACACCGCTGAGGCGGCATGAGGTTTACCGCACTTTTGTTCACACCCTGATTCACCCATTGGTCATAACGTTGCTTGAGTTCAGTCATTTGCTCCAGCGACAATGCCGTTTGTTGCGCGTCTTTTGCTTCAGCCACTGCGGTCTTAGCATCAATCAAGACCTGTTTGAGTTGTGCAGGCCATTGATGTTTGAGGGTTTCATCAAAGTAGTTCAACTCCCGCAGCAGATGCGCCCCACAAAGGCTGTGTACCACCTGATCAAAGCGGAAATACGGTTTCCAATGGTCATGAACCGCAACGCCTTGGAATACCGGCAGGATTCCCGCCGCTGTCATGGCCTCGTATCCGCGCCGTGCATGGGCAGTGTAGTAAACGGCTTCGGGTGTTGCGGCTACATGCAACCATTGGGTTTTGCCTTGCGCCCGCATTCCGCTTTCATCAAAGTGAGCCACGTCGCTGCTACTAATGGTGTTCTGAATAGCTGTATAAGTGGCCGTCAGGTTTTCACTCGCCTGACCGATCCAGTGCTGCACACTGCCATCGGAAGGCTTAACACCGTATTGGTCGAATACAATCTCGCTTGCCCGTGACAGCGAAATGAAATGACCTTGTACCAAACCCACCGTATAGGCCTTTAAACGTGCGCCGTAACTGATGTAAGGGGCGAGTGTTGCCGGGAATTCGCCTTTATGAACCTTGCCACAACCACACGTGCAAATCAGTTGGCGGTGTTCCGTGACCACGATTTGGGGTTCGGGAATGTCCCACTGTTGCCGACATTCACCTGTCTCAATCAGGGCTTCGGTTAGCGGCAAACCACAGTCGCAATGCCCGGCAACACCGTAATATTCCACGTGATCGGGTGATGGGTGCATCACGAGGCTATGCCCTTTATGACCTGGCTGGCCACCTTTTGGGCGTTGTCCAAGCTGACGCGGCTGTGCGGGTTGGCGTTTCAGTCCATCCGATGACGGGGGCTTGTGTGAATTTTTACTGTTTTTGTTGAGCTGTGCTTCCAGCTCATTCACGCGGGCGGTCAACTGATCAATACGGTCAAACAGCGTCAACACTAACTCCACCAATTCGGCGTGGCTTAACTGCTGGAGACTTTCTCGTGTTGGGCGGGGTAGCTGGTTCATATCGATAGTGTAGCTGATTTTTTAGGAGACTGAGTAGTTACGATAAATTAAATAATATTGGTTGTTATAATGTTGAAATATTCGATGATATTGAAGTTAAAATCAATATAGATCTCAATTTCTTTGGAAAAAAAACGTGCGTTGATATTTGGTTTTCAGATTATGACTTAACCAGTATTAAATCACAGGATTTTATAATTAATAGTTTACATGAGTTTGAAGCTGGCATTTCTTTGGTAGAGGTTGAAATTGATGAATATATTACAAAGGAGCGACTTGCAAAATCCGACAAACTGAGTTGCTCAATTTTCAGCATTGACCGAACGCCGCATATTCAGCCGATTTTTTACTCAATTTGACCAACGAAACCTGAGCTTTTTCAGTTTTACCGTAACTTTTGCTAAATTTCACCCATACCAATGCGACTGCTCCTGTTTTTCAGTCAGTCTTCCCGTGTTTTTTCAAAACCAGTCGCCTTATAACAAGACACGCATCAGTTGATCAGCACTCAACACCAAAATCCCAAACATCAGGTGGCTGTAAACTTTTTGTGCGCCTTGCACCCACACATTCCGACCACCAAATTCATCCTTCAGGCGGGCATTGGTTCGTTCTACGGTGCTGCGAATTTTGTAACGCTCGGCATCAGCAGGTTCAAACGCTTCTTTCTGTCCGCCGCGAGGATTGTGATCAATCAGAGGGACATGCCCCAGATGACGGCTGTATTCGTGCAAATCAGCACTGCAATAGGCTGCATCCATCAGGTCGTAGAGACTGGTGACACGTTGGGCACTGATTTGAGAGAGTGGGATGGCTGCCCCGCTGTCGTGAAAGGAGGCGGAAGACAGAATGGCTGCTATCGGGACACCACAATCGGCGGTATCGATATGCAGTTTGTAGCCGTTCCAACTGTGCTTGTAGCCTTGGGCATTCTTCTTCGTCCCCCGGTTACACTGAACCGGTATCTCATCGAGTGCTTGCTGAAGTGACTGTTCCCGTTGGCGCTGAATCCGTGTTTGCCCTTGTTTTTTCTTTGGCTTTTCCTCGGCAACAGGCCGTTCACGTGCCTCAATGGCTGTTGAATCCCGACACAGGTGGCCGATCAGCGCATCGCCCAAATACGTTTTCACCAACGTTTCATGCACACGTTCCGCTAAACGCTGTTCAGCAAATTCAGCGAAGGCACGTGAAAAGGTGGATTCGGAAGGCAGTTTCTTGGTCAGGGGAAACCCGCAGATGCGTCGCAGGGAGCGATCGTTTTGCAGCCGGTCAATGAGTGCTCGCGTATTGACAATATTGAGCACGCTTTTGGCGACAAAAGCATTGGCAAACCAAGATCGCTCCGTCGCTGGCCGTCCAGACCCATCACGAAAAGAGCGCACAAAATCTTCAATGCGCGTCAGCTCCAGTACGTGAATGAGTTTTTCAAGCTTGGGGGTCAATGTGCCAAAGGTATCATTGAAGCAAGGTAGTATTTCAATTTGCAGCAAACTCCAGCGTTGTGCAATCAGGGCGCGTTCGGTAGAATTCATAGCGTGGGCTTAATGGTTGTTTTGACGCTTCTATTATCGCCGAAAACGGCAGCCCACACTTCTTTTTTCCTTCAGATGAAGGAAGGTTCACGCTGAAAATGTAATTTTGCAAGTGGCTCAAAGGTAAACGGTCATTCTAGGGGTGTGAACAAAAGTGCGGTAAACCTCATGCCGCCTCAGCGGTGTTTCGCCAATAATGCTTCCATTGCTGGTTTCCCCGCATGACCCTCAACGCCAACATATCCGCCGCATTATCACTTTTCCACCATGCCCCCGATTTTTTTAAGCGTTGCTGGATGATGTAACGGTGTGCACTTTCTATTTCGCCCGACCCCACGGGCAATCCGAGGGATTTTGCTGTCGGGTAATCCAGTTGCTCAATGCGGTTGCTCAGGTAACGGTGACAAGCTCGTACTGGGGCGTTACTGTCTTCTACCGTTTCTGCTTCGAGGAAAGGTTTCAGTGTGTCGATGACCGCTTGAGCTTGACCATCCTGTAGGGCTTTTTTCTGTTTGGCAAACCATTTATCCTTGTCCTTGAGGCATGAACAGCTTGCGGATGCTGCTGATAGGTATTCACAAACATGATAAAAATCAATCAGGTAATGTCCTTGTGTGCCAAATTGTTCATCCACTTGACGGTTGATCCAGCTTGCCCCATCACCCACCGCATGGAGGAACGTGCTTTTTCCAAATCCAGCACGGCAGGCGGTGTCGAATAAGATTTTTCCAGCATCTTCTACCGTGCCACCGAATATTGCGCCAAACGTTGGCGTAGCACTGCCTTTGGCGTGGGCAAGACACAGGCGGGCTTCTTTCCAGCTTTCCTTTTTGCCTTTGCGCTTGTCGGGGGCTGTTTCGTCAATCTCGACGATGGGGATCATGCTGCCGTCCATTTCGGCAATGACATAGGCTTTTCCCAACGTGCTTGGATAGTCTTTTATCAACACTTGGGATTCATGGATGCGTTTGGCGTGACCTTCGGTGATGTGTCGGATGCTGCTGGATGCCAGCCGTATCCCGTAATGTTCTTCTAATTTATCAGGCACTTGAGCAAATGAACAGTCCGCCCCAAAGTCCGTCACCGCCCGTTGCAGCGGGAGCGAACAGCCTCGGCAAACAACCTCGGCACTCTGGCTAAAGGGGCGGACACGCTTGCCGGGAATCCGGTAGACCGGTTCGCTTATGTGGATTTTTCCGTAGGTCGTGTGCCAATGACAGTTTTTTTTCCACTCTTTACATACTTCCCAATGCCTTCTTCACAGGCTGGGGCTGTGCATTTTTCTACACGTTTGTTTGCCCATGCAGTGATCGCATCATTTCCCATTTGGCGCAGTTCTTCTATCACCCGCTGTTCGGCGTCTGCTGCTTTGATAATGTCATCACCGGCATTTTCAACCACCTCGATTAGCCCTTCCATCCGAGCTTTTAATGCGGGGTTGCGGTTCAAGGCTTCTAAAAGTTTTTGGTCGCGGGAGCTAACTGTCAACATGGGAAAGTCCTTTTTCTCTGGTTTTAGGGGATGCCATCTTAGTCTACAGGACACCGCACTTTTGTTCACACCCTCATTCTAGCCCGTCGTTGACATCCGCAAACAAATCCGAGCGCAATGGCTTATCCGCAAACCGTTGTTTCCAACATCTTGGCGTAAGGTCTTGCACCTGAGAAGCGGGATGCTCACTAACGCGCAACAGAACATCCATCAGATAGACATACGGGTTAATGTCATGCAGGCGGCAGGTGGTGATCAGGCTTTGGATGATGCCCACGTGTTCCGCGCCGAGTTCTGTCCAGCAGAACAACCAGTTTTTCCTGCCCATGGGGATGGGCCGCAGGGCGCGTTCGATGTGGTTGGTATCCATTGGCACGTCGGGATCTTCCAGAAACACGCGCAGTTCGTGTTCGCGGCGGATGACATAACCAAGGGCTTTGGTCAGCGGGTTGGAGGGGACTAAATCGGCACGTTGTAATTGGGTTTGGCACCATTCAAAGAACTGGTCGACCAACGGCTTGCTGTGGGTGAGGCGGTAGGTACGTTTGGCTTCCCCGTCGAGTTTTTTCTCGTTAATCTGGGCTTCGTGCTGATAGAGTGCCGCGATAGTGTCAAGGGCTTGGCGTACTGCTTGTGGTTCAGTAGTTTCGGCGGCAATGAAGGTGCGACGGCTGTGTACCCAGCATTGGGCATGGGTAATCTTGTCATTGGCGTTGACGTAACTGGCATAAGCACGGTAACCGTCGCTGAGCAGTGTGCCGCTGAACTGTTGGCGAAGGGTCTTTTCAATGTGTTGCCGCCCACGGCTGGCGGAGAAGGTGAAGACGATTTCGTCCTGATCCCCGTACAGCGGCCAGAAGTAGCCTTGCTTCATCTTGCCGTTGCCTGCGGGGCTGGCTTTGATGGGGGTTTCGTCCATCGTCAGCAGCTTGCTTTGCAGTACGCTGGCGAGTTGCGCTTCGGCAATGGGCTTGAGCAGGTCGATGGCACGTTTCACCGCATTGGTCAGCGTCGTGCGGCTGAGGGTGATCCCCGCCTGGGTCAGGCGTTGGTGCTGGCGGTACAACGGCAGGTGGTACTGGAACTTGTCCACCAACATCCCCACCAAAAAGCTGACATCGGTGACACTACGTTCCAGCACGTTGGCGGGTGCAGGGCTGGGAAGTGGTGGGTTGCTGAGCGAAGCCGAAGCACTGCCCTTGCGTTTGATCACGGGGCGCTCGTATTGCAGGATGAGGTAGCTGGCAGGGCGTTGCGCCACCCGATGGGTCACCTGGGTGCCGATCACCTCATACTGGTCAGCCTCTTCCCCCTGAAGTTCCGGCGGGGTGAGGTGAATCACCTTGACCGGGACATCGGCGGTAAAGCGTAACCCGCTGTCATTCACGCAGTCATCGGGGCGCAGCTTGGGGGCTTTGCCGCGTTGGTAGGTGACGGTAATGCTTTCACCCTCGGGTGCGGCAACCGGGGTGGCGGCGGGGGCAAACAACGGCAACTGCGCCACCGGTATCTCAACCGGACGCTTTTCCGATTTGCTGCCAAAGACCTGTTGCCTGAACCACACCAGTTGGCGTTTTAATTCAGAGACCGCCTGTTGCAGGACGGCATTGTCTGCACGTAACCCCGCATTTTCCTCACGCAACGCCAGCATTTCCGCCACAATCGGCGGCATGGGAACGCTGGTGTCAGACGGGGTGGATGGCTTTAAAATCATGGGCTTATTGTACCAGAATGTGGCTGCACAGGGTACTGGTAACGCTTGAATTGTCTGGATTTTTGCACCTCAATGCCTGCTAAAATCAACTGCAAATCCGTCCGGGTCAGTTCGCGCTGCCCGCTGGTTGTCGGCTGCACCCGGTATTGCCCCTGCTCCAAGCGTTGGCTCCATAAGCAATAGCCGCTGGGTTCAAAATAGAGGATCTTCATCTGGGTTTTACGCAGGTTCACAAACACGAAATAATGCCCACTCAGGGGATTTTGCCCTAACTGGTTTTTCACCAAAGCGGTCAGCCCCGTAAAGCTTTTGCGCATGTCGGTGGCTTGGGTGCATAGCCAGATGCGGGCGGTGGCTGCGGGGGCAAACATCAGCGTTGGCTCAGGCGTAGTTCAACACCATTCCCCAAACTCAGCACAATGTGCCAGCCTTGCCCCAGCGCGGCATGACCCGCCGATAATGCTCCCAAGTCGATGAAGGTATTGGCGGGAACGGCTGGTTCCTCCACGCCATCTGCGGAGCGTAGACGCTGCCGCCATTGGCAAAAACTGGCGTAACCGATACTGTGCTGTTCACAAAATGCCGGGGCGGATAAGCCGCTGGCTTGCCATTGGCTAATGAGGGTTTGCCATTCGCTGGCGCGGCGGTGAGGGCGTTTCATTGAGGTTTCCTTCGGTTGTTCAGGTTGGAAACCAGTTTAGGGCGTGGAAATCGCGAGGGCTAGACGTGCTGAAATGGTCGCTTACCTGGGTGATGCGCCCGGCACTTACGTGCGCCAGAAAGTCTAATCCGCCAGCATCTGCAATACGCCTTGCAGCGCGTATTGCACTGCCTGATAGCGTACCGCCTCCCGATCACCTTGAAAGTATTGGGTTGCGGTACGAACTTCCCCATTCTGCGCTGCCCAGCCGAAACAGACCATGCCGACAGGTTTGGTGGTTGTGCCGCCACCCGGCCCCGCAATACCACTGACGGATACCGCGACTTGCGCTCGCGAATACAGTAACGCACCGGTTGCCATCGCCGCAGTCACGGCTTCGCTCACCGCACCGTGCTCTGCCAACGTTGCTGCTGGCACACTCAGCATTTCCTGTTTCGACTCATTACTGTAAGTAACGAAACCGCGTTCAAACCACGCCGAACTGCCCGCTAAATCAGTACACGCTTTAGCAATTGCACCGCCGGTACACGATTCTGCGGTGGTGAGCATCCAGCGCTTGGCTTGCAATGCCGCTACCACTTGCACCAGCAGGGTTTCCATCAACGTAACACCGTGCGCGGTGTGGAATCCAGCGACATAAGTGACTGTACAGAGGTTTCGACACGTTCACTCAAACGCTGAAAGAAATCTTTTTTAGCGCTGAAATCAATCATTTCCTCAGCTTTTATCAACTCACGTGCCACGTAAGCATCACTACCCAAACCGTCGATCAAACCCAATCTGACCGCATCCTCACCTGTCCAAAACAAACCAGAAAAAATATCCGGGTTGTTTGACAAACGTTCGCCACGCCCCTCTTTCACCACCTTGATGAACTGCTGATGGGTTGTGTTTAACATGTTATTGACATGCGCCACCTGTGCTTGGTTTTCAGGCAAAAACGGGTCAAGCATCCCCTTATTCGCCCCCGCAGTGTACAAACGGCGCTCAACCCCTAATTTTTCCATCAACTCAACCGCACCGAAGTTATCCATGCGCACCCCAATTGAGCCAACAATGCTGGCTTTATCTGCATAAATTTCATCAGCAGCCACGGCAATGTAATAACCACCGGAAGCACACAAATCAGACACAACCGCGTAGACAGGAATGTCCTTATATTTCGCCTTTAAGCGCTTGATTTCATCATTAATTATGCCTGACTGCACTGGGCTACCACCGGGGCTATTAATCCGTAAAATCACGCCCTTGGTTTTTTCATGCTCAAACGCATCTTTCAGCGCAGGGATCAGCATCTCGCCGCTGGCTTCTGCGCCATCCATAATCACGCCGTTAATGTCGACTACTGCTGTGATTTTGTCCGCGACCGTCAATTTACTATCCGAAGCACCACTGCCGATCAGCGCAATCAAGCCAATCAACAAATACGCCACAAAAAATAGCTTGAAAAATATCCCCCAACGCCGCGCCCGCCGCTGCTCTTTGATGGACTCCATTGCTACCTCTTTAAGGGCTTGCAATGCTTGCGTATTTTCTTCGTTCATTCTGTAACCTTTTGTTTTTCTAGCCAATCAGGAATATGCGTCACATCATCCACGTACCCACGCGGTTGTGCTTGTTGTAACCGTGCCAAATCATGCACGCCGTAACTAACCGCCAGTGAATCCATTCCGATAGCTAAAGCCATGTGTAAATCGTATTCGCTGTCACCGATCATCAACGCATCATGTGGTGCTGCATCATAGTCTGTCAAAATCTCTTCCAACATTTGTGGATGCGGCTTGGAACGGGTTTCATCCGCACAGCGTGTGATCGGAAACAACTCGCGCAACCCGGTTTCATCCAACACCTTATCCAGACCCCGCCGCGATTTGCCTGTCGCCACTGCCAAGTCATAGCCTTGTTCGGCGAGTGTATACAACGTTTCACGCGCCCCCGCAAACAACTCGCTACCGTGCGTGGTGCGCACCAAAAATTCCTGGCGATATTCATCCGCAATCGCCCGAATCAAGCTCGTGGGCGCTTGAGGGTACAAGGCGCGAATCGCTTCATCCAAGCCCAAGCCGATAATATGGCGAATTTCCTGATCAGTGCGCGATTCTGCGCCCACCAACTGAATCGCATTGCGCATACATTGGGTAATGTGCGCCGCTGAATCCATCAACGTGCCATCCCAATCAAAAATCAACAGGGAATAAGGTTTCATTCGGTACGCTCAACTGCGTTAATTTTTATATTGATCAATACTTCTTTTAAATCATCGGGTAACGGCGCTTCCACCACGTAACGCCGCCCGGTGGCTCGTAAGGTAAAATCCACGCTGGCAGAATGCAAAAACAAACGTTTTAAGCCCATCTCACGAAACTTACGGTTCAGCGCGAAATCGCCATAACGGTCATCGCCCAAAATCGGATGCCCCAAATTTTGCAATTGCACCCGGATTTGATGCATTCTTCCGGTGAGAATTTGTGCTTCCAGCAACGACGCGCCGTGCAGGTTTTTCAACGACGAGAAAATGGTTTCCGACACTTTGCCTTCGCCCTCTTCCACGCGCTGCACTTTCTGGCGTGTGCCTTCTTCCTGACTCAAATCCATGGTTACGTGTTGGCGACCGTGTTTCCAACGTCCGGCAACCAAGGCTTTGTAACGCTTGTCGATCTTGCCGTCGCGAAACAAGCCGTGCAATTCGGTCAAAGCTTGGCGCGATTTCGCCAGAATCATCACGCCGCTGGTGTCACGGTCAATGCGATGCGCCAATTCCACATACGGCAAATTTTCGCGTAACTGGCGAAATGCCTCAATCAAGCCCAATTTATAACCGCTACCACCGTGTACCGGCAAACCGGATGGCTTATTGATGAAAATAAGCTGCTCATCTTCATGCAATACCGCTGCTTCCAACACCGCTAATAAGGATTCGGATGCCAGTGCGGGCTTATCCGGAGGGTTCACTTCAGTTTCCAACTTAATCGGGGGAATCCGAATAATTTCACCTAATTCCAGCTTTTTTTCCGGCTTCACCCTTTTTTTATCAACACGCACCTCGCCCTTGCGCACAATCCGGTATAAGGCGCTTTTGGGCAGTTGCTTCAAATGCCGCAGCAGGAAATTGTCGATGCGCTGCCCGACTTCGTTTTCAGTAACTGTGTAATATTCGACTGCCATAGTGAAAAAACATACCAACTAAATTTAAATGCAAATTGAATATAATTAACCGAATTGATATATTCGCAACAGGCAAACGTTAAGGTGCAAACCTGACACAATGGGTTCGATCAAATCAGAACACGATGATATGACCCATGCCTGATTGATTCAATCACAAATTCTAGCGGTCAGAACATTCCCCAGAATTTGTGCAGGGGTAAACAGGATAAAAGTATTCTGCCCCCGATAACTCAACGCTTGTTATGCAGTTTAAAAATTAAGCAGACAGGTGTGGCATTAACAGCAGAACTTGTTGCTGATGTCTGTTGCAAGAATGCGCCAGCGGTTTACAATTTTCATGCGCCCTTATGAGGCAGTTCCATGACCCGTAACAACCGAACGATTCTTTCTGAAGGTAGGCCCGATTAAGGTTAATCCATAGCTTGGCGAAAAGAACATTTCTAACGCTTTGATATTAAACGAAATAAACTAATCGACTCCACCTGAAACAAACAGGTAACAGGTGCTGCATAACCAAGGCTTATGTAGTACATGAAACGTATTTTAATTAATGCAACCCAACCCGAAGAAATTCGCGTTGCCATGGTTGATGGGCAACGCCTATACGACCTCGATATTGAACATTCCCTACGCGCTCAGAAAAAGGCCAATATTTACAAAGGGGTAATTACCCGCGTCGAACCCAGCTTAGAAGCCGTCTTTGTTAATTATGGCGCACAACGCCACGGTTTCCTCTCCTTCCGCGAAGTTGCGCCTGAATTTTACAACCCGAACGCCAAGTACACCGGTCGCCCTAACGTCAAAGACGTGATGCGCGAAGGTATGGAAATTCTGGTACAAGTCGATAAAGAAGAACGCGGCAACAAGGGCGCAGCCCTGACCACCTACCTCAGCCTTGCCGGGCGTTATTTGGTGTTGATGCCCAATAACCCTAAAGCGGGCGGGGTTTCTCGGCGCATTGAAGGCGATGACCGCCAGCAAATCAAGCAAACCCTGAGCGAGTTAGACATCCCCGACAGCATGGGCGTGATCGTGCGCACCGCCGGTATCGAGCGCGATGCCGAAGAACTCTCATGGGATTTGGACTACCTCAAAACCTTGTGGAATGCCATCCAGCAAGCCTACCAACAGCACAAAGGTCCGACGCTGCTGTATCAGGAAAGCAATGTCATTATCCGCGCCTTGCGTGACTATTTCCGCCGCGACATCGGTGAAATTGTCATCGACAATGACAAGGTATTCAACCAAGCGCGTGATTTTATGCAGGCGGTGATGCCGCACAATATCCGCAAGCTCAAGCTTTACACTGACGGCACACCGCTATTCAGCCGCTTTCAGGTGGAAAACCAGATCGAAACGGCGTATCAGCGCACCGTTGCCCTGCCCTCTGGCGGCGCAATCGTCATTGACCATACCGAAGCGCTGATTTCCATCGACATTAACTCGGCGCGTGCCACCAAAGGGCATGACATCGAAGAAACCGCGCTCAACACCAACCTCGAAGCGGCTGACGAAATTGCCCGTCAATTGCGTTTGCGTGACTTGGGCGGCCTGGTGGTGATTGACTTTATCGACATGCTGCCCAGCAAACACCAACGCGAAGTCGAAAAACGCTTGCGTGATGCCATGAAACTTGACCGCGCACGGGTACAAGTCGGGCGTATTTCCCGCTTTGGCTTGCTGGAAATGTCACGCCAACGCTTGCGCCCGTCACTGGGCGAATCCAGCCAGATCGTCTGCCCACGTTGCACCGGTCAAGGTCACATCCGCAGCACCGACTCGATGGCTCTGTCCATCCTGCGCTTGGTCGAAGAAGAAGCCATGAAGGAAATGACCGGCAAAGTCATTGCCCGCCTACCAGTTTCCGTTGCGACCTTCTTGCTGAACGAAAAGCGTCAAGCAATCACCGACATTCAACAACGTCGCAATGTCGATTTGACCATTATTCCCAACCCGTACATGGAAACACCGCATTACGACATCAGCCGTATCCGCAATGACAACCTCGAAGACGAGGAGGGGCAAAGCAGTTATCAATACATTCCTGCCCCTCCCGCGACGGAAGAGACTGTCCAGCAAGATACCAGCAAACTCCAGGCGCCAACTGAGGCTGCTGTCACCAATGTCATGCCCAGTACACCTGCACCTCAAAGTGCACGCAGTTCTCAAACTGAAACCAGTGCCGCAACCTTGAGCGTGACAACAGTTACCCAGATCAAGGGGCCTGGACTCATGCGGCGCATTTTTAATAGCTTATTTGGCAGCAGCCCCAATGTAGACAAAGCGGCAGAAGTCGCTGAAAGCAAAGCAGAAACGGCAGCACCAGCAATACCTAAGCGCAACGATCAGCAGCAACGTAATGATCGACGTGGTGAGCGGAATAGCGAACAACGTAACCGTAATCGCAATAATGGCAGAAGTGACGTAGCGCCCGATGCTGAACGTACAATCAACGAGGGTTCACGCAACCGCAACGCAAATAATGCACAGGAAACCCAGCAACCTCGCCAGAATCGCCAAGACGAACAACGCGGTAATGAGCGGAACAACGACCGCCGCAACGAGCGTCAAGTAAATGAACGTCCTGCTGGCAATACAGAGCGGAACAACGACCGCCGCAATAACCGTAACCGCAATGAGCGAGAGGAAAGTAACACCGGCAATGTTGGTGATAACCGTCGTCCACCGCGTGAGCCACGTCCGCCTAAAATACAGGAACAGGAGGCAGTAACAACAACCTCCATGAATGAACAAACACCTGTTGAAATCGTATTACCAGCACCTCGCGAAACACGCGAGAACAGCCGCGATTACGGGCAACAGCAACAGCCCCGTCGCGACCGTTCCCGCCGCGAATCACGCAACCGTTCAGCGGGTGCGGGTAACGAACTTGATACTCAAGCCCTCACTGCCTCACCCGTAAACGAGACTTCAATAGAACAACTACAGCAACAGCATCTGCAAACTAACAATGATGCTGACAACGCAGTTGCCGAAGCTGAAACTGCCATGAAGGATGTAGCGCAAGCTGAACCGGCATCTTCCAACGATAGCCAGAGTAACAAAGATATCTGCCAACAATCTGATTTACCAACGCCAGAGATGGACGATAATATTGACGACATCATCGCAGAAACTGACAACGACAACGACAACGACAATGTGACTACTGAAACCCAACCACGCGGGCCACGTGAACGCAGAGGACGCACTCGCCGTCCACGCGGTAATCAAAATCGTCAACAGCGCCCGCCGCGCCCCGCATCTACGGAACAGGATTCTCAGCTTGCGGCTGAAAACATGGAACCGTTCATCATTGACCTAACCGCAGCACAACCTGCACATCAGCCACGCTATGAACGACAACCTGCCACACCTGAGCCAATAGCTGTAGTAGCACAGAAAATATCCGTAACCGAACCGGTCGTAACCGAACCTGTTCACACGTTAGCGGAGCCTGCCCCCGCAACAAACATGCCCTTAGTTGAAACGGATACAGTAAAACCCACTGCGCCAGAAGTGCCACTTGCACCTCCTACAGCAGAAGCACCTGTAATCGCCACTACTTCAACCACAGACAATGAGGCTGAAAAAAGTGCTCCGCCCGCTGTGAAAAAACGCCCATCATGGATGCACACTGAGCCAGAGTAACCCCCCAGCAGCTTGTCTAAACTGACAACTACAAATGAGTGCGGCGGATGTGCGCTAACAAGCCTTCCGCTGCATCCTCTACCATATCCAGCACCCGCTCAAAGCCACTGCTGCCACCGTAATAAGGATCTGGCACCTCGTCAGTATTCCAGCGCGTCGCAAACCTCATAAATAGATAAATTCGCTCTTGCTGTGGCGGAAAAGCCAACTGCTGCAAATCTTGCAAATTGGCACGATCCATCGCCAAAATGTAGTCAAAACGCTCAAAATCTAGCATATCCACTTTGCGGGCGCGTTGTTCTGACAAATCCAAGCCACGATCTTTTGCCGCTGCCTGCGAACGAGAATCGGGTGGCTTGCCGATGTGATAAGCATGAGTTCCTGCTGAATCAATCAAAATACGATCTGCCAAACCTTGCGACTGCACTAAATGTGCAAACACACCTTGCGCCGTGGGTGAACGACAGATATTGCCCATGCATACAAAAAGAACCTTCACTTTTTCCATAAAATCACACAGCTCTTAACATTTAAGGTTTTAACAATATACCCATTGCCCATGATCGTTAGCAATAACAGACTAAGACTTGGGTGGCTGTTTCGTGGGACTCACATGAATATGTCCCGGCGGGTGCTTGACCATAATAGGTTGAGAACAATAGGGGCAATGTGTGTAAGTCTGTAAACGGGTTTCTTGCTTAACCTCCTCAAATACCAAACGGGCATCTGCACGGCTAATACCGATTTTCACCCGCATTTTTTCCAGATAACGTAAGCCGCCAAAATCCAGCTTACCATTTTCCATCGCACGTACTAGCTCGAAACGGAAGTTTTCACGGCGACGTTTTAGTTCATTAATCATGCCAGAAGCTAAAATAGCGGCAGGCAGTGCTGCCACTGCAATCCCGGTTACGATAATAGTTCCACTGAATACTTTACCCACTAAAGTCTGCGGCACAACATCACCGTAACCCACGGTTGCTACTGTAACGGCTGACCACCATAATGCCCGTGGAATGCTGCCAAACTCATCAGGCTGGATATGCCCTTCCGCTAAGTAAATTCCAGTAGCTGACAATAAGATCAACATGCATAAAATAAACAGTGCTGACACCAAATTATCAGCTTCTTGATGCAGTACCGCCACCAACAACCCTAGGGACTGAGAGTAACGTGTCAATTTCAATAAGCGCAATAAGCGCAAACTACGTAGTACCCGTAAATCTAACCCAGCCACGAAAAAACTGAGATAAAAAGGCAAAATCGCTATTAAGTCCACTACAGCCATTGGTGACAGCAAATAACGCCCGCGACTTCTGATTGGATACTGGAGATTCCTGTGATTAGACTCCACACACACCCAAGCTCGAACAAGGTACTCTAACGTAAAAACGCCAACTGAAAAGATTTCAAACCACTGAAAAGAAAGCGCATAGGCTTGATAGATACGGTATTCAGATTCTGCTACCACCACGCATACATTGACGACGATTAACAGCAACAGGCAACGATTCAAGCATTTCGCCAAATCGCTGCCTTTTTGTTCTTCCAATGCCAGATATAACCACCGCCGGATATGAGCTAAGCGCATACTATTTAAAAATGACTACGGATTTTCCGATAAAGCTCGGCAAGTTCCTCGCCCACTTCATGCAACTCCTCCACCACTTCCAGACGAATATCTTCCACTTTATTACCGATTTTATGTTGTAACTTATCGACATCTTCACCTAAGTCATGAATTTCTTCCTTAGCTTTCAGGTTCAGCTCCCAACCCGCATCACGTAAGCGCAACTGCATGTTTTGCCATTTCTCTTCTGCTTGTTCTAATTCTTCCTTTGCCTCCAAACCCAACAAATGCAAACGCACGCGCAACTCCTCACGCTCACTAGTCAGCACCTGCATAAGCTGCTGTAATTTCTCTTTCATGACATCAACCTCCTGTGTTATTTACACTAATAACTATACGCTTTTAGCCAAATTAAGCACTGGCATTGCTCAAAGAATGGAACTTTTCAATATCAACGAGGCTCTATCAACTTGAATCCATACAGGTATTCTGGCGTGAATACCTTTTTTATTTTACAAGGACACAAGGGCTTGTCATGAAAAAAATAGCATTGTCACTGGTTGTTATTGCTGGTTTAGGGTTATCTGCCTGTGCACCAATGAGCCAACAGACGCCTCCTACACCAACAGTGGTTCCCGCCAAAGACTTGAATTGGATTGCCGACAAGGTTTATCGCAATGAAACCAGTGGTAACCCCGCGTTACTAGTGGTGTGGAATGACCGCGAAGAATTCGCCTCACTCGGTATCGGACACTTCATCTGGTATCCAGCAGGGCATCGTGGCCCTTATACCGAAACCTTCCCCGGCCTGATCGACTACACCAAAGCACAAGGTGTTCCCGTACCACAATGGCTAACTAATCGCACAGTACGTACCGCACCATGGGCAAACAAAGCGGCGTTTGAACGCGCTCGCAATGACCCGGAAATGCAGCAATTACGCACATTCCTGCAACAAACCATGAATATTCAGGCCAATTACATGGCAGAACGCCTCACCCGCGCTTTACCCATTATGCTGGCACAAGTCGCCCCACAAGACCGTGACCGCGTACTGCAAAACTACCAAGCGATCGAAAAAACTCAGCGCGGATTATATCCACTATTGGATTACGTCAACTTCAAAGGAGAAGGCACTAGCCCTACTGAACGCTACAACGGTCAAGGTTGGGGCTTGCTACAAGTACTATTGACCATGCGCCCGGTTCAAGCAGGTTCACAGGCTTTAGATGAATTTGCACGGGCTGCCGAAGAAGTTTTGGTGCGTCGTATCGCCAACTCCTCACCCGAACGCGGCGAAGCCAAATGGCTCCCAGGCTGGCGCACTCGTCTGAATACGTACCGTGCCCAATCATTGTTAAGCACCTACTAGTCCTGTATCAGCAACCGCTTATCTTTAAAACCTTAGCGGTCAGAAACGTCATCCTTGTTACGCCAGCTTTGTCTGGCGTATTTTTTGTGCAAAATTCACAAATGGATTTTTTTCAAAGGATTGATCAACACAAGGATTCATGACATGCAAAACATTGACAACAATACCCGCTCCTCATCCCAAGGATACGGGCAAACTTCCGCCTCAGGCAGCACCAGCGGCATCCTGACAGCCACGCCGCAAGCCATCAGTGCATTGCTTCAGTTACCTGGCTACAACGGCGGCAATAAGAACGCTTTGCAGAATGTAGCGAATTTGATTCAGCAACTGCTGGCGCAACTCGAAAACAAGTACAACCCCAAACCTCAGCCACAACTCACTGAATACCGCAGCATAGATGGCACTGGCAATAACAAGAAAAATCCAACATGGGGTTCGGCTGGCATCCAACACAAGCGCAGCATTCCCCAAGACAGCAGCCGTGAACCCGGTGGCGCTACCGAACAACGCCTGCCTAACCCGCGCACCATCAGTAATGCTGTTGCGGCACAAGATGGCGCAAATACCGTCAACCAAAAAGGCTTAAGCGACCTATTCTGGATGTGGGGGCAGTTTCTTGACCATGACATCACCGAAACCCCCACAAACACTGCCGAAAAAGCACCAATTGCCATTCCAGCCGGTGATCCACAATTTGACCCTGAAGGCACAGGCACCGCTTCTATCCAACTATCACGCAGCGCTGCTACCTTAGATGCCAACGGACAACGCCAACAAAGCAATCACATTACCGCATTTATTGACGGCTCCAATGTGTATGGCTCAGATGCTGAATATGCCAGCAAACTACGCACCCATGAAGGCGGAAAATTGCAGATGTCTGCAGGGGACATGATGCCCATGGAAAACGGGCAATTCATCGCTGGGGATGTTCGTTCTAACGAAAACATTGGCTTAACGTCGATGCACACCTTATGGGTACGTGAACACAACCGTCTGGCGGATGAGATTGCACAAAAGAATCCGTCCATGAGCGATGAACAAATCTATCAAGAAGCGCGCAAAGTCAACGTCGCACAAATGCAAGCGATTACTTACAACGAGTTCCTGCCGAATCTGATCGGTAAAAATGCG
Organism: Candidatus Thiothrix putei; assembly: GCA_029972225.1. Classification (NCBI taxonomy): domain Bacteria; kingdom Pseudomonadati; phylum Pseudomonadota; class Gammaproteobacteria; order Thiotrichales; family Thiotrichaceae; genus Thiothrix; species Candidatus Thiothrix putei. The sequence goes on from CP124756.1 coordinate 3,002,863, forward strand.
ATTCCAAAATACACCGGCTACAAACCCAACGTTGATCCGTCGATTGACAATGCTTTTGCCACCGCCGCATTCCGCATGGGTCACACCATGCTGTCTCCTAATCTGCTGCGCTTGGATGAAAACGGGCAAACCATCGAGCAAGGCAATGTAGCGTTACGTGACGCTTTTTTCCGCCCAGATAAAGTCATGGAATCCGGGATCGACCCTATTTTACGTGGTGCAGCGTCGCAAACCGCGCAAGCCGTTGACCCCATGATTGTGGATGATGTGCGTAACTTCCTGTTCCCACAAGGTGGTTTAGACCTCGCCGCCGTCAATATCCAACGCGGTCGTGATCACGGTTTGGCAGGCTACGGCGATACCCGTGAAGCCTTAGGGTTGCGCCCAGTCAATAGCTTTGACTCCAATGTCTGGCGCGAAGGCTTTGGCGACAAACTGGCGAGTGTTTACGATAAGCCTGCCGATGTTGACCTGTGGGTAGCCGGTTTAGCAGAAAAGCCGGTCGGTGATTCCTTATTCGGGCAAACCTTCACCAAGATCATCGGTGATCAATTCACCCGTTTACGTGATGGTGACCGTTTCTGGTATGAAAACCAGTTCTCCGGTAAAGAGCTACAAACTATTAAAAACACCAAACTGTCTGACATTATCGAGCGCAATACCGACTTCGATAATGTGCAGAAAAATGCGTTTGTTGCGTCCAATAGCCATTTGAGCGAACAACCGCAACCCACCACACCAGCACAGCAATCGCCTGTGACACAAAGTTACAGTGTCACCCGCTCACTAGGGGTGGATACCCGCAACAATAGCCGCTCACAGATGAGCACGATGCTTCAGCAAATGATGCAATCAGGCCAACCGCTGACACCGCAGCAAGTCCGAGACTTCATGCAATCACTCAGAAACGGTTTCCTTGGTTAAACACGTGCTGCAATAGCGCAAGGGTGGCGTAGGACTCACTACCTGCGTCACCTTGCAACACCGTGAAAGGCGCATCCGCCTCACCAAACTGATCCACCACCAACACTGCTTTGCTGAAATCGTGGTCGCGGGTGTAATCGTTAATGGTCACAATGGTTTTCAGATTGGCTGCTGTGGAAGAGCGAATGCCATTATCAGAATCTTCAAACGCCAAACACTCTTCAGGCTGCAAGCCCATTTGTTGCATGGCATACGCATAAATATCCGGCGCAGGCTTTTTCTTAGGCACAATATCACCCGCCGCAATGCACTCAAACCAGCCAATAGATTCCTCACCCAAAGTAGCTTTCAGCAAATAAGTAACATTTTCAGGCGTCGTCGTGGTAGCAATTCCTAAACGTAAGCCAGCCGCACGCGCTTCCCGAATCAAGCGTTCTGCCCCTACACGCAAAGGAATTTCACCCGCTTGCAACATCTCCAAATAAAAATGGGTTTTGCGTTTATGCATCCGTGCTGCAAACCCGGCAAGCCCCTCTTCGGGAGTAAAACTTGGCAGGTATTTTTCGACGAAATAGCGAATACGCTCTTTACCACCGGTTACGGTCAGCAGATCGGCATACAGTTCCACCGTCCAATCCCAATCTAAGCCCGCTTCGGCAAAAGCCTTGTTGAAGGCGGGGCGATGTCCATCACGTTCGGTATCCGCAAGCGTACCGTCTACATCGAATAACAGTGCAGTGAGTTGTGGCATGATTTTTTCCTAAAGTTATATTGGGCAAGGTAATTTATGGATTTTTTAACCACTCCGCCACCTGCTTGGCGTAATACGTCAAAATCCCATCCGCACCGGCCCGTTTCATCCCCAACAAGGCTTCCAGCACACATGCCTTTTCATTGATCCAGCCATTCATGCCCGCCGCTTTCAGCATCGCGTACTCCCCGCTGACATGGTAAACGTAGGTCGGTGCTTTGAACTCTTCTTTGATGCGGCGCACGATGTCGAGGTAGGGCATCCCCGGCTTGATCATCACCATATCCGCACCTTCTTGCAGGTCGAGCGCGACTTCCCACAAGGCTTCGTCGGAATTGGCAGGATCCATCTGGTAACTGTATTTATTACCGCCCTTCAAGTTTGCTGCTGAACCAACGGCATCCCGGAACGGACCATAAAAGCTGGAAGCGTATTTCGCAGAATACGCCAGAATCCGTACATTCAAATGCCCGTGCTGTTCCAACACGTCACGGATTTCACCGATGCGCCCATCCATCATATCAGAAGGCGCAACCACATCTGCTCCCGCTTCAGCATGGGAAAGTGCCTGTTTCACCAGTGCAGATACCGTTTCATCGTTAAGGATGTAGCCATTCACATCCATCAAACCGTCTTGCCCGTGCGAAGTGAACGGGTCAAGCGCCACGTCGGTAATCACACCCAGTTCCGGCACGGCAGCTTTGATTGCCCGCACTGTGCGTTGCGCCAAGCCATCTGGGTTCCACGCCTCTTCCGCCTTATCGGTTTTAGCTGCTTGCGGGGTCACGGGGAAAATCGCCATTGCCGGGATACCCAGTTTGAATGCCTCCTCCGCTTCTTTCACCAACAGGTCGATGCTGATGCGTTCCACACCGGGCATAGAGGCAATGGCTTCGCGCTGATTTTCGCCTTCCATCACAAATACTGGCCAAATCAAATCATTGGCAGTCAACACGTTTTCGCGCATTAAACGGCGGGAAAAATCATCACGGCGCATCCTGCGCATACGGGTGTAAGGGTACATTCCGGGATAAATAGCCATTGCAAGCCCTGTCTATGAATAAAAGGTGCCTTATTTTGCCCGTTTGTCGGGGGAATGCCAACTATTGGCGTCTGTACGGGTGTGAACAAAAGTGCGGTAAACCTCATGCCGCCTCAGCGGTGTTTCGCCAATAATGCTTCCATTGCTGGTTTCCCCGCATGACCCTCAACGCCAACATATCCGCCGCATTATCACTTTTCCACCATGCCCCCGATTTTTTTAAGCGTTGCTGGATGATGTAACGGTGTGCACTTTCTATTTCGCCCGACCCCACGGGCAATCCGAGGGATTTTGCTGTCGGGTAATCCAGTTGCTCAATGCGGTTGCTCAGGTAACGGTGACAAGCTCGTACTGGGGCGTTACTGTCTTCTACCGTTTCTGCTTCGAGGAAAGGTTTCAGTGTGTCGATGACCGCTTGAGCTTGACCATCCTGTAGGGCTTTTTTCTGTTTGGCAAACCATTTATCCTTGTCCTTGAGGCATGAACAGCTTGCGGATGCTGCTGATAGGTATTCACAAACATGATAAAAATCAATCAGGTAATGTCCTTGTGTGCCAAATTGTTCATCCACTTGACGGTTGATCCAGCTTGCCCCATCACCCACCGCATGGAGGAACGTGCTTTTTCCAAATCCAGCACGGCAGGCGGTGTCGAATAAGATTTTTCCAGCATCTTCTACCGTGCCACCGAATATTGCGCCAAACGTTGGCGTAGCACTGCCTTTGGCGTGGGCAAGACACAGGCGGGCTTCTTTCCAGCTTTCCTTTTTGCCTTTGCGCTTGTCGGGGGCTGTTTCGTCAATCTCGACGATGGGGATCATGCTGCCGTCCATTTCGGCAATGACATAGGCTTTTCCCAACGTGCTTGGATAGTCTTTTATCAACACTTGGGATTCATGGATGCGTTTGGCGTGACCTTCGGTGATGTGTCGGATGCTGCTGGATGCCAGCCGTATCCCGTAATGTTCTTCTAATTTATCAGGCACTTGAGCAAATGAACAGTCCGCCCCAAAGTCCGTCACCGCCCGTTGCAGCGGGAGCGAACAGCCTCGGCAAACAACCTCGGCACTCTGGCTAAAGGGGCGGACACGCTTGCCGGGAATCCGGTAGACCGGTTCGCTTATGTGGATTTTTCCGTAGGTCGTGTGCCAATGACAGTTTTTTTTCCACTCTTTACATACTTCCCAATGCCTTCTTCACAGGCTGGGGCTGTGCATTTTTCTACACGTTTGTTTGCCCATGCAGTGATCGCATCATTTCCCATTTGGCGCAGTTCTTCTATCACCCGCTGTTCGGCGTCTGCTGCTTTGATAATGTCATCACCGGCATTTTCAACCACCTCGATTAGCCCTTCCATCCGAGCTTTTAATGCTGGGTTGCGGTTCAAGGCTTCTAAAAGTTTTTGGTCGCGGGAGCTAACTGTCAACATGGGAAAGTCCTTTTTCTCTGGTTTTAGGGGATGCCATCTTAGTCTACAGGACACCGCACTTTTGTTCACACCCCGTCTGTACTGGTCATCAGACACCTAATTGACAGTGACCTTAAGTACGAACTTACCTTTCCACGGATCAGCCTTCTTACACTCGACCACCTGAATGTTGTAGTCGCCTGCAATAGTCGGCTTGACCGTTGCATTGCTGTGGCAGGACAAATCCATATCGTTAGCGTTTTCACCCTTGGGGTCGGTGATGTAGATGGAAACCTTGCCATCACTTTTACTGCCAAGCTGTTCAACGGTCATGGCTTGGCCTTTGCCCACCCCGATGACGTAGTTTTGTTCGCTGTCAAAGTCCGCCAACTTGCCTGTAACGGTGGCACTGGATGCACCCTTGGCAAATTTGATGCGTTCAGCTGCCTTACTGGTTTCCGATAGGCTCGCACGTTCATCCGCCAACGCCTTGCGGGTGGAATACAGCCTTTTGCCATCGGGATACAGAATGTCGTCCGCCACCCATTGCCCGTTTTCCTGCACCATTCGCATCTTTGACGAAAGTAAGTACTTAGGCATCAGTTACTCGGAACTTTGCAATCGTAACCGATTGATTTGTAAGGGGTGGTTTTTCCGAAAAACTTTTGCATAAGTACTTAGCAAGGTAACGCTCATAAAACCCACGCACTGTATCAACAGCCGTAGCCGCTTTTTCGATGGTTTTTCCTGGTGATTTTTCAGCGGCAGTGCTGGTCGCACATCCAGCCAATGGCAATAAAACACACAACGCCGTCACCACTAGAGAAATACGCTTCTTCATAGACAACACTCCACCGTTATTTCAAACCTACCCAAATCTACTTATAGCTAACTAAAAGTAGTCATGGTGTTGAATTCCTGCTTCACGGGGGCTGGTTTCGTCTTCGGCTTGCGCCCAAGACCAGAGCCTTCCCCTCCACAGGCAGACACCGTGTAACTCACGGCATATTTTTTCAAATTTTTGGCGGCATTGATGTCACGGTCATGGACTGCACCGCAAACGGGGCAAGTCCATTCACGTACCGACAGTGGCAGCTTGTCCACTTTATGCCCACAGCCAGCAGTAGAACAGGTTTTGCTGGAGGCAAAAAACCGATCAGCCACCACGACCACCGCACCGCGCATTTCCGCCTTGTATTCCAGTTGACGGCGAAACTCGAAAAACCCCATGTCACTGATGGCACGCGATAAATGACGGTTTTTCACCATGCCCGATACGTTCAAGTTTTCAATGCCGATGGTGTGAAAACGGCGGGTCAAATCCGTGGTGAGCTGGTGCAAACTGTCTTGGCGGATATTGGCGATACGGGCGTGAAGTTTTGCCAGCTTCTGCTTCGCCTTGTGGCAGTTGGCACTGCCTTTGACCTTGCGGGACAGGCTGCGCGAGAGCCGTTTTAGGCGGGAAAGCAAGGCTTTATGCGGCTTTGCCCCAACTACTTTTTCCCCCGTTGATAGGGTTGCCAGTGCAGATACGCCCAAATCCACCCCTACCGTGCCTTGGTTTTTGGCAGGCGGGAGGTGGTTTGAGGTGGTGTCCACGGTGATGCTGGCGAACCACTGATCAGCGGTGCGGGAAATCGTGGCAGAGAGAATTTTACCGGAAAAGCGTAACGTTTCCCGCATCCGTACTAACCCAAGGTTGGGAATGCGGATGCGGCAACCGTCAAGGCTGAACTGGTCGTTGGTGAGGGTGAAACTGTCGCGGCTTTTGCCTTTCTTTTTGAATTGCGGGTACTTGGCTCGCTCCGCAAAGAAGTTCTTGAAAGCTGCACCGAGTTGGATAATCGCCATTTGCGGGGCGTTTTTGGTGACTTCCAGCATCCAGGGGAATTGTTCGCGTTTGATGGCGTTCAATTGGCGGCGCAAGCCCATTTGGTTGGGTTTTGGCTGGATGTTATCGTCTTTCCATGCGGCGTATTGGGTTTGCCATTCTGCCAACGCCCAGTTGTAGGCGAACCGTGCTGTGCCAGCGGCTTTGGCAAAGTACGTGGCTTGCTGGTTGTTGGGGTCGAGGCGGATTTTGTGGCTGATGATCATACTTGCGATTCTTCCACGGCTTTCTTTACCCCGTCCAGCAACTTTTTGTTTTTGCGCGAACGTGAGCCGTACAGCCGTGCCGAGAAAACCGTGATGATTTCCAGCACATCGGTTGCCAAATCTTCCTCAAAGGTGGTGTCTTCGCCCTTGTTTACGATCACCACTTCCACTTGTTTGGCTTCGCAGATGGAGAACACCAGTTCCGCACCAAACCGCAGCAGGCGGTCTTTGTGGGTGATGACCAGTCGCCCGACATTGCCAACCAAAATCTTGTTGAGCAGGCGTTTTAGTCCTTTTTTGTAGTAGTTCATGCCTGAACCGAGGTCGGATATTAGCTCGAATGTCCAGCCCTGTTGGGCACAATAGAGTTCCAGCACTTGCTTTTGGCGTTCCAAATCGTCTTTTTGGTCAGCACTGGATACACGGGCGTAGGCAAGCGTCTTGCGACTGTCTTCGCTGGCACGGAACAGTTCCGGCTTGAGTTTCAACATATCGTAACGGCGGTGTTTACCGGAGGTGTGTTCGGGGATTAGCCGACCTTCCGCTTCCCAGCGGCGCAGGGTGGAAACTGACACGCCAAGCAGTTTTGATGCTTCACTGATGGGGACTAATCTATTCATATTGATTAGCATAGAGTAGATTTAGTTATATTTCAATAGAACTGTTCAAACCCCTCGCACAGGGATTATTGCAACCAATAAAAAACATTCATCATTAACATAGGACTTATATTGATATTTATCAATGTAATAAGCAGTATCGGCAGGCTGCGCGGTTAAATAAACACTCTCATCCTTAGGTGTCAGAGCCAAGAACCAACCTAATATCTGCGGCCCTGGCATAGCGATATTAATGACTCGCCCTTCCGACTTTGAGGCCATTGACTGACTACCACTGTGTGAAGCAGCAGATTGCGTTCCAAGCCTGGTGGACGGCATGAGCAACGCCTGAATCGCAAGCCACACAGCTTGGTATCGACAGCTATTCCGTTCCTGAGCCAGCGCATCCACCAGCCTAAACAACAAGATGGCGTGTACGGCAAAAAAGCCCAGGGGAAAGGGAATGCTCACCAGAATCGTATACCTTACAGCGTCAAGACCTGAACATTTTTAAAGGTTTGAAAATTTGTTGTCATCAACTGGGTCAGTTCTTTCTTGTGATCGGTATCCAGCTTGTCGAGACAGTTGGTGATGGCCGCCTTGAAAGCGGGAAACTTATCATAGTATTTCGAGTACAAGCATTTTTTCTTGACGAACTTCCACAACCGTTCAATCAGATTGAGGTTGGGTGAATAGGTCGGTAAAAATAATAGTTCAATATTGAGCCTTTTCGCACAGGCAAACACGGCTTCACAGCGTTGATACTTGGCATTATCCAAGACCAAAGTGATCGGTATTTTGAGTGCTAACGCTGCAATTTTTTCCAATAATTCACACACGCTGTTAGCGTTGATATAGGAGTCGTTAGTGATCGTGATGAGTTGTAGCGTTATCGCATTGAGTGCGCCCAATACGTTGTAGCGTTGTCGACCACAGGGGGCTTTGATGAATACGCGGGAAAATGACCACAAAAACCCCAGAAACGGTGCTAACACGAAGTGGGCGGCATCGACAAAAAAAGGGCGCGTTTGCCCTCCTTAGCCTCCTGAATGCGCGGTTTTAGTTCATTTTCCAGGAACTTTTCTTGTGCTTCCACATCAGCTTTGGCGGGTATCATCCCCACTTTATGGATGTCCATCCCTATTTTCTTCATAAAGACACGTACCCTGTCCTCACTGCGTTTGATGCCTGTCAGCTCCTCAATCTTAGCGGCTGCCGCCTTGCTGGTTGCGGGGGGATATTCACGAAAATAGGCTTCAATCTTGTCTTTATATGCCATCAAATCACTCTGTGGTTTATTGAATCGTATTTCTTTAAGAGCTTCTAAACCGTTAGGTTGTAGGTAGGCGTTTAGGTAGGCAAGCAGCGTGGCTTCTGTAATCCTTTCCAATCGTTTGATTTCCTTATGCGTCAACTGTTGGGATTTCAGGTACAGCACGGACATTTTCTTACGGACTCTGGGATGAGGATGGCGCTCCTTCCAGTAGAACAGCTCCGCTATCTCATCCTCAGTGAAAGTGATTTTTAATGTCATACATTACTCATGGCTGCTTTTGTTACCAGTCATCTAACCATATTTCCTTGATCAAAAAAACTATTTTATGGCACGGACTGGTATAGCTTCGACCCACCCTTTTGGGCTGGATTGGCGTTGAAAATAGAAGGCAAACAGTAAAAAACCAGACATCGCCAATGCGCCAAACACGCTAACAAACGGCAGGGCGAATTCCGCATAGGAACTGTCCCGAAATAACTTCCCGAAATCAGGGGGACTGAGGGACAGCGGAGTAGTTCCATTTTGGCAGGAAGTCATCGAACTGGATGGTCATGTTATCCTTGAACGCTTGGGTATACTTGCGCCCGGTTTCAAAAACTTTACTGATGATGCGGACAGCGACCTTCAAGCCAGTGGTGGTTTCCGTTTTTGCCATGTAGTGTTTGGCGGTTTCGACCGTTTCCAACGGCACACCCCGGCAGGCACGGGTCACATGGGGGAACAGTCGGTGTTCAATCGGGTTGTATTTGGAGCAATAGGGCGGGTAGTGGGCGATGCGTATTGTCAGGTTCAGGCTGTCCGCCAATGCCTGCAAGTCTTGCTTGAACAGGTACGCAGAGGAACTGTTGCTGCCACCACCGTCACATAAGACCAACAGCTCGTCAGCTTCGGGGTAGTTGGGTTTCCCTTGCTCACGCCACCATAAGCCAAGGCTTTCGCAGGCAAACTCGGTGGTGTCGTGGCTGGTGTTCAGGTGCAGTGCCGCTTCGTTGCGGGCAAGGTCGTAGATGCCGTGGGGGATCACCTGACCATTGCCATAGCTGGGGAAGTCATGGTCATTGACCTCCGTGGGTTCGACGGCATCCGTTACCCCTTCACGGTAAAAGTTGCCCAGCAGTTCCTTCTTTTTGGTGTCAATGCTGATCACGGGTTTGCCTGCTTGCAGGTAGGTTTGTTTGAGTTGGGCAATCTTTTCAAACTGGGCATTACGGTCAGCGTGTTGCCCCATGGTGCGTTTCTTCTGGGGCTTGCGGCGGCGGTAGCCGTGCTCCCGTAATAGGCGCGACACCACGTTTTTCCCAGCCGATGTCCCCAATGCCTGCATCCGCCGGGCAATCTGCCGACGTGACAGGTTCGTCCATTTCACCGCCTCCCGCATGGGGTCGCCTGCCGTATGATCCTTTAAAACTTGGCGAAAATGCTCATCCAATTGCAGGTGCGTAGCGTTCAGCCGTTTGCGCCCGCCCCTTTTTTTCGCTGCCTTACGGTGGGCAAGCCATCTTCCGATTCCAACTCCGTCAACCCGTGGCGGATGGTTTTGGGGTCACAGTCCAATAACCGGGAAATGTAGTCCTGCCCCCCGTGCCCAAGCCGGACGGCTTCCACGGCGGCGTAGCGGCGGCGGTCACGCTCATTGAGCGATTGGTAGAACCGCTGCATTTGTTTTTCTATGGCTGATGGGTAAACATCCATTGGCTCATCCTCGGTGTTGATTGGCATTACAAGGGGCTATCTTCCCCCTTTCGCTGTTAGCAGAAAAGAGGGAAGTTATTTCGGGACAGTTCCATAGTCGGGGTGAAGTGCAATACCGAGAAATTGCAGCAGCGTGCCGCAACTTGCCGAGGCAAAAGTCAGCAACAAGAAAAATGCTATTTTAACGTTTACCCGCGTGCGGAGCGCGTTTGCCAAGCGTACTGCGAAATAGCTGGTCAACAGGGATACCATCAGCAATTCGATGAAAAAATTGATGGCCAGAGGAGTCCAGAACAGTTGCAGCATGTTCAGTTTGACCGGGTTCGATGGTGAGCACCAATATTAGCCCATAAAAAAAGCCTCGACCAGTGGGGGCTTTGGTCGTAGCAAGGCGGCAATATTCAGCGACTCCTCTTCACGGAAATAGTTGAACATCGCATGCGGCGTGATTCATAGAATCGCATTTTATCTACAACTGAAAGACTGCAACTAACGGGGCATGGCTAACCCCTTAGTTTCTAAAGTGAAATTGGTGGGCCCAGTAGGACTCGAACCTACGACCAAGGGATTATGAGTCCCCTGCTCTAACCAACTGAGCTATAGGCCCTGAAAAACGCTACGATCAGTTTGTCGGCAAGACGCCTGGTTCGTATTCAAGGAAGCTGCGAAGCATATCCGAACGGCTCGGATGACGCAACTTGCGCAAGGCTTTTGCTTCAATCTGACGGATACGTTCGCGGGTTACGTCGAACTGTTTGCCCACTTCTTCCAGCGTATGGTCGGTGTTCATATCGATACCGAAACGCATCCGCAGCACTTTAGCTTCACGTGAAGTCAGGCTGGAAAGCACTTCGCGGGTCACTTCCGACAGACTTGACGTTGTAGCCGACTCAATAGGCGACAGGATATTGCCATCCTCAATGAAATCACCCAGATGCGAATCTTCGTCATCACCGATCGGGGTTTCCATTGAAATCGGTTCTTTGGCGATTTTCAGGACTTTACGGATTTTGTCTTCCGGCATATCCATCGCTTCAGCCAACTCTTCCGGCGTGGCTTCACGGCCTTTCTCCTGCAACAGCTTGCGCGAAATGCGGTTGAGTTTATTGATGGTTTCGATCATGTGTACCGGAATACGAATGGTACGCGCCTGATCCGCAATCGAACGGGTAATCGCCTGACGAATCCACCAAGTCGCGTAAGTCGAGAACTTGTAACCACGACGGTATTCAAACTTATCAACCGCTTTCATTAAGCCAATATTGCCTTCCTGAATCAAATCAAGAAATTGCAAGCCACGATTGGTGTATTTTTTAGCAATGGAAATCACCAAACGTAAGTTGGCTTCAACCATTTCTTTCTTAGCACGACGTGCTTTCGCCTCACCCACCGACATGCTGCGATTAATGTCTTTGATTTGCGTAATGGAAAGATTGCATTCACGTTCAATGCCCAACAACTCACGCTGCGCTTCATGAATTTTCGGCAGAAATGTTTGTAAACGAGTATGATCGCCACGCTTATCTGCACAGTAACGATTTAACCATTCCAAATCCGTTTCATTTTGCGGGAAGCTGTCTATAAAATCTTGACGCCCCATACCACCCTTTTGAACACACAACTTCATAATATGGCGTTCATTTTGGCGAATACGGTCAACAATCTCGTTCAACTGCACCGTCAACTGCTCAATAATCGGCTGAGCTAAGCGAAACTCCATAAATTTAGTCGCTACAGCATCACGCGCTGCGGTATAAGATGCTGGATTATTTGCCAAACTAGCCGCTTTAGATGCCTCATATAATTCGCGTAATTCAGCGAATTTAATACGCGCTTCCTCAGGGTCAGGCCCTGTATCAACGGGATCAGCAACATCGTCTTCATCTTCATCAGCAACCGCTGAGTCATCTTCAGCAACCTCAGCAATATCAGCATCATCAACGACGGCAACCGGAAATGCACTCAAATCCTCATCGGGATTTACGAAACCATTAATAATATCGGTGAGACGAATCTCTTCGGAATCAATCAACGATGCTTTTTCAAGCAAAAGCTCGGTAGATGCAGGGTATTGTGCCAACGCCCGCAGAATTTCGTTCAGACCATCTTCAATACGGATCGCAATCTGAATTTCGCCCTCACGAGTCAAGAGTTCCACCGTGCCCATTTCGCGCATGTACATACGCACCGGGTCAGTGGTTCGCCCAAAATCGCCATCCACATTCGCCAACGCAGCGGCTGCTTCTTCAGCGGCTTCATCGTCGGCTTGTACCGCTTCATCGTTTAGCAGTAAGGAATCGGCATCCGGGGCATGTTCATACACCGTAATACCCATATCGTTGATCATCGCAACAATATCTTCAATCTGCTCCGGGTCAACGATGGTATCGGGAAGGTGGTCGTTGACCTCAGCATAGGTGAGGTAGCCCTGCTCCTTACCTTTGGCAATTAACTCTTTCAAGCTGGACTGCTGCTGCTCTTCTTGACTCATGCCCTAAAACTCTCTGGAAAAAGGTCGGTAACTATATCACATTTTTCTAAAATGCAACCACATGCGCTCATTCATGCCCCCGGACTTTTATAGTCTTGGAGCAGTAAATAAGCTAAATCACTGCGCTCTTGCTCACTCAATGCGTGGGTTTGGCCCCGATGCAACAAGGCTTCAAGCTGTTTTTGACGCGATTGCCGTCTGATTTGTTGCAGACAGTCGGCAAATTCACGCCGTATGACGGTTTCATCATCCGTCTCAGGTCGCCAGTTGGTGAGGCGTTGAATAATAGCCTCGTGTTCGGTCTGGCGAAAACGCTCTAGCAAACCCGCCAAGTGTATATGGGGGTTCTCCTCGATATTTTCAATGATAGCCGCCAGCAATGCTGTGCCAGGCAGGTCATAGCCAAGAATCTGTTCGGAACTACCCGCCAGCTCCACCAATACCGGATGGTGCAACAGCAATGCAATCGCGTGCCGTATGGGGGTGCGCCGCACATCTTGGTCGCCCAAACGCGCCTGATTATAGGCGAGTGGCGCATCACCCGTTGAACTTTTTTTCAGGTGACGGCGCACCAGCTCTAAAGGCGTATTGGTGAGTGTAGACAATTCTCCGAGAATTTGCTCGCGCAGCAAAATAACCGGCATGGTAGAAAGTAATTTCACCCCATCATTTAAGAGGCGTGCTTTGCCTTCCTTGGTACTCAAATTGAAACGTTCTTTCAGCACTGCCAATAAATAAGCACTGAGCGTGAGGGCGGTCTCGAAGCCTGCTTCAAACGTATCTTTACCCATTTGGCGGATTTGCGTATCAGGATCCTCACCTTGCGGCAAAAACAAAAAACGAATTTCTTTATCATCACGCAACTCTGGCAAAGCGTTTTCTAACGCTCGCCATGCCGCATCCCGCCCCGCACGGTCGCCATCGAAACAGAACACCACTTCTGGCACCAGACGCAATAATTGGCGGATATGTTCTGGTGTGGTCGCGGTTCCCAGCGTTGCGACCGCATACGTAATGCCGTATTGCGCCAGTGCAATCACATCCATGTAGCCTTCGACCACCAACAAACGTTCCAGCTTACGGGTATCATTACGCGCTTCAAACAAGCCGTAAAGCTCAGCACCTTTGTGGAACACTTCCGTTTCGGGTGAATTTAAATACTTGGGTGAGCCATCGCCAATCACCCGCCCACCAAAACCGATCACGCGCCCACGCCGATCCCGAATCGGGAACATAATGCGTTCCCGAAAACGGTCATACACCCGCCCCACATCATTACGAATCGACATGCCGCTGGCGACTAATTTATCTTCACCGTAGCGAGCCAACTCCCGCCCTAATGAACTGTTTGGTGGTGCAAACCCTAAACCAAACCGTTTCGTTACTTCCTTGCTCAAGCCCCGCCGCTGCAAATACCCAAGCGCATCAGGGTTTTGCTGCAATTGTGCTTGAAACCATACCGCCGCCTCTTCCAGCAAGGTATACAAGTTTTTGTCTTTACGCGGGCGTTTTGGGGCATCTTCTGCACCTTCACGGGGAACAGGCACGCCAATGGTGCGGGCTAACGCCTCAATTGCCTCTGGATATTCAAGATGTTCGTATTCCATTAAAAAAGTAATGGCCGAACCGTGTACCCCACAACCAAAACAATGGTAGAACTGTTTCGTCGGACTCACCGTGAAAGATGGCGTTTTTTCATTATGAAACGGGCAACACGCGGTATATTCGCGCCCTGCCTTTTTTAATGGCACACGCCCGCCGATCACGTCGATAATGTCGACGCGAGCTAACAGTTGGTCAATGAACTCTTTTGGGATGCGACCTGCTGTACTCATAAGCTGTGTGCGATCTTGCTCCGTTACGCTAGCAGCGTAGTATACGCTAATTAAGGCAATGCTTTCTGGGCATGTCGACAAAAACGCGCTAAGGTGTCTAGCCCTAAACTGGCATTTTAGTCCATAATACTCACCCTTTTATCGCCTGAGACTACGATGAGATACACTGAACTACCCCCATCGCAAGGGCTTTACGACCCTGGCTTTGAACACGATGCATGTGGCATGGGCTTTGTGGCTCACCTGAAAGGTGTTAAGTCACATCAAATCGTCCAACAGGCATTAAAAGTATTAACTCACATGGAACACCGGGGCGCGTGCGGCTGCGAGGAAAATACCGGCGATGGCGCGGGTATCCTGCTCCAACTGCCGCATGAATTCCTTGCCGCTGAGTGCAAATCACTCAATATAAAACTACCCGCACCCGGTCATTATGCGACTGGCATGGTGTTCCTGCCACAAGATGCCGACGCACGCGCCGAGGTTGCCGCTATCTTCGCCCGCATCGTCGAAGAAGAAGGTCAAACCCTGCTCGGTTGGCGTGATGTCCCCACCAATCCGACCCCGATTGGCAAAACCGCACTCAAAGCCATGCCTTTTATTCGCATGGTATTTATTGCCAAATCTGCCGACATTGCGGAAGGCATCGACTTTGAACGCAAGCTCTACGTGATTCGCAAACGCACGCAAAACAGCGTTGATACCCCGGAAGTCGCAGGACACGTTTATTTCCCTAGCCTGTCGTCGCGCACCCTTGTTTACAAAGGCATGTTGACCACCGAACAGGTGGGGCAGTTCTACCGCGATTTAAGCAATCCGCGCATGGAAACGGCGATTGCCATGGTGCATTCACGCTTTTCAACCAACACTTTCCCAAGCTGGGAACGCGCCCACCCCAACCGTTACCTGATTCACAATGGTGAAATTAACACCATGCGCGGTAACGTTAACTGGATGAATGCACGGCAAGGTGTGATCAAAACCGACGTATTCAATACCGATATTGAAAAGCTATTTCCCGTCGTCAACCCTCACGGCAGTGACTCCGCGATGTTTGATAACACGCTGGAATTCATGTACTTGTCTGGTTATTCCCTGCCCCATGCGATGATGATGATGGTTCCCGAACCTTGGTCAAACCACGAAAGCATGAGCGCGGAAAAGAAAGCCTTCTACGAATACCACAGTTGCCTAATGGAACCGTGGGATGGCCCTGCCGCAATGGGTTTCACCGACGGCACACTGGTTGGCGCAACGCTGGATCGCAACGGTTTACGCCCCTCACGTTACTACATCACCAATGACGACATGATTATCCTCGCCTCCGAAGTCGGGGTATTGGATGATCTTGACCAAAGCACGATCGTATCCAAGCAACGCCTGCAACCGGGGCGTATGTTGCTGGTCGACACCGCGCAAGGCCGCATTATTGCTGACGAAGAAATCAAGCAGCAAATCGCCACCGCCAAGCCGTATCAAGATTGGCTGGCAAGCAATCTGGTCGAACTGCAAGACTTACCGGCTGCTCCACAAAGCGCCCTGCCAGAACACGAAACGCTGGTACAACGCCAGAAAATGTTTGGCTACACCTACGAAGACGTGCGCAAAGTCATTGTGCCGATGGCGCGTGACGGCATCGACCCGCTGGGTGCAATGGGTATCGACTCACCGATTGCGGTGCTATCCAATCAAGCACAGCCGCTGTTTAACTACTTCAAACAGTTGTTTGCGCAAGTGACCAACCCGCCGATTGACTCGATTCGCGAAGAAATCGTTACCTCGTCTTACACCACTTTGGGGTCAGAGGGCGATATTACTGCGCCTACAGCAGCAAGTTGCCAGCAAATTCTGCTGAAAACCCCGATTCTGGACAACGACGAGCTGGCGAAACTGACACACATTAACCGTGAAGGTTTCAAGTGCGTCACCCTGCCGATTATGTTCCGCGCTGCCGATGGCAAACATGCACTGGAAGCCGCATTGGAACACCTGTTCGCAGCAGCCGATAACGCTATTAATGACGGCGCAAATTTGATCGTGCTATCCGATCGCTTGGCGGATGCGGATAATGCACCGATTCCGTCACTCTTGGCGGTCGCGGGCTTGCATCATCATTTGATTCGTAACGGTTGCCGCACCCGTGTGAGCCTGATTCTCGAATCCGGTGAACCGCGTGAAGTGCATCATTTCTGCACACTGTTGGGTTATGGCGTGCAAGCAATCAACCCTTACCTGGCGTTTGAGTCGATTGGTGATTTGATTCGCGAAGGTTTATTGCCCGGTATTCAGCACGATTACGCTGTACAAAAGTACATCAAGGCAGCCACCAAAGGCGTGATCAAGGTCATGTCCAAGATCGGTATTTCCACGATTCAGTCTTACCGTGGGGCGCAAATCTTTGAAGCTTTGGGAATTAGCAAAGCGGTCATCGACAAATATTTCACCGCGACAGCATCGCGTATCGGGGGTATTGATTTAGCCACTATCGCGAAAGAAGCCTTGATTCGCCATCAAACCGCTTACGATCACCATGACGCGGAACAACGTTCATTGCGTGCCGGTAACGTGTTCCAATGGCGCAATGAGGAAGAAGAGCATCAATACAACCCTGCGACCATTTACGCGCTGCAAAAAGCGGTGCGGCTAGGTGATTACGGTTTGTACAAGCAATACAGCCGTTTGATGCACGAAGATGCGGAGGTCAAATTCAATCTGCGCAACTTGCTGGAGTTCAATTTTGCGGCGCAACCTATTCCACTGAGTGAAGTTGAACCCGCCAGCGCTATTGTCAAACGCTTTAAATCCGGTGCAATGTCCTTCGGCTCTATTAGCCAAGAAGCGCACGAAGCCTTGGCGATTGCCATGAACCGTTTGGGCGGGCGTTCCAACTCCGGCGAAGGTGGCGAAGATTCCGCACGTTTCATTCCTGATCCGAATGGCGATTCACGCAACAGCGCTATCAAGCAAGTGGCTTCAGGACGCTTCGGTGTCACCAGCCATTACCTGAACAATGCGCAAGAAATCCAGATCAAGCTGGCACAAGGCGCAAAACCGGGTGAAGGTGGCCAGTTGCCGGGCAAGAAAGTGTACCCGTGGGTAGCACGAGTGCGTGGCACTACACCGGGCGTCGGGTTGATTTCGCCACCACCGCATCATGATATTTACTCGATTGAAGATTTGGCGCAGCTCATTCACGACCTGAAAAACGCCAACAAACGTGCGCGGATCAACGTCAAGTTGGTATCCGAAGTCGGCGTTGGCACAATCGCAGCCGGTGTTGCCAAAGGCAAGGCGGATGTCATCCTGATTTCCGGTTATGACGGTGGCACGGGGGCTTCCCCGAAAACCAGTGTCCAACACGCCGGTTTGCCGTGGGAATTGGGGCTGGCCGAAACGCATCAAACCCTGTTGCTCAATAACCTGCGGAGTCGGGTACGTCTGGAAACCGACGGCAAGTTGATGACTGGGCGTGATGTCGCGATTGCGGCATTGCTGGGTGCGGAAGAATACGGCTTCGCGACACTGCCATTGGTGGCGCTGGGCTGTGTGATGATGCGCGTTTGCCATCAGGACACTTGCCCGGTTGGGATTGCGACCCAGAACCCAGAGCTGCGCAAAAAGTATGCTGGCGACCCGCAATACGTGGTGAATTTGCTGATGTTCATCGCCGAAGAATTGCGCGAATACATGGCGAAACTCGGCTTCCGCACCATTGATGAAATGGTCGGGCGTGTCGATAAACTGCGCCAAGGCACGGCGGAAGGTCACTGGAAAGCCAGCATGGTCGATTTGAGCACCTTGCTGCATACCCCAGCACTGGAAGAATGCGACGGTATCCGGTGTTTGCGCGAACAAGATCATGGCATTGCGCAATCCTTGGATGAACGTGAAATTCTCAAAGCGTGCCAGCCCGCGATTGATCACGGCACACCTGTCACCGCAACGTTTGCCATCAAAAACATTGACCGCGTGGCAGGCACGATCACCGGCTCAGAAGTCACCCGCAAATACGGCGCAGCAGGCTTGCCCGAAGACACGATTCGCCTGAAATTTAACGGCTCAGCGGGGCAAAGTTTCGGCGCATTCCTGCCCAAAGGCATGACGCTGGAACTCGAAGGCGATTCCAACGACTACATCGGCAAAGGGTTGTCGGGCGGTAAGCTCATCGTTTACCCACGTAAAGATGCGCAATTTGCGGCGGAAGATAATATTCTGATCGGCAATGTGGCATTCTTTGGCGCAAGTGACGGTGAAGCCTATGTACGCGGCGTCGCGGGCGAACGTTTCTGTGTGCGCAACTCCGGGGTGCGTGTCGTCGTTGAAGGCACGGGCGACCACGGTTGCGAATACATGACCGGCGGGCGCGTGGTGGTGTTAGGCAAAGTTGGGCGTAACTTCGGCGCGGGCATGTCCGGCGGCGTGGCTTACGTGTATGACCCCAGCGGCATTCTCGCGGTCAGCGGCAATACTGAAATGGTCGCTTATAGCCCACTGAGTGTTGCCGACGAAAAAGCCGAAGTCAAAGCGATGATCGAAAAGCATGTGCTGTATACTGGCAGCGTGCGCGGTAGCCTGATTTTGGCGGACTGGGACAAATACTCAGCCGATTTCGTGCGCGTCATGCCGAACGACTATCAACGAATGCTGGAAGCGATTCGCTCGTTTGAGCAGCAAGGTCTCTCCGGGGAAGAAGCATTGATGGCCGCTTTCACCGCCAACAATAGCGACGCTTCGCGTGTCAGTGGCAATTAAGGATTAAGGGTAACAATCATGGGTAAACCTACTGGTTTCATGGAATACCAGCGCGAGCTGCCAGCCGACCGCGCCCCGTTGGAACGGATTAAAGACTGGCGTGAAATGCATTTGCATTTCGATCGTGAAGCGGAAAGCCGCGAACAAGGGGCGCGTTGCATGGAATGCGGCATTCCGTTTTGTCAAACCGGCAAAATGTTGCCCGGTGGCGCGAGCGGCTGCCCGGTACACAATTTGATTCCTGAATGGAATGACATGATCTTTCGCGGCTTGTGGAAAGAAGCCTACGAACGCCTGCGCATGACCAATAACTTCCCGGAATTCACCGGGCGGGTTTGCCCGGCGCCGTGCGAAGGTTCTTGCACATTGGGTATCAATGAACCGCCTGTGACCATCAAATTGAACGAAGTGTCGATCATCGACAAAGCATTCGAGGAAGGTTGGGTGACACCACAGCCCCCCGTTGAGCGCACTGGCAAGAAAGTGGCAGTCGTTGGTTCAGGGCCTGCGGGCTTAGCCTGTGCTGACCAGTTGAATACTGCCGGTCATACCGTCACCGTTTACGAACGCGCTGACCGTATCGGCGGCTTGTTGATGTACGGCATCCCCAATATGAAACTGGACAAGCAGGACATCGTGCAACGTCGCGTTGACCTGATGGCAGCCGAAGGCGTGAACTTCGTGACAGGTGTGGAAGTCGGCAAAGACGTTTCTGCTGAACAGTTGCGCAGTGACTTTGATGCGGTGGTTTTGTGTGCGGGTGCTACCCAGCCGCGTGATCTGTCGGTGGAAGGCCGTCACCTCAAGGGTGTGCATTTCGCGATGGATTTTCTCACCGCGAATACCAAAAGCTTGCTGGATTCGGGCTTGGCGGATGGTCAGTATATTTCGGCAAAAGGCTTGGATGTGATCGTTATCGGTGGCGGTGATACTGGCACGGATTGCGTGGGTACGTCAGTACGGCATGGCTGCAAATCGGTCACACAACTGGAAATCATGCCGCGCGCACCGGACTCACGTGCAGCGGATAACCCTTGGCCGGAATGGCCGCGTGTGCATAAAGTCGATTACGGTCAGGAAGAAGCGGCGGCGGTCTTTGGGCGTGATCCGCGTGATTACCTCATTTCCACCAAGAAACTGGTCGGTGATGAAAACGGTCATGTGAAAGAAATTCATACCGTCGGGGTGCGCTGGGAACAGGGTGCTGGCGGGCGCATGAATTTGATTGAAGTCGAAGGCACGGAAGAAGTATTGCCCGCACAATTGGTGTTGCTGGCAATGGGCTTTACCGGGCCGGAAAAAACACTGGTGGATGCGCTGACGCTGGACACTGACCCACGCGGCAATGTCAAAGCCGATTATGGTAAATACACCACCAACCTGCCGGGTGTGTTTGCAGCGGGCGATATGCGCCGTGGGCAAAGTCTGGTGGTGTGGGCAATCAATGAAGGTCGCGAAGCTGCGCGGGAATGTGATCGGTTTTTGATGGGCAAGACTTACTTGCCGTAAGCTCAAACCAACACTTCACATGACGAGGAATCGCCCCATTACTGGGGCGTTTTTCGTGAATCAAGACCTAGAGAATACCCCATGATTATCTACATCCACGGCTTCAATTCCTCTTCCGCTTCGCTAAAAGCCCAGCAATTGCAACACTGGTTAGCAGCACGCGGGCGAGCGCACGAATGGGTTTGCCCTGACCTGCCAGACCGCCCGTTATCCGCGATAGCCTTGCTGTCAGACTTGATCGAACAAGCCCCAACACCACCCAAGCTCATTGGTAGCTCTCTCGGCGGTTTTTACGCTACTTACCTCGCCAGTCAATACACACTTAAAGCTGCCTTGGTCAATCCAGCCATACACCCCGGTTTGTTATTGCGCTCATTGTTAGGCGGCGTGCAGCAACACTGGCATGATGCAGGTACTTACACCTTCACCCAAGCGCACCTCGATGATTTGCTGGCAATGGATCAACTCAGCCCTGCCAATCCTCACAATCTGTTAGTACTGTTAGAAAATGGTGACAAAACGCTGGACTGGCGCGATGCAACCAGTTATTACCGCAAAGCGCATCAACTCATCTTTCAGGGCGGGAACCACGGTTTCACCCGCTTTCTGGATGTGTTGGATCTCATCGACAGATTCTAATAC
Organism: Candidatus Thiothrix putei; assembly: GCA_029972225.1. Classification (NCBI taxonomy): domain Bacteria; kingdom Pseudomonadati; phylum Pseudomonadota; class Gammaproteobacteria; order Thiotrichales; family Thiotrichaceae; genus Thiothrix; species Candidatus Thiothrix putei. The sequence continues at coordinate 3,023,880 of CP124756.1, forward strand.
CCATCTGGTTAAATAACGGGAGCAAGATTCAAACCCTTTCGCTTACCCTTGACCGGTTTAGCAGTAGGTTGGCTCGGAATACGGGTGTGGTAACGGTCATAGTAGCGGTAATCTGTCACTTCTTCCTGCGACTTTACCATCAAAAAACCCACGATATTCTGTTTCACCCGTTGCAATTGTTCAATCACCGTCAACAAGCGTTTGCGGTTAATACGGTCTTCATCCGCCACAATCACCGTGGCCTCAGCCATTGAGGATAGGTAAATCGCATCAGCAAAACCCGCCGTTGGTGGGCCGTCAATAATCACGCTATCGAAATGCTTAGTCGCAAGATTCAGCAACTGTGCCATCGCGGGGCTGGATACCATCCGCACAGGGTCAGCCATCAAGGTTCCCGCCAGAATTAGATATAACCCTTTCATTTCACGGGATGGATGCGTAACACTAGCAATATCGACCTCGCCGTTGAGGTAATTGCTCAAACCTCTGGCGTTAGGCAAGCCCAACTTAACATGCACGGAAGGGCGCCGTAAATCGGCATCAATCAATAAGACTTTTAATCCCTGTTGTGCTTGGCTTAGCGCAATATTGACCGCCGACGTTGATTTACCCTCTGCTGGATTGACGCTGGTAATCAATGTTACACGAGGGGAATTACCGCCCGGTAACACAAAACGCAAATTCGCCGTCATCACCCGATACGATTCGGCCAGCAACGACCCTGCATCACGCACAGTTGCCAACGCCAAATTGCTTTCTGACAAATGCCGCACGTGCGGAATAGTACCCAGTATCGGCAAACCACTCAGTGCTTGCAACTCACCTACCGAAGCTACCCCTTGATTCAGGGTTTCACGCAATAATGCTGCCCCAATTCCCAGCATCAACCCCACTAACCCACCCAGAATGAGGTTAAGCGCCTTCTTCGGGCGAAACACATTATCGTCAGGCGCGGCAGCATCCACTACCCGAATATTGCTACTGGTAACATTGGAAGCGACATTCACTTCTTTCATACGCTGCAACAAACCATCATAGAGGTCACGGCTAGTTTCAACTTCACGCTTCAACGCGTTGTATTCAATACTACGGTCACGTAAATCAACCAATTCACCTTTATAAGCATCTAATTGGCTACGCAGGTCATCCTCCAGCTTTTTTGCTGCTGCGTATTCCGCTTGCAAGGATTGTTTTAGCCCCCCCACTTCCTTTTGTAACTGGCTGCGGACTTCCTGAATTTGTTGCTGCAAACGCTGCATATCGGGGAAAGCCGGTTTAAACAGTTTGAGCTTTTCCTGATACTCGGCTTCTAAAGTATTAAGATTTTGCTTAATGCCCTCCACCACAGGGTTATTCAGTACTTCACGAACATTACCGTGCCTGCCCCCTTGTATCATCTGGCTTTCCGCCTGAATACGGGCACGCTCGGCAGCCCCTAAAGCGGAATAGAGTTCGTCAAGTTTACGTTCTTGGCTGGACTGGCTATTGTTGACTTCTAAAATGCCGTTTTGCTTAGCGTATTCAATGAGTTTAGCTTCCTGCAAAGTCAAACGCTGACGTGCTTTTTCTAGCTCCTGTTCCAGAAACTCTTTGGCATAGGTATCGGTTTCACTTTGGGAACTGATATTTTCTTTGATGAACGCATTAATCAATGCATTTACAATATCCGCCGACAACACCGGGTCTGAGCTTTCATAAAATACCTTAACCAAATGTGTTTTCTCAATCGGCTCTATATACAGTTTTTCTGCAAATTGTTGCGCATAATCGGGGGCTTTACCGTCGTCTGTGTTTTGCTTAGCAGGCAGCCAGGCACCAATAAACCCCTTGATAATCACTTTAATAGATGTCAACACATTGAATTTTTCAGGGCGTTCAAATAAGCGCGTTCTCAAATCCAAATCAGCAATGACCCGCTCCGCTAACTTGCGGCTTTTCAACTGCTCGTATTGAGTACGAAAAAAAGGATCTTGTTCCCCCATATCCGGGGAAGCACTGGTCACCGTGCCAAAATTCACAACCTGCACCCCCTCTTTTTCGATCTGGATGGTAGCACTGGCACGATAAGAAGGCGTCGCTGTCCAGGTAAAATACGCAGTTAACAGCAGAATCGACAATGCAGTCAGTAATAGCGTCCATTTTTGTCGCAGCAAACGCCGCCACACATCCTCCAGTGTCAGTGTATGAGTAGACACCCCTGTAGCAGGCACAGCCAAATACGGCACTGGCGCACTAACGGTATGGGGGGAACTGACGACACGTGTATTATTGTTGACGGTTAGCATAGTTCTCTGGTGGATATAATTGTTGATTATGCGGGCTATTCTCCAACAGCCTTGTACAGACCGCAAAGTTTAGCCTGCATTCGCGGGCATTTTCTAGATAAGCGGACATACTCCCCGATCACTTGCCGCCTAACCTACAAAGTTCCCCGTTAATCTGCCAGCACTGGCATCACTTTTCCTAACATCATACAAATAGGCAATTATAAAAAAACAAAGCCTTTGGGAATATGAGTATAACGATTACCCCCGATCAGCCATCCACGCAACCAATGCCGGTTACAGTAACAGGTGAGATTTTCTCTACCTCAGCCTTTCGCGCCATTATTGCGCATGAGTTCCGCCTAAAACCGGTGCAAGTACACGTAGCAACAACAGGCCAAACGTTTACGATCCCCGCATTTTTGCGTACTCATTGGCGAGGCAAACAAACCCTCATCATCGGTGCAGGTTTTGATAAAACGGGGCTAATTCCCAATATTGCCGCTGATGATTATGGCACTGTAATCGAAACATTAGCACAGGCGTTAACCACCACGAAGGTTAATTGCTTAGAAATACGTACCCCCCAACGTATTCCCTGTCTGAATGACACTGCCGATAAAGTCGAGTTGAATGTCGACATTCAACCTTCAGTGGCAACTATCTGGCAGAACCTCTCCAGTAATACCCGTAAAAATATCCGTCGCCCTTTAAAAATGGGGTTTACCTCGGTCATTGGGCTAAATTCGCAACTATTGGATGAGTTTTACCAGTTGTATCGCATGAGTTTGCATGATCTTGGCAGTTTGCCGCATCCCAAAGCATTTTTTATGGATTTGATGACACAATGCCCCAGTCAAGTTGAAATTTTTATGGGCTATATCGACGGTATTCCAGTGGTGTCATCCCTTAATTTTGTGAGTGAGGATGAAGTCTATGGCGCATGGTCAGGCATCCATACCCTGTACAAGAAGCACAATGTATTTCTCGCCATGCTGTGGCAAATAATTGAATATTGTGGAACAAGCGGGCGTAAAACTTACAACCTAGGACGCTCATCCGCAGGCAGCAACCCGCATCAATTCAAGCTAAAACTTGCCAATCGTAGCCACAAAATTTACTACTACCAATTACCAATCGCCAAGCCCTCTCCAACCGTTTCCAAGGTACAAGAAGCTGCTTCTTGGCTCATCCGCCATACCCCAGAAGTCGTTATGGATGGGTTATCTCGTGTCCTGCTCCACAAATTTTATTGAACACCACAGATGAAAGCTAACCATATGAAAATTCTGGAAGTTTGCACCGTCAGCAGTTCAGCCTATGCGCTGGTTTTTCACCGTGCCCATGCACTGAATCAACGTCATGCCGGTAACATGCAGGTCGATATACTGTGCAGTGATGGCCCTGAAGTTGCCTTAATGCAAGCACAAGGCATGAATGTAGTAGTAGAAACCCTGCACCGCAGTCTCAACCCGTTGCAACTGGCGCGTTCTGCCTGGAATCTGCACCGTGCTATTCGTCAAGGGGATTACGATACTGTGCATCTGCATTTTGGCATACCAGGGTTAGTCGGACGCTTTCTGGCTTTTTTTGATCACAAAACTGTCTGGATTTACCAAAGCCATGGCTACAGTATCGCAGAAAACACCAGCCCATTCGCACGTAAGGCTTATATTCTGATTGAAAAGCTGCTGAAAAAAACCGTGCGTTATTCACTGTTCCAGTTACGTGAAGATATGCAATTAGCACGGGAACATCACCTACTCGATGAAACACAAATGGTGTTTTTGGGGAATGGCATAGACGTAGAAAAATTCGAGCCAAGCCACACATCCCCTTCCGGCATCACGACGTTTGGTATGGTGGCACGCTTTGAGCCGATCAAAAATCATGCCTTGCTATTGGATGCTGCCGAACACTTGGCAAAGCAGACCCGTGACTTCAAAATTAAACTCATTGGTCAAGGACATCTACAAGCCGAAGTACAAGCGGCTATCCAGCAAAAAGGGCTGACTGACGTGATTGAAATTCAAGCATACCGCAATGACATGCCAGCGTTTTATCAAAGCATTGATGTGGGCGTACTGACCTCATTTGCTGAAGGTATTCCACGTGCTCTGATCGAACCCATGGCCTCCGGCAAACCCGTTATTTGCACTAATGTTAAAGGCAGCCGCGAAGCTATCATTGATCAGGAAACCGGCTTCAAAACCCCCATTGATTCCCCACAAATGCTTGCCGACCACATGCTTTGGTTCATTCAACACCCTGAACAACGCCAACAAATGGGTAAAACCGCACGTCAACATGCGATTCAACACTTCTCAGAATCACGGGTGCTCGATATTCTCGGTGAAATCTACCTATCTTGCCGTCCCTTCCAACTCACAGGAGCCACCGTATGATTTTTACGGCTGACATCGAAGACTGGCAGCAATCGGTTTACGATTTTGATCGGGCAGTTTCCAATCGCGTGGTACGCAATACCAGCCGTTTGCTGGATATTCTGGACACACACAACATTAAGGGGACCTTTTTCATACAAGGCATGGTTGCCGAAAAATTTCCGCAACTGATTAAGAGCATTGCCCAAGCAGATCACGAACTCGCCAGTCATTCACATACCCACCGGATGATTTACAACCTCACCGAAGCCCAATTTCGCGCTGAAATGCAACGTTCCGTGGGGTTACTCGAAGACATTAGCGGCATCAAAGTCATCGGCTTTCGCGCCCCCACGTTCTCGGTACGTGATGATATTCTCGACTGGTATTGCGATACACTACGGGAACAGGGGATCATTTACGACTCATCCATCATGCTGGCGACCGTAAGAAGCTGCTACGGCTTCAGCGATGACCGTATTTTGCAACGTATTGCCGAACGCGGCCTAGATTGTTACCCCATGAGCGTCAGTCGCGTATTGGGCAAGAGTTTACCCGTGATGGGAGGCGGCTATTTTCGTATCTACCCCTACTGGTTATCGCGCTGGTTAGCACGTGATTTGGATCATGACACCAGCATTTTCTACATGCACCCTTATGAATTGGATACGCATGAACACCGTGAAGTATCAAAACAGGTAACTATTCCCCTAAAAATGGCAGTACACCAATTTGCACGCCGCAGCAGTATTCCGGGAAAACTCAACAAACTGTTGCAGGATTATCCCTTTACGTCGTTTCGGGATCATTACTACACCAACACGACTACGGCAATAAACGCGCCCCAATAATGCGGTAAGTATCCGCACTCAGCAAAGTATCCCAAAATGCATGGGAATCCGGTACAACGGCCCATGCAATAATGGTAGCCACTACCAAGGCCGTCGACTTCTCGCGTTTTTTCCAATCGAGTATTTTTAATGCTGTACCAAAGGAACGTTTAATGCGGTGGTTCATAAAATCCACACTGTACAACTCATCCAACACCAGATGCAGCACAAACCCCAAAAATACAAACAGACCAAATAGCCATGCAATAAACGGGCTTTCACCCATCACATGGAAGGCAAAGGCAGCCGTCAAAAACATGAACAATACCGCAGCAACGAGCGAATGAATCGAGCCACGGTGTGTGGTGTATTCATGAAACACCGTCCAGATAGGAAAGCGGATTAACCCAAACGTGATTAATCCCACACCCCATAACTCCACAATCGACAGATTATTCTGATTGGAAAATACCACCATAAACGCGGCAATAATCGCAAACAGAGAAAACATAATGCGACTGGGGTAAGCGTGCTGCAAATCAATATCGGGCAAAATACCGCCGATTGTTCCCAGCAGCGCCAACATCAACGCTTCACGCGGCTCCACTAACCCTACTTGCAGGCAAAGGACGGACAATAAACCCGCCCCCGCTGCTGCCACGGTAATATGGGTACTAAAATTTGCCATCTGTGATGCAGCTTATGCTGTTTTAGTCACAATAAACTGCTTGATGGCCTCAGCATCTGCTGCCATCACCTCGAAACGCTGCGGCAAACTTTCCAAATTCTCCATCCCCGCAGGGCGTACCGGATCACGCCCTAAAGCCTCACGAATAGCATCTTCAAACTTCGCAGGTAACGCGGTTTCTAGCACTAACATCGGCACACCGGGTTCACGCAACTCCAAGGCCACTTTCAAACCATCTGCCGTGTGCGTGTCAATCATCACACCGTAGGTTTCAAACGTTTGACGAATGGTTTGCATTCGATGCGTATGCGAACTCACACCCGACTGGAAACCAAAACTAGGTACACGTGTAAAAGCCGCTGGTTCACTGAACTCAGACGAAGCGAGATTAAATGCGCCCCCCTTATCAACTTCGCTCCACAAAGCACGTACTTTATCGCCATCACGCCCCACTAAGTCAAACACGAAACGCTCAAAATTAGACGCTTTGGAAATATCCATCGACGGGCTACTGGTATGGTAAGTATTTGCCGAACCACGCGGACGGTACACACCTGTGCGGAAAAACTCATCCAAAACATCGTTTTCGTTGGTTGCCACGACGAGATGCTTGATCGGCAACCCCATCATTCGTGCAATATGTCCGGCACACACATTGCCAAAATTACCGGAAGGCACTGCGAAACTTACCTGCTGATCATTGGAGTCAGTTGCCGCAAAATAACCTTTGAAGTAGTACACAATCTGTGCCGCTACCCGCCCCCAGTTGATTGAATTAACAGCACCAATCTTGTGTGCTGCTTTAAACACATGATCATTCGACACCGCTTTCACAATGTCCTGGCAGTCATCGAATACCCCTTTCACCGCAATATTGAAAATATTGGCATCTTGCAAACTAAACATTTGTGCGGTTTGGAAACGGCTCATCTTGCCATGTGGTGACAGCATGAACACATTCACGCCGTGCTTGCCACGCATGGCATATTCAGCAGAGGATCCGGTATCTCCAGAAGTTGCACCCAAAATATTGATACCCTGCCCCGCCTTATCCAGCACGTATTCAAACAAATTGCCGAGCAATTGCATGGCCATGTCTTTAAATGCAATCGTTGGACCATTCGACAAACACAGCAAATGCAAGTCCGGCTCAAGCGAATGCAACGGGGTAATGTCTGCGGCATTTTCGCCGTCACGTACATTGCAATACACGTCAGCGGTGTAAGTCTTGTCGATAATCGCTTGCAGGTCAGCCGCCGGAATATCGGTCGCAAAGCGCGACAGCACCGCAAACGCCAGTTCGCGATAATTCATGCTGCGCATTTGCGTCAAATCATCCGCGCTAAAATGCGGATAGACTTCCGGCAAATACAAACCGCCATCAGGCGCAAGTCCGCCCAACAAGATTTCGGTGAAAGATTGCGCAGGCGATTGCCCGCGAGTCGAAATGTATTTCATGTTATTAGCCCAAAGTCTCTACACGAATGCGCGTCACGCTACTGCAAATCGTTTCCAACGCCTCAATCGCCGCAATCGCTTCATTCATATTGCCTTCGCGTACGCGTTGGGTCAGCATGATGATGTCCACTTTATCCACACCACTGGTAGGTTCTTTCTGAATAAAAGCTTCAATACTGATCTGGCGCTCGCCCATAATACGCGTCACGTCGGCCAATACACCGGGGCGGTCAAGCGCACACATCCGCAGATAAAATGCTGTTTCCACCTCATCAATCGGCAGAATAGCGGTATCCTCAAGCTGTGAAGGCTGGAATGCCAAATGCGGTACACGATTTTCCGGGTCAGCCGTTAATGCACGGGTAATATCCACCAAATCAGCAATGACGGCGGAAGCCGTCGGCTCCGCACCCGCACCCGCCCCGTAATACAAGGTAGCACCGACCGCATCACCTTTCACCAATACCGCATTCATGACGCCATCCACATTCGCAATCAAACGCCGTTGCGGAATGAGGGTTGGGTGTACGCGCTGCTCAATTCCCGCATCAGTACGACGGGCAATTCCCAATAGTTTAATACGGTAGCCCAATTCAGCCGCGTAACTCACGTCTTCAGCCGTGATTTTGGAAATGCCTTCCGTATAAGTTTGCTTAAATTGCAGCGGAATACCGAATGCAATAGAAGACAAAATGGTCAGCTTATGGCCTGCATCAATACCTTCCACATCAAACGTCGGATCCGCTTCGGCATAGCCCAACGCTTGGGCTTCAGACAATACATCGCCAAAACTGCGGCCTTTGTCACGCATTTCGGTCAGAATAAAGTTGCTCGTACCGTTGATGATACCCGCCAACCATTCAATACGGTTTGCAGCCAAACCTTCGCGCACCGCCTTGATGACCGGAATACCGCCTGCAACGGCCGCTTCAAACGCGACCATCACGCCTTTGGCTTGGGCAGCAGCAAAAATCTCATTGCCGTGCAAGGCAATCAATGCTTTGTTTGCGGTAACGACGTGTTTGCCATTATTAATCGCCTGCAACACCAAATCACGCGCCACGGTATAGCCACCGATCAATTCGACCACTATTTGGATGTCGGGATCGTTAACCACATCGAAAGCGTCCTGCGTTAAACGCACGTTCCCCAAGCCTAATTCTTCTGCACGGCTGAGGTCGAGGTTTGCAGCATAGTCAATCACAATACCGCGACCTGCACGGCGGGCAATTTCTTCTGCATTACGCTTCAACACAATGGCAGTACCACCACCGACAGTCCCCAGCCCCAGCAGGCCAACCTTGACGGGATCCATGCTCACTCCTTTAAACCTTGATCTTTACGAAACATTTGTTTGATATTACGGATCGCCTGACGAGTACGGTGTTCGTTTTCAATCAGACTGAAACGCACGTGATCGTCGCCGTATTCACCGAAACCAATCCCCGGTGATACTGCCACTTGTGCATCTTTCAACAACTTTTTAGCGAATTCCAACGAGCCCATCGCAACATACTGTTCGGGAATTTTTGCCCACACAAACATGCTGGCTTTGGGGCGTTCAACTGCCCAACCTGCTGCATTTAAACCATCGCACAACACGTTGCGACGACTTTCGTACATTGCGCTGATTTCTTTGACACAATCTTGCGGGCCATCCAGTGCAGCAATCGCAGCAATCTGGATGGGTGCAAACATACCGTAATCCAGATACGACTTAATACGCTCCAGCGCTTTGACCAACACAGGATTACCGCACATAAAGCCAACACGCCAGCCCGGCATATTGTAGGTTTTGGACAAGGAATAGAATTCTACTGCGATGTCTTTTGCACCCGGCACTTGCAATATAGACGGCGCTTGGTAGCCATCGAAGCAAATTTCACCGTAAGCAATGTCATGGATAACCCACACATCATGCTCTTTGGCTACTTTAATCACACGCTCGAAAAAATCGAGTTCCACGCACTGCCCTGTCGGGTTGCCGGGGAAATTGATGATCAGCATCTTCGGCTTAGGCCATGAGTTTTTAATAGCGGCTTCCAGCTCGACAAAGAAATCCTTACCTTCCACTAATGGCACATGGCGAATATCGGCATCGGCAATGATGCTACCATAGGGGTGGATCGGGTAGGCTGGGTTCGGTACAAGCACGGTATCGCCACGACTCAAGGTTGCCAGTGCCAGATGTGCCAAGCCCTCTTTCGAGCCGATGGTGACAATGGCTTCGGTTTCCGGGTCAATGTCCACGTCAAACTTACGCTTGTACCAATTGCTAATGGCTTTGCGCAACCGTGGGATACCCCGTGACATCGAATAGCGATGCGTGTCGCCACGTTGCGCGGCTTCTACCAGTTTGTCTACAATGTGTTTGGGCGTCGGCTGATCGGGATTACCCATCCCAAAGTCGATAATATCTTCGCCCTTGGCGCGTGCTTCCCGCTTAAGCGCATCGGTGATTTTGAAAACGTAGGTGGGAAGCCGGTTTATTCTTTGGAAATCGTCCTGCACGGTTCTGTGTCCTGGAAGAAAACAACCCATCACTGGGGCCATTGTTAAGCCAGCCACATTACAATTCACTATGCAGGCTGTCAATTACAGATAAAGGCTAAGGGAAAGGAAATGAAGTTTAGTGAGGAATTGAACAGCACTCATTATCGTGTCACCAGTTACGGTGACGCATGGGTAGCCGTCAATCAAAACATTTTAACCAATAGCTTCTTGATTGGCTCACAAACGCTGATCACGGACTGGCAACCACAATCCATTATGGAATTACAACCAACACATTTAGCGCCCTTGTTTGCGATTGGAGCAGAAGTGATCTTGATTGGCACTGGGAAAAATCAACAATTCCCGCAACCTGATACGTGGAGAGCGTTGGTACAACACGGTGTGGGTTTTGAAGTGATGACGACTGCTGCTGCTTGCCGCACTTATAATGTATTGTTGTCCGAGGCAAGACGTGTGGCGGCAGCGTTTTTCTTAAATTAGCCAATACCTAGCAGGTTTTCACCGGACAAGCCTTTGTTTTCCAAAATACGGCGTAAACGTTTCAGCGCATCCATCTGAATCTGACGAACCCGTTCGCGGGTTAAACCTAAGGCTTCACCCACTTGTTCTAACGTAGCGCGTTCATGACCGTGTAAACCAAAACGGCGTACAATTACTTCCTTTTGCTTGAACTCCAACTGACCTAACCAACTATCGACTGACTGAGTAATATCTTCATCTTCTAAGCGACTGTCCGGCTCATCACTGGTTTCCGCACTGACGAAATCGACCAAAGGACTATCACTGTCTTTACCTACCGTCACATCCAACGACGTAATGCGTTCGTTGAAATCCAACAATTTGCGTAAGACTTCAATCGGTTTATCCAGCGCTTCCGCCACCTCCGGCAAAGAGGGTTCATACCCCAACTTTTGGGTCATTTCCCGAACTTTGCGTAAATAAGCATTCAGCTCTTTATTCACATGGATAGGCAAGCGAATGGTGCGCGTTTGATTCATCAACGCGCGTTCGATATTTTGACGAATCCACCACGTGGCATACGTTGAAAAACGGAAGCCACGCTCCGGGTCAAACTTTTCAACCGCATGAATCAACCCCAAATTGCCTTCTTCAATCAAGTCAGGTAAAGGCAAACCACGTCCCATGTAACGGCGGGCAATTTTCACCACCAAGCGCAAATTACAGGTAATCATTTTCTTGCGACCGAACTCATCACCATCACGGGCGAGACGACCATAAAAAACTTCTTCTTCTGGGGTTAACAGCGGAGAAAATTCAATTTCACGTAAATACAATTGAGTAGCATCAATTTCACCTGTGGACACTGACACAGAAACTTGTCCGGTCAGACTAAGGGAGGCATCTTCATCTGAGACATCATCATTGATACTGTCATCCTCAAGATCATCGTCCATTTCTATAACATCGACGGCTTCCGATGAGACGAAAGCTACTATTTCTTTGCTATCTATATGGGTCTGTGGTCGTGGCATTCTTGAGACTCCTTTGTGTAAAGGCATGGTTACCTTATTTGGTATTTTCAGCATAAAACAATTGGATTTGTACCGCTGCGCCGACACAAATCGCTTCAACCCCAGCAGGACTCACATGCTTTAAACAGCTTATTGTGTATACACAGTAGCACAAATCGACATCAACGAGAAGACCTTAACGCTAACCATTTAATTTTAAATGAAATTATTTTCCAATAAGTAAAAATGATCAAAAGTTACCCTGAATGAAACCTGAACGAATAAAAAATAATTAAGAATATCATTAGAAAATCAATTGATTTTCTAATGATTACTCGTATGTCCCATATTTTTGCTGCAAGTCTTTCATATAAGCCTTACGCTCAGCATTATTCATATTGGGCCATTGTTCACGTAATTGCTTACGTTCCGCTTCTGGCAGCTTTTTTACCCACTCATGCCATTGCTTAATCTTGGCTTTCTGTGCGGGTGACATGACCTTGTAACGTTTGAGTTGTTTGGCAATTTTCTTCTGTTGATCCGTGGAAAGCTGCTTCCAATCACTAAAACGTTGCTTGATTCGAGTACGCTCTGCCGCTGGTTTCGCAGCCCAACGACGTAAATTACCTTGGGTCTTATCCGATAAAGACTCCCACTCGCTTTGAAAAGACTTTAGTACTGATTTTTCATTGTCACTTAGCATCTCCCACGTTACTGTACCCGCCATTGCGTTCCCACCTATGAAAAACACTATCGCCATCAGGAGCGCCATTAAAAAACCAATAAAATGAAATTTATTGCTGCTGTTGTTCATCGCTTTTCTCCACCGTGTTATCTGCTAGCAGGTACTCCTGATCAACACCGGCAAACTCGATAAATTCCCCAGCTTTCTCCCAATCACTCCCCACTTCATCCCACCAAGTGAGCATTGTTGCAATCTCATCGGCGGTTTCTGCGGCCGAAACCGAGGCGATGCCACTCAACAACACCAGCAATGTGCCACACATCAACAGGATTCCTTTCCTTCGCATTGTGTTCTCCTTAACTAACTTAACGTTACCTGGTTAACCGTATTCGGCCTCCAACCACTCATACATATCCAGATTCTCCAGCAACTCCATATCCTCACTGGCGGTTAGAATCTCCATGACGTTCACATCCTCATCAACTGCGTTTGCATCCGTAAAATTATCGCCAGAGGCAACCGGTTCATCTGGATGCAATTTGACAACATCCGGCAGCACCCATAGCGTCACTGCTAATGTGACAGCCGTTGCAACAGCAAATCCCCGTGAAAGCGATGAAGAATTAAAACACGCCGACCAATGGCGCTTTGGTTCCAATTCCAAGGCTTGTAAACGTAACTGGGTCAACTTTGCCTGAGTCTGCCAATCCAGTTCTATAACAGCCTGATCCATCCCCTGTCTCACGGCACTTACTAATAACTGCTCAGTAATTTCGTGTCTCATCTTTGTCATTGATAATCTCCCAGTTTTTTCCGCAAACTGTGGACAGCCCTTGAGTAATGTGTTTTTACGCTCCCTTCAGAGCACTTCATAATTTTTGCTGTTTCAGCAATGTCGTAACCTTCCCATCCCCTTAATAACAGCGCTTGCTGCTGACGCAGCGGTAATTGCCCTATTGCAGTCTGCATTAGCACACTCATTTCGTCCTGCAATAACTGACTTTCTGGCTCCAAAAACTGAGTCTGTACAACCTGATCTTCTACATCGACATCCTCTTCTTCTGTGTTGTAGAAAAAAATACCCGCCAGCGATTACGTACTCTTTGGCGTCGATGCCAATCATTAATACGACTATGCAGAATGGTATAAAATAACGCACCCCATTCGTTGTACGGATGTCCTGAATATTTCTGCACCAGTTTGAATAAGGCATCTTGTACAATATCCAGCGCCTCCTCTTCATCCTGAGTTGCCATACGTGCAACGATGAAGGCACGCCGACTCATATCCCTCAGGAAATGATTCAGGCGTGTTGTATTATCCAAACTTTCATCTTTGTGCGAATCTCTCTCCAACTCCTCATTATGAGCAGTTATCAATGCCGCCATTCTCATCATATTCCTTTGAGTGCCCCTCGTTCCCCTGTCCATAACCGGGGACTCCAGTAGATTAACGCTGTAGTCATTTATAAGTTGACAGATTCCACTTAATTAGCTTTAGTTCTTCGCAACACGAAATAATTCCTGCAAATATTTTTATGGAGAAATCAAGATGCGCTGGAGAACAGGACGACAAAGCAACAATGTGGAAGACCGGCGTGGACAAGGCAGCAGTCGCGGCAAAGGGGGCATGAAAATCGGCTTACTCGGAACAATCGCCATTGTGCTGATTGGCTGGTACATGGGTGCAAACCCTATCCAACTATTAGGGCTAGTTGGGGGCGCTAATATACCAGTCCGTGCCATAAAATAGTTTTTTTGATCAGGGAAATATGGTTAGATGACTGGTAACAAAAGCAGCCATGAGTAATGTATGACATTAAAAATCACTTTCACTGAGGATGAGATAGCGGAGCTGTTCTACTGGAAGGAGCGCCATCCTCATCCCAGAGTCCGTAAGAAAATGTCCGTGCTGTACCTGAAATCCCAACAGTTGACGCATAAGGAAATCAAACGATTGGAAAGGATTACAGAAGCCACGCTGCTTGCCTACCTAAACGCCTACCTACAACCTAACGGTTTAGAAGCTCTTAAAGAAATACGATTCAATAAACCACAGAGTGATTTGATGGCATATAAAGACAAGATTGAAGCCTATTTTCGTGAATATCCCCCCGCAACCAGCAAGGCGGCAGCCGCTAAGATTGAGGAGCTGACAGGCATCAAACGCAGTGAGGACAGGGTACGTGTCTTTATGAAGAAAATAGGGATGGACATCCATAAAGTGGGGATGATACCCGCCAAAGCTGATGTGGAAGCACAAGAAAAGTTCCTGGAAAATGAACTAAAACCGCGCATTCAGGAGGCTAAGGAGGGCAAACGCGCCTTTTTTTGTCGATGCCGCCCACTTCGTGTTAGCACCGTTTCTGGGGTTTTTGTGGTCATTTTCCCGCGTATTCATCAAAGCCCCCTGTGGTCGACAACGCTACAACGTATTGGGCGCACTCAATGCGATAACGCTACAACTCATCACGATCACTAACGACTCCTATATCAACGCTAACAGCGTGTGTGAATTATTGGAAAAAATTGCAGCGTTAGCACTCAAAATACCGATCACTTTGGTCTTGGATAATGCCAAGTATCAACGCTGTGAAGCCGTGTTTGCCTGTGCGAAAAGGCTCAATATTGAACTATTATTTTTACCGACCTATTCACCCAACCTCAATCTGATTGAACGGTTGTGGAAGTTCGTCAAGAAAAAATGCTTGTACTCGAAATACTATGATAAGTTTCCCGCTTTCAAGGCGGCCATCACCAACTGTCTCGACAAGCTGGATACCGATCACAAGAAAGAACTGACCCAGTTGATGACAACAAATTTTCAAACCTTTAAAAATGTTCAGGTCTTGACGCTGTAAGGTATACCATCTTAGGCGGGTTTGGCGGTGGCAGCAGCAGTCAAGAAGTTACAACCGGCGTACCACAAGACGATGCAGGGCGATTCGCTTCCGTTGTCTTAGCATCGACTGAAGACGTGTGGAATCCCGTCTTCCGACAATTAGGTGGGCGCTATGTGGAACCAAAACTGGTGTTATTCACCGATAGCACTGACTCCGTATGTGGTTACTCTACAGCAGCAACAGGCCCTTTCTATTGCCCCGGCGACCAAAAAGTCTATATCGACCTCGGCTTTTTCCGTGAACTCCAAAACCTAGGCGCATCAGGTGATTTTGCACAAGCCTATGTACTGGGGCACGAAATCGGGCATCACGTCCAGAATCTCATGGGTACAACAGACGAAGTAACCCGCTTACAAAACAGCATGAGTAAAACCGACGGCAATGCTTTGTCAGTCGCTTTAGAACTACAAGCAGACTGTTATGCGGGTGTGTGGGCACATCATGCCCACCAACAATTCAATATTCTGGAGTCCGGTGATATTGAAGAAGCCATTAACGCGGCGGGTTCTATTGGTGATGACCGCCTGCAACGCATGTCAGGGCGACGCATCAACCCCGACTCCTTCACCCATGGCTCCTCGATGCAACGCATGGAATGGTTTCAGCGTGGCTTAAAAACCGGCAATTTGAAAAACTGCAATTCTTTCAAAAGTTAATGTCTGAACTGGGATTTATAGGATAAACATGATTAATAGGATGAAGACGCCCCTCTCTTCTCTTCATCCTGCTAATCCTTTAATCCCAGCAATCCTAGTTCAAGACGTTCCACTGCTTGCTCTAACCGTGCCACATGCGTGGTATAAGCAAAACGCACATGAGTCGTCGCCTGATGGCTGCCGAAGTCGATACCCGGTGTGAATACCACGCCGGTTTTGTCCAGCAAACGTGCGCACAACGCTTGCGCATCATTCCCGAAACGTTCCGAACCCGCGTAGATGTAAAATGCCCCTTGCGGCTCGGTTCGCACCGAAAAACCCAGCTCTCGTAAGGCAGGCAGTAAAAAATCCCGCCGCCGTTGCAACGCCTGCCGTTGCGTCTCCATCACTGCCAAGGCTTCAGGCGTGAAGGCAGCCAATGCCGCGTATTGCGCGGGCGTTGATGCTGCTAGAAAAATGTTTTGTGCCAAACGATCCAGCGTTGCAACTGCCCATTCTGGCGCAACCACCCAACCCAAACGCCAACCCGTCATACCAAAGTATTTAGAGAAACTGTTAATCACCCAAATATTATCCGCATCCACCGCCAAGGCCGTTACATCAGGTATGCCGTAGGTCAGCCCCTGATAAATTTCATCAACAATGAATTGTCCACCACGTGGCTGCACTTCCGCATAAAGCGCTGCTAATTGCGCCACACTCAATACTGTTCCCGTGGGATTAGCAGGTGTTGCCAACATCACGGCACGGGTGCTTTTCCTCCAATAGTGCTGAATGTGTTCAGGCGTTAATTGATAAGCCGTTTCCGCGCCCACGGGTAGCCCGGTGGCAATACCTTCAAACAAACGCACAAAATGGCGATTGCAGGGATAGCCGGGATCAGTCATCAACACCTCATCACCCGGATTCAACAGTGCACCTAGCACCAATTGCAATGCGCCGGAAGCGCCCGGTGTAATCACAATGCGCTGCGGTGAAATATTTACCCCAAAACGACGGGTATAATAATCTGCAATAGCTTCCCGCAAAGCAGGCAATCCACAGGCTGCCGTGTATTTCGTTTTCCCTGCTTGCAACGCTTTTACTCCCGCTTCCACAATCGGTGGCGGTGTTGGGAAATCAGGTTCCCCCACTTCCATATGGATGATGTCTTGCCCCGCAGCTTCACGCTGCCGCGCTTCTGCCAATAAGGCCATCACATGGAATGATTGGATGTCCCGCATTCGTTCAGCGGCTATGCTATGCTTCATCGTATATTTTGTACCAACTTGATCAGGTCAATAAAAATGAAAAAATGGTTACTGTTAAGCATGGCGTTCTATTCTGCTAATGTGCTGGCTTTGCCACGTGAAAACCCTGTACCGGGTGGAATTGTACACATCCCTATTGCACCACTTTCTGAACCAGCGCCCATTGTACAATACGCTGGTAATCGGGTAACGGTTGTCCCGCAGGATTCGCAATGGCTGGCTATCATCGGCATTCCTCTCGATGCGGGAGGTGATACGCAAAGCATCAACGTACAAGGGCAAGAGCCTATTGCCTTTCCCATCCAACCCAAGCAATACAAAACTCAGCGTATTACCATCAAAGATAAAAACAAAGTAGAACCGGATGATGAATCCACTCAACGCATCCTTCGTGAACAAACGCTACAGCAACAACTCAAAACGCGTTTCAGCGCAGGTGAAGCACAATTAGACTTCATCAAGCCCGTGCCGGGACGCGATACAGGACGCTTCGGCTTGAAACGTTTCATCAATAATCAACCGCGTAATCCGCACAGTGGCATGGACATAGCAGCAGCGACTGGCACACCGGTTAAGGCAACCACCGCTGGCAAAGTTATACACACAGATGATTTCTTTTTCAGTGGCAATACTGTCTACCTTGATCACGGCGCAGGCGTGATTAGTATGTATGCGCACTTAAGTGAAATTCAGGTAGAAACCGGTGATATTGTTCAGCAAGGGGATATTATCGGCAAGGTAGGCAGCACTGGTAGAGCAAGCGGTCCGCATCTGCATTGGTCTGTGTATCTGAACGGTGAGGCTGTCGACCCAGCATTATTTCTATCGAACAAAAAATAAGCCAAGAGTTCAGGTTTGATTCAGTGACTCAAGACTAGTATAGACCCAACTTCAGCAGGAATCGCGAACTTGGGGTTTGTGGTAACGATTTCGTCGTCAGAAGTATCTGAAATAAAAAATAAGCTTGTTCCGCCGTTCTGACACTCAATGGCATAAGAGATTCGGGATGACGGCACGCTGAAGTTACAATCTCAACCCCCACCCTTACAACCGGCCATTTTATTGGGGAGCTGGTTGAATGGTGAGGCTTGAGCATTGAATGCAAGTTAGTAAACTGGGGGTTTACCTGCATTCACTACCGGAGCTATTAGCTGCGGCGTTCTTGATTAACCTTTCACAAAAAGCGAGTCTTTCATGGCTCGCTTTTTTTTGTTCTGACACAAGCATTCCCCGCCATTATACAGCTTTCGTTCATAAATAAAATCTTTTTGTGTACCAAATACCGGAATAGAATAGGTTATCCCTCGCCAGACACGCTACACTTAGCAACAGATTATAAAAAGGAGGACAGATGTCATGGCTTATGCCTTACGCAAGACGGTTGGTTTTATTCTTTTAGTGGTCACGGTTGGTGGCGTTAGCGTGCTATCCATCTTCAACTTATTTCCACCGCTGTTCTAATGGGAGACACCATGACCACGACCGTCAAATCGGCTGCCAAACGTTATGAGCCTACCATTCACAATGTCCGTTATGGCATCAAAGGCATTCTGCTTTACTTGCTTCCGCTACCCGCACTGATTACTGCCATTGGTTCACTCATGCGCGGTGATGTAATGGCCACCTTGGTCACAGGCGGGGTATTTGCCGCTTTCATGGTTGGCGCGAGTGTGGCTCGCCACGGTTTCCGACTGGAAGGTGAATACGAACGGCGTAAAATTGCCCGCGCACCATCGACTCCGTTTAAAACCGTTGCCGCGATTATTATCAGCACGGCCACCGGTGTTTTGGACTGGTGGAGTTCGGATTATGCCATGAGCGGGATTCTGCCAGCAGTGCTCATTGGCGCGGCGACCTTCCTTGGATTTGCCTTGTATTACGGGCTAGACCCGCGCAAAGACAAAGCAGGCAATATTTCCATCGGTGTCACGATCGAAGAAGTCTTGGACGCACTCGATGCCGCCAATGTGAAAATCGACGCGATCGAACAAGCACGCCGCCAAATTCCCAACCCCGAATTCAATGCCCGCCTGCAACGCATCACCAGCAAAGCCCGCGAAGTGCTCACCAGTATCGAAGATGACCCGACCCGCCTGTCACGCGCCCGCAAATTCCTCAAAGTTTATTTGGATGGCACACAACGTGTGACCGAAGGCTATGCACGCACTCATCAGGGAGAAAAGGCAGTTGCTCTGGAAACCAATTTCAGTCGTGTGCTGGATTCGATAGAACAGACCTTTGCCGAACAACAGGCAAAATTATTGGAAGACAACCATTTTGATCTGGACGTGCAAATCGAAGTCCTCGAAACCCAACTCAAACGCGAAGGCGTTCTCTAATTAAGCGATAAACCCAAGGAGAAGACCCCCATGAATGAAACTCAAACCACAACTACCGTAACCCAAACTGCACCTGCCATCGTTCCCGGCACTGCACTCGCTCCCCTGCCAGAAATGACCACCGAACTGGTCGCTTACGCCCAAGCCGATGATACCAATAAAAGTAAACTCGAAACTATCATCGCGGAAATCGACATGAGCGACCGCAGCAGCATTATGTTCTTCGGCACCAAAACCCAAGAACAAATGACCGCCATTTCTGAAAAAATGCTCAACGGTGTTAAAAACAAAGACATTGGCTCTGCTGGCAAATCCCTGACCAATATGGTCGTTGCCATTAAAGGCTTCGACATTGATTCCCTCAACCCCAATGACGAACCCAGTTGGTGGGAAAAACTCATCGGCAAAGCCAAACCTGTCGTCGAATTCCTCAACAAATACGAAGAAGTCCGCAAGCAAATCGACACCATTACCGACGAAATGGAAGGGCACAAAACCCAATTGCTGACGGATGTGGTCACGCTCGACAAGCTTTACGAAGCCAATCTCGAATTTTTCCACAATCTCGAAGCCTATATTGCAGCCGGTGAAGAAAAGCTGCGTCGCCTTGAAGCCACTGAAATTCCTGAACTGGTTGCCAAAGTCGAAGCCAATACCACCGACATGATTCTGGCGCAAAACCTACGCGATTTACGCAGTTCGCGTGACGATCTGGAACGCCGCGTACACGATTTACGCCTGACCCGCCAAGTCGCCATGCAAAGTTTGCCCAGCATCCGTTTGGTGCAAGAAAACGACAAAACCTTGATCAATAAGATCAACTCCACGCTGATCAACACCGTGCCGTTGTGGAAAAACCAATTAGCCCAAGCCGTCACCATTTTCCGCATGAGCGATGCCGCCGAAGTCGTCAAAAAAGCATCCGACCTCACCAATGAATTACTGGAAAAAAATGCCGAAACCCTGCGCATGGGCAATGCCGAAACCCGCAAACAAATGGAACGCGGCGTGTTCGACATCCAATCCGTGAAAAAAGCCAACCAAAGCCTGATCGACACCATCAACGACTCGCTGCGCATTGCCGATGAAGGCAAAGCCATGCGTGCCAAAGCCGAGGAAGAAATCAAGGTCATGGAAAGCGAATTGCGCCATGCGCTGACTTCCGCTAAAGCCAAGGCAGACAGCCCCCGCCAAGGAGTATAAATCATGGGATTATGGGACAAATTGATGGGTGAGTTTGTTGATGTCATCGAATGGACTGACAACAGCAGCGACACCATGGTTTACCGTTTCGAGCGCCACGGCAATGAAATCAAATACGGCGCGAAACTCACCGTGCGTGAATCGCAAGTCGCGATTTTCGTCAACGAAGGTCAGGTAGCCGACGTACTCACGCCCGGCATGTACGTGCTGGAAACCCAAAACTTGCCGCTACTGTCCACCCTGCAACACTGGGATCACGGTTTCAGCAGCCCGTTCAAAGCGGAAGTGTACTTTTTCAACACCAAGCAGTTCACCAATCTGAAATGGGGAACGCGCAATCCGGTGATGATTCGTGACAGCGAATTCGGCGGGGTACGCATCCGCGCTTTCGGTACGTATGGAGTGCGCATTGAAGATTCGCGCAAATTCATGCAAGAAATCATGGGGACAGATGGGCATTTCACCGTCGATGAAATCAGTGACCAATTGCGCAATCTGATTGTGACACGCTTTAGCAGCATCGTTGCCAGCTCCAACATTCCGGTGTTGGATATGGCTGCCAATTACGAACAATTGGGGCAATTCGTCACCCAGAAAATTGTCCCGGAATTTGCGGCTTATGGTCTGAAGCTTACCAATATTCTGGTGGAAAATATCTCCCTGCCCACCGAAGTCGAAGAAGCGCTCGACAAACGCACCAGCATGGGCATGATTGGCAACCTCGACAAATACCTGCAATACCAAACCGCGCAAGGCATTGGCGAGGGCGGTTCCAACAGTGCGCTGGATATGGGCATGGGTTTTGCGGTTGCCAATAAAATGGCAGAAGTGCTGAACAAACCGGCAACAGCAACGCCACCACCGTTACCGGATACTGGCTGGCACGTTGCCATCGGGCAGGAATCCAGTGGCCCGATTGGAATGCCACAATTGCAACAAATGGCGCAAAATGGGCAACTAACGGCAGCAACGCTGGTGTGGCAAGCGGGCATGGCAAACTGGCAAGCGGCAGGGGAAACAGCCGCACTGCGTGGTTTGTTTGCTGGGCAAGCAACGCCACCGCCGCTTCCACCGTCAGCGCCCCCTCACAGTAGCGAATAACAGTGCAGGCTTAAATGGCGGCTAATAACAACACCAAACAACAGCATTTTCCGTGCGAACAATGCGGCGCTGATTTGCTCTACCAACCGGGTACAGAAGCGCTCCAGTGTAACTATTGCGGGCATCAAAACCTGATCCACCCTAACCAGCAAGAAATTCGTGAATACAGTTTCGAGCAGGCATTGCGGGCTATCCAACAGGGCAAGTTGCGCCCGATAGATAATACTCAGGTCATTAAATGCCCTAATTGTGCCGCCACATTTGAGCTGAAGCCAAACACCCACGCCGGAGACTGCCCATTTTGTGGCACACCGGTAGTGACGGGAACAGAACAGGCACGGCTGTTCCAACCCAAATCGTTGCTGCCGTTTTTGATCACCGAAAAAGATGCCCGTAGCGCGTTTGATAAGTGGATTGGTGGCTTATGGTTTGCGCCTTCTGCCCTGAAAAACAAAGCCAAACGCGATGAAAAATTGCTGGGCATTTACATCCCATATTGGACGTATGACAGCCATACCGACAGTTATTACCGGGGTGAACGCGGGGTGGTTTATTACGAACGTCGCATGGTGACGGTGATGGTGAATGGGCAACCACGCCAACAAGTGCAAAATGTACCACGTGTGCGCTGGACACCGGTCAGTGGGCGGGTTCGTTTATTCTTTGACGATGTATTGGTCGGCGCTACGCATACCCTGCCCCGTGCGATCCTTGACCGCCTCGAACCGTGGGATTTACCCAACCTCGTGCCTTACAACGAAAGCTACCTGAGCGGTTTCCAGAGTGAAATTTACCAAGTGGATTTGGACGAAGGCTTTGAGCAAGCCCGTGGCATTATGGATAGCCGCATTTACAATGCCATTGTCAGCGACATTGGCGGTGATCAACAGCGCGTTCACAGCCTGCAAACCCAACATTCAGCCACCACGTTCAAACATGTTTTGCTGCCGGTTTGGTCGGCAGCTTTCCGTTACAATGGCGAAACCTATCGCTTTGTGATCAACGGGCGTAACGGCAAAACCCAAGGCGAACGCCCTTACAGTGTGGTGAAAATTGTGTTCGCCGCATTGTTGGGGCTAAGCGTGCTGGGTGGTTTAGGCTACGTCATGGAAAAAGCAGGCGTATTTGAACAAGCCTTGCAACAAAGCGGAAATTATTACCAGTACCAGCAATACCAAACACCTCGGCGCTCGCCTGACCCTTACCGTTACGACCCTTATCGTGCACCAAGGTATTAGTGCCGAATTTACACACCGTACAATTGCTGCATTAAACGCAGTTGCTCCAATACCGCCCAAGGCGTATCCAAAAACAGCATGGCATCACGGTGAGCGCTATGTTGTTGCAAATGCTCGAATATGGCACGTAACGCTTGCGGCGATAACACTTCATTGGTACGTATTAAGCCGATTTGAGCCTCTGCACCTTGCGGCATGGCAGCAAACCACTCACCTTCCGCCACAATATGAATCGCAAAGCGCTCCAACCACGCCGCTGGTATCCAAGGGATTACCCCAGCATCAGCAACCATACCTAACACTTGCTGTGCTAATTCCTGCTCAATTGCGCGACGCACTGCCTCCCAATGCGCGGCTTGCAACAATTCTGGCGTTAATTCCACATAGAAACCGAAATCTTGCCCAACTTCCGCTGACCATGCTTTGGCTTGCTCTACAGGCGTTATCCATTCACGCGCAGGGATCAGTAAGCGACTGAATTCATTTGCATAATACGCAGCCTGCCAATCCACTGGCAAATCATCCGGGTAAAAGACACTTGCCCAATTAGCAGGCGACCAGCCGTAAGCCGCTAAGGTTAACGTCGTCAACGTGGGGGTAATAGCGTTCATGAACACTCGACTATGCAGTGAAATAACAGTCGCTTAGCATACCACGCGGCTCAGGCGCAGACATAACTTGACTTATAGACTCGGAAATACTACTTTTAGGATATAAGCAAGGTATCAAACCACACCACTAGAGATAGCTAGGTTTGTCATCACCACAGAAAACACTCAGGAGGATTGAGTTATGATTTTTAGCGATGTTTCTTTGGATGAGATGTTCCCACGCGCCCATGCGGTCATGCGAGCGCCGTTGCCTACCCTCAAAACCAATGACGTTTACCAACTAATCCGCACCAACGCTGCCGATCGCGGAATGACCTTGACCACAGAACACATGGCAGTGATCAATTTCATACTCGATTTTTACGAACACTGCGATGACTGTCAGAATGCGCGAATGCTGGCGGATATGCTGCAAGACGAATTTCTGCCCCAAGGCGGGCGTAAATACCTGTATCAGCTTTTCCCCGATGGCCCACTGAGCACCATCCACGACATTGCTGAATTGCCCAAATTAGGCAATGAAACCGATAAAAGTTTTGGTACCAACTGGTAACAACGCTTAACAACGGCTAAAACCCCAACCCAATCGCCTGAAGGGATTGGGTTTTTTGTTTGTGTTCAGGATTGAACTTATAGAATGCCCTTACATTCTAAATGCATAACAAAAAAACAGGGCAGATCATAATGGGCAATATTAAAGCAGCACTGCTAATGGGTGCAGTCACTACTGTACTCGGCGGATGCGCACCAATGGGTTCATACCCGCAAACCGCGCAATACCCTTACTGGAATCACACCGTTCCGGGGGTTTACCAAAACCAAGCACGACCGTATTTCACCAGTTATAATCAACCCTCGATGTCGCAACCGGCATTTTCACAACAATACCAACCGTTTTCGCAACAAACCGAACCGTATGATGCACCCGCCCGCCGCGCCTTATTAGCACAAGCGCATCAAGCCCTAGGCGTGCGCTACACGTTTGGGGGTGAAACCCCACGCGAAGGCTTTGATTGCAGCGGCCTGACCCAATACGTCTACAAAAATGCCCAAGGCATCACCCTACCCCGCACCGCCGCCGAACAAAGTGCCGCCAGTCGCACCCTTAGCTTTGAACAAATGCGCCCCGGTGACTTAATTTTCTTCCGCACCAGTGGCAGCAAAGTCAACCATGTGGGTATTTATATTGGGCGCGGGGATTTCATTCATGCCGCATCCGGTGGCAGCAAGGTGAGTATCGACAACTTGAGTAAAACCTATTGGCAACAACGTTTGGTTAAATTTGGCGCTTTTCTCGCTTAAAAACCCTCCATCTATGAACCTTTCAACAAGATTTGCCGACTGACCGTCAGGCCAGTTGTTAATTTTGGCTGAATAACGTCTATACTACGAATGGAGACCAATCCATACGTAAATCATAGGAGAAAATAAGATGGGACTGTTTGATTTTGCCCGTAACATTGGCAAGAAAATCTTCGGCAAGGAAGAAGAAGCACCTGCTGCTCTGACTCAACACATCAATGAAGACAACCCTGGCGTTGACGGCTTGCAAGTGGAAGTCAAAGACGGCGTGGCTACGTTGACTGGTCAAGCGCAATCGGCTGAAGCACTGGAAAAAGCCGTATTGATGGCGGGCAATGCCATGGGCATTGAATCCGTGAAAGCGGATGGCATGACCATTGCGGACGGCAGCCAAGTCGGTGGTGATGACGAATTCTACGTGATTGAAAAAGGCGACACCTTGTGGGAAATCGCTGAGAAAGCATACGGCAATGGTTCAAAATACACCCGTATCGTCGAAGTTAACCGTGAAGTCATTAAAGACGCAGACAAAATCTTCCCAGGTCAAAAAATTCGCATCCCGAAAAGCATTTAAGTAAAGGTACAGGCACACATGGACATAATGCAAATTGCTACCCAAGTATTCAAAAGCCAATTGGATACTGACCGTGATGGTCAATTAGAGATCACTGAAATTGCATCAGCCATGATGAAACTCATGGGCAATAGCGGTAATCAAGCACAAGCAGGCGGTTTGGGTGGCTTAGCCTCCATGATTTCCGGTATGCAAGGCGGCGGTGACTCTGGTTTGGCATCACTGGCGGCTTCATGGTTAGGCAATGGTCAAAATGTACAACCTTCTAATAGCCAGCTGACTCAAATGTTTGGTCAAGATAAAATTGCAGCATTTGCCCAGCAATTAGGTCTTACCCCAGATCAAGCAATGAAAGGTCTGCAAGCGGCTGTTCCAGAAGTCGTGGATAAAGCTTCCCCTAACGGTTCATTGGATATGGGTAGCCTGTTAGATTCCGTTGGTGGCGTGTCCGGCGCTATCGGTCTGGCAAGCAAGTTGTTCGGGCGTTAAGCAATCTGACCGACCATTAAAGTCTGAAAGCCGCCCTAGTAAGGCGGCTTTTTATTTTCTAACACTGAAATTCACGTATGCATAATGTTTTTACTTACGGATCATTGATGTTTGATCGTGTATGGTCACGCCTTGTAAACGGTCACTACACCGCGATACCCGCTACCCTACACGGGTATCAACGCCTTGCCGTCAAAGACGAAGAATACCCTGTTGCTGTCGCCGAACCCGCCGCAACTATCACTGGTATGCTATATTTGAACATTAGTCTTGATGATATTGCCCGACTGGATAAATTCGAAGGTGACTATTACACACGGCTCCCTGTACCAGTCATAACAATAAAAGGGGTTATCTACCCCGCAGAAACCTACATCCTCAAACCAAACTACCAACACATTGCCACCAGCCATGTTTGGGATGAGAAACACTTTCGTACCCATGGCATTGAAAAATTCATCGCCCGCTACCAAGGTTTTCACTAAACCGTAATTTTCATGGGAATACTGTTCTATTACCAGAATCTCACCTATAGTTAGCAGATTATTGTACAAGGCTGTTACAAATCTTATGACTTTCGTGACTGATCACAACACCTCTGACATAACGGCACTTTTCCCTATTGGCACAGTATCCGAACAGACAGGGGTAAACACCGTTACATTACGGGCATGGGAACGCCGATATGGTTTAATCAAACCCCGACGCACCCCCAAAGGACATCGTCTTTACAGCCACCAAGATGTCGATCGTGTCAAGCAAGTGTTAGTTTTGTTGGGGCAAGGCATTCCTGTTGGACGAGTACGCGCCGTACTCGATAGCGGTGAGAATCCGCCAATGTTATTACGTGCTGCGCAAGACGTACAAACTGATGACCCGTGGGGACACTATCACAACTTACTCCAACGCTGCATCCATAAGCTTGATGTCCGCTCACTGGAACATGCGCTCAATGAAGCTGTGTCGCTATACTCCCTAGAATTGGTTGCGAAAAAACTGATCCTGCCACTGCATCAACAGCTTTGGCAACAACAAGCCATGCTTCCCTCTACCCGCGCTGACTACGCTTTCCTGCATGAGTTTCTATGCGTGAAACTCGGCTCGCGTTATTTACACCATAACAGCCGTGCGAATGGCAAACGTATCCTGCTAGTGAATACCCAAACCCATGCTGTGCAATTGGAAGTGCTTTTACTGGCGAACATTATCAGTCAACACGGTTATCAAGTCAGTTTGCTAGGCGTAGAAACTAGGTTGGATCATTTACCGTTAATTATTGAGCGAGCCTCTTTTGACGCGCTGTTACTTCCCAAGACTGGTTTATCTGCCAGCTTGCAAGCCCTGAGCACCATGACACAAATCCCTGTTTTTCTTAGTGGTCAGCACACCTCAGACATACATGAAGAAACTGCTAACAACCAAATCTTACACAACAATATTCACTGGCTCCCCGATGAATTAAGCGAGATTTGTCAAACCCTTGATCAAGTGCTCGTGAAAGAAGCTACTCACACACCAATCCTGCTCGCTTCAGCATGACAACTGCACTGGTTTGGTTACGTCAAGACCTGCGCTTAGCAGATAACCCAGCGTTGTACCATGCTTGTCGTACCTGTGAACACGTTATCCTCGTCTTCATTGATGACCCGTTACCGACCTCTATCAGCCAGTTAGGGGCTGCCAGTCGCGCGTGGTTACATCATAGCTTGCAAGCATTCGACGAACATTTGCAGGCACTGGGGAATCGCCTGATCTTGCGCCAAGGGGCTGCCTTACCTGTCTTACAACAATTGCTCGCAACCACCGGCGCAACCCATGTGTATTGGAACCGCGTGTATGACCCCGCAAGTCTTGCTCGCGATAAGCACATCAAGGAAACCCTCAAACAAACGTGTAAGGTTCACAGCTTTAATGCCAGCCTGCTCAATGAGCCATGGGAAGTGTTAAAACCTGATGGCACGCCTTACAAAGTGTTTACACCGTTCTGGAAAGCAATGTTGAAATACGGCATTCAACACCTGCCATTACCCACTCCAGAACGTATCCCTGCGCCTGCTTATTTGCCCGATAGTTTGCCGTTGAATGCTTTGGCGTTATTGCCCACTATCCGCTGGGATATTGGCATGATGGCACATTGGCAGGTCGGTGAAGTGACTGCGATGCATAAATTGCTGGCATTTCTGCCAAAAGGGGCGAATTACAAAGAGGCACGCAATCTGCCTGCACAAACTGGTACAGCCCGGCTTTCGCCGCATTTGCACTTTGGAGAAATCAGCCCACGTCAAGCCGTGTATCACGCCGAACACTATTTGCAGTCACACCCTGATGCAGAAAATGGCTTGCGGCATTTTCTGCAAGAAATTGGCTGGCGAGAATTTTCATACCATTTACTGTACCACTTTCCGCATACTCTGGAACGCGCACTGGATGCACGTTTCGACGCTTTCCCCTGGGCGGAAGATCACGCGGCAGTACTAGAACGATGGCAGCATGGGAAAACCGGTTTTCCAATTATTGATGCGGGGATGCGTGAGTTATGGCAAACCGGCTGGATGCATAACCGCGTGCGCATGATTGTCGCCTCTTTATTGACCAAAAACTTGCTGGTTCCCTGGCAAGCGGGTGAACAGTGGTTTCGCGATACCTTGGTAGATGCTGATCTGGCCAGCAATGTGTTTGGTTGGCAGTGGACAGCGGGCTGCGGGGCTGATGCAGCGCCCTATTTCCGCATTTTTAACCCGATTTTACAAAGCCAGAAGTTTGACCCCGAAGGGAAATACATTCGCCGCTGGGTTCCAGAGTTACAAAATCGGGATAATAAACAAGTGCATCTGCCTCGTGAGAGGGGCGATGATTTACGCGAATATCCTTTGCCCTTGGTAGATTTGAAAGCAAGTAGAACGGCAGCATTGACACTATTCAAACGGATTTGACAATTTATAATGCAAAACCAAGACAGAGAGCAAAATGCTCCCTGTCTCAATTATTAAAGGATATGGCGCTATACACATAGTTTTTAGAAATTAGACAATAGCGAATAAGCTATCTAAAAATTTAGTGACCTCTATAAACAAATCCTACCGTTTTACTCACGTTTTTAGCTAACGAGCCAAATGCATAAGTTACTTTACCGGCAACATCTCCACTAAAGGGTTCTGTTGTATTGGATGCTGGCGAACAGTCTGTTTTTGGGAACCCCGTAAAATTCCCTGTAGACGTTGCACGAGCGTATTTCAGTGTATTTGCAGTGAGTGATAATAGCCCATTTCCTAGGGGATCACTGAGCGCAACAACCCCCGCACGGCTATTACTCATCACATCACTACCAGAAGCATTGTCAATATTGGCGTCAACCATTCTCGCAAGCGACACATCAGGGATTGTAGCACCGCTAATATTCTTGAGTACCATTGTCACCGTAATACTTTTAGTAGCCGCCGCAAAAGCATATTTTTGCACCAGACTAAACGCACCGTCACTGGTAGTTCGGGTAATTGTTAAAGGTAGCTTATTCGGCCCGTTAGGCTGGACAATAACAGGATCATTCCACCCAAATTCCCCTGCCGGAGCATTATCATAGTAGGATGCTCCCTCACCGGTACACACGGCATAGCCCTCAAAAGCAAATGAATCAACGTTGATGTGTTCGATGCCATTAGTAAGAAAACTCATGATATTGCCATCTTGGGTGACACACGCACTGATAGCATCCGCTCCCGTACCACCACTAAAGGTAGCAAAGCATGTACCCGAACTATCAAAACCCATAGCAGTCATTGAACTTCTGGCACTACCCCGTTCTCTGGAAACATCAGGATCGGCAGCAGCCATGGCGGCTTGAGATGCCATGACCCCTCCCATCACCATACTCAATAACAACAAACGCTTAGTCTGACAGACAGCAGAAACTTTCATGGCTAATACTCCTACACGCAATGGATTCAACGCTAAACTGTTTACGAGATTTTTTGGCGAAATACCTTTAAAGCTGTACATAAATCACTCCCCAGTGTAGACAAATGCCACTGTCCGGCTGATATTCTTAGCCAATGAACCAAACTCATACGTCACTTTACCGACAGTATCCCCACTGTAAGGCGTTGTTGTGTTGGCTGCGGGTGAACAATCTAACCAAGGAAAGCTTGAATAATCCCCCGAAGAAGTGACAATAGGGTATTTCAAGGTGTTAGCAGTGAGTGATAACCGCCCAGCACCAAGCGGATCCTTAAACGCAACCACTTCCGCCCGACTGTTACTCATGATGTTGTCAAAAGACTCAACATCAGCATCCACAATACGAGATAACCGTACATTAGGTTGAGTGACACCACTGGTATTTTTTAAGGTCATCGTCACAGTGATACTTTTAGACGCTGCGGCAAAGGCATATTTTTGCACCAGACTAAAGACACCATCGGCGGTGGTTCGAGTAATCGTTAACGGTAGCTTATTGGGGCCATTAGGCTGTAAAATAGTCGGGTCATTCCACCCTGTCTCTGATTGTTTTCCCGCATCGGCTGCATTCCCACTAGCTGAGCACACTGCATACCCTTCGGTATAAATATAATTACCACTGGGAAGATCGAAGCGTGCAATATTGCCATCAGCCGTGACACAAGCACTAAAAGCATCGGCCCCTGTACCACCACTGAATGTGGAAAAACAGGTGCCATTATTGTCTAAGCCCAATGGGCTTATCATCATCGTTCCTCCCTTCTGGTAATTATCCGAAGTAGCCGCGCCCACAGCCGTCTGACTTGAGATAATACTTAGCATGGAACCTAATAAAAGCATGTACTTATACTTAGCCAAAGTAGAAACTTTCATGATTAATACTCCAACAAATTGTTAATATCATTAAAAAACGTTCTACCTGTTTTCCATGTAAAACGTACTTAAAAGATTAGTAGTTAAATTTATAAATATAATTATTAATTTTATATCAAATCACTGTCATTAATCCAAATTATAGATTGTTTATTTATGTTGCATAAAATATTTGAATTAGTTAAAAATAGCCATGAAACAGAATAGGTCATGTGCCATCGTCTGGTATCTCATAAAGGTAAGATTCTGGTACGATACCCACCTTATTTAAACTGCTGATGATGTAACCATGAACCGCACAACCCAACTCCAGCAAGCCCTAGCGAGCCGCATCCTGATCCTTGACGGCGCGATGGGCACGATGATCCAACGCTACAAGCTGGAAGAAGCCGATTATCGCGGCACACGGTTTGCCGACTGGCACACAGACATCAAGGGCAATAACGACTTGCTGGTGTTGACCAAGCCGGAAGTCATCCGCACCATTCACGGGGAATACCTCGCCGCTGGCGCGGATATTCTCGAAACCAATACCTTCAACGCCACCACCATTTCGATGCACGACTACGACATGCAAGAGCTGTCGTATGAAATCAATGTGGAGGCGGCGAAACTGGCACGTTCGGTTGCCGACGAATACAGCACACCCAGCAAACCGCGCTTCGTCGCAGGTGTGTTGGGGCCGACTAGCCGCACATGCAGCATTTCCCCCGATGTAAACGACCCCGGTTTCCGCAACGTCACCTTCGACGCGCTGGTCACAGCCTACATGGAATCCACCCGTGGTCTGATTGAGGGCGGCGCGGACATTATCCTGATCGAAACCATTTTCGACACGCTCAACGCCAAAGCAGCGGTGTTTGCGGTCAAGCAGGTGTTCGACGAAAACAATATCGAACTGCCGATTATGATTTCCGGCACGATTACTGATGCGTCTGGTCGCACATTGTCCGGGCAAACCACCGAAGCGTTCTACAATGCGCTGGCACACGCCGACGCGATTTCCTTTGGTTTGAACTGCGCTCTTGGCCCTGATTTGCTGCGCCAATATGTCGAAGAAATGTCCCGCGTGTGCGCTTCCCACGTTTCTGCTCACCCGAATGCCGGTTTGCCGAATGAAATGGGTGAATACGACATGGATGGCGCGGAAATGGCAGTCCACATCCGTGAATGGGCGCAAAGTGGCTTCCTCAACATCGTCGGTGGTTGCTGCGGCACGTCGCCTGCACACATCAAAGCCATTGCCGACGCAGTAGCGGGGATTGCGCCACGCAAAGCACCAGAACTTGCCAAAGAATGCCGCCTTTCCGGTCTTGAACCGTTCAATATCGGCGCAAACAGCCTGTTTGTGAACGTCGGCGAACGTACCAATGTAACGGGTTCAATCAAATTCAAGCGCCTGATCAAAGAAGGCAATTACACCGAAGCCCTCGAAGTCGCGTTAGAACAAGTCGAAAGCGGCGCACAAATCATCGACGTGAACATGGACGAAGGTTTGTTGGATGCCGAAAAAGAAATGACGCGCTTCCTCAATCTGATCGCTTCTGAGCCAGACATTGCCCGCGTGCCGGTCATGGTCGACTCGTCTAAGTGGGAAGTCATCGAAGCCGGTCTGAAATGCATTCAAGGCAAAGGCATCGTCAACTCGATTTCGATGAAAGAAGGCGAAGAAAAATTCATCGCCCAAGCCAAGCTGGTTCGCCGTTACGGGGCGGCAGTCATCGTGATGGCGTTTGATGAACAGGGGCAAGCGGATACGCAAGCACGGAAAATTCAAATTTGTACCCGTGCTTACAAGATTTTGACCGAACAAGTCGGCTTCCCACCCGAAGACATTATTTTTGACCCGAATATCTTCGCGGTCGCCACGGGGATCGACGAACACAATAATTACGCGGTGGACTTTATCGAAGCCACGCGCTGGATTCGCCAAAACCTGCCGCACGCACACATTTCTGGCGGGGTTTCCAATGTGTCATTCTCGTTCCGGGGCAATAATCCGGTGCGCGAAGCCATCCACAGCGTGTTCCTTTACCATGCCATTAAAGCGGGCATGGATATGGGGATTGTGAACGCGGGGCAAATGGCGATTTACGACGATATTCCTAATGAATTGCGCGATGCGGTTGAAGACGTAATCCAGAACAAGGACGCGGGTGCGACCGAACGCTTGCTGGATATCGCCGCGAAATACAAGGGCGATGGCTCGGCTGAAGTGAAGAAGGAAGACCTCGAATGGCGTTCATGGCCGGTTGAAAAACGCCTCGAACACGCGCTGGTGAAAGGCATTGATGCCTTCGTCAACGAAGACACCGAAGAAGCGCGGGTAAAACTCGGTCGCCCGCTGCTGGTCATCGAAGGCCCGTTGATGGACGGCATGAATGTGGTCGGCGACCTATTCGGCGCAGGCAAAATGTTCCTGCCGCAAGTAGTCAAATCCGCCCGCGTGATGAAAAAATCGGTAGCGTACCTCGACCCGTTCATGGAACTGGAAAAAGCCGGTTGCGAGGTGCAAGCCAACGGCAAAATCCTCATGGCAACGGTGAAAGGTGACGTGCATGACATCGGCAAGAACATCGTCGGCGTGGTGTTGCAGTGCAATAGCTACGAAGTCATCGACCTTGGCGTGATGGTTTCTGCCGAAAAAATCCTGCAAGTGGCGCGGGATGAGAAGGTGGACATTATCGGGCTGTCTGGTCTAATCACGCCGTCGCTGGATGAAATGGTGCATGTTGCCAAGGAAATGCAGCGGCAGGATTTCCATGTGCCGTTGCTGATTGGCGGGGCGACTACCTCCAAAATTCATACGGCGGTGAAGATCGAACCGCAGTACCAGAACGACATCGTGGTGTATGTGCCGGATGCGTCGCGGGCGGTGGGCGTGGCGAGTGCGCTGCTGTCCAAAGAGCAGAAGCCGGATTATGTGGCGAGCATTCGGGCGGAATATGAGCAGGTGCGCGTGAAGCGTGCTGCGAACCAGACTGAACGCAAATTGGTGAGCATCGCTGCTGCGCGGGCGAATAAGTTTCAGGTGGATTGGGCGAATTACACGCCGCCTAAACCGAAAATCCTGGAAGAAAATCCTCCCCTAACCCCTCCTTTTGCAAAGGAGGGGAACAAGATTGTGTTTGACGATTATCCGTTGGCGGAACTGGTGGAGCGCATTGATTGGACACCATTTTTCCGTAGTTGGGAATTGGCGGGCAAGTTCCCTGCCATTCTGACGGATGAGATCGTGGGCGAGGAATGCACCAAGCTGTATGCGGATGCGCAAGCGATGCTGAAGAAGATGGTGAATGAAAAGTGGGTGCAAGCCAAAGCGGTGGTTGGGTTCTTCCCGGCAAATGCGCAAGGCGATGACGTGGTGCTGTACACCGACGAGAGCCGCACGCAAACCTTGAGCGTATTGCATAACTTGCGGATGCAGATGGAACGGAATGGGCAGCAGCCGAACTTCTGTCTGGGCGATTTCGTTGCGCCTGTGGAATCCGGCAAAGCGGACTGGATGGGCGTGTTTGCGGTGAGTACCGGGTTTGGGATTGAGCCGCACCTGAAAGCCTTCCGCGACAAGCACGACGATTACAGCGCGATCATGCTGGAAGCCTTGTGTGACCGTCTGGCGGAAGCCTTAGCAGAGCGGATGCACGAGCGGGTGCGCAAGGAATTCTGGGGCTATGCGGCGGATGAAACGTTGGATAATGACGCGATGATTGCCGAAAAATATCAGGGGATTCGCCCTGCCCCCGGCTATCCGGCTTGCCCTGACCACACCGAAAAAGGCACGTTGTGGACGTTGCTGGATGTGGAGGCGAATACCGGGATGATCATTACCGAATCGTTTGCGATGTATCCGGCGGCTTCGGTGTCGGGCTGGTATTTCAGTCACCCGGATTCGCGGTATTTCGGGATTGGGCGGATTGCGCGGGATCAGGTGGAGGATTATGCCAAGCGTAAGGGGATGACGGTGGCGGAAGCGGAGCGGTGGTTGGCTCCGGTGTTAGGGTATGAAGTTTGACAAGAAAGTATGTAATCTATCGGGACTTGACACTGTCCAAGTTCATTAGACCATTACATATCATTAAAATTTTTCATGAAAATGCAAAAAAATTGATGTCATATAAACCGCTCATTACATACTTTGTGTTAATCTCCCATTAGTTCGTTGATTGGGTATAAAACATACGACGAATAGGGCTTGCCGCTCCGGGCTGGTCGGTGTGCTGCTTTTTTGTATTTCATAAATTGGAGATAAATCATGCATCAGATGACATCGCGTTTTGCGACCTTTTCCGCCACTACCCTGCTGGCTTCTAGCCTTGTGTTGCTATCCGCCTGTGGTGGCGGCGGCAGTGGTTCTACAGCCATCACCGATACCAGTGTTAAAACCGGTGTCTTCATCGACGCACCCGTGAAAGGGCTGGCTTACAAAACGCCTACACAAAGTGGCGTCACTAATGAGAAAGGTGAGTTCAAGTTCATCGCCGGTGAAACCGTTACTTTTACCATCGACGGCGTAGAACTCGGCTCAACCAAAGCAGAAACAAGGGTATTGGTCACGGCGATTTCACAGGGGGGGATACATATCGCACAGCTTCTGCAAACCCTAGACACTGATGTGAATCCTGACCTGATTGATGTATCCAAAATCAAACTGGATGCATCCGTCAAAAATGATCTGACCGCGCTGATTGCGAATGGCGGTGAATGCCGCAATATCAAGTGCATCGAAACGATATTGGATACACCGACATTGACCACAATCCAGACGAATAGTCAGGTTGCTTTGGTTCATCAGAGTGTCGTCAGCGAAGACGCTGCAAGTCACCACGTTTACCAGTCGGCAGGCTCCATCCCTTGGCAAACCAGCGACGTATCCGGCAAAGTCTTTACTACGGTAAAGGGTGGATATACCGAGCTTGCTGTTGTTAGAACGGATGGGACTTTCTCAATTTATTCCGAAGATAATTCAGTTCCCTATAGCACCCCGAACACCTCTGGCACTACGTCTAGCGCCTCTGCAACTGGACCCAGCACCCCCACCCCTCAGCCGCCTAGCACTTCTTATAGCGCTGAACCCGGCACTACTGCCACCACAGACACCTCTCCTAGCACTCCCATCCCTCCTCCGCCTAGCACTTCTTCAACTGGCTCTAGTAGCTCTGGCACTACGTCTAGCGCCTCTGCAACTGGACCCAGCACCCCCACCCCTCAGCCGCCTAGCACTTCTTATAGCGCTGAACCCGGCACTACTGCCACCACAGACACCTCTCCTAGCACTCCCATCCCTCCTCCGCCTAGCACTTCTTCAACTGGCTCTAGTAGCTCTGGCACTACGTCTAGCACCCCCACCCCTCAGCCGCCTAGTACCTCTGGCACTGAATCTAGCACTACTGCCACGACAAGCACTTCCGGCTCTAGCACTACTGCCACTACTTCTAGCTCCTCTAACGATTCTGAATCTGAATCCATGGGTGGTACTTGGCAATTGAATAACGGTGAATTGTTATTCACATTCACAACAGGTAAGAGTTCCCAATATAAACTCCACAAACTCAGTCAGGATGACAATACCATTGACTTCATGGCTGAAAATACCGATGGCTCCGAAACCAGCCTAGTTCAATGGCATCCAGCCAAGCCGCTGACATTGGCAGCACTGGAAGGCAAACACTTTGCTGATGACACCACTGGTGAAACAGAATGCAGCGCCCGTACTTTCACATTCGTCCATTCCAGCCTGATTATCCGGGAGAAATGCACCGGCGGCTTTTTTGAATTCACCCTGTCAGCTTCTGAGGTTCCCAGCGTCAGCAACCTGATCCAAGGAACTTTGGGTACAAAAACCTTCTACTTCGCACTCACCGGCGGGGATATAAACAGCACCATCAAAGGCGTTTCCGCACATCTCGAAAATGACGTACTTGATGATGTTGAAACCAGCACATGGACGGCTGTCAGCGCACCGTTGCAACCCTGATTTTAGTTTACAACTTCTAAACAAACCCGGAGCAGGTAGGCATTACCTGCTCCACCATATGTTCTTATTTCAAAACGGCTCATCACAACCTACAATCCAATGCTCCACCAGCACAGTTGTATCACACCCATGAACGATGAATACCTCCTCCGCTACAGTCGCCAAATTCTGCTACCCGACGTTGACATCAGCGGACAAGAACGCCTGTTAGCCTCAAAAGTGCTCATCATCGGCATGGGGGGCTTAGGCGCACCGGTTACACTTTACCTCGCCGCTGCGGGTGTTGGGCAACTCACCTTGGTCGATTTCGATACTGTGGATTTAAGCAATTTACAACGCCAAGTGATTCACACCACCACCAATATCGGGCAACCCAAAGTGGAATCTGCTGCGCAAACTGCCAGGGCGTTAAACCCGACCATTCAAATACACACCATTCAACAAAAACTTGAATACGCTGAACTGCTTAGCACGGTTACTTCACACGATGCCGTTGTGGATTGTAGCGATAACTTCCCCACCCGTTTTCAACTCAACTTAGCCTGTAAAACTGCCGGAAAACCCTTGATTTCAGGGGCTGTGATTCGTATGGAAGGCCAAATAACCACCTTTGACTTCCGCCAGCCCGCAATCGCCTGCTACCGCTGCCTGTATAGCGAGGACGGTGACAATGAAGATACCTGTAGCACGACCGGCATTCTTGCCCCCGTTGCAGGCATTATCGGCAGTATGCAAGCCACTGAAACCCTCAAAGCCTTACTCCAGATGCCCACGCTGAGTGGACGGCTCTTACTGCTAGACGCGAAATACATGCAATGGCGCGAAATGCACTTGAAACAGGATCCCACTTGCCCTGTTTGCCATGCTTATTAACTCATAGTCCTGCGTTTCATACCGAAAATATCTGGGATTATCTGAAAACAATAGTTCACTCAATGCTCTACACTTAGGATCGTGAAGATGAACCAAAAGGGTATCTGTATCGTCAAATAAAGGGTTTTTTTAAATAACTGGAGGTATTTATGAGTTTTATCAGTGAATTCAAAGAGTTTGCCATGAAAGGCAATGTGGTTGATCTCGCCGTTGGTGTCATCATTGGCGCAGCCTTCGGCAAAATCGTCTCCGCATTCGTGGATGGTATCGTCATGCCATTATTGGGTTTGCTCGTCGGCGGGGTCGATTTTAGCAAAATGGGGATTATGCTAAAAGCGGGGGATCCCAACGCTGTACCCCCTGTACCGGATTTGGTATTGGCTTACGGCGCATTCGTTCAAACCATTTTCGACTTTACCATTGTGGCACTGGCTATTTTCATCGCCATCAAAGCCATGAACAAACTGAAGCGTAAAGAAGAAGCAGCGCCTGAAGCACCTGCTGCACCATCAAACCAAGAAGTATTACTGGGCGAAATCCGCGATTTGTTGAAACAAAAGTAAGTCACACAGTACTACCGGTAGGGGCATGTATTCCATGCCTCTGCCTCAATATTCCAAGTGCAGACCATCAGGGTCAACACGTAAAAAGCTAAGCCTGTCTTCGTGCCAGTCACCCAACACAAAACGTTGTGCCGTGGCATCAGCTAAGCTGACATCATGGATGGCGGGACGGTGTGTATGCCCATGAATCAAACGCAATATCCCTGCTTCACGCAAGGTTTCCACCACAGCTTGTTGATTGACATCCAAAATAGTTTCTGACTTGCCCTGCATACTCAGACGGCTTTGCGCCCGCATCGCCTCAGCCTGTCGGATACGCTCCGCTAAGGGTAACGCCAAGAATTGCTGCTGCCATTGTGGGTTACGAAATAACGTGCGGACTTGCTGATAGTCCACATCATCCGTACACAATGTATCGCCGTGTAGCAATAATGTCGGTGTACCATACAGGTCAATCAGGTGGCTCTCTGGTAATAAGGTACACCCTGTCACCGCCGCGAATGCTTCACCTACCAAAAAATCACGGTTGCCATGCTGGAAGTAAAGTTGCACCCCACGTTTACTCAATTGCCGCAAATGCTTCACTACCGGTCGTAACCACAGGGTATGTTCCGTCTGTAAAGCATCATCACCTACCCAATATTCAAATAAATCCCCCAAAATGTATAAAGCTTCTGCGCGTTCCTCAATCTGGGCTAACCACTCCAGCAGCAAATGAATAGTGCCGGATCGAGACGCATCTAAGTGTAAATCAGCAATAAACCAGCTTGACATAGGTATCACTTATCCTAAAAACCATTATTATCGTCGCAAAATAACAAACAACGTCACGAGAACATTGACCTGTCGCAAAGAGCCTAATAAGTTATCTTAACCTTAACTACCCCTTAAACTGACATGACATATTGTATTGGCATTTCTCTCGATGCTGGGCTTGTATTGACCTCTGATTCTCGCACGAATGCAGGTATTGATCATGTCAGCACTTACAGCAAGATGCACCGTTGCATCACCACGCCCGACCGTTGTTTAGTGATTATGAGTGCTGGGAACCTCGCAACTACCCAAGGCGTGATTCAACAAATTCGCCGTGATGTCCAAGAAGGTGCACCACGCAATATCAATACGCTGAATTACCTAGCCGATGTTGCTGAATACCTAGGGGATGTATTGGTCACTCGCATCCGTAAACATACGGAGCAAACCGGCTTTGTACCCGATGCCACCCTGATCTTGGGGGGGGCAGATTCAAGGGCGCAACCCCAACATTTACATGATTTACCCGCAAGGTAACTACATTACCTCATCAGATGACACACCCTACTTGCAAATTGGCGAAAGCAAATACGGCAAACCCGTGCTGGATCGCTTCATCACCCGTGATGCCTCCTTAGAAGATGCTGCTATCTGTTCGCTGATTTCGATGGATTCCACCATGAAAAGTAACGCCAGCGTAGGGCCACCCATTGAAGTTCTGATTTACCCACGCGACCAATTTAATAAGCCAAAACACTACAAATTTGAAGCTGAAGACCCGTATTTGCTCGAAATTCGCCACGAATG
Source organism: Candidatus Thiothrix putei (assembly GCA_029972225.1). Taxonomy (NCBI): domain Bacteria; kingdom Pseudomonadati; phylum Pseudomonadota; class Gammaproteobacteria; order Thiotrichales; family Thiotrichaceae; genus Thiothrix; species Candidatus Thiothrix putei. Next base: position 3,063,643 of record CP124756.1, read on the forward strand.
GGCCAATCAGTTAAACCGTGCATTTCGCTCAATGCCCAGACTCGAAAGCCATGCACAACCTGATAGCAACCTACATACCTTCTGAACCTGTCACCAACTGGTGAATAAGCCGCAACTTGACAATCACCTGCCGTGACAAGGTGAAGGGGTAAGCATCTGCTTGCCCCATGCTGCGGTTTAGTGCATTCATCATGCGCGTCAGTTGCCGCCACTCCTGCATCAACAAATGAAAGCCGCTGGAATCGACCGCATCACGGTGAATCAAACCAAAACCCGTTGCGGTTTCCAGTGTATCCATAATGTGCAGATAATGTGCCCATGTTTCCGCCCAATCCTCCCATGGGTGAGCACTGGCATACGCACTGATATGGCGCTTTTCCCAATTGGGAACAGGCCCGTAAGCATAATAATAATCCAATGCCTGCCGGTAGTTTTCCTCCCCCCCCAAACAGGTAGCGAAAACGTGGATACCATGCCGAATCCCTAACCAACACATCCCAGTAATAATGCCCACTTTCATGGCGCATATGCCCTAGCACAGTTCGGTAACGCTCATTCATTTGTTCCCGTGCTGTCATACGGTGCGCATCATCCGCCTCCACCGCATGTAGCGTAATAACACCACTCTTATGCCCAGTATAGACCAATCTTTTTTTTACCAATGGATTAGTACGCTGGTCCTCCAGAAAATCAAACACCAACCCCTGACAAGGGTCTTGTTCACGCCCAACTAATGGCAATCCCAACGCAATAAGGGAATATACCAAGCGCCGTTTAGCACGTTCTAAAACCTTCCAACGCTGGACATTAATCGGAATATTTTGCGCAGGAACGGTACGAGTCAAACGGCAAGAACGGCATTGCTTGTGGCTGTCCCCCTGTGTTAGCACCCAATTGCAAGCAACAGGGTGATTTCGCAACGCGCAGGCACGTAGATGAGGCGCACGAAGTAACACGACCATCTGCAAGGTATCGGGGTTAAAACCTAAAGGACTACCACAGCAGGGACAATCTTTATCCTCGAAAAGAACCTCCTGCCCGCAAATACAATAGAAACGCTTCAAGAAAGACCTCCAGCGGTGCTGCTCATTATTGCTTTTTCCCGTACCTTGTCGCGGTAAAACAGATTCCAGGTGTCAAACGGATAGATCTTCCCGTTAGGCTCGACAAAATGGGTGCAAGAGCGTTTCACTGAACCAATATCGAAGTCGTATTTATCCATGAAAGCCATGATGACAATGCGAAATACGTTATTGTAGGTCAGCCCCTGACTTTCAATTTTGGGCAGGCAACACAGCATGGTTTGCAGGTTTTCCGTGGTCTGTTCGCTGCACGCATCCAGCGAGAACAGTTTGAGGAAAGCGTCTTTTAGCCCGGCACTCTTTTCAAAGGTAATGGTGTTGTCCACGCCCTTGAGCAGTTCCTCACGCGGTAACAAACCTGTCACAGGCACGATTTCCCCGCCCATTTTAATCCCGTAGCCAATGGAAATGTTTTCCGGGTGGCAAGGCAGTGGAATCATGTCGGTATCGGTAAACGGGTTATCCGCCTCAATAATGCGGGTACGGATTTCACTCAGGGTAATACGGTTGGCGGGCTTGTCGCCGTCGTTGCGCCCGGCATCCTGCACGGGCTGGAAAGTAATCCCACGCACGCACTGCCATTGCTGGGCAAACTGGATGATCTCGCCAATTTCGTCGTCATTCACGCCCTTGCGGATCACGCATACCAGCGTGGTGGAAATATTGTGCTGTTCGAGCTTTTCCAGTGCTTGCTGGCGAATATTGCGCATGTCCTGCCCGCGAATGTTTTGCAGGGCGACGGCTTTGAGCGAATCGAATTGCAAATAGACCTCGAAACCCGGTTTGAGGGTAGCGAGTTCTTCCACCAGATGCGGATCGCGGGCAATGCGGATGCCGTTGGTGTTGAGCATCAGGTGGCGAATCGGGCTGGCCTTGAGGCGGCGCAAAATGTCCATCAGTTGCGGATGCAAGGTCGGTTCACCGCCGGACACCTGCACCAGATCGGGTTGCTGTTCGCTCGCCAGCAGGGTTTGCAACATGATTTCGATGGCTTCCATGCTGCGTGGATTGCCCATGCCGGGTGCGGAATTGGCGAAACACACCGGGCAGTGCATATTGCATTCGTCGATGATTTCAAACAGCGCCAGACAGGAATGCTGTTCGTGGTCGGGGCACAGGCCGCAATCATGCGGGCAACCCTGGTTGATGTCGGTCTGGAAGGCTTGCGGCATGTCGCCCGGTTTCAGGTATTCCTTGCAACGTTTGTAATAGTCGATGTCGGTGGAAACCAGCGTTTTTTGCACCCCGTGTTCCGCGCAGCGTTTCTGGTAATACACATTGCCGTGCTGGAACAGGATTTTGGCGGGTACGACCGCGAGGCATTCCTCACACAAGGACTGGGTTTGACCGTAGAAAATGTACGGGCGGGCTTTATTCGACATCGGTTTGACTCCGGTTAAGCATAAGCAGCGCGTACACCAGCAGCGCCAGACTGATCCAGTGAAACAGGTTCAAACCGGCGAAGACGGGCGGGTACGGTTTGAGGAATTCCCATGCAAAACGTTGCCCTGCATACACCAGCACGAATACGTAAAAACCGTGACGTTGCCAAAACAGCGGTTGGCGCGGGTAACTGATGAGCAATACAGCAAGGCAAGCGAACATCGTTAGGGTTTCATACAACTGCACCGGATGCCGCTGGACACCATCGCCGAAATCCACGCCCCACGGCAGGCTGGTTTCAACGCCATAGGTGAAATCCGGCAATCCGGCGAGAAAACAGCCGATACGCCCCACGGCAATTAACATAATAAGGCCGGGGACGAAATAGAATCCGGTCGATTGGCGGATTCCGGCAAAATACTTAAAGGTTTCCGCTGCCAGGATTGCGCCAAAAATACCGCCTAGCATACTTTTGGCTAAACCACCCTGCCCCGCTAGATGCAGATTCAGCGTACCGAACAGCGTACTGCCCACCACCAGCCCGAGCAGCAAGGCCAGCAGGTAGTAATGGTGCTGATCCTGCTGCGTGATTCCAGCCGGACGTTCCAGCCCAGCCTTACGCCGGAACCAGAAACTTATGAGCACTCCGACAGTAACGCCCCCATCTCCAGTCGCAACGTGCGCTTTCTGCGACGTGATGATGCTGATTACGCCAAACACCGCCAGATCTTCAACAAACGCATTACTGCCATGCCTAAAATCATTGCGGTATGTATCAATGAAAAAGGCGTTCAAGAAGCCGTTGCCTACGCCCAAACAGCCAAGCTCCCCATTGCAGTCAAAAGTGGCGGGCATAGCTTTGAAGGCTTCTCAACCAATGACGGCGGGCTAATGCTGGATTTATCCGGCATGAATAAACCGAAGTACAACAAAACCACGAAACGCCTGACTATCCAACCGGGCGCGAAACTCGGCAAGGTGTATGAATATTTGCATCAATACGGGCGCTTGATCCCCGCCGGTTCGTGTGCTGGGGTTGGTGTCGCAGGGCTGACCTTAGGGGGCGGCTACGGCTTTTTTGCCCGGCAATTGGGGTTAACCTGTGACAGCTTGCAACGAGTACGCATGGTAGATGGTAAGGGCCAGTTACACGACTCCAACGACAACCCCGAATTATTATGGGCTTGTAAAGGCGGTGGCAATGGCAATTTCGGTATCATTACCGAACTGGAGTTTAAAACACACCCTGCCCCAAGCTATTTCAGCAGCTACCGCTACAAGTACCGCAACTTGACCCCCGCCAGCGCTACTCAACTCGCAGAACGCTGGTTTAACTGGATGAAAACCTTACCCAAGACCGCCTACTCCTCATGGGTACTGAATGGTAAACATGTCACCGTGATCGTGACAGATACCAGCAATACACCGTCAACAGCCTTGAAAACCATTCTTGCCAAACTGAAAGCGGGGGCGACTGAAACCCTGCCCCCACGCAAGGATGCTTTCTTACCCGGTATCCAACGTTACAAAGGCGGCGTGGATCCGATGTATTTTAAGAACGTTTCTGCCGGTTATTACCGTGATTTCACCGACATAAAAGCGCTGTTACCAACCATTTGCGAGCAAATTGCCGTCGCAAAATTGACCACTATTCTGCAAATTAACACCTTAGGCGGGGCAATTAACAACCCGACATTAGAGGCTACTGCTGCTTATCCGCATCGTGCATTCGGCTATCTGGGTGAATTGCAAACCTATTACGACAAAGCAACACAAACCAACATGGCGGAACACATCGTGCGTGACATCCAAGGAATGCTGACTGCCGGGGGCATCAAAGCGCATTACCGCAATTACCCAGATGTGGAATTACCAAATTGGGAAACGGCGTATTACGGTAAATCTTACCCCCGTTTACAGGCACTCAAGCGCCAATTCGACCCAGACAACCTGATTCGTCACCCACAAAGCGTCAAACTTTGAGAATGTCTGCCAATTGCCAGATACACGCATCCGCATTGCGCTGCTGAATTTCAAGCCGCAAGCCATTTTCCTGCGCTGCCAGCAACCCTTCCAGCAAACGAATGTGACGCACCCGTAATTTGAGCAATTCCACGCTTTGGGTCATGGGTGACAACAGTTCTTCTGCTTCATTAATATTGTCATACACATGCCGCCGCACTTGTTCGGCATAAGCGATAATGCTACCGCAATCGTCGTATTGTGCGGCTACTTTGCTGGTGTGTAATCCATGGCTATCCGCTTCGTCTTCCACACGGGGATCACGCTTGCTGAGTGCGGAAAGTTCGCGGATTTGCTGACGAATGTGTGCAAGCTCATGGCGATTGGTATGGATGGTTTGCTTATTGGCTTCCAATTGCTCCACAAGCTGACGGTAAACGCCTAATGCAGAGGTAAGCACCTTATCATTCGAGTCGGCAGGCGGGTTAACCGGCTGCTCAGGTGCTATACCTTACAGCGTCAAGACCTGAACATTTTTAAAGGTTTGAAAATTTGTTGTCATCAACTGGGTCAGTTCTTTCTTGTGATCGGTATCCAGCTTGTCGAGACAGTTGGTGATGGCCGCCTTGAAAGCGGGAAACTTATCATAGTATTTCGAGTACAAGCATTTTTTCTTGACGAACTTCCACAACCGTTCAATCAGATTGAGGTTGGGTGAATAGGTCGGTAAAAATAATAGTTCAATATTGAGCCTTTTCGCACAGGCAAACACGGCTTCACAGCGTTGATACTTGGCATTATCCAAGACCAAAGTGATCGGTATTTTGAGTGCTAACGCTGCAATTTTTTCCAATAATTCACACACGCTGTTAGCGTTGATATAGGAGTCGTTAGTGATCGTGATGAGTTGTAGCGTTATCGCATTGAGTGCGCCCAATACGTTGTAGCGTTGTCGACCACAGGGGGCTTTGATGAATACGCGGGAAAATGACCACAAAAACCCCAGAAACGGTGCTAACACGAAGTGGGCGGCATCGACAAAAAAAGGGCGCGTTTGCCCTCCTTAGCCTCCTGAATGCGCGGTTTTAGTTCATTTTCCAGGAACTTTTCTTGTGCTTCCACATCAGCTTTGGCGGGTATCATCCCCACTTTATGGATGTCCATCCCTATTTTCTTCATAAAGACACGTACCCTGTCCTCACTGCGTTTGATGCCTGTCAGCTCCTCAATCTTAGCGGCTGCCGCCTTGCTGGTTGCGGGGGGATATTCACGAAAATAGGCTTCAATCTTGTCTTTATATGCCATCAAATCACTCTGTGGTTTATTGAATCGTATTTCTTTAAGAGCTTCTAAACCGTTAGGTTGTAGGTAGGCGTTTAGGTAGGCAAGCAGCGTGGCTTCTGTAATCCTTTCCAATCGTTTGATTTCCTTATGCGTCAACTGTTGGGATTTCAGGTACAGCACGGACATTTTCTTACGGACTCTGGGATGAGGATGGCGCTCCTTCCAGTAGAACAGCTCCGCTATCTCATCCTCAGTGAAAGTGATTTTTAATGTCATACATTACTCATGGCTGCTTTTGTTACCAGTCATCTAACCATATTTCCCTGATCAAAAAAACTATTTTATGGCACGGACTGGTATAATGCCGATATGTCAGGCTCTACATCAGGCGTGCTGTCTTCCAAAGTGCTGGCTTCAGGCATAAGGGTTTCGTCAAGCGGGGGAGTATAAGTTTCAATGTCATCAGGCATAGGACAATTCCTTAGGTTGCTTATTACACTGATGATGCGGGCTGGTGTATCCGCTGTCTTCTGTTCGTCAAATAAACTCTCGTGATCTTCAGATAATCGGCAAACTACAAAAAAATCCCCCGCCACGGTGCGTATCCGCTGACGGGGGAAAGTGCTTGGAGTGTGCCAAGAAAAGAATGGTGTACTTAATGTGTGCTTATGGTTTGTTGACTGCAATAAAGCGGGTTTGTTCCCCTTGCATAACCAACATAGCAATGGGTTTACCGGCTGGTGCAGCCTGTACCACCGTCTTGAGATCAGCCGCTGTTTTAACCGGCTGGTTATTGACGGAGACAATCACATTACCCACCGTCAAGCCTGCTTGTTCGGCTGGACTATCTGCTAAAACTTGTTCGACCACAACACCATGGGTCAACTTGCGCGTGTTGAGTTCTTCACTACTCAATGTTGCAACAGCCACTCCTAACATCCCACTTTCACTGGGAGTCGTTGCAACTGGCGAAACGTCTTCATCATCCCCTAATTTTGCAATCGTAACATCCAAGCTCTTTTCTGCCCCTGCCCGCAGGAGTTTGAGGGGGACTTGTGTACCCACTGGCGTATTACCCACTAACAATGGCAAGTCAGAGGAAGATTTCACCTTCCCCTCACCAAACCCGATGATAACGTCCCCCGCTTGCACACCGGCTTTATCGGCAGGGCTACCCGGCTGGACGCTAGAAACCAATGCACCATCAGGCTGATTCAAATTAAAAGATCTGGCTAAATCTTGATTCATATCCTGAATCGCAACACCCAACCAACCGCGTTCGACTTTACCTTTGCTCTTAAGCTGTTCGATGACGGTTTTTGCCACATTCACCGGGATAGCAAACGAAATCCCCATGTAGCCACCGCTACGGCTATAAATCTGCGAATTTACCCCGACCACACGCCCGCTCAAGTCGAATAAGGGGCCACCGGAATTACCAGGGTTCACCGCCACATCAGTCTGGATAAAGGGAACATAAGTACCATCCGGCAAGCTGCGCGATAAAGCACTGACAATGCCCTGCGTCGCCGTGAGGTCAAGGCCAAACGGTGCACCAATCGCTACTACCCACTGCCCTACTTCCAAGCCATTCGAATCACCCAATTGCACGGTAGGCAGGTTCTCGGCTTTTACTTTCAGCAAAGCAACGTCACTGAGGGTATCAACTCCAATGATTTCAGCAGGTAACTCACGACGATCATTCAAGCCGACAGTAATGGATTTAGCATCCTCCACCACATGGGCATTGGTAACAATGTAGCCATCTGCTGAAATAATGAATCCTGAACCACTGGCTCGTGCACGCTCCGAACGCGGACTTTCGCTATCAGGCAAGCCCCGGAAAAAACGCTCCAATTCAGGTGGAAAACCTTTCGGTAAACCGCCCATACGCTTAGACGACGCGCTGGCTTCAACGCTGATGCTCACCACAGCCGGACTATTTTGTTTAATTAATGTCGTCAATTCTGGCAATGAGCCTGCAATCGGGGCAGGCGCTGGCGTGGTTACAGGGGCTGATACTAACGGCGCTGTGGTTTCTGCCAATACAGGCAGGCTTCCCAACACCAGTACAGAACTCATCAGCAAACCTGCGCTTAACATCCGCTGCTTACGTTTGAACATGAATGGCTTACTCCTTTGCAATAATGCTGTGTATAGCCATGATTGTGGCAGAAGCAACATTACCAAGGGTTTGCGGAAAGGTTACAAAATCTTCATGTTCTGCGCTCGTTAAAACAGGCGCTACGCAAGCGAGCCTCCACCCGTAACGCCGTCATGCGCTGTTTATCGGCTACAGCGGGGTATAAATGAAAATGGGCAGCCACTTCCTGCGCGTAACGACTTGCCATTTGCTCTACCCTATCGCGACTTTCCAGTGATAATGCCTGCAAGGTTAATAAACGTGGGGCAATGCGCTGCAAATAACGGGTACACAACGCATTTTCTGCCACTTTGCCCCACGTTTCACGCAATAACAATGGGGGAAAATGACTTGCTGCCAGCACGTCACTGGCAATCTCGCCATTAGCATTCAATGCCTGACCCGTACCATCTACCGCCCGTAAAAACCATTGGGCTTGCGGATTTTGCCCAGCATAGTGTTTAACCTGCTGCTCCAAACGGTAACTGAGCGGGGGTAACCCACGACGTGCTTCTTCTGGGGTATTTTCCAGATCCAATTGACTGGCACTGATGCACTTCCAGACAGGGTGAACCGTTGCCTGACGCATTTCCTGCCTCTGGCGACAACTGGCTAATAAAGCTAAGGGCTGGCGGGTAGTGTCTTCTAACAACCAAAACTCATAGTAATCGTCTTGATGCAATGGCATTTGTGCCGTTTCCAGCACCGTCACAACCGCCACATACGCGGCTTCCACCGAGAGGGGGTCAATACTAGGGTCGAGAGGATAAGGTTTGAAACCGGCACTGCGTTCCCAGCGCCCGATCCGCGCATACCCAACACCGCGTGGCGTTATGCATTTAAACTGAAGCTCCCAGTCCACTCCATTGAAACTCAGGGCACGCATCTGCTCATTAGCCACCACCTGCAAAACACCACTAAAAGGGTTGTGTAAGCGTTTGGCGTAGGCATCCATACGGTTTAACCTGCGTTAGGGTTAGAACGGGGTCGTCTGCGCCGCCGCTGCTCACCGCCGCTATTGCTGGCCTGTGAACGGTGCTTATCCTGACCATGATGCCCCACCCGCTCACGCTGGCTACGCTGTGGACGCTGAAGTTCTGCTGGCAATAACGCGGCGGTGATCTTGGCTACCGGAATGGATTTACCCGTGTATTGCTCAATATCCGGCAAATAAAACGCCGTATCTTCACACGCAAAACTGTGCGCTTCACCCGATGCCCCGGCACGCGCAGTACGCCCGATACGGTGCACATAATCTTCCGCCAATTGTGGCAAGTCGAAATTGAAAACGTGCGATACATCAGGAATATGCAAGCCCCGCGCTGCCACGTCGGTGGCAATCAGAACCTGAAAATCCCCCGCTTCAAACGCTTGCAACAGCTTTTCACGTTTATTCTGGCGCACATCGCCCGAAATCAGGTCAGAACTAATGCCATTAGCACGCAGGTAATCGTCAATTTTCTCGGCAATATGCTTCGTATTCACAAACACAATGGCACGGAAAGGGTTTAGCTGACGAATCAAACCAATCAACAAGGGAATTTTTTCTTCATTTGCCGGAAAATAAACGTGTTCAGCGATATTATCCGCCCGCACCGATTCCGCTTCGATTTTGATTTGTTGCGGGTTATTCATGTGTTCATAAGCCAATTCCAATACACGCTGTGACAACGTAGCCGAAAATAGCATGTTCAAGCGTTTCGTGGGTGGCGGCAGTTTCTGCATCAAGTAGCGCACATCTTGAATGAAGCCCATGTCGAACATACGATCAGCTTCATCCATCACCAAGGCTTGCACCTGTTTCAGGGTAAATACCCGTTGCTTGTAATAGTCAATCACCCGCCCCGGCGTACCGATTAATACATCGACAGCCTCTTCAAACTGACGACGTTGCTTGTCATAACCCGCACCGCCGTACACCAACACAGAACGTAAGCCAGTATGCTTACCCAACGCTTCAGCATCACGGGCAATCTGAATCGCCAGTTCACGAGTCGGTGCCAGAATCAGACAACGCACCGTACCAGCCCCCGGATTCGGCAGTGGATTTTTCAACAAATGTTGAAACACCGCCACCAAAAATGCACCGGTTTTGCCCGTACCCGTCTGCGCTTGACCGGCAATATCTTGCCCCGCCAAGGCCAACGGCAAGGTTTCTGCCTGAATACGCGAGCAGAATTCAAAACCCGTCTCATGAAGCGAGGCTAGTAAGCGCTCATCCAACGGGAAATCAGTGAAACGTGTTTGACTTAAGTAGAAATTTTCCATTGCTGGAGAATATCACACTGACTCTGCAAGTCAGCACAAAAAGCACAACAACTTTTATCAATTTTTCAAGAAAACCCTAGGCAATGACATGCTGTCGACACACCAATATTAATATGTCGACAATATTGCTATTTATCACTAAATTTACACTAAAACATATTCTAATAGTCGACATCGTGCGCTATTATTCTTTGCCTTCTTAACACCTATACGACATATTGTCGACACTATGCGGCGCTACCGGAGGCGTAATTATGAGTACAACAGATACCCTGGCACAGCATCTCGCCAGTACATTGGGGCTAAAAAATACCACTAATCTTTATTGGAATCAGTTTTCCCCAGTTCTTTACGAACAAGCACTCAACCGTAGCGAAGGTAAAATCAGTGAAGACGGGGTTTTTGTGGCTTATACCGGTACCTTTACAGGACGCGCCCCCAATGACAAATTCATCGTGGATGATGCCGGTTCACACGACAAAGTATGGTGGGGCAAAGTCAACAAGGCTCTGAGCGAAGCCCAATTCAATCAAGTCTTAGCCGATGCCCTGCAATTTTTAGAGGGGCGGGAATTGTTCGTACAAGATTTACTGGCAGGGGCAAACGCCGCCGATGAACTCCCCGTGCGGATTATTACGCAGTATGCCTGGCACGCGTTGTTTGCACGTAATATGTTCATTCGACCCGATGACCTGAACCGTACCCTTGACGTTACTGAACCTAAATTCACCGTCATCCATGTACCGGATATGCAAGCCGACCCAGATAAGCACGGCACTCATTCCGGGGCATTTGTCCTGTTAAACCTGACCCGTGGCCTGATTCTGATTGGCGGTACGCATTACGCGGGTGAAATCAAGAAATCCATTTTCTCCGTCCTCAACTACCTCTTGCCACAACGCGGCATTATGTCCATGCACGCTTCTGCCAATGTTGGCAAAGAGGGCGATGTGGCTATTTTGTTTGGCTTATCCGGCACGGGCAAAACCACCCTCTCCGCAGACCCTAATCGCGCCCTGATCGGTGATGACGAACACGGCTGGAGCGACACTGGCGTTTTCAATCTGGAAGGCGGTTGTTATGCCAAAGTCATCAACTTGTCGCCAGAACAAGAGCCAATGATCTACAAAACCACCCAAACGTTCGGCACAGTGCTGGAAAATGTGGTTATGGATCAAGCGACGCGCAAACTGAATCTGGATGACAACAGCATCACCGAAAACACCCGTGCCAGCTACCCGATTACTCAGATTCCGGGCGCGTTATATCCGGGTAAAGCCGGTCACCCCAAGCACATCATCATGCTGACGTGTGATGCGTTTGGCGTATTGCCACCGATTTCCAAATTGACGACAGAACAAGCGATGTATACCAGTCCGTGCCATAAAATAGTTTTTTTGATCAGGGAAATATGGTTAGATGACTGGTAACAAAAGCAGCCATGAGTAATGTATGACATTAAAAATCACTTTCACTGAGGATGAGATAGCGGAGCTGTTCTACTGGAAGGAGCGCCATCCTCATCCCAGAGTCCGTAAGAAAATGTCCGTGCTGTACCTGAAATCCCAACAGTTGACGCATAAGGAAATCAAACGATTGGAAAGGATTACAGAAGCCACGCTGCTTGCCTACCTAAACGCCTACCTACAACCTAACGGTTTAGAAGCTCTTAAAGAAATACGATTCAATAAACCACAGAGTGATTTGATGGCATATAAAGACAAGATTGAAGCCTATTTTCGTGAATATCCCCCCGCAACCAGCAAGGCGGCAGCCGCTAAGATTGAGGAGCTGACAGGCATCAAACGCAGTGAGGACAGGGTACGTGTCTTTATGAAGAAAATAGGGATGGACATCCGTAAAGTGGGGATGATACCCGCCAAAGCTGATGTGGAAGCACAAGAAAAGTTCCTGGAAAATGAACTAAAACCGCGCATTCAGGAGGCTAAGGAGGGCAAACGCGCCCTTTTTTTGTCGATGCCGCCCACTTCGTGTTAGCACCGTTTCTGGGGTTTTTGTGGTCATTTTCCCGCGTATTCATCAAAGCCCCCTGTGGTCGACAACGCTACAACGTATTGGGCGCACTCAATGCGATAACGCTACAACTCATCACGATCACTAACGACTCCTATATCAACGCTAACAGCGTGTGTGAATTATTGGAAAAAATTGCAGCGTTAGCACTCAAAATACCGATCACTTTGGTCTTGGATAATGCCAAGTATCAACGCTGTGAAGCCGTGTTTGCCTGTGCGAAAAGGCTCAATATTGAACTATTATTTTTACCGACCTATTCACCCAACCTCAATCTGATTGAACGGTTGTGGAAGTTCGTCAAGAAAAAATGCTTGTACTCGAAATACTATGATAAGTTTCCCGCTTTCAAGGCGGCCATCACCAACTGTCTCGACAAGCTGGATACCGATCACAAGAAAGAACTGACCCAGTTGATGACAACAAATTTTCAAACCTTTAAAAATGTTCAGGTCTTGACGCTGTAAGGTATATGATAAGTTTCCCGCTTTCAAGGCGGCCATCACCAACTGTCTCGACAAGCTGGATACCGATCACAAGAAAGAACTGACCCAGTTGATGACAACAAATTTTCAAACCTTTAAAAATGTTCAGGTCTTGACGCTGTAAGGTATATCACTTTATTTCGGGGTATACCGCCAAAGTCGCGGGAACCGAAAAAGGTGTGACTGAGCCAACCGCCACCTTCAGCACGTGCTTTGGCGCACCGTTCATGGCGCTGCACCCTTCTGTGTATGCGGACTTACTGGGTGCAAAAATCAATGAACACGGCGTTTCTTGCTGGTTGGTAAATACGGGCTGGACAGGCGGCGGCTATGGCGTGGGCAAACGCATGAACATTCATCATACCCGTAGCATGGTCAACGCTGCCTTGAATGGTGATTTGGATCAAGTCGCTACCCGTCGTGATGCTATTTTCGGCTTAAACATCCCGGTTGCCTGCCCGAATGTCCCCACGGAAGTGCTGGAACCTTCATCAACATGGGCAGATAAAGCCGTTTATGAAGCCAAAGCCACTTATCTGGCATCGCTGTTCCACGAAAACTTTGCCAAATACAGCGAAGGTGTTGCAGAAACTATCTGTGCTGCCGGGCCATTAAAAGGTCGAGTTTAAATACACAGTGGAGCAGTTGGGGATAGTGCCAGTCAGACTAACTGACTGGCATTACGTAATGCAGGGGGTTATTGCGGTTATAAAACCTTACGATTTTTTCGCAGTATCATCTGCTTTAGCCGCATCACCTTTGCCAAACGGATCAGGGCGCGGTGTATCGTTAGTAGACGGAGGCAAAATCGGCAACTTAATGTCAGGCTGTTTACCTGTCAGGGTTTTCAAGAATGCCACAATGTCAGCCGTTTCAGTGTCAGAGAATTTCTTACCCAACTGAATTTGACCCATGATCGTGACGGCTTCTTCCAACGTTTTCGCAGCACCATCGTGGAAATACGGATACGTCATTTCTACGTTACGCAGTGTAGGCACTTTGAACTTGAAACGGTCAGCATCTTTACCAGTAACCCCCACCAAACCTTCGGCTTTGCTGTCGGTTTTGTACGGTTCAACTGCACCCATTTTCTGGAAGCTGGAGCCACCTACCGCAGGGCCATTGTGGCAAGCCACGCAGCCACTGTCTTTGAACAACTTGTAACCATTGAGTTCTTTGTCATTCATCGCGGTCTCATCACCTTTCAACCAGCGATCAAATTTGGAATCGGGTGTAACCAAGGTTTCTTCAAATGCCGCAATTGCATCTGTCACCATGTCGATGTCGATCGAATCTTTGCCGAATGCCATCTTGAACTCGTCTTTATAGGCAGGAATGGATTCCAAGACACCAATGGCAAGTTCATGCGTGAATGCCATTTCTCCGGGGTTGGCAATCGGACCACCGGCTTGAGCTTTCAAGTCTTTGGCACGCCCGTCCCAAAATTGCGCCACGTTCATGCTGGAATTGAGCACAGTTGGTGAATTGATTGGGCCTTGTTGCCAATGATCGCCGATGGAAGTGGGCAGGTTATCCGTGCCCCCCATGCTCAGGTTGTGGCAAGAGTTGCAGGAAATAAAACCGGACTTGGATAAACGCGGGTCAAAGTATAACTTTTTCCCCAACTCTACCATCGCCTCTTTCGGCACATAAGAAGGTAAGGGTTTAATCGGTTCGTCTTTCACAACGCTGGCTGCTTCTGCCACCTTAGCTGTCTCAGCCTTGGTAGCTGTGTCCGCCCACACAGCAGTGGCAACGCCAAGTGCCAGCAATGAAATCATCAGGGCTTGCGCTTTCATGAGTATCTCCTACTTTTTTGGGTAAATCTTTTGTAGACTCATGTTATCGGGAAGGGCTTTATTCAACTTGATACAGATCAAGTAATTTCCGGTCACATCATAGGGTTTTTAGTTCATCATGATCGGTTTTTTGGGATAATCCGCTATTGTATTCATGCATTTCCCCTGGTATTGGAGCCAATCTTGAAAAAACTTCTGTCCTTTGTATTCAGCATTCTCTTGCTAGGTGGCTGCATCGACCGTTTCGAGGTACAACCGGATAATAAACTGCAAGCCCAACTACCACCGGGCGCACGCATTACCGACGCTGGCACAATGCTGGCACAAGGGCGCGTAGTCGGCGTTAGCGATGGCGATACCTTGACCGTGTTAGCCAGCAACAAACGCAATTACAAAATCCGTTTACAAGGTATTGATGCGCCTGAAACCAAACAAGCGCATGGGCAAAAGTGCAAAGAAATGCTCATGACCCGCGCTGTCAATCTCACTGCTGATGTTGAAGCTTACAAACTCGACCGTTACGGGCGCGTGATTGGCAAAGTCACGGTAGAAGGCAAAGATGTCGCGCTGGAACAAATCAAAGCCGGTTGCGGCTGGCATTATGACGCATACGCTAAAGAACAAAGCTCTGACGATCAAGCCGCGTATGCCGCCGCAGAAAAACAAGCCCGCAAAGCCAAGCGCGGCTTATGGCGCGACAAACAACCGCAAGCGCCGTGGGATTTCCGCAAACAATCATCCAATAAACAATAGACGCGCAACGGCAATACGTAACGCGCCTCATCACCTAAATAATTCCGCTTGTCTGGAGAATATAGCCACTGTCAATACCAAGGAACATAAATATAAGTGACAACAATTAAAACCAAATTAAAACTATTTTTATAATTTAAGAGTATGTGGTCGCACACATTATATCAATGCGGTTATAGAGCGTTATAAATAGGGAGAGGCTTAGGGATACAGCTATCCCATAAGTTTTTATTTATAGGAAATAGCAAGCAAAAGGAGTTTGTTATGTCATCCATTAACGCTCAATTCACATCAGATAAATATATTCCACAAAACCTCGCCACCTCCTCCTATGGCGCCCCCCCCCTCATGGCAACAAAACGCCACATCCGCCATGCAGAGGCAGCCTCCGAATCTGTCAAACAATTCAGAGACACTTAAATCACTGCTCAATATCGTGGCACAACTCCTTCAGTTACTCACACGACAACTGGGAGGTGCTGGTGCTACGGGTGCTACGGGTGCTACGGGTGCTACGGGTGCTACGGGTGCTACGGGTGCTACGGGTGCTACGGGTGCTACGGGTGCTACGGGTGCTACGGGTGCTACGGGTGCTACGGGTGCTACGGGTGCTACGGGTGCTACGGGTGCTACGGGTGCTACGGGTGCTACGGGTGCTACGGGTGCTACGGGTGCTACGGGTGCTACGGGTGCTACGGGTGCTACGGGTGCTACGGGTGCTACGGGTGCTACGGGTGCTACGGGTGCTACGGGTGCTACGGGTGCTACGGGTGCTACGGGTGCTACGGGTGCTACGGGTGCTACGGGTGCTACGGGTGCTACGGGTGCTACGGGTGCTACGGGTGCTACGGGTGCTACGGGTGCTACGGGTGCTACGGGTGCTACGGGTGCTACGGGTGCTACGGGTGCTACGGGTGCTACGGGTGCTACGGGTGCTACGGGTGCTACGGGTGCTACGGGTGCTACGGGTGCTACGGGTGCTACGGGTGCTACGGGTGCTACGGGTGCTACGGGTGCTACGGGTGCTACGGGTGCTACGGGTGCTACGGGTGCTACGGGTGCTATCGACTGTCCAAATCCAATAGCGCCTTGGATTGGCACCAATAACGACGACTTTCGAACAGCCGACCAATGTGGTCAATCATTATCTGGTCGCAATGGTAATGATGTTTTAACCGGCCAACAGAGAGGTGACATCTTGTCTGGTGGAAATGGCTTAGACCGACTATCAGGAGAAGGGGGCAATGACTACCTCTACGGGGGCAATCATGAAGACTGGCTATTCGGTGGCACTGGTACTGATTACCTTGATGGTGGTCCGGGTGATGATATTTTGATAGGAGGCTCCAATGGCAATGAGGAAATACGAGTCGATGGAAAGCTCCAAGGAGAGACACTGAGAGGTGGGGATGGTAACGACAAATTGTATGGTGATGATTATCCAACATCAAATGCAGGAACTTCGGGAGATATTGATGCTGATGGCACTCCTGCCCCTACTTTCCCGAATAATGACATCCTTGAAGGTGGTAACGGTGATGACCTATTGGACGGCGGGTCTGGTAATGACAAGCTGGACGGCGGCGATGATAATGACACCTTATATGGCGGCGTAGGCAATGATGAACTATACGGCGGCGATGGTGATGATCTACTGGATGGGGGATCAGGTAATGACACACTCGAAGGTGGCTACGGAATAGATACAATCATCGGGGGAACAGGCGATGATACCATCAATGAAACTGTAGAAATTGGCATTCCTCCAGGAGAGGGCTTCCACGACAAAATTCAAGCAGCCATTGGCGACCCACAAGCGATACTGGACTTAATGGCAAAGGAAAGAGCGGGAGAAATCAAATTGGAACAAATTGATGGCTCAGTGGGAAATGATACTTTCCATTTGAAGCAGGATCTATTTACTAACGATACTAACGGGCAACCAAAAGCAAATTATCGTGTCATCCACTTTGCCGCAAACACACCAGATGATGAAGCCGTGTTTATTACCAATAACGCCGACAATAATACTTACAAGTTAAAGAACATTGAACGTATCACATTTGGCGTGGACAACTCTCTTAGTCTGCCAATCTTTTTAAGTACTTATGCAAAAGTTTTTCGGAAAAACCACCCATTACAAATCAATCGGTTACGATTGCAAAGTTCCGAGTAACTTATGCCTAAGTACTTAACAACTTACGCTAAAAAAATCAATGCTGACGGCAGCATTGTTTAGTTGTAATTGATTCCTGTATCAAGCCAACATTCTCCTCTATTTTTATGATAGAGGGGAATATTAAACGATAATTTAGCAAACCGGCGTTTTGGCTTTTTCCCCCGCCACTTCACGCACCAATTTCGGCACGAGGAAACCGGGTAACTGTTGGCGCATTTCTTCCAGAATGCTGACAGCCTCACCTTCCGCCACCTCAAAATGCGCCGCCCCCGCCACCCTATCCAACACATGCAAGTAATACGGCAAAACCCGCTCGGCAAACAACGCCTCGCTCAAATCCACTTGTGCCTGCACACTGTCATTCACCCCACGCAATAGCACCGCCTGATTCAACAAGGTCACACCCGCCGAATGCAAAGCGGCTAATGCTTGGCGCACATCGTCTGCTGCTAACTCTTGCGCGTGATTGGCATGAATCACCATGACCACTTGCTGCCGGATACTTGCCAGCACCTGCAAAAATCCCGCATCGATCCGTGACGGCAACACCACCGGCAAGCGGGTATGAAAACGCACACGTTTTACATGAGGGATACCGCTCAACTGCTTGAAAAACAATGCCAAGCGCTCATCAGCAAGTGTCAGCGGATCACCGCCACTCAAAATCACTTCGCACACATCAGGATTGGCACGGATATACGCCAATGCCCCTTCCCATTCGCCCTTCACCGGATTCGCGTCGCTGTACGGAAAATGCCGCCGGAAACAATAACGGCAATGCACCGCACACGCGCCCGTCGTCACCAGTAACACGCGCCCGTGATACTTGTGCAATACACCATCGGCTACCAATGCCTGATTATCACCCACAGGGTCAGCGTGGAAACCCTCCACCACTTGCAACTCAGCATCCAGCGGCAACACCTGACGTAACAGTGGGTCGTTCCAATCGCCATATTTCATCCGAGCGATGTAGCTGTGGGGAACTAGCAGGCGAAACTGGCGAACAGCATCCGTGCTCACATCTCCCCCTTCCAACCCCAACGCTTGCATCAACACCAGTGGATCACGCACCGCACCCGCTAATTCACGCTGCCAAACCGCTACCGGCGTTTGTTTATAAAGCAACATAGGGAATATCCGAATGGTTGAAATCATCGCCCTTGAACAACAACGGCTCACCCGCGTACTTCGCCAGCGCATACGAACAACAGTCACCGATATTCAACGCTGCCCGATGCCTCCCCTTCCCAAACTGCCGCCAGCCTTCGCGAGCAAGTTGCGTCTGTTCGGCATTCATATCCACAATTTCAACTTGTAAGCGGTACAGTAGCAAATCCAGCTCACGCCCACCAGCTTCGCCTTTGCGACTTTCGATCACAATGCTGCATTCCAGTAACGAAAAAGCACTCATCAAACGCTTGGGGTCATCTAAAATGGCTTTGGAAAGGGCTTCAGTTTCTGGTTCACCCAATAAAATGGCGATAATGGCAGACGTATCAATTACCACAAGGTATTTACCCCGTGTTCGTCATAACCGAGGATGTCGTCAGCACTGCGCGTATCCAGATCAGGCAAGGCACTACAGCGCCGCGAAATGACCATAATTTCATCCAGCTTGCCATTCACTCGGCGGAAACGTTGCAGACGCTCCAACTTTTCTTCCAAAGCCATAATAATCGCGGAAGTCATGTTGTAACCCGTCAATTGCGCGATTTCGCGAGCCAACTGTTCGGCGCGTTCGTTGCGAATGCTGAGTGCCATCTCACACCACCGTTGTATTGAATATAAAGGATTGTATATACAATACGACATTATGTGAGTTCATGCCAATTTCTACCTGATTTTTTATCTGGATTCCGGTTATCATAGCGGGCTATTTTGGCTATGAACGATTTTGGAGATGGACAATGGCTACCTATGGTGCAAATGATTTACGGGTTGGTGTGAAAATTATTATCAACGGCGACCCTTACACTGTCGTAGAAAGTGATTTCGTGAAACCCGGCAAAGGGCAAGCCTTCACCCGCGCCCGCGTCCGCAACCTCAAAAGTGGGCGCACCATTGAGCAAACCTTCAAATCCACGGAAACAGTCGAAGGGGCTGACGTTGAAGACCGTGATATGGAATACCTCTATACCGACGGCAGCGTCTGGACATTCATGGATAGCAGCTCCTTTGAACAGCTCGAAGCCGGTGAAACCGCGATGGGTGATGCCGTCAAGTGGCTCAAGGGCAATGAAAAATGCGTCGTCACCTTGTGGAACGGCGTACCGCTTCAAGTCACTGCCCCTAACTTTGCCGAACTGAAAATCACCCAAACCGACCCCGGTGTCCGTGGTGATACCGCGACCGGTGGCACTAAGCCTGCCACGCTCGAAACCGGCGCTGTCGTCAAAGTGCCGCTTTACATGGAAGAAGGCGAAATCCTCAAAATCGACACCCGTACTGGCGAATACGTTTCCCGCGTCAAAGCGTGAATCTAGCGGCTTTGCACGAACGCGCATCCCTGAACCAGCAGGTGCGCGTTTTTTTTGCCGAACGCAAGGTGCTGGAAGTTGAAACCCCAGCACTCTCGCAAGCGGGCAACACCGACCCCTTCATTGACAGCTTCAGCGTCAACACGCCACAGGGTTTGCGCTATTTACACACTTCGCCGGAATACCCGATGAAACGCTTGCTGGTCGCGGGGGCGGGTGATATTTACCAACTCTGCAAAGTGTGGCGGCGTGATGAAAGCGGCAAACGCCATAACCCCGAATTCACCCTACTGGAATGGTATCGGCTCGGCTTCACTTGGCAACAATTGATGCACGAAGTCGCTGATTTATTACACATACTGATTCCGCACCTGCAAAAACCCCCGCGTTTTTGCAGTTATCGTGAGGCATTCCTTGAAAGCGTGCAGCTTGATCCCCATCTTGCCACAGAAGCCCAATTGTCGGCTTGTGCGCAAGCTCACGGCATCGCCATCAGCGGTGACATGCCAGTGCAAGCTTGGCGGGATTTGCTGTTAACGCATTGTGTGGAACCGCAATTCCCTACCGACCGATTGACGTTTCTGTACCATTACCCAGCCAGTCAATCTGCGCTGGCAACCATACAGCAGGTGGATGGGCAGGCGGTTGCGGAACGTTTCGAGGTGTATTTAGGTGCATTGGAGCTTGGCAATGGTTATCAGGAACAAACCGATTCAGCGCAGAATCGCTTAATTCTGGTACAAGATGCGCACACTCGCGGGCATGACATCCCTGTTGATGAACGTTTTCTTGCGGCACTCGAACACGGCTTGCCAGAATGCGCAGGCGTTGCCCTCGGTATCGACCGGATTCTGCTGTGCAGGATGCAACGCGATGACCTGAAACAGGTTATCGCTTTTTCATGGGAGGTGGCATAATAGCCGCCGACAATAACAGTCAAGGAGATTGAACGTGGACTTTCTGATATCTAACGCTCATGCCGAAGGTGCAGCCGCACCCGCAGGTGGTGGCATCGAAATGTTGCTGATGATGGGCGTATTTTTCGCCATTATGTATTTCATGATTATTCGCCCGCAGCAAAAGCGTGCCAAAGAACACAAGATGATGATCGAATCCCTCGGCAAAGGCGATGAAATCGTTACCGGTGGCGGCGTGATTGGTAAAATTGCTGGCTTAGGTGATAGCTTCGTCGACTTGACAGTTGCGGATAATGTCACCATCAAAGTACAAAAACAGGCTGTTGCTTCTGTCCTGCCCAAAGGCACGATGAAAGGCGCATAAACGGTAAGTGGGGGGATTTTCCCCCTCACCTCCAACCCACACGGAATCCTATAACAATGAATCGCTATCCACTCTGGAAGTACCTCATGATCGCAGTCGTGCTGCTGATTGGGGTTATCTACTCTGTTCCCAACTTTTTCCCCTCCGAACCGGCGGTGCAATTAAGCCCTAAAACCGAACAGGCTATCGACCCGGCAACCATGCAGCGCTTCGAGCAAGCGTTACAGGCGCAAGGCTTAACCATTCGCGCCAGTGAGAACAACGGTCAACAAGCCTTATTCCGCTTTGAAGACACCGATGTGCAACTCAAAGCGTCGGAAGCCTTGAAAGAAGCGGTCGGCGATCAGTTTGTGGTAGCACTCAACCTTGCCCCTTCCACCCCAAGCTGGTTACGTGCCTTGAATGCTAACCCGATGTTTTTAGGGTTGGATTTGCGCGGCGGGGTACATTTCCTCATGGAAGTGGACATGAAAGCAGCGCTGGATAAGCAGATTGACCGCTACGAAGACGAATTCCGTGATTTCCTGCGCGAACAAGACATCAAATATCTGGGCATTGCCCGCGAAGGTGACACCGTACTGGCAAAATTCCGCGACGCTGCCAGCCGTGATGCCGCCATGGCAGCACTTGGCAAGGAATACCAGAATAGCCTGCAATTCACCGCACTGCCCGACACTAACGATTTGCAAGCCAGTATTTCACAAACCGCGATGCTGGACATTCAAAAATTTGCCCTGCAACAAAATATCACCACCCTGCGCAAGCGCGTTAATGAGTTAGGGGTTTCCGAGCCAGTTATCCAGCAACAAGGCGCTAACCGCATCGTGGTGCAACTCCCCGGTGTGCAAGATACCGCCCGTGCCAAAGAAATTCTGGGCGCAACCGCCACCCTCGAATTCCGTTTGGTCGATGAACAAAATGACCCAACGCAAGCGCAACAAAGTGGGCGTGCACCGCTTGGTTCGCAGCTTTATAAAGAGCGTAATGGCGACCCTATTCTACTGAAGCGACAAGTGATGCTGACTGGGGATTACATCATTGATGCCTCTTCGGGCTTTGATGACAAAAGCCGTCCTGCGGTACATATTACCCTCGATGGCAAAGGGGCAGCTCGTTTCAACAAAGTCACCGGTGAAAACGTCCAAAAACTCATGGGTGTGGTCTTCATTGAAACCAAAATCGAGAGCCAAACCGTCGATGGGCAAACAGTCAAAACCAGCAAAACCACCCAGGAAGTCATCAACGTTGCCCGCATTCAAGAGCAATTGGGGAAACGTTTCCAGATTACCGGGTTGGACTCCCCCAAAGAAGCACGTGACCTTGCCTTATTGCTGCGTGCCGGTGCATTAGCCGCGCCGGTTTATATCGTGGAAGAACGTACCGTTGGCCCTAGCATGGGTAAAGAAAATATCGAAAAGGGCTTTAACTCCAATCTGTGGGGGTTTGCAGCAGTGGTGTTATTCATGGTGGTTTACTACCGTGTTTTTGGCGTTATTTCCAGCGTGGCGTTGGCTATTAACGGCTTTTTCCTGTTTGCACTGCTTTCCATGATTCAGGCAACCCTGACATTACCAGGGTTGGCGGGTATCGCTTTGACACTCGGTATGGCGATTGATGCCAACGTATTGATTAACGAACGTATCCGTGAGGAATTACGTGCGGGTGCTTCGCCACAAGTCGCTATCAATATCGGCTATGAGCGTGCTTGGGGTACGATTATTGACTCTAACTTGACGACGTTGATTGCCGGTATTGCGCTATTTTTATTGGGTTCCGGCCCGATTAAAGGCTTTGCCGTGGTGCTGTGTTTGGGGATTCTGACCTCCATGTTCAGTGCGGTAACCGTGTCACGGGCGATGGTTAACCTCGTCTACGGTTACAAACCACGTCTGCAAAAATTGGCGATTTAAGGGGCTACACCATGATTGAGTTATTTCCATTTAAAAAAGCCATTCCGTTTATGCGGTACGGCAAAACCACGACGGCTATTTCACTGGCAACGTTTGTGTTCTCGGTATTCGCACTGTTTTTCTACGGTCTGAATCTGGGGGTCGACTTCACTGGCGGTACGGTGATGGAGGTGCGCTACGCACAGGCTGCGCCTATCGACACCATTCGTGAAGCCATCAAAGCCACCGGCTATCATGAGGTAGCGGTGCAAAACTTTGGCTCGACACAGGATGTGTTGATCCGTTTGCCATTGAAAGAAGGCGTTTCCAGTGCTCAAGTCAGTGAGCAAATCATGAGCGTGCTGAAAACCGGAACACCCGATGTCACGCTCAGTAAGGTCGATTTCGTCGGTGGGCAAGTCGGGCAGGAACTGTATGAAAACGGTGGTTTAGCCCTGATTTTAGTCGCGGCTGGCATTATTATTTACTTGGCATTTCGCTTTGAATGGCGCTTTGCAGTTTCCGCTGCGATTGCCAACCTGCATGACGTGGTAATCATTCTTGGCTTATTTGCGTTCTTCCAATGGCAGTTTGACTTGACGGTTCTGGCGGGTATTTTGGCGGTACTGGGCTATTCAGTGAACGAATCGGTGGTGGTATTTGACCGAATTCGGGAAAACATCCGCACCATGCGCGATGAAACCATCCCGGACATTATCGACAGTGCGATTACCAGTACTATGTCACGTACCATTATTACGCACGTATCGACCCAGATCATGGTGTTGGCGATGCTGTGGTTTGGCGGCGAAGCCTTGCATAACTTTGCGCTGGCATTGACTATCGGGATTATGTTTGGGATTTACTCATCAGTATTGGTGGCCTCCCCGCTACTGCTACTATTCGGCCTCAAACGCGAACACATGATCCCACCAGAGAAAGAAAAAATCGAAGGCATGAACGCGGATGGCTCCGTGGTCTAACCTTTGCCTTTATCCTTGGGGGATAACTCAGTAGAGTTGCCCCCAAGTTCCTAAACGAAGGTCATCTATAAATCAGACAAATAAACTGTCCCAGACTGTACGTTCATGACGGTAATGCATTAACGCATGAATAATCTGCTGCTTACGCCCCTTTCGGTGTGTCAGCGATTGTATTTGCTGCCAAGCAATGGCTTCATCCCCGAAATTGTGCTCGATATTGTACAGAAACTGTTCGATATGACGTAAAGCGGGCATTTCTTCCCAATAATGCTGCTCCTTGAGCCAAGCAACAAGCGCATGGCAACGCTGGTTCACTGCTACGTGTTTTGTTTGGTACAAAGCTAATAGCTCAGCCTCTACTTTATCAACGACTGTTTGCAAGCATTCTTTATTGCTTAATTGTTCCAAGTCATACTGCTTCAGCCATTCCACGACCGAAAATAACATTAAGTCACCAAAAAACTGACGCTCAAATTCATTAGAAATGTCAATCAGTGCATCGTGCTGCTGTTCCACACCGGGGCGAAAATCATCCTGTAAATCCGTCTCAGAAGTACGCCTGTGTAACATAGGCAGATTGGCTGAAACAAAACGCGCACCAATTTCAGCCTGAATCAAACGCCCCGCCGTTGGTCCCGACATCCGTAAACGTAAGTGCCCGAAAGGAATGATGTATTTCAACCCATCGAAATTCACAATGTAATTACCCGGATAAATCGTGCGTGCCGGGACTAGTGCAAGCGGTTCTTCAGTCAGTTGGAAAGCAGTTTTACGTGTCAGGTGCTCACCAAAGAAAAATGCCTGCAAACGCGCCGCAAACGTATCAAGACACGCATGATGGTCATGCTCCCCTGCAAGCGGGCAACGGTACTCGAAAACAGTCGCCTGCTGCTCAAGCCCGAACAGTTTCGCCAAATCGTGGTAAGCAGCATCCCCAGGTAACGGCGTATCGCGATGAAACCGGCACGCCTCGCGTATTTCATAGGTAGCAATTTCATGCAAAAATGCGGTGACATCCTCCAAAAAATTCGCCGCCATGACCGCTGGTGATACCGGTGGATCACCCACCAGCTTACCCGTCAGCATCAGGGTATCCGTGGTTCGGAAAATACGGTCGATAGCATGAAAATAATCAATTTCTGGCAGAAATGACTGGTCGCTATCCACCAAATAATACAAAGTACGGGCTTTATCCTGCGTCATCGACAGCATTTTCAGATAACTGAGGTTGCGGTTGGCAGCTTGCCCTTTCAGGTAAAAACGTTCGGCAGGCTGGGTAGTCAGCAAATGTCCCAAGTGTTGGCGTTGCGCATCGGGAATCGCTTGCAGCATTTGATACTGTTCGGCTTGGTCGAAATGGATGACCGTTAACCCTTTCTCCGCATACGCTGCCACCAATGCCTTATGCTGTGCAATATGATGGGGTTCACGGCTGTCCTCAGCCACCACAATGCTAATACTGCCAGCATAGCCATAGCGGGCAATTTGCTGGTAAATACTCTCTAAACAGTTGCGTAAATGTGCAGGGCGACCCGCCACCGGGATACTGAGAACAAAGGCATGATTTGCCGACATGACAACCTCAACGGCGCGAAGAATAATTGGGGTAAGCATCCTGATCGATGAATAACTCGATCAGGTTAATACCGCGATGGAAATCGACTTGCGCAAAAACACTCTCACAATCTACTGATGTTTTAACACTGAAGTGATTGATACCAAAAGATTTTGCCAATAAGGAATAATCCGGGTTCTGAAAGTCACAATCCAGAAAACGCTGTGCATATTGCTGGTGCTGATTTTTACGGATCAACCCCAAAGTCTGATTATTGAACAGAATAATAGTGAGAGGGATGTGGTAGTTCACGGCAGTCATGATTTCCATGCAACACATTTGGAAGCCACCATCTCCCAAAATCGCAAAAATGGGTTTATTCAAGGTAAAACGTGCCCCAATCGCAGCAGGAATGGCATGACCCAATGACGATACGCCCGTATTCGGTACAAATAAATCACACGCTTTTACCCGATAAAAATTTTGCGCGAATATAATATTGTCATCGACCAATACAATACCTTCATCGAACTGCTGTTCTAGCCGTGCAAACAGTGCTTTAACCAAGGCGAATTTATGACCGAATATAACCGTACCTTCTGCTTCATTTTTAGCGTCAATACGGCGTTTGAAAGCAGCAATATCAGGGCAGGGTTTTGGCTCAAGCCCCTGTGGCACGCAATAGGCATTCAGTGCCGCCAGAAAATCCCCCAGATCAGACTGAATCGCTAAATCGGCCTTAAAGACTTTTTCAAGTTGTGCCACGTTACGGTCAACCTGAATAATTTTGCTGGGATTTAATACACCCTGCTTCCAGACATAACTGGTGCGTTCGTTGAAACTAGCCCCTAACAGGATAATCAAATCAGCTTCCTGCATGAAGTAATGCATGGCATGACCGCTAGAGGTGACACCCAGACTGCCTAGTGACAGCGCAGAACGTTCATCCATAGCGCCCTTGCCTTTCAAGCTGGTGGCGACGGGAATATTGAGATGCTCACTGAATTTATGTAACTCAGCACGGGCTTGAGCAGATTGCAAACAACCATAACCAGCAAGAATCACCGGGCATCGGGCTTGACGGATCATCTCAGCACATTGTTCCAGCACAGAAGGGATTATGTGCAGCTTAGGGAGCGGTTTAAGTGTCGGTAATTGTTCCAGAATCGTAGCATCCACCCATTCTTTTTGCACATTGACGGGGATGCTTAGCACCACAGGGCCAGGTACATCAGAAACCAGTTGCCTTGCGGCTTGATTCAATACATTGGTGAGGTAGTCGGTGCGCTCGATTAACTTATGGTAACGGGTTACACCAGAAAACAAGGCAGTTTGGTCAATACTGCCCCCCTCCCCTGAACTTTCCTGCAAACCGCCACGCCCGAAAATATGGGTAGGCGCTTCGCCGGTAATCACAATCATCGGCAATTTATCAGCGTAGGCATTGGCAATACCGGTAATCAAATTACTGGCTCCGGGGCCTGCGGTCGTGATGCAAGCACCAATACGCCCGCTCACCCGCGCATAACCGCCCGCCATAAAAGCAGCACCTTGCTCATGCTTGACCAGCACCGTCTGAATACCGGAGCCATAAAGATCATCGTATACGGGAAGGATGTGTGCACCGGGCATCCCGAAAATCGTTTCCACACCTAACTGTTGCAGGAACTTAACGATAAGTTGACTAACCTGAATTTGCATGAAAACTACCTGTGCCGATGGATATAGAACAAAACATCATCATTGTCGAATATGCCCATCCCCCAACACCACATACTTCTGCGACGTTAAGCCCTCCAAACCCACCGGCCCCCGCGCATGAATCTTATCGGTGCTAATCCCAATCTCCGCCCCCAGCCCATATTCAAAGCCATCGGCAAAACGTGTTGACGCATTCACCATCACCGAACTCGAATCCACCTGCCGCAAAAACGCCCGCGCCCGCGTGTAATTCTCAGTAATAATCGCGTCGGTATGTTGCGACCCATAAGTATTAATGTGCGTAATCGCCTCAGCCATACCCGCCACCACCTTGATGGACAAAATTGGTGCTAAGTATTCCGCCCCCCAATCTTCTTCGGTCGCCGCCACACACGCAGGCAACAGCGCCCGCGTCTGCTCACAACCGCGCAATTCCACGCCCTTCGCCGCGTATTCTTCCGCCAAGATTGGCAACACTTGCGCCGCCACACCCTCTGCTACCAGCAAGGTTTCCATCGCATTGCACACGCCGTAACGGTGCGTCTTCGCATTCACTGCCACCTTCACCGCTTTCTCAAGATCGGCCTGATCATCAATGTACACATGGCAAATCCCGTCCAAGTGCTTGATTACCGGAATGCGCGATTCGGCACTCACCCGCTCAATCAAGCCCTTGCCACCACGCGGCACAATCACATCGACGTATTGCGCCATGCGTAGCAATTCGCCCACCGCAGCCCGATCCGTGGTTTCCACCACTTGCACACAGGCGGATGGCAAACCGACCGCTTCCAAGCCTGCCCGCACACACGCTGCAATCGCCTGATTTGAATGAATCGCCTCCGACCCACCGCGCAAAATCGTGGCATTACCGGATTTCAGGCACAGAGCCGCCGCATCCACCGTCACATTCGGGCGCGATTCGTAAATAATGCCCACCACACCCAACGGCACACGCATTTTGCCCACCTGAATCCCCGACGGGCGGTAGCTCATATCGGTAATCGTGCCAATCGGATCAGCCAGCGTCGCCACTTGGCGCACACCTTCCGCCATGCCTGCAATCGTTTTATCGGTCAGCGTCAAGCGATCCAGCATCGCCGCATCCAAGCCTTTGTCGCGCCCTGCCGCCAAATCTTTGGCATTTTCAGCCTTCAGCCAGTCCGCACGTTCCAACATCACTTCAGCAATACGCAGCAATGCATTGTTTTTAGTGCTAATCTCAGTATTCGCAAGGATCTGAGCAGCCTGCTTTGCTTGCTGACCAACGCCTTGCATGTAAGTGGTAATCGTCGTGTTAGTATCCAAATCCAAATCCTCACGGTATGCAATCTAGCGATATTATCACGAAAATAGCGCTACGATCTTTCTGACAATTATCATGGGCAGCCGCTTTGCTGTAGGTTATAACTCGCCAATATGGCAAAATACGCCGCTCAGTTATTCACTGGAAACCATTCCCAAAGCCTGAATTTATGACAGATTACTTACTTATTATTGTTGGTACGGTGTGGGTCAATAACTTTGTCCTGTCACACTTCTTGGGATTATGCCCGTTCATGGGCGTTTCCAGAAAGCTGGAAACCGCGATGGGCATGGGTTTGGCAACCACGTTTGTGCTGACGCTTTCATCAGTTGCCAGTTATTTGGTGAACAATTACCTGCTCGAACCGTTTCACTTGGAATATTTGCGCACCATCAGCTTTATTCTGGTGATTGCCGCGATTGTGGGCTTTACCGAAATGGTGATTCGCAAAAGCAGCCCGGTGTTGTACAACGTATTGGGTATCTATTTGCCGTTGATTACCACCAATTGCGCCGTGTTGGGGGTGGCATTGTTGAATGTGCAGGAAACCCACGACTTCATTGAATCCGCGCTGTACGGCATGGGTGCGGCACTGGGTTTCACCTTGGTCTTGGTCTTGTTTGCGGGTATTCGTGAACGCCTTGCGGTGGCGGATGTGCCGGAAACCTTCCAAGGCAACGCAATTGGCTTGATTACGGCTGGGCTAATGGCGCTGGCATTCATGGGCTTTTCTGGATTGGTGAAACACTGATGTTGGCAGCCATACTTATCATTAGCGGGCTGGCAGCCATCTTCGGGTTGCTGCTGGGTTACGCCGCGATTCGTTACAAAGTCGAAGGCGACCCGATTGCAGACAAAGTGGATGCGATTCTGCCGCAAACCCAATGCGGGCAATGCGGTTTCCCCGGTTGCCGCCCTTACGCCGAAGCCATCGCCAAAGGTGAAGCCGACATCAACCATTGCCCGCCCGGTGGTGAAGCCACAATTAAAGCCCTCGCCGAATTGCTGGGCGTGGAAGCCAAACCGCTCAACGATGAAAACGGCGAACATTCCAGCGTGCCATTGGTCGCGGTGATCGACGAAAATACCTGCATCGGCTGCACCTTGTGCATTCAAGCCTGCCCCGTCGATGCGATTGTCGGCGCGGCAAAACACATGCACACCATTATTGAAAGCGAATGCACCGGCTGCAAACTGTGCCTGCCGCCGTGTCCGGTGGATTGCATCGCGATGGTTCCCGTTAAGGTCGAGCCTGCTAATTGGAAATGGCCGTATCCGGTTTACACGCTGATGCAACAATCCTCGCCTTCCAATGATGCCAACGCGCAAGCACCAAAGGTGGCCTCATGATACAAACCTTGCATAAACTCTGGCGTAATCACGGCGGTCTGCATCTGGATTACCACAAGGAAGATTCCAACGCTGCCCCAGTGCGGCATTTGCCAATGGCGGAGGAATTAATCATTCCCCTCCAGCAACACAGCGGTTACAAGCCCACGCTCACGGTCAAAGCGGGTGATTACGTTTACAAGGGGCAAGAAATTGCCTCGCACACCGGCTTTATGAAAGTGCCGTTACACGCCAGCACTTCCGGTACAATTACCGCGATTGAAGAACGCCCGATTGCCCACCCCTCCGGTCTCAGTGATTTGTGTGTCATCCTCAAACCCGACGGCAAAGACGATTGGGGCAATGCCCGAATGCCCACCTACCCCGACCCCAACCAAGTGGATGGCGAAATCTTACGCCAACGCATTTGTGCAGCGGGAATTGTTGGCATGGGCGGCGCGGTATTCCCTGCCGCGATTAAACTCAATGTGCATGACAATATTCCCATCGAAGCTCTGGTAATCAACGGCGCAGAATGCGAACCGTACATCACCTGCGACGACCGCCTGATGCGTGAAAAGCCGCTGGAAATCTTACGCGGGGTGCAAATCATGATGCACATTATCGCCACCCAACGCTGCTTGATCGGCATTGAAGACAATAAGCCCGAAGCGATTGCTGCCATGCAAGCCGCGCGTGAGGAACTCGGTGATCAACGCATTGCGATTATCCCCATCCCCACGCTTTACCCCAGCGGCAGCGAAAAGCAGCTCATTAAAATCCTCACCGGCAAGGAAGTCCCCAGC
Source organism: Candidatus Thiothrix putei (assembly GCA_029972225.1). Classification (NCBI taxonomy): domain Bacteria; kingdom Pseudomonadati; phylum Pseudomonadota; class Gammaproteobacteria; order Thiotrichales; family Thiotrichaceae; genus Thiothrix; species Candidatus Thiothrix putei. The sequence goes on from CP124756.1 coordinate 3,094,345, forward strand.
GGCGGCAGACCATCCACGATTGGCATTGTTTGCCACAACCCCGCAACTGCCCGTGCCATTTACCGTGCCGTGGTCTTGGGTGAACCGCTGATTGACCGTTACCTCACCATCACCGGCAAAGGTGTAGCGCAACCTTGCAATGTCGAAGTCCCGTTAGGTACACCGATTCAACACCTGATTGCACACAGCGGTGGCTACACGCCAGCAGCAAAGCGTTTGGCAATGGGCGGCCCGATGATGGGTATTTCCTTGCACAGCGACCAAATCCCTGTCGTCAAAGCGACCAACTGCATTTTGGTCAGCGATATTCCTGAGAACGAACAGCAGCCCGCCCTGCCCTGTATCCGCTGCGGACGTTGTGCCGAAGCCTGCCCCGCCAATTTACTGCCACAACAGCTTTACTGGCACAGCCGCGCCCGCGATTTCGACAAAGCCGAACAATACCACTTGTTTGACTGCATCGAATGCGGCTGCTGTGCCTACGTCTGCCCCAGCCACATTCGTTTGGTGGATTATTACCGCTTTGCCAAGGCGGAAATTCGCACCCAACGCGACGCCAAAACCAAGGCAAACATTGCCCGCGAACGTCACGATTTCCATCAGGAACGCCTCGAACGCGCCAAACGTGAAAAAGCCGAAAAGCTAGCCAAACACAAAGAACAGGCGCAAGCCACTACCGATGACGGCAAAAAAGCCGCTATTCAAGCCGCACTGGAACGCGCTAAAGCCAAAAAAGCAGAAGCTGCCGCCCAAGCCACTACTGGGGAAACCACGGAATGATTTTCAGCAAACGCACGTCCCCTTACGTGAGCGGCAAACAAGATGTCAGCAGCATTATGCGCCAAGTGCTGTACGCCCTGATTCCCGGCACAGCCGTACTGATCTGGTACTTTGGTTGGGGGATACTCAGTAATTTAGTGCTGGCTATTGTCTTGGCGGAGTTGCTGGAATGGGGCATGTTGAAATTGCGCCAACGCCCGGTACGCCCGTTTCTGAGCGATTACAGTGCGGTGGTCACGGCGTGGTTGTTAGCGGTGGCAATGCCTGCGTTTTCGCCTTGGTGGTTGATTGCGATTGCGATGATTTTTGCGATTGTGATTGCTAAGCATTTGTATGGTGGCTTGGGTTACAACCCGTTCAACCCCGCGATGATTGGTTATGCCGCCGTGTTAGTGTCTTATCCGGTGCAAATGACGATTTGGCCTGCACCAGTGGATTTCAGCTTTGTGCATATTGGTTTGGGGCAAACCTTGCAACACGTATTTGCCGGGAGCATCCAAGGCTGGGATGCACTGAGCGCGGCTACCCCGCTCGATGCGGTCAAAATCAGCTTGAGTTTGCATAAACCTTTAAGCGAAATTTACGCCACGGGGCAATTCGGCCTGTTGGCGGGGCAAGCGTGGGAGTGGGTAAGTCTGGCATGGCTCCTCGGCGGCTTGTGGTTGCTGTGGCAACGCATTATCGGCTGGCAGATTCCGGTCGCATTGCTGGGAACATTGGCGCTGATAGCCAGTGTGTTTTGGCTGATTGACTCGCAAGCGTATGCGTCGCCGCTGTTTCATTTGTTTAGCGGGGCTGCGATGTTGGGGGCATTTTTCATTGCTACTGACCCCGTATCTGCAAGCACTACCCCCACCGGTAAATTGTTTTACGCGGCGGGCATTGGGCTGTTCACCTACATTATTCGCACGTGGGGCGGATACCCAGATGCGATTGCGTTTTCCGTCATCATTATGAATATGGCCGTGCCATTGCTGGATTATTACACCCAGCCGCGTGTGTACGGCACTAAACAGGGATTACAGGGATGACTGAGCCGCTAATCAAACAAATTATCAAACCGGGCGCATTCCTTGCCGGATTTGCATTACTTGGCACTTTAGCCCTGGCCTCGGTGTACGACCTGACACTGCCCACGGTTGAAGCCAACGAACGCGCCGCCACCCTGAAGCAACTGAATGTGCTGGTGGATAAACAAACCTACGATAACGATTTACTCGCCAGCAAACAGACATTACCCGCTGCGGATTTCGGTAGCGCTGAAGACGTAACCGTGTACCGTGCCAGCAAACAAGGTGCGCCCGTTGCCGCGCTTTTCATCGTCAGTGCGCCGGATGGCTACAGCGGCAAAATTCGCCTTGCCGTCGGTATCCGTGCGAATCAAACGCTGGCAGGTGTGCGGGTATTGGCTCACAAAGAAACACCGGGCTTAGGCGACAAAATCGACGCGGACAAACACCCGTGGATTTTGAGCTTTGCCGATAAATCCTTGCAAAACCCAACTGCCGCAGGCTGGGCAGTGCGCAAAGACGGCGGCGAATTTGACCAGTTTACTGGCGCAACCATTACGCCACGAGCGGTTGTCGGCGCAATCAAACGCACCTTGGAATGGTCACAACACCATTTTGCCAATTTGTTTCCCCTCAAAGCGCCTGCACAAGGAACACAGCCATGAATGCAACTTACCGTGAACTGACCGTCGCAGGCTTGTGGCACAATAACCCCGGCTTGGTGCAACTGTTGGGTTTATGCCCTCTGATGGCGGTCACAACCAACTTTGTCAACGGCTTGGGGTTGGGATTAGCCACGTTACTGGCACTGGTGGCATCGAATCTCGCCATTTCCACCGTGAGGGATTACATTCGCCCCGAAATCCGCATCCCTGCTTTCGTCTTGATCATTGCGGGCAATGTCACCCTGATTGAAATGCTGATGCAGGCGTATTTCCACGACCTTTACAATATTCTCGGCATTTTCATTCCGCTGATTGTGACCAACTGCATTGTGATCGGGCGTTCGGAAGCCTATGCCTCCAAAAACCCGCCGCTACACGCGGGCTATGACAGCCTGATGATGGGCATCGGCTTCATGCTGGTACTGATGGTATTGGGCGGAATGCGTGAACTGGTCGGCAATGGAACATTATTTGCACAAGCTCACCTCATGTTTGGTGAAGCCGCACGAGGCTTGACTCTGACCCTAGGGGATGATTTCAAAGGTTTATTACTGGCTGCCCTGCCCCCCGGTGCATTTATTGGTTTGGGTTTTTTAGTAGCACTAAAAAATTACATCGACAAACGCATGGCGCAAACGGCTAAATCTGCTAAAACCATGCCCATTAATAATCTCGGTGAAACCGCATGAATAAAGCCAAGCGGGAGGAAATCTTCCGCCGCCTGCGCGATGCGAATCCCAACCCTACCACTGAATTGGTTTATAACAGCACCTTTGAATTGCTGATTGCGGTTATTCTTTCGGCGCAAGCCACCGATAAAGGGGTAAACAAAGCCACTGCGCATTTATTCCCCGCTGCCAATACCCCAGAAGCGATTTACGCGCTCGGCGTGGACGGCTTAAAGGATTACATTAAAACCATTGGTTTATTTAATAGCAAAGCCGCCAATATTATCGAAACCTGCCGTATTCTTATCGAAAAACATAACTCACAAGTGCCGCAAGATCGCGCCGCTTTAGAAGCCTTACCCGGTGTTGGGCGTAAAACCGCGAATGTGATTTTGAATACTGCGTTTCATCAACCGACCATGGCAGTGGATACGCATATTTTCCGCGTCGCCAACCGTACCGGCATTGCCCCCGGCAAAAATGTGTTAGAAGTTGAAAAAGGCTTGCTCAAACACATTCCCAAGGAATATTTGCTGGATGCGCACCACTGGCTGATTTTGCACGGGCGTTATACCTGCGTGGCACGCAGCCCCAAATGCGGGCAATGCCTGATTGCCGACCTGTGTGATTTCAAGGAGAAAACCGTCTAATGTTTGGCAATGACCGCGATGCCATGCGCCGCTATTACGCGCAATGCTGGCAGAAGTTTCAACAAAAACAACCGCTGGATGCGTTAGAAACCCAAATCACCAGCGTAATTGCGGAACACCCCGAATACCATCACGTCTTTGCCGCCCCCGATGGCGCGATACAACGCGACTACCTGCCCGACAATGGCGAAACCAACCCGTTTTTGCACATGGGCTTGCACCTTGGGATTCGCGAACAGGTTGCCACTGACCGCCCGACCGGAATTCGCGAACTTTACCGGCAATTGGTGATCAAATACGGCAATAACGCGGCGGAACACCGCATGATGGATTGTTTGGCAGAAAGCATCTGGCTGGCACAACGCCACCAAACCATCCCGGATGAAGCCGCTTATCTTGAGTGCTTAAAGAAACAATGAGGTAAAACACATGAAATTGGGCGTTTATGCAGGCATCTTACTGCTACCGTTGGCATTAGGAGCTTGCTCTATCATGCCATCCAGTAATACTTATACCACTGCCCAAGCAGGTACGCTGCAAGAGGTGAAATTTGGCACGATTATCGGTTTACGCAATGTCATGATCCGTGAAGACAATGCTGAAACGGGCAAAGTTGCCGGTGGCGTGATTGGTGGCGTGGCAGGCAATGATATAGGCCAAGGAAAAGGCCAAATAATTGGCAGCGTTGCAGGCGCAGTCATCGGCGGCACTGTGGGAATTGCACTTGACCGGAGCATTCAATCAAAACCGGGTATCGAAATTACCATGCGCTTAGAAGATGGTCGCACTATTGCGATAGCTCAATTAGCAGATGAGCGTTTTATGATGGGTGAGCAAGTTAAAATATTAACCAGCCAAGATGGAAAAGCACGTGTAACACATTAAAAATAAGTGGGCGTATTGATCACAATGCGCCCACTTAATAACCATTATTCATGTTCAGTCCATCGCGACAATAACATTACTACTACTAACATTACTCAAATCGAAAATACGTGAACGGCTAACACTTCCATCATCAAGTGTTACATCAGCCCGATAAAAACCAGGTTCCAGTTCAATATTAGCGGAATGGCGATTAATTGATCTATTATAAATCTCTTTACCATTCTCTAAACGGTAAACTGTCCATGTTACCGGTTGCATGGCTGGCCCATTATTTAACGTAGCCATTAATAATACTTTTGATTTAGGTATATCACCTACCACACCATAAATAGGAGCACTTTGAACTTGAGCTGCTGTTGCTGACAAAAAAACTAGCGAAGCTGTTGCTAATTGATGACAAACTTTTTTAATTACCATTTTACACACCTTCTTGCTTGCTTTAGTTATGATTAAATAATCTTAAACATTTACACATCTAAGATTAATTCACTTAAGTGAAAATACAATTCGATTTTTTTTCTGACGCAAATAAAAAAACTGTTGGAACTTTCTTTCCTGCTAGTAACACGGTGCAGAAACACGCCTGCTTGTGCTATCCTGACGCCCCGTAATATCCCCTGTACCGGAGTTTGCTGATGCACCCAATGCTCAGAAAAGCAATAGAAGCCGCACGCGAAGCAGGCGAAGGCATTCGCCACTACGCCAACAAAGTGCATAAGCTGGATGTCGAAAACAAGGCACACAATGATTTTGTCAGTCAGGTTGACCGCCAAGCCGAACAAGGTATCGTGCGCTTGCTACAACGTGCCTACCCTGACCACGCCTTCCTAGGTGAAGAAAGCGGTAAACAAGGTGCTGACAGCGATTATGAGTGGATCATTGACCCATTGGATGGCACAACCAACTTCCTTTACGGCATCCCTCATTATTCGGTTTCAGTTGCCTTAAAACACAAAGGGCGTTTAATGGTTGGCGTGGTGTATGACCCGCTACGAGATGAAACCTTTGCCGCAGCGCGTGGTGAAGGCGCTACCTTGAATGGGCGGCGTATCCGTGTATCCGAACGCAGCACCCTGCAAAGTGCGTTGTTAGGTACCGGCATTCCCTTCCGTGCCAATCAGAATCTCGATCTGTACCTGCAAACCATGAAAGCCTTGTTGCCGGATACCGCTGGTGTGCGCCGCCCCGGTTCGGCGGCGCTTGATCTGGCCTATGTTGCCAGTGGGCGATTTGATGGTTTTTGGGAATTTGGCCTGAATGAATGGGACATCGCGGCGGGTGTATTGCTGGTGCAAGAAGCCGGTGGCCTAATCGGTGACATGAAAGGCGACAACACTTTCCTGAAAACCGGTGATGTTGTCGCCGCTAACCCAAAAGTCTTCAAAGAAATGATCAAACGCCTGCATCCGGTCATGGCGAGATGAACTAAAATCAGGGGATGAAACAAGCTAACTTCATCCCCTCTGCTTACTGCCTGCTATTACTCTCGCTGCTGCCATTAAGTGGCTGCGAACAACGTGATTCCGCCCCACCGCCAGCGCCCCCGGTCGAAGCAATCGCAGAACCCGTCATTATCCCCGACGCTGACAAGTTGCAACCCGATAATTCCACTGCCATTGTTACATCGGAGCCGGAAACCATGCCAACGCCTCCTGAAAAATCCAATACCTTGAAAATTCCCAAGCTTGCTCAACAAACGCTGCCGAACAACGAGTTCTCGCTACGCTTCCGCGCCACAGGTGAAAGTTTCTACACCGAAATAAACTTGGAAAATGGCATCCTCAATTACACCTATTTTGAAGATACCGATGGACGTTGTGCTCAATGGGTAAAAAGCACCCCTTGCTGGCAAGAGGAGGATCTCAAAACCATCAGCCTCGCCTTACGCCCCGAAGATCTCGACAATCTGTATGCCGTCATCAAAGAGAGTGGCGCACTCGCCCTCAAACGCGATACCTTTGGGGGCGCAAAAGCCGGTCAACGCCATTACACCCAAATCCTTGAAATCATGCTTGACGGTAAGGAAAAGACATTGGTCTACCAAAGTTTTCCGGGGGCTAGTCCAAAACCTGAAGCCTTCGCTCGCTTAGAAACGGCATTGCTCGAATACGCCCGCGACTTGCCTCATTGATTAATAGCCCATTAATTGATCCAACGCATCAATCAACTCTAATGCCGGTTTGTGGAAAAATACACCTGATCCTGCCTGTTCTGGTGTCATGCCGCGCAAAAATAAATACAGCGCCCCCCCAACATGCTGTTCCCATTCGTACCCCCGCAAACGTTGTTGCAAATAGCGATGCAACGCTAAACAATAGATCAGGTATTGCAGGTAATAATGGTGTTCCGCCATCGCTTCTTGCATGGCTAACGGGGTGTAATCAGCCAAAGTTCCACCCAGTTCATTTGACTTGTAATCCACCACAAAATATTGCCCCTCCGCCACAAACACCAGATCAATAAAGCCCTTCATATAACCCGTAAGCTCATTAAATTTTAGCTTGTCGATAGCATGGTGAATGACCTCCCATTCAAGGGGAAGGTGTTGGTGCAGCAAAGCTTGTAATGGTTTCAGACGTAACCGTTCTACCGGAAAATAGAATTCGAGTTCATCAAGGCGTTGAGATTTCGGCAGGTCGCAAAGACGCTGCTGGGTAAACGACAAGGGGGTATGTAAGGTGTTTTCGAGTAGCTGTGCACCTGCTGCCAACCAGCGTTCTGGCAAACCATGCCGTTTTAGTGCAGGACGCAATACAGTGTCATGCTGTGCTGAAAGCGGTTGGGTAAAATCCAGTTCTTCCAGCATTTTATGCAAACAGCTTCCAGCTTTTGCACCACGTGGAAATACATCGCCACGACCCCGGTCGCTGAGCGCAGTCGAAGCGAATACCAGCGTGTCATAGTCCGGGCGCTCATCTTCTTTGCCTGCCGCTAAACCGCTGAAACTACCGACTTTGGGTATCGGTGCATAACGTTGCTGGTAACGGCGGATACTGGGTTGCCATTGCCGATTGTCTGGCTGATAACGTAGCGGCGTTTCATTCACCGGCAATGTCTCATGGCTGATACGGCCTGCGGACTGCTCCACGAGATGCGCTAATTGGGTATGCATCAAACGCTGACGTTCATCAGGTTGCATTCCTTCTTTACGCAATTTACCGAGAATTTCCTTACTCTGCGGCAATGTGCCGAACAGCAGCCAACCCAATGCTGAATAGTAGTCGAAATGGTTAAGGCGTCCGCTCACCAAAGTGACGGTGCAATGGTATTTGGCACGGGTCAGCGCCACATACAATAAGCGCAGGCTTTCAGCCTGTTCAGCCTCCCGGAAACAGCGCCGCGCAGCATCACCCGCTAGAGCATCGGCTTGCAGACGCGAAACGCCTCCGGCTGAACCCGCATCATACCAACTGAACCAAGTGCTGGCTTTGGCATCACGTTCCACCCACAAATAAGGGCAATACACAATACCGTACTCTAGCCCTTTACTTTTGTGGATGGTGGTAATTTGCACCAAATCCTCATCACTTTCTAAGCGCAACTCATGGGCTTCGTCTTTCTCACCTGCCTCCGCTTTTTGCTGCAACCAGCGAACCAAGGCGTGCATTCCATGACCTTGCAAACGACTCTCGGTATGGATGAGTTCTGCTAAATGCAATAAATTGGTAAGGCGGCGTTCACCATCCGCTAACGCTAATAAGTGTGTATAGCGCTGGCGTTGCAACATCCACTGTCGAAACATCGGCATAAAGCCTTGAGTGTGCCATGTTTTATGCCAACGGTGGAAGGCTTCGAGTTCGGCTTCCAGTGACGCAGGATTATCGTCCAACACCAACAAGTCTTGTGCAGTAAAACCACACAGTTCAGTCACCAGTGCTTGTTTAAGCGCCGTTTCATTACCCGGCTCGGCAATGGCACGTAATATCGCCCGGAAATCAGCCGCTTCACGGGTGCAAAAAATACTGTCACGTGATTTTTGTACACTGGCAATGCCACGTGCCAACAACGCCTGCTTAATCTGCTCACCCTGCTGGTTTTCTCGCACCAATACCGCAATATCGCTGCTTTCCACCGGGCGGTCGCCAATCTTAGCTGCCCCCATACGGGCAGCATTCAACAAACGGGCAATGTCATCAGCAACCGCTTCAGCCATTGCAGCCTGTACGCTGGTGCTATTAAAATCCTCCTCCAGCGAATCCCAATCCCACAAACGGATAGGCGACAATGGCGGCTCTACCCGCAAACTGTCTTGAGCTTTACCTGCACTAACCATTTCATAAGCAATATCACTGCGGAATGGATTGGCAGATTGATCAAATAGGTGGTTCAACCCTTGCAACAAATCGGGGTGCGAACGAAAATTATGTTGCAGCGTGTAGTGGTGCTGAGTGCTGTTGGCGGCTTTCAGGTAGGTATAAATATCCGCCCCCCGAAAACCGTAAATCGCTTGTTTGGGGTCACCTACGTAAAATACCGGTTGTTCCGGCTTATCGCGGTAGATGCGCTCGAAAATCTCGTACTGAATCGGGTCAGTATCTTGAAACTCATCAATTAATGCCGCTTGGTATTTCAGCGCCAAACGCGGTGCAAAATCGGGATGTTGTTCCAAGGCATCGCGCAAATGCAGCAGTAAATCATCAAAAGTAAGAATCCCTAATTGCTGTTTCCGCAGTGGCAATTCAGCACGCAGGTGGTGCAGTAATTGCCAACGCAAGTGTTCCAACGCGGCTTGTTCACCTTCCTGCTGGGCGTAATCTGCCGCGATTAATGCCTCTACTTGCGCAAAAAACGTATGCTCTGGGGTGGCTTTACCGTCTTTGGTTTTGTCTGTCAGCACGTTTGGCGTGAAACGCTCAAGCACCTCATGGGGCAACGCCAACGGTTGCGCAAAATAGGTATCCAGCTTGCCCGCCCAGTTCGGCACATGGCGTTTATTGTAAGTGCTGCCATTGAGCGCCCCGCCTAGCAATAAGCTGACAATAGCGTCACGTTCACTTACCCACGTCTGCTGACAGGTTTGCAAGGCTTGGGCAAATGCCGTCTGTAACTGCGCAAATGACTCATTCGTCACCTGCGGCATATCGGTGCGCAAATACGGCTTGCCAATAAAGTTACGCACATCGGCAAGCAAACTGTCCGGGGTCAGGCTGCGTTTTTGCAATAACCGCAAATGCAGCGCATCGGGTTTCAGGAAATGTTGATACCAAAACTTGTCAGTGAGTTCAGTCAATAAGCTGTCTTCATTAGTCACCAATTCGGTTTCAAACGGCATTCGTGCTTCAAAAGCATTTTCGGATAATACCCGCTTACAAAAACCATGAATGGTAAATACCGCCGCTTCGTCGAAACTTACCAATGCCAATTGCAAGCGCTGAATGCAGTCATGCAACGGAGTTTCTGTCAGCAATACTTCATACGTTTCCTCATGTGGGCGCTCTTCCAGAAAGGCCAAGGCATCTGCCAAACGCTTACGGATACGGTCACGTAACTCAGCGGTTGCCGCTTCGGTATAAGTCACTACCAAAACCTTGTCGACGGTTAGGCCATAGACAGCAATGAGGCGCAGGTAGAGCCAGGAAATTGTCCAGGTTTTACCGGTTCCGGCGCTGGCTTCGATCAGGTTGGTTCCCACTAAGGATACTGTTTGGGCATTCAGTGTTTGCATGGCAGTGTTCAACAATATTTCATTTAAGTGTCAACCGAATCTGAGCTTAATCGTTATTCATATTGAACAAAGCCCATAGAGTCCCCTAAATAGTTCATTATAAAAATTTCAATAGCCCTTAATACCTTAACCCCTCCTGCGCCGGAGGGTTTTTATTTTAATGCCGTTTCATCAAGCGTTCTTTTTCACGACCCCAGTCACGTTCTTTTTCGGAATCGCGCTTGTCGTGTTGTTGTTTACCTTTTGCCAAACCGATTTCAACTTTGACACGGTTATTTTTCCAATACATCGCCAAGGGTACAACGGTATAACCCTTGCGATCGACCGCGTTATTGAGCTTGACGATTTCGGTATCGTGCAGTAACAGTTTGCGGGTGCGCAAGGAATCAGGAATGATGTGGGTGGAGGCGGATAATAAGGCGCTGATGTGTGCGCCAAACAAAAACACTTCGCCTTTTTCGAGAATCACATAACTTTCTTTGAGCTGGATGCGCCCTGCCCTAAGGCTTTTCACTTCCCAGCCTTGCAGCACCAAACCCGCCTCGAAGGTTTGCTCGATGTAATAGTCGTGGCGTGCCTGCCTGTTCACGGCAATGCTTTTGCTGCCGGGAGCACTTTTCTTCTTGGTCGTCGCTTTTGCCATGAGGGTAATAATCGCCATGCAAGTTAAGGAAACATGAAATGATACGCGGGTTTGCCGTATCATCAAGCGCTTTGTGACAATACTACAGGATTCCCCATGCGCCCAGCTTCACTCAGTTCCATTCTCGACAAAGAGTTTCTCGGCACGTTAGAAGGTCATCATACCCCCGTAATGTTGTGGGGGCCGCCGGGTGTAGGCAAGTCGCAAATTGTGGCGCAAGTCGGGGTTCGCCACACAGTTCCCGTGATTGACGTGCGTTTATCGCAAATGGAACCCAGCGATTTACGCGGCATTCCTTTCCGTGATAAGGAATTGGTGGAATGGGCGATTCCCTCCATGTTGCCGGATGAAGAGCGCCACGGGGCAATGGGTATTTTGTTTCTGGATGAAATCACCTCCGCCGTGCCAAGCGTATCTGCCGCTGCGTATCAGTTGATTCTGGATCGACGCTTGGGTGATTACCGCGTACCGGATGGCTGGGCAATCTTTGCTGCGGGCAACCGCCAAGGCGATCGGGGCGTGACTTACACCATGCCCGCCCCTTTAGCCAACCGCTTTTCACACTTTGAAGTGGATTTGAATTTGGATGACTGGGTAGCGTGGGCATACAAGCACCATATCGACGAACGCATTATCGGCTTTTTGCGCTTCCGCCCTGAACAATTGTTTAACTTTGATCCGGCACACAATCCGGTCGCCTTCCCTACCCCGCGTTCGTGGGAATTTGCGCACCGCGCCTTGCAGAAATTTGGCAATTCCCCCAATTTATTGCTGGGAACTTTGCAAGCCTGTGTCGGGCCAGCGGCGGGTATTGAGCTGAAAGCGTTTGTGGATAGCCTCGATCAAATGCCAGACTTGGATGCGATTTTGCGCGGTGAAGATGTCAAATCGCCCAAAGAAGTGGATTTGCAATACGCGGTGGCTTCGTCACTGGTAGGGCGGGCAATTCGTGCAAAGGGTACGCCAGAAGCAGCGGAAACTTACGGGCATATTCTCAATTACGCCAAGGCATTTCCGCTGAAAGAAATGGGCGTGATGTTGGTGTCGGACATGCTCCGCGCGGTGGGAGATGAGATTTTTGGAATTCCGGCGTTTGCGCAGTGGGCGCAGTCGATTGGCGATATTATGTTGTACGATTAAACCCTAGCGGAGGGAGACTTAATCACATGACCCAATACTCCAACATCGTCATCCTCACCGGCGCTGGCATCTCCGCCGAATCCGGCATTCAGACATTCCGTGCCAGTGACGGCTTGTGGCACAACCACCGCATCGAAGACGTTGCCACCCCGCAAGGTTTCGCCAACAACCCCGCGCTGGTACACGAGTTTTACAATACGCGCCGTCAGCAATTACGCGACCCCGCTGTGCAACCCAACGCTGCCCACCTCGCCCTCGCACAACTGGAACGTGAACATTCCGGCAACATGCTACTCATCACCCAAAACGTCGATGATCTGCACGAACGCGCTGGCAGCGAAAACTTGCTGCACATGCACGGCGAATTGAACAAAATTCGCTGCAACCATTGCGGCATGGGTTACGGTTGCATGGAAGACATCGGCACACACACACACTGCAAAAGCTGTGGCAAAACCGGCGGAATGCGACCACATATCGTCTGGTTTGGTGAAATGCCTTTTCACATGCGCAATATAGAACAGGCATTGAACGACTGCGATTTATTCATCTCTATTGGCACATCAGGGCAAGTTTACCCCGCTGCGGGTTTTGTTGAGTTCGCCCGTCAACAAGGCGCTCACACGGTAGAACTAAACCTCGACCCCAGCAGCAATAGCGAAATGTTTCACCAGTCCATCAATGGCTTAGCCAGCCAAATTGTACCAACGTTTGTCGAAACACTATTGGCTTCACGGCTTAGCCTATTCCCAACTGTAATGAGATGTTTTTAACCAAAATTGCACGTAGGCATAAAAAAACCCGCTGAGATGCGGGTTTCAGGATGTTTTAGAACGTCACCGTTCTTTAATATGGCGGAGAGCGAGGGATTCGAACCCCCGGAGGTTTAACCCTCAACGGTTTTCAAGACCGCCGCCTTCGACCACTCGACCAGCTCTCCGAAGGATGCGTATACTACTTAAAATGCGGCTGGATTTCTAGTACTTTTTCTAGGAAAGGTTTGGTTTTCTGTCTGTCAGCCATGGGGTGGCTATGTTAGAATCCACCTTTTATGACTGCCCTAATCGAGACAGGCTTAATGGATTCAAGCAAACCCTCTCTAACTTACCGTGATGCTGGCGTTGATATTGATGCAGGCAATAATCTGGTAGAACGTATTAAACCCCTCGCACAACGCACTAAACGTCCTGAAATGTTGGGAGGCTTAGGTGGTTTTGGCGCACTAATGTCGATTCCCTCCCACTACAAGCACCCCGTACTGGTTTCCGGCACAGATGGTGTGGGCACAAAACTTAGATTGGCGATAGACACTGGCATTTACGATACCATCGGCATCGACTTAGTGGCCATGTGTGTCAACGATATTATTGTTAGTGGCGCAGAACCGCTGTTTTTCCTCGACTACTATGCCACTGGCAAGCTTGATGTGGATGTCGCGGAAAAAGTCATTGGCGGCATTGCAGAAGGTTGCTCTCAAGCAGGTGCTGCACTTGCAGGTGGCGAAACCGCCGAAATGCCGGGCATGTATCACGGCGATGATTTCGACCTTGCTGGCTTCTGCGTCGGCGTCGTCGAGCGTGACAATATTCTGGATAACTCCCGCGTCCACCGTAACGACGTCTTGATTGGCCTTGCATCCAGCGGCCCACACTCCAACGGCTATTCCCTCATCCGTAAAATTCTCGAAGTCAGTGGTGCATCGCTGGATGACCCCTTTGGTGACAGCACGTTAGGACGTACTTTATTAGAGCCGACGCGCATTTACGTCAAAGCTATCCTCGGTTTGATGCGGCGTTATGACCTGCACGCAGTTGCGCACATCACCGGCGGTGGCTTGACTGAAAACTTGCCGCGTGTTCTGCCTGCCCGCACCAAAGCCAAAATCAGCTTAAGCAGTTGGCAACGGCCGGAGATTTTTAACTGGTTGCAAGCACAAGGCGGTGTTTCTGAGGAAGAAATGCTGCGTACCTTCAATTGTGGCATTGGTATGATTCTAGTCATTCCAGCCGACAAATCCGAAGAAATCATCAGTACCTGCCGCCTCGAAAACATCAAGGCATGGCAAATTGGTGCAATGGATACCTCAGACAGCGATACCCCCTTTGTTGAATATGTCGCTTAATAACACAACAGCACTACCGAATCTGGTCGTGCTGATTTCTGGCAGCGGCAGTAATCTGCAAGCACTCATCAAGGCGATCCACACGGGTCGCTTGGCAGCGCGGATTACGGCTGTCATCAGCAACCGTGCGGATGCTTATGGATTACAACGGGCAGCAGAGGCTGATATTCCGACGGCAGTATTAAGTCATCAAGACTTTGCCAGTCGCGAAGCATTTGACCAAGCCTTACAACAGCGCATTGACGCTTACCAACCTGATTTGGTGGTATTGGCAGGTTTTATGCGCATTCTCACGCCCGGTTTTGTACGCCACTATGAAGGACGGATGCTCAACATCCACCCCTCTCTCTTGCCCTTGTACAAAGGCATCCACACCCATCGGCGCGTACTGGAAGATGGCGGTCATGAACACGGTGTGAGTGTGCATTTTGTCACCCCAGAATTGGATGGCGGCCCTGTGATTATGCAGGCCAAAGTTCCGGTATTACCAAGCGATACAGAAGCAAGTCTGGCGCAACGCATTCAAACGCAAGAACACGTTATTTACCCACAAGTGGTGAAATGGTTCGTGGAAGGCAGGCTTAAACTAGCAGACAATCAGGCAACATTGGATGGAAACGCGCTAACACGTCCCATCCAACATCTCAGCGTTTAATCAACCAAAATGGCATACGTAGTGCAGGTCTTCTAAAGTTTCAATATCGAACGATGAGTTCGCACCCACCTCGAACGATTGACCACCTGCATACGCTGTCCATGTTTCAGTGCCAGCCAAACGGACGTTACAACGACCTTGCAGCAACTCCATGATTTCCGGCGCACCGGTATTGAAGGTCAGCGTAGATGGTAAAATAACGCCAACGCTTTTACGCGTACCATCCGCCAACGTTACCGTGTGGCTGACACACTTACCATCAAAATACACATTAGCGGTTTTGTTAACGCTGACATTCTCAAACTGACTCATAAACTTCCTTTGTAGATGAAGGGGTAAATTACTGACCTGCAATGGTCATCTTATCAATCAAAATCGAACCGGTACGGATACTACCACGCTCATCCACATCATCACCGATCGCGACAATGCCTTTGAACATATCCTTTAGATTGCCCGCAATGGTTACTTCCTCAACAGGGTGCACAATCATGCCATTTTCAACCCAGTAACCCACTGCACCCCGCGAATAGTCACCGGTAATGCCGTTAATACCATTACCGATTAACTCCGTGACCATCAGGCCAGTACCCATTTCTGCCAACAGATCAGGAAAGCTCTTGCCTGTATCCGCCAACAATAAATTGCTGGCACCACTCGCACTACCGGTACTTTGCATTCCCAATTTGCGAGCGCTGTAGCTGCCAAGGAAATAGCCCTGAATAACGCCATCTTTCACAATGTCACGCGCTTGCGTTGCCACCCCTTCCGCATCGTAAGAACGGCTACCCAGTGCTTGACGAATAAAGGGATCTTCATGCAATTGCACGAAATCGGGGAAGGCTTGTTGTCCCATGGAATTCAGCAAAAAGCTGGCCTTGCGGTATTGCGAACTACCACTGATGGCTGATACCAATTGCCCAATCAAGCCACGCGCCATTTGCGGCACAAATAATATAGGCGCTTCACGGGTGGACAATGAACGTGCATTCAAACGCCGCACTGTGCGTTGCGCCGCTTCTGCCCCCACGCTATCCGCAGACTCCAATAAGCTTGGTACACGCGACACGCTGTACCAATAATCGCGCTGCATGGACTCACCTTCTTGCGCCACCACCGAACAACTCAGGGAATGCCGCGTGCTATGGTTGATCCCCATGAAACCGTGTGAATTGGCGTACAAGCTCATACCCGCGTAGCTATCCACACTCGCGCCTTCGCTATTGGTGATGCGGGCATCGTGCTCACGCGCTACCGCTTCGGTTTGCAGCGCCATGTCAATCGCCATGTCTGCGTCCAGTTCCCACGGGTGGTACAAGTCCAGCTTAGGAAATTCCGTTGCCATGCGTTCCGCATCAGCCAAACCATTGAAAGCATCTTCCGAGGTATAACGTGCAATCCGGCAGGCCGCATCCAAGGTATCCGCCAACGCTTGCGGCGAAAAATCCCCCGTAGAGGCATAGCCTTTGCGATGCCCAAAGTAAACCGTGAGATTAATGCCCTGATCGCGGTGGTACTGCAACTTATCAACCTGCCCCATGCGTACTTCGACGGAAAGCCCCGTCCCCTTGTCAAGGTCAAGTTCGGCAGCCGTCGCACCTTTGGCTTTAGCCGCAGCCAGCACATGCTCCGCCATCGCCTGAAATTCGGTCGCAATGTCGAAACGGTTTTCGAGTTCAATCATGGTGGTTATCCTTATGCTGTCGCTGTGCCGCCGACGGTTAAACCGTCAACCCGAAGTGTTGGTTGACCCACGCCCACGGGTACGCTTTGCCCATCTTTACCGCACACGCCGATGCCGGTATCCAGTTGCAAATCATTGCCGACCATGCTGACACGGGTTAATACATCCGGGCCATTGCCAATCAGCGTGGCATTTTTCAACGGCTTGCCAAGCTTGCCGTTTTCGATTTGATAAGCTTCAGAGGCAGAAAACACGAACTTACCCGACGTAATGTCGACTTGCCCGCCAGAGAAATTGACGGCGTAAATGCCTTTATCGACTGAAGCAATGATTTCAGCAGGGTCATACTCACCCGCCCGCATGTAAGTATTGGTCATGCGCGGCATTGGCAAGTTGGCGTAAGACTGACGGCGACCATTGCCGGTGGATTGCGTCCCCATCAACGCCGCATTCTGACGGTCAAATAAATAACCTTTGAGAATGCCGTCTTCAATCAGCGTCGTGCATTGGGTTTGTGTACCCTCATCATCCACGCTTAAGGAACCACGACGCTGTTCGAGCGTACCATCATCCACCACCGTAATCCCTTTAGCGGCGACTTGTTCACCGATACGCCCCGCAAACGCTGATGTCCCTTTGCGGTTGAAATCGCCCTCTAAACCGTGACCGATCGCTTCGTGTAGCAATACACCCGGCCAGCCATTGCCTAACACAACGGTCATATTCCCAGCCGGGGCTGCTTCTGCATCCAAATTGATTAACGCCTTACGTACAGCCTCTTCGGCATATTCTTGCGCTTTATTCCCATTGAGGAAAAAATCGAGGTTGAAACGCCCGCCACCACCTGCGGTTGCACTTTCGGTTTGCCCGTTACGCTCCACAATCACGGAAACGTTAGCTCGGACTAAGGGGCGGACGTCGGCGGTCATGCGTCCGGTTTCATCGACCACCAGAATGATTTCATGCACGGCAACCATATTTGCCATCACTTGTTGCACATACGGGCTAGTAGCGCGGGCAATGCTGTCAATCTGACGCAGAAAACTGATTTTATCGTCTTCTGATAATGAATTTAGTGGGTCATCCATACCATAAAGTGGACGTTGTGGCGTGCGCACTGTCCACGCATTAACGGAACCCGATTGCCCCGCACGGCTGATCGCTCGCGCGGCTTTCGCTGACTCCAATAAAGCAGGTAGCGTAATTTCACCGCTATAAGCAAAGCCGGTTTGCTCACCACACACGGAGCGCACGCCAACACCTTGCTCAATGCTGTAGCTACCGCTTTTGATAATGCCTTCTTCCAAGCCCCACGATTCATAGCGGGCAGACTGGAAATACAAATCAGCCAAGGTCGTGTCTTTGGTTAAAAGCTGACTAAACACCTGTTCCAGATGCTGTTCACTCAGACCCGTCGGGGCAAAAAAAGCCTCGCGGGCAAAATCGTATGCCTGTTTCATGATGTTCCTTGATTGATATTGTCTTTAGGGCAGCGGTGCGAGAGTACCGGGAACGTTTTGCGCGTTTGTTCCAACGCCTCAAGGTCGATGTCTGCTAACACCACCCCAGCACCTTTTTCGCACACACCACGCACTCGCCCCCAGTAATCCACAATCATGCTGTGACCATAGGTGGTACGTCCGCTAACATGATAACCACCTTGTCCGGGGGCAACCACATAGCAGAGGTTTTCAATCGCACGGGCACGCAATAATACTTCCCAATGCGCTTTACCTGTCAATTCGGTAAACGCGGAGGGAATCACCAAAATTTGCGCCCCCTGCTCAGATAAGCGTCGATACAGTTCCGGGAAACGCAAGTCGTAACACACCGACATGCCAACTTTGCCAAACGGTGTATCCACAACCACTGGGGTGCTACCTGGTACTGTGGTATCACTCTCGGTATACACTTCTTGGTTTTCACTGAGCATGACATCGAAGAGGTGAATTTTATCGTAACGCGCTACTACCTTGCCTTTATCATCATACATCAGCGAGGCGGCATACGAACGCGCCGGATCGTCGGAACGAATCGGAATAGTACCCGCGACAATCCAAACACCGTACTTGCGTGCTTGCTGGCTAAGAAATGTCTGGATAGGCCCATTACCAAAGGTTTCTGCCACTTTCACCTTGTCAGCTTCATCTGCACCCATCATGGCAAAGGTTTCAGGCAACACCACCATACCTGCGCCACGTGCTGCTGCTTCCTTAATCAACCGCCCGGCCTCCATCAAGTTAGCCTGAACTTGAGGGCCTGCTGCCATTTGTAGTGCTGCGATTAACGCCATGCTTATTCTCCACTTACTTGTATGCTTGACTTCATTGTCTGTTCAATGCGCTAAAACATCAACATCCGTCTTTTTGAATGGTGGTTTTAATTCGACGACTTCTGGTTTTTTCCATGAACCGGTGACCTGATAGCGCAGCCCACCTGCCGTTTGCAATTGATGTTCAGCACTTTTTTCGGTGAGTGAATTGAACAGCAGCATCACAGCACCTCCCCCTAAACCACCGACCGCAGCCCCCACCACCGGCAAGGCAGAACGCAAGTTTGGTATCACCGTGACCGTGTGATGCAAGGTTTTGCGGTTAAGATCAAGGCTCCCCTCAATACCCGCCACCAACGCAGCGGCTTCGATGCGTGTGTCGTGTGTTTTCAGAATGCCATTTTCCAACTGAAAACTGCCATTGATAGCATCAAAGGCTACCCCTTTGGCAGTCATATCCCGAAAATCCAAGGCCAAACGGTTCGGCAAGCGTTGCGTATTCAGCAAACCTAGCAAGCGTCCCAAACCGGGGTCGACATCCGCCAGACTACCCTTACCAAGCGTGGCATCAATCTCACCCGTCAAGTTGGCTAAAGCAAAACTAAAGGGTGCACCTTGCCACTGTAAACGCGCATTGGCGTGTAACGAACCACCTTGCAGTGCAGCTTCCTTACCCGGTTCAGCCAAGAGCTTCCCAGGCTCAGCGATAGTTGCGGTAGCGGTCAGTTCAGTACGGGCAGTACCATCCGCATCCTTATACCAACGCCCATTGGAAGCTGATAAGTTCATCAGAGGGTGACGGATATTCAACGTCTCAATCAACAGTTCGTCACGCGATTTATTCAAGTTGAGAATCAAGTGCTGAAGTGGAAAATCCCCCTTCCGGCAATCCGTGCAAGTGAAACGCATGGAGGGGAAGTCCGTCGGAGACAGCCCCGTTCCCGCCGTCGATTTGTTACCCGGCAGGTGTTCGCCCAGTTGATCAAGATCAACACCCTGCAAATCAATATTCACACGCCCACTTGCCAACGCGTTGAACGGCAGGTGAACATTGGCTTGTAATTTATCCGCACGTATATGGGCTTTGAGAATATCGGAACCACTCACCCGCACATCCGCTTTGCCCAACGACTGCTTGCCCAACAGTAGACGACCAACACTCAGGTCGGCTTGCAGCTCAAGTGGTGGTGCAGCCGAGGCAGTGCCTCCTCCCGTTATCAGCCCCAAACCTTGCCATGCCAGTAAATCGAATTCTGCCAATGCCCCACCAAGCTGAATACCACGAGTCGGCAGACTGACAGGTTTATCATCGAAACGAATGCCGATAGCGGGAAGCTGCTCACCCTTATGTGGCAAACGTGCGTTTATCCCCAACTGTTTACCCAATGCGACCGCTGCTTTCCAAGGTTGCGCGGAATCAAACGGTAATTCAACGTCTACCGCTAACTCACGCGAATCAGACGCTACTTTCCCAAAAGGCGACGGCAGAGTAATCCCGACCCCTTGCAACTGACTGCGAGCCGACACTGTCAAACGATTGAGTGCTTTACCTACTTTGACATTAAACGCAGGCAATTCCAAATGGGTATCCACTAGAGCAAAACCATGCAGGTACTGGCGTAAGCTGGCTAAACTTTCAGGCAGAAATACACCGGGCTGCTGTTGCTGTTGTAAATCAACGCGAATAATTCCTTTAGCTTTATCGGTACTCGCCGCTAGTTTGAGCGGTTGTTGCCGGTATTGCCCTGTTGCGCCGGTGGCATCCACGCCATGCTGATCAAAATGCACATTACCCTTTAGTTGGGTAAAGGTCTGTTGGTATTCGGGGATCGAAAAACTGTTCCCCAACAAGCTAACCACGCCATCCACCGCCACGCCTTGTTGGTCTAACGTAGTCTTTTTCAGTGGCACATCCAGTTTCAGGCGCAAGGCTGAATCACCCGAAAAACGTGCGACTTGCATAAAATCACGCAACTGACGCCCAATCGATGCCTCTTGCAGATAATTCATGTGCGCCTGCAAATTGCCTTGTGTCTGCAAATCGAGTAACAGATGATTATCGTGCGTATGCATATTCGGAATAGCGACATTCCCCCCTGTCACCCCCAATTCCATAATCCGCGCACTGTAGACGGTGGCATTCATATCAGCGTTATGAAAATGCAACTCCCCCTTTACCTCATGTGCAGCAGGCCATTCGGGTAAATACGCCAGTACCCCATTTTCAATGTCAAAACGAATGTCAAATACACCCGGCTTCTGCTGAAATGGAAAGTCAGCCGGATTTCCACGCAACACAAACTCACCTTTAGGCACATAACCGTTCACAATCGCGGTTTTCAACCACTCTTCGGTGTTATCGGGAATAATCGCCGGAATATAATCACGCACATTATCCAAAATGCGACGTGTGGCAAAGGTCATGTTCAAGTCAATGTTTGGAGGCTGAGTAGTCGGCAGTGCCAGACTGCCCTGACCTTGCAGCGTAATATCCGGGTTTTCAGCTTTTAAATGACTCAGTTGCCAATGCCAACCATCCGCTTTGACTTGCCACTCCAGCTCCGCTGCTAACGTATCCAAGCGTAACGTTTTTTCAAACCACTGCGGGTAACTCAACTTGCTATCGTTAATATTGACCTTAACGCTTCCACCTTCGTTTGCTGCGGTAAACGTTGCATTAATACCTTGCATCGCAGGAGCACGTGCATTGCCAGCCCAGCCCAAATGCTGAACCTCACCTTCACCACGAATATGCAACGGCTTACCCACTTCTGACTGGATAGTCGCATCCAACTTCAAACCACCCGCGTTTACCCCGTATTGTTGCAGTACGGGTGATGGCAGTGCCGCAAGATTAAAAATATGAGTACGGGTATGCAAATTGCCAGCCCATTGCGTTGTACCATCGGCTTTATCCACTTGATGCAACACCGCATCAACCCCCAAGGTTTCACCAATCGTGGGAGGAAACAAGGCATCGGCCTGCAAGGTGATTTCATTCGGTAAAATTTCACCCATGAATTGCAGGTCACTGAGGGTTAACGTGCGATGATTCGTCACATCCATCCAATGGACAAAACCGCTGTTAATGCTAATACGTATGGGGGATTGGCGTTCAATATTCAGTACGGTATTTTTTTGCCCCGGCAACGGAAAAGTTAGACCCTGAATATCCGGCAATTCGTTAGCCTGCTGCCGTAGGATAAACTCCACTCCCTCCAACCGAATCTCAGCCGGTTGCAGCCGTAACGTCCGCAGACTTTCACGCCAATCCACCGTCAACGCCAGTTGGCGAATTTGGATGGGCGATTGCCCAGAACGTTCCGTCAATTGCAGATTTTCTAATACCCACAGCATATCGTCGCCGTCACTATCGACACGAATTTGCCCGATGCTGATCGGGTTGCCGATAAAACTCGACAACTCTTCTTCTAGTATGCCTTTATAGTTGCCAACAAGCGGCAACCAGAGCTGCGCCAGCCCCACCAGCGCCACCAGAAAAATAGCCCAATGAAAAAAGAAAGTCAGTAGCAGGTAGGTGAGGCGTAATACAAAACCGCCCTGCCTCCTAGAGAAGTACAACGTCGAAATGCTCCTGCGTATAAAGTGATTCTACCTGCAAGCGAATCGGAATCCCCACGAATTGCTGCAACTCTGCCAAACTGTCGGATTCTTCATCCAGCAATAAATCCACCACCTCCTGCGAGGCCAGCACCAACAATTCACGCGCATCAAACTGGCGCACTGCCCGCAAGATCTCACGGAACACTTCGTAACACACCGTTTCCGCGCTTTTGACAAACCCATTGCCGTTACAACATGGACAAGGTTGACACAGAATATGTTCCAAACTTTCGCGGGTACGTTTGCGGGTCATCTCTACTAAACCGAGTGGTGAAACATCACACACATAGGTTTTGGCATAATCGCGTTCCAACGACTTTTCCAGCAACTTCAACACCTGTTGGCGGTGATCGTGTTGCAGCATGTCGATGAAGTCAATGATGATAATGCCGCCCAGATTACGCAACCGTAATTGGCGGGCAATGGTTTGTGCCGCTTCCAGATTGGTGCGAAAAATAGTTTCTTCCAGATTGCGACTGCCAACAAAACCACCGGTATTCACGTCAATGGTCGTCATCGCTTCGGTTTGGTCGATGATCAAATAACCACCCGATTTGAGCGGCACTTTGCGTTGCAAGGCTTTCTGAATTTCTTCCTCCACGCCATGCAAATCAAAAATCGGGCGTTCACCGGGGTAATGATCAATGACACTCGCGAGATCAGGAATATATTTTTGGCTAAATTCAATCACTTTAGTCGCTGTTTCTCGCGAATCAATTAATACTTTGCTGATTTTCTCCCCCACCATGTCACGCAAAACACGCAATACGAGTGGCAGGTCGGAATAGACCAAGGTTGGCGCGGCTGACTCTAGTGATATTTTTGTAATACTTTCCCAGAGTTTGCGTAAAAACTTCATGTCACGCCGCAGGTCATCCTCGCTGATACCTTCGGCGGCAGTGCGCACGATATAACCGTGCTCATCACCAAATTCGGTTCTTAGCTGCTCAATGATTCCCCGCAAGCGTTCACGCTCGCTACCCTCTTCAATTTTGCCGGAAACACCCACATTATTGTTATCCGGCATCAACACCAAAAAACGCGAGGGAATGGTAACATGCGTGGTCAAACGCGCTCCCTTTGTGCCTAATGGGTCTTTAATGACTTGCACTAATAGCTTTTTGCCTTCGTACAAAAGTTCGCTGATTTGCAGCGTAGGACGAGGGATAGTGCTTTGAAATTCTTCGAGGGAAGGATGTGTCAAATCCGACGCATGTAAAAAAGCCGATTTTTCCAAGCCAATGTCGATGAAAGCCGCTTCCATCCCCGGTAATACCCGGCAAACTTTGCCTTTGTAAATGTTACCGACAATCCCTTTGCGGGTAGTACGCTCAATCAAAACTTCTTGTAAACAGCCATTTTCGAGTAAGGCAACCCGTGATTCTTGCGGGGTAACATTGATTAATAATTCTGCGCTCATGAGTGTGCCTTTGTTGGTAATGATTGTTATAAGGTCTGGATGCCTGCTGTTGTCAGCAGTTGCGCCGTTTCAAACAGAGGTAACCCCATCACCCCAGAGTAGGAACCCTCTAAGCGTTCAACGAATACTGCACCAAGTCCTTGAATCGCATAGGCTCCTGCTTTGTCGCGTGGTTCACCACTTGCCCAGTATGCCAGAATTTCGGAGTCTGTGATGGTACGGAACTTAACCATACTGCGACTCAGCGCTACTTGTGTGCCTGTTACAGTCGTTAGTGCAACAGCGGTAAGAATCTCGTGCACTTGCCCCGACATTTGCCGCAGCATTTGTTGCGCGTGGGGGAAATCACGGGGTTTAACCAACAATTCGCCATTAAGAATGCCTAGCGTGTCCGAACCGAGTACCGGTAAGTTCCCTGAGCGCAGTCGAAGGGAAACCGTTTCCGCTTTCAGAATTGCTAAACGTTCCACCAACGCTTCGGGTGTTTCTCCCAACAGCGGCGTTTCATCCACATCAGCCGTTTGCACCACAAAACGAATGCCAATTTGTGCCAATAATTCACTGCGACGGGGCGAAGCAGATGCAAGAATAAGCTGCGGGGCTTGCATTTAATCCCCCCGATGGTAAGGGTGGTTGGTTAAAATACTCCAAGCACGAAACAATTGCTCCGCCACCACAATTCGTACCAGCGGATGCGGAAACGTCAGCGGTGACAGCGACCAGCTCTGTTCAGCACGTTGCAAACACGCGGGTGACAAACCTTCCGGCCCCCCCACCAACAGGCTGACATCACGACCAGACATCATCCAGCTATCCAGTTGTTGGGCAAGCTGTTCGGTTGACCAAGGCTTGCCTTTTACATCGAGCGTGATCACCAGATTGCCGTCGGGGATCGCTGCCAGCAACTTTTCACCTTCACTCTGACGAATACGGTTCAAATCGCTGTTTTTGGTGCGTTTCTCAGCAGCAATTTCGCGGATCAACAACTGGCATTGCGGCGGCATCCGTCCGGCGTATTCGTCCGTGCCGCTGTTGACCCAACCCGGCATTTTCGTGCCAATCGCTAACAGGTGGATACGCATTTAGTCAGGAGTACCCGGCATACTAGGGCGCGACTGTGGCAAGCCCTCGCCCACCTCCCAGAGTTTTTCCAGATTGTAGTAGTCGCGGGTGCTGGCAAGCATAACGTGCAAGATGATGTCATTAAGGTCAAGCAATACCCAATCGGACTGCCCATCCCCTTCGATACCCAGCGGTTGCACACCGGCTTCTTTCACTGCCAGCTCAACCGCATCCGCAAGGGATTTAACGTGACGATTGGAGTTACCCGTCACGATCACCATCATATCCGTGATGGCAGATTTGCCACGCACATCAATCGTCTTGATGTCTTGGCCTTTCATGTCGTCCAGTGTTTTAACCACTAATTGTTTAAGTGTTTCGAGTTCCATTAATTATTCACAGTAAAGTTGATGTCGTTGAATATAGTCCAGAACGCTGTCTGGCAACAAATACCGGGGGGTTTTACCCTGTTTCAATAGCCCGCGCACCTGTGTAGCGGAAATATCCAGTGCGGTGACGGGTAATAGGTAAATCCTGCCTGCGGGTGTGGTGCGTAAATCATCGGGGTTTGTACTGAGGTAAGGTTCATACCAACCGTTAGGGGGCAGACTATACGCTGGACGCTGCACCACGACCAGATGCGTGAGAGTTAAAATTTCATTCCAACGGTGCCAACGCTGAAAATGCAGGAAAGCATCGAAGCCAAGGGTGAACAAGAGTGGGCGTTCGCGACCAACTTCCGTTCGGAAAGTTTGCAGGGTGTCGAAGCTGTAGGAATACCCATCACGGCGTAGTTCGCGACTATCGGCTTGTAAACGCGGTTCGGAGGCAATAGCGGCTTGCAGCATAGTCAAACGCTGTGCCGGAGTGGCAAGTGGTTGAGGACGGTGTGGTGGTACGTTGCCAGGGATTAGGCGCATGTCGGAAATACCAAAATATTCCGCCACTTCCAATGCGGTACGTAGATGCGCGTGGTGGATGGGGTCGAACGTACCGCCGAAAATACCGATCATGTGAACATACCTTATTGAAACAATTAGAATAGCAAGATGATTGTAACCTCATGCCCTAGCACCTACCACAACAGGGTTATTGGCATCGCACCACCCTACCCCGATAATCTTGACTCATTATCTGGGAAATAGGTACACGCCCCTTGCAGCTTTCCAACGAAGACAACCTGCGGCTCAACGTCCTGCTTGCCCAACCGCTGCAAGCTGTGCGCATCAACGAGTCCACCATGACCGTCCACGCCCTCACTGAGCGGGGCGAAGCGAAAGTGCGCCTCAACCCCACCGCGCGGGATGATCAATACCTGCGCTGGGTACGCGAATTGCTCTCCATGAAAGTCACCGGCTCACCCGGCGGCTACCCCATTTTCCTGAAACGCTGGACGCGCATGGGTCACGCCCGCAATAACCTCGACCAAATGCTGCTCCTTGGCGAACCCGAAGCCGTCGCCGCCGTGGTCTACACTCCCGGTCTGACCCATGACATTGCAAAACGCGCATGGTGGGCAAGCCCCAGTGCCACCAACGCCCGCTGCCTCTTAGAAAACCCCGAAGTCGTCGCAGGCGAACTCGGCAAAGAACTCACCGCCTACCTGCTCGAATTCCTGCCCTTCGAGGAAACCCAACTCGACGTAGTAGACACCGTGCGCCTCTGCCTGCAAGGTGAACTCATTACCCCTGCCGAACGCACCAAACTCTGGGAACGCGCCAAACGCAAAAACCCGTTCTACATCGGTTTCCTGCACGCTGACCCGACGTACATCCCCTTGCCCGCCAAGCCGCATCGCCACCATGCCGATCTTACCGCACAACTAGCTATGCAACTTGAAGCAGGTAATCCCTACGCTCAAGCCTTCAGTCAAACGCTTGATAGTTCAGGACAAAACTGGCTACGCGCCCTGCAACTCGCACTCGAAAAGCCGGTCGATCAAGAAGTCGTCATCTCTTTATTCATCGCCATCGACAAACGCTTCCCGCTACCCTTGCCGGAATCGCGCGGAGTACGCGACCTGAATACCGCCCTGCAACGCGCTGAACAATTCTGCCACGCCGCTGATGATTGCCCAGCCGACGCAAAAGCCGTGCGCGACACCTTGAATCCCGACACATTGCCCCTATTTAAGGCTATGTTAATATTGGCGCAAATGGGGGAAGATTCCCTCATTCCGTATTTTGGCGGCAACGATTCGGTCGGTTCAGTGATGCGCAAACGCCTCGAACCCTTGATCAAACCCTTGCTGGCGCAAACCACCCTTTTACTCAAATAGGTACACCCATGCCCTACTACGTGTTCAAAATCACCCAACCCAACCC
This sequence comes from Candidatus Thiothrix putei, assembly GCA_029972225.1. Lineage (NCBI taxonomy): Bacteria > Pseudomonadati > Pseudomonadota > Gammaproteobacteria > Thiotrichales > Thiotrichaceae > Thiothrix > Candidatus Thiothrix putei. The sequence goes on from CP124756.1 coordinate 3,121,617, forward strand.
GATGATCAAAAATCTGGATTTGCAAGAAGCGTGCGAAACATACCCCGCAGCTCGTGAACTGGCACGTAACCTACGTGCACAACAAGAACCCGGCGACAAAGCCATCGTCAAAATCGTCTTCGCTGCCAGCCAACTCGAAGCCGAAGAAAACCTACACGAAACCCGCGAAAAACCCATCCTAATGGAATGGGAAAAGTAAGCCGCGCATGGATGAAGACCAATACCGCAGTGTTTACCGCGAAGTTAACGCCAACCGCTGCGTATTCGAGAAAGCGTTAAACAATCGCCGTTGCGATTGCAGCCGCCACGAGCGTTTCCTGCTGGCAACCCGCGAAGCCGTCGGCTGTAAATCGGAAGCCAGCCTCGCCAATTGCACGGTTTTTTTGGACACATTGCGTGAAAAATCCCGCTTTGCCCTGCGTGAAACCCTGATTGATGGCCCATTGCCGCACAATAAGGAACTCAAAGTGCAAGCAGGCGGCACCTTAGCCCTGCAACAGCACCTTTTTCCTGAGCAAATAGCGGCAAAAACCACGCAAGACATCTACGAATTGGTCAACATCGCGCTGTCAAAATACGTTAATATTGCCGATTTCCCGTATGGCGAACTCGTCAAAGGTGTCGTCCACTACGAAAGCCGCCCCAAACGTGGCAAATAACCCAGTTTTTAGGTGATAAATGGATCGTTTTCCCGTCTTTCTCGACCTGCATAACCGTCAGTGCCTCGTTGTTGGTGGTGGCAAAGTAGCCGAACGTAAAGTCGATAGCCTGCTAAAAGCGGGCGCTGTCGTCACGTTAATTGCCCCTGACATCACCACGGAAATGGGCATTATCATTGGCGGGCAAAACGTCCAGCACCATGCACGTCCGTTTGCCGACGGCGACATTGAGGGACAATTCCTTGTCATTGCTGCCACTAATAATCCCAGCGTCAATGCGCACATTGCCAGCCTTGCCGATGCGCGAAATATGCTGGTGAATGTGGTCGATGATGCCTCGGTTGGCAATTTCATTATCCCCTCTGTCGTTGACCGCTCCCCCGTCACTATTGCTATTTCTACCGGCGGCGCGTCCCCCGTGTTAGCGCGGCAATTGCGGATGAAGCTAGAAACCATGATTCCGCCCCAATGCGGCGAACTCGCTGGCATCACCGAAGAATACCGCGACATTGTGAAAAAACACCTGCCCGAAGCACAGCGCAAAACCTTCTGGGAACAAGCCCTGAAAGGCCCGTTTGCCGAACTGGTGTACGCAGGTCACGTCGAGGATGCGCGGCGTTTGCTGGATGAAATGCTGGCAAGCTACCCCAACGGGCAAACGATGGGCGAAGTGTATTTGGTCGGTGCAGGCCCCGGCGACCCCGATTTGCTGACCTTCAAAGCCTTGCGCCTAATGCAACAAGCCGACGTGATGGTTTACGACCGTCTCGTCTCCAAGTCGATTTTGGACATGGCAAACCAACGCGCCGAACGCATTTACGTCGGCAAAGAAAAAGCCAGCCATGCCGTGCCACAAGATCAAATCAACGACTTGCTGGTAAAACTAGCCAAGCAAGGCAAGCGCGTGTTGCGTCTGAAAGGCGGCGACCCCTTCATCTTCGGGCGCGGCGGCGAAGAAATCGAAACGCTGGCAGAAAACGGTGTACCGTTCCAAGTTGTTCCCGGCATTACCGCCGCCTCCGGCTGCTCGTCTTACGCAGGGATTCCGCTCACGCATCGCGATTACGCGCAATCCTGCACTTTTGCCACCGGGCATTTAAAAGACGGCAGCATCGACCTGAATTGGGCGCAATTATCGCAACCGAATCAAACCGTGGTGTTCTACATGGGTTTGACCGGCATCGAAGTGATCAGCCAACAATTACAAGCCTTCGGACGTTCCGGCGATACGCCTGCGGCATTGGTCGAGCAAGGCACAACCCGCAACCAGCGCGTCCACATCGGCACGATTGCTACCTTGCCGCAATTGGTGAAAGACAGCGGGGTTCGCGCCCCCACCCTCACCATCGTTGGCGAAGTGGTGCAGTTGCATAGCAAATTGCATTGGTACGAACCGCAACGCCACGTTATTGCCAGCGAATTCAGCCTCGATCACCCTGTCGCCCCTGTGGAGGTATAAACCATGTCCGAAACCCGCATCAGCGTTGAAACCTTCAAGCAAAACTTGAATGCCGTCGCGCAACCCGATTTCAAACACAATATGAGTTCCGAGGGGAATTGTTCCGAAAACGAACCCTATGCCATGCAAGTCATCGACGACAGCATGGAGCCGGAATTCGCCAAAGGTTGCGTGATCGTGATCGACCCGACCGGCATTGTGCGGGATGGCGCGTATGTGTTCGCGATTGACGACAAAGACGAATACATTTTCCGCCAATTGCGCATTGTCGAAGGCAAATACATCCTCGTGGCCCTCAACGACGACTACGAAGCCATCGAAATCAGCGGCATGAACCGCATCGAAGGCGTGATTACCCAACGGTCGGCAGGCAGTTATCGACCACCCAATGGCAAACGCCGCACTTACCACAAGTGGTACGACAAATGACGATTATGTACGGCATCCCCAATTGCGATACCGTGAAAAAAGCCCGTGCTTGGCTGGGTGAACGCAGCATTGAATACACCTTCCACGATTTTCGTAAGGATGGCGTGAATCCGGTGTGGTTACGTGCATGGGTAGCAGAATTCGGCTGGGAAACGCTGGTCAACCGCAAAGGCACAACTTGGCGCAAACTGCCGGAAGAAACCCGCGAAAACATGGATGAGGCGATTGCGTTAGTGGTGATGGAAGAATTGCCGTCGATCATTAAACGTCCGTTACTCGATACGGGGACGCGGCACGTGGTGGGGTTTTCGCCGGATACTTACCGCGAGCTTTTTCAAAACTAAAACAGAGATTCTTTGATGTCCGCTACTCTCGATCTTGCTATCGACCTGATTTCACGCCCCTCCGTCACGCCATTGGATGAAGGTTGCCAGCAATTGCTGGCGGATCACCTTGCGCCGTTGGGCTTTGTGGCTGAACATCTGCGCTTTGGTGACGTGGATAATATCTGGCTACGCCGTGGCACGACCTCTCCCGTGTTTTGCTTTGCAGGGCATACCGATGTTGTTCCCACCGGGCCGTTAGAGGCGTGGGATAGCCACCCGTTTCAGCCGGAAATTCGTGACGGGATGTTGTACGGGCGTGGCGCTGCGGATATGAAAGGCAGCATTGCCGCATTCACAATTGCCTGCGAAACCTTCGTGCGCGAAAACCCTAATCATCAAGGTTCGATTGCATTCCTGATCACCAGCGACGAAGAAGGCCCTTCCATCAATGGCACGGTCAAGGTCGTGGAAGTGCTGGAACAGCGCAACGAGAAAATCGACTGGTGCTTGGTCGGCGAACCATCGAGTACTTGCTGCGTGGGTGACGTGGTGAAAAACGGGCGGCGCGGTTCACTCAATGGCGTACTCACCGTGATCGGACAGCAAGGGCATGTGGCGTACCCGCATTTGGCAGACAACCCCATTCACCGTGCCGCACCTGCTTTGGCGGAACTGGTGAGCATTGAATGGGATAAGGGTAACGAGTTTTTCCCGCCGACCAGCTTCCAGATTTCCAATATCAAGGGCGGGACGGGTGCGAATAATGTGATTCCGGGAACGCTGACAGTGGAGTTCAACTTCCGTTTCTCAACAGAACAGACCGAAGCAGGTTTACGCGAGCAAGTGGAAGCAATTTTCAAGCGTCATAGTTTCACGCATGAATTGAAGTGGACACTATCAGGAAACCCCTTCTTAACGCCACGCGGGGATTTGGTTGATGCGAGTCTCGCAGCGATTCAAGCCGTGAGCGGGCAAACCACAGCGTTATCGACCGCAGGTGGAACATCTGACGGACGTTTCATTGCACCTACCGGTGCTCAGGTAATGGAATTAGGGCCTGTCAATAAAACTATTCACAAAGTAAATGAATGCGTTGCTGTAGCCGATTTGGATGCATTAACGATTATTTACCAAAAAATTCTAGAGCATTTACTTGTGAAAGATGTGTCGGGATAAGCCCCGACACCCTCTTTAACTAGGCTTTTACTTCAACATTATTTGAAGGTTTTGCGAGGCCGCCCACGTTTCCGCTGGGTGATCTGGCCTTCTTCTAACTCTGCGGTTGCCCACTCCGTTAGACTTTTGTGAATGTGTTCAGCCACTACCTGTAAGCGATCTTCTAAAGCTGTGCGAAAAAATGCTTCACGCTGCTCACTGGCACGTAAGGCTTCACGCAACTCACGAACCTCTTCTTTATAATTCATATCCAGCTCTTCAAGCTGGCTGCGTAATTGATTAATTTTATGCGTCAGTTCGTCCCGAATTTTGCGCTTTTCTTCCGCTGCTTGCGTTCTCACCTCAGCAAGCGTACTGGATGTAGCGCCTTTTGGGCGTCCTCTGCCACGTTTATTAGGCAAATCGTCTGTCTGCATGGATGTCTGACCTATTTCATTGTCTTGGCTATTGTTTGGTAGCGTCGTCATGCTGGGCATTCCGTTCATATAATCCGCAGTTCTCACTGTTTCTCCCTCACAAGAACATATAAGTTGTTACTTGATACTGACTGTCGATGAATTATTATCTGAATAAATATTCAACATTTCAAGATGATATTGGAAACTTATTCAAAAATAAATAAAATTATCCAATCAAATTCTTTATTAATGACATTAACAGCAACAGGTGCTGCTAATGCTATAAATTGATCTGTCGCAAGTATGAATAGGTTACACTTTTTTTTGTTACGGTTTCAATTAAAAAGCATATCCCTACAGAATATTTCTCATTGAGTCTGGAGACAGAGTATGCGATGTTAGGGCGCTTTAAATGCTGCATGGAAAGCATGAGAATCAAATTACCCCAGCGTTTCTTGCTTAGCACACTCACAGGCGTAGCGTGTAGTAGTCCTGCCATTGCACTTGCGCAAACAGGATGGATGGCTTGCCCTGTACCCACAGCGGATGCTGCGCATGAAATTCAGCGCCCTAAGCATTTGCCTCCTCAAGCGGTTTACATTGAGGCGAACTCTGCATTGTTTCGCAGCCAAGGCATTTCCACCATGAGCGGAAATGTACATATTTCTCAAGAAAACAAAATCTTACAAGCCGATCAAGCAAGTTATGAACAGCCAGCGGGTATTATCACGGGTTCCGGTGGCGTCAGTTTTAGCAGTGACAATATGCAAGTCCGTAGTCGGGAACTCCGCTACAACCTGCCCCAAAATACAGGTGAAATGTTAGCGGCGGAATACTATTTACCACAAGCTAATGGTCAGGGCATCAGCAAGCGCGTCGTACAAGAATCACCCAAACTAACCCGGCTAGACGACTCCACCTATACAACGTGTCCAGTGAACCAAGCAGATTGGAGCTTGAATGCCAGCACGATCAAACTGGATCATACTCAGGAACGTGGTACAGCCCGTAATGCCACTCTAAAAATCAGAAACTTACCGGTTTTATACTTACCGTATTTCTCTTTCCCATTAACCGATGCGCGTAAATCTGGCTTTCTTTGGCCTACCATTAGCACCAACGAACGTTCTGGGCTACAACTCAGTGCACCTTACTATTGGAATCTTGCGCCTAACTACGACCTGACGCTAACCCCTACGCTATTAGGCAGGCGTGGTTTACAACTAGGAACCGAAGTACGTTATCTAACAGAAAAACATCACGGTGAAGTCAATTACGTCCTTTTACCTAATGACAACGCCAGTGACAAAAACAATCGTTACTACTTTAATGTCCATAACGACGCCCGCCTAGGCGCAACTTCTAGTTTACAATTAAAAGCAGAAGGGGTTTCTGATGACCAATATTTCGTGGATCTGGGCAACTCCCTAGAAGCCACCAGTGTGGTCAATCTAGAACGACGCCTAGAATACCGAACTGCCAGCGATAATTGGTCATTTTCCAGCCTATTACAAGATTATCAAGTGCTGGATGGCGGCATCGCACCTCACGCAAAACTACCGCAATTGCTACTACGCTATCACCCACCCCGTAAAGGTAACGGCTTAAATCTGGATGCAGAAACCGAATACACCCAATTTAGCGGCAGCACCACCGAAACCAATGGCACACGCTGGGATTTTGTGACACGTGCCAGCAAACCCTTTGTCACCGAGTCTGCCTACATCAAACCATCACTGACATTGCGACATACCGAATACCACCTTGATGATGCCGACAACACGCACATTAGCCGCTCGTTGCCCAGTGCCAGTCTCGATACTGGATTGTTTTTTGAACGTAATATCAAGCAAGGGCGCTATATCCAAACGCTGGAACCACGTTTGTTCTACACCTACACCCCCTATCGTGATCAAAGCAATATCCCCGTATTTGACTCCTCGGCACGCAGTTTGAGCTACAATCAATTGTTTGCCGAAAACCGCTTTACAGGTAAGGATCGCATCGGGGATGCCAACCGTCTTACAGCATCCGTTTCCACCCGCATCCAATCACCCGAAGATGGGCGCGAATTGTTCCGTGCTAGCATTGGTCAGATGTACCATTTTGATGAGCGCAAAGTCACCCTCCCTGACGAAGCCCCCCTACAAGGCAATCGTTCTGAACTCATTTTGGAAGCGGCGGGAGAGATCAACCCACGCACACGTCTAAATACCACTGCTTATTGGGATAGCAAGGAAAACACCGTTAATGCCGGGGAAGTGCGTATTAACTATAAAGATGATAAGAAACGCCTACTTAACGTCGGTTATGCGCAACGTAAAGACAATTTTGAGTCCGTCAACCTATCTTTCGCAGTACCCGTCAACCAAAATTGGAAAGCTGTCGGCGCATGGGAACATGACCTGCAAAATGATCGTGACCTCGAAACCGTAATCGGTGCAGAATATGAAAGTTGCTGCTGGAAAACCCGCGTCGCCAGCCGCAATTACCTGCTCCCGGACAACACTACCCGTGACAATGCCGTGTTTGTCGAATTTGAGCTGAAAGGACTGGGCAACTTCGGCAGTGGTACTCGTGACCTGCTGCAAAATCGTGTGCATGGATATGAATAAACTAACGCTTTCCCCCTTACTTAGCGCGACGGCCTTGGCTTTGCTACTCACCGTCCACCCCGTCCAAGCTGATAACACCGCAACCCCACTTGACCAAATTGCGGCAGTCGTCAACAGTGATGTCGTCATGATGAGCGAAGCCCAGCAACGCGCCCAAATCCTGCGCTCTTCCAGTCAAGCGGCGGCAAGCCTTGCAGCACCCGTCCTCCTGAAACAAGCAGTCGACAACCTGATCCTTGAAAAACTGCAACTTCAGCAAGCCGATGCGGCTGGTATCCAGATTGATGATGTCACCCTGAACAAAACCATTGCCGGTATAGCCCAACGTAACCAACTGAGTCTGCCCGCTTTTCAACAAGCTCTGCAACAAGAAGGCATCGACTATGCAGAATTCCGGGAACAAACACGTCGCAAATTGATGGCAGACGCTTTACGTAAACGTGAAGTAGAACGTCGGGTACAAGCCACGTCCGCCGAAGCCGCTGGCACGCAAGCAGAGGAGCAATTTCAGGCATGGTTACAAGAATTGCGCAACGAAGCTTACGTGGAATACCGCATTCCAGTGGAACGTAGTGGCCTGACGCTACAATAGGCAAACACGATGACAACCAACAAGCTACGTATCGCGATCACTGCTGGTGAACCGGCGGGCATCGGCCCTGACATTATTCTGACGCTCTTGCAACAACAGCAGTGGACGGCTGATTTAATTGTCATTGCCGACCCGGCGGTATTACGCGAACGCGCTCAACAACTGGGAATTCAACTACGTCTACGCCCTTATGCACCTGATGAAATACAACGCCCTTGCGTAGCGGGTGAGTGTTTCATTTTACCTGTTGCCTGTGCAGCACCTGTCACGACTGGTGTTCTCAATCCTGCGAATGCAGAGTACGTGCTGCAAACCCTGCGACGGGCGGTTACGGGTTGTCTGACGGGTGAGTTTGCTGCAATGGTCACTGCTCCCTTACACAAAGGTGTGATTAATGATGCAGGAATCCCCTTTACAGGACATACCGAGTTCTTAGCGGAACTGACTGATGCTGCGTTACCGGTCATGATGCTAACCGCTGGCACATTGCGGGTAGCCTTGGCAACGACACATGTTCCGCTGAGCATGGTGAGTTTCTTGATTACGCAAGCATTACTGGAAGAAGTACTAACTATCCTGCATCACGATTTGCAAACGCAATTCGGCATTGCCAACCCACATATTCTTGTTTGTGGCTTAAACCCTCATGCGGGTGAAGGCGGGCATTTAGGCATGGAAGAAATTGAAGTGATCACGCCTGCCATCCAACGCTTGCAGCAACAAGGCATGAAATTGACCGGGCCATTACCGGCTGACACCTTATTCACCCCTCGGCACTTACAAGGAGCCGATGCCGTACTCGCTATGTATCACGATCAAGGCTTACCGGTGCTCAAATACGCTGGTTTTGGGAAAGCTATCAATATTACCTTAGGATTGCCGATTATTCGCACCTCTGTCGATCATGGTACTGCACTGGATTTGGCAGGCACAGGCAAAGCTGAAACGGGCAGTTTACGTGAAGCTATTGAACTTGCTGTACAGTTAGGCATGAGTCGGGCATAAAAAAGGGCATCCCGAAGGATGCCCAACCGCTAGGAGGATATAACCATCACCTGTTTAAGAAATAAAGTGCTGCTTATATCATTCTGACGAGGTAACTAGTTAGTCGCTATTGAAGGAATATTGGTTCATAATAATATTCATATATTTTAATGATTAGAATATAACTAAATACTAATACACATATCACAACAAAGCAAGGTAATTGTCAAGAGGTTTTTATTGAATGTCTAACAAACAACAACTTGTTATCGTTATCGCCCTACTCTGTGGGTTAGTTTTACTCTGGTTTCTCAAGCAAGACCCCGCTTTAAACCATCTCAATGCTGCTCTGAAAAGCGACACAGTTTTGCAAACCTACCCTTATACGTTCCGCACCATCAAAATTGAAAACGGTGTTGCTACCCTGACTAGCCCACGCTCGCCACAAGTCTCAGTATTGCAATTCTTACAGATAGTCAAACCACATCTGGATACCAACAACCCTGATAGCCCAACAATGATTGCTGCACAAAAAGAACTGGCACAAGTGCAGGAAAAAGCTGCGGAAATTGCCAAATCACAACCCGGAATCAAAGACGTTGAATGGGAAATTGACCGGAGTTGGTATGCCAGTCACGGAGTGACCGTGGAATGATACCCCCGTATCAGACTGATAATTCCCGCCCCCCTAACAATAAAGCGAATTCCAGCATTTCATCCCACAGCCGTTGCGGGTGACGCGATACATCTTGCCCTACCCCTTTGCTATGCTGGTCTAGTCGCGCAGCCAATGCAAACAAACGCTGCCAATCTGCGGCTAACATGCGCCGCAATGCCGTTTGAAATAAGCCTTGGCGAGCTTTAGGCATTCGCAGCAACAAGGCTTGGTTAGAGACATTATTGCGGATGTTTTCGCACCCCGCATAAAGCTGGCGCAGTAGATCGGCTAACGCCCAAACCAATAACGGGGTTGCTGTGTCCTCTTCCTGCAATACCAACATAATATGACGAATGCGGCGGGCATCTTGGGAAAGTATTGCCTCAGCAAGATCAAATACGCTAAACCGGGAGTTGTCTTCCACGACTGCCATGATGCTCGCAGCCGTCATGGGGCGGCTACCGTAAAGTAACACCAACTTGCCAATTTCCTGCACTGCTGCTAATAAATTACCTTCTACCCGTTCGGTCAGGTAACGTACTGCCTCATTATCGGGCTGCAATCCAGCCTGCTTCATACGCCGGGCGATCCACGCTAAGGTTTGTGCTGGGGATAAATCCCACACTTGCACACTCACCCCCAATTGCTCAACTTTTTTGACCCATGCGGTACTTTTACACGCCTTATCTAAGCGCCCGGTCTGAAGCAGCAATACTTTGTCAGCAGGCAGGTAATCAAGGTAATGCTGTAAGGCTTTAGTACCTGACTGCCCTGCTTTACAGGTAGACATCCTCACATCCAACAATTTTTTATCCGCAAACAATGACAGCGCTCCTGCGGCATCGTATAACGCCCCCCAATCAAATTGCGCATCTACCATCAGCACATCACGTTCACTAAACCCTCTTCCTGCCGCCGCTTTACGGATAGCATCAGCGGTTTCCATCACTTGCAGCGGTTCATCCCCGCTAATCAAGTAAACGGGGGCGAGCGTATGGCGAAGATGATCTTCAATCTGTTCAGCGCGAACTTGCATAGGTATTATTCAGTAGAGCCAAAAGCAAAATACTAGCATATCAGGCTTTTTAGGTGATTTTTGTTTAGAATCGCCGTTTAAATTAACCCAAGTGCTTGCTCACACACAAACTAAACCCATGAAAATCACTTATTGTTCTCATTTTTTGGCGGTATTGACCTTGTCAGTGGGCGTCATCACGCAGACAGCCGCCGCCCAAACAGATGCTGTTTGCCAGTCACAAGTATTGTCACCGGCACAATTTCGCCCTAGTAGTGAAAATGTTACCGTTCACGAACCCAGTACCCGCTATGCCACTACACCCATACAAATGGGCTATGGGGAAAACAAAGTAAAAGTAGCGGATGCTTACGTGGAATACACCATCATTCCCGCTAAATTCGGTGAAATCACCGAAACTATTGAAGTTGAACGTGAACGGGTCGAAATTGAAACGCTGCCAGCCACTTACCGCACTGAAACCAAGCGTCTCAAAGTAAAAGAGGCCACCAAGCGCTGGAACCCTGCCTGCCCAGCCGTCTTAGCTGAACAAGGTAATTTACCAGAAAATTGCTTGCTAGAAGTCCCTGCGGAATACACTAATGTTACCCGCGAGGTCATTGATACACCTGCTCGCACGGTTAAAAAAGTTATTCCTGCACGTACCGAAACCATCACCCGTAAAGTCTTGTTAGAACCAGCAAAAATTGTGCGTGAGGAAATTCCTGCTGTTTACACGACCATAAAAATTGCGCGAGTCGAACAGCCTGCCAAAATCACCACATCCCAACAAACCGCCAAAACACAAAGCATTCCGATACAGCAAACTATGCACCCAGAGCGCCTAGTCACTATGCCTGCACTCTGTGAGTCAGAAGTTTCCTCAGAAACTATTCAACGCTTACAGGTATCTCTGCAACAACGGGGGTATTACCCAGCCCCTCCCGATGGAGAACTTGGCATAAAAACTCGTACCGCACTAACTCGCTTTCAGGAAGATAACAATCTTGCCAGCGGTGCTATTACCTTAGAGACACTGCAAAAATTACAGCTTCAATAGAGACTTGCGCGAGTTTCCTGCTAAACTGTGGCGAATTTAAAAATACTAGAATTAAGGAGTCATCATGTCAGAACAGAGCGGAATCCTGATCGGCAAAGGCGAACATCAGGTTTTCCTGAATCCGCGTTTTGCTAACCGCCACGGTCTTATTGCGGGTGCTACCGGCACGGGTAAAACCATTTCCCTGCAAGTGTTAGCGGAAGGATTCTCCCGAATTGGCGTGCCTGTCTTCATGGCGGACATCAAAGGTGATCTGACCGGTATCAGCACCCCCGGCAAACCTCACCCTAAAGTAGACGAGCGGGTTGCCAAGATCGGCATCGACAATTTCCAGTTTGAAGGTTGCCCGACGGTTATCTGGGACTTATCCGGTGAACGTGGGCATCCAGTGCGTGCTACCATTTCTGACATGGGGCCACTATTGCTGGCGCGTCTGCTGGATCTGAATGATACCCAGGAAGGCGTGTTGAATATTGCCTTCAAGTTTGCGGATGATCAAGGCATGTTATTGCTTGATCTCAAAGACTTACGCTCGATACTTCAATACTTGGGTGAAAATAGCAAGGAATTTAGCAATGCTTACGGCAATGTCAGCTCCGCCTCTATCGGTGCGATTCAGCGGCAATTACTGGTATTGGAACAACAAGGTGCTGACCAGTTTTTCGGTGAACCAGCGCTGGATTTATGGGACTTCATGCGCACCGGTACAGGTGGCTACGGTAACGTCAACATTCTCGCCGCAGACCGCCTGATCAATACCCCGCGCCTGTATTCTACTTTCCTACTGTGGCTGCTCTCTGAACTGTTTGAAGATCTGCCTGAAGTCGGCGACCTCGACAAACCCCGCCTCGTCTTTTTCTTTGACGAAGCCCACTTATTATTCAATGGCGCACCTAAAGCCCTAGTTGAAAAAGTTGAACAAGTCGTCAAATTGATTCGCTCCAAAGGTGTAGGCATTTACTTCATCACCCAAACCCCGCTGGATGTACCCGAATCCGTGTTGGGGCAACTCGGCAACCGCATTCAACACGCCTTACGCGCCTTTACCCCGCGTGATCAAAAAGCCGTGCGTACCGCTGCTGAAACCTTCCGGCAAAACCCTACGATCAATACTGCTGAAACCATCATGCACATGGGCGTGGGTGAAGCGTTAGTATCGGTACTTGATGACAAAGGTACGCCGACTATTGTACAACACACCTTAATTCGCCCCCCACAATCACGTATTGGCCCACTCACTGACGCTGAACGCACCGAACTGTTACGCACCAGCCCCTTTGCAGGTCGTTACGATACGACAATTGACCGCGAATCGGCTTACGAGATGCTACAAAAACGTGCGGAAACCGCTGCTGAGGAAGCTGCGGCTATGGAAGCAGAAGCTGCCGCACAAAAAGCCGCTCGCCGCACTAGCAGTTCCAGCCGACGTGCTAACCCAGAACCTGAAAGCTTACTCGGCGGGCTTGGAGAAGCGTTTGTGAAAAATGCGGTGAAAGCCGCTACTTCCAGTGCAGGGCGACGCATAGGGACGCAAATCGTGCGCGGCCTACTCGGCTCCTTGTTTAAAGGGCGCTGAGTAATCGTAGGTAAAACGCTGGCATTTTCACACCGGATTGCTGCATATCGGCACATTTCGGTGTAGAATGCCGTACTTTTACGGTATTTGAGAGCAAAGGCAGATTTCAATGGCAAGCATTCTTCTGCTCAATGGACCAAACTTAAACCTGCTAGGCAAACGTGAACCAGGACACTATGGCAGCATGAGCTTGCCCGATATTGAAGCACGCCTAACTGCACTGGCTAATCAGCAACAACAAACCTTGCTGTGCTACCAACATAATGCTGAAGGGGCTTTGGTTGACCGTATTCACCAAGCATTGGATGAACAGATTGATTTCATTCTAATCAACCCCGGCGCTTACACCCATACCAGCATAGCCCTACGGGATGCCTTGCTGGGTGTTGCCATTCCCTTTATCGAAATACACTTATCCAATGTGCATCGCCGTGAACCTTTTCGCCATCACTCTTATCTGTCTGATATAGCCGAAGGCGTCATTTTAGGTTTGGGTACATTGGGCTATGAACTCGCACTGTATGCCGCTATACAGAAACTCAACAAACACGACAGAGCATTAACCCATGATGGACGTTCGTAAAATACAAAAACTAATCAGCTTGCTGGAAGGCAGCGATGTCGCCGAAATCGAAATCAAAGAAGGCGAAGACTCGGTACGCATCAGCCGTGTCAATTCTGGCATGACCTTAGCCAGTGCACCACTGCAACACTATGCACCGCATCCAGCACAGATGATGACAGCACCGGTTGCTGCACCTGCACTGGCAGCGGCTGAGCCTGTTGCTGCCTCAACACCTTCAGGCCATGTTGTCGAATCACCGATGGTGGGTACGTTCTACCGTGCCTCTTCACCAACGGCTAAAGCCTTTGCCGAAGTCGGGCAAAGTGTCAAAGTCGGTGACACTTTGTGCATTATCGAAGCCATGAAAATGCTTAACCAGATTCAATCCGACGCATCTGGTGTCATCAAAGCCATTCTGGTTGAGAATGAACAACCTGTCGAATTCGGGCAGCCGCTGTTCATCGTTGAATAATCGTTGCGATTGGCTAACACCTTCGAGGTGACAACATGTTAAATAAAGTACTGATCGCAAACCGGGGCGAAATTGCTCTGCGTATTTTGCGTGCCTGCCGTGAACTTGGCATAAAAACCGTTGCGGTACATTCCACTGCTGACCGTGACCTTAAACACGTGCGTTTAGCCGATGAATCGGTGTGCATTGGCCCGCCGCGCTCTACTGATAGCTACCTAAATGTCCCTGCCATCATCAGTGCAGCAGAAGTGACCGGCGCCGATGCCATTCACCCCGGCTACGGCTTTTTGTCAGAAAATGCGGATTTTGCCGAACGGGTTGAATCCAGTGGTTTCATCTTCATCGGCCCTCGCGCTGAAACCATCCGCTTGATGGGTGACAAAATTTCAGCGAAGGATGCCATGATTGCAGCAGGCGTCCCTTGCGTACCCGGCTCAGAAGGCGGCACACCCGAAGATCCCGAAGAAATTCTCAAAATGGGCACACGCATTGGCTATCCCCTGATTGTCAAAGCAACCGGCGGTGGCGGTGGACGCGGGATGCGTGTGGTTCACTCTGCTGACGAACTGGTTGCAGCCGTGACCCTCACCCGTGCCGAAGCCAGAGCAGCCTTTGGCAATGATGTGGTGTTCATGGAAAAATTTCTGCAACACCCGCGCCATATTGAACTGCAAGTACTCGCCGATTCGCACGGCAATGCCATACACCTGTGTGAACGTGATTGCTCGATGCAACGCCGCAACCAAAAAGTGGTGGAAGAAGCCCCTGCACCCTTTATCACTGCGGAACAACGCGCCCGTATCGGCAACCGCGTCGCCGAAGCCTGCCGTAAAATCGGCTACCGTGGTGCAGGTACATTTGAATTTCTCTACGAAGACGGCGAATTCTATTTCATCGAAATGAATACCCGCTTACAGGTCGAACACCCTGTTACCGAACTGATTACCGGTGTTGATCTGGTCAAACAGCAATTGCTGATTGCTTCCGGTGAAGTGCTTGCCTTGCGTCAGGAAGACATCAAACCGAATGGTCACGCCATTGAATGCCGTATCAATGCAGAAGATCCACAAACATTTGCACCATCGCCCGGCAAAATCACCCGCTACCATGTACCGGGGGGCTTAGGTGTGCGCGTGGATTCGCATATTTACGCAGATTACAGCGTGCCACCGTACTACGATTCCATGATTGGCAAGCTGATTGTGCACGGGCAAGACCGTGCAACCGCGATCAACCGGATGCACGGCGCACTCAGTGAAATGGTCATCGAAGGCATTAAAACCAATATCCCGCTGCAAACCCGCATTATGGAAGATCCTGCCTTCCGGGCTGGTGGTGCTGATATTCACTACCTTGAAAAAATGTTGGGAATGCACCAATGAGCTGGCAACAACTGCTTTGCCAAACGACGTCACAACATCAAGAAGCAGTTGTCGAGTCGATGGAAGCTGCTGATGCCGTTTCCATCACTTGGCAAGATGCAGAGGATGACCCGATCCTTGAACCACGCCCCGGCGAGATGCGCCTGTGGAACAATCTGGTTGTCACTGCGCTGTACAATGAAGAAACTGATCTCAGTGCGCTACTGTTGTTGCTGGAAACACAAAAGAACGCTTGGGATATTGTATCGGTACAACTGGAAATCGTTGAGGATCAACCGTGGGAACGGGCGTGGATGGATAGTTTCCAACCCATGTGCTTCGGAAAACGCCTATGGATTTACCCAAGCTGGTTTGAAATTCCCAATGATGACAGCGTGAAATTACTGCTCGACCCCGGTCTTGCGTTTGGAACAGGCACACACCCTACCACTGCTCTTTGTCTGGAATGGCTGGATAGTCAGGATATGGTTGGCAAAGAAGTATTGGATTACGGTTGTGGTTCTGGCGTGTTGGCCATTGCTGCGCTCAAACTAGGCGCAAAGCAGGCTGTGGGTACGGATATAGATCCGCAAGCGTTGCAAGCAACGCACGATAATGCCGAACGTAACAGCATTAATCCTGCACAATTACAAACTTGTTACCCGGAAAAACTCCCACAGCAAACATGGAATGTTGTTATGGCAAATATCCTTGCAGGCCCTTTGGTAGAGCTTGCACCAGCATTGTTAAGTGCCTTACGCCCCGGTGGTCAATTAGTTCTATCAGGCATTCTTGCTGAACAGGCAGAGGCTATCAAAAGCGCTTACCAACCCAGCCTCACGGATTTTTCCATTGTACAAAAAGATGACTGGATTCGTGTCAGCGGTATTTACCGTTAATCTGTACTTTTTTGTGCAGCAGCGTGCTAAATGTTATTTTTCAGAGCCTAAGCTAAACATTTTTGTCCGATAACAACTAGAATAAAGCGATTATTCAAATGGCGTGGAGTCATGTATACACAGTGTAACCACTGCAACGCGATTTTTCGCGTCACCATGAAAGAATTGACAGCAGCACAAGGTCTGCTGCGCTGTGGTGAGTGCGACAATATTTTCGATGCCATGAAAAGTCTAAGCCAAACGCTCCCTGAAGAGCGGCGCTTTGCCAAATTAGGCACAGCAGTACCCTTGGATTTAACTGATGTTGTGAGTAGAACGTCAAACCAATCTACCAACCACCCCACACTCCGCTTACCACACCTAACGTTACGGCATCCGCTAGGATATTATTTGTTACGCCTTAGTCTAGCCGTTTTGGCACTCTTATTATTATTGCAAGTGCTCTATAGCAGCCGTCATTGGTTGGCAAGACAACCGGTGACAACCACCCTAACTCACCAAATCTGTGAACTATTGGGTTGCAACATCATTCCACCCCGTGATATACGCAAAATTAACCTGTTGAGCCGGAATATCTACTCACACCCCAATACCCCTAAAGTACTCACGATCAGTGCTGCCATCCAGAATGATGCCGCGTTCCCACAACCGTACCCGCTAATTGAAATCAGTTTCTTAGATCAAAATAACGTGGTGTTAGCCTTGCGCCGTTTTCCACCAGAAGAATACATTCAACATTTTAATGGAGAACTCATGCAAATGGGTGTTCCTGATGAATTACTGCTAAATATTGCTGACCCCGGTGAAGCAGCAGTACGTTTCCAATTTCGCTTCATGTGAATAAAAAAGAGGAAAATAAACATAAATTTTTTTAATAAAAGACTAAACGATCAACGAAAGTTCTGTTTATTCTGATCAATTCCGCTATAATCCGCCCCGCGTAAATTGCAGGTTAGTGTTAGAACGACAAGAGCTACAACAAAAACCACTAACCATCGCCACTCACTGTTGGAGATAACAATGGCAACTGATAATGTAACCTATCTAACAAGAAAAGCTGCGCTGCCCGTTGATGGCATCGAGCCTTATATCCCTGAACCGGGCGAAGAGTACATGAACGAAAAGCAACTCGCGCATTTTCGTAACATTCTCGTCGCGTGGAAAAAATCCCTGATGGAAGAAGTCGATCGCACCGTCGATCACATGAAAGAAGACGCCACTAACTTTTCTGACCCAGCCGATCGTGCTACTCAGGAAGAAGAGTTCGCCTTAGAACTGCGTGCGCGTGATCGAGAACGTAAACTGATCCGTAAAATCGAAAAGACCATTGCACGTCTGGACGATGATGATTACGGCTACTGTGATGCGTGCGGGGTTGAAATTGGTTTGCAGCGTCTGGAAGTTCGCCCGACGGCTGAACTTTGCATCGACTGCAAAACCACCCAGGAAATCAAAGAGAAGCAGATGGCGGTCTAAAGGCACTGCAAACCTTGCTGACGATTGGTCGATTCGCCCCCTCACCCACTGGGCCATTGCATTTTGGCTCACTGGTCGCCGCCACCGCCAGTTATCTGGCGGCACGGCAGGCGCAAGGAAAATGGATACTGCGTATCGAAGACCTTGATAAACCCCGCGAACAACCCGGTGCGGCGAATGCCATTATCCAAACCTTAGCCGACTACAGTTTTGAGTGGGATGGTGACATCCTTTACCAAAGTCAGCGCCAAGATGCTTACCATGCCGCACTGGCTACCCTGCACGAACACACTTATGCCTGCACCCGTTCCCGCAAGGGCTTACCAACCTTGCCAGCCATACGCTTGCGCACCCACGATGCTCCCATTTGTTTCAACGATGCCATACACGGGGAATATTGCCAGCGCTTAGCAAGCGAAGTAGGCGACTTTGTGCTACTACGTGCCGATGGCTTATTTGCTTACCAACTCGCAGTCGTGGTGGATGATGCGTTTCAAGGTGTCAATCAAGTGGTACGTGGTGCTGACTTGCTGGACAACACGCCGCGTCAAATCTGGCTGCAACAATTGCTGGGATTACCACAGCCGCATTACGCGCATGTGCCATTAGTGCTGAATGAATTCGGGCAAAAACTGAGTAAACAAAACCTTGCCCCCGCCCTTAATACCAGCGAACGCTTGCAAACCTTGGTGGCTGCCCTGCGTTTTCTCAAGCAACCTTGCCCTGATGCTTGCGAATTTTCCAGCATCAATGCGTGTTGGGATTGGGCAATCAGGCATTGGGATATAAATAACCTCCAACCTTCACAGGCATAAACATGGCAAACAATCACTGGCGCACCTTCCCCCGCTGGATGCTCGAAGAGCATGAAATCGACCTGCTATTTAACGCGCAACTCGCAACCGGACGTGCCGCAGAAGTTACTGCCCGCATCCAGCGCGAACCCGCAACGCTGCAAGCAGTGCTGGCATTGCTAGGAAACCCTAACACAGCACTGAGTACCCGCATCGGCATTGGCGTAGTGATGGAAGATCTTGCAGGGTCTGATTTGCTCAAAAGCACCATCGCAACACTGGGAAAACTAAGTCAGCACCCCAATGTCACGGTTCGTTCGGATGCTTGTCATTACTTGGGCTTGAGTGGCGATGCTCGTGCGCTTCCTTTTTTGCAAGCCTGCTTACATGATAAGGAAGCCGAAGTGCGTGAAGTGGCGGCTGATGCCTTGGCGACACTTACACCGGATAGCCCGCCAAACGGTTAATCGCTTGTGCCAGCTCAATATCCTTGTGAGAAATACCGCCTGCATCGTGTGTGATCAGGCTAATTGCCAAGGTTTTGTACACATTGCACCATTCGGGGTGATGGTTCATGCGTTCCGCCACTAATGCGACTTGCGCCATAAAGCCGAAAGCTTCGACAAAATCGGCAAACGTCAGTACGCGATGCAATTTATTATCACGCAATACCCAACCGGGTAAGCCTTCCAAGATAACCGCCAGCGCTTCATCGTTTAATTTTTCAATCATGGTTTACTCCTAATAACACCACCGCATGGGCTGCTACACCCTCTTTGCGCCCGGTGAAACCTAATTTCTCAGTCGTGGTTGCTTTCACATTGACCTGCCCTAACTCACAGCCCAAATCAGCCGCAAGGTGTTCGCGCATGGTCAAAATATGCGGTGCCATTTTAGGTGATTGCGCAATGATCGTGCTATCCAGATTGATAACCCCATAACCATGACTGCGCACCAACCCAACGACGTGCCGCAATAAAATTCGGCTGTCAATATTTTCATACGCTGCGGCAGTATCAGGGAAATGTTGCCCAATATCCCCCAGTGCCAGCGCCCCTAATAAGGCATCGCAAATGGCGTGTAACAACACATCGCCATCAGAATGCGCCTTAAATGCATGAGTATGCGGAATTTTTACCCCGCCCAGCACCAGATGATCACCTGTGGTAAAAGCGTGTACGTCGTAACCATGCCCAATCCGCATCATGCGGCATCCCCTTTATTGCGCTTACCAAGAATTTTAGCGGTCATGAATGCACCCGCGTATAGACCCACACTGAGGAAAATCATCGCATAACCGTATAAGCGTTCCTGTGGGTCTAGCACCACCCAAATCCCCAGCATCAGGTAAAGTAACGACATTAACACCGCGAACACATGGGTTTGCGAGTTTCCCAGCCAAATACCCCGCACCAGTAGCAACAACGGGGCAAGCAATAGCGGAATTTCCAGCCACAGTGGCACGTGTTGCGTACTGGCAAGCAGGCTATTCCAAACAATAATCAGACCGATCAACCCCAATAGGCTGAATAAGGTCAGGTTACGCCACAGCGGGAGTTTATTCATAGTTGATGCGCCAGTTGTGCCAACCGTTTGCCTAGGGCAAAACACAGGCGTTTTTCCTCATCTGTTAGCGGGCGGTTGCTATCACTGCCGGAAACGTGGGTCGGACCATACGGTGTACCGCCGCTTTGCGTACTGATCAAATCCGCTTCCGCATACGGCAAACCGGTAATGAGCATTCCGTGATGCAATAGCGGCAACATCATCGACAACAACGTGCTTTCCTGACCGCCGTGCAAGCTGGAGGTGGACGTAAAAACCCCCGCAGGCTTGCCCGTGAGTGTGCCAGACAACCACAGACTGCTGGTTTTTTCGAGGAAATATTTCAACGGAGCCGCCATATTGCCAAAACGACCGGGGCTACCGAGCGCGAGTGCATCGCACTGCTTCAAATCCTCCAGCGTCACGTAAGGTGCGCCGCTAGCGGGGATGGTGTCTGCAACCGCTTCGCACACTTCGGAGACTTCCGGCACGGTGCGCAATAGCGCTTGAGTGGCGGTGATACTTTCAACGCCACGCGCCAGTTGTTGCGCCATGCTGGAAACGCCACCGTGACGGCTGTAATACAAAATCAGGACAGTTTTCATCGGGTTTCAAATACCTTTTTGAGTTGCTGTGCAATCTAGCGGGATGCTGGCTTGGGTGCAAGTGGGGATGCAACAAACGCGGAAGACCTAAAGATGCATCATATGCTACCATCATTATTGATTAAAACTATGATGGTGTTACAATAAGTATAAATAATAATAAAAACTGCATGGGCAAAACCAATTAAAGCCGAAAAATCATAATGATAACGGAACTAGAATAATGAACATTTCAATGCCTAAACGTCGCTATGCCAATGGATCGCTTGGTTTTTCCTTACAAATCTTGTTCGCATTATTGTTACTGACTGTGCTGACAGGGCAAGCATTTGCTGCCAACTGCACGGCGACTTACACACAAACCAGCACGGGCGGCAGCAACAATTACACCCTAACGTCGGGGCAATCACTCAAAATCGCCAGCGGTACGTATACCGGCACGGTAGAATTCGGCAGTGGTGCCAGCATTTGCGTGGAAACAGGGGCGACGTTCACGCCCGGCAATCTCAACAATGTGGCAGGCACCTTAACCAACTACGGCACGGCAAATTTACAGACATTTTCCTATAACAGCGGCACGGTTATCGACAACTACGGCACGCTCAGTTTTATTGGCGGCCTGAATACCAACGGCGCAATGACATTCCGCAACCGCGCCAATGCCACCATGACGATGGCAAACAGTTTTCAACTGGGCAATAACTCCACGTTTATTAACGACGGATTAGTCATTGCGGCACAAGATTTCAATACCCAAAATGGCACAACACTGACCAATAATTACCGCTTGGAGATGGAGGGGAATTTCAACCCGGATGGTACATTCAATAATTACGGACGGGTCTACGCTAAAAAGTTCATCAATATGAATTCTAATTCGACCATTACGAATTACTGCACATTTGTTTCGTATGATGGATATAACAATAACAGCCCACGAACCGCCAACTTTGGTACAATTCTGATCACACAAGCGAATGGCACACCGGGTGGTCCTTGGCAAAATAACCAAGAGTTTTACAATGCCCCTAATGCCAAAATTGCAGGTGGTAATTTCACCAATAACAGCACATTTACCGGCGGCGGCTCCCTAATATTCTCTGGTTCAACCACCAACCAAGGACCTTTTAATGGGGATAGCGCAAGCAATAAAATTAATTTTTACGACGAAACGCAAACCAGCAATAAGTTTTTCGACAATCAAAACACCACGCCAACTAACACCGTGCGTACTGCGTTTGTGCGTCCAACAGAACTGGATAGCCCAGAAACTTGCACCAGTAGTTATAGAAACTTTGCAAATCCCAATAGTTATGACTTTGGTGATGCGCCTGCCAGTTACGGCGATGCCAGCCATGTGATTGTCGCGGGTCTTAAATTAGGTACGAATGCGCCCGATTCAGAAAGTGCCAGTCAACCCACTCACAACGCCAGTGGTGATGGCGCTGATGAAGATGGCGCACCCAAAGCGCCATCCAATAGCAGCATCACACGCTTTCCGTTGCTAAAACAAACCGATACCAGCTATAGCAGCACTTTCAAAGTGACCAATACCACGGGAACCGCAGGTAAGCTCTACGGTTGGATCGACTTCGATAAAAACGGCACGTTTGAAGCGGATGAGGCCACTTCGGTCAATGTTCCCACCGGCGCTAATGACAGCAGCGTTACCCTCAACTGGAGCAGCATCCCTGCGGATATTAAACCCGGTACAAGCTTTATCCGCTTGCGCCTGACCACGGATACGGCGGTAACAACCAGCACCCCAACCGGCAATGCCAGCAATGGTGAAGTGGAAGATTTCCCCATTGCGATTGCATTAAGCCTGCCCCCCAATAGCCCCAGCGTCAGTGTTACCAAAGGTACAACACCGACCTCATGCACCACCACCGTCTTTAGCGACAACTTTAATGATTTGACCGGCGGACAGTATTTTGCAGAAAACCGTCCGGGCGCTACCCCGATACGTAACTGGGTAGCCAGTGGCGGTGGGGCAGACACCCGTAATCGCACAGATGGTATGCACAATGCTACCCACGGCACATCTATTTACATGGATAGCGGAGCCATTCGGCGTATTTTTCCAGCCATACCCGATACGCCCAGTGTCGACAGTAACGGCGTGATCACTACCCCCCCAACAGCGCTTGAATTGCGCGACACTGCCGATGACTTAACACCCAACACAACCAGTGGTGATTCACACTGGGGGCCACTCCCACCCAGCCTCTCGCGCACCCTCAACACGACAGTGGGGCAGCGCTATCGGTTGTATTTCGAATTATTGCCAGAAAATGATGGCAATGGCTGGCGTAACGGGATGCTGCGGGTCGATACGCCCAGTGGTTCCGTACACTTGCAAACCCCCGCAGGCACTGGCAGTCCTTACCTCTATCAAGTGGATTTCACTGCCAATGCAGCGACCTCAACCATCAGCTTTGTCAACTACAGCCGCTTAGCGATTGACGACAACTGGTGTGATCCCCTGACAACAGCATGGTGTACAATTGATGGTTTAAGCACGACACCGAAAACCAGCGAACCCATGATTGATAACGTCGTGGTGGCGTTAGAATCTGCTTGTGTATCGACCAGTACGCAAGACTACGGTGATGCGCCTGCCTCATACGGCAACCCCAGCCATGTCATCACACCCAACCTGATGATTGGCAATCACGTTGATACCGAGAGTGGAGCGCTGCACAGCGTTAATGCGGATGGCGATGACAACAATGGCAGCACGGATGATGAAGATGGCTTGCATAATCCGGCAATTATTCCTACCACTCAGGGGCAAACGTACACCCTAACGACTTACGTCAAAAACGAGACCGGTTCAACCGCCTACCTGAGAGCTTATCTAGACTTTAACCGCGATGGTGACTTTCTGGATGCGGGAGAACAGGCTGATACCCAGCATGTTTACTGGAACGGTTATTTTCAATCGACATTCACCGTTCCTGCTGGCACAACGGCGGGCACAACCTACGCCCGTTTACGCTTAAGCCAAACCAAATCAGAAGCGGAAGTATCCATCGGCTCGGCGACCAGCGGCGAAGTGGAAGATCACAAGCTAACGATTTCTGCTGGGCCTTTTTATGATTTCGGGGATTCCCCAGCCAGCTATGGCAGTGCTCGCCATACCATTCTGAACAGCTTGTTCTTAGGTGCAAACCGCCCAGACAGTGAAACAGCCAGCCAATACAGTTACAACGCTATCGGTGATGGTGTAGATGAGGATGGTGCACCCAAACAATACAATAATCCTACTATCACACTGTTCCCGATTTTAAAAATGACCGCTACCAGCTACAGTGTTGACATTAGAACAACCAACACCACTGGCTCAGCAGGCAAACTGTATGGCTGGATAGATTTTGACAAGAGTGGCACATTTGATGCGGATGAAGCAGCTTCCGCCAACGTCGCTAATAACACCAATGGCACGGTGACACTAACCTGGAACAGTATTCCAACGGATATTAAGCTGGGTACAACATTTATCCGCTTGCGCCTGACGACTGATCCAGCCGTTACCACCAGCACGCCAGCCAACAATGCCAATAATGGTGAAGTGGAAGACTTTCCGATTGCGGTGGCAATAGACGTGCCGCCGGATAGCCCCGATGTCACCATCGTGCGCGGTGACGGCCAAACCTGTAGCAGCACGATTTTCACCGACAACTTCGATGATTTAGCCAGCGAACAATATTTCGGCGCGAATACGTCTGCGACACCGTTTGTGATCCGCAACTGGACAGCCACTGGTGGTGGTAGTGATACCTATGCGCGTACCGTGGAAGTTTCCCCGTTTGCGGCAACTCAGGGGCGCTCAATTTACTTCGGCAATGGCATGATGCGCCGCTTTTACCCCGATACCAGTGCAGTATTAGCATTTGATGGTAACGGTAGGATGCTGGAACCACCGGATGCGGTGGAGTTGCGTGATGACGTTGATGATGTCAGCCCCGGTGTCAATATTCATGAATCTCATTGGGGTCCAGAACCCGTCACGCTATCGCGTACCTTTGCGTCAACGGCGGGGCAACGTTACCGCCTGTACTTCTCTGCCATTCCTGAAGGCGGTGATTGGAACTCCGGCATTATGCGGGTGGATACCCCTAGCGGTTCGGTACACTTCAAAGCACCGGGCAAAGATGAGGGAATCCAGAAATACCGCATCGAATTTACTGCAACAGGTGCATCATCCACGATTCGTTTTGTCAACTACGGGCATATTGGCACAGATGGCGGCTGGTGTGATCCCAACTCCATCATTTCCGGGCCCTGGTGTACGGTAGGTGGTTTCCCAACGGATAAAAAAGGCAATGAGCTAATCATTGATGATGTCACGGTGGCTCTGGCATCCGCCTGCCCCACTAGCGGTATTTCCGGCACGGTGTATACCGACACTAACGGCAACAATGCTTTCGACGGGGCAACGGAAACCGGTTTGGCGAATATCAGTGTTTCGCTGTATGACAACAATGGTACAACCGCTACGACCAGCGATGACAACTTGATGGCAACCACGAGTACCGCCGCCAATGGCACTTACAGTTTTGCCAGTATCAGCCCGACACTGCGTTATCGGGTTGAAGTCGATTCCCGCGATGCTGACCTTCCTGCCAGTGCAGTGATTGGCACGACCAATCCGTTAGCCAATATAGCGGTTACTGCTGGCAACACACTCAGCAACCAAAACTTTGGGTTTGATTTGGCATGTAATGCCAGCGCGGGTCAGTTTGGTGGAATTGCCTTCCGCGATTACAACCAAAACGGGATTCGCGAACCTCAGGAAGAAGGGATTGCCGGTATTACTGTTACCGCTTACAACAGTGCGAATGCGGTAGCCGCTACCGCGACCACGGATGCACGCGGCTGGTATACCTTGAATGGGTTGACGAATGGCACGCAATACCGACTGGAATACACCAATTTACCCAGCGGGCTTTACCCCGGTGCAGCAGGCACGGATACCGCGAGTACCGTGCGTTTTGTTACCGCCAGTGGCAGTTGCGCGGCGAACTTAGGCATCAGTGACCCTATCGAATATTGTCAAGCAATCCCGCCGGTTGCGGCATTCAACTTCGTTAACGGCAACCCTAGCATTGCCGATATTGGTAACTATGCCAGCCTGTTCACGTTCCCTTACGATGCGACAGGGGGTGCTTATGACCAAACGCCACCCGCGATTACCAAAGCGAACACCAGCCAAACGGGTGCACTGTGGGGGCTGGCTTACCAGAAAACCACCAAGACGTTGTATGCATCGGCGGCGATGCGACGCTTCAGTGGTTTCGGTGCATTAGGTACGGGTGGTATTTACAAGGTTGATATGACTGACCCTAATGCGGCTTATACCGGCGCATCCACTTACGTTGATTTGCGGGCGATTGGTATTGACACCGGCAATGATGTGCGCGTGGCTACTGACAGTTGTAATAATCTTGCCACGGGTGTTTGGTCGCCATCACACGACGTTGCCGCGTGGGATAAAGTTGGCAAAGTTGGGGTGGGTGACATCGACTATGACGAACCCAATAACCGTTTGTGGCTAATCAATTTGAATGACCGCAAGCTTTATGGGATTGGCAATGTCAGCCCCACCACTGCGCCCACCGCAGCGAATGTACTGGGTGGCTATGCAGTCAACCTGCCCTCCCCTTACGCTTGTACTTCCGGGACATTCCGCCCTTGGGCAGTGAAATACCACCGGGGTTATGTGTATGTGGGCGGTGTGTGTGATGCTGCAACTGACCCTTACAATTTAAGTAAAGTCCGAGGCTACGTATTGCGCTTTAACCCCGCGAATACAGCGGCTGGTTTCAGTCATGTGAAAGATTTTGCCATTAACCAACCGCGCAGTGGCTTTGGGTATACCAATATTGGCGAATGGTCAGGTTGGTTGCCGCAAGCGGATGCTGTCAACGTGCGCCCGCAATTCCATTCCCCCATCGTGGGCAACCTCGAATTTGATACCGATGGCTCGATCATTGTGGGGATTATTGACCGTGCGGGTCTGCAAAAAGGCACGAATTCGTATGACGAACCTGCGTGTGGTGATCCAACGATTGATTATGTCGACACAATGGGTGACGTATTGCGTTTGTGCAAAACCGATACCGGCTATTTAAATGATTCTGAACCGGGTTGTAGCACCGCGATTGCCACCAACAGTAAAACCACGGATGAATATTATTGGGGTGATTTAGGTCCATCCAATAATGCCTGGGAGGGCATGAATGAAATCGCCGCCGGTGGTTTAGCACTTGCGCCGGGTAAGGAACATGTGTTGGCTTCCGCTTATGACGCAAATAGCTGGGGTTCTAATGGCGTGGTGTGGTTAAACAATCGCACGGGTGCTAAAGACAATAGCTACCACGTGTCATGGTCAACGCTCGGCAAAAGTACCGGCATGGGTGAACTGGAAGTGCTGTGTGATCCTTCCCCCGTTGAAGTGGGCAACCGCGTATGGCTGGATGCGGATAAAGATGGCCTGCAAGATGCAAACGAAGCAGGCATCGCCAATGTCACCGTCACACTGGCTTGCGGCGCGGATAACGCCACGACTACGACCAATGCACAAGGCGAATACTACTTCTCGAATAAAGCGGGCGGCAATGCCACCTTCATGGGCAGCGGTGAAAGCTGTAGCTTGAGCGTCAACACTACGCAAACCAGCCTCAATACTTACACCCTAACCACACAAAACGCCGACAACAAAACGGATAACAACAGCCAAACAGATATTCGGGATTCGGATGCAACGGTTAGCGGTGGCAATGCGGTCATCAATTTTACAGTGGGTAGTTCAGGGCAAAATAACCACGGCTTAGACTTCGGGTATCAAGCGAATACCAGCACAGAGCCACCAACCTCATGGACAAGCCAGCGCATCATTGATGACTGCCACGGCACATCCTCCTACAACCCCAATGGTGCAGACGGTGCAGAAAACGCCCCCTGCCAAAGCTATGCGCAGGATATTTATGAAAACTGGAATCCAGCCGTTGCGGGGGCAGGCGACACAGACATTAAGCAGTGCCGCTTGGGTTACTACGACGGTACTGAACAATATTATTTCTTCGCCTGGCAATTCCGTGAAAACTGGAACTATGACAATACGGGGGCAAGCCGCGAGTATCATCTGGAACTGGACACTGATCACGATGCTACGTCACCAGAAACCCCCGCACGCAGCGATTTGTTTATACGGGTGCAACCGCGCAGTACTTACCAAGGCAGCACATGGCACGCCGTTGGCAATGGCGATGCCATCATTTACAAGGATGCTAACAACGATGTCGGTTGTGCGAATCCGGGACAGAAAGACACCAAAGGCTGCTCAACAGGGTATGAAGCTGATTATTCCATCAACCAAGGGGATGCATTTGTCCGCATTTTGAACGGACAGGTGGAATTGGCTATCAAGGCGGGTGTTGTCGATGGCCTGAATAACGTTAAAGCGCGTTGCTATGCCTCACAAACCAGCACGTTATCCAAAGACAAGTTGGACTGGCATGACCAAAATGATGCATCAGATTTGAGCAGCTATACTTTTGATTCGACAGGCTTTGCGGAAGTCGGGCCGAATGCAACCGCAGGAACTATTTCAGGCACGGTCTACACCGACAGTAATGGTAACGACACCTTCGACTCCGCAACAGAAGCCGGTATTAATGCGATCAGCGTGACCCTGTTGAATGCAGCGAATAACGCGACGGTTTCCACTACCGACACAGCCGCGAATGGTGCTTATAGCTTCAATAACATCAGTTCCACACTAACCTATCAGATTCGGGTGAATACGGCAGATGCTGATCTGCCAGCAGGCGCTATGCTAGGAACAATCAACCCACTGACTGGGGTTACGGTCACGGCAGGCGGCACAACTGCCAACAAGGACTTTGGCTTTGATCCAGCCCCAACGACCATGGCAGAGTGCCTTGGTGTATTTCCCGGCCCAATCAATATCCATGACCCGGCTGGCTCCATCACGTTGGGAAGTTCAGGGAAAATCTACGGGACAACCAACAATACCCTCATCACGCCGACGCTGATCGACACCACAAACACCAAGTGTGATGCTGCCACTTGCAAACAGTCAGGGACTGTTGCCAAGAAGCTGGCTTTCAATGTTAAACGCGGCGATGGTTCCGACGGCCCCCTGAATATTGCTGGCTCATCAACCATCAATATTGTTGGGGACAAAAACTATTCTGCCGTGACAGTGGATTCGGCGGTGACAATTAACATAACCGGCCCTGCCATTATCCATATCGTTGGCAACCTTGATGGCGGGGTCAAAAACAGTAATAGCTCCACCACGTTCAATATTACGGGTGATGTAGAGATTCATGCTGACAAGATAAAGCTTGGGTCATCCAACAAATTCGAGCTTGGAACTACTGGTTCCCTCCGCCTGTTTGCCAACTCCATTGAAGCCACGAGTTCCGCCGGTAATGCCGGTGTCCCTGCTTGGCGTTTTGGCGTGTTCTCCAAAGGCGACATCACTGTTGTCTCTTCTCCAAAACTGAATGGCTACTGGTATGCAGGTGGTTCAATCATTGGACAATTAAGCTCTGTGACCATGAGTGGTAGCTGGACTGCCGCCTCAGTCACAGCAGGATCATCCATGAACCTGACCTACGCAGGGGACAATAACACCCTGTGTGCGCTTTTGGCACAACAAACGGGGGGCATTACAGGCAAAGTCTTTGAAGACATGAATTACGGCGGTGGCGCAGGTCGTCCATTCGGCACTGCGGGGACAGTGGGTGTCTCTGGCGCACGGGTTGAGCTGTATAATGCCGCCGGTAACTTCATGAGCAGCACTACCACCGATACTAGCGGTGTTTACAACTTTACTAGCGTTACTGATGGGGCATATTACGTGCGAGCCGTCAATGATACGGTCAAATCGACCCGTACTGGCGCAAATGGCACGGAACGTGGCATTCAAACCTTCCGCACCGATGGTACAACCGATGTCGTCAACGAAATTGGTGGGCGCAAACCAAGCAGTGCGGATGCACCCGCAAATACCACTAACCAGACGCTGAACACTGCTACCTTCACCCTCTCCGGTGGTGGTCAGGCACAATCCGTCCAACCGATAACGATCGCAAGCACTGACATTACCGGCGCGAACTTCGGCTTCAACTTCAACACCGTGGTCAACACCAATGACAGCGGGCAAGGTTCATTACGCCAGTTCATCCTCAACGCCAACCTGCTAGGCAACGACAGCACACTGGCACAAACCGGGCGCACCGCTGGCAAAGACAATGCCATTTTGGAATTATCCACCAGCGACCTTAACTACAATGCCGCCAACCAATACTGGAGCATTGCGGTACAAAGCGCCCTGCCCGCGCTGGGTAATGACATTATCCTCGATGCCTCTACCCAACCGGCGCGGACGACTGCCCCCACATTCACCTTCGCCAACCGCCCCGTCATTGAATTGAATGGCAGCAACGCCGGAGACTACACCAATGGTCTTGCATTAAATGGCGCGACCAATGGCAGCACGGTGAAATACTTCGCGATCAACCGCTTTAAAATGGCGGGTATCCAAGTGGTGCAATCTAAAAACAACCTGATTGCCTCAAACTACATCGGTACTGACCCAACAGGTGCTATCAACCGGGGCAATGGCGATAGCGGCATCACCGTTATTAGCCCCTTAGGACCAAACTTAATCGGCGGTAGCAGTAGTGCTGGCAATCTGATTGCCTACAACGGCGGGGATGGCATCAAAGTCGGCGGCACAGATGGCACTAAAGCGACCAGCATGTTAGGCAACAAGATCTACGCCAACGGCAAATTAGGCATTGACCTCGGTGGTAACGGTATTACCGTGAACGATGCCAATGATGCAGACACCGGTACTAACGACCTGATCAACTTCCCCATGCTCGCTACTATCACTGAAAGTGGTGGCAACCTCACCCTCAAAGGGTGTGCGCCTGCGGGAGCAACCATTGAGCTGTTTGAAGCCGATGTCAGTGCAGGCGGCAAAGCCACGCCGGGTGCTAACAAATTCGGTAAATCCAAGGACTACGGCGAAGGCCAGACCTACCTTGATACTTTCGTGGAAGGCAGCGCCAGCGATACCGACACCGCAACGTGCGCCATTGCCACCGACACGGATGGCAACAACCACACCGGCATGAACGCCTTCACTATCACCATTCCAACTCCGGCAGGGTTTGTAACGGGTGACAGCATGACCGCCACCGCCACACTCAGCAATTCCGGCACTTCAGAATTCTCCCCCACTGTTCTGCTGCTGGAAGCGTACAATGTTGCCGGTAAAATCTACGAAGACGTGAATTACGGTGGCGGCAATGGGCGGGCGTTCAATGCGGCAACGGCTGGCATGACGGGTATCAGTGGTGCCAGCGTCGAGCTACGCGATGCCAGCAATAACGTATTCGCCACCACCACGTCGACAGCCGACGGTAGCTATACCTTCACCAACATTCCAGTGGGTGTATACAGTGTGCAAGTGGTGAATGCCAGCGTGCGCTCGACCCGCTCCGGCTCAAACGGTTCCGAACGCGGGGTGATCACCTACCGTACTGACGGCGTGAACAATGTGAGTACCGCGAGTACGGCATTCAGCCAAGCCATTACGTTAAGTAATGCCAACCTCAGCAATGTCAGTTTCGGCTTCAACTTCGACACCATAACCAACACCAATGACAGTGGAGCAGGTTCTTTGCGCCAGTTTATCCTCAACGCCAATGTGTTGGGTGATGATAGTTCATTGGCACAAGTCGGGCGCACCGCAGGTAAAGAAAATGCGATTCTGGAACTCTCCACTACCGACGATCCGAATTACAACACAGGTTATTGGAGCATTCCTCTGCAAAGTGCTTTGCCCCCAATTACTGCACCGATTGTACTCGATGGTGCACTGCCACAGGGATCTAACAGCAACCCAACATTGGAGCTAAACGGCACGAATGCCGGTGGTGCTGCTAACGGTCTTGCCTTGAGTGCTGGAGCCAGCAGCAGCACCCTGCGCAAACTGGCAATCAACGGTTTTAGCGGCGCGGGTATTTACTTAAACGGCAGCGACAATAATTACCTACTCGCCAATTATATCGGTATTACCCCAGCAGGGATTCCACGCGGTAATACGGGTTCAGGGATTCGTCTGGATACCGCCAGCGCTAATAAAATTGGCAGTACTATCAACGGTGATGGCAATATCATTGCCAACAACACCGGTAACGGCATTACGATTGCAGGCTCAAAAGCAGATACCCTGCTGAACAGCATTCTAGGCAACAGCATCTACGCCAACGGTGGGCTGGGGATTGATTTGGTTGGCGGCACTGAAATTGGCAGTGTCACAACGAATGACACTAAAGATATCGATGAGGGGCCCAATCACCTGCTTAACTACCCTGAGGTTAAAGTCAATTCCTTCGGTGTTAATGGTACGAAGATCGTGACCTACGACTTTAACCTAGATGTGCCAGCCGGTGATTACCGTCTCGAATTCTTCGTCAGTGCAGACAAGGATGATTCAGGCCATGGTGAAGGGCAAACCTTTATCGGTAGCAAGGACATCAGTCACCCCGGAACCGAGTCACTGAATTTCAAAGGTACGTTCAATGCCAATATGACAGTTGCCAAAGGCACATTTATCAGTGCGACACTCACACAGAAAAGCAACGCTACCACGTTCGGCTCAACCTCAGAGTTTTCCGGCATCCAAGATGGCATCACCACACAGGTGTGCGATAGCCTGATTACCGGCACGGCGGGCAATATAGTGATTGATGAGACTAACACTGCAACTATTATTCAATTATTAGAAGCCAAAGATAGCAATGGCAACCCAATTACTTACGTTATTAGTGGCGGTGCAGACGGTAACTTCTTCACCATAGTCAACCCGACGCCCGGTGCAACGCTGGATTGTGCAACCGTGAAGTTCCTGACCAGCAATGTCATTATTACCAAGTCAGCCCGCGATAATA
This sequence comes from Candidatus Thiothrix putei, assembly GCA_029972225.1. Lineage (NCBI taxonomy): Bacteria > Pseudomonadati > Pseudomonadota > Gammaproteobacteria > Thiotrichales > Thiotrichaceae > Thiothrix > Candidatus Thiothrix putei. The sequence continues at coordinate 3,154,283 of CP124756.1, forward strand.
ACGAAGCTGAAGCACGTGCAACCCTACCGGGGACTTTACCACCTGCTGGGAACTATGAGTTGCCGCTGGATAAGGATCAGGATAACGTCTATGAATTGCAAATTACCGCAACCACTGCGGATGGCAAGAAATACGTGCGTGATCTCAATGTACGCGTCATGGATATTAACGAAGCCCCTAGCATCACCTCTGCATCACTGGTACTTACCAATGAGGACAGTAATGCGGATGTCATGATGGTTCAAGCGCAAGACCCTGATGTGGGTGACAAACTAACTTACCGTATTAGCAGCGGTGCGGATAGCAGTCATTTTGAGATTAACGCCACCACTGGGATTCTGCGCTTCCGTGCTATCCCTGACTATGATGCGCCGATGGACGCCAATCGTGACAATACCTATGAAATAGAAATCACCGTGACTGACAAAGGTGGCTTGAGTAGCAAAAAACTGTTCCAAATCAGGATTGTGAACAACACGGCTGACGATGGCGTAGTGATTAATGTCCGTGCCTTATTACAAGGGCCTTACGACAACAAAACAGCGCTCATGTCAGCAAACTTGAACACTCTCGGCTTACTACCGAACAAACACCCCTACCAAGCATTCGGTCATGCGGGGGCTGAAACCCTCAGTACCATGCTGAAGGAAACAACCGGCAATAATGCGGTAGTGGATTGGGCATTGGTTGAATTGCGCACAAGTCCGGGCAGTGTGGTAGCCAGCCGTGCTGTTATCCTGCAACGGGACGGCGATTTGGTTGACGCTCAAACAGGCTCACCTAACCTGCACTTCGCTAACATCAAAGCAGGTAACTACTACGTTAGTGTGCGCCACCGTAACCACTTAGGTGTTGTCAGTGCCAGCCCGGTCAGTTTGGACAACAGTGCGAAAATGCTCGACTTTGCTGCCAGCTCAACCGTTGTCAGAGGCGAAGAGTCACGCTTCGTCAGTGGCAAACTGGCATGGATGTGGGCGGGTGACATTAATGGTAGCCATACCCTAACGGCTAATGGCCCCGGCAACGATGTCACTAGCCTGTTAAGTGGGGTGATTACCAGTATGGATAACCTCCAAGGCAACACCAACCACATTTTGTCCGGTTATCTGGCTACTGACTTAAACTTTGATGGCAAAACGCTATTCACAGGCCCCGGTAACGATACCAGCTTGTTGGTGGGCAATATTCTGTTACACCCACTCAATACCGGGTTTGCCGCTAATTACATTGTGAAAGGTGGATTGCAGTAATACGCTGCACCTAACGTAAAAAAGGGCGGTTCGTTAATGTACGAATCGCCCTTTTTTCATGCGCCTAGCGAAGTGTTCTTACTTATCACTCACCAAACGGGTATAACAAACCCAGTTTGCAGTTGGATAGATGGATAAACCATCCTGCACTTCACCGTGCAACCTTAAGGCAACTAAAATGCTATTTTCCAGATTAGGGCGCGTTTGAACGCCATCTATCAGTGGCATTGTGAAATCAACCCCTTGATAATTATGTTCAGCATCCACACCAGTATTCGTATTCATGGAACAGTAAGCTGACTTTCTGGCAATCTGAGCCGTATCAGAAAAAACTGACAAATTAATATGCGGGGGAGTACCACCTGTATTGATTTGCGCAATACTTCCCAACTCACCATTCACGGGTAAACGCCAAGTACCTTTCCTGCCACAGATACCTTGGCTATTGATTGTTTCCATATAGCTGTACGCGTCACAAGAACCGAGCACTGCACATAATGTGGAACCGTCATAACCGCTCACGGTTCCCCAATAGCCGCTATAGTTATGAAAGTGCCGATAACGCCAGTCTTTATCCCGCAAACCACCATCATTGGTTTTGATTTCCCAGACTAAATTGGTTTGTATGTCTTTAACGCATGAATAGTTCGTAGCGGTCGCTGCCAGAGGCTTGCCGGTATTGTCCAACTTAACATAACGCCCTGCTACCCTCTCAGCATTAGCAGGTATTTCAGGAATAGTTGCCATTGACGACTCAAGGTCAATGGCTGCTTTTATCTGATATACCGCCGTATATGTATTCTGCAAGATTGTTTCAGTGGCATCGTGAGCCGTTTTTGCTTTGGCAGCAGCAGCTTCAGCGTTTTTAATCGCCTGCTCTATGGTAGCTAAATCCTGCGAATTTTGTACCTTAGCTTTTTCTTGTTCGGCGATGGTTTGTTGGGCTGTTGCATTAATCACTTCTTTAGCAGCTTGTGTCACATAGCCCTTAATATTGGTCATTGGCTGTGATTGTGCTATTGCTGGGTAAGGTGCAGCGGCTTCTCCTGCTTGTTGAGCCAAATTTGTAATAGCACCATTGGCTTCTTTCGCAGCTTGTGCTTCACTCACTACTTTAGCGATTACCGTACTAAGCGACTCCTGAGCCTTAGCCAGATTCGCTGCTAAGGTAGCGGCTGCTTGTGCTGCGGCTGCTTGTGCTGCGGCAGCTTGTGCTGCGGCTGCCGTCTGATTAGCAGCAGTCTGGGCAGAGGTTTCAGTAGCGGTGGAAGTGTTAGCGGCAACTTGAGTCGTTGACTGGGTTGCTTCTTGTGCTTGCGTTGAAGTACCACCACCTCCGCCACAACCTGTTAACAGTGATACAGTCAGAATACTAGTCATCAACAACACATTATGCTTACGGTGCGAACTGTTAAACAGATTAACAACCAATGGGTTTGTGTTCATTACGCTATCCCTCGATGAACAATGAAACTTTGGGGTAAAATAGCCAAGGCTATGTGGTCAGAACCTTCTTTGATAGAAATAATTAAATCACCAATAGATGGTTTAATATGTGTTAGCGATCAACATTTTCATTTAAATTTATTATCGTAAATACATTAATTTTATTAATTGGCGGGTTTGAGCCGCTATACGGCACAGAATCAAAATGAAAAGGGCGGCCTGTTAACAGGTCGCCCTTACAGTGACAGTATACAAATTTACTGGGTCACCAACCGAGTGCTGCAAAGCCAGTTAGCAGCCCCATAAGCATAATCCTTCCCATCAGCCACTTCACCGTAGTGACGTAATGCCACAGCAATACTGAGTTCGAGGTGAGGTCGGTCATGTGGCAGATTTGGTAAAAATTCGTTACCAAAATCCACACCTTGGTAGTTACATTCGATGCGCCCATCAGGATTACGTGGGACAGGATTAGGAATGGGGTTGTATCCACACTGGGTTACATCCGTAATCATGTTTTCAGAACAATAAGCCGCTTTCGCATCAGGGAGATCTTTGAAAATACTTCTTTCAATATGCGGTGGGCGTTCATCTGCATTAATCTGGGCAATAGAACCCAATTCGACCATTTTAGGTAGACGCCAGTTATTCTTACCACATAGCCCAACCTGCTGATTCATCATGTCAATGTAGCTGTAGGGATCACATGAAAATATACCGTTGCAAAGCGTTTTCCCGTATAAATCCGTTGTAATGGCATAACCACCAGAATTATGCATGTGTTTATAACGCCAACTTTTATCGCGTGGACCAGGGTTCTTAGGATCATCGGTTTTCATTTCCCAAATTAAACCGGTGGTGTTGTCTTTTACACAAGCCCAAGACGGCGCTGAAGCTGGCAATGTGTTACCACCGGCATCCAATTTGGTATAACGTTTAGCTGCATCAGCCACTTTCATGGCAGCCGTTAGATTCGTAACTGCCGTTTGAGCATCCTGCAAGGCTTGTTCTGCGGCTAGGCGTGCTTGTTCTGCCAAGGTAGCAGCCTGCTGCGCTTGCTGGGCTGCTTTTTGAAGTAACGCTAAATCTTGAGAAGCTTGGGTATCGGCTTGCAACTTAGTGACCAGTGCTTGCTGTGCCTCTGCCTGTGCTGCGCTTTCAGCCGCCTGTGTAACATAGCCTTTCAAGGTGTTAAGCGCAGCCACAACATTCGACTCTTGATAAGAGGTCGCTTGTTGTTCCACGGGTGTGGCTAGTGCTGCCACTGCGGCACTGGCTGTTTTTGCATCACTAGCACTTTTAGTAACTTTAGGAACGGTCGTACTGATGATCTCTTTAGCAGAGGCAACGGTTTGCGCGGCGGCAGCGGCTTGTGCAGCCTGATCTTCTGCTGACAGTCCACCGCCTCCACCGCCACATCCCGTTAAAACGGATAGTATGACGACACTAATCAACACTCTATTCATATCCATAGCTTATCCCGCATAAGTAGTTAATCTTAGTTTATGGCATTAATAGGGCATTATATTAAATTAATGGGGAAAACATTAATCAAATATATTAATGGCTAGTTTGACCGGGTATCCGGTTCGGTAGTGGCACAAACCCCCACAACCTGCTACTTTATTGCGTCCCAATCAGAACTAGCCAAAGACAGCCATGCAACCAAGAAAAATACTGATCACCAGCGCCCTGCCCTATGCCAACGGCCCCATCCATATTGGTCACATGGTTGAATACATTCAGACTGATATTTGGGCACGCTTCCAACGCCTGCGGGGCAACGAATGCCACTATGTGTGTGCTGATGACACCCACGGCACACCGATCATGCTGCGAGCCCAGCAGGAAGGCATTACCCCAGAACAACTAATTACCCGCATCGGTGCAGAACACCAACGTGATTTTGCAGGTTTCACTATTGCCTTTGACAACTACTACACCACGCATTCGGATGAAAACCGCCACTTTGCCGAATTCATCTACAAAGCAGCGCGTGATAACGGTCATATTGAAAAGCGAATCATAAAACAAGCTTATGATTCGCAAGCACAGATGTTCCTGCCCGATCGTTTTATCAAAGGTGAATGCCCTCGCTGCGGTGCAGCAGACCAATACGGTGATAACTGCGAAGCCTGTGGAGCCACCTATTCGCCTACCGACCTGAAAAACGCAGTTTCAGCGATTTCAGGTACGACACCGATTGAAAAAGAAACTGAACATTATTTCTTTAAGCTGGGGCATTTTGAAACGTTCTTACGCGAATTCCTCGCCAGTGGCGCGGTACAAAAAGAAATTGCCAACAAGCAAATGGAATGGTTTGAATCCGATCAAGGACTAAGTGATTGGGATGTTTCCCGCGATGCACCTTATTGGGGCTTTAAAATCCCCGATACCGACGATAAATATTTTTATGTATGGCTGGATGCACCGATTGGTTATTTAGCCAGTTTCAAGAACCTGTGTGACCGCATTGGGCTGAATTTCGATAGCTTCTGGAAACCCGAATCCACCGCCGAGGTGTACCACTTCATTGGTAAAGACATCGCCTATTTCCATACGCTGTTTTGGCCTGCCCTGTTGCACGGTGCGGGCTTCCGTACCCCCAGTGCCGTACATTGCCACGGCTTTTTGACGGTAAATGGCGCGAAAATGTCCAAATCACGCGGCACATTTATCCAAGCGGAAAGCTACCTCAAGCACTTAAACCCAGAATGGTTACGCTACTATTTCGCCAGCAAACTCAGCAATGGCGTGGATGACATCGACCTTAACCTCGAAGATTTCGTGGCACGGGTGAACAGCGATTTAGTCGGTAAAGTGGTTAACATTGCTTCACGTTGCGCGGGTTTTATCAACAAGCGTTTTGACAACAAACTGGCTGATACGCTGCCCGACACCGCGTTATATCAGGAATTCAGCGATGCCTCTGAACGCATCGCTGAACTTTACGAAACCCGCCGCTACGGTCAAGCCATGCGCGAAATCATGGCCTTAGCCGACAAAGCCAACCAATACGTTGACGAACAAAAACCGTGGGTACTCGCCAAAGACCCAGCACGCCTTGCTGACGTACAAAGCGTTTGCACCCAAGGCATCAATATGTTCCGTGCGATTGTTGGCTACCTCAAGCCAGTGCTGCCACAACTGGCTATCGACGCAGAAAGCTTCCTTAATGCGGGCGAACTGACCTGGGCAAGTGTGGCTACTCCCCTGACTAGCTGCGAAATCACGACATTCAAAGCCCTGATGACCCGCGTTGAACCGGCGATGGTCACGGCGATGCTCGAAGACAATGCTTCGGCTACGCTCAGCAACCAAAGCAGCTCCCTGAGCGAAGCCGAAGGGAGCGACAGCAAACATCTAAGCGCTGATCCCATCAGCCCCACGATTGACTACGATGATTTTGCTAAAATTGACTTACGCATTGCCAAAATCGTTAAAGCAGAGCACGTCAAAGGCGCAGACAAACTGGTACAATTGACCCTTGATCTAGGCGGCGAAACCCGCAATGTCTTTGCTGGGATAAAATCAGCTTACGACCCAGTCGACTTGGAAGGCCGCTACACCGTCATGGTTGCTAATCTCGCGCCACGCAAAATGCGGTTTGGCGTTTCCGAAGGGATGGTATTGGCAGCAGGCCCCGGTGGCAAAGATCTATTCATCCTGACACCCGACACAGGTGCAGAACTTGGAATGCGCGTAAAATAACGCAAACAATAAGACGACATTAAACATTATGTTAGGGAAGTTCTTTAAACCTAAATGGCAACATCATGATGCCAATGTTCGCTTAAAATCACTGAGCAGCCTTGCAGGTAACAGTGTGGAACTAATCAAGATTGCGCAGAGCGATCCTGATAACGATGTACGCATGGAAGCGATTACCCGGTTACAGCACCTCCCGACATTGGTGCAACTGGGGCATACTTCTGGCTCTATTGGTGAACGATCCCGCCAACGCGTGATTGCTTTAGCGGCAACGGATCACCATCATGACTACCTGCTAACAGAGGTATTCGCATGGCTGCAAAATCCAGCACTACTGCGTAGCATTGCCCGTGATCAGCTCAGGGGTGTTAAATTGCGCCACCAAGCCATTGCTAAGCTTGATGATCAGGAATTATTGTTCGCAATTGCCAGCAACGATACCTCTAAAGAAATTCAGTACATCGCCGCTACACAAATCCACGATCTTGAAAAGCTTAAAACATTAGAAAAAATTCACGGCAAACAAAACAAGCGTTTACGTCAACTCCTTAAAGAACGTGAAGACGCAGTTCAGCATGTGTTACAACAACAAGCGGCGATCGACGCGCTCTGTACTGAAGCAGAAAATCTCGGTCAAACCGGACGTTGGCTACAAGATAAAACGCACGCAAAAGTGCTGGAGCAACGCTGGCAAAAACTCAGTAAAACCACTAACGATACCCAACAACAACGTTTCCAACAGGCATTGGCAGACTTTCAGCAACACCTGCAAACATGGGAAACACGACAAGCCCAGCAACAGCAACAACTTGCTGAGCAAGCCGCCGCACAAGCGCGTCTCATAGCGGAAGCCCGACAACAGGCAGAGGCCAGCGCACAAGCCGCTCAAGAACAACGAGAGCGCGAACAACAGCGCGAAGCCGCCGCACGTAATCAGCGTCAGCAACAACAAACTCAACAACAACAAGCGTTACAAGTATTACATAACACCCTGAAAACACTAGAAGCTCACCTAGAGACTGAACAATACAGTGAAGCCATTGAGGTACATAAATCACTCAGGGAAAACCTCAAAAATGCAGCGCATCTCCCCAGTAAAGAACAGGCATTTTTCCAACGACGTCTCCAAGCACTAGCGCCTTTCCTACGCGAAATACAAGACTGGCGGCGCTGGGGTACTGATCAAGTACGTAAACAACTGATCGAAACGGCAGAACATTTGCGTGCTGACGAGGAGCTTGACCCGCAAGAACGTGCTAAAAAAATTCACTCCCTGCGCGAAGAATGGCGCAAACTCTCACAGCTTGAACCCGGTCAACAACATACCCTTTGGAAAGCGTTTGATGCCAACGCCACGGCGGCCTACGAACCCAGCAAACAATACTTTGCCGAACAAGCACAGCAACGCAGCGCCAACCTAGAGCAACGCAACACTATTTGCGCCCAACTCGAAACACTAAATGCTGCAACTGACTGGGAACACGCTGACTGGCGGGAGCTACAAACCACGATGAATGAGTGTCGCAAACAATGGAAAGCGGCAGGAACGGTCAGCCACAAAGATTGGAAAAGTGTCAATGAACGCTTCAATAACGCAATGGATGCACTCGAAACACACCTCAAAGTAGAACGTAACCGTAACTGGCAGGAACGCACCCAATTGCTTGAACAAGCCAAAGCCTTGCTAGATTCACCTAATACCGCCCAAGCCATTGAGCAAGCCAAAGTTTTACAAACACAATGGCACATTACGCTCAGTTCACGCCCTGCCGATGAACAACGTTTGTGGAAACAATTCCGCGAACCGATGGACACCCTATTTGCCCGCGCCCGCGAAGAACGCCAGCAGCAACAGCAAGAACGCAATGCCCAACTGGCTGAAACAGCACGCCAGGCAGAGGAACAACGTCAACGCGAACTGGAACGCCACCAACAGCAACTCACAGCATTGGAAGCACTTGCCGTACAATCCACCCTTTATAAACAAGCAGATACCAGTGCCGACGAACAGATCAGCAACCGCAGCACGGGTGAGTTACTCTGTTTGCAACTGGAAATTCTCTTAGGGCTAGAAACCCCCGCTGAATTTCAAACAGCACGCCTAAAATACCAGGTGTCGCAACTCGCTGAGACCATGAGCAGTCGTAAAGATAATCACGCCCCCAACACTCATGCGCTATCCGTATTAAAACAATGGTATGCCTTGGGAGGAATGCCCGCGACTGCACTGGCAAGCCAGACAGCGCGGATCGAGACTGTTAAGCAGGCTCTGCAATTTCTGTAACGGCCGTAAAGCACTGCATTAAGTCAGCCAACAACTGAGTGACTTCCCCGGTCATGAGGGTGAATTCGATATCCAGTTTTTCAGCGTGAGATTGCGGGTCGGCATCCTTCAGGTTGTCGGCCAGCACATCCAAGAAGCGCACCTGACGCACCCCTAAATCTTCGGTCAAAACGAAACTAATCTTGTCTGCCCAGATTAAAGCGAGTTTAGATACCGTTTTACCCGCTGCCAGATTCGCTTGAACTTCTTCTGCCATCAGTTCATGGCGCTTAAACGTCGCCACACTTTTTGCTTCGCCCTGCCCTTTTAATTCGCACGCTTCGCCCAAGGTAAAGGGCGCAGGCAAGGTGTGATCATCCGCCAGCCATTGCGTCATCAGCACGGCTGGACTCATATCAGTTTTCGGAGGAGTAACAGGCAAACTGCCCAAGGTATTGCGCAACAAATGGGTTAACCGTTCGGCAGGCGTGTTGGAAGAGCTGTTTATAATCATCCAGCCATTGGATAAATCCAACCAAGCATCCATTTTTTTGGTGCGAGTAAATGCCTTAGGGAGTAATTCAAATTCAATTTCATCGCGCAAATCTTGCTTTTCGCGCTTGCCCATCTTACGGGCTTCTTTTTCTTCGATTTCGGCAATCAAGGTATCGAGTTCTTCACGCACCACCGAAGCCGGAAGCAGCTTTTCCTGATGCGCCAAAGTCAGCAGCATACAACCGTTCGCCGCGAGTACCAGTTGCTCACTGTTACGCCCAAACGGCGACACCCAACCGCTGGCTTCCCGTAATTCATTGCCACACCCTAGAAAGGGTTTACTTTCAAGGGCTTCGTGTAGTGCTTCGGGCGTGAGGGTAAAATCACTGCTCAAACGCAGCAGATACAGGTTTTTGAACCACATGAGGATGCCTTTCTATAATACTTAGGAAGGCGGATTATGCCGGAAAGCCGTTCAGACTTAAACAAACGGCAACGTACCAAACTGACCCCATGGATTAGGCTGACCTAACCAACGTTGGGCAACCGTACCGTAAACTGAACGGAAATCAACCGTGTGTTGCGGATTGCCATCACCATCTAAATGACTAAGATCCAGCGGCTCACCATACAGTCCACCGCGAACCTTGCCTCCCATGACCAATTGCACCCCAGCAGTACCGTGATCAGTACCTTTGCCGTGGTTTTCCTGCACACGCCGCCCAAACTCTGAGTAAGTCATGAGCATGACATCATTCCAGCGCCCGCCGCGTTGCATCGCTTGTGCAAACGAATCCAGCGCTCCCGCCAATTGATGTAACAAGTTACTTTGTACCGCATTTTGGTTACTGTGCGTATCAAAGCCATCCAAAGTCACCATATACACCGCAGCATCGACGCCGGTAAGGATCATTTTAGCCACCGCTTCCAAATCACGCCCTAACTTACTGGTGGAAAAAGGGATTCCCAACGTCACCGGGCGCTGTAATTTATTACTTAATTGTTCACCTGCCGCATACAACTGGTGATGCACATTAGTCACATGCGCCAGTACAGAATTCGTGGCAACCGGCTGAATATCTTCCAACAAACTGATTTGGCTGAGAAACGATTGCGGGCTTTGCATCGCAATGGTATTGCAATTTTTTCCGGACATCGGGCCACTATTTTCGCCAATCGCAATCCCGTGCAAACCGGGCTTACATTCGGGCAGTAAAGCACCTAACCAGCCAGTATCGGTATACTGACTGGCATCCACAGCGGTTTCCCAAATATCACTGGAGCGAAAATGAGACAGCGTTCCATGCGGATACCCCACACCTTGCACCCAAGCCATGTTACCGTTGTCCCACCAAGGTTTGAGCGCCTTCAGGTAAGGGTTTAAACCATGACTTTCTCCAATATCCAACACCTGATGCTTGGGAACACCAATACTAGGACGGTATTGGTAATACAGCGGGTCAGTATGCGGAATCAGGGTATTCAACCCATCGTTCCCCCCTGCTAACTTCACTAACACCACAATACGCTGTTGTGGACGCGCAGGTACTGCCAACACTTCCGCTGGTAAAGCCCCCAACCACGGCAACAATGCTGCCATTCCCATAAATTCGCGACGGTTCATGTAATCAACATCCGCATAAAGTGTATCAGGTGACTTGAAACGCTGGATCAAGCAATAAAGAGCGCACTAAACGCCGTGCTCCCGGTATTTCCGGCAAGGGTTTTAATGGCTTAACGGGCAATAACCATTCGACCAATTGCCCGGCAGGCACATCGGGGAGTTTTACCCCATTAGCGACTTTTTCATTTAAATTGCCGCGTGACAATTTAGAGAGGTAAGCATTGCGCACCAGCAAGGTTTGGGTACTGATCCAGTGTTCACCGCCCGCCCAGCCTTTGACGTTCGGCGGGTCAAATAATTCTTGCCCCAATAAACGGCACAGATTCAGCATTTCCTGGGTAGATTCGCGGGGATACGGCAACATGCGTACTGTGCCAATCACCAATTCCACTGGGGATTTTACCAAAGTACCACGGTTTGCCGTTGCCCAGAATGCTTCACTGTTCAATACCGTGCGCATTAAACCCTTGATGTCGTAATTCGATTGCCGTAATTGTTGCGCCCAAGTACGAATCAGTACCGGATCAGGCCGATTGCTGACGAACGCCAGCCAGAATTTTTCCGTCAGGCGTTCAGCAGTGCGGGGGTGTGCTAACAACAGCTTAACAATGTCATCGCCGTTGAAATGCCCGGTTTTGCCTAAAAAGGTGAGTTGCCCTGCGGAGTGTTCGTCAGTACGAATCACAAACTTACCCGTTTGATGATCGACGCGCCAGCCCGTAAAGGCTTGCGTTGCCGCTTTCACATCGGTTTCACGGTAATGCCCCCGTCCGATGGTAAATAACTCCAATAATTCGCGGGCAAAATTTTCGTTGGGCTGATTTTTGTTATTTTGATGCCCATCTAAATACATCAGCATAGCAGGGTCACGCGCAATGGCTTGCAATAATTCCGCAAAACTCCCCAGTGCATGACGGCGGAATAACAGATTTTGTTGGTGTAACAGGCTGGGCTGCAAGGTCTTTTGAATGGAGGATGTGAAGTGATTGTGCCAAAACAACGTCATGCGTTCGAGAAATGGCGTTTTGCTAGTCAACATCTGCTCTACCCACCACGCCTGCAAGCTTTTGCCCTCGCGTTGTGAGATGGCCCAGGCAGAATTACGACTTTTCATATCGTTCAAACGCATCGGTTCTAACTTCAGCCAAGGCGTCATGGCTGGAGCAGGTTTCAATGCCTCAGGTTTTGGATGCAACACCAATTCGACAGCATCTTGTGTAGAGCGACCTTCCAAGTGTTTGATAGCATCCCATTCTGCGCCTAAGCCAGTGCGTGATACCAGATGTGCTGCATCTTTAAAAGCAAGTAATCCCATAACCTTACTGCGCTAGAAATAATATTAATAGTAACGTAACTGAAGGGTAAGTTTAGACCAAATTTTAATCTTAACGGCAGATTAATAAGATTATTTTTCAAGCTTTATGCCGCTAAGCGAAATGAAAAAGGCGATAAGCGATACTAGTGATGCCAAAGCACTGATGAATAACTCAGTCGTTTTACGCAGCACCCGCACCGTACCCAACGCACTTTTCCCTAAAAACTTCATGATACCCTTGGTGTGCACGCCATACTTTAGGCTAATTTTTTCCAAACGGATTAAATCTTCGCCACTTTCAACGTATTTCAACAAATGTACGGCATCAGCAGTAGAACTGGCCTTGCGAATGCTATTCACCTGTTCCGCCGTTTGTTTCAGTGCACGCACCGCTTGCGGGTTATAAGCCTTTAATCCTGCTTTACTGATACCATCCAGATTTTTTTCAATACGCGCTGCTAATAGAAATCCTTTATAGTCGAACACATCTGAACCCTGCCTGAGCAGAAAGCGCTGAAATCCCGGTGTTAGCCTGCCAGCGCGTGCTGCCAATTTTGTGGTAGAAATACCACTTTTTGCGGGCGAAGCTACTCCTGCACTCGCCACGGTCGCTGCGGTTAACCCCACACCGACACCCGCCAAGGTGACAATCAATTCGTTGACTGGCTCACCCTTGGCATACAATTGATATTGCTCCCACAAATCGCGGGCATCCCCGACCACGGTGAAATCGGCGGTAATTGCCCCCGCCACACCTGCGCCACTGCTGGCTTCACCGTCTAAAAAACCACTGGCGAAATCATTGACAGTACGGCGAGCGGTATTGAGCGGTGATTCCAAACGTTGCAATTCTGCCTCAAATTCAGCCGGATCAACGGCGTAACCGAAGGTATCAGCAAGACTTAAATACATCCGCGCATCGGCGGGATTGTTGTTGGCAATGGCTTCCTGCACTTGCTGGCGCACCTCTTCCGCACTGACTTGATGCAACATTAATTGCGCCACGTCTGCCGCCATTTCATCGTATTGCCAATAATCCAGCAATGCCTTCAAACTGCCGACTAATAGCACTAATGACACCAATAAAACGGTAAAATTCCAAATTTTCATTATCTTAGTCTAGCGCATTCCCAGCGTTTGACGTAAACCTAAGGGGTCATTGGGGTCGACACCTTCCATAAATGGCTTACGGCGGTCGTTATTGGTAATCTGGTAAACCTTGCCGATCCAATTGCTGTAAAACACTTTGGCGGTATCGCGCCAAGTATTGTGCAACATCGGCAGCAACAAGGTTTCGGGGAACTCCGGCAAGGGCTTGCCTTGGCGTTTGGCGGCTTCCTGTGCCAAGCGGTATTCGGTGAGAATCGCTTTGGCTTTGGGGCGCAAATAGTTTTCGGGAAAGGGCGGGTAATCCTCCCGTATCCCGTCAAACCAACGCAGGGTTTCACGGCGGTATTCTTTCAGCAAACTTACCTGATCGTATTCGGGGTGCGCTTGCAAAAAAATCATGCGGAACAGATCAGGGCTGACCGCCATGTGTACGCCCGCCTCCTGACTTTCCACCAATATTTGCACACCGACAGCTTCCAGTTCCGCACGGTCAATTTGATTGAAACGCGAATGTGGCACGTCAAAGCGCGTATTCAAATCATTCACCAGCGGGTGTTCCGGCATAGTCACGGCATGGCTGTACACGCCCCAACGCTTGAATCCCAGCGGGCGGCGGCGGATTCCCCACAAATGTTGCACCAGCGCATGGCTTGCCAAACACGAACACAAGGTAGAGGTGACATTTTCCTGCGCCCAAGCAACCACCTCGCACAAACCATCCCAAAACGGTTCGTCTTCCAAATGTTGCGCGGCAGGGTTTGCGCCGGTAATGATCAGCGCATCCAAACCTTGTTCCTGCAAATCGGCAAACTTTTCGTAATACTGGTCGAGGTAGGCTTGCGCTTTGGCACTGCGCGGCAAACTGTCCAGCGTAAACGGGTGGATATGAAATTGCGCAATCAGATTGGATTCGCCTACTAACCGGAAAAACTGGCGTTCGGTTGCTGCCAACGCCGCATCCGGCATCATATTGAGGAAACCGATATGCAGCTCGCGAATATCCTGATTGAAGGCGTAATCTTCACTCAGAATGGTTTGGCCTTCTTGACGCAGGCGTTCAAACGTTGGCAATGCAGTGTGTGCAACTAATGGCATAGGAATCCCTCCCCTTACCCAGCAATCTTAAGCATGACGCGCAATCGCCATTTCAATCAAGGCATTGAAATCGGCTTCATCACGCACTTGCGCGGCTTCTTCCGACGTAACCGTGTAGCCGTAGTCGTGCGCAATCGCCTCGTAACGCGGCAAACGTGAATGGAACAAACGCGGGAATACCCAGCGGGTGAAATCATCCGGGATCATTTCGGCAGCGTATTGCAGCCCTTGTTCTTGCAGGTATACCGCCAAATGTTCGCGCAAGAAATTCGGGCGGTAATACAACGGCTTCGGGTCACTACGGGCGCGGTCGATTAGCTTTTGCTCTTCATCTTTAGTGGTGACTTTGATGTACAGAATCAGGGTATTTTCTGCCAACAAATCAAACACGCCCGGTTCTTCCAACTCGCACAAGCTGCCGCCTGCGTCATTGACGAAATGCGAATAGCCGTAAATCGTTTGGGCTTTGCGAATGAATTCCGGCACGTCACGCATGGCGGCAATTTCGGCTTCGCGGTATTGCGCTTGGCGTTGAATGAACGCATCCAGCGGTACGCCGCCGAGTTCGGGATTGCCTAATTTGCCAACGAATGACAGCACCGGCCCCAGATCATTCACGCGGATATTGTTGCGGATGTAGATCCAATCATTACGCAATAACTCGCGCAAGAACGGCACTTTCATCGCCTGTTCTTTAATCAAATCAAGAATGTCTTCATCCAGATAGCACGTACCAATGCGGTAGTCACCGGAATAGTGGAACCAGTTATGGTTACGCAGCATACTGGAAATATGGGTTTTACCAACACCAGACATGCCCAACAGCGTGACTTTTTTGTGTTCCCATTGGCGGTATTCTTCTACGGTTAAACGCACACTAAATCTCCGTACAGGTAGTTTCTTATAGGGCAGATACTTTAGCATAACCGGATTGTTTTGCCGTGTTAAACTGCACGCCCACGATACACTCATGAACACGATGAAAATTGGCGCTTACACACTCGATAACAACCTGATTGTCGCCCCAATGGCAGGCGTGACCGACCGCCCGTTCCGTACCTTATGCAAACATTTTGGTGCAGGTCATGCGGTCAGTGAAATGATGTCGGTGGATGCGACCTTGTATGCGCAGAAAAAATCCTTGTACCGCGCCGATTTCGAGGGGGAACTTGCGCCGATTTCGGCACAGATTGCGGGGTCTGAACCGGAAATGTTGGCGGAAGCAGCGCGTTATCAGGTGGCGAATGGGGCGCAGATTGTAGACATCAATATGGGCTGCCCTGCCCGCAAGGTTTGCCGCAAGCTGGCAGGCTCGGCTCTATTGAAAGATGAGGATTTGGTTAAGCGGATTCTGGATGCGGTGGTGTCTGCGGTGGCTGTGCCGGTGACGTTGAAAACCCGTCTGGGGTACGTCAATGGCGAGGAAAATATTCTGCGGGTTGCGGACATGGCGCAACAGGCGGGCATTGCGGCACTGGCGATTCATGGGCGCACGCGCGAACAAATGTACACAGGTGAGGCGCGTTATGAGCTGATTCGCGAGGTGAAACGCCACGCCACGATTCCCATCATTGCCAATGGCGACATTGATAGCCCGCAAAAAGCCAAAGCGGTGCTGGAGGCGACTGGCGCGGATGCGATTATGATCGGGCGGGCAGCGCAGGGGCGACCGTGGATTTTTCGGGAAATCGCGCATTATTTGCAAACCGGCGAGGAATTGCCGCCGCCGAACATTTCCGAAGTCCACGCGGTATTGCTGGGGCATTTAGATGATCTGTATCAGTTTTACGGGGAATATTCGGGGTGTCGCATCGCCCGCAAGCATATTGCTTGGTACACCAATGGGCTGCATGACAGCAATGCGTTTCGGCAGGCGATGTATGCGCAGGATAGTACGGCGGGGCAGGCACGGGCGGTGGATGCGTATTTTCAGGCGTTGTTGGTGCGGGATGAACGGCTGAATTATGAATCGAGTTCAGGCCAGAAATCATCAGCCATAAACTGCTCGTAATCCCACGGACACGTTTCGGGGAATATTTCCGGCGCAAGCCCAGTTTCACGTACTGCACCAGACACCGCATAACGGTAAGCAGATTCAATTAAAGCAGACAGCTTGCTTTTTAAACCGGGATTCTCTTTGAGATGCCCGACAATCCGTTGACGCTGTTCAATGATCGTAAATTTCCAGCTTCGCCCCTGATATGCTGGCTGATATTGCCATTTCAACAGGTGCATGAGTAAGGTTTCTAAAAAAGACTGCAAGGCACGTTTTTCCGACTTACTCATGTCCTCAACTTCCTCGATGATGTGTTCCCAGTCCACTTGGTCAAACTTGCGTTCGCGCAGTAGCGCTGCCTGTTGCAAAGACCATGTGTAGAGGTCTTGATCGTAAGCGACATTCGCCATGTTGACGCCTCCTCAATAATTGCTGATAGGCGAAGAATAACATAAATGGGTGAAGAAACCCCATCGGCAAGCGTTCGGCTCTGCCTACTAGCATACCGTGGGGCATTAGCTTTTCGCCGTAATGCAAGACACCACGGACAGGGCAACAGTCTGGTCAAGTGTCGCTGCTGCTGACATTTGAGCTAGGAGAGGACGAGGCGGAAGCCTATGTTGTTGTTCCGATTATCCGGCGTGTTGTTGTTACGGTTATCAGTACCTTTAAAACGCCGTTGCAGTAAATCATGCAGAATCTGATGGTCAATGCTGGGGAAATAGCCGGAAATATCGGTTTTGACGAACCACGGGTAACGCCGCAGGTTGGCTTGCACTTGGGCAATGGCACGGTGTACGCCCTTGCCCGGGCGGCAGGCGTAGGTGGTGGGGACGAGGGTACGTTCAAACACCGGCTCGGCAAGGTTCATGATGGCGTGGTGCAACACCCGGTCTTCAAAACAGGCTGCGTGGATCAGGCGTTCTTTGGGGTCGTGGATGTGGAATTCGCGGTAGCGGGCATAGGGGGCTTTAGCCTGCAAAATGTCTGCTGCCAGTTTGTTGAGGTTGTAGTCTAGCCGCTGAGTGAAGTGGATAACATCGGGGCGGTGGTGTTTGCCGCGTGCGGCTTTCCACACTGCCAGCATCAAATTGTCGATGGCGGCTATGTCAGCCAGCCGGATGCAATGACGTTTCATCGGCTTGGGTTGTCCGTGTAGGAGCTTGCCCTGCAAGCGATTCCCCCGAAGAATCGCCAGCAAGGCTGGCTCCTACAGAAGAAGGAGGGGCAGCGGATGACTGGAACTCGGTTTTCAGCAGGGTGAGGAAGCGTTCGCCGTATTTTTCCAGCTTAGCGTCACCCACGCCGTTAATTTCACCCAAGGCGGCGGCAGTCGTCACGCGCTTTGTCACCATATCTGCCATTTGGGCATTGGAGATGATGGCATAGACCGGGGTGTTTTCGGCTTCGGAGATGGCTTTGCGCAAGTCCCGCAGTTTGGCGTAGACAGCGAAATCTTCTGCACCCAGAATCTCACGGTAATCGACTTGCCCGCGTTTATCGACCGCTTTGGTGGGTTTGCTGGGTGAAGATGAAGGCTCCAGATAGGTCACGCACACTGACCAGTAGCAAAATTCACTGCGCTCGACAAAGCGTTTATCCACTGACACCAGCCGATGCCGGGTGCAGAAATCGTCGATGGTTTCCTGATCGCTATCAGGCTCCAGCGCATCCACGCTGAAAAACTGTAATTTCATAACCTCTCCCTTCCTTGGTAAAAATAAATTGATCATTGCTAAAAAATCCGCGACGCAAGGGGCTAAAGCCCCCTGCACCCCCAAAGAGTGGCGTGCCCTGCTCCACCAAATGCTGGGCTACTCTGATAACGCCCTGCATTTGGCTACGCTGGTCACGCCACAAGAGCCGCCCCGGCGGCCTGTGCTTTTCCTGAGCAGCAGCCTATTGACCTGAGACGAGGCGGAACCCGAGGCTGCTGCCCCGATTACCCGGCGTGAAGCTGAAGCGGAGAGCGGAACGCACGAACCGTGCATCGTCGTACCAAGAACCACCGCGCAACACGCGGGAGGCGCTCCCACCAGATTCCCAAGCACTACCATCCACTGGCGCACCTTTGTAATCACCGTGCCAACTGTCCTGTACCCATTCCCATACATTGCCGTTCATGTCATTAAGACCATAGCCATTCGCTGCAAATTTTCCGACAGGCGCGGTATAAACCCATTGATCCTTACCGCTCGCCAACCCATCACAACATTCATCCTTGCCATAATTGGCAAACTCATGGCTGGCTTTTTTACCCCAATGATAAGCGCTATCCGTACCACCTCGCGCTGCATATTCCCATTCTGCTTCAGTCGGCAGACGGTAAGGTTTACCCGTTTCCTTACTTAACCACTGCGCGTAAGTATTGGCATCATTCCAGCTCACACCGACTATCGGATAATTGAAATCGGACAAGCCCACACCTAGTTTTTTATAATAATCAGGTGCATTCGGCTCCAACCATTCAGGAGCAGGGCAAACACCGACATCCACACATGCCATGTATTGACCTACTGTCGTTTCAGTTTTTGCCATTTGGAAAGCACTAATAGTAACTTCGTGAGCAGGTGTTTCATCACCACCACATGCCGCTACGCCCTCTACATTGTCGCGCCCATCCACACAACCCATGGTGAAAGTGCCCGCAGGGATAGGGAGCATAACTGGCTCAACAACTTGGCTGTTCCCCGCAACAGGAAGCGAAGCAGGCGGCTCAACCACAACAACAGGCTCTGGAGCAGAAGCAGGCTTTGGAGCAGGTGGCTTCGGCTGCGGCATCACACATTTACCTTTTTTCCAATCACCGCCTTTCTTTTCACACTTTTGCTGTAATTCAGCAACGCGGGCAGCTTCGGCTTTTGCAGCAGCGGCTTTGGCTTTATCAGCAGCTTCTTTAGCTTCACGCTTTACCTTTTCATCATACTGGCGTTTTTCTTCAGCCGCTTTTTCCTGCTTTATTTTCTCAACATCCTCAACAGCAAGCTTATCGAGGTCTGTTTCAGCACACACAACGCCAACACTCAAAATCAAAGTAGCAAATAAGTAAGCGCCCCAACCATGCAGGCGGGAAGATGGTTTAAGGACATATTTTGGGGTCATCAACTGCCTCCTTTAATTGCTTGTATAGATCGTTAGCTTTAACGTTATCTCGCTCAGCCGAGTCTTTATAAAATTTACAACTGGCTTTTATGTCTTTATCTGCGCCTCGCCCCTTCTGATAAACAATCCCCAACAGATACATCGCCTCACTTTCCCCTTTCTTTGCCAGATCAATCAGACGATCAACAGCCGAAGGCCATGCAGTTTCGTCGTCTGCTGCCAGCGTGGCTTTGGCTTGGGCCAATTCATTGGCTTGGGCTTCTTTTGCCTTGCGTTCAGCGTCGGCTTGCACTTGGGCAGGGTCAATGGTAACGGGTGGGGTAGCCACTGCTGTAGAAGCCTGCCTTGCAGGCGATTCTTCCTTCACAGGGTCAATTTGCGTGGACTGCCAATAAATACCACTACCGCCAAGCACCGCAGCAGAGATAAAGAGTGTCGGCAACCAAGGGAATTTTTTAGGCGGCTCTGGCTGCCGAGACGGTGGCACAGACTCACCGGTTTGCACAAACTTGATGCCGCGCAGTAAGCGCTGGAAATTCGCGTCATCCGCACTGCCCCGCCACTGACGCAAATCGGCGATCTGAATCGCATTAAACGGTGTCGGTATCTCGGTATCCTTACCCAGCACACTGATGAGATTGCGCTTGTTAAATGCCCACAAACATTCTGCCCGCACGTAATCAGATGCCACTGAGTTCGGCGTCCACACCGCCACTGTGCAGCTTGCCCCGTGTAACGCCTTTTGAATCACATCCTGATAATGTTGCCCCGGCAGGATTTCAGGATCCCACCACACTTCATAGCCGTGCGCTTCCAACCCTTTGGCAAGCCGTGCAACCCACTCACGATCTTTGGAACTGTAACTGATAAAAATGTCGGTCATTTGCTTAACTGATAGCCCGTTGCTGATAAACGGATAGTAAACGATATTAAGCAAAATGACCCATACAAAATTGGGGGTGTGAACAAAAGTGTGACGTTGCTCCAGCCATGACACTCCGAACCATCCCCCCATCCACGACCCATCCCCCGCAAGGAGGGTGTCGCAAAACCCCGAAGAAAATCCTCCCCCAGCCCCTCCTTTTGCAAAGGAGGGGAGTAAGACAATGTATCTACTTGATTTTTCAAGGTTCTGTCTGGCCTCCCCCTTTGAAAAAGGGGGATTGAGGGGGATTTTCTTCGGAGCATTCCAGTGTTGCGACACCCTCCTTGCGGGGGATGGTTCGGAGAACAGTAGTCAAAATTGGAGAGGCTTAATCCCCATTCAACCCCAACGCTTCCCGCACCAACGCCTGCTGCTGGCGCTGGTGCATATACAACGATCCCACCGCAGGCGCTGCCATCGCCGGGCGGCTCACGCACACCACTTCGGTATAATCATACGCCTCGAAACGGTGTTTAATGCCGTTCCACGCGCCTTGATTGACCGGTTCTTCCTGACACCAAATCACAGTTTTGACGTTCGGGTAATACTCCATCACATCCACCAATTCTTGCGCGGGGAACGGGTAAAGCTGTTCCAAGCGAATGATGGCAGTATCCGTCAACGCCTGTTTGCGGCGCTCTTCCAACAAATCGTAGAACACCTTGCCACTGCACAAAATCACCCGCTTCACCTGCTCTTTCGCGTCCACATCAGTGATGTCCACATCATCCAGCACCACTTCAAACTGCCCCAAGGTGAAATCTTCCAACGGGCTAACCGCCAACGGATGGCGCAACAAACTTTTCGGCGTAAACACAATCAACGGCTTGCGGTACTTGCGCATCATCTGCCGCCGCAACATGTGGAATACCTGCGCGGGATTGGACGGAATGCAAATATGCATATTTTCCTGCGCCGCCAACTGCACAAAGCGTTCCAAACGCGCCGACGAGTGTTCCGGCCCCTGCCCTTCCAAGCCGTGTGGCAAGAACATCACCAGCCCGCACAAGCGCTGCCATTTCTGTTCGCCGGAACTGATGAACTGGTCAATTACCACCTGCGCCCCGTTCACGAAGTCGCCGAATTGCGCCTCCCAAATCACCAAGGTTTCTGGTTCAGCCGTCGCATAACCGTATTCAAACGCCAACACCGCCTCTTCGGAGAGCACCGAGTCGATCACGGTAAATTTGGCTTGGAAATCAGCGGTATGTTGCAACGGAATCCACTGTTCACGGCGTTGCTGGTGGTGCAATACCGCGTGGCGATGTGAAAACGTGCCGCGTCCGCAATCCTGCCCCGACAAACGCACGTCAAAGCCTTCTTCCACCAAGGTCGCATACGCCAGCGTTTCGCCGAAACCCCAATCCGCAGGCTGTTCGCCGCGCCCCATCGCCGCACGCGTTTCCAGAACTTTGAGCACACGCGGATGCACCACAAAATCGGCGGGAATATTGCTGATCCAGCGAGCGCTAATGCTTTGAATGCGTTCTGCGGTGCACGTCGTGTCAATGTGTTGTCGCCAGGGTTGCCCAACATACACTTTCCAGTGCGTCTGCAATTCGGCGGGCAAACCCGTGCGCGTTTGGCTGTTACAACAGGTCACACCACCATTCGACAGTTTGGTGCGGTAAGCGTCAATCAAGCCTTTCGCCCCGCCTTCACTCACGACACCCGCTTCCGCAAGGCGCATCGCGTATTTGGCACGGGTTGTCGGTAAGCTACGAATCGTGCTGTACATCACCGGCTGGGTCATGTTCGGCTCATCGGCTTCGTTATGCCCCAAACGGCGGTAACACACCAAGTCGATTACCACGTCTTTCTGGAACAACTGGCGGTATTCGAGCGCTACTTGCGTGACATAGACCACGGCTTCGGGGTCATCGCCATTGACGTGGAAAATCGGCGCATTGATCATTTTCGCCACGTCGGTCGGGTAATACGTCGAACGGCTATCCGACACCGTGCTGGTGGTGAAACCAATCTGGTTATTGATCACAATGTGAATCGTGCCGCGAGTACGGTAGCCACGGGTTTGCGCCATGTTAAAGGTCTCCATCACCACGCCCTGCCCTGCAAACGCGGCATCACCGTGGATCGAAATGCCCAATACCTGGTCGCCGTCTTTGTCTTCACGCCGGTCTTGGCGGGCGCGTACCGAACCTTCCATCACCGGGCTGACGATTTCCAGATGCGAGGGGTTGAACGCTAACACCAAGTGCATCGGGCCGCCTTCGGTGCTGACGTTGCCAGAAAAACCTTTGTGGTATTTGACGTCGCCGGTGTATGTTTCCTCAACCTTGCCCTCAAATTCGCCAAACAAATCGCCCGCAGGCTTGCACAGCACATTAGTGAGCACGTTTAAACGCCCGCGATGCGCCATGCCGATCACGATTTCCTGCAAGCCTTGTTTGCCGCCTTCGTGGATCAGGGTTTGCAAGAGCGGAATCAAGCTTTCACCACCTTCCAGCCCGAAGCGCTTTTGCCCGACGTAACGGCGGTGCAGGTATTGTTCAAAACCTTCGGCGGCGGTGAGTTGTTCGAGGATTTTGCGGCGTTCAGGGTGGGTCAGTTTGCCACGCCCCATGTTCGGTTCAATGCGTTGTTGCAGCCAGCGTTTTTCTTGCACATCCAAAATATGCATGTATTCAAAACCGATGGTGCGCAAATACGTTTCGCGTAGTGCGTGGACGATATTGCCGAGCGTCGGTTTGGCGGTGAGATTAAAAGTGCCGGGATCAAATACCGTGTCAGGGTCGACATTTTCTAAGCCATGATGTTCCAGCATTAACTGGGGCACACCAACGGTATAGGCGTAATCACCTAACGGATTAGTGTTGGCCTCCAGATGCCCCAAATAGCGGTACGCATTGATCAAGCGCGAAACGTGTAATTGTTCACTACGCTGTGCCAACACTTTACCGTTGCCACTGCTGCTTGGCTTATGGGAGACAGATGTAGCATCTAAGCGCTGAAAGTAGGCTTGCCATTGCGGGTCAAGACTTGCCGGATCTTGCTGGTATTGCGCATAGAGTTGTTCAAGGAAAAGGGCGTGCTCCCCGTCGAGGAAAGATTCATCCATCATACCCGATTGTCCATCCGTTTAATGTTTCTTATGCATTGCTATGAATGGCTGCATTATAGCCCACGTTAGCCGGATTGGTAGCGGGTATTCAGTTTCCCTTTGTCAATACACTTGCCGGGCAAACAAGCGCTCAAGCCGGTGCTGAAAACGTTGTACCCGTTCGCCACGCTGTAGCTGCGGAACATATCCCACCCGCCGTGTGCGTAACCCCTGCCGGAACAGCAGGGGAAGTTTATCATCGTATTTGACGGTTTCTGTTGTAAGACTCATGTTGCGCCACACTCCTGTTTATCATTTTGCTAAATGCTTTTATAAGCATAACGTGCAAATGTGCAGAAAGTGTGTAGAGCCGATGGAAGGTTTTTGCAGCAGCCCTTATTTGCGGTTAGCGGCTGATTCTAAGGGACGAATGTCGGTCGCCACTTTGTCTAATACGCCGTTGATAAACTTGTGTGCTTGTTCAGCACCGTACTTTTTTGCCAGATTCACGTATTCATTCACCACCACTTTGTAAGGGGTTTCAAGGTGGTTTAACAACTCGCACGTCGCCACCCGCAATACCGCGTGTTCAATCGGGTCAACTTGTACCAAACTACGGTCAAGATGCGGGGTAATGCGGTTGCTTAGCTCGTCACCGCCCTCAATCGCACAGCGCAGTAGTTTATGGAAAAATGCCGGGTCAGATTTGCGAAAATCTGCCGCTAATTCCAGTTCTTCTTGAAAATACAGGTAGATGTCCTGAAAGCTGTTACCGGTGATCAACCACTGGTAAGCACCTTGCATCGCCAGCCGCCGCGCTACGCGACGACGGGCAATTAACTGCTGGGACTCAGAGAGGGGTTTGCGTCCTGCCATGTTATGCGGGTTTCCTGATCTTACGCAGCAAAGACACCATTTCGATGGCTGACAACGCCGCTTCTGCGCCTTTGTTGCCTGCTTTAGTGCCTGCCCGCTCGATGGATTGTTCGATGGTATCAGTGGTCAATACACCGAAAATAACCGGCAGCTCGTGTGTCAAACCCACTTGCGCCAGCCCTTTGGAGGCTTCACCCGCTACATAATCAAAATGGGGTGTGCTGCCACGGATAACCGCACCCAAGGCAATAATCGCATCGTAATCACCGTTAGCTGCCATAGCCTGTGCCACTAAGGCCAATTCATAAGCACCCGGTACACGCACGACGTCGATGTCTTCCTCTTTCACGCCGCCATGACGCTTAAGCGCATCGACCGCACCGGAAAGCAGGCTTTCGACGATAAAACTGTTGAAACGCGCAACCACGATGCCGTATTTGGCTTCTTGCGGGGCAAAATCACCTTCGATGACATTGAAACTCATTGAACTATCCTAAACTCATTGCAAAAGAACGATTAAGTAGGACTTAATCCTGAACATAATCCACAATTTCCAGACCAAAACCGGCAATACCGTGTAAACGGCGGGGAGCACTCATGACACGCATCCGATGCACACCCAAATCCGAAAGGATTTGCGCACCAATGCCATAGGTTTTCAATTCAGCCGGAGATGAACGGGTATTGTCCTGCACAACTGGCTGAGATTCAAACCCTTTCAAACGATTTAACACATCTTGTGTTTGGATAGGCTCACGCAGAATGACGATAACACCCTTACCTTCCTTTTGGATGCGTTGCATGGCACTGCGTAACGGCCAACCACAACCCGGTTCATTCAAGGCCAATAAATCACACAATTCGTTTTCCAAATGCACCCGCACCATCACGGTATCATCAGCGGCAATGTCACCGTTAACCAAGGCTAGGTGAATGTCGTGTTTGGCTAATTCTTTGTAAGCCACCAGATGGAACGCACCGTATTCAGTTTGCACGTCTTTCTCAAACACGCGCTCGATACTTTTTTCATGCTGCACCCGGTAACGAATTAAGTCTTCGATGCTGCCCATTTTCAAGCCGTGCTTCTCGGCGAAAATTTCCAGGTCGGGGCGACGTGCCATTGTGCCGTCTTCATTGAGGATTTCTACAATCGTTGCCGCAGGCTCGAAACCGGCTAAACGCGCGTAATCACAACCTGCTTCGGTATGCCCTGCCCGTGTCAATACACCCCCTGGTTGCGACATCAGCGGAAAAATATGCCCAGGCTGTTCAATATCGGAGGGCAACGCATTCGGCGCAACCGCTGTACGGATGGTGTGCGCACGGTCATACGCTGAAATACCCGTGGTCACGCCTTCCGCCGCTTCAATCGAAACAGTGAAGTTGGTGGTGTGTGCCTCATCCGTGCCGGAAATCATCAACGGCAGATTTAACTGCTTGCAGCGTTCACGGGTCAGCGTCAGGCACACCAGACCACGCCCTTCTTTCGCCATGAAATTGATGTCTTCGGGGCGCGTTAACGAGGCAACCATTAACAGGTCGCCTTCGTTTTCGCGATCTTCGTCGTCCACGATGACGACCATTTTACCTTCGGCGAGGTCTTTAAGGATTTCTTCTGTGGTGTTGAATTGCATGGTTTCTCACTTCATAAAGCCGTGTTCGGAGAGGAATGCTTCGGTAATGTTGCTGCCGCCGGTGCTGGAATAGGCGGCTTTGTCGCCTAGCAACAGGCGTTCGAGGTAACGGGCGATCACATCGACTTCCAGATTCACCTGTGTGCCGCTGCGGTAATCAGCAATAATGGTTTCTTCCAGCGTGTGCGGGACGATATTAAGTTCAAAGGTGCTGCCATCCACCTTGTTGACGGTGAGGCTCGTGCCATCGACGGTGATTGAACCTTTCGCCGAAATGTATTTGGCGAGGTGGTATGGGGCGCGAATGCTGAAACGCACCGACCGCGCATCGTCGTGACGGCTAATGATTTCACCCAAACCATCGACGTGACCGCTGACCAAATGCCCACCCAAACGGGTTTGCAGGGTCAGGGCTTTTTCCAGATTTACTTTTGAACCGCGTGACAACTCACCAAGGCTGGTCAGGGATAAAGTTTCGCGGGAAACGTCGGCGCTGAAACTGCTGCTATCAAAAGCAATCGCGGTCAGGCACACGCCATTCACCGCAATGCTATCGCCAAGGGCAACATCACGCATATCCAATTTGCCGATAGCAATCGTCAGGCGCATATCGCCACCGATAGGCTGCATATCGCGGATGGTGCCGATGGATTCGATAATGCCAGTAAACATGCAGGTTAACCTCTGGTTTTGGGGCTGATAATCATACGCCAATCTTGCCCGACTGCGCGAATATCACGAATTTCCAGCGGAATGCGTTCACGCATTTGGGTAAGATGCGGTAAGTTAAACAAAGCACGGGCGTCAGACCCCATCAAATGCGGCGCAAGGTAGATCACCAGCTCGTCAGCAAAGCCTTGTTCCACTAATGCACCGCTGAGGGTTGCTCCGGCTTCAACATGAACTTCGGTAATGCCATCGTCTACCAAAGCAGTCATGACATTGGCAAGCACGAGTTTATCGCCGGAAAATCGGCGGATTTTAACACCTGCCGCTTCCAATTGGGTAATTTTCGCAAGGTTGTCGCTACAGGTGTAAATGAGAATGTCGCCTGACAATTTGAGCATGGCAGCATTCAAGGGAAACTGTAAACCAGAGTCCAATACTACCCTAACGGGTTGACGTACTTCACCACGAATACCCAGCGCGTCTGCCGTTAAGCGCACATTGAGGGAGGGATCATCCGCCAACACCGTACCAATACCGGTCAGAATTGCGCCAGCTTGCGCTCGCAGAAACTGCACATCACGCCGCGCTGCCTCACCCGTGATCCAGACACTTTCACCCGATGCCATCGCGGTACGTCCATCCAAACTCATGGCCATTTTAATGCGAATGTAGGGGCGGTTGCGTTCCATACGCGAGATAAAACCGGGGTTAAGAGCGCGGGCATCGCTTTCTAACAAACCGGATGCGGTGACAATGCCCGCTTGTTGCAAAATCCGTAAACCGTTGCCTGCCACCAGTGGATTAGGGTCAACCATGGCAACCATAACGCGGGCAACACCTGCTTGCACCAACGCATTTGCACACGGCGGGGTACGCCCGTAATGCGAGCAAGGCTCTAGGGTAACGTAGACATCTGCACCATGTGCTGATTCACCCGCCATGTGCAGGGCATGGACTTCTGCATGAGGTTCACCAGCACGTTCATGCCAACCTTCACCAACGATTTGACCGTTACGCACAATCACACAACCGACACGCGGATTAGGCTGAGTGCTATACAAGCCACGTCGCGCCAGTTGCAGCGCCCGTGCCATGTAGCGGTGGTCTTTTGGGGTAAAACTCATGCCTTGGGGGGGACGGGCAGTAAGTTAATCTGGCGGTTGCGTTGCTCTGGCGTGGGGTCACTTTCCAAATGCTCAATCATGCTACGAAATTCCTCAATCGCATCAAAACGGCGATACACCGATGCAAAGCGAATGTAGGCAACTTCATCCAATTGACGCAATTCATCCATGACCAATTCACCGATCATGGATGAGGGTACTTCACGCTCCCCGCTAATGAGAATGCGTTTGCGGATGTGACTTAACGCGGCCTCAATACGATCAATCGACACCGGGCGCTTTTCCAATGCCCGCATAATGCCACCACGCAGCTTGTCATCATCAAAGGGTTCACGCGCTGCATTGGATTTAATCACACGCGGCAACGTCAATTCTGCCACTTCATACGTCGTAAAGCGCTCATCACAAGCCGAGCAGCGCCGCCGACGCCGCACTTGGTCGCCTTCGTTCGCCAAACGCGAGTCAATGACCCGCGTATCATCAGCACCGCAAAAAGGGCATCGCATCAGCAGTTACGCCGGATGATCGCCAAATGTACCGGAACGGTAAACGGGGAAACGTTCACAAATATCAAGCACCTGCCCTTTTACCCGATTGATAGTGGCGACATCTTCAACATTAGCTAACACATCCGCAATCCAGTTAGCCAATTGGGTACATTCAGCTTCTTTGAAACCACGGGTGGTAATAGCGGGTGTACCGATACGAATCCCACTGGTGACGAACGGTGATTGAGGGTCATTGGGTACGGAGTTTTTATTAACCGTGATGTTCGCAGCACCCAGCGCTGCATCTGCTGCTTTACCGGTAATACCTTTGTCGATTAAATCAATCAACATCAAGTGATTGTCTGTGCCACCCGACACAATTTTATAACCACGCCCCATTAAGGTTTCTGCCATGATTTTGGCGTTCTTGGCCACTTGCTGTTGATAAATCGTGAATTCAGGCTCCAGCGCTTCCTTGAAAGCCACTGCTTTTGCCGCAATGACGTGCATCAAAGGGCCACCTTGAATACCTGGGAAAACCAATGAGTTGAATTTCTTTTCCAGATCAGGGTTGGCTTTGGCGAGAATAATACCCCCACGCGGGCCACGCAAAGTTTTGTGCGTGGTGGAGGTTGTTACGTCAGCAATTTGCACCGGGTTGGGGTAAACACCCGCAGCGACCAAACCCGCCACGTGCGCCATATCAACCATCAAGTATGCGCCAACTTTGTCAGCGATTGCGCGGAATTTGCCCCAGTCAATCACACGGGAATAAGCCGAAAAGCCAGCCACAATCATTTTGGGCTTGTGTTCCAATGCCAGACGCTCAACTTCGGCATAATCAATGTAGCCGTCATCGGTAATACCGTACTGGACTGCATTGTAGATTTTACCGGAGAAGTTAACTTTTGCACCGTGGGTCAAGTGACCACCGTGTGCCAAACTCATGCCTAATACCGTATCACCGGGGTTTAACAGTGCCATGTAAACCGCAGAATTGGCTTGCGATCCGGAATGCGGCTGCACATTAGCATAATCAGCACCAAACAATTGCTTCACACGATCAATAGCCAATTGTTCCGCTTTATCAACGTATTCGCAACCACCGTAGTAACGCTTGGCAGGATAACCTTCTGCATATTTGTTAGTGAGCACCGAACCCTGCGCTTCCATGACGCGCGGACTGGCGTAGTTTTCAGAGGCAATCAGCTCGATGTGCTCTTCCTGACGGCGCACTTCGGACTGCATAGCACTCCACAATTCATCATCGTAACCTGCGATTGTCATCTGGCTGGAAAACATGCCGCTTTTCTCCTGCACGTTGAAAGCTAAAAAAGCGTTATAGCATACCACTGTTTTCAGGCTCAACCTATGCTGTTTTGTAAACTGACATGCCTCTCAAACCAAAATTATCGACGGTTTAGTACATGCTAACCGGTGGTTTAGCTTCCGGTGGTGTTTCATCTTTTGGAGTTTCTGCATCTGGCCCATCAAACTTTTTGCCAAAAATCACGGAAGGCTCGCCACTACGATTATAAAAATGCAGGGTATTGCCAATCGTTTCCACACTACCAGCACGCTGGAGTGTGCGCAGATAAGCCCCCTCCCAATCACCAACATTGATGGTTTGCTTACCTGCCTCAGGGCGCACAATCGGGCAACCGTTCCGCCCTTTATCAATGCTTGTGATCATAAAACCGGTATGCCCAACCTGTTTAAAATTAGCGTTGTAATCATTACATCCAGCAGAACCCGATAACGCCACCTCACCTACTTTCATACTGATATTCAATTCATTAGGTACTGTGTTGCCATACACCGATAGCAAACGCCATTCTGTATTCAGTAGCGACGGCCCGCCACTATTCAATGGACAAGCACCTGCTGGCAATGGCGTGACAGAAGTATCAGGGGGGGTAGTCGTATCTGCATGAACGCAAACACTACCTAATACTAAAGGAAGCAGCAGCAAAACGCGGCGAACCTGAACAAAAAGACAAGACTGGGCAGCATTCATTTTCATAAGTTTCCCTCAATCATTGGTGATGGTTATGTGGGGTGAATGATACGTCACATGTATATGACACCCTACTAAGTATAGGAACAATGCTAACCTTTCACCACATTGAATATTTTCTACCCCCTAGTGTTGTATTTATACAACACCTTATTAGCAAGCAACGGCTGGCAATGCCACTCCCAAACGCTCACTCAAACGTTTCCAATCAAAAAATGGTCCTGGATCCGTTTTACGTTCCGGTGCAATATGTTCATGCCCCGTAATATCGGTCAAGTTCAACGTTGGATAAGCATCCACCAAAACGGGGAGAAATGTTTCAAGCTGAACATATTGCGCCTCCGTAAATGGTTCAAAATCTGAGCCTTCGATTTCGATCCCCACCGAAAAGTCATTGCAGCGCTCCCTGCCTTTGTAGCTAGAAATACCAGCATGAAAAGCACGCTTATGGAAAGGTACATACTGGACAAGCTCGCCATTTCGCCGAATCAGCAAATGGCTTGCCACCCGCAAATGGCAAATATCCGCAAAAAAAGGGTGAGCGGTAGGGTCAAGCTGATTGGTAAACAAATGGTCGATCCACGGCCCGCCGAATTCGTAGGGTGGCAGACTAATGTTATGCAAGACGATTAATTCAGGGATGCAACCTTGCGGGCGTTCGTCATAGTTAGGGGATGGACATTGGCGTGCATCGTCCAATAAGCCAGTTTCTCGGTCTATATTCAAGGTTCATCCTCGGCTGGCTGTGATAGAGCAGTTTGAATCGCTGTGTGAATACGGGCAGGCAACGGCTCACAATGCAATTCGCAGTGGTAACGCCCATCAACGTACAAAAAAATAGCGGGCAAATGGAAAATATCGAACGCATTCACCAACCCACCGTTGTGAACAGCATCCACTTCAAATAGCGGCAAGGGTGGGTATTCGTGCAAGTAGCGTCCCAAGGCCAAATTGAGATTGCGACACGCGCCGCAGTTGGGTGCTGTGAAAAATACCAGTGCAGCGCCGGGGGTTTCCGCCAGCACATGGTGAAAGTTCAGATCAGTCAGGCTTACAATGTTTTTCATGCCGCGCATTATACATCCACTCGCGGGTAGAAACCGACAGCGTGTACAGCCTCTAGCCGAAATTTGCTATAATCCCAAATCTTTCTCACCGATTGGCTAACCCGCATATTCCGACCCTATGAACGGACTCAACCCCCAACAACAAGCCGCCGTCACCCACCTCGGCTCTCCCCTCCTAGTCCTCGCAGGCGCTGGCAGTGGCAAAACCCGCGTCATTACCCAGAAAATCGCCTGGATGATCCGTAAAGGCGTGCATTCTGCCGACCAAATCGCGGCAATCACCTTCACCAACAAAGCCGCCCGCGAAATGCGCGAACGTGCCACCCAACTCCTGACCAAAGAAGAAGCCAAGGGACTCACCGTTTCCACCTTCCACACCCTTGGTTTAAACATTATCAAGCGTGAAGCCAAACGCCTCGGTTACAAGAAAAATTTCAGCATCCTCGACGCGCAAGACAGCGAAGCCATCCTCAAAGAACTCGCCCACAAAGAGGACGTAGAGGAAGCCGACAACCTGCGTTGGATTATTTCGCGCTGGAAAAACGATTTCATCTCCGTCGAGCAAGCCGCATTACTGGCAAATACTACCGATGAGAAACTCGCCGCGATTTTATACGAAAAATACCAGCGACAGATCAAAGCCTACAACGCCGTCGATTTCGACGACCTCATCGTGTTGCCCGTACAACTTTTCGAGCAACACCCTGACGCACTGCAATACTGGCAAAACAAATTACGCTACCTGCTAGTGGACGAATACCAAGACACCAACGCCTGCCAATACCGCCTGATCCGCTTGCTGGCAGGCATTCGCGGCGCACTCACCGCCGTGGGTGACGATGACCAATCCATCTACGCATGGCGCGGCGCACGCCCCGAAAACATTGCGCAATTGCAGCAAGACTACCCCATGCTCAAGGTCGTCAAGCTGGAGCAAAACTACCGCTCCACCAGCCGCATTTTACAAAGTGCCAATAAACTCATTGGCAATAACCCACATTTATTCGAGAAAAATCTGTGGAGTACCCTCGGCGAAGGCGACCCAATCCGCATCATGCCCTGCCGTACCCCCGAACACGAAGTTGAAAAAGTTGTCAGCGAAATCCTCAAAGCCCGCTTCCGCGACCGTGCTGATTTCAAGGATTTCGCTATCCTCTACCGTGGCAATCACCAAAGCCGCTTGTTTGAAAAGGCTCTGCGCGAAAATAATATCGCCTACAAAATCAGCGGCGGCACCTCGTTTTTCTCGCGAGCCGAAGTCAAAGACATCCTCGCCTACTTGCGCCTGATCGCCAACCCGGATGACGATGCCGCCTTCTTACGCATTATCAACACCCCCAAACGCGAAATCGGCACATCCACACTGGAAAAACTCGGCGAATACGCTCACGAACGCAAAACCAGCCTACTCACTGCCGCGCAAGAACTCGGCTTTGCCCAGCGCGTGTCCGCCAAAGCCACCCAACGTATCGAAACCTTCTGCTTCTGGCTACACGAAGTCACCCGCGCCGCTGAAAACGCCGACCCCACCAGCATTGTCAAACAAGTCATCAACGACATCAGCTACGAAGACTGGCTCAAGAACACCTGCAATACCCCCAAACAAGCCGAATCGCGCATGAAAAATGTCTGGGAAATCGTCGAATGGATACGCAAACTCCACGATGATGGCGCTGGCAAAGAAACCCTGAGCGACATCATTGCGCACATGAGCTTAGTCGACATGCTGGAGCGTAATAGCGAAGAAAAAGAACAGGATGCCGTCGCCCTCATGACCTTACATGCTGCTAAAGGACTCGAATTTCCCAATGTGTTTTTGGTCGGTGTTGAAGAGGAACTTCTGCCCCACGCCAATAGTGTCGACGAACACAGCATCCAAGAAGAACGCCGTCTTGCCTACGTCGGTATTACCCGCGCTCAGAAAAACCTCACCATCAGCTACGCCAAAACCCGTTCGCGCTACGGTGAAGCCTCCACGGTCGAACCCAGTCGCTTCCTTGAAGAATTACCGCCAGAACATCTGGAATGGGAAGACAAAAAAGCCGCGATCACACCAGAGGAGCGTCAAGAGACTGCACGGGCGTACATTTCTAACTTACAGGCATTGCTGGGGGATTGATTGGCTAATTGGCTGGGGCGCGTTGGATCGCGCCCCACTCCACCCATTTTTCAATCACTTTTTTACCTTTGAAACGCACCAAAAACCATTCCGAACCATCGTCATTTTCACGGTAATCCAACAGCGTAACGGTATCGCCTTTGATCAAATACTGTTTGGTTTTGCTGGCAGTATTGGGCTTGCTATACAGCACGGCTTTAGCAACAGTGATCTTGCGGGTAGCCGCAACACTTTTATCATCAACGTCAGAGGCATCTTGTGTGTCCGCCACGACTTTCTTAATAAGCTTGCCTACCGAATTATAGATTTTGACGAAAAATAAATCGCCTTCTGTCCCCACCATCGTGCCTTCCGACCACACATAGGGCTTGCCTTTATTGAAACGGTAATCCGTGCTGTACCAACGCGGCCCCGAACGTTGTGCCGTGCTGAGAGTTTTGGTTTCAGGGGTCAAGGTAGGGTTGCTGATGGTTTCTTGGTATTCCTGAAACTTACCCGTTGCTTTATTCCAAAGATACAGGCGGTAAAATAGGTTTACGCCACCGTAGCCAACACCATCCAGTATGGCAACATCGCCCAGCCCATCAAAGTTAAAGTCGGCTTGTAATACTAAACCATCAATCGTTTGACTGCCTTCTGGTACATCGGGCATTTCCCCCAATGCTTGGGATTTACCACTGGGCAGTTTGGCACTAATGGTATTGCCTTGCTGAGAAATCACCACTTCTGACTTAGCGGTGGGCGAGAACGTGACAGGTAATGTGGCGTAGCCTTGGGGTGTCGTGAAGGCTACAGCATTCAGGCTCACCCCCAATAAGACTAACCCAAGGTTGATAGGCATCTGCATACTTGCACCTCATGACATTATATGACTGGATATATGACTGGATAGAACTCGACCTGCCTGCCTGTTTAGACCCCAAACATTCACTTCGTTCAGATTAATCTGGGTATAATACTGCAAGTGCTGATTCTTTGGCGTGTACCGTTGGCGATGACTGGAAATCTTGCAGTGCCTGCCACAAACCAGCACCTTTCCAACCACCACTACTGCGCCCGTATAACACCGCATTCAGCGCATCAATCTCAGCCTGTAAACGCGGGGATGCCTGCGCACGCAATGTCGTCAGCACGGCGGGGCGGATATTCAAACCCACATCAATCCATTGCAACAAAGCTGCGTGAGTCGCTTGCGGTTGATTGTGTTGACACGCCTGTTCCAAACGTTTCCACACTGCCTTAACGTCTGGTTTATTGGAAACCTGCCCCCCCCCGCTACGGAAAGACCACCAGCGCCACCCTAACCAAGCAAGAGATACCATACTCCACACCAACAATAACGCTGCTGCGAACCGACGCCATGAAAACCATGACGCCTCAGTTATCACCTTATCCGACACCAGGGCGGGGTTAGATGGAGAAGGCGTGATGGCCTGAGGCTGACTAGGTGTAGGTATTGCGCCTGCGGGGGCAGCCTGACCACCTGTCACCACCATTTTCACTGGCTCAACCCGTGCGGTTTCCTGCTGGCTCGTACTGGTATTCCACCAATCCACTGCCACACCCGGAAACGCATACTCGCCATTGTAAGGTGCAACGACCACCCATTTTTCCTGACGCACCCCAACGACACCATTTTTGCCAGCATCATTACGTAATTCTGGCTGGTCGGTATAGGCTTTGATGCCGTTAGGCACGGCTATTTCCAACTTAGGTAACTGCTCGGCAGCCAAACCATCTGCAACAATCGCCAAGGTCAGCGTCACAGGTTCACCGGCTTTCAGTTTGTCTGCCGGGATTTGCCAGTGAGCATTCAACGTGAGGCTATTCGCGGGCAACCATTGCTTGCCGGTGTAATTCGCAGGTTGTTCCTGAATGTGAAGCGTCAATGGTTCAGAAAAACGGCGAATGCGCTTGCCACTCAGACCAAATGGATCAAAATTGCTACTCGCAGCGCCCGGTTCGGCAAGCACGCCTTCAAAGGTAGTACGCCCCAGCGTCAAGCTGCCACTTTGCTGCGGGATCAACGCATAACGGCGTTCAATCACTTGATAGTTACGCCCGTTACGCAGCATCGTGGTATTGCGTGTATTACCAACTTGCTGGATGTTACCTTTACCACTGTCAATCGGTGGATGACTCAAACTGGCCTGTGACTCCAGTGGTGTGATGTGAAACATGCGTTGGGTAATGATGGTTTGCTGTTGCACAAACGGCTGTTGCGGCTCGGCGGTGAGTTCAATGAAAATATCGGGTGTACCGCCAGCAGCAGGCTGAGGTTGTTCCGTGACTTGCAAATCCAGTGCCTGGCTTTGATCACTCCCAAATGCAATGGCAGGAATCGGCAATGTCCCTGTTTTACGCGGGTATAAACGCAATTCCCATTGCGTATTGACCGTGCTAACACCATTAATGACCGTGAAACTGTTGCTTTGCGAACGCCCGCGTATCTCAAAATCCTGTTGCAAGGGGGAAAAATCGGGTTCGCCTGAGACCATACCGTCCACCGTGAACGTGAGGACGACTGGATCACCTAAAGCCACAGGGTTACGATCAAGCTGAGCAATAATAGTAGCAGCATTGATACTCAGTGACAGACACCACAACATCGCAAACAATAACCACCTTACCATTCATCACCTCGCGTTTGCGCACCCCGTTGTTGGTATTGATACTGAAATTTACGTCGCCACAAACCGGAGGGATCATCAGGAATACGCCGTAACCATTGTTCCGTCGCCTGTTCTTGCTCACGCTGTTGCGGATCTTCTTTGCCTTCCGCTTCGTCTTGCTTTGCCTTATCGGCTTGCTCTGGCGCGTCTTGTTGCTGTTCCTGTTGCTTGGCTTGTTCCTCAGCCGCCTTAGCTGCATCTGCTTGTGGTTGCTGTTCCTCAGCAGCCGATTGCTGCTGTTGTTCTTGACCTTGCTGGCCTTGCTGACCTTGTTGCTGTTGTGCGTCTGCACCAGACTGTTGCTGATTTTGCTGCTGGTTTTGTTCAGGCTGTTGCTGGGGGTCGCTTTGCTCCTGTTGCTGTTGTTTTAACGCATCCTCAAGGATTTTTAGGTTATGTTGCGCATCAGCATGATTCGGATTAGCCGCCAACACTTGCTGATAAGCCGCTATCGCCTCTTGAAATTTACCTGCCTTGGCTTGAGCATTACCGTAATTGTATTGTGCATCAAGGCTATTTTGCGTGGCATACAGTTGCGCTGCTGTGGCGTAATCCTTATTTTTGTAGGCAGCAGCACCTTTCCAATCAGGATTTTGAAATAAACCAGCAGCACGTTCTAACTCACCATTCTCCAGCGCGGCTTGTGCTTGTTGGTCTGGTGTTTGCCACAATTCATCCCAACTAAAAGCGTAGACGGGTTGCTGTTGTGGCAATAAAACGCAGACCACGACAACCCCCAACCAACCACGCCGAAATGCTAACGCCACAACAGGCAACAGCAACAATACCAGCCAGTACCCCTCATTGACCCAAGTATCGGTCTGCAAACCTTTGGCTTGGGTCAACATACCCTTGTCAATGGTCTGCCAACGTTGGCTCAACGCACTCACATCAGCATCGCCCAAGGCTGCTTTAACGAATATACCGCCTCCGGCATCAGCAATCCGTTCCAAATCATCCAGATTGACCTTAGCAATTACCGTTTTGCCAAAACTATCGAGCAGGAAACCACCTTTAGCACGGGCAATCGGCGATCCCTCTGCTGTACCTAACGACAATACCGATACCCGGTAGCCCAAACCTCGCACTTCTTCAGCGGCGGAAAGCGCGGCTTGCGTATCCGATACTCCGTCAGTAATCAGTAAAATATCGCCCTGCTTCATACCCGACTGTTGCAATAATTCGACTGAGCGTTGAATAGCAGGCGTTAATAAACTACCGGGTGCAGGCATGATTTCAGGTGATAGGTTTTTGACTTGTTCTTCAATCGTATCAATATCGTCTGTTAGCGGTGTAACGGTAAAGGCATCCCCCGCAAATACCACTAATCCATTTTGTGCATCTTTGCGGGAATGGAGAATATCCAGCAGTTTAAAACGCGCCAAGGTAATCCGGTTGGGTTTTTCATCTTCAGCATACATAGAAGCAGAAAAATCCATCGCTACCACCAAGGCTTGTTGATTGCGAAACACCGGAACTTCCCGCTTATCCCACGCAGGACCTGCCATGGCTAAGATGCCGATCAGTAACACCAACGAGAGCCAGACCAATGCCCCCCACCCCAAACTGCCTGCTGAACCACTCAATACAAACGGCATCAATTGCTTATCAACAAGCCGCTCCCAGCCCCCTTGCTGGCGAGCATGGAATACTTTTATGCCCCAAACCAGCGGAATGACACCTAACAACCATAACCATTCCGGGTGCAGAAAATGCAAATCGTTCACCATCATGCTATCCCTCCCGCCCTATCCGCAACGCGACGGTCAACAATGACAGTAATAACGCTACCAACAATGGCCAACGAAATAGTTCTTGCTGCGGACGCCATTGTTGCGCTTCTTTTTCTACAGGTTCTAACCGATCAAGTTCCTCATAGATTTTGTGGAACTCTTCAGTATCGCGGGCGCGGAAATACATCCCCCCCGTGCTAGAGGCAATCGCTTTCAAAGTGCGCTCATCCAAATCCGCTGAAGGATTCATGAGTTGAAAACCGAACACACTGCGCATCTGATCACTTTCCGAACCGATTCCCACCGTATAAATTTTCAAACCCACGGCTGCTGCCATTTCAGCCGCCTCTAAAGGGCTAACACTACCGGCCGTATTCGCGCCATCCGTCATCAAAATTAACACCCGATTTTTTTCCGGGCTATCTTGTAAGCGTTTGAGCGCAAGGCCGATCGCATCGCCAATCGCGGTACGTTCACCTGCCAAACCGATTTGCGCTTCGTTCAACAATTGCAATACAGTCTGACGATCAAAGGTTAACGGTGCTTGTAAATACGCTTGGTCACCGAATAACACCATACCGATACGATCCCCGGTACGCTTGCGGACAAACTCGCCAGCCACGGCTTTGGTCGCCACCAGTCGGTCAACCACCTGTCCGTTAAGGATAAAATCTTGTTCTTGCATACTGCCGGACAAGTCCACCGCTAACATCAGATCCCGTCCTGACACTGGCATCGCCAAACTATCACCAACCCATACCGGACGTGCAGCCGCCGCTACCAACATGACCCAAGCCACACTTGCCAGCAATAAGGCCAGCAATCCAAACCACGAACGCCCCAATACCTTGCCACCTTGCTGAAAATCCTCCAAAAAGGGGACTTTCAAGGCAAGGCCTTGTTTGGGTTCAGCAGGCTTTAACCACCAACGCACCAACAGGGGCAAAGGTAACAACAAAAACATCCACCACCAGAGAAACTCATACATGCTGTTTCCCTCGTTGCAACTTGATCCACTCACGAATGGCTTGCAACACCGCCTTCGTTTCGGCTTGTGTTTCGGGGCGATACGGCACTTCTGTCAACAAATGTGCCAACTTTCCACTGAATAGCGGTTTGCCCGCTTTTTCATCTAAAAACTTGACCCAAGCTGCGCCTGTCAAACCAGAAACCCTTTGTCGCCCGTATTCGCTAATCGCCACACGACGCAATAGCACCGACAATTCACGCAACAACGCTTTCGTATTAGCCCCGTATTGACCTTGTAAACGCTCCAACTCCAACAAAGCTGTTTCCAAACGCTGTTCGGTGCGTTTTTGCTGCTGCCAACGCCAGAACAACCACACAATGACAAACAGCATCAAACCAGCCATGAACCACCATCCTATTGCTGGCGGCCACCAACTAACGGGTTCAGGCAGGTGAATATCGCGTAACGGTAATTCATCCGGGTTCATCGCAACCCCCGTGATACTTTCAGCAAACGCTCATTGTCGCTATCAGCAGTGGATAATTGTACTAACGGAATACGCTGGCTACGGCTAAACTCCTGCAATATTTTAGCGGATTGGGCAACCCGATTGAGGTAACGTTCACGCCACAGCCGCAACCCCAAATTCAGTAACACATGACGTTTGCCATCAGTCAAACGCAGACTACCCGTCTTGGGCAGATGCTCCTCAAACGGGTCATGAATCGAAATCAAGGTCAGTTGGGAATGTTGTGCGATCATCGCCAGTTGCCGCAAAGCACCGGGAGTGACCTGCCGAAAATCGCTCAGAATAAAAAGCTGACTACCGGGTTGTGTCACCCGCCGTAACCGTGTCCAACTGGCTTGCAAATCGCTTCGACTGAGCGTAGCCGAAGCGCGGGTCATATCACTCAACTGGCGCAACAGATGCAAAGCAGCGGAGCGACTACGCGATGGCTTGAATTCGGCATGTTGACCATTTTGCAAAATCCCGCCAATGCGGTCACCATCATCAAGGGTTTTCCACAACAGCAATGCCGCAATTTGTGCTGCCAACACGGATTTAAAACGCCCACGGGTAGCAAAAAACATCGACGGACGTAAATCCACCCACAATAACACCGGCTTTTCACGTTCTTCCTCAAACACTTTGGTATGCACACGTCCACTACGTGCCGTTACCCGCCAGTCAATGGTACGAATATCATCACCCGGCTGGTACATCCGTGATTCCGCAAAGTCCATGCCCCGACCTTTGTGGACTGAACGGTGCAACCCTGCATGACGTGAACGAATGTGTTTTTTCGCCAAATGCAGTGTCCGCACCTGCCCTTGCAAACGCAATAGGGATTGCAAGGAGCTAAACACAATACCCTCACCTGCCTGATTGTGGGTACGTTCAACCGCTGCCTGTGCCATCAGGGTACTGCCACCAACGCGAGTAATTCATCAATAATATGATTAGCCGTCATGCCATCGGCTTCCGCTTCAAATGTTAGCAGCAAACGGTGGCGTAATACGTCATGCGCCACAGCCTGGACATCTTCCGGGCTGACAAAATCACGCCCCGCCAACCACGCATGAGCGCGGGCGCAACGATCCAAGGAAAGCGTCGCTCGCGGGCTACCGCCATAAGCAATGCTACCCGCTAAAGATTTGCCGTAACGTTCAGGGTTGCGGGTAGCCAGTACCAGTTGCAACAAATACGTTTCCACTTTGTCGGTCATGTAAATATTCAGCACATCCTGACGCGCCATTGCCACATCTTCTCGGCTAACCAAGGGTGCAACCGCTTCTTTTTCATGACGGACTTGTTGCATTGCTTCTTTACGCCCCAAATGCAGGATGACTTTTTCTTCTGCCGGGGTGGGGTAATCCACGATAACGTGCATCAGGAAACGGTCAAGTTGAGCCTCTGGCAAATGGTAAGTGCCTTCTTGCTCAATGGGGTTCTGGGTTGCCATAACCAAGAACGGCTCCGGCAATTTCCATGTCGTACCCGCGACCGTGATCTGACGTTCTGCCATCGCTTCCAATAAAGCGGATTGCACTTTTGCCGGGGCACGGTTGATTTCATCGGCAAGAATCAGGTTATGGAATAACGGGCCTTTTTGAAAGTGGAATGAGCCATCATTGGGGTGAAACACTTCCGTACCCGTAATATCCGCTGGCAACAAATCAGGGGTGAACTGGACGCGATGAAAATCCCCTTCGATACCCTGCCCTAACATCTGGATAGCACGGGTTTTTGCCAAGCCCGGTGCTCCCTCTACCAACAAATGCCCATCTGCTAATAAAGCAATCATGAGTCGGTTGATCAGGGATTTTTGTCCAATGATTTTGCTTTGCAAATACTGGGACAACTTGTCAAAGTTTTCTTTTTGGTTCATGTTCGCAGGTCATTATGTGGGTGTAGGGCGGAATATACGCGCCCCGTTCCCGTGGTTTCAAGTTAATCATCGTTAATTCAAGTGTGAAGATTATGACCATCCAGACTCAAATTGAACAGAAAATCCAACAAGCTATGCAGCCTGACTTTCTCGAAGTCCTCAATGAAAGCCATATGCACAACGTACCACCCGGTTCCGAATCGCACTTCAAAGTGACTGTTGTGAGCGCACAGTTCAACGGAAAAATGCTGATTGCACGCCATCGACAGATTAATGGCATTTTAGCAGAAGAACTAAATGGCAAAATTCATGCATTGGCACTGCATACGCTGACACCAGAAGAACATTTTGCCAAAGGTGGGAAGGTGGCGGAATCGCCCTTGTGTATGGGTGGCGGCAAGGCATAAAAAAAGCGGGGTTGTTGGCTCAGGACAACCCCGCTGGGAGATGCTGCCCTGTTTGGAGGAGTCTGGGCAGCAATGCGAAAATGTTTGTGTTATCTATTATCTTTCAATCTACATAGCCATTTGATGCGCCATGCTCGGTCTTAGTTCCCTGGCTGGGAACATTCTGGCAATTAAACTGGCGGTTTCGCCCATCTGGTAAGATTTACGCGGCAGTTCATGGCCTTCCATTAAACTGTCGAGCGTAATGTCTTCCATGAAGCGGTAAAACTGACCGCTCAGGTCTGACCACATTTGTTGCACTAAATGCTGACTACGTATCTCCGTACCTTGCAGAGAACTCAAATCGGTCACAACATCATCCTCTGCGGCCTGAATGATGTCAGCTAAGGTAATCTCATCAGCATGGCGGCTTAAACGATAACCGCCCCCTGGGCCACGAATCCCTTCGACTAAGCCTTCATGACGTAACCGGGCAAATATCTGTTCCAGATAAGAC
This sequence comes from Candidatus Thiothrix putei, assembly GCA_029972225.1. Classification (NCBI taxonomy): domain Bacteria; kingdom Pseudomonadati; phylum Pseudomonadota; class Gammaproteobacteria; order Thiotrichales; family Thiotrichaceae; genus Thiothrix; species Candidatus Thiothrix putei. The sequence goes on from CP124756.1 coordinate 3,196,338, forward strand.
AACGAAATCCCTTGCTGTGCTGCCAGATCACCTAAGCGCACTGCACCTTCGTCATCGTGGATAGCCAATGCCAGCATTGCCATGATGGCATGTTGACCTTGTGTGGATAGTTTCATGTCTGTCTCCTAATGAGTTCTTGTCATTCATCTCTGACAAGCACTATACGAGAACCACACACTAAGAAAAAGTCGAAATTTTTATCTAAATAACTCGAAATAAACGAACTGTTTTCTTGATAACATTACAATTATTTAACCTTTTCGTAACATCTCCAGATTACGCTGCGCATCAGCATTGCCTTTGCTGGCGGCATCCATAAACAATTTTTCAGCTTTTTTACTGTCTTTCTTAACGCCTTTTCCCAATACAAACAGTACACCCAAGTTGTTTTGGGCTTCCGTGAACCCCGCCTTGGCGGCTTTATCATACCAGTAAGCGGCTTGTTTATCGTTTTGCGTAACACCGCGCCCGTCTTCATATAGCAGACCGAGATTGTATTGGGCTTTGGGGTAATGCTGCTTAGCAGCTTGCTCATACCAATACGCAGCTTCGCGCAAATCCGCAGGCAGACCACCAAGGCCGTCTTCATACAGAGTACCTAGCATCAATTGCGCTTGCTTATCACCTGACTCGGCTGACTGACGCAAGACTTCAGGTTCAATGCCAGTGAGATCAAGCTTACCTGCCGTATTCTGATTTTGATCGGCGGGTTGCGCCATTATGGGCTGAGATACCCGCGTGGTGACCGGTTCCGGGCGACTGGCGGAATTAACCACCGGAATCGGTGGCATTGCTGCGGGGGACTGCTGCTGTAGAGACGCAAAATCTTGCGTCTCGGTACGTTGCCCCGGTTCTTCCATTTTCAGGTTATTAGAGGTGACAATCGCTTGCGCGGGTGCACCACTATCCAAGGAAAGCAGCGCTAAGCGGGCAGCAACATGACCTTGTGCCGCAGCTTTCTCAAACCACTGGCGTGCCTGATTATTATTGGCAGGGACATATTGCCCATTCGCATACAATAAGCCCAAACCGTATTGGGCTTCCATATACCCTGCTTGCGCTGCACGTTGTTGCCAATCCAAAGACTTTTTGAGGTCGGCTTGTGGATTTTCATCATTACGGTACAACATAGCTAACTTGTATTGCGCTTTAGCATCACCGCTCTCCGCAGATGCCTGTAATGCAGCAAAATCCGTGCCCACATTACTCTCTGTTTTGCGGCGATTGCGATACCAATTTTCCACGCTAGAACCTTGACTGGATGTTGCCGCAGGCTGTGTCGCCGCTACTTCAGGTGCTGCATTAGCATTCCATGGTGGCGGAGCTTCACCCATGTTAACCGGCTGTACGGGTGCAATTTGCGGGTTCGCAGTAACAGAAAATGGCAATATAGCACTCGCCGTCATCCCCAATAACAAGACTTTTATTATTCTCATGGCAGCCCCGATACTCGATAAAGAATTTATGATTATAAATATAATAACTAACGGTTATTTTGCAGACCATCACCCTAACCCCAGATGAATATTCTTTTTTAGCAAGTACTTGTTATCAATACTTCGGACAGTTTATGCATGATTAAAAACTGATGTTACGCAAACACCTCTCCCGTCCGGTATATTTCAGTTATGAATCAAACACGCCTTGACCTCTACACTGACATACCGATGCAATCTTTATCCGCCCACAACCCCATTTCCTCGGAAGCTTCTCGCTAAACCACACAGTACGGCGTAGAGTCATGATCATAATCACAAAACTTTTATGACTGGAGGGAATTCCGCGTGAACTCAATACCATCCTTTCCCATGACCTCGCGACCACGCTTGCCAGGCTTCAAGCTAATGGGCATTGCCCCTGTGATCGTTATCCTGCTCGGCATTACCGCTTGGTCATCGTGGTACACCGTCCCCAGTGATTCCGTCGCCATCGTGCAACGCTTCGGAAAATTTAAGGCGGAAGTCCAACCCGGTTTGCATTTTAAAATTCCCTTGGGCGTGGATGTCGCCACCATTTTGCCGGTCAAACGCCAATTAAAACAGGAATTCGGCTTTTATACCGAAGGTGCAAGCAATGTCGATCAATACTCCGACAACCCGGCGGCGGAATCACCGATGGTCACAGGCGATTTGAATGTGGCACTGGTGGAATGGGTGGTGCAATACCGCATTGCCGAACCCACCAACTATTTGTTTGCGGTGCGCGAACCGGGCATTACTTTACGCAATGCCTCGGAATCGGTCATGCGCGAAGTCGTGGGTGATCGCACCGTCGATGAAGTGCTCACCATCGGGCGGCAAGAAATCGAAGCCGAAGCCTTGGTCAAACTCCAGCAACTCGCCACCCTTTACCTGATGGGTGTGAGCATCGACCAAGTGCAATTAAAGAACATCAACCCACCACGCCCAGTACAAGAATCCTTCAATGAAGTCAACCAAGCGCAGCAAGAAAGAGAAAAGCTCATTAACGAAGCCCGCCGCGATTACAACAAAGTCATCCCCTTAGCGGAAGGTGAAAAAGATCAACGCATCCGCGAAGCCGAAGGCTACCGCCTCAAGCGCGTCAACGAAGCCGAGGGCGACGTAGCACGTTTCAACGCGGTGTTTACCGAATACCAAAAAGCCCCCGACATTACCCAACGGCGTTTGTATCTGGAAACCATGCAAGCCATCTTACCCCGCATTCAAAACAAAATCGTGGTAGACGAAGGCATGAAAAACCTGTTACCCCTGCTCAACCTCAACACCTCACAGAAAACCCCAGCGGAGGCAGCACCATGAACCGTTTACTCCTAGTGCTTGCCGGTTTGCTGGCGTTTGTATTGTTTAATGCGTTCTATACCGTGGGAGAAGCGCAGCAAGTGATCCTGACCCAATTCGGCAAACCGGTGAAAGAACCCGTGACCGAAGCAGGCTTGAAACTAAAAATCCCGTTTATTCAAGAGGTAAACCGCATCGACAAACGGGTACTGCCGTGGGATGGCAGCCCTTCGGATATGCCGACCAAAGACAAACTCTACATCTCGGTGGATTTGTTTGCCCGCTGGCGCATTGTGGAACCACTCCCCTATTTCCTGCGGTTACGCGACGAACGCAGTGCCTTATCGCGTTTGGATGACATCCTCGGCAGCGAAACCCGTAACGCGGTTGCCAAACACGAATTGATTGAAATGGTACGCACCACCAAAGGGCGTGTGCCCCTCAAAGACCCGACTTTAGTGGAAGGCGCGGCAAATAGCGCAGATACCAACAATGTGGTGGGTTCACTTGTGCCAATCCAAAAAGGGCGAGTCTTGGTTGAACAAGAAATCTACAAAGCCGCTGCCGAAAAGCTCAAAGTATTCGGGGTGGAATTGCTGGATATTCGTTTCAAGCGCATCAATTACAACGCCAGTGTCGAACCCAAAATCTACGAACGCATGATCAGCGAACGCCGCCAAATTGCCGAACGCTTCCGCTCTGAAGGCAATGGCGAAGCGGCACGGATTCGCGGCAATATGACCCGCGACCTGAACCGCATTCAATCCGAAGCTTATCGCCAAGTGGAAGACATTCGCGGCAAAGGCGATTCGGAAGCGACCGCAATCTACGCCAAGGCTTATAACCAAAGTCAGGCGGCGGCTGACTTTTACGCCTTCACCCGCACCTTGGATGCTTATCAGGCAGTGATGACACCGGATACCAGCCTGATTTTGTCGACCGATAGCGATATTTTCCGCTTGCTGAAAGGCACATCCTCGTTACCGACTACCTTTGCCGCGCCATCGTCTGGAGATTAGCGTTTACCCAATAGTAGGCTGCCGTCAATAGGCACATAACGGGTCGCGGCATTAACCATTACTTCGACATGGCGGCTTGTACTGCCCGCACAGTGGGGTAGAGATGTTCCACTTCGTCTTCGATCCGGTTGAATACCAGTTGGAACATTTCACGGGTATCTTTCACGAACTGGTCATGGTCATTGATGCGCAATTCCTTATTCTTGCTCCAGCGTTTGAGGTACTGCCCAAATACCCGCTTGATTTCACCCGAACCAGAAAGGAATTTATTCGCTGTATTGCGGATGTTCTGATCACTATGCAATAACATGGACTGGTACAGTTCACGCTCTTCCAGATCCAGATGCTCTTTCACCTGGTCAACGTAAGAGAAAAATAAATCACACGTGACTTTCAAGTCGCAAACGGAACGCTCGTCAATCAAATGACAAAGTACGTTGGAAAGCTCGGTGATTGTGTCATTCTGCTGATTAAGTTCGGTAAATGAAATCATGGTATTGCCTTTCGTTATTTGCTAGGAGTGGGAGAGCGCCAATATGGTTTAGCTTTTGCCACCTGTTGGTAGATATGCGCTGCGAATCTAGCGCATAGCCGCAGATTTCACAACATCCGTTTCAGGAACTGCTCGGTAAACCAAGCACCACTGCCTACGCCGTCATGAGACATGACATTTGACGAACAACAGGAGGTCATCACCCAATGGCTCAACTGAACGACGACAAAACCACCATCAAACAATTGCTGGAAAAGATTGCCAGCATCCCCTCCGCCTCTGGGAATTTGGAACTGGAAACCATCTTTGACGACAACCAGAGCCGCTACCAAGTCATTGCCCAAGGCTGGCAGGGCAAGCGGCGCACCCACGGCTGTTTGGTTCACATTGACCTGAAGGGTGAAAAAGTCTGGTTGCAACATGACAGCACGGATGCGGAAATTGCCGAGTCACTGGTCGAACGGGGCATTCCGAAAGAACGCATCGTGCTGGGTTTTTTACCCGAATCAGTCCGCCCCTACACAGGGTATGCCGTGAATTGAAGAAGGTGAGGCTGCTGCTGCGCATCAGGGGGAAGGGAAGAAAAACCCTCCATCACCGTTTGTGCATTCATGGCTAACCTCATGACGACAACGATTTTTTACATGATTGGTACTGTATCACAACATCCGCTTCAGGCGCTCCCCCCGTAAACGACCCCTCTGTTTTAGCCACTTGCTCCGGCGTGCCTTGCGCAATAATGTACCCGCCATGCACGCCCGCGCCGGAGCCAATATCCAGCACATGGTCGGCGGAACGGATTGCGTCTTCGTCATGCTCGACCACGATCACGGTATTGCCAAGGTCACGCAGGCGGAACAGCGTTTTCAGCAAGCGGGCGTTGTCGCGCTGGTGCAAGCCGATGGACGGCTCATCCAAATCAGTTTTTACGTCGAGTACGTGTATTTAAAACTGCATTAACTCGCAAATTTGAACTCCATATTTTGTCCAGTTAAATATTCATTCTCCTGATGCACACCGCTACGTTCCAATACGCGGTATACAACCTCTGCCACCACTTGAGCCAACCGACAAGGCACTGCGTTACCAATTTGCGAAAAAACCTTACTTTGCGAACCACAAAATCGGTAATCCGCTGGAAAACCTTGCAACAACGCAGCTTCATCAACGGTTAACCGCCGTAGGGACATCGGGGCATCATTCGTTCCGTGCGGCTTTCCTCCTTTCATCAGATGGCGGTGATAGTCCTCAACCCACGGTTTAGCAGCGTCGAATAAATGGGCTTCATCAATAATGGGAGTCCTATTTCCTCCCATACTGGCTGGTAAAGTACTTGCCCAACCATCAGGGTTAAGCGGGCGACCTTGACCATTAAACAACATACCCGCATAAGGTGACTGCCTTAACACAGGCTTTAATGCCAAGGTAATTTTCGCTTTGCATACTTTATTGTTTGTTTGTGTCCCTGCTTTTCCCAATGGGGATAAAACTTCGCGCAGCGTCGGGGGTGTAGCCTGATATTTTCTGAAAGAAGCGGCATTAATTGGATTAACACCCTGTTTGAAACCAATAAAAAATACACGTTCGCGTGATTGCGGAATTCCCAAATCTTTTGCGTTCAAGGTTGTCACTGTCACCGCGTAACCCGCATTGGAGAAACGTGCCATGAGTTTCCTTCTGACTTCGGCGAACTTTTCCAAACTACCTAATGCCTTGACGTTTTCCATCACAAAAGCACGCGGTTTGATGAGATCAACCACATCAGCAAAACTGAAGATTAATTGGCTTCTAGGATCGTCGGCATCCATTTTTCCTGCCACCGAAAAACCTTGGCAAGGGGGACCACCGAACACAACATCAATATTTTTAAAACCGCCTAATGCCTGTAAATTGGAAGTAATATTCCCCTCGTAAAGCGTTGTCTCAGCGTGATTCGCCCTGAATGTCTGGCAGGCATAAGTATCTATTTCATTGGCCGCGATGACCTCGAAACCTGCCCGTTTGAAACCGACATCCATGCCACCTGCACCCGAAAACAAGGAAACAGCTTTCATATTGAAATATTCCATTTACGAATAATTTGTGAATCATAGCATCATCCACTTTATGAAGAAAGACAAGTCCATCCACGACCTACGGTATCACTCGCTGATCGAAGCCCTTACCAGCGAGCGCAAGCGTTTGAATATTTCTCAAGCTGATCTAGCTGACAAAGTAGGCATGAATCAGTCAGACATATCCAAAATCGAGCAACTTGAACGACGGTTGGATGTCTTGGAATTTGTGCGTATTCTGGAAGCTTTCCGAATCAGTGAAAACAAACATTTTTCTGAAAAAATAACCGCTTTACTAGGCATGGAAATTTAATGAACGTATCAGAACGCAACGAAGATGCCAAATACTATGTCAACGCTAAACTACTGCGGGCTAAGACATTACAGGAATCTGACTTTCATGATTTACTCACAGGAACGCCTGAAGTCTGTAACTTGCTGACAAACTTGATAGAAATCCATGCCAAGGGCTTTCGTGGCGTTGTTTTGACCGCTTTAGTGGGCATACACATTAACCCAGAATACGACCCACTCAACGATTTTTACGGATGTAATCCACGAGCCATTTTTGAGGAAGGCATTTGGTATGCTTTGACTGAAAAAGGTATTCCTTGCGGCAAGTCAGACCCGCTCAATGTGGCAAAAAACATCAGCCAACTGAATGAAGCTTGGGCAAAAGGTAAACGTCCTGAAGCCGCAGCTTTAGCCGCTGTCCATTTTTTGCGGATAGTCATGGAGAGCAAAGGCAAACAACGAGCCATCCTGATTGATTATTTCTTTTTCAGGCTGCTCAGCTACACACAACAGCTCAACCAGCAAGTCGTTGTCACAACCAGCACTGTCGGGGAAAGCACGCGGCAAATAGCGGGGAAACTCGCAATATTCTGCGTTGAATACCCAGAAGCCGGAAACGTGCCACAGTTTGTGATTGCCAAGTTATTGGCATCGTTGTATGCAGATTCCACCATCACTGTTCATGGCGGGGATGAAAGCGTCTTCGGCACGAATACCACATCAAAGAAACCCGCCGATATTTGGACGAGTCAAAGTGCGGAAATCCTGAATCTGTATGAAATCACCGTCAAAAAGATCAATCTGAAAAGGCTTGATGACTGCATTGATGCTCTACGAGGACTTAGCAGCTTGGGCAAACCTGTTACCTTCATCTGCCGCATTCCCGAAGACACCACAGAACTCGCCCTAGACGGAAACACACGTCATTACAAAGGAAAAACCTTTGATTTTATTGATATAAGGGAGTTTATCTTTGTGATTTCAACATTACTAACACCTGCGCAAATGCTGAATTTCTTGGAAGAACTTCAGGCATTTGTGACAGACATCAATATTTCCACCAAGACGAAACAAGGCTGGAACAGCATCTTCCAACAAAAGGACTAACCACCGAAGTAAAGTTCATTCGCCCCGAAAAACGGGGCAGTTTTGGTGTATCACAACATGCGTTTCAGGAACTCCCCCGTAAACGACCCCTCAGTTTCCGCCACCTGCTCCGGCGTACCCACCGCAATAATATGCCCACCCCGACTCCCGCCTTCCGGCCCCAAATCCACCACCCAATCCGCCGTCTTGATCACATCGAGATTATGCTCAATCACCACCACGGTATTGCCACCATCGCGCAAGCGGTGCAGCACTTGCAGCAACTGGTCAACGTCGTGGAAATGCAGCCCCGTGGTCGGCTCATCCAGAATATAAATCGTCTTGCCCGTGCCGCGTTTGGACAGCTCTTTCGCCAACTTCACACGCTGCGCTTCACCGCCGGAGAGCGTGGTGGCATTTTGCCCCAGCGTGATGTACGACAACCCCACGTCCATCAGCGTTTGCAGCTTGGTGTGAATCGACGGCACGGCGGCGAAAAATTCGCAGGCATCTTCCACCGTCATCGCCAGCACTTCACTGATGTTCTTGCCCTTGTAGCGGATGTCGAGGGTTTCGCGGTTGTAACGCTTGCCGTCGCACACTTCGCAGGTCACATACACGTCCGGTAAAAAGTGCATTTCGACCTTGATCACACCGTCGCCGGAACAGGCTTCGCAGCGCCCACCCTTGACGTTGAACGAAAACCGCCCCGGCAAATAACCGCGTGAACGTGCTTCTTGCGTCGCCGCAAATAGTTCGCGAATCGCGGTAAACACGCCCGTGTAGGTGGCGGGATTGGAACGCGGGGTGCGTCCAATCGGGCTTTGGTCGATGTCGATAATTTTATCGATTTGCTCCACGCCCAGCACTTCGCGCACCGGGGCAACTTCCACGCTGCTGTCGTGCAGATGCCGCGCCAGAAACGGGTAAAGCGTGCGGTTGATCAGCGTCGATTTGCCCGACCCCGACACGCCGGTGATGCAGGTCAACAGCCCCAGCGGAATTTCCAGCGTCACGTCGTTGAGGTTATTGCCGGTCGCGCCGATCAGCTTGATGGTGCGTTCGGGGTTGAACGGGGTTCTTGTGCTTGGCATGGTGATTTTGCGCCGCCCGGACATGAATTGCCCCGTCACCGAATCCGGCGTGGCAAACACTTCTTCCGGTGTGCCTTGCGCAATAATGTAACCGCCATGCACGCCCGCGCCGGGGCCAATATCCAGCACATGATCGGCGGAACGGATCGCGTCTTCGTCATGTTCGACCACGATCACGGTATTGCCAAGGTCACGCAGGCGGAACAGCGTTTTCAGCAGCCGTTCGTTGTCGCGCTGATGCAAACCGATGGACGGCTCATCCAGCACGTACATCACCCCGACCAGCCCTGCGCCAATCTGCGACGCGAGGCGGATGCGTTGCGCTTCGCCGCCGGAGAGCGTTTCCGCGCTGCGGCTCAGGGTCAGATAATCCAGCCCGACATTGACCAAAAATTCCAAGCGCAAGGCAATTTCGCGCAAAATCTTGTCGGCAATTTGCCCCTGCGTCCCCGGCAAATTCAGGCTGCGGAAAAACGCATGGCTTTCGCCAATCGGTAAATGCGTGATCGCGGGCAAATTGCGCCCCGCGATGAACACGTTCCGCGCCTGTTCGTTTAAACGTGTGCCGCCGCAATCGGGGCAGGCACGGCTGGCGAGGTATTTCGCCAACTCTTCGCGCACCGCACTCGAATCCGTTTCGCGGTAACGGCGTTTGAGGTTGTTTAATACGCCTTCAAAGGTGTGCGAACGGGTGTAAATTTGCCCTTTTTGCCCGACGTAGGTGAATTCCACCTCCTCCAAACCGCTGCCGTGCAAGATCAGTTTGTGGACAGACGCGGGCAATTCCTCCCACGGCTGTTCCACGTCAAAGCTGAAATGGTCGGCAAGCGAGGTGAGCATCTGGAAGTAGTAAGCGTTGCGCCGATCCCAGCCACGTACCGCGCCACCCGCAAGGCTCAGCGACGAATTTGCCACCACCCGTTGTGGGTCGAAAAACTGTTCCACGCCCAAACCGTCGCAGGTCTGGCACGCGCCAGCAGGTGCGTTGAACGAGAACAAGCGCGGTTCGAGTTCGGTCAGCGACCAGCCGCAATGCGGGCAGGCGTAGTTGGCGGAAAAAATCATGTCTTCGCCGTCACCGTCCATCCACGCCACTGTTGCCAACCCGTTGGCGAGTTTCAGCGCGGTTTCAAACGACTCCGCGAGGCGCAATTGCATGTCGTCGCGCACTTTGAAACGGTCAATCACCACTTCGATGGTGTGTTTCTTGCGCAATTCCAGCGTCGGCGGCACGTCCAGTTCGTAGACCACGCCATTCACCCGCGCCCGCAAATAGCCTTGCGCCCGCAACGAATCAAACAGTTGCACATGCTCGCCCTTGCGTTCGCGCACCACCGGGGCAAGCAACATCAGCTTGCTGCCTTCGGGCAAACTCAATACCTGATCGACCATCTGGCTGACGGTTTGCACTTGCAAATCAACGTGATGCGTCGGGCAACGCGGCACACCCGCCCGCGCATACAGCAGACGCAGGTAGTCGTAAATCTCGGTGATCGTGCCGACGGTGGAACGCGGGTTGTGCGAGGTGGTTTTCTGCTCAATGGAAATCGCCGGAGAAAGCCCTTCGATATGGTCAATGTCCGGCTTTTCCATCATCGACAAAAACTGGCGGGCGTAGGCGGACAGCGACTCAACGTAACGCCGCTGCCCTTCCGCAAAAATCGTGTCGAACGCCAGCGACGACTTGCCCGAACCCGACAAGCCCGTGATCACAATCAGCTTGTCACGCGGCAGGTCAAGGTCGATGTTTTTCAGGTTATGGGTGCGTGCGCCGCGAATTCGGATGAATTTTTCCATGAGTGCAAGCTCGTGCCGAACAAAAAACGAAGTTTAGCAGGTTTTGGCAGAAAGGGAGATTTCCCTACTAAATCACCAAAAATGTTTGGTGTTGGGGACGCTCACGCTTTGTGAGTGTTCGCCTACTTTATGAAAGAGATTGAAGAAAAATCTTGTTCAAAAGGTCTGTGATACTAACGAAGTTGCAGCAGCTCCCTGTACGTTTTTGTATCTGCTATTTGTAAGAGTAGTGTCTTTAAGAACTATTACCTAATGCTGCAACAGTGCTAACTTCTTTTCTCTATGGGAAATTTAAAATGATAATAAGATATTCGTCTTTGTCTACTAATGCGTTTTTTCATTTCTGTCTCTTCTTGCTTTTTATATTATCTTCTGTAGCTCGCTTCTGCGAAGCTCCCACCTGCGGTAGGAACTTGTTCATCAGACCAAAGATAACTAACTTTTGGCTTCATATATTTAAAGCTCTATTAATAATATATGATGGGAATGCTAGAACTGCTTTTAGCTTTAACTTTCCGCTTTTTGTATATAACTTATGTGCTGTGACACCTTCATCTAAACATATCTTTTTACACTTGTGACTGACACGAAGTATATAACCTTTATCTAAACATAGTTCTTTAATAGCTTTATTTTCTTTGATTAGCTTTAATAGGTATCCCCTAACTGTATAATATTCATCTTTCATAATTATCTCCCTGTTGTTATTTTATACTGATGCTTATTATAAAAATGTCAAATAATTTTTGACCCAGTTTGAATAAACTCTTAGTATATATTTATGAAATCCAACTCCTATAGGGGGTTAAGGTAAATGAGTTGTGTAAACGAGCAAGTCGTCGACGCTGCGAAGCTTTGGCTTCTTGACTAAATGACTGTCAGGTTATTTTGCGTACCACAGGGAGAGAGTGTTTAACGACCCTACTGAAAGCCGAGCTACGGTAGGAGGAGAGTCTCGTTAGAGACGAGCCTAAGCTAAATGTTCGACAAAGATAAAATGAGGCAGGAGATAGTATATGAATAATAATTTTGGAACAGGCATATGGAACAACCTGAAAAATTCTTATGTTTATGGTTCTGCCATTATAGGCACAGGCATTGGCGTTTATGAGGCTAATACAATTCCTAACATATATGGCAACTCTTTTGAGTTAGGTGCGTTAGGCGCAATCACAGGAGCTGTAATAGGCAAAGGGCTTAAGCATCTTAGTGAGCGACCTGTAGGCTTACCGTTCTGGAGATGACAGAAACAAATAAGGGGAATTCATTTCCCCTTATTTCTGTTGCTAAAGTCTATACCTAAATACCTATCGACTCTGGAATTAAGTAAATACTCTAATGATTCTCCTGAATCTATTCTATTCTTTGGTATGTTAGGCTTATATTTTCCATACTTAGATTGTACAGATTGTAATGAATCTGAATATCTACTTATAGCAAGGCTGGGATTACTGTAGCTTTTAGTATTAAAGATAAAATGTTCTCTGCCTTTTATGTGGCAATTTAGGTAGAACTTTTCTGCAAGTGATAGCATTTTGTCATTCATCTCTTTGTTTCTTATACCCTGAATACAGACCTACTGTCAGAGCTGAAGATGTAGCTGCTGCTGCTACTACCATGTGCTTCCATGACCAGTTAGCAAACTTTGTTCCAAGATAACCACCTGCAACAGTAGTAAATTTATTAGTGGCTTTATTAAATCCTCTTTTAACTGACTCTGTTAGCTCTTCTGCAACTGGTGGGGTTGACCTTGGCGCTTTTCCTTTTGCTGTTGCTGTTATGCCTTTGGATTCTTGATGTGCCATATCCATTGAAATACTATTATTCATAGAGCGAACCCTATCAGAGCCAGATCTACCATTCCTTTTCATATAATCGGCAAGATGGTCATCATAATTAAACCTTACGTTCTCCATTTCCATGCTGTATCTATTAGAACTATTATATATATCGTTTAACGTTTTTGGTTTATTCTGCTTCTGCTTATTTCTCTTCTTCATTACTTTCAACTCCTTATAGTATTTTTAAAAATTTATATATTATATTTTTAGACTAAGGCTTTTAAGTAAAAAAGGGAAATGTTTTCGCAGCCCCCACCCTATCACATATAAAACCCATTATCCTTTGAATACGAACCTGGTGTGATTATGTAGGTTCTTATACTCCACCGTGGGCGTATCTTTAAAACAGCCCCCTCCGGTTTGTTTATAGCCATTATCCATATCTAATCACATCAAACTGTTTATCAAATTCAATATAACCTTGGAGGTTATTTATATGTTTACGTCTATCAAAAACTTCTTTTTTTCTATTTATGAAACCATGAAGAGAAAAATTATTGGTGTTTATATTCGTTGTAAGAACTGGTTAGTGGATACACTAACAGGTGAAATTATTTATGATATTAACAACATAGATGTTAACCCAACCTTTTGGGATGCTGTCTGTAGAGCAAGCAGCAATGTTGTCTTAGGTAAGCGTGCTGCACATGCTGAGACTGATACAACCAAGAAGCGTGTTACAGGCGCAGTGATAAGAAATGCAACCATTGGCATTGGTGCTACTGGTGTTGCTGCTATAGCTACTTTGTTTGGAGCTACCTTTATTAGTGGATTCTGGACAACTGTCATTACCTTCTATGGCGTTGCCTTTGTTGCCAATCTGGTATTGGAACTGTTCAAGAATTACATGCTTAAGAAAATTGATGCAGTTATGAAAGATGCTTTGTCAGCCTTTGCTGATGGAGATGAATCTGTTTCTGAATAAAATTCAACTGTCTCAATGAATGCAAGCCCTATGGGAGAAATCTCATGGGGCTTTTTTTTGTCCGCAACAAATGAATGAGGAATATATCATGTCTAATGTAACAACTACTACTCCTGTAAACGAGCAAGTCGTCAAGGCTGGCGAGGCTCTGGCCTCTGGCCTAAGTGTGAGTTCTTTAGAACAAACTAAGAAACGCACTGCTTCTAAAAAACAGAAAGCCAATGGCATCAAGCTATGGAATTCTATTAAAGATGAAGTTTGCTTAACTGATGATTTTAATCTTGAAGGTGAACTTAAAGCTAAAGCTGATAAGTATCTACATGCGCTTAAAATAAAAGTATGGAGATTATCATTAGCTAAAGGCAACACAGATGATGCGTTGAAAATTGTTTTTGGTTACAACAAAGCTGTTAATGATTTGTTAGCCAAAAAACTTGAGCCTGCAAGGGAAGATTTAATAGAGAACGTTCCTGCTCCTGTTTTCACTCTTATTGAAGAATGCCCGCCTGATTCTCAGGAAGGCTAGGTGAGCATTCTCTAACACAAACGTCCCCAACACCAACCACCGTTGGTGATTGGGTAAAGAGCTATCCCTAACTTAATACGACACAACCTCAGCTTTGCTCAGGTTGCGCCTCACTGTGTCCGTCATTTGGAGATTAACTATTATGAATGCAATTGTTAAAACAAATATTGAACCTGTAGAACTCTGGAAGCTAGTTATTGATGAAGTCATTTTTTATAGTGAATTCAAATTAATTGGCGACTCTAAAGAAAAAGCTGATAAACAGTTGGCAACCTTGAAACGTAGCATTATGAATGTAGCTAATACTGGAGGAACAAGGCAGGAAGCCTTACCTCTTGTATATGCTTATAATTCTGCAATTACTGATATTGTATCTAATGTTATAGAACAAAGCAGAGATGATTTTGAAAAAAACGAACCTGTTGTTGTTGAGTCTATTCCGGCGTTCATGCAACGCCTCAAGGAGTACATACGGGTCAGGAACTACAGCTACGAAACTGAGAAGACCTATCTTAGCTGGGTACAGAAGTACATTGAGTTCAATGGACACAAGCATCCTGCCAAGTTGAACCACCTACACATAGAGGCATACCTGAACTATCTGGTGAACAGAAGGAAGGTAGCCCTTGCTACCCAGAAACAGGCATTCAATGCCATTATGTTTACCTACAACCAATTTCTAAAGGCAAAGCTAGAACCTATTGATAGTGTCAATAAAAGTAAGAAACCTAAAAAGCTACCTGTAGTGCTATCTACTAATGAAGTAAAAGCTGTCTTTACTCAGCTAAGAGGCATACATTATCTAATTGCCCGTTTGCTATACGGAACTGGTTTACGCATCAGTGAGTGTATGAGTCTTAGACTAAAGGATATTGACTTTGACCGTAGTGAAATCTTTGTGCATCGTGGCAAAGGTGCTAAAGATAGAGTAGTGATGTTACCTAAAAAATTGATACCCGAATTGAAAGAACACATTGCAAAGGTGGAAACTTTGCACCTTGAGGATTTGGATAAGGGTTATGGTTCTGTATACATACCAGAGGCATTGAACCGTAAGGCTTCTAGTTATGCAACTGATATAGGTTGGCAATGGCTGTTCCCTTCTGCCAATCTTTCAGAAGATGTTTATGTTTCTGGTATCATTAGACGGTGGCATATACAGGAGTCAACTATACAGCGTGAACTCCGTAAGGCTGGACAAGCTGCTATGGTTAAGAAGAACGTTTATCCTCATATCTTAAGGCACAGCTTTGCTACCCATCTGGTGCAAGGGGGAACAGACATACGCTCCGTACAAGAGTTGCTTGGACATAGCGATATATCCACTACTCAAATCTACTTACATCTTGCTGGTAGTGCTGCCAATGGTGTTGCCTCTCCATTGGATAGCATCTTATGAATCTGATTTAACAGGAATGTTTGCCTGTCATCCTTACGGATGCAGGCAACAGTAATGGTTAAATATGGCAACTATGACTTGTATCCACTAAGTGAGGTGATGCCCAAGCCTAGTTTGGTATGTTCGCGTCAAAGAACGCTCACCTACCCAAGAACGCAGAAGCTAAAGCTCCTGCTAAGAAAGAGCAGCAGCTTTGCCCCTGCCCCATTCCATAAGACCGACACCCATGCTAAAGCATGGAAGTCTGTACTTGTGGTGACATGAAAGGCTTACACTTCTTCAACTTGCATCTGATGACAAGGTGAGGAATGGAAAGCTTCGCTATCCATAATTTGTTAGCTTCCGTCTATGCTTCGTAGCCAAGAACCTGATTCCATTACATTACGCTTCTATCCTTCCTCGCAGGTCTACGGTTAGCCATAAAGTATGGGAACTAACAACTGTATGTAGATAGTGGTAGTCCTTACTTCGCACATGCTCGTCAGTCCTTACGCTTCATTACATTTCATCAGATTCTTGACTCCTTCACATAGACTCCAGATCCTTTAGTGTCTTCGCTTTCGCTCAGATATGTTTGTCTTGCCTGACTGCTGTCGCAGTCAAATAGAATTACAAACATCTGATATAAATAACATTTAATTATTTTATGGAAAGAAGTGATGCCTTGGGGTAGACTTTCTGTAGAAAGCTTTACTTAAAATTTGGAGTTCTAATGAAACCAGTGGTTGTGCAACACTTGACTGAAGATGATACTCACAAAAAAGCAATTAATGATTACTGGGAGCTAACTGAAGAAGACAAGTTTAATTTTAAAATTATTGATATAACAAATAAATATGATCTACAACCACCTCAAATCAGTGAACTGATTGACATCAAAGCTATAGCATACTCAAGTAAGTATGCTTGTGAGGTTTGTAAAAAACCTTATATATTTAGAAACAGATCGCATTTTAGCAAAACTGGTAAAAGTTTTAAGTGGACATGCGAAGAGTGTCATGAATCTGCCAATAGTTATCAAATAAATCAAAAGTGTAGAATTTTAGAAAAGAACTTTACAGACGCAATGGATACTTCTGGAAAAATTGATGTGACAGATAGAAGTTTAATAGAGCTATTGTATTTAATATCAGTTATCAGGTATTCAGGAACTAATTTAAAAACCGAGATAACTCCTTATGAATCAATTGATGGATTAAGTTTATCACCAAGCTCAGAAATAGATTCGCTAATATATAAAACACTTATTGATAAGAAAATCATTGCAATAAATCCAATTAAGAACATAGAAAGAGTCCAATACATAGACTCAGAAAATATTGATTATGATTGGCAAAAAGTTTCTTGGGTAATAACTGTTCATGGGTATGCCACAGTTCTTGAGAAGACAATTGAAAAAATAGAAAACAAACTCATCAATAAACAATGGTCAGGAATCCAATTTGATGAAGCTAAAAATATTACTGAATTTCTTTTAATAAATGAAGCAATAAATTTTGCCTACAAACTATCAGGTAAAAACAATTTTTATATCTCACAGGATCACTATCTTAGTATATTTGAATTTTCTCGCAAGCTCATAAGAACTCAAACTATTTCTCAAATTTGTATGTTGATATATCAAGCTGGCATGTTTGCAAATAACTTCTTTCTTGAGAAGAAAAGAGACGCAGAACTTGCTGGAAGTGTTTTTATAAAAACACTGGATACAAAGGCGAAAAATGTAATTAATGAACAAAGAGAAGTAAAGCCATTGAATCTAAGTTCTAAGCACAACTCCACTATAAATAAGCTATGGTTTAATGAAATATTATGCTTTGAAGGACAGGAGTTCAATATGATTGCAGACGACTTACTCTAATGCCGTAGGTGAGAATTCGTTAGAAACTGTGAAACAGTATTGTGCATCAGCTTCAAACCCTTACTGGGCTTATGTTTGAGACTGCACGGAAGTGGACGGAAACATCACAAGCGTTTGATTTAAAACATAAACGCAAATCTACGCTGAGTCATAGCTGCTTGATTATCAATCTCCTAAAAAGTCAGGAGCGTATACCCAAGCCACAAAGACTTGTGCTTGGAGGACGATTCGCTACCCAAGCCTGCGGTTGGGGACGTTCGATAGAACGCTCCCTAGGCTAGAGGTCAGAGCCTCGCAGCGTCGAGGACGTGCTCGTTTACGTTCTCCTTTAACTCGTCTCCAATGAGACTCGAAGCTAAGAACATTGCGTCAAGCGCAATGAGGGTTAACATTTGGAATTAATATTAAGACTTGTATAGCCTGCCCTAGCGGGCGGCTGGTTCGCTTTGCGAGGAATCAACATTTGGAATTTAGCATTAATAGCTTACTATAAAAACCTTTCTTTGAATACCAAAATACTCAGATACCTTTAGAAGTGTCTATTTTAAGCTTGTCTGTTTATGGGCGATTTCTTACCACTACTTGTGGTTTTTTTGTTGGGTTTTTTGGTAAACCTATCCTGAAATAAACTTACCGCAGGCGAGAGCTTCGCAGAAGCGAGCTACTGATATTGTCGTGATGACAACATCCATCCTATTGAAACTGGACTTGAATTTACTATCCATACTTGACGTTAGGGATACTCATACAGTGAGTGTCCATCTCTCAATACCTATGGCATGTATTTTTAGTTTAAGTCCTTTTCTATAAACTGGAAAATAATTACAGATAATACTTTAATTGGAAGAAACATAATAATGAATAATACAAATAACACTATCCCTACATGGACACATAGATACGGCACAAAGAATACTCGTGGTGGTAGTCTTGAACTACTGCTACCTGATATTTCTATTTTGAAATATTACTTTAATATTAACAAAAACAAAGGCGTTATTAAATGGCGCGTAGGAAGCCATAAGGGCTTACCTGCTGGATATGCCGAAAAGGCAAGATGGAAGGTAGGGCTATATGACTCTACTGGTAAAAGAGCTGTATATTCAGTTGACAAAATCATTTTCTACGCATCTACAGGATTACGCCCAGATGGAGGTAATATCATTCATCTCAATAATGAAAACTTTGACGACAGGGCAACTAATCTTAGGTTCGTTGAATCCAATGCAACTGATTTTATGTATATCAACAAGACTGAAGGGGGCAAACATAAGGTCAAGATAAGTACATGCCTTAATTACGAACGTTTTACTAGACATCTTGGTACGTTTGATTCTATTGAAGAAGCTGAACAGATACGTAATGAATTCCTTTTGTTAGAAGATTTGTTCCATCTGGTACAACATGAGTATCCACATCTGAGAGATAGTAATCCATATGATGCTGATAATGATTATGAAACCATTGATTCAATTAATATTAGTGTTGCTAAAGATTCCTTGCCGCCGCCAATTACTCCGACACAAGACACATATATCTATACTAGAAGTAGAGAAGAAAACTATATCATTCTAAAGGAAAGAAGTATGTATCAGGCTTTTGTTGTTATAGGTGAAACATTCATTTCTATTGACGAACCATATAAAGACTTTCAAGACTGCCTTAGTGTTCTCAAGAACATTGTTATCTAAACTTTAATAAGTGTCCCTGTATCTCTATCTGATATGGGGATTCTTTTTGATATTAATGTGTATTAAATGCTTCTTGTGCTTAGCTGTATTAAACGATTAGGCATCTACCTATACGACCATAGCTCTTATGTTTATATCGTCTATAAAACGATTCTGGTGGCTTCCGTCCAGCAATGCGTAAACGCAATGCTTCTATATGTACTCCGAACTGAAGAATGGGAAGTGGTGAACCACATCCCTGAAGAAATGACCACCCACATTTATCGTGATTATCATATCTAAGTTATTTATAACATTAAGTTAGAGTATATCGCATTTGGATTCATTAGGTGTGGCATATGCGCTCCCGATAAGGCGGGAACGTAATAGCTATTTGATAATGCCGCCCACATTTTTGTGGACGGTAATAACTGCTTGATAATTTGGATAAAAGCAAATCTGCTTTGTTCGCTTGTTATCTGCTTCTTTTGTTTTGGTCAGCCCTTGCGGGCTTCCCTTCCTGTTGCTTTTGGTTATTGGCTCTTGCCCTGCGCCCATGTGTGGGCTTGGTCAACTTGTTCTGCTGTTTGGGGTTGCAGTGCTTGTGCTTGGACTGACTGGAAGGATTAAACTGGGGATTGTTCCACTGATAGACCCCTACGGAATCCTAGAGATTAGGAAGGAGCGGATACATGAGAGATTTGGTAGTAACGGTAAAAATTACCGGAAAACGAACACCTAGACAGCGAGGCTCAAAATAGGCTATCAAGTATCAACTCTGATGCTTTGGCATGATCTATCTGCATACTTTCTATACTGGCTACTATTACATCAACACCATTTATCCCGTTTAATTTTAGGTCTTCTGGTAGTACAAAATTTGTTAGTGGGTTATCTGTAATGACATAAGGGCGCGAAATATCAACACCAAGGGCATCCTTAATAGCATTAATATATTTACGTCTAGTCTTCTCATCTGGTATCAACAGTTCAATTGAAAGACTACCAGTCTTCCAAGCAATGTAGGTGTTTCTTATTTTCCAGTCCTCTATTAGCAATACATTTTCTTCTTCATGTTTCATTAGCCTTAACTTTTTCCTGTAGTTAAAGTAGGTAGTGATAGCCGTATCAGGCATCCAATCTTGTAACGAGGTTAATCCTAACTTATCTAATTCTCTCTTATGAAGGATTAGCTCTATTCTGATTTTGTCTTCCATGTAATCAATCTGATGGGCTGATAAATGCTGTAGTTTTCTTTTGCTTTTGCGCTCTGTGAATTTGTCATAGATACGATAGGCATAGTCTGAATGTTTATAATTTCCAACGTATAGTGTGTTCGGCTTTTTTGTTATAGACATAATCGTATCCAGCTTAGTTTCAAGAACAGACAAATATTCTATTGGATTGGAAATTGTAGCCATTGAATTTATGTCAACATCGTCTATAAGAATTTCAGAGGCGTTAAGTTCTACTGGGTATAGCTCTAGTCTATCCAATAAAGATAATGCCTTATGGAATGTTTGTTTTACCAGAAAGTGCATATCTGAACTACCATAAAGGTTATGATTAAATAAGTATTTATTGGGGCTACATCGAACTTGGAGAATCGTAAACTTACCATCCGCGTCTTTTAATGACCGTATATCTAAGGCATCTTCTTTACTTGAACTAGTTTCAAGGGTAATACTTTTACATGATTCCTTTATTATATCTCCAGTATCTGGGTCTACTTCTATTAGGATAGAAGAGGAAATAGGTAAATGTTCTCCCACTGGTATACGGTAGTGTAATTTATCTATCATTACAGGTGAGAGAATATCATGGCTGCTTAGGTCATAGTATCTTGCACCTAATAGATGCTTTTTAATGATTTTAGATAAATGTTCTGGACATATAGGCATATCCTTATTATGATTCATATATTGAATCTCCTAATTTGTTCAACTTCTTCTTTATGAGATTTAATGTTTTCAAACTGTACTTTATTTCAATACCCAATAGTCTTAGACCACTACTGGGTATTTTTTTATTGATGCAGGATGCAGCCATGAACTAAATAACTACTAAACTAGTCTTCGTTATCGTATCCATCAAGCAATGCCATCATTCTATCGAGATTTTCCGGTTCATCATCTTGATTAGCAAAAGCACGCTTCTTGGCAGCTTCCTTACTATAATTAGCACTCACATCATTTTCACTCTCATAACCTACAAATATGAGAATTATAAGAAAAGGAATAAGTGCTAATCCACCAGTTAAAAAACTAAGAACAAGACCAATTACAAAAAAGCCTTTCATAAAACATTCCCATAAAAATTAGTAAAGATATTTTTAATAACAGGAATAATTCCGCCTCCTAACAAATGCTACAACTTAAAATGGATAGCCAATAAAATGAATGGTAAAGCAATTAAGGCTGTACCACCAGTTGCAATAACAACTAAAATATAACCAAACCAAGCAGCTCCTGACATAATTTAACCTCTAAGATTATAAATCTGTTTGATAAAACAGCCTGTGGCTTCCTATTTGCAAATGAGGGTTTCTCTACATTCTAAACCACAGGCTTGGGAATCAATCAGTCAATGGTGGACAGAACAAACTCTTCAAATTTTTCAGATTCATGTTTATGTAATAGCTTGGTGTAGCTACTAAACAGTTTCTTATATTTTGTTTCCAATTCTGTATTTACTTCCTTATTCACCAAAGTCATTCTATAACCTTTTTGTTCTAACCAAGTTAAAAGAGTTGAGACTCCAGTAGTCCCACTAGATTCTAGTTTACAGTAATCAGTTATATTTAAACCTGAGGAAAGATATGCTTGAATTATCTGTTCTTTCTCTTCATCTGTTTTACGGACTGCCATAAGTGCTATTCCTTTTGTTGTGAAACCCCATAGCCTACATTGCCCATAGGGTCTCTAGCAAAAGTGTCTGACAAGTGGTTATGAGATTAGTTTGCCGCTAAATTTCTTAACTTCTCTTACGTCTTTAATGAGTTGGTATAATTCGTTTAACTTATAGTCAAGATTATTATCAACTGATGTTTGTGCCTGACCACCACCAAGATTAAGTGAAGCTACGTTAAGGGCTGTGCATTCGTTAAGTAGCTTTCTGATAGTAGCAATCTGTGTATTAACAGGAACTACTGTTACTGGTGCTGTAGGAACGCGCTTAAGTTCTTCCATACGTGCTTGTTCTGCATGATATTCAGCTAATTGTTGTTGTCTAATGGGACTATACTGTTCTAAAGTTTTGACGTTTGGGTTCATAGGTTAGTTGCTCCTTGTAAATATTGCTTTTGTTCTTCGTTTTCCAATAATTTAATAGCATTTTCAACTGTAATAATTTCTACAGGATTATATCCTTTATCTCCAAGCTGAAGTGTCTGAAAGATTAAATCTTGATGTGGTCTTTCCTTTAGCCTTAATGAGTGTAGGGACACATACTGAACTTCATCAATAGTAATGAAGGTGTATTGAACCCTTTTGAAATAGGCAATTCTTGTATCGTTCATAGTGCAAGCTCCTTATTGTGCCGGTGAGTTTCTGATAAAGTCATAAACTTCTTGTTGAGTTTTTAGCATATCGGAACCAATAGCCATAATAAGAAAGTCGTGAAATCTATCTCTCTTTGCCAAGAGTTCACCTGATTGACTATCCCAACTTTCATTGCGTGGAATAAACTTAGACTTGATAGCTTCTGACAAATTAGAATAAACATGAGAAGGAGCATTATAGCCTTTGAGAATTTTATTTTTGTAGACATCTGTAAGTGCCCTAAATGAAGTAGCTGACTCATCTCTGTTCTCAAGTAGGCGATTATTGATAATGATGTTATACAAATCAATTTTGAAATCAGGGTCTAGTGTCGCTGCCGCATCTAAGAAAATGTGTATGTTAGCGTATGTGCCACCACCATAGCGTCCAGTCTTAGTTTTCAGAACAGTAAACAGCTTCCTGTTTCTTATTTTAATAATCCCATGCTCATGCTGAATATTGTTTTCTAATACACTGGAATCCAGTAGGTTAGAATTACCATAACGTTTTTCAAGAGCGAGTATGAGTTCAACTGTATCTGGTTTAACGAGGTAGTTATCTAACCTTAAAGATGGTAATCCTTTAGATTCTCTAATGGCATTGCCCTTATCCCACATATCGTTGAGTCTACCCAACTTAGTTTCTGTTTCTATTGTAAGTATGTAGTCATCATAGACTGGTATTGATAAAGTTCTATTAGTCATAATAGAATTAACTCCATAGGATTTTTTGGCAATCCTACAAACCTATGGCTACATTTGTTCTGAGAAAACTTATATAGCCTTTTTTATGCTTATAGTTATTTAACTATTCTTAGTAGAAGTAATTAACCTTCTAACCACTATATTTACAGATAAATAGATAATGTCAATAACTATTATTGATGTTTCTGGCAATAAAAAAGGGCGGACTATGCCACCCTTTTCATAATAATACTGTATAAGTTAAAACCTGTAGGAACTATTGCATATCAATTGATTAGCATTAGTACATGATAGGACTTTCTATTTTTTTGATATAGTACGAGACAAGCCTTGCAGGAAACGAGAGATAAGCATAAAGACCATAATAGCTGGTATTGCAATACCGAAAATTGTAATCATAATAACTTCACTCCAATATAAAAAATCTTGAGCATAAACTTAAAAACCAAAGTGGCTTAATGGCTCATACATTTATGATACGCATTCGTCTTCCATAACTTCAAGTGCCATCGTTACTTTCTTATGAAACTGTACTAGAGTATTGCCATGAACGTTTGTAATTAACTGTATAACACTTTCTTCTTCTGGTGTTTTGAATGTAAACATATCATTCTGAGGATATATGTGCCGTATTAGCTTTACACATTCATTAACAGAATCATCAGGTACTTCAGAACCTCTTGCACTTAACATTCCAAATAATATGCCAAGTCGCCATGTTAATGTTTTTGCGCACATTATATTGGTTGCAATTCCAATGAGAGGGATGTAACCAATAACCTTGTCGAAAGCAATATCATAGACCAGCTCTTTTCCGATTTTTGTTACTATTGTTTCAACATCTGCTGATGTAATTTCGGGATACCCGTACATTTCCCTGATGCTGTTCCATAGTCCATAGTATATTTTCAAAGCATAAATATCAGCGCCTACTGAAGTAAATGTGCCAAGTATTCCACCCAGACCTTGTATTACTGTGTTCTGATTGGCTGTATTGTTGATTAGCGTATAAACTTCTTTGGCTTTTTTTTCTTTACTTAGTTGTTGGTCGGATATGGGCATATTTACCATAATTTCCACTTTTTGTATTGTTATGTTAATGAAGAACGAAGCTTTACAGTTTTAAGTGTATTTATTTGAAGCAAACTATTCTAATAAGTTAGTAGTTCATAAAGTTGTGTTGTAGCTTACGTGCAAGCTCTTTTGCTTTTGGGTATTCATCACCAGCAACGGTAAATACAACAGAAGTAGGAGCTTCAGTAGAACAGGTAACTGCACCTTTGTAATTCCCATTAACGTAAACGGTCATTCTAGCCCGTCGTTGATATCCGCAAACAAATCCGAGCGCAATGGCTTATCCGCAAACCGTTGTTTCCAACATCTTGGCGTAAGGTCTTGCACCTGAGAAGCGGGATGCTCACTAACGCGCAACAGAACATCCATCAGATAGACATACGGGTTAATGTCATGCAGGCGGCAGGTGGTGATCAGGCTTTGGATGATGCCCACGTGTTCCGCGCCGAGTTCTGTCCAGCAGAACAACCAGTTTTTCCTGCCCATGGGGATGGGCCGCAGGGCGCGTTCGATGTGGTTGGTATCCATTGGCACGTCGGGATCTTCCAGAAACACGCGCAGTTCGTGTTCGCGGCGGATGACATAACCAAGGGCTTTGGTCAGCGGGTTGGAGGGGACTAAATCGGTACGTTGTAATTGGGTTTGGCACCATTCAAAGAACTGGTCGACCAACGGCTTGCTGTGGGTGAGGCGGTAGGTACGTTTGGCTTCCCCGTCGAGTTTTTTCTCGTTAATCTGGGCTTCGTGCTGATAGAGTGCCGCGATAGTGTCAAGGGCTTGGCGTACTGCTTGTGGTTCAGCGGTTTCGGCGGCAATGAAGGTGCGACGGCTGTGTACCCAGCATTGGGCATGGGTAATCTTGTCATTGGCGTTGACGTAACTGGCATAAGCACGGTAACCGTCGCTGAGCAGTGTGCCGCTGAACTGTTGGCGAAGAGTCTTTTCAATGTGTTGCCGCCCACGGCTGGCGGAGAAGGTGAAGACGATTTCGTCCTGATCCCCGTACAGCGGCCAGAAGTAGCCTTGCTTCATCTTGCCGTTGCCTGCGGGGCTGGCTTTGATGGGGGTTTCGTCCATCGCCAGCAGCTTGCTTTGCAGTACACTGGCGAGTTGCGCTTCGGCAATGGGTTTGAGCAGGTCGATGGCACGTTTCACCGCATTGGTCAGCGTCGTGCGGCTGAGGGTGATCCCCGCTTGGGTCAGGCGTTGGTGCTGGCGGTACAACGGCAGGTGGTACTGGAACTTGTCCACCAACATCCCCACCAAAAAGCTGACATCGGTGACACTACGTTCCAGCACGTTGGCGGGTGCAGGGCTGGGAAGTGGTGGGTTGCTGAGCGAAGCCGAAGCACTGCCCTTACGTTTGATGACCGGGCGCTCGTATTGCAGGATGAGGTAGCTGGCAGGGCGTTGCGCCACCCGATGGGTCACCTGGGTGCCGATCACCTCATACTGGTCAGCCTCTTCCCCCTGAAGTTCCGGCGGGGTGAGGTGAATCACCTTGACCGGGACATCGGCGGTAAAGCGTAACCCGCTGTCATTCACGCAGTCATCGGGGCGCAGCTTGGGGGCTTTGCCGCGTTGGTAGGTGACGGTAATGCTTTCACCCTCGGGTGCGGCAACCGGGGTGGCGGCGGGGGCAAACAACGGCAACTGCGCCACCGGTATCTCAACCGGACGCTTTTCCGATTTGCTGCCAAAGACCTGTTGCCTGAACCACGCCAGTTGGCGTTTTAATTCAGAAACTGCCTGTTGCAGGACGGCATTGTCTGCACGTAACCCCGCATTTTCCTCACGCAACGCCAGCATTTCCGCCACAATCGGCGGCATGGGAACGCTGGTGTCAGACGGGGTGGATGGCTTTAAAATCATGGGCTTGTTATACCAGAATGTGGCTGCACAGGATACTGGTAACGCTTGAATTGTCTGGATTTTTGCACCTCAATGCCTGCTAAAATCAACTGCAAATCCGTCCGGGTCAGTTCGCGCTGCCCGCTAGTTGTCGGCTGCACCCGGTATTGCCCCTGCTCCAAGCGTTGGCTCCATAAGCAATAGCCGCTGGGTTCAAAATAGAGGATCTTCATCTGGGTTTTACGCAGGTTCACAAACACGAAATAATGCCCACTCAGGGGATTTTGCCCTAACTGGTTTTTCACCAAAGCGGTCAGCCCCGTAAAGCTTTTGCGCATGTCGGTGGCTTGGGTGCATAGCCAGATGCGGGCGGTGGCGGCGGGGGCAAACATCAGCGTTGGCTCAGGCGTAGTTCAACACCATTCCCCAAACTCAGCACAATGTGCCAGCCTTGCCCCAGCGCGGCATGACCCGCCGATAATGCTCCCAAGTCGATGAAGGTATTGGCGGGAACGGCTGGTTCCTCCACGCCATCTGCGGAGCGTAGACGCTGCCGCCATTGGCAAAAACTGGCGTAACCGATACTGTGCTGTTCACAAAATGCCGGGGCGGATAAGCCGCTGGCTTGCCATTGGCTAATGAGGGTTTGCCATTCGCTGGCACGGCGGTGAGGGCGTTTCATTGAGGTTTCCTTCGGTTGTTCAGGTTGGAAACCAGTTTAGGACGTGGAAATCGCGAGGGCTAGACGTGCTGAAATGGTCGCTTACCCATTAACACCAACTCTATCTTCTCCTTTATATGTTCCACTGCTAAGTTCAAAACCACTTTCTTTTAGTGAATACTCAGCTCGTTTCAAACAGTTGATGCCATCATACTGAACTAAATAGAGTTCCAGTTTTGGAGCTTCTGCTATGGCTTGGCTACTGATGAGTAAAAATGTGGAAAGAAGATAAGGGGTAATCTTCATACTTGTTTTCCTTTGTTTTTATAAATGACACTGCCCTGCATACTGTCATAAGGATAGGCTTGTAGCAACTTTACTTGACAAGTGGTTGACCCCTTGGAGGTTGCCCCAAGGACAGACACAACAGAAAGATTAGCCTGTCACTGCGTGCAGGCTATCCCAAGGATTGTGCGAGGTGGTTTTCTGCTCAATGGAAATCGCCGGAGAAAGCCCTTCGATATGGTCAATGTCCGGCTTTTCCATCATCGACAAAAACTGGCGGGCGTAGGCGGACAGCGACTCAACGTAACGCCGCTGCCCTTCCGCAAAAATCGTGTCGAACGCCAGCGACGACTTGCCCGAACCCGACAAGCCCGTGATCACAATCAGCTTGTCACGCGGCAGGTCAAGGTCGATGTTTTTCAGGTTATGGGTGCGTGCGCCACGAATTCGGATGAATTTTTCCATGGGGTGTGCAAGCTCGTGCCGAACAAAAAGCGAAGTTTAGCAGGTTTTGACAGAAAGGGAGATTTCCCTCTTCATGATGAAAGAAGAAGAATCTTGTTCAAAAGTATGTGCTACTAACGAAGTTGCAGCAGTGCTATTAGAATTTTTGTATCTGTTCCTGATAAAGTTTCCTACTTACAACTGTTACCTGATGCTGCAACAGTGCCAACCTGAAAGGTTCGCTCATTTATAGAAGAAATTTAAGGGATTTTCTTATCATACATCTGGTAGTTTTTTAGTTAGAAAAATAGATCAATATACAAGATGTAGTGTCTTGTATAGCTATAAAGCCTTATTGATACTATATATGGTATTTGATAGTTGTATAAACGAGCAGGTCGTCAGAGACTCCCCGCCTGCGGTAGGCGCGTCTAGCGACTTGCCGTCTTCGATAGGCTCGTCAAGAGACTCTCCGCCTTCGATAGGCACTAGCGTCCCGCCTGCGGTATAATGTAGCCCTTAAGAAATTTATAAAGAATCTTAAAAGTAAACGGTCATTCTAGCCCGTCGTTGATATCCGCAAACAAATCCGAGCGCAATGGCTTATCCGCAAACCGTTGTTTCCAACATCTTGGCGTAAGGTCTTGCACCTGAGAAGCGGGATGCTCACTAACGCGCAACAGAACATCCATCAGATAGACATACGGGTTAATGTCATGCAGGCGGCAGGTGGTGATCAGGCTTTGGATGATGCCCACGTGTTCCGCGCCGAGTTCTGTCCAGCAGAACAACCAGTTTTTCCTGCCCATGGGGATGGGCCGCAGGGCGCGTTCGATGTGGTTGGTATCCATTGGCACGTCGGGATCTTCCAGAAACACGCGCAGTTCGTGTTCGCGGCGGATGACATAACCAAGGGCTTTGGTCAGCGGGTTGGAGGGGATTAAATCGGTACGTTGTAATTGGGTTTGGCACCATTCAAAGAACTGGTCGACCAACGGCTTGCTGTGGGTGAGGCGGTAGGTACGTTTGGCTTCCCCGTCGAGTTTTTTCTCGTTAATCTGGGCTTCGTGCTGATAGAGTGCCGCGATAGTGTCAAGGGCTTGGCGTACTGCTTGTGGTTCAGCGGTTTCGGCGGCAATGAAGGTGCGACGGCTGTGTACCCAGCATTGGGCATGGGTAATCTTGTCATTGGCGTTGACGTAACTGGCATAAGCACGGTAACCGTCGCTGAGCAGTGTGCCGCTGAACTGTTGGCGAAGAGTCTTTTCAATGTGTTGCCGCCCACGGCTGGCGGAGAAGGTGAAGACGATTTCGTCCTGATCCCCGTACAGCGGCCAGAAGTAGCCTTGCTTCATCTTGCCGTTGCCTGCGGGGCTGGCTTTGATGGGGGTTTCGTCCATCGCCAGCAGCTTGCTTTGCAGTACACTGGCGAGTTGCGCTTCGGCAATGGGTTTGAGCAGGTCGATGGCACGTTTCACCGCATTGGTCAGCGTCGTGCGGCTGAGGGTGATCCCCGCTTGGGTCAGGCGTTGGTGCTGGCGGTACAACGGCAGGTGGTACTGGAACTTGTCCACCAACATCCCCACCAAAAAGCTGACATCGGTGACACTACGTTCCAGCACGTTGGCGGGTGCAGGGCTGGGAAGTGGTGGGTTGCTGAGCGAAGCCGAAGCACTGCCCTTACGTTTGATGACCGGGCGCTCGTATTGCAGGATGAGGTAGCTGGCAGGGCGTTGCGCCACCCGATGGGTCACCTGGGTGCCGATCACCTCATACTGGTCAGCCTCTTCCCCCTGAAGTTCCGGCGGGGTGAGGTGAATCACCTTGACCGGGACATCGGCGGTAAAGCGTAACCCGCTGTCATTCACGCAGTCATCCGGGCGCAGCTTGGGGGCTTTACCGCGTTGGTAGGTGACGGTAATGCTTTCACCCTCGGGTGCGGCAACCGGGGCGGCGGCGGGGGCAAACAACGGCAACTGCGCCACCGGTATCTCAACCGGACGCTTTTCCGATTTGCTGCCAAAGACATGTTGCCTGAACCACGCCAATTGGCGTTTCAATTCAGCTATATCCTGTTTCAGGGCAGCATTTTCCTCACGCAACGCCAGCATTTCCGCCACAATCGGCGGCATGGGAACGCTGGTGTCAGACGGGGTGGATGGCTTTAAAATCATGGGCTTATTGTACCAGAATGTGGCTGCACAGGATACTGGTAACGCTTGAATTGTCTGGATTTTTGCACCTCAATGCCCGCCAAAATCAACTGCAAATCCGTCCGGGTCAGTTCGCGCTGCCCGCTGGTTGTCGGCTGCACCCGGTATTGGCCCTGCTCCAGGCGTTGGCTCCATAAGCAATAGCCGCTGGGTTCAAAATAGAGGATCTTCATCTGGGTTTTACGTAGGTTCACAAACACGAAATAATGCCCACTCAGGGGATTTTGCCCTAACTGGTTTTTCACCAAAGCGGTCAGCCCCGTAAAGCTTTTGCGCATGTCGGTGGCTTGGGTGCATAGCCAGATGCGGGCGGTGGCTGCGGGGGCAAACATCAGCGTTGGCTCAGGCGTAGTTCAACACCATTCCCCAAACTCAGCACAATGTGCCAGCCTTGCCCCAGCGCGGCATGACCCGCCGATAATGCTCCCAAGTCGATGAAGGTATTGGCGGGAACGGCTGGTTCCTCCACGCCATCTGCGGAGCGTAGACGCTGCCGCCATTGGCAAAAACTGGCGTAACCGATACTGTGCTGTTCACAAAATGCCGGGGCGGATAAGCCGCTGGCTTGCCATTGGCTAATGAGGGTTTGCCATTCGCTGGCGCGGCGGTGAGGGCGTTTCATTGAGGTTTCCTTCGGTTGTTCAGGTTGGAAACCAGTTTAGGACGTGGAAATCGCGAGGGCTAGACGTGCTGAAATGGTCGCTTACTCTTAAAAGGAAGAATAATAAGAATGAGAAAACTAACTACAAAAGAATTTATCAAACGCTCAAGAGAAGTACATAGTGACAGGTATGATTACAGCAAGGTGGAATATGTTAATAATAAAACTAAAGTTGTGATTATTTGTCCTGAACATGGAGACTTTGAGCAAAGTCCCAATAGTCATCTATCTGGTATAGGTTGCCCTCATTGTGCAAATGAAAGTAAAAAACTAACACAAGAATCATTTATTCAGAAAGCTAATGAAGTACATGATAATAAATATGACTACTCAAAAGTTGAATATACTCATAGTGCTACTAAGGTAGAAATTATTTGCCCTATTCATGGAGCCTTCGAGCAGACTTCTTATAATCATCTACGTGGTAGTGGATGCCCACATTGTGGCTATGAAAATACTGGTTGGACTAAAGCTAAGTTTATAGATATATGTGAGTCTAAAAAGTAAGCGACCATTTCAGCACGTCTAGCCCTCGCGATTTCCACGTCCTAAACTGGTTTCCAACCTGAACAACCGAAGGAAACCTCAATGAAACGCCCTCACCGCCGCGCCAGCGAATGGCAAACCCTCATTAGCCAATGGCAAGCCAGCGGCTTATCCGCCCCGGCATTTTGTGAACAGCACAGTATCGGTTACGCCAGTTTTTGCCAATGGCGGCAGCGTCTACGCTCCGCAGATGGCGTGGAGGAACCAGCCGTTCCCGCCAATACCTTCATCGACTTGGGAGCATTATCGGCGGGTCATGCCGCGCTGGGGCAAGGCTGGCACATTGTGCTGAGTTTGGGGAATGGTGTTGAACTACGCCTGAGCCAACGCTGATGTTTGCCCCCGCAGCCACCGCCCGCATCTGGCTATGCACCCAAGCCACCGACATGCGCAAAAGCTTTACGGGGCTGACCGCTTTGGTGAAAAACCAGTTAGGGCAAAATCCCCTGAGTGGGCATTATTTCGTGTTTGTGAACCTACGTAAAACCCAGATGAAGATCCTCTATTTTGAACCCAGCGGCTATTGCTTATGGAGCCAACGCCTGGAGCAGGGCCAATACCGGGTGCAGCCGACAACCAGCGGGCAGCGCGAACTGACCCGGACGGATTTGCAGTTGATTTTGGCGGGCATTGAGGTGCAAAAATCCAGACAATTCAAGCGTTACCAGTATCCTGTGCAGCCACATTCTGGTACAATAAGCCCATGATTTTAAAGCCATCCACCCCGTCTGACACCAGCGTTCCCATGCCGCCGATTGTGGCGGAAATGCTGGCGTTGCGTGAGGAAAATGCTGCCCTGAAACAGGATATAGCTGAATTGAAACGCCAATTGGCGTGGTTCAGGCAACATGTCTTTGGCAGCAAATCGGAAAAGCGTCCGGTTGAGATACCGGTGGCGCAGTTGCCGTTGTTTGCCCCCGCCGCCGCCCCGGTTGCCGCACCCGAGGGTGAAAGCATTACCGTCACCTACCAACGCGGTAAAGCCCCCAAGCTGCGCCCGGATGACTGCGTGAATGACAGCGGGTTACGCTTTACCGCCGATGTCCCGGTCAAGGTGATTCACCTCACCCCGCCGGAACTTCAGGGGGAAGAGGCTGACCAGTATGAGGTGATCGGCACCCAGGTGACCCATCGGGTGGCGCAACGCCCTGCCAGCTACCTCATCCTGCAATACGAGCGCCCGGTCATCAAACGTAAGGGCAGTGCTTCGGCTTCGCTCAGCAACCCACCACTTCCCAGCCCTGCACCCGCCAACGTGCTGGAACGTAGTGTCACCGATGTCAGCTTTTTGGTGGGGATGTTGGTGGACAAGTTCCAGTACCACCTGCCGTTGTACCGCCAGCACCAACGCCTGACCCAAGCGGGGATCACCCTCAGCCGCACGACGCTGACCAATGCGGTGAAACGTGCCATCGACCTGCTCAAACCCATTGCCGAAGCGCAACTCGCCAGTGTACTGCAAAGCAAGCTGCTGGCGATGGACGAAACCCCCATCAAAGCCAGCCCCGCAGGCAACGGCAAGATGAAGCAAGGCTACTTCTGGCCGCTGTACGGGGATCAGGACGAAATCGTCTTCACCTTCTCCGCCAGCCGTGGGCGGCAACACATTGAAAAGACTCTTCGCCAACAGTTCAGCGGCACACTGCTCAGCGACGGTTACCGTGCTTATGCCAGTTACGTCAACGCCAATGACAAGATTACCCATGCCCAATGCTGGGTACACAGCCGTCGCACCTTCATTGCCGCCGAAACCGCTGAACCACAAGCAGTACGCCAAGCCCTTGACACTATCGCGGCACTCTATCAGCACGAAGCCCAGATTAACGAGAAAAAACTCGACGGGGAAGCCAAACGTACCTACCGCCTCACCCACAGCAAGCCGTTGGTCGACCAGTTCTTTGAATGGTGCCAAACCCAATTACAACGTACCGATTTAATCCCCTCCAACCCGCTGACCAAAGCCCTTGGTTATGTCATCCGCCGCGAACACGAACTGCGCGTGTTTCTGGAAGATCCCGACGTGCCAATGGATACCAACCACATCGAACGCGCCCTGCGGCCCATCCCCATGGGCAGGAAAAACTGGTTGTTCTGCTGGACAGAACTCGGCGCGGAACACGTGGGCATCATCCAAAGCCTGATCACCACCTGCCGCCTGCATGACATTAACCCGTATGTCTATCTGATGGATGTTCTGTTGCGCGTTAGTGAGCATCCCGCTTCTCAGGTGCAAGACCTTACGCCAAGATGTTGGAAACAACGGTTTGCGGATAAGCCATTGCGCTCGGATTTGTTTGCGGATATCAACGACGGGCTAGAATGACCGTTTACTCTAAAAACTCACATGGAACTCTATACGTTCTTGAATGTTATAACGAAAATGAGACTTTCATTAAGTTTGGAATTACAAGTAGAACAATTGAGAGACGATACAGTGATAAAATCAAAATGCCTTACAGCTATAGGATATTAGCTGAATGTACTGGCACACCTGAAATGATTTATAACTTAGAGGTTGGACTAAAGAATGAAATGAAGCTTCAGCACTATACACCACAAATTGAATTTAATGGATATGCTACTGAATGCTTTGTAAGAACTGAAGAAGAATGATATTGTGATTTGGGGCGAGGAATCGCCCCATAACAAATTCACTTTTTTCTTTTGTCTTCATAACGTTTACGTTCTGAGTCTGAAGGTTGCCTTTCATCTGGAAATGGCCACATAACTTTATTTAACATGTTTACCTCTTGGATTTTTTGCTTCTGTCTCTTTTGATATTGCTTCTTTTATAATAGATTCGTCGAATAAGTAAACACTTTTAGTTTTTGTTATTTGTAGTTTCTCTATTTTTATACCCCTATCGGCACAAATCTTTCTACATCTATCCCTTACGGCTAATTGATACATTTTACATCTTACAAGTGGAGCATAAGCTTGTTTGTTAATTATCTGGTTCTCAAAGAATTGTTTTATTGTTATTGAATTCATTTAGATATACTTCCTTTAGAGCCTCTAAGGGATATGATGAGACTTGAGCCACTTGCAAAATTACATTTTCAGCGTGAACCTTCCTTCATCTGAAGGAAAAAAGAAGTGTGGGCTGCCGTTTTCGGCGATAATAGAAGCATCAAAACAACCATTAAGCCCACGCTATGAATTCTACCGAACGCGCCCTGATTGCACAACGCTGGAGTTTGCTGCAAATTGAAATACTGCCTTGCTTCAATGATGCCTTTGGCACATTGACCCCCAAGCTTGAAAAGCTCATTCACGTACTGGAGCTGACGCGCATTGAAGATTTTGTGCGCTCTTTTCGTGATGGGTCTGGACGGCCAGCGACGGAGCGATCTTGGTTTGCCAATGCTTTTGTCGCCAAAAGCGTGCTCAATATTGTCAATACGCGAGCACTCATTGACCGGCTGCAAAACGATCGCTCCCTGCGACGCATCTGCGGGTTTCCCCTGACCAAGAAACTGCCTTCCGAATCCACCTTTTCACGTGCCTTCGCTGAATTTGCTGAACAGCGTTTAGCGGAACGTGTGCATGAAACGTTGGTGAAAACGTATTTGGGCGATGCGCTGATCGGCCACCTGTGTCGGGATTCAACAGCCATTGAGGCACGTGAACGGCCTGTTGCCGAGGAAAAGCCAAAGAAAAAACAAGGGCAAACACGGATTCAGCGCCAACGGGAACAGTCACTTCAGCAAGCACTCGATGAGATACCGGTTCAGTGTAACCGGGGGACGAAGAAGAATGCCCAAGGCTACAAGCACAGTTGGAACGGCTACAAACTGCATATCGATACCGCCGATTGTGGTGTCCCGATAGCAGCCATTCTGTCTTCCGCCTCCTTTCACGACAGCGGGGCAGCCATCCCACTCTCTCAAATCAGTGCCCAACGTGTCACCAGTCTCTACGACCTGATGGATGCGGCCTATTGCAGTGCTGATTTGCACGAATACAGCCGTCATCTGGGGCATGTCCCTCTGATTGATCACAATCCTCGCGGCGGACAGAAAGAAGCGTTTGAACCTGCTGATGCCGAGCGTTACAAAATTCGCAGCACCGTAGAACGAACCAATGCCCGCCTGAAGGATGAATTTGGTGGTCGGAATGTGTGGGTGCAAGGTGCGCAAAAAGTTTACAGCCACTTGATGTTTGGGATTTTGGTGTTGAGTGCTGATCAACTGATGCGTGTCTTGTTATAAAGCGACTGGGTTTGAAAAAACACGGGAAGACTGACTGAAAAACAGGAGCAGTCGCATCGGTATGGGTGAAATTTAGCAAAAGTTACGGTAAAACTGAAAAAGCTCAGGTTTCGTTGGTCAAATTGAGTAAAAAATCGGCTGAATATGCGGCGTTCGGTCAATGCTGAAAATTGAGCAACTCAGTTTGTCGGATTTTGCAAGTCGCTCACTTGCTTACCGTGATTCATTTTAATAGAGTTTCTACTGCTTTTAACATAATGCCAATTATTTTCTTCACAATAATTTTTAGCTAATTTTGAGAACTTAACTATATTACCTTTAGGAACTGTCCCGAAATAACTTCCCTCTTTTCTGCTAACAGCGAAAGGGGGAAGATAGCCCCTTGTAATGCCAATCAACACCGAGGATGAGCCAATGGATGTTTACCCATCAGCCATAGAAAAACAAATGCAGCGGTTCTACCAATCGCTCAATGAGCGTGACCGCCGCCGCTACGCCGCCGTGGAAGCCGTCCGGCTTGGGCACGGGGGGCAGGACTACATTTCCCGGTTATTGGACTGTGACCCCAAAACCATCCGCCACGGGTTGACGGAGTTGGAATCGGAAGATGGCTTGCCCACCGTAAGGCAGCGAAAAAAAGGGGCGGGCGCAAACGGCTGAACGCTACGCACCTGCAATTGGATGAGCATTTTCGCCAAGTTTTAAAGGATCATACGGCAGGCGACCCCATGCGGGAGGCGGTGAAATGGACGAACCTGTCACGTCGGCAGATTGCCCGGCGGATGCAGGCATTGGGGACATCGGCTGGGAAAAACGTGGTGTCGCGCCTATTGCGGGAGCACGGCTACCGCCGCCGCAAGCCCCAGAAGAAACGCACCATGGGGCAACACGCTGACCGTAATGCCCAGTTTGAAAAGATTGCCCAACTCAAACAAACCTACCTGCAAGCAGGCAAACCCGTGATCAGCATTGACACCAAAAAGAAGGAACTGCTGGGCAACTTTTACCGTGAAGGGGTAACGGATGCCGTCGAACCCACGGAGGTCAATGACCATGACTTCCCCAGCTATGGCAATGGTCAGGTGATCCCCCACGGCATCTACGACCTTGCCCGCAACGAAGCGGCACTGCACCTGAACACCAGCCACGACACCACCGAGTTTGCCTGCGAAAGCCTTGGCTTATGGTGGCGTGAGCAAGGGAAACCCAACTACCCCGAAGCTGACGAGCTGTTGGTCTTATGTGACGGTGGTGGCAGCAACAGTTCCTCTGCGTACCTGTTCAAGCAAGACTTGCAGGCATTGGCGGACAGCCTGAACCTGACAATACGCATCGCCCACTACCCGCCCTATTGCTCCAAATACAACCCGATTGAACACCGACTGTTCCCCCATGTGACCCGTGCCTGCCGGGGTGTGCCGTTGGAAACGGTCGAAACCGCCAAACACTACATGGCAAAAACGGAAACCACCACTGGCTTGAAGGTCGCTGTCCGCATCATCAGTAAAGTTTTTGAAACCGGGCGCAAGTATACCCAAGCGTTTAAGGATAACATGACCATCCAGTTCGATGATTTCCTGCCAAAATGGAACTACACCGCTACCCCTCAGTCCCCCTGATTTCGGGAAGTTATTTCGGGACAGTTCCTTAGAAAGAAGATTGGGCGCGATTTTTTTATTCTTAACAAGAATAGCTAAGAACTGTCTGACGGTATAGTACTTATCACTTACTTTCTTACCGCTTAGTATAAGAGTAAGCGACCATTTCAGCACGTCTAGCCCTCGCGATTTCCACGTCCTAAACTGGTTTCCAACCTGAACAACCGAAGGAAACCTCAATGAAACGCCCTCACCGCCGCGCCAGCGAATGGCAAACCCTCATTAGCCAATGGCAAGCCAGCGGCTTATCCGCCCCGGCATTTTGTGAACAGCACAGTATCGGTTACGCCAGTTTTTGCCAATGGCGGCAGCGTCTACGCTCCGCAGATGGCGTGGAGGAACCAGCCGTTCCCGCCAATACCTTCATCGACTTGGGAGCATTATCGGCGGGTCATGCCGCGCTGGGGCAAGGCTGGCACATTGTGCTGAGTTTGGGGAATGGTGTTGAACTACGCCTGAGCCAACGCTGATGTTTGCCCCCGCAGCCACCGCCCGCATCTGGCTATGCACCCAAGCCACCGACATGCGCAAAAGCTTTACGGGGCTGACCGCTTTGGTGAAAAACCAGTTAGGGCAAAATCCCCTGAGTGGGCATTATTTCGTGTTTGTGAACCTACGTAAAACCCAGATGAAGATCCTCTATTTTGAACCCAGCGGCTATTGCTTATGGAGCCAACGCCTGGAGCAGGGCCAATACCGGGTGCAGCCGACAACCAGCGGGCAGCGCGAACTGACCCGGACGGATTTGCAGTTGATTTTGGCGGGCATTGAGGTGCAAAAATCCAGACAATTCAAGCGTTACCAGTATCCTGTGCAGCCACATTCTGGTACAATAAGCCCATGATTTTAAAGCCATCCACCCCGTCTGACACCAGCGTTCCCATGCCGCCGATTGTGGCGGAAATGCTGGCGTTGCGTGAGGAAAATGCTGCCCTGAAACAGGATATAGCTGAATTGAAACGCCAATTGGCGTGGTTCAGGCAACATGTCTTTGGCAGCAAATCGGAAAAGCGTCCGGTTGAGATACCGGTGGCGCAGTTGCCGTTGTTTGCCCCCGCCGCCGCCCCGGTTGCCGCACCCGAGGGTGAAAGCATTACCGTCACCTACCAACGCGGTAAAGCCCCCAAGCTGCGCCCGGATGACTGCGTGAATGACAGCGGGTTACGCTTTACCGCCGATGTCCCGGTCAAGGTGATTCACCTCACCCCGCCGGAACTTCAGGGGGAAGAGGCTGACCAGTATGAGGTGATCGGCACCCAGGTGACCCATCGGGTGGCGCAACGCCCTGCCAGCTACCTCATCCTGCAATACGAGCGCCCGGTCATCAAACGTAAGGGCAGTGCTTCGGCTTCGCTCAGCAACCCACCACTTCCCAGCCCTGCACCCGCCAACGTGCTGGAACGTAGTGTCACCGATGTCAGCTTTTTGGTGGGGATGTTGGTGGACAAGTTCCAGTACCACCTGCCGTTGTACCGCCAGCACCAACGCCTGACCCAAGCGGGGATCACCCTCAGCCGCACGACGCTGACCAATGCGGTGAAACGTGCCATCGACCTGCTCAAACCCATTGCCGAAGCGCAACTCGCCAGTGTACTGCAAAGCAAGCTGCTGGCGATGGACGAAACCCCCATCAAAGCCAGCCCCGCAGGCAACGGCAAGATGAAGCAAGGCTACTTCTGGCCGCTGTACGGGGATCAGGACGAAATCGTCTTCACCTTCTCCGCCAGCCGTGGGCGGCAACACATTGAAAAGACTCTTCGCCAACAGTTCAGCGGCACACTGCTCAGCGACGGTTACCGTGCTTATGCCAGTTACGTCAACGCCAATGACAAGATTACCCATGCCCAATGCTGGGTACACAGCCGTCGCACCTTCATTGCCGCCGAAACCGCTGAACCACAAGCAGTACGCCAAGCCCTTGACACTATCGCGGCACTCTATCAGCACGAAGCCCAGATTAACGAGAAAAAACTCGACGGGGAAGCCAAACGTACCTACCGCCTCACCCACAGCAAGCCGTTGGTCGACCAGTTCTTTGAATGGTGCCAAACCCAATTACAACGTACCGATTTAATCCCCTCCAACCCGCTGACCAAAGCCCTTGGTTATGTCATCCGCCGCGAACACGAACTGCGCGTGTTTCTGGAAGATCCCGACGTGCCAATGGATACCAACCACATCGAACGCGCCCTGCGGCCCATCCCCATGGGCAGGAAAAACTGGTTGTTCTGCTGGACAGAACTCGGCGCGGAACACGTGGGCATCATCCAAAGCCTGATCACCACCTGCCGCCTGCATGACATTAACCCGTATGTCTATCTGATGGATGTTCTGTTGCGCGTTAGTGAGCATCCCGCTTCTCAGGTGCAAGACCTTACGCCAAGATGTTGGAAACAACGGTTTGCGGATAAGCCATTGCGCTCGGATTTGTTTGCGGATATCAACGACGGGCTAGAATGACCGTTTACGTTCAAACCGATGAAAAGTATTCCGCATACATGGGGTATCAAACCCAGATACGCGGAAAAAGTGATGCTCAACATCCGTCATGAGTTCGGTAATATCACCACGAATGAACTTTTGTATATACTCGGTTTTCTCAACTTTGACGATTATTTATAAGCCTTTGCCGAGTTCCAGATAAGACGCGCCACCCAAGAAAAATGAGTCGTGTGCCGCTTTAACCCGAAGCCGGGTGTGAACAAAAGTGCGGTAAACCTCATGCCGCCTCAGCGGTGTTTCGCCAATAATGCTTCCATTGCTGGTTTCCCCGCATGACCCTCAACGCCAACATATCCGCCGCATTATCACTTTTCCACCATGCCCCCGATTTTTTTAAGCGTTGCTGGATGATGTAACGGTGTGCACTTTCTATTTCGCCCGACCCCACGGGCAATCCGAGGGATTTTGCTGTCGGGTAATCCAGTTGCTCAATGCGGTTGCTCAGGTAACGGTGACAAGCTCGTACTGGGGCGTTACTGTCTTCTACCGTTTCTGCTTCGAGGAAAGGTTTCAGTGTGTCGATGACCGCTTGAGCTTGACCATCCTGTAGGGCTTTTTTCTGTTTGGCAAACCATTTATCCTTGTCCTTGAGGCATGAACAGCTTGCGGATGCTGCTGATAGGTATTCACAAACATGATAAAAATCAATCAGGTAATGTCCTTGTGTGCCAAATTGTTCATCCACTTGACGGTTGATCCAGCTTGCCCCATCACCCACCGCATGGAGGAACGTGCTTTTTCCAAATCCAGCACGGCAGGCGGTGTCGAATAAGATTTTTCCAGCATCTTCTACCGTGCCACCGAATATTGCGCCAAACGTTGGCGTAGCACTGCCTTTGGCGTGGGCAAGACACAGGCGGGCTTCTTTCCAGCTTTCCTTTTTGCCTTTGCGCTTGTCGGGGGCTGTTTCGTCAATCTCGACGATGGGGATCATGCTGCCGTCCATTTCGGCAATGACATAGGCTTTTCCCAACGTGCTTGGATAGTCTTTTATCAACACTTGGGATTCATGGATGCGTTTGGCGTGACCTTCGGTGATGTGTCGGATGCTGCTGGATGCCAGCCGTATCCCGTAATGTTCTTCTAATTTATCAGGCACTTGAGCAAATGAACAGTCCGCCCCAAAGTCCGTCACCGCCCGTTGCAGCGGGAGCGAACAGCCTCGGCAAACAACCTCGGCACTCTGGCTAAAGGGGCGGACACGCTTGCCGGGAATCCGGTAGACCGGTTCGCTTATGTGGATTTTTCCGTAGGTCGTGTGCCAATGACAGTTTTTTTTCCACTCTTTACATACTTCCCAATGCCTTCTTCACAGGCTGGGGCTGTGCATTTTTCTACACGTTTGTTTGCCCATGCAGTGATCGCATCATTTCCCATTTGGCGCAGTTCTTCTATCACCCGCTGTTCGGCGTCTGCTGCTTTGATAATGTCATCACCGGCATTTTCAACCACCTCGATTAGCCCTTCCATCCGAGCTTTTAATGCGGGGTTGCGGTTCAAGGCTTCTAAAAGTTTTTGGTCGCGGGAGCTAACTGTCAACATGGGAAAGTCCTTTTTCTCTGGTTTTAGGGGATGCCATCTTAGTCTACAGGACACCGCACTTTTGTTCACACCCGCTTTGGTCAGCGGGTTGGAGGGGACTAAATCGGTACGTTGTAATTGGGTTTGGCACCATTCAAAGAACTGGTCGACCAACGGCTTGCTGTGGGTGAGGCGGTAGGTACGTTTGGCTTCCCCGTCGAGTTTTTTCTCGTTAATCAGGGCTTCGTGCTGATAGAGTGCCGCGATAGTGTCAAGGGCTTGGCGTACTGCTTGTGGTTCAGCGGTTTCGGCGGCAATGAAGGGGGTGTGAACAAAAGTGCGGTGTCCTGTAGACTAAGATGGCATCCCCTAAAACCAGAGAAAAAGGACTTTCCCATGTTGACAGTTAGCTCCCGCGACCAAAAACTTTTAGAAGCCTTGAACCGCAACCCAGCATTAAAAGCTCGGATGGAAGGGCTAATCGAGGTGGTTGAAAATGCCGGTGATGACATTATCAAAGCAGCAGACGCCGAACAGCGGGTGATAGAAGAACTGCGCCAAATGGGAAATGATGCGATCACTGCATGGGCAAACAAACGTGTAGAAAAATGCACAGCCCCAGCCTGTGAAGAAGGCATTGGGAAGTATGTAAAGAGTGGAAAAAAAACTGTCATTGGCACACGACCTACGGAAAAATCCACATAAGCGAACCGGTCTACCGGATTCCCGGCAAGCGTGTCCGCCCCTTTAGCCAGAGTGCCGAGGTTGTTTGCCGAGGCTGTTCGCTCCCGCTGCAACGGGCGGTGACGGACTTTGGGGCGGACTGTTCATTTGCTCAAGTGCCTGATAAATTAGAAGAACATTACGGGATACGGCTGGCATCCAGCAGCATCCGACACATCACCGAAGGTCACGCCAAACGCATCCATGAATCCCAAGTGTTGATAAAAGACTATCCAAGCACGTTGGGAAAAGCCTATGTCATTGCCGAAATGGACGGCAGCATGATCCCCATCGTCGAGATTGACGAAACAGCCCCCGACAAGCGCAAAGGCAAAAAGGAAAGCTGGAAAGAAGCCCGCCTGTGTCTTGCCCACGCCAAAGGCAGTGCTACGCCAACGTTTGGCGCAATATTCGGTGGCACGGTAGAAGATGCTGGAAAAATCTTATTCGACACCGCCTGCCGTGCTGGATTTGGAAAAAGCACGTTCCTCCATGCGGTGGGTGATGGGGCAAGCTGGATCAACCGTCAAGTGGATGAACAATTTGGCACACAAGGACATTACCTGATTGATTTTTATCATGTTTGTGAATACCTATCAGCAGCATCCGCAAGCTGTTCATGCCTCAAGGACAAGGATAAATGGTTTGCCAAACAGAAAAAAGCCCTACAGGATGGTCAAGCTCAAGCGGTCATCGACACACTGAAACCTTTCCTCGAAGCAGAAACGGTAGAAGACAGTAACGCCCCAGTACGAGCTTGTCACCGTTACCTGAGCAACCGCATTGAGCAACTGGATTACCCGACAGCAAAATCCCTCGGATTGCCCGTGGGGTCGGGCGAAATAGAAAGTGCACACCGTTACATCATCCAGCAACGCTTAAAAAAATCGGGGGCATGGTGGAAAAGTGATAATGCGGCGGATATGTTGGCGTTGAGGGTCATGCGGGGAAACCAGCAATGGAAGCATTATTGGCGAAACACCGCTGAGGCGGCATGAGGTTTACCGCACTTTTGTTCACACCCTCTTCCTTGGCATCATTCGACAGATTAACATCAGCAAAGAGCTTTTCACCCAACATTTCCTTGCTGGAAAGCGGCGTTGGCGCAGGCGTAGCAGCAAGCGGAATACCTGACAGCAACAGCGTAAGCGGGAGGATAACCTTGATCATGCCAAATTCTCTGAACCAGTGATAAGCTGCCAAGAATAACTGAGAAACACTTGCATTTACAAATGATAATGTTTATCATAACGCTCATTATCAAGAATGATTACTGTTTAGGGGATGACGTATGTACGTTTGCATTTGCCACTCTGTGACTGACAAAGCGATCAAGAAAGCCGTGAAACAAGGTCACGACACCTTAGAAGCGATTCAGCAAGCGTTGAAAGTCGGCACATGCTGTGGGCGATGCAAAGGTCATGCCTGCGAAGTCATCGAAGAAACCCTAAACCCCGAAACTTCCCTGTTTAACCTCAACCTGATGCAAGGTGCATTCGCATGATGACTGGAGCGATTAATCTGGAAGAATTGATGCGCGGTTGCAAAAAAATCATCCTTCAGCACGGCAAGCGGCCTTACTGCCTGACCATTACCCGCCGGGGCAACCTGATCCTCACTTCGGCGGATGATGACGCAGACAAACAGCCCGTCGCAACCTCCACTCCCCCAAAGAAACAACCATGAAACAACGCCTCAACCAAATTGTCAGCAGCATCCTGCTGGGTGGAATGCTTTGCAGCGCACCACTACTTGCCAATGCTGAAACCGTCAACGCCAAAGCCGTCATGGAACAGTACGTCAACCTTGCCAGCGCCAATTTCAGCGACACCCTCGCCGCTGCTAAAGTATTGCAAGAAAAAGTCGATGCTTTCATTGCCAACCCCACGGCTGACACCCAACAAGCTGCCAAAGACGCATGGCTTGCCGCCCGCAAACCTTACAGCCAAACCGAAGCCTTCCGTTTCGGCAACCCCAACGTGGACGAATGGGAAGGTCAAGTTAACGCATGGCCGCTCGATGAAGGTTTGATTGATTACGTCAAAACCG
The DNA here is from genome assembly GCA_029972225.1 of Candidatus Thiothrix putei. NCBI lineage: Bacteria > Pseudomonadati > Pseudomonadota > Gammaproteobacteria > Thiotrichales > Thiotrichaceae > Thiothrix > Candidatus Thiothrix putei. The sequence continues at coordinate 3,239,798 of CP124756.1, forward strand.
ATACTTACGACCATGAGGAAGGTAATAAATTTGCCACTGCCAATATTATTGCTGGCACAGACAAAATTGATGCGGAACTGCTGAAAGCCTCGCAAGAAAAAGGCGGTTCAGAAGCCAACGTTGCCACCGGCTACCACGCCATTGAATTCCTGCTGTGGGGACAAGACTTCAATGCCACCCCGAAAGATTCCGGCACACGCGGCAGCTTAAGCCTAGGGCAATCGCTTGAATAATCGCCTTACTTACATGACTTGCTCCAGCAGTTGTGCCAGATAGTCAGTTGACCACCCTGCCTGTTTACGACGGACTTTGAGGCTATGTTTGTTGGTTTTGTCATTGCGCAGCAGGTTAGTACCCATGTGGCGCAGGATGGCGAGATTATGTGCGCCATGGTTGCTACGGTTTCTCGCCAAATCTTCCCGCATCAGGACATCCAGCACCCAATGCAACTTGTTTTCGATTGCCCAGTGGGAGCGGACGGCATATTGTGCGGCCTTGGCGATCATCGCCAGTGAACAGATGTAGTGGCGGATGGAATAGGTGGATTTTCCTGCTTTTTCGACCCAGGACTCGATACAGATGATGCTGGCAAGTCCTGCCCATTCCTGCCGTTGTTCCAACCAAGCAACATCGGTGCAAATGCGGCAACGGCGGGTTTCGAGCCGCCCGTGGTCTTTTTCCACCTGGGTGTCTTCATCCAGCACATAACCGGCAGGCGGCTTTTCGAAAAACAGGGCGATGTCTTCTGCTAACGTTTTCTGATTGTCTTTGACTGCCAGTAGGTAATCACCGCCTGCTTCCACGATTTGCTTGGCGATGGCCTTTTGTGTCCCCATCGCATCAATGGTGATCAAGCAGCCTTCAATGTCGAGCTTGCGTAGCAAGGCGGGGATGGCAGTGATTTCATTGGATTTCTGGTCGGTGGCTTCCTGCCCCAGCACTAGATTTTGCTGGTTTGCCCACGCTGACACCAGGTGCAGAGGGTTCTGCCCGTTGCCACCACTGCGCCGTGAGGTTTTGCCGTCAATGTTCAATAGGTCAGCCTCCCCTGCGGACAGGCTGTTTGTCCAACGGATAAACAGTTCCGAAAACAGCTTAGCATTCAGCGCGTTGAACACGTCACTCACCGTGTCATGGCTGGGAAAGCCCCGTGCATAGGGATAATAGCGGCGCAGGAAATCCGCGTTTAGCTTTGCCCAGCGCACCATTTCCACCACATCGTCTGCCCCTGCTAAGCTGCCTGCCAAACCCAGCAATAGGATTTCAGGTAGGGGGTAGAGAACTTTGGCTTGCTGGCGTGGGTCTTCTAAAACTGACAACTGTTCCAGTAGGCGGCTGATAGCGCTGGACGGCAAGTTCGGCATCGGTTTTGTCCTTTCGGGAAAAACCTTATTTATGCATGTTTTGCAACCAAACTTTCAAGCGATTGCCCTGAGCTTAAGCCTTGGCGAACTTGCAGGCGAACGCATGAACGTGGCACTGTTGGCACATTCACAGGAAGACGAACATTCCTGCTTCAGCGACAACACCCACAACGACATTGCCGAAAATGCCCGCAGCATCCAGAACATTTTCAACGGCACGTACACCCGCACCGATGGCAGCAAGCTGGAAGGCGCAAGCCTCGCGCAACTGGTTGCCGCCAAAGATGCCAAAGCCAGCTAAACCTTAGTCAGCAAACTCGCGGATACGCAACAAAAAGCCGAAGCCATTGTGGAAGCAGCGAAAAACGGTGAAAATTTCGACCAGCAAATTACCCCCGACAACAAGGACGGTAACAAACGCATCAAAGCCACGATTGCGGCGTTGCGCAGCCAAACGGGTGACATCGAAGCGGCTGCCAAAGCCGTCGGCGTGGACAGCCTTAACCCGGAGAGCAGCGACTCATTTGGTGGATAAATGCAATCGACCCTAGCCATTGCCCTGAGCAGCCTACTTATTATGCTGCCAGAGCTAGCCAACAGCGATACCCCCTCCCGTTCCCTGAGCGTAGCCGAAGGGAACCCACAACAGCACGAAGATTTCGCCATCGGTGGCGCATTCTTCCAACAACCGTGGGTGAGTGCGCCCGCATCCACCACCGCACGCGATGGGCTGGGGCCATTGTTCAAAGCCAATAGCTGCATTGCCTGCCATGTGCAGCACGGGCGCGGGCATCCGCCGCTAACGGCAACCGAACCGTTCCTCTCGACTATCGTCAAACTCAGTATCCCTGCCACCACAGCAGAACAACCGATGGTAGCCAAAACCCTAGGCGTCGCGCCCGAACCCCTTTATGGCGATCACCTGCAACCACTCGGCAACAAAGGTTTGCAGGGCGAAGCCACCCCACGTTTTAGCTACACCGAAGTCCACGGGCAATTTGCCGATGGTGAAACTTACACCCTGCAACAACCTAAGCTGCATCTCGATAGTTTGAACTACGGCGCAATGCACCCCGACGTACAGCACTCCGTGCGCGTTGCCCCGGCATTGTTCGGCATGGGCTTGCTGGAAAGCGTCCCCACCGCCGAAATTCTCGCCAATGCCGACCCCGACGATAAAAACGGCGACGGTATTTCCGGCAAAGCCAACCAAGTGTGGGACATCCAGCAACAGCAAATCGTACTGGGACGGTTTAGCTGGAAAGCGAACCAACCCAGTATTGCCCAGCAAAGTGCGGATGCCTTCCGTAACGACATTGGCATTACCAATACCCGTTTTCCCGAACAGCCCTGCACGGCAGCGCAAACCGATTGCCACCACCTGCCTGATGGCGGCAAACCCGAAATTCCTGATGACCTGCTGGATAAAGTGGTATTCCACGTTAACGCCCAACCTGTGCCGCCACGCCGTGATGTAACTGACCCACAAGTGCTGCAAGGCGAACGCCTCTTTAAGCAAAGCGGTTGTGCCCGTTGCCACGTCCCTACTTTTCCCGCCTTAGCCCAGCAAGCACACCAGCCATACAGCGACTTATTACTGCATGACATGGGCGCAGGCTTGGCGGACAACCGCCCCGAATTTGCTGCCAGCGGACAAGAATGGCGCACGCCCCCGCTATGGGGCATCGGTATCACCGCAACGCTCAGCGGACATACCCGCTTTTTGCATGACGGACGCGCCCGCAACTTGCTCGAAGCCATCCTTTGGCACGGCGGCGAAGCTGAACCTGCCAAGCAAAACGTGCTTGCCCTCAACAAACCAGAGCGTGAAGCCTTGTTGCGCTTCCTGAACTCGCTGTAATGAGAATGACGATGTTTAAACAGATTGGCTGCTGCCTACTCCTGCTTCCTAGCCTGTTATTGGCAAACGAGGCTCCACCAGTCGAAACAGAAGTCAAAGAAGTGGTCACGACTATTGCCCCCGCAACGCCAATTCCCGACGTAGACAAATTGCTGGTGCACGTTGTCGATGGCGCAATCATCCCGCTGTACCGCGAGTTGGATGTCACTGCCAACACCCTCACCCAACGCAGCAAAACCTTTTGCAGCGAACCCAATGCCGAAAACTTCAAGGTTTTGCGCGAAGGTTGGGGCGAAACCCTATTAGCATGGCATCGTACTGATGCTCTCATGTTTGGCCCCGCCATCGAAGACCAAATTGACTTCAAGGTCAACTTCAATCCCCCCAAAAAAGCGGTGATCAACGGTTTATTAAACGCTACATCCCCGTTGACCGTGGAAGCAGTGGAAAAAGCAGGCGTAGGCGGGCAAGGCTTAGGCACACTCGAATTCCTGCTGTTCGACCGTGATAAAAGCGATGCTGACCAGCTTGCCGCCTTCCAAGGTGACACAGGCAAACGCCGCTGTGCTTACGTGCAAGCCGCCAGCGAGCTATTGCAAACCACGTTGCACACCATTGCCGAGGCTTGGATCAACGACAAAAACGGCTACGCCACTGCCTTCCGCACTGCCAATAAAGGCAATGCCACTTTCGCCAGCTCACGTCAAGCAGTGGATTTACTGGTGGGTAAGCTGTTTCAGTCCGCCGAGAAGTTCAGCAAAAACCGCATCGGCAATCCACTTGGCAAAGGCATTGACCTCAATACCGAAGGCAAACAAGAGGTGCTGAACACCTCCAACGCCTATCAGTTAGAAGCATGGCGCAGTGGCTATTCCGTGCAAGTCGTTCGCGCCAATGTCGAAGGAATGCTGCGTATTGTAAAAGACGGCGGTATTCTGCAATGGCTGCGTGACCATAACCAACGTGAGATCGAAAAGTTCGTCGCCGATGCGATGGAAATGCGGCTGGATAATTACCTCAAACTGCCGGTTCCCGACAGCGATCCGTTTGAATTGATCAAGACGGGCAACAGCAAAGCACTCGACGGTTACTACTACATGGGCAACGACATCCAAATGGGCATCAAACGTCAGCTTGCCAAAGTCATGGGTGTACAACTCGGTTTTAACGATAATGATGGGGATTAAACCATGAATCGCCGCACCTTTTTATTGCTCGCCACGGCAGGCACATTCGGTGCAACCTTGGGTGTGAATAAGCTGATGAAACTCACCAGTGCTGCCCCCCCCTGCGCGACAATCCTGTATTCAGCCAGTGATAATCCGGCAGGCAGGCATTTCCTCACCCGACTGGATATTGCCAGCGGCACTACCGATTCACAAGCCGTGCCGTTTCGCGGTCATGGCATGTTACCACTGCACGATGGGCGGGTAATTCTGTTTGGCAGACGCCCCGGCTTTGAATGCGCAGTGGTCAATTGGTCTAACGGTATGCAGCGCATCCCTGCTACTGCCGGACACCATTTTGATGGTCACGGCTGCCTGTCTGCCCAAGGCGATGCGCTATTCACCACCGAAAACCATTTTGACGCGAAACGCGGTGTACTGGGCATCCGCGATAGCCAAACCTTCCAACATCTGGGCGAATACGACACCTTCGGGCTTGATCCGCACGAAGTCCAACTCATGCCTGACGGCAAAACACTGGTCGTCGCCAATGGAGGCATCGAAACCCACCCTGATTTCGGGCGGCGCAAACTCAATCTCGACACCATGCAACCCTCCTTGGTGTATATCGACGCTGCCAGCGGCAAAAAAATCGACGAATACCGCCTGCCCGACCGTTACCTCAGCATTCGCCACCTGATCACCACCGCCGATGGCAATGTCGGTGTAGCGCTGCAATACGAAGGTGACTTATACCGCCAGCAACCTGCTTCGTTAGTGGCATGGCAAGAACGTGGCGGCGATTTGCAATTGCTCGACATTAGCACTGCGGATGTGGCACGTTTCAGCGGCTATATGGCTGATTTGGCGTATGACCCGCAGCAACACATCCTTGCGGTATCCTCACCTCGTGGTAATCACACCAGTTTCTGGAGTACCCGCGAACACCGTTTCCTGCACGCGCATCCCCTACCGGAACCAAGCGGCATTGCGTTTCTGGCGGATAAGCAACAATTTCTCGTCTCGGATGCCACCGGCGGCATACACACTTTTCCCTCAACCTTACAACCTGCATCAGCCAGTCTGCTGCACCACTATCCTGACACCTTGTGGGATAACCATGTGGTGCTGTCATGAAAACGGACAAGCCAATGCCCTTAAAAAGCGATAATTTTGGAGTCCCAGCATGAAAAAGACCTTACTCAGCCTGATGATTGCAGCCAGCATTGCCACGCCCGCTTTCGCCGAAACCACCTTGAGTGGCGTGGTCGAAGTCGAAGCCGGATTCGTCAGCAATGATGACGGTGATACCAGTGACCTCACCGTACCCACCGTGGTACTAGGCATCGACAATAAATTGAATGACAAGATCGACGGACATCTGCTGTTCCTCTACGAACAAGGTGAAAACGACGACAATATCGCCGTGGATGAAGCCACTGTCACCTTCCACCCGCGTGAAGGCACTGACATTACCGCCGGGCGCATGTACGTACCTTTCGGCAAATTCGACAGCAAGATGGTATCCGCCCCCTTAACGCTGGAACTGGCAGAAACGCAAGAAGAAGCCGTACAACTGGGCATGAGTGCCGGGGCAATGTCGGGTTCTGCCTACGTTTTCAAAGATGACGAAAACGGTAGCAAAAAAATCGACTCCTACGGTGCAAATCTGGATTACAGCACCGATAACGTGAGTGCAGGCGTCAGTTACCTCTCTGACGTGAACGATAAAGCCGCAGCGGGTGTCGGTGTCCATGCTTCCGGTAAAGTGGGGGCATTCAACCTTATTGCCGAACACATTGCCGTTGAGGAAATCACGTTGGCAGACGATACCACCACCACACCTTCTGCCAGCAACCTGGAAGTCGGCGTTGATCTCGGCAACGACCGTATTCTGGCGCTGGCCTATCAACAAACTAAGGATGCCGAAGCATTGGAACTGCCCGAAACGGCGACAGGTATCGCTTACCGGATGCCCGTTTATGAAAAAGCCAGTTTCGCGGCGGAATACATGAATAACGAAGGCTATGATGGGGCGAAAGAAGATGTCGTCACCTTACAAGTGGCTTACGAATTTTAGCCCCCTAATGAAATAATGAGAATTGCTTGCATTATCAGTAGAAATATAGATAATGCGAACTCTTCTTATTCATGTTTGCAATAGAGGCAGACCCTATGTTCAAAAAAATTGCATTGTCATTATTGCTTGTCAGCATTGCCACCCCTGCATTCGCTGATGGTGAAGTCAACGTCTATTCCGCCCGTAAAGAACAACTGATCAAGCCATTGTTCGACAAATTTACTGAACAGACCGGCATTAAAGTTAACCTTGTGACGGGCAAAGATGATGCGCTCTTGGAACGCCTTAAACTTGAAGGGGAAAACACCCCTGCCGATCTGCTGATGACGGCGGATGCAGGTCGTTTATACCGTGCCGTAGAAATGGAACTGACTCAACCAGTCGAATCCGAAATCTTGAAAAAAGAAATTCCTGAAAACCTACGTGACCCTTCGCATCAGTGGTTTGGCCTCACGTCCCGCGCCCGCCCGATCTTTTACGTGAAAGACAAAGTGAAACCGGAAGAACTTTCCACTTACGAAGATTTGGCTGATCCGAAATGGAAAGGTCGCATTTGTGTACGCTCTTCCGACAATATCTATAACCAGTCAATGCTGGGTTCGATGATTGCAGTGAACGGCGCGGAAAAGGCGCAGGCATGGGCTGACGGCTTGGTGAAAAACTTTGCGCGTCCACCCGAAGGCGGCGACCGTGACCAAATCAAAGCAGCAGCGGCTGGGCAATGCGACATTGCGCTTGCCAACACCTACTATTACGGGCAAATGCTGACGGGTGAAGAGGCGGAAGACAAAGCCGCTGCGGAAAAGGTCGCAATCTTCTGGCCTAACCAAGCCGAAGGTGATCGCGGCGTACACATCAACATCAGCGGTGCTGCGGTAACTAAAACCGCCAAAAACAAGGATAACGCCGTCAAACTGATGGAGTTCTTGGTTAACGATGAATCGCAGCAATGGTACGCCGAAGCCAATCAGGAATACCCCGTGAAAGCCGGTATTGCGCCCAGTGCGATGCTCAAAGGTTGGGGCGAGTTCAAAGCCGATAGCCTGAACTTGTCTGAACTCGGCAAACACAATGCCGAAGCCGTGAAAATCATGGACAAAGCTGGGTGGAAATAAAACCCCTGCTCTGGCGTGCCGTGCTGTTGGGCATGGCATTGCTGACTGCTTTGCCGATCCTCGCGGTGTTCGGCTACGTATTCGTGCCTGCGCCCGAAGTTTGGCAGCATTTGCGCGAAACGGTGCTTACCGATTATTTGCTGAATACGCTCTGGCTGGTGTTGGGCGTGGGGTTTGGCGTATTGCTACTGGGGCTTCCGGCTGCATGGCTGAACAGCATGTGTGAGTTTCCGGGGCGACGCTTTTTTGAGTGGGCATTGCTGTTGCCGATGGCGATGCCTGCTTACATTATTGCCTACACCTACACGGGAATGCTGGATTTTTCGGGGCCAGTGCAAACCTTGTTGCGCGAGCTGACGGGCTGGGGGTATGGCGATTATTACTTCCCGAATGTGCGCTCCCTTGGCGGTGCAATCACCATGTTGTCGCTGGTGCTGTTTCCGTATGTGTATTTGTTGGCGCGGGCAGCGTTTCTGGAACAGTCGATTTGTGTGCTGGAAGTGAGCCGCACGCTGGGTTCAAACCAGTGGCAAAGTTTCTTTCGAGTGGCGTTGCCGTTGGCGCGTCCGGCAATTATTACCGGCTTGTCGCTGGCGTTGATGGAAACGTTGGCGGATTTTGGCACGGTGCAATATTTCGGCGTATCAACCTTTACCACGGGCATTTTCCGTACTTGGTTTGGGCTGGGCGATCACGCGGCGGCATCGCAATTGGCAGCGTTGCTGATGGGGTTTGTGTTTGTGCTGATTCTGTTGGAACGTTGGTCGCGCAGTCGGGCGCGGTATCACCATACCTCTAGCAAGTAGTAAACGGTCATTCTAGCCCGTCGTTGATATCCGCAAACAAATCCGAGCGCAATGGCTTATCCGCAAACCGTTGTTTCCAACATCTTGGCGTAAGGTCTTGCACCTGAGAAGCGGGATGCTCACTAACGCGCAACAGAACATCCATCAGATAGACATACGGGTTAATGTCATGCAGGCGGCAGGTGGTGATCAGGCTTTGGATGATGCCCACGTGTTCCGCGCCGAGTTCTGTCCAGCAGAACAACCAGTTTTTCCTGCCCATGGGGATGGGCCGCAGGGCGCGTTCGATGTGGTTGGTATCCATTGGCACGTCGGGATCTTCCAGAAACACGCGCAGTTCGTGTTCGCGGCGGATGACATAACCAAGGGCTTTGGTCAGCGGGTTGGAGGGGACTAAATCGGTACGTTGTAATTGGGTTTGGCACCATTCAAAGAACTGGTCGACCAACGGCTTGCTGTGGGTGAGGCGGTAGGTACGTTTGGCTTCCCCGTCGAGTTTTTTCTCGTTAATCTGGGCTTCGTGCTGATAGAGTGCCGCGATAGTGTCAAGGGCTTGGCGTACTGCTTGTGGTTCAGCGGTTTCGGCGGCAATGAAGGTGCGACGGCTGTGTACCCAGCATTGGGCATGGGTAATCTTGTCATTGGCGTTGACGTAACTGGCATAAGCACGGTAACCGTCGCTGAGCAGTGTGCCGCTGAACTGTTGGCGAAGGGTCTTTTCAATGTGTTGCCGCCCACGGCTGGCGGAGAAGGTGAAGACGATTTCGTCCTGATCCCCGTACAGCGGCCAGAAGTAGCCTTGCTTCATCTTGCCGTTGCCTGCGGGACTGGCTTTGATGGGGGTTTCGTCCATCGCCAGCAGCTTGCTTTGCAGTACACTGGCGAGTTGCGCTTCGGCAATGGGTTTGAGCAGGTCGATGGCACGTTTCACCGCATTGGTCAGCGTCGTGCGGCTGAGGGTGATCCCCGCTTGGGTCAGGCGTTGGTGCTGGCGGTACAACGGCAGGTGGTACTGGAACTTGTCCACCAGCATCCCCACCAAAAAGCTGACATCGGTGACACTACGTTCCAGCACGTTGGCGGGTGCAGGGCTGGGAAGTGGTGGGTTGCTGAGCGAAGCCGAAGCACTGCCCTTACGTTTGATGACCGGGCGCTCGTATTGCAGGATGAGGTAGCTGGCAGGGCGTTGCGCCACCCGATGGGTCACCTGGGTGCCGATCACCTCATACTGGTCAGCCTCTTCCCCCTGAAGTTCCGGCGGGGTGAGGTGAATCACCTTGACCGGGACATCGGCGGTAAAACGTAACCCGCAGTCATTCACGCAGTCATCCGGGCGCAGCTTGGGGGCTTTACCGCGTTGGTAGGTGACGGTAATGCTTTCACCCTCGGGTGCGGCAACCGGGGTGGCGGCGGGGGCAAACAACGGCAACTGCGCCACCGGTATCTCAACCGGACGCTTTTCCGATTTGCTGCCAAAGACCTGTTGCCTGAACCACACCAGTTGGCGTTTTAATTCAGAAACTGCCTGTTGCAGGACGGCATTGTCTGCACGTAACCCCGCATTTTCCTCACGCAACGCCAGCATTTCCGCCACAATCGGCGGCATGGGAACGCTGGTGTCAGACGGGGTGGATGGCTTTAAAATCATGGGCTTATTGTACCAGAATGTGGCTGCACAGGATACTGGTAACGCTTGAATTGTCTGGATTTTTGCACCTCAATGCCTGCTAAAATCAACTGCAAATCCGTCAGGGTCAGTTCGCGCTGCCCGCTAGTTGTCGGCTGCACCCGGTATTGCCCCTGCTCCAGGC